>CAZUGV010000023.1:0-5009 GCA_964620425.1 uncultured Methylophilaceae bacterium | reverse complement strand
AAAGGCTAATACTCTCATAATGGTGAATGCTGAGTTATACATAAGCGCTAACGTATGAAATAAGGGGCTGGCGACATTGGTGGCTCAACCCTCGTTAATGAAAATTGTATCATCGAAGCGCGCTTTCGCCAGTCCCGCTTGATTGATGGGTTAGCCGCCTGTTTCAATTTTTGCCACCACGCAACCACCTGATGAAACTTTTTGGCTGAAAAATCTGTGTGTATAAAAATCAGCATTTAAGATTGCAAATGCGCGAATGAACGCAACTCTTGGTTCTGAAATGGATTCGTGTGCGACACACTGTAGTGCCAAACATTTATCTTTAATGTGTGGAGAATTAAAGCTAAGGATTGACGCATCTTTTGATGTTACGGAATGCGCAAACTCATTGCGTATTTCTCGAAGGATGTGTAGATCAGATGTAATAGCCTTACTGGACATGCCAAGCAGGCGAGCAAGGTCAATTTTTGAAGATAGGTTAGACAGTGGCCCGCTTCGACCGAAAAGCCTTTCTGATGATTTTTTATCATCTTCAAGAAAAGAAATAATTGCTGCTTGTAATTCTTCTTCGAGCAATGCCATTCCAATTATGGCAACCCCACGATCTGACTGAGTATTTATTTCAGTCAGGAGCGTTTCGGTTTTTTTCAATGCCTCTGCTGTCAGTTCCATGGCTTAATTTGTAGTGGCTAACGTGTGACATAAGGGGCGTGCTTTAGCGCGTCCCGCTTGATGGATGGGTTAGCCGAATGTGCTTTATTTGCACGCATCGCTTGGCGGGAATGTTGGGTTAGTAAATCTTACCTTTTTGATGGTGTGCTCAACAAAGGTAATTACAGGTAGGCGCCTTTTGATCGTAACATCATAGCCACCATCTGCCGTGGTGGCGTTCCCAAACGAATTGACGTAACACGTAGCGCCCTGATTGGAGCCAACATAAATGGGTATGCTGTCTCCGACAATAAAGGTAACAACAAGAATGCCCCCAGTACCCAGTAATAAGCCGACTAGAACTGGGAATGAAGCCAGAACACCTAGTGAAATACCTAAAACGCTCGGCCTGATGCGAAAGACTGAAAACGCAAGCACGCCAAAGCATAGGTATGTGAAGCCAGTGAATACAAGATTGATTTCATAACTGCGAAAAGAAAACCCCAATATGAGAGCCGCAGCAACAAAACCTACGTAACCAACTAAGGTGAACAACACCTTGCGTTGAATATTTATCGTTTCTTTGGACAGTTTCCAGGCAAAAATTGGTGCCAATATTGGTACACCGATTAGGCTTGCCAGAGCTACAACAAAAGCAAATTGGAAGGAGTTGTTCATTGTGGCTAACGTAAATTAGGCATCCTATTTGACGCAAAACTTTCCGTCAAGCAGAATTTTATGTTGCAAATAAATGACAAAGTGTATAATAAAATCATATTGTTACTATTTTATACGCCAACCTAAAAGAAAATCATGCTTCCGTCAAATAGCCCATCAGTCGCCGAACCTCCGAAACTGCTTGATTTAGTGCGCGGAAAAATTCGCTTAAAGCACTATAGCATTCGCACCGAACAGGCTTATGTAGAGTGGATTAAACGTTATATTTTGCACTTTGACAAGCAGCACCCGAAAGACCTAGGCGCGGCAGAGGTGGAGCAATTTTTAACGCATTTAGCCGTGCATGGCAAGGTGGCGGCGAGTACGCAAAACCAAGCCAAAAGTGCTTTGTTGTTTTTATATAAAGAGGTGTTAGGTGCTGAACTGCCTTGGCTCAATGATATTGAGCATGCCAAAACGCCTAAACGTTTGCCGGTGGTGTTAACCCCGCAAGAAGTGCAGGCCATTTTAAAGCAGCTAGAGGGCACGCATCATTTAATTGTTAGCCTATTGTATGGCACAGGCATGCGCATTTTAGAGGCGTTGCGCTTGCGGGTAAAAGATGTGGATTTTTCTCGCAAACAAATTTTGATACGTGATGGAAAGGGCTTTAAGGATAGAATCACCATGTTACCCAAAAGCGTGATTGCGCCCCTGAAAGCACATTTGATCAAAGTAAAAGCTTTGCATGAATCTGATTTAGCAAACGGTTATGGCGAGGTGTATATGCCGCAAGCGTTGGCAAAAAAATACCCGTACGCCGCACGCGATTGGGCTTGGCAATATATTTTCCCTACGGGCAAATTGTCGATTGACCCACGCAGTATGGATGAACAAGGCAATGCTGTTACCAGGCGTCACCACGTGCAAGATCAAGCAATTCAACGCGCGGTTCGCCAAGCGGTGGTAGACGCTGGCCTCACCAAGCCCGCCACACCACATACGTTGCGCCACAGCTTTGCCACCCATTTGCTTGAAAGCGGCTATGACATTCGCACCGTGCAAGAGTTATTGGGGCATAGCGATGTGGCAACCACCATGATTTACACCCACGTGTTGAACAAAGGTGGGCATGGCGTCAATAGCCCGCTAGACCATTTAACAGCGGAGTAATTCAGCGACTCCCCCAATCGAAGAAAGCAGGATCATGGCAAAGCCCAGCAATTTAGATCAATACCTTGTCGCATCGGGTTTTTCGTTGGGCGCGTTTGACCCCAAAGATAAATCTCAGCGCAATGGCGATAAAGCTTCAGATTTAGCAGAGCTTGAGAAAATCGCGGCTGAAATTCGCGCCCTGCAAGATATTTTGCACGCACAAGGCAAGCATAAAGTATTAGTGATTGCTCAAGGAATAGATGCCAGCGGCAAAGACGGCACCATTAGCCAGCTATTAACAGGCTGCAACCCGCGCAACTCACGCGCAGTGAGTTTTAAAGCCCCCAGTTTAGAAGAGCTTGCGCACGATTATCTATGGCGCGTACACGCCCAAGTGCCCAAAGCGGGCGAGCTGGTGGTGTTTAACCGCAGCCATTATGAAGATGTCTTGATAGTCAAAGTACACAATTGGATAGACGATGCAGAGTGCAAACGCCGCTACGCGCAAATTAACGATTTTGAACGTATGCTGACAGAAACTGGCACAACCATCATCAAATGCTATTTGCACCTTTCAAAAGAAGAACAACAAGTACGCATGCAAGAGCGCCTGACCGACCCCACAAAAACATGGAAATTCAACCCTAAAGATTTAGCAGAGCGCAAACTATGGCCGCAATACATGCAAGCCTACGAGCAAGCGTTGGCGGCAACATCCACCAAATATGCGCCTTGGTACGTGATACCCGCAGATTCAAAAACCAACCGCAATTTAATGGTTTCGCGCCTATTACTTAACGCACTCAAAAGTTTAAATTTAAGCTATCCACCAGTACCAGACGAGTATAAAAACATCAAAATTGAAGATTAATTCGGCTTGTCATCATACTTACATACAGTTGTTGATTTTTTGAGTTATACTCACGGGTTCAAATTTATGAAGCTTTTGTAACAAATCACAGCTATTTGATTACGCTGGATTAATTACAGAGCGGTATTGAAGTGGGTTGAAGTTAACTAGCAAGTTCTTGCTAAAACCTATTGTTAGTTAGAAATTTAGTCGATTTACAGTTAAAACTCGGAGGAAACTATGGCGAATTTATTGGACCAACTTAAAAGCATGACTACTATCGTTGCAGATACAGGCGACGTAGAAGCAATCAAAAGCGTTAAACCAGTCGACGCAACCACAAACCCATCACTTGTATTAAAAGCAAGTCAAATCCCAGAATACGCACCTTTAATTGAAACTGCGATTGCTTACGCAAAAGCACAAGGTGGCTCAAAAGAGCAACAAATCGAAAACGCAGCGGATAAATTAGCGGTGTTAATCGGTACAGAAATCACTAAAGTGGTGCCAGGCCGCATCTCTACAGAAGTAGATGCTCGCTTATCATTCAACTTAGATGCAATGGTGGCTAAAGGCCGTAAATTGATCGCACTTTACGCAGAATCAGGCATCAGCAAAGACCGCGTGTTGATTAAATTAGCATCAACATGGGAAGGCATTAAAGCTGGCGAAATCTTAGAAAAAGAAGGCATCCAATGTAACCTCACATTGTTGTTCGGTTTCGGCCAAGCACGTGCTTGTGCAGAGGCTGGCGTATTCTTAATCTCTCCATTCGTTGGCCGTATCTTAGACTGGTACAAAGCTAAAAACCCAACAGAAAACTACACACAAGAAACTGACCCAGGTGTAGTTTCAGTTCGTGCTATCTACCAATACTACAAAGAACACGGTTACAAAACTGTTGTAATGGGCGCTTCATTCCGCAACACAGGCGAGTTAATCGCTTTAGCTGGTTGTGATCGCTTAACAGTTTCACCAAACTTATTGCAAGATTTGGCTGCAACTGAAGGTACTTTAGTTCAAGTATTAAAAGACGGCGGCAAAACAAAAGAAGCCCCAGCTAAAATGACTGAAGAAGAGTTCCGTTTTGAGTTAAACCAAGACCCAATGGCGACAGAAAAATTAGCTGAAGGCATTCGCGGTTTCGTAGCTGACCAAAACAAACTTGAAGCAGCGTTAGCAGCAAAACTGTAATCAGTTAAGCATCAAAATAGTGCCAAATCGCTCATTAGCGTGAAACATGCTAATGAGCGTTGACATTAGGTATGATAGCGCTATAAGATAGCGCTTCATTTTTTGAAGTACCGTTTTAAGTAAGTAGTTCAATAAGTAGTATCAATGTAAACCCTTTGGAGGAAATATCATGGCATTAACACAAATGGCATTAGATTCATTAGATTTTGACGCAACAGTGGCTTTAGCTACAACAGTAGCTCCACACGTTGACATTTTGGAAATCGGCACACCATGCATCAAGCACAACGGCATCAAATTGCTTGAAACATTGCGCGCTAAATTCCCAAACAACAAAATCTTAGTTGACTTAAAAACTATGGACGCTGGCTTCTACGAAGCTGAGCCATTCTACAAAGCTGGTGCAGATATCTGTACAGTATTGGGTACTTCAGACATCGGTACGATCAAAGGCGTAATCGACGTTGCTAACAAATACGGTAAAAAAGCTCAAATCGACTTG
>CAZUGV010000022.1:0-7350 GCA_964620425.1 uncultured Methylophilaceae bacterium | reverse complement strand
GAGCACCAGCCTTCTAAGCTGGGGGTTACAGGTTCGATTCCTGTCGGGCAGGCCATACATGCTCAATGGTGGCTGTAGCTCAGCTGGTAGAGCCCTGGATTGTGATTCCAGTTGTCGTGGGTTCGAGCCCCATCAGCCACCCCAACATCCCCATAAAAAACAACCAGTTATTGCTTGCGGAATTGATAGGCGAAGGCAACTTTGCTGCCGGAAACGACAAAATTGGCAGCATAGGAATTACGGTCAATGAGCTAACCGAGATACAGTTGCAAGCGATGCAGTGGTCTTCGGAGTTGGAGGGGCAGAGTAGTTAAATTATTATTTAAAAGTTTGAGTTGCATAGTGTGGCAGAAGATAAACACCTAATAACAAATGCTCACACACGTCCATGGCCAAAGCCAATTGGTCAGGTTTGTGTGGTTTAACTTCATGCGCAGCATCATTGCCCAATGTCCGAATTTTATGAAGAATCTCTGCTCCATCTAAAGTCAATAAACCCAATGTCGCTAAACTATCAATCTTCTCCAGTAGATTATTTCCGTTTGCTTTTTTGTTTTTACAAACGGTTTCAACAATCGCTCTGATTCCAATTCCAGCTAATACGGGCTGAGAGTTATTCATTGCGGCGATTGTTTCTTCATAAATTCGTTGAACATTAACTGGTAATAATGCCATGTCCTTGAGGGGATTTCGACCATTTCGTTTTGGGTAAAGCAACTCTGTGACGAAATTAACCACGGTGTTTTCTTCCTCGTCGTAATCAGTATCCTCGGAGTTCATGCTTGTGCTTCTAAAGGAAATGGTTCTACACCCAAGACAACGAAGTATTTGGTAGCTTTCTGAAGCCCAAAAATCATAATCATGAGACAAACTTTCAGAGATAATATCTAAGGAAGTTGATACGACATGATTGGTATTTCTTTTACAACTAAGGCAATTTACCTCTATGACTTTATTTTGAGATTTATTTGGCTCTTCTGTCGTTTTAAGCTTGGACATAAATTACCCCAAATTCGGCGCCAACCAACGCTCCAAATACTCTTTAGGCAAGTTGCGGCGCTTAGCCATATCCTCTAATTGGTCTGTGCCAATCTTATCCACACTAAAATATTTAGCTTCTTGATGCGCGAAATAAAACCCTGAAACCGCCGCCGCTGGGTTCATGGCAAAACTGTCGGTCAGTTGCATGTCAATTTCATCGCATTGCAAGAGCTTAAACATATCGGCTTTTACCGTATGGTCTGGGCAGGCGGGGTAGCCAGGCGCAGGTCTGATGCCTTTGTATTCTTCTTTAATCAAGGCTTCATTGCTTAAATTCTCACCAGCCGCATAGCCCCATAAATCAGTACGCACGCGGTAATGCATATATTCGGCAAAGGCTTCTGCCAAGCGGTCTGCGATGGATTTGAACATAATGCTACTGTAGTCATCATGCTCGGCTTCAAATTGCGCAAGGCGTTTTTCCATGCCTAGGCCGCCTGTGACTGCAAATAGGCCGATATAGTCATCTGTACCTTTTGGCGCAATAAAGTCTGCCAAGCATTGATTGGGGCGCGCAACGCCATCAATCACGGGTTTAACCGTTTGTTGGCGCATGCCGTAGTAGGTGAACGCGACTTGGTTGCGGCTTTCGTCGGTGTAGATTTCAATATCGTCGTCATTGACCGTGTTGGCGGGCATTAAGGCAATCACGCCATTGGCGGTGAGCCAGCGGCCGTCGATGATTTTTTTGAGCATGGCTTGGCCTTCGGCAAACACTTTAGTTGCCGCTTCGCCCACCACAGGGTCTTTTAAAATCGCAGGGTAGAAACCTGCTAAATCCCAAGTTTGGAAGAATGGTGCCCAATCGATATATTGCGCAATCAGGCTTAAATCAATATTTTTAAACACGCGGCGGCCGATAAACTTTGGTTTCACGGGTGCATTTTCACCTGTGAAATTGAGTTTGGCTTTATTGGCACGCGCTTCTGCCAAAGTAAGCAGTGGCACGCCTTTTTTGTTGGCGTGCTGGGTACGCGCTTTTTCGTAATCGGCTTGAATCTCTGCCAAATATGCGCCGCGCGTTTCTGGCGTGAGTAAGTTTTGCATCACAGAAACGGAACGTGAGGCATCGGCGACGTAAATCACAGGGCCGTCATAGTTAGGGGCGATTTTCACTGCGGTATGGGCGCGTGAAGTCGTTGCGCCACCAATGAGCAGCGGCGTTTTTGCGCCGTGGAAGTGCGGGTCACGCTGCATTTCTTTTGCCACGTAAGCCATTTCTTCTAGAGAAGGCGTAATCAGGCCAGATAAGCCGATAATGTCGGCATTTTCCGCTTTTGCCATGGCAAGAATTTCTGCCGCGGGCACCATCACGCCCATATTCACCACTTCAAAGTTATTACATTGCAACACAACGGACACAATATTTTTGCCAATATCATGCACATCGCCTTTTACCGTGGCAATGACCACTTTGCCTTTAGGTTTGGCTTTAACCCCTGTGCGCTGCTCTTCAAGCAGTTTTTCTTCTTCAATAAAGGGGATGAGATGCGCCACGGCAGATTTCATCACGCGGGCGGATTTCACCACTTGCGGCAAGAACATTTTGCCTTGACCAAATAAATCGCCGACCACGTTCATGCCGTCCATGAGCGGACCTTCAATCACATTGATTGGGCGACCACCTTTTGCCATCACTTGTTGACGCGCTTCTTCGGTGTCTTCCACAATAAATTCGGTAATACCATGCACCATGGCGTGTTCGAGGCGTTTTTGCACAGGCACGGGTGTTTCAGGCGTGCCGCGCCACTCCAGCGTTGCGGCCTCTTTTTTGCCGCCAGCTTTTAGCGTACCTGCTAATTCAATTAAGCGCTCCGTAGGCGCTAGTAGATTGTTGGGGTCGGTGATGCGGTTGAGCACCACATCTTCCACACATTGTTTCAGCTCAGGCTCTAAATCATCGTACACGCCCATCATGCCTGCGTTGACAATGCCCATGGTCATGCCTGCTTGAATGGCGTGGTACAAGAATACAGTGTGAATCGCCTCGCGCGCAGGATCGTTGCCACGGAAGCTAAAGCTGACGTTAGAAACACCGCCTGAGATTTTGGCGTGTGGTAGGTTTTGTTTAATCCAGCGCGTGGCCTCAATAAAATCGACCGCGTAGTTGTTGTGTTCCTCAATGCCTGTGGCAATCGCAAAGATATTGGGGTCGAAAATAATATCTTCTGGTGGAAAATCAACTTTATCTACCAATAATCGGTATGCACGTTCACATATCTCAATCTTGCGCGCAAAGGTATCCGCTTGGCCTTTTTCATCAAACGCCATGACGATAATCGCTGCGCCATAACGGCGGCAGAGTTTGGCTTGGCGTAAAAACTCTTCTTCGCCTTCTTTCATCGAGATTGAGTTAACAATCGCCTTACCTTGCACACATTTTAAACCTGCTTCGATGACGTTCCATTTTGAGGAGTCAATCATAATTGGCACGCGCGCAATGTCTGGCTCAGAGGCGACTAAGTTGAGAAATTTGGTCATGGCGGCCACGGCATCTAACATGCCTTCGTCCATGTTAATGTCGATGACTTGTGCGCCGTTTTCTACTTGTTGACGCGCCACGCTAAGGGCTTCTTCATATTGCTCGTTAATAATCATGCGCGCAAAGGCTTTACTACCCGTCACATTAGTACGTTCGCCCACGTTTACAAATAGCGAGTTTTCATCAATGGTAAATGGCTCTAAGCCCGATAGCTTGGTATAAGTCGGTAATGCAGGCACTTGGCGCGGGGCAATTGGCGCGACGGCTTCGGCAATGGCTTGGATATGCGGTGGCGTAGTACCACAGCAACCGCCTGCCACATTTAAAAAGCCGCTTTGCGCAAACTCTTTTACTAAAGCAGAAGTATCAGCTGGTTCTTCATCAAAGCCCGTGTCAGACATCGGGTTGGGCAAGCCCGCGTTGGGGTAGATGCACACAAAAGTATCGGCAATTTTTGAAAGCTCTTCTGCGTAAGGGCGCATTAAAGTTGCACCTAATGCACAGTTAAGCCCAATCGTGAGTGGCTTAGCGTGGCGAACGGAGTTCCAAAATGCCGCTACAGTTTGACCAGATAAAATTCGACCAGATGCATCAGTCACCGTACCTGAAATCATAATTGGTAAGCGATTACCTGTTTGGTCAAAGTAGGTTTCAATCGCAAATAAAGCCGCTTTACAGTTGAGCGTATCAAAAATTGTTTCAACTAAAAGAATGTCCGCGCCACCTTCCACTAAGGCAAAAGTTTGTTCTAAGTAAGCTTTTACCAGTTGGTCAAAATTGACGTTACGTGCGGCTGGGTCATTCACGTCGGGCGATATAGAAGCCGTTTTAGGCGTTGGGCCAAGTGCCCCAGCCACAAAGCGTGGCTTGTCTGGTGTGCTGTATTTAGCACAAGCGGCTTTGGCTAGCTTGGCAGATTGCACGTTCATTTCATAGACCAAATGCGCCATTTGGTAATCGTCTTGCGCGATAGTTGTTGCACCAAACGTATTGGTTTCGATAATATCCGCGCCTGCGGCTAGATATTGTTCATGTATCTCTTGAATCACGTGTGGTTGAGTGAGTGAAAGTAGCTCGTTATTGCCTTTTACAAACAACTCACGCTTTGTGCCGCCATTTTTTGAATCATCAGTCCCTTCATGCGGCAAACCGCATCCACAACCATCACCTTTAGGGCAAAAGCTCCCTTTAAACTCAGCAAAACGGCCATTTTCGCCGCCGCGATAATCCTCTTCGGTGAGCTTGTAGCGTTGTATCATCGTACCCATTGCGCCATCTAAAATAAGTATACGTTTGGCGAGCAACTCGCGAAGGCGTACTTCAGTTGCAGAGATTTGGTTTGTTTTCATAGATAAGGTGATGATTTAAAAGGTTCTGTAAAGACGATTATTTTAGCACGGAGTCGCCTAAACCCACAGGCGGAAGGCGCTAGCTAGCTATTTCACCGCGCCGATATTGCACTGCCTCAGCAATATGTTGCGTTTCAATTTGCTCGCTTGCGGCGAGATCGGCAATGGTGCGCGCCACTTTTAGTATGCGATGGTAGGCGCGTGCAGAAAGGTTGAGTTTGGCAATGGCGGTTTTTAGCAAGTTTAAACCTGACTCGTTGGGAGTGCAAAAAGTGTCGATTTCTTTGCTGGATAGCAAGAAGTTCGCTTTGCCTTGTCGCTCCATTTGGCGCTTTCTTGCGGCGTTGACACGGTTTTGAATCACTGCGCTACTTTCGCCTGTTGCTGCGCTAGTCAACTCTTCTTCTTTAAGCGCGGGGACTTCAATCTGTAAATCAATTCTATCGAGCAAGGGGTCTGAAATTTTGCCGCGATAACGTGCTACTTGGTCGGGCGTACAGCGACACTTGTTGTTGAAATGCCCTAAAAAACCACACGGACAAGGATTCATGGCGGCAATCAATTGAAAACGGGCAGGGAAATCCGCCTGACGTGCCGCACGCGAAATGGTGATGTGCCCGCTTTCTAAGGGTTCGCGTAGCACTTCTAATACTTTACGATCAAACTCAGGCAGTTCATCTAAAAACAACACGCCATAATGCGCTAATGAAATTTCTCCCGGGCGCGGGATTCCACCGCCGCCTACTAGCGCCACGCCTGAGGCTGTGTGGTGCGGCGACCTAAATGGCCTGCGTTTCCAATCTGCAGATTTAAATGCGCCATTGAGCGATTGAATCGCAGCGGATTCAAGCGCTTCTTGCTCGGTCATGCTGGGTAATATGCTCGCAAAACGGCTGGCGAGCATGGATTTTCCCGTACCGGGTGGCCCTGCCATCAAGATGCTGTGACCACCTGCTGCCGCAATTTCTAACGCGCGTTTTGGTAGCGATTGCCCTTTGACCTCATTAAAGTCGGGGTAAATAAAAGGTTGATGTTCAATCTGCGGGTGATAGGGCGAAATTTGTGTGTGACCACTTAAATGCGCACAAACTTCCAGCAATGATTTGGCGGGCAGAATCACAACATCGCTCACCAATGCTGCTTCCGCCGCGCTTTCTTCGGGCAATACAAATGCCCGATTTGCCTCTGTATTTTGGGCTTGGGCAATATTCACCGTCATTGCCAGTGCACCACGAATTGGGCGCAATGCACCAGTGAGTGCCAACTCACCTGCAAATTCGTAGCGGTCTAACGCCTCTTTAGGGATTTGCCCAGAAGCCGCTAAAATCCCCAACGCAATTGGCAAGTCGTAGCGTCCGCTTTCTTTGGGTAAATCTGCTGGGGCAAGGTTCACCGTGATTCGTTTGGCTGGAAACTCAAACTGAGAAGTAAGTAAGGCGGCTCGGACGCGATCTTTGCTCTCCTTTACTTCAGCTTCTGGCAAACCTACGATAGTAAAGCTAGGCAATCCATTCGCAAGGTGCACTTCAACAATCACTTCTGGCGCATCCATGCCCGCTAATGCACGACTATGCAATACAGCTAAACTCATGCAGCGCCCTTTTTTAGACTTGAGTGTTGTTTTTTTGCAACACGGACTCTAATTCTGATAATTTTTTTTCAAGAAAAATGAGCTTTTCTCGCGTCAATTGCAACACTTCGGACTGCGCATCAAACTCTTCTCTTGTTACAAGTTCCAATTTGGAGAATGCGCCCTGTAATAGTGCATTTAAATTAATGCGCATATCGTTGGCGGGCGAGTTTTTTACTAAATCATTAATTTTATGCGACAAGTCTTCAAAAAATTGTAATTTATTCATCATTTTTCCTAATGGTTTAAGCTATTTTATCACGATTTTGTGCATCAACGCATATTTACGCACTGAAAAAGTGCGTAAATATCTCATAAAATTCAATAAGTTAGTGCGTTTGAGTTAGGTGTTAGTTTACTTTATTATCAGAAGTTCATGTTTTGTTGTTTTTTGGCTCCATGGCATGAGTGTTGCTTAAGTGGAAACGCTTAAGTTTAGTTGCTTAACATTAATTCAAAGCCATTTGATTAGGCTTTATTTATATTTATTTGAAAGGAAACACAATGCGTCATTCTTTAATCGCATTAGCAGTTTTGGGTACATTGGCCTCATCTCAAGTTGTGATGGCCGCAGAGGAAGCACCAACATGGACAGTCACCAATAACATTGGTTTTGTATCTAACTACTATTTCCGCGGCATTTCACAAACATGGCATAAGCCAGCGGTGCAAGGTGGGATTGATATTGCTCACTCAAGTGGTTTTTACGTAGGGGCTTGGGGTTCAAACGTTTCACCTAATACATACCCAGATGCCACATTAGAGGTGGATGCTTATGCTGGTTACAACGGTACGATTTCTGCTGTTGAAGGTTTAGGCTATACCGTTGGTTTATATGGTTACTTCTA
>CAZUGV010000021.1:0-12802 GCA_964620425.1 uncultured Methylophilaceae bacterium | reverse complement strand
CTCTTGCAACGTCGCCGCCTTAGCAACGAAGAGGTGCGCATTATACAGACCTCAGGTAATTTGTCTAGTGTATTTTTAAAATATTTTGACATTTTCTTTTTGCTACTTCGCAACAATTTCGTTGCGAGGCGCGCATTCTACAGGGGTTTTAAATTTGGTCAACTGTTAATTTGACTTTATTTTAACCCCGCTTCACAGTGTTTCTGAAGCGAAGGTGCGCATTCTACAGGCGATAAGTTTTTGGTCAAGCATTAACTCATGTTTTTTACAAAATAATTACAATTTGTTTAAGTTACGATGAATTGTTGTGACTTAAACTAGAAGCCCACCCCTCGCCTCGATTCACGCGCTAAAAAACCAGCTAGAAGCTGGCTTTTTAATTGAGTATTACTGTATTTACTTTTTAAATTTAAGGCGAATACGTTTAAATAATTGCGTAAATACATTCCCATCTAATTTGTAATGCTTATGCAGCGGCTGTTTTACTTCCCAGCTTGCCTTTAGCCCTGAAGGAAAGGTCACCAAATCACCCTTGCCAAAATGAACGGGCGCGCCACCTTCTGGCGTGATGACACACTCACCCTCTAAGATATAAGCGATTTCTTGCTCTGGAAACATCCAAGGAAACACTGATACTTCTTTTTTCCATGTTGGCCACTTACTGACACCCAAGGCTTGTAAGCGCTCAGTTGCAACTTGCTTTTCTACGATAATTTTATTCATGACTTAACTTCCTAATTACAGATTTTTATTTAATGTTATTTTGCGGCGAGCCCAATTTGTTAGCATTGAAAGAGTGGGCTGAAATTTATAGCGGTGAACTTAGGCGGTTCGGATGTGGTAACAATCAGAAGATTAGCACACAACATACTTGTCAATATGCTCCACCACCCTATTGCAAACCTTAATTCCAAACAAGACACCGCAAATAGAAAACGCTTTAGGATGGTTTCAACTGAGAAGTTAACTAAATCAGAAAATATTAGATGGTGCCGGATAACGGAATCGAACTGTTGACCTTCGCATTACAAGTGCGCTGCTCTACCAACTGAGCTAATCCGGCATTTTTGAAAATCATCTACGATGATTACCACATATCGCAAAGACCGCCATTATAATGGCATTAGCAAAAAATTAAAACTAGTTATCGTGAATTTATTTCAACTAATTTATTTATTAACAACTGACTATTGAACATTAAATTTCTTGTTACTTTACAACTTTAAATTATTTCACCAACTTCAAACTTGGCTTTTTTGGGAGGCTTAATTTTTTTTCTTTATCAGTATCATCAGTTGTTTTTTCAGACTGCGATTCAGACTGCAGCTCTCCACCAACCTCAACTACTGGCTCAATCTCAAAAAACATGCCCTGCCCATTTTCGCGCGCGTAAATGCCACGAATAGCACTCATAGGCACGTACAAGTTATTTGAGACTCCGCTAAAGCGCGCCGAGAATGTAACTGCATCAGCTTCAATTTGCAAGTCTTTTGTAGCCGTGTAATTTAAATTTAATACAATTTCACCATCTTTCACATAGCCCACAGGCACACGCGTTTGTGAGTTTACCGCAACCAATAAATGGGGCGTTAATCCATTATCTATGCACCACTCATGTATAGCGCGAACTAAATAGGGTTTAGTGGAGAGTAATTCACTCATGTGCAGTGCCTTTATTGGGAATGTTATTTTCGCATTGCTTTTTCTGACGGGGTCATTGCTTCAATATAAGCTGGACGTGAGAATATACGTTCCGCATATTTCAACAAAGGTGCAGCTTGCTTTGGCAGCTCTATGCCGTAGTGACCTAAACGCCATAGTAATGGCGCAATAGCTACATCCAACATTGAGAACTCGTCTCCAAGTATATATTCTTGCTTACTAAATAACGGCACAATTTGTGTCAAATTATCACGAATAATAGTACGTGCTTTGTCTGCCATCTTTTCGTCACCTGACTCTAAATCTTTGACATGATCAAACAGCTGCTCTTCAAAGTTGTGCAAAAACAAGCGTGCGCGTGCGCGCATTACTGGATCAGCTGGCATCAATTGCGGATGCGGAAAACGCTCATCAATATATTCGTTAATAATGTTTGCTTGCTCAAGCACTAGGTCTCGCTCTACTAGGACTGGCACAGTATTGTGCGGGTTAATGACAGCTAAATCTTCTGGCTTATTAGCTAAATCAACATCAATCACTTGAAAATCCATCCCCTTTTCAAATAAAACGATACGGCAACGATGGCTGTATGGGTCTGTAGTGCCTGAATATAGTGTCATCATATAATTTTTCTCCGAGCTTCCTAAAATACAAAGCGGGAGGCCTGCCAAACGGCAAAACCTCCCGCCAATGTGTTAACTTAATGTATGTCTTTCCAGAATTCTTTTTTCAAATAGAAAGTTAGCACAAACATTAAACCTAAAAATAATAAAACTATTAACCCCAAATGCATACGTTTACTTTTGGCTGGCTCCGCCATATACACTAGATAGTTAACCAAATCCGCTACCGAGGCATCATACTCAGCGGGCGAGAGCGTACCTGGCTTATCTAAGACCAGATGATGTTCTTCAGTTTTTTCATCCACTTTCAAGACCTGTTGACCTTGTAGTTGCCAAAGCACGTGAGGCATGGCGACTTTATCGTAAACAGTATTGTTCCAGCCAGTCGGGCGTGTATCATCACGATAAAAGCCGCGAAGATAGGTATATAGCCAATCAGGACCGTTAGCATAAGCACGCGCTTGTACTGATAAGTCTGGCGGCACTGCACCAAACCACAACTTAGAATCCTTTTTGCCCATTGCAATAGTCATGGTGTCACCCACTTTTTCGCTAGCGAACATTAAGTTGGTTTTAATTTGTGATTCAGTTAATCCAATATCTACCAATCGGTTATAGCGCATGTAAGCGGCACTATGGCAACTTAGACAGTAATTGACAAACATTTTAGCACCGCGTTGCAATGACTCTTGATTGGTCGAGTCTATCGGGGCATGATCCAACTTTACACCTTCATTGGCAATTGCCAATAATGGCAAGAGCAGTGTCAAAATTGTTATTATTTTTTTCATTCTGTCACCCTTTCTGGCACGGGTTTAGTCTTATCTTTTTTGGTGTACCAAGGCATCAACACAAAAAAGGCAAAGTATACAACAGTAAAAATTTGGGCAGCCACAGTAGCGCGATCACTACCACCAACTAACATGGTTTTAGGATCGAACTGCCCCCAAACGTTAGAAGGCTCAGTACCTAAATACCCCAGCACAATAAAACTGACGACAAACGCAGCCAACCATTTTTTGTACAAACTGCCACGATAACGCATCGATTTTACTGGACTCTTATCCAACCAAGGCAAGAACGCGAAAGCGACAACTGACAAGCCCATGGCTGCAACACCAGGAAACTGCGAGTTCATAATCGGTGGAACAGCTCGCAAAATCGAGTAGTAAGGTGTGAAATACCATACTGGCGCAATATGGGGCGGAGTTTTTAGTGGATTTGCTGGGATGAAGTTGTTTGCCTCTAGAAAGTAGCCGCCCATCTCAGGCGTAAAAAATACAATCACAGAGAATACGATTAAGAAAACAGACACGCCGACCAAATCTTTCACCGTGTAGTAGGGGTGAAATGGGATGCCATCTAAAGGTATATGAGTGACTGGATCTTTATTTTTTTTAATTTCAACGCCATCAGGGTTGTTTGACCCCACTTCATGCAGTGCAATGATATGCGCCGCAACCAAACCCAACAACACCATTGGCAAAGCAATCACATGAAACGCAAAGAAGCGGTTTAAGGTAGCATCTGAAACCATAAAATCACCGCGAAGCCATAATGAAACGTCTGGACCAATAAATGGGATTGAGCTAAACAAGTTAATAATTACTTGCGCACCCCAGAAAGACATTTGACCCCAAGGTAGCAGGTAGCCAAAGAACGCTTCGCCCATCAAGCATAGAAAAATGCCTACGCCAAACAGCCAGACCAACTCGCGTGGTGTTCTATATGAACCATAAATCAACCCTCGGAACATATGTAAATACACCACCACAAAGAACATTGAAGCGCCAGTTGAGTGCATATAGCGTATTAACCAGCCCCATGATACATCACGCATGATGTATTCTACGGAAGCGAATGCAAGATCTGCATCTGGCTTATAGTTCATGGTTAAAAATATGCCAGTCAGAATCTGCATGACCAACACCAACAACGCCAACGAGCCGAAGTAGTACCAGAAGTTAAAATTCTTAGGGGCGTAATATTCCGTCAGATGCGTTTTGATATTTGATGTCATTGGAAAACGATCATCAATCCATCCGACCAAACTTGTTAATGGTTTTTGCATATCAAACTTTTGCATTAAGCTGCTCCCTTGCCATCTTCACCAATTAGCAAAACACTGTCACTAATGTATTTGTGTGGTGGAACAACCAAGTTAATAGGGGCTGGCGAACCCTTGAATACACGACCTGCCAAGTCAAATTTAGACCCGTGACACGGACAGAAGAAGCCACCAGGCCACTCGGAACCCATGTCTCCGCCTGACTGTAATTTTGGTGATGGCGAACAGCCCAAGTGAGTGCATATGCCAACAATGACCATCAAATTTGACTTAATCGAACGGGCAGGGTTGCTACAATAATCTGGCTGCTGCGTCACAACTTCCAACATGGGGTCTGACAACCTGTCATTGTGCTTATCAAGCTGGCCTAACATTTCTTGAGTACGATTAATGATCCATACTGGCTTACTACGCCACTCAACTGTAATCATCGCACCAGGCTCAATCTTACTTACATCCGCTTCAACTGGGGCACCAGCCGCCTTTGCCCGCTCACTTGGCAACATGCTTGTTACAAAAGGCACCGCCGCAGAGGCTGCACCAGCCGCACCAACGACACTCGTAACTGCGATTAGAAATCGCCGCTTACTTTTGTCTAAATTTGAATCTAACGCTTTATTCGCCATTCGTCACCCTTCAATGAGAGTCAGTGATTATTACCAATTAATTTACATCTTAAACTTAACCCCGCATTTTACAGGTTTAAGACAAAAACTTAAACCCAGCATAGTGCTAAATATCAATATAATCCATATTTTTTTATTTAAATCATCAAACAGGATTGTTTATATCAATAAAGGTATGGTTTAGAGCAAAGCGTTCTGCCAAATGATTTCCCAAAGCCTGCACACCATAGCGCTCAGTCGCATGATGTCCAGCTGCAATATAAGCAACACCTGACTCGTTTGCCAAGTGTACGGTTTGCTCACTGATTTCGCCACTTACATACACATCGACTCCCAATTCAATTGCTAGTTCCATGTAGCCTTGTGCCGCACCCGTGCACCAAGCAACACGCTTAATTGGCTTATTCACATCCCCAATCACCATTGGCTCTTGATTCAACGCGCCACCTAAATGTGAAGCAAAAGCCGTTAAACTTTGTTGATTTGGCATATCACCATAAGCCACAACATTCTGCTCGCCTGTCCACCCTGCAATTGCAACCCCCATTTTTTTTGCGAGTTGCGCGTTGTTTCCCAATTCAGCATGTACATCTAGTGGCAAGTGATATGCCACTAGATTGATATCGTACTTGAGTAAGTACTGTATTCTTTGCTTCTTGATGCCGACTATCCGCAGATCTTCATTTTTCCAAAAATACCCATGATGCACTAGCACCATATCTGCATTTTCTGCTTTTGCTGCCTCTAACAACGCCATACTTGCCGTCACGCCAGATACAATTTTATGCACATCCCCCTTACCTTGAACCTGCAAGCCATTCGGGCAATAATCACGAAAACGCTCAACTTGCAAAAGTTGTCGTGTATAATCAATTAGTTGGTTTATATTCATTCTCTAGTTTCTAATTACAAAGATTTAATTTACATGAAAAAGCTTTGGCTAATTTTTGCACAATCCGTCACTGTTTGTCTTGCTGCGCTATTCGTAGCCCAACTATTTTATCCGCAATTACTTGATAAAAAAGAAAATAATGTGGTAGTAACGCAAGCGCCTGCGACACCAACGGCTGCAAGCATCGGCTCATATAGCACAGCCGCCCTAAAAGCCATGCCCTCAGTTGTATACATATTCACAAGCAAAAAAGTGCAAGATAACCCTCACCAACAACTGCTGGAAGACCCAATATTACGCCGTTTTTTTGGGGATCAATTAGATGATCTACCGCAAAGGGAAAATAGCCTAGGTTCGGGCGTGATTGTGAGCGAGCAAGGCTTAATCTTAACTAACCAGCATGTGGTCGATGCGGCCGATGAAATTGAAGTGGCATTTGCTGATGGAAGATCAGTCCCGGCTCGCGTCGTTGGCACAGATCCAGACACCGACATTGCAGTTTTAAAAGTCAATTTAAAAAATTTACCGTCAATTACCTTTGCAGATCCGAGTAAAAATAAAGTTGGCGACATTGTGCTTGCAATTGGCAATCCATTTGGCGTAGGTCAAACCGTTACACAAGGTATTATTAGTGCATTAGGTCGCAATCATTTAGGAATTAATACATTTGAAAACTTTATTCAAACCGATGCACCGATCAACCCAGGCAACTCAGGTGGTGCACTGATTGATACTGACGGTAATTTAGTTGGCATCAATAGTGCAATTTACTCCCGCAGTGGAGGTTCCATGGGCATTGGTTTTGCCATTCCTGTCAGCATAGCAAAACAAGTGATGGAGCAAATTGTTCGCCAAGGTAGCGTTACGCGTGGATGGATTGGCATTGAAGCTCAAGATATTACCCCAGAGCTGGCGGACTCATTCAAACTTGGGAAAACACAAGGGTCGTTAATAGCCGGGGTTGTTTTAGGCAGTCCTGCTGAAAGTGCTGGCTTAAAATCAGGAGATATTCTCGTTGCCATTAATGGCCAACCCGTTTTAGACAGCTCAAGCATGCTCAATATCATCTCAGAGCTTAAACCAAACAAACAAGCCACTTTGAGGATTGAGCGCGCCCAGAAACAATTAGATGTTGGGGTGTTGATTGGTAGACGTCCCAAACCATTGCCAGAAAAAGAGTAGTCTTTTGGCTAACTGCAGTTGCAAAGTTTACTATTAAAAACCAGTTTATTCGGTTGCAACTCCTAAACAATCAGTACAGAAGCCGCATGCTACAAGCAAATAAAATCACTCTTCACAAGGATAGTGGCTTTTGTACATTATCCGTTATTGCCTAGGAGGCATAATCACAGATTGCGGCTTTGGCTCAATAAGCCCAGCGGCTAAAATTCCCGCCTCATATAGCAACCATAAAGGGACTGCTAACATAATCTGTGAAACCACATCTGGCGGCGTAAAAATGGCTCCAATTACAAACGCAGCCACAATCACATAAGAGCGTATTTCTTTTAATGTTTTAATATCTACCACACCCAAATGCACTAGCACAACCACAGCAATGGGCACTTCAAAGGCTATGCCAAATGCAACAAATAAGCTGATCACGAAATCAAGATAATTGCCAATATCTGTCATTACCGCGACACCGATTGGAGCGGTATGCGCAATGAAACCAAAAATTACAGGAAACACGGCGAAGTAAGCAAACGACATTCCCGCAAAAAAAAGCATGGTGCTGGCAACCACTAGTGGACCAATAAATCGACGCTCATGTAAATACAACCCTGGAGCAACAAACGCCCATAGTTGATACAAGCTATGCGGCAAAGTAAGCAACATTGCAGCCAACATTGCCACCTTCATGGGCACAAAAAATGGTGTCGTTACACCTGTTGCAATCATTTGTCCTCCAACAGGCAATTGGGACAATAACGGTTGCGCTAACAGGGTGTAAACCTGATTTGCAAATGGTAGCAAACAGACCAACACCACCACAAATACAATTACTGCACGCAGTAAGCGATCACGCAGTTCGATTAAGTGTGAAATAAATGACGGAGATAGGTTCACAATAGGTTAATTCAGTTTGGCGTCGCTGGCAGAAGTGGTTGAGGCTAACTCGTTAACATTAGTACCATCTGCAAGGCTCGCGGAAGTGGATACATCTTGCGCGTTAGTTACTGCTTGCTGAATGGTATTTAATTCTTGGTGAATGCTATGTTCCGCTTGCTCGGTTGCTTGCACAAATTGCGCCTTGCCCGCCATTACATTTTCTTTGATTTCTTGCTGTAGTTTTTGCAGATCCTCAAATTGCATTTCACGCTCAATGTCTGCCTTTACATTGCTTACATAACGCTGCATACGGCCTGCCAAGAAGCCTAGCGTTCTAGCAACTTTAGGCAGTTTTTCTGGGCCAATCACTATCAATGCGACTATCGCAATGACGACTAGCTCAGAAAACGCAACATCAAACACAGCAGATACCCAAAATTCTTATTGCTTGGTTTTCTGGGTGACTTCGCCTTCTACGGTATTGCCAGTGGCAACAGTATCAGCAATTTTTTCGTTCTGTTTGCCATCATTCATCGCATCTTTAAAGTTTTTAACTGCCCCGCCAACATCGCTACCGACGTTGCGAAGCTTTTTTGTACCAAACACTAAGACAACAATGACTAAAACAATTAACCAATGCCAAATGCTAAATGAACCCATGACTTACTCCTAAGTTTTAGGCAACGAACTACCGCCGCCAAATACGTGAATATGAATATGAAACACTTCCTGCCCGCCTTCACGACCAGTGTTTATCATGGTGCGAAAGCCCTTTAACCCTTGCTCTGCCGCCAGTTTGGGTGCGAGCAATAGCATTTTTCCTAGTAATGTTTGATGCGATTCTTCACAACTCGCCAAGCTTTCAATATGTAACTTTGGCACAATTAAGAAATGTACTGGTGCAATCGGATGGATGTCATGAAACGCTACCACATCGTCATCTTCGTAAATTTTTTTGCTGGGGATTGAACCCGCTACAATTTTACAAAAAATACAGTCTGCGCTCATTTTGTTCGATTCTCTTTCTCAACAATGCCCGATAGCCCCTCGCGCCTTGCGAGTTCATCCAAGACTTCCTGCGGTTTAATATTGGCGTGGCTTAGCATGACTAAAGTATGAAACCATAAATCAGCCGTTTCGTAGATAATTTCTTCGCGCTTACCACCCTTGGCAGCAATGACGGTTTCAGTAGCTTCTTCACCGACCTTTTTTAAAATGCTGTCAATGCCTTTGCTGTAAAGCTTTGCCACGTACGAAGTCGTTGGGTCAGCACTTTTGCGCTGCTCTAGCAAATCCGCCAATCGGTTTAAAATATCGTTCAATTAATAAATCTCTTTGGGGTCTTTAATGATAGGTTCAACTGTAACCCATTCATTATTAACTAGCTTCTGAAAAAAGCAATTGTGCCGACCTGTGTGGCAAGCGATGCCGCCAATTTGTTCCACGGATAATAACACCACGTCTTCATCACAGTCTAAACGAATTTCATGAACTATTTGTGTATGTCCAGATTCTTCGCCTTTATGCCACAATTTGTTGCGTGAGCGAGAAAAGTACACGGCATGCCCTGTCTCACTGGTTAAGCGTAATGCTTCACGGTTCATCCATGCAAACATCAAGACTTTTCCAGTTCCGACTTCTTGCGCAATCACTGGTACTAGACCTTCTGCAGTCCACTGGACTTTATCTAACCATGTGGATTGGTCTAACCAAGTTGCCTTGTCTGGCTGAGTTAAATTGTCACTCATAGCCTAACTTCTATGTCATTTTGTTGCATATAGCGTTTCGCTTGCTCGACGGTGTATTCGCCATAGTGAAAAATACTTGCGGCCAATACGGCATCGGCACCGCCTAGTTTCACACCATCCACCAAATGTTGAAGATTGCCGACCCCACCTGAGGCGATTAAAGGCACATCTACCGCTTCGCTAATCGCTTTATTGAGCGGATTATTAAAACCGATTTTCGTGCCATCTCTATCCATACTGGTTACCAGCAATTCACCTGCACCCAAGGCGACCATTTTTCTTGCCCACTCTACGGCATCTAGCCCTGTTGCCTTGCGACCACCATGCGTAAACACCTCCCACTCAAATGGTTGGTTATCTACCTTTTTCGCATCAATTGCGACTACAATACATTGCGAACCAAAACGACTAGCAGCATCTTCCACGACTTGCGGATTCAATACCGCAGTGGTATTGATGCTCACCTTATCCGCACCCGCATTCAACAAGCGACGCACATCTTCAACTTGGCGCACACCGCCACCCACGGTAAGGGGGATGAAAACTTGTGACGCAACTTCTTCAATAATGTGCAAAATTAGACCGCGGTTATCAGAGCTGGCAGTAATATCTAAGAATGTTAGCTCATCTGCCCCTTGCTCATCATAACGACGTGCAATTTCAACAGGGTCACCTGCATCACGAAGCTCTAAGAAATTAACACCCTTGACGACGCGACCATCAGTCACATCTAAGCAAGGGATAATTCGCTTGGCTAAACTCATTAACCGTTCAACTCTTCAGCCAATGCTTGTGCTGCAGCAAAATCAATCGTACCTTCATAAATGGCTCTACCAGTAATTGCACCCATAATGCCTTCAGACTCGACTTCACATAGCTTACGCACATCATCCATATTGGTGAGTCCGCCACTAGCAATCACTGGGATAGTCAGCGCTTGTGCTAAGGCTACGGTTGCCTCGATATTCACACCACTTAGCATGCCATCACGTCCAATATCGGTATACACCACAGCTTCAACACCATAGTCTTCAAACTTTTTAGCCAAATCAATAACATCATGACCTGTCAGTTTAGACCAGCCATCGACTGCAACCTTGCCGTCTTTGGCATCCAAGCCCACCATAATTTGACCTGGGAAAGCATAGCAAGCCTCATGCAGGAAACCAGGACTTTTCACAGCGGCTGTGCCGATAATGATGTAACTAATGCCGCTGTCTAAATACTTTTCAATTGTTTCTAAATCACGAATGCCGCCGCCCAACTGGATTGGAATATCACCGCCTACCGCACTCACGATAGATTTAATCGCCGCTGCATTGACTGGTTTGCCAGCAAAAGCTCCGTTTAAATCCACCAAGTGTAAACGCTTGCCGCCTTGGTCTACCCAGTGCCGCGCCATTGCGCCTGGATCTTCTGAGAATACGGTAGCGCCTTCCATCACGCCTTGTTTGAGTCTGACACAGTGGCCGTCTTTTAAATCAATTGCAGGGATAATTAACATAATTTCATCAAGTTTAAGTTAAGAACGTCCGTTCCATTGGACAAAGTTGGATAAAAGTTGCAAGCCAGCATGCTGACTTTTTTCTGGGTGAAATTGCACCGCAAAAATATTGTCGCATGCTACAGCACCCGTAAATTTTCTAGGGTATTCCGTTTGACCCGCGATTAAAGATTGATCTTCAGGCTCAACAAAATAACTATGAACGTAATAAAAACGTTCACCTTCTGCTATATCGGCCCACATTGGATGAGATTTAGTTTGAAATACGCGATTCCAGCCCATATGTGGCACTTTGAGCTTGCCGCCTTCAGTGTCGTGCATGTTATCTACGGGAAAGCGTTTCACATTCCCTTTCAAGATACCAATACCAGCCGCATCACCTTCTTCGCTGTGCTCAAATAAGAGTTGTAACCCAATACATATGCCGAGAAATGGTTTATTGGCTGCGGCATCAATCACAGACTGACGCAAACCACGTGCTTCTAACTCACGCATACAATCTGGCATTGCGCCTTGCCCAGGAAAAACAACGCGTTTGGCCGCATTGATTTCACTAGCGTCACTGGTAACGACCACAGAAAGGTTGGGCGCTACGTGCTCAATCGCCTTAGAAACCGAGCGCAAGTTGCCCATTCCATAATCTACTACTGCAATATCAATCATGATTTGAATGAATTATTTTCTGAAAATACTAAAGGTCGCGAAAATACAAAGCTGAATATATATAAATTAACCAACGCCTTATAGCTTATAGCGAACCTTTAGTTGATGGCATAATGCCAGTCATGCGCGAATCCAGCTCAATGGCCACACGCAAAGCGCGACCAAAAGCTTTAAAAATTGTTTCTGCCTGATGGTGGGCATTATTGCCACGCAAATTGTCAATATGCAGAGTCACTAGGGCATGATTGACAAACCCTTGGAAAAACTCGTGGATTAAATCTACATCAAAATCACCAATACGCGCACGTGTGAACTCAACAAAAAACTCCAACCCAGGGCGACCAGATAAGTCTAAAACAACGCGCGACAAAGCCTCATCCAGTGGCACGTAAGCATGCCCATAGCGACGTATGCCTTTTTTATCACCCAGTGCCTTGATAAACGCTTGACCAAGGGTGATGCCAATATCCTCTACAGTATGATGTGCATCAATATGCAAATCACCTTTGGCTTTGACGGATATATCCATCATGCCGTGACGAGCAATTTGATCGAGCATGTGATCGAGGAAAGGCAGACCAGTCTCAAAGCTGGATGCGCCTGTTCCATCTAAATTGATAGAAACTGAAATCTGAGTTTCTAGGGTGTTACGACTAACTTCTGCAATACGCATAAATAATGACGTACTTTCAATAGGTAATAAATCTTAACAAAATAAACACAAGTTAAACACGTTAATCCATTAACGTAAAACTACTACAAACTAAAAACCGCTACAAAACACAAATAAACATGTTTTGTAGCGGTTTTTATTATTTCAAAATTACTTAACAGCTAGTAATAATTATTTAAAAACTAGCTAAATAATTTTTTCAACCAACCGAATACACCGCCACCACTAGCACTGTCATGTGCCAAAGCTGTGATTTCAGCAGCAGCAGCAGCTGGATCAGCAGCGCCGTAG
>CAZUGV010000020.1:0-13115 GCA_964620425.1 uncultured Methylophilaceae bacterium | reverse complement strand
GTTGCGTTAGCATTTGCAGAAACGAATTTGTAGATAGAACCACCGTTTAACTCATCAATAAAGTATAAAGATTTTTGCGCATCAAACGCTAAACCTTCGTGAGAAACACGAGGAATCACAGAGCGTTGTACAAAGTTACCAGCATTTGAACCCGCTGTTGTTGGGTTGGTTACTTCAAATAAACGGCCTTTTGTGCTGCCTGTGCCCCATGATTCTTCAGCCGTTAAATAGCTACCCCATGGTGTGATACGAGATGCATCACCAGCCACAAAGCCTTGTGTGCCAGGCGCAACAATGGTAGTTACACGGGTTGCATAGTTGTTGTTTTGCAAATCAACGCGCATTACACCACCTTGTGATGTTTCAAATGGCATAAACAAATAACGACCAGATGCATCTTGGTCAATCATATCCCAAGCTGCGCCAGCAACACCAGATCCAGCACGGTCAGCAATACGCTCTTGTGTGAAATTTGGGCTAGACAACTTAATTGGTGTTGCGTCTGGCAAGAAACCGACTTGTGAGCTTGGAAGCGGTGTAAAGTCGGCAAAACCAGCGTATGCTTGGCTAGATACTGCTAATAATACTGCTAGAGTAACTTTAGATAAGTTCATGGCTATCCTTTAGAAATTTGTTTAATAGAATTTTGTTTAATATCATCAATAATTTAATAAATACAATCCAATCGCTTCAACATTTAAACTTTAAAATTTAAAATATTGGTAGTGGATAAATCAATTCCAGCGAAGCAGTAACACCTCACTGGGTTAGCAATATAGCAATATTGTGTTACATAAAAATAATCAACCAGACCCAGTTATCATCAAAAACGGACTATATAATGTGAATTATTTATGACGCCAACCTGTCAGACTTGGCTAATTAAAACCAATTTTGTGCTTAAAACACGCATTTTTATTGAAGTTTTACTTAAAATTACTGCCTTACCGCATCACGCTTACTAGCTCTTTTGATTTGCAATTATTTATGCACGACGACGGCGAACAACAGCGCCTACAGCACCTAAGCCAATTAACAACATTGCGTATGTTTCCGGTTCAGGTACTGCTGTCACTAGGTTATCAACAACAAAAGAACCGTCAGTCAATATAAAACTATAGATATCTGCTGATGCACGTTCAAAACCAACAAACATGCCTTCGTCGTAACCATCTGCGTCAGTATCAATACTGCTTGTGAAAGTTTCTAATATATTGCCGTTTTTACCTAAAGCCACCACTTGTAAGCGATTGACCTCGCCAGACTTTTGCGATTGGTTAGCAAAGATACCTACTTTTTGCATAGCTGAGCTAAAGCTGAAAGTGATTGAACCCGTGTTACCCAAAAAGCTGGTAGATAAAAAGTTGCCATCGCGATTGCTATTGCCAACTACTGACCATAATCCGTTTTGGTCAAGATCAAATGCATTTTGACCCACAACAGAAAAAGGTGAGGTTGTTAAGCTGATGCCATTGCCTAAATCAAGACTTACAATCAGTTGTCCAGCATCAAATTGCGGTAAGAGATAGCCGTCGAAGTTGTTGAAGTCAGTCACAGTACCCGCAAAAGTAGCTGATGGAGCTTCAATCGAAGCAGCGTTAGCATTCACAGTAACTACCAACATTGCTGCAAGACTAAGCGCTGAAAATTTCGCTGAAAATTTCATAGTTGTTTTCCTTAATAAAAATAAAGTTAAGCTAACATTCAAAGTGAATCAATTGATACTTGTTGTTACCACGTTAATATATGCAAAATAAATGTTCGTAACATGCATATCTTTTAGTGCTCGTTATAGTTATTGTCTCGTGATCATATTCACAGATTGTTACATTGAAATGATCAACATATTACATATTGCAATGTTGCTACCAACTAAGCACTTTGATTAAGCAACCCTTGCACCTCAAAGTGAAGTTATTGTATAGAATGTCCACTCTTAATATTGCGCGTCTGAGTGAGCGTTTTTTAATACAAAAAATATAAGGGGGAGCAAACATGCAACAACATGAAGGTTTGGCTTGGCTTGAGCAGTTTCCTGCATTATTGGAGTTAGAACAAAACGCACGTGAATTACTGGCAAAATCTGCCCGCATTGTAGAGGCACCTATCGGCACCATCGGTTACTCAGAAGGAATGCCTTGTAATGCTTATGTGATGAGGCTTGCTGGGCAATCTCGCGTGTACAAAATGTCTGCCAGCGGACGTGAAATTTTGCTATACCGTGTGGGCAGTGGTGAAACATGCGTGATTACCACAACCTGCATTTTAGGCAACAGCGATTACCCCGCCTCGACCATTGTCGAACAACCGATTCGTGACGTGATTGTCCCCAAAGCGGCGTTTAATCAGTTGATGATTGATTCTGCGGTGTTTCGCCGTTTTGTCATGGAAAACTACGGCGCGCTGATTAGTGATTTGATTGTGCTACTCGATGAAGTAGCGTTTCATAGCCTAGATGCACGCTTAGCCAAGTTGCTACTAGATGCAGGCGACAATACCGTGACGCGTACCCATCAACAATTGGCGGATGAACTGGGTACTGCACGTGAAGTGGTGAGCCGCCAATTAAAGCGTTTTGAACAAAAAAACTGGGTGGCACTTGGACGCGGTCATATGCAAGTCCTTGATCGCGCTTCCCTTTTAGCAATTGCCAACCAATGATAGAAACTTCTCAAGGCAATTGTAGTTGGGCGCTACTTTCGGGTGAAAATTGACTTTATCACTAATAGGCAGCGTGAATATCGGTCAGCCCTAATTTTAGATTTGCAGGCACAGCCACATCAATCATTTTAGGTTTTGGTAAATTGAGTGCATGCATAACCGATTCAAACTCAGCTTCTGTTTTGCCTGCAAGGCGTTGATTATTGGCCTTTTCTCGCCCAATGGTCGATTGGGTTTTACCTTGATAATCATGCCCCGGATAAACGATGGTGTGATCTGGGTAGCGATACAACTTCTGCGTAATGCTATGAAAAAGTGCTTTGGCATCGCCACTTTGAAAATCAGTTCTGCCGCACCCATTGATTAACAATGTATCTCCTGTAAATAATTGCTGATTCCAGTAAAAAGACATGGACCCAACCGTGTGGCCGGGGGTATGAATGGCAAATATTTCTTGATTAGCCCCAAACTTTAACACCTGACCATCTTGCAGTTGGATTTCTGCGGGCGTTATATTGCAATGCACTGGCGTAGCCGCACGCGCACCAGCTTTCTGGCAGAGCAAGCCAGCTGAAGTAATATGGTCTGCATGGGCGTGCGTTTCTAGCACGTATTTCAGCACTAATCCATGGTCTTTAATAAGTGCCAGATATTCTTCCAAATGGCTATCCACCGGGTCTATTATTACCGACTCTTTAGTCGCTTCATCTATCAACAAGTAGGTAAAAGTACAGGATTCTTGATCAAATAATTGGTGTAGCGTTTGCATGATGCTTCCTTCGCCAAGTTGTTTGAGGATTAAGCGATCTTTTGAGATTTAAACTATGTGCTGAGATTAAATTTTTTACTGAAATAAAGCCCAATTAACATCGCGACAACAAATACATAAACTTCCTGATTGAGAGTGGCGAGCGCGGCTATTGCAGCTCCTGGGCAGTAACCTGCCAAACCCCACCCCACCCCAAAAATTGCTGATCCAAGCAACAACTTGCTATCCAATGTTTGCTTGGTAGGCAAATGAAATTGTGTATCACATACTGGATGAGGCTGCATCAGCACCCATCTAAAGCCGATTATGGCGGTTATCACTGCGCTACATAACACAAATACCAAGCTCGCATCCCAATTGCCTGTGATGTCTAAAAAATTAATGACGGTATTGGGGTTGGTCATGCCAGATAAGCTAACGCCAAAACCAAAGACCAAACCCGCGAACAATGAATATAGATTTTTTTGCATTAAAATAGCCTCAAAACATGACGCGCAATCGTTGTAGTAAGCATCGCAAACGCGACAAAGGTAAGTGTTGCAACAAATGCGCGTTTAGATAATCGACCTAGTCCGCATACACCGTGGCCACTGGTGCACCCCCCGCCTACACTTGCACCAACACCAACAAGCAATCCCGCTAAAATGACAATGTGCATGGGCAATGCCGATCGCACGGACGTTGGTGGAATCGCCAACCATTGATAAGCCACGCCCCCTAACAACAAGCCTACGATGAAAAAATATCGCCAAAATGCTTGCAATTCGAATGCAAGTGCACCGCGCAGAATTCCACTAATGCCTGCTATTCTGCCGACAAAATACATTAAAATTACTGCAGATGCGCCTATCATGCAGCCACCAACAATCGCATACAAGACTCCTATATTCATATCAACTCACTTTCAAATGACTACAACCTAAATAAGCAAGACTTAAATAAGCACAACTTTCACTATTAAACTGACTGCTATCAACATAGAAAAACTAGCGAAAATGCGCTGCAACATCATCGCTGAACAATATTTAGCCAACTGCATACTAAACAACATCCCGACCATGGAGCCGAGCGCAAATGGCCATGCAATTTTATAATTTAAGCGATCCAAGCCGATTGCAGAAAGAATACCCGCCGTGGAAATGAGCGCTATTACAGCCAGCGAAGTCGGCAGAATATACGTCATCCCTAAATTGCTGTATTTTTTCAAAGCTGGCACGACCACAAAGCCACCGCCCACACCGAGCAAACCCGACAACAAGCCAGCCAACGCGCCTGTATAGGCTAATGCACGCACACAAGGCATAGTCCAACTAATTTTAACTTCACTCGCTTTCACTTGGCAGGGCAACCAATCCCTCGCTAATACAAGCGATTCAGTGTCCAACTGCTTAGATTGACCCAGCATTCGAATCGCAACAAATAACAATACTGCCGCAAATATAACAGTCAGTATTCCATTAGAAATTTGACCTGCTAACCACACGCCAATCGGTGCAATACACACCCCTGCTATGGCGATTAAACCCGCAGCGCGATAGCGGACTTGCTGCTGCTTAAGACCAACAAGCGCACCCATGAAGCTTGACATTGCAACTGCAAATAACGCAATTGGTGCAGCTTCCACTGCGCTTAGTTGCAAACAAAAAATTAACAAAGGTACGGCAATGATCGAGCCGCCAGCGCCTGTTAAGCCTAAAATTCCGCCAACCATTCCACCAAGCGTTATGGTCAGCATTTCAATCGACATCAACTTTCACCTTCAGCAATTTGCGCACCCTCTGACACATCATGTAATGTCTGAGTTTTTTCACAAAATAAGCCATGCAACAAATGCATGATTTGGATTACCGCATGATTCGAGATTACATAATAAATATATTTACCTTCGCGACGCGTGCTCACCAAGCCTTCGTCACGCAACTTGGTCAATTGTTGCGATAGCGTAGGTTGCAGAATGCCTGTCGCAGACTCAATTTCCCCCACATTGCGCTCACCTTGCGATAACTGACACAGAATCAACAACCGATCTTCATTCGCCATCGTTTTGAGCAGCGCACATGCTTTTGTTGATGAGCCTCTCAAGGCTTGCAAGTGTTCTAAAGTGACTTTATTTTCCACCCGAATTGACCTAGTCATTTAAGCTAATAAACAATCATAACATATTATTATAATATATATTGTTTATTTATATAATATATACCAAAAAAAACGACCACTCTATTTCGAATGGTCGCAGAATAAACACAAGCACGGCTTAAACTAATACCTAGTGCCTCGCATATTGCACAATTGCACCGCAGGGTTTGCCATGGTTGTCATTTGTGTATCTGTCATTTTTGTTTTTGCAGGTGTTTCTGCCACCATCATGCAATCTACACATTTGCCTTTTGCGATGTCATAACCTTTGATGGCTTCGAGCCCTTTAACATTCGTCATCACCGTGCCATCTAAAATAGCTTCACCCATTTTTGCACCCGTGATGTCTGCGCCAGTTAAATCTGCCTTGCTAAAGTCGGCACGAAATAAATCAGTATTACGTAAGTTGGCGTTTCTAAAATCGGCAAATTTAAAGTTTGAGCGATTAATATCTGCACCTTCAAAATTGGTATTGGCAAAGTTGCCCCCTATGGCGTCAAAGCGCATCGCACCCATGGGCTGGTTGCCAATATCCAGACCAAATTTACCTTGCTTAATAGTCGCAGCACTCATATCTACGTTACCCAAAGTGCCAATCATGCGCGCATTGGTAAGATTGGCGGCTTTGAAATTGGTTTTATCAAATATGGCTTGAAAGATGGTGGCATCTTTTAAATTTGCGCCACTTAAATCAGTATTTTCTAATCGAGCAAGATTAAGATATGCGCGCTCAAGATTTGCGCCACTCAAATTTGCACCGCGCAAATACGCACCAAAAAAACTCGTATTGACCATGGTGCAATGACGTAAATCCATTTTATCAAACTCGAGATAACCTAAATCTTTGTTGGATAAATCACAGTTCTTTTTGCTGATTTCTGCAAGTGCTTGCGCTTGCGAAATTTTTTCACGTGGCGTTTCTGCATTTTTTGCATAAAACGCTAGGGCTTTTTCTACTGTCATTTGCGGATTTTGCATAAAGCTGGCTTTTGAAGCTTCGCTACCAAAACAATATGTTTTGCCGTGAAATTCTGTATTGATCGTACAATCCGTTTGAATGACTTGCCCTTGCGAAAGTGACGTGGTGCAACTTTTACCAAACGCTTCGCTACTCTGTGCGCCAATAGAAACATTTGCGAATATTAGCAACGCAGATGCAATGATGACCTTTAATGTATTCATGTTAATCTCCAATTAATGATTATTTAGTTTTAAATTCAATACACAATTTTGCATTGACCTCCAAACTATGCGCTAACTTATCGAACACATCAGTAACTGCAGTCACACAAGCACCAGCAGTAGAAAAAGCGAATATGAATAAAACCTGCACGATCAAAACACTGAACTGTCTAATGAAAATCATGAAAACATGCATATCTTCATTTTGCATGTCAGCGAAATTTAATCACACCACGTTATCTGCTCACCTGCATAATTTTTGCAGTACTAACTGACAAGGTGAGAGGAAATTAAAATGCGTAGCTTAAATCAACGTTTTTTAAAATGGAGCCATTTAACTGTTTCTACTTTAATTGCAACAACAGTTGCTTTTCCTGCGATAGCAGATGATGACTATTACGATAATGCGCGCGTACTCAGCGTAACGCCACAAACAGAGCGCGTGAACTCACCGCGCCAAGAATGTCGTACCGAATATGTGCGTGAAAGTTATGGTGACAACTATGGCTACCAGCAAGATCGCTCTCCGACTGGCGCAATTATTGGCGGTATCGCTGGTGGTTTACTAGGTGGCAATATTGGTCGCGGTACTGGTCGTGTTGCGGCAGCAGCAGTCGGCGCTGGAGTGGGGGCTGTGGTGGGTGATCGTATTGGTAATAACAATCAAGGCAATTACGGATCACGCACTGTTGATCGCCCCGTGCAACGTTGCGTCAGCGTAGATAACTGGCAAACGATCAATCGTGGTTACTTGGTGCAATACAATTACAATGGTCGAACATACTCAACCGTGACTAACACTCATCCTGGTGACTCGATTCGAGTACGCGTCATGGTTGCTGCAGAAAATAGTCAAGCACCCACTTATGGTGCAACTGGTTATTATGATGCACAGCCTGCTGTGATTAGCCCAATCACCTACGGTGAAGGTAGGGGTTACGAAGGCCGTCATGGTCGCAGACAAGGACGTGACTATTGGTAAACGTAAGGTGGCTACAAGTATCAATCACTACAGGCATCAATAAAAAGTGTTGAACAAGTTAACCTTTAAATTAGTGCTGACCTTGAGCCGCATAGGCTTTGCGGCTCAATCAGGCTAATAAGATTTTTCGCAATAAACCCAAGCACTAAGGTTAAGCATGAGTGATTGATAACGCTGACTATGCAGAGTTTCTTGCAACACTTGATACTGGTCATCATCACAAGGCGTTAGCATATAAGCATTGAGCCAGTCTAACTCGCGAATCAGAAAGTTAGTTTTAGGCATCGTCTGCATAATAGCAATTTTCAGGCGCTCAATATCAAAGCGGATTTGTGATACAGAGGCATTATGATTGATCTTCTGTAAAATCTCTTGGTTTGCTTGAATTTGCGCGATATAGATAGCGCCTCGCTCTTTTGGCGCTTGGTGGCGACTTGGCACTTTGGTCGCATATGAATGGGTCTTAATCGTGGGTTCAGCACGTAAGTGTCTGTAACCTAGTTGTGCTTTACTTGAGTTTTCGATTGTAAACGGCACCTCTTTTTGCAAGGCTAATGCTAAATCAAATAAATGCTGTTTGTTGCCGCCTGTTTTGAGCTCAATTTCTAACTCATGTATCGGCTCAATACTCTCCCAAACGCGGGGCTGACACACCTTCAGTTCACCATCATCTAAGGAAACTTCGATTTCAGTACCATCCTGATATTTAAGATTCCAATCTGTGCGGATAACATCTACCACAAACACTGGCTTTAACGCCTTACGTAAGTCTGGCGAAGAAAAAATATGGGCTAGATGAGGCTCTTTAATTTTGTCAAAGTCTGGCTCGTTCTTGGTGAGTAAATCTTCCCACTCCAGTCGCTGGTGTAATCCGCCAACTGAGTACCCAGTACTTTTTACAGCCTGAAACCAACCACCTGCCATGCTACGCACACGCAAGCTCAACCCTGCGTCCAGTAAATAAAGCTCAGGGGTGTCATAGTAAATACTAATCAGTGAGCGCGTGTAGGGCTCGCCAAACAAATTGGTTTGTATGTCAGGATGATCTGACAGCGTTTGTTTTACATTGGGCGCAACCCGCAGTTTAAGTTCAATCTCATTCGGCATGCTTGTGTTTTGCGGGTTAAGAAGTCACCAAGCTAACTCAAAAATCTGGTCAGCATAAAATTAAAAACTATTTAGCGTTGCGATCTGCATTTACTATCCAATGCAATAATGGCGCCCATTGTTGTATATCACGCGTCACTAGCGAAGGACGCATGTCAAAAATACTCGCCCCCTGCTCTGCCGCTTGCACATACACTTGTGCATCTCGTAAATGCCCCATCACAGGAAAATCGCTCTCAGCTAAGTAATCGGCTAATTTTGCCGCAGCTTTAGTGCGGCTATCAATGCGCATGCCCATCATTGCCACAAAAGTGCGCTCTTTACGCACGGCTTTTTCGTCACTTAATATTTTCAGAAAGTCTTCAGTAGCGCCAATATCAAAACTGGACGATTGCATCGGCACCACGACCCAATCAGCAACTTTAACTGCCTCGCTCAATTTATCCCCATGCAGACCCGCAGGGGAATCAATAATTGTCCAGTCTGCGCTCAAGCTATCCGCATTTTTACCACGCGCGTTTAAGCCATGAATTAAAGGTAAATGTGTTGGTCTGCGCGCTAACCAGCCTAGCGATGATTGCTGTCTGTCCAAATCAGATAGCACCACATGCTTACCTCGACTGGCAAAATAGCCTGCAAGGTTAGTCGCCATCGTGGTTTTACCGCTCCCACCTTTGGGGTTTACAACTAGGATAGTTCTCATAATAGGAGTCCTTAAATAACCATATCTAACTGATTGATATGTTTGAGTATACTCTCTAAGGGTACGGGTTTACCCAAGAAAAAGCCTTGACCATAATCTACACCAATGTCTTTTAGCAACTGCATCGCTTCGGTTGATTCTACAAACTCAGCAATAGTCTTAATATGCATAGCGTCTGCAATGCTATGAATAGATTTTACCATTGCCAAGTCAATTTCGTTGTGCGTAATGTCTTGCACGTAGCTTCCATCCATCTTTAAAAAGTCTACGGGCAAGTTTTTGAGATACGCAAATGATGACATGCCACTGCCAAAATCATCGAGTAAAAACTTACATCCCAGCCCTTTAAGGGCATTTATTAGGTGGATCGTCGTGGTTAAATTGACGATGGCTGCAGTTTCTGTAATTTCAAAGCAAATATTATTGGGCGAAACTTGATAAAACTCAAACTGCTCCTTTATAAACTCAAGTAAATATTTATCTCCGAGCGAAACGCCAGAGAGGTTGATTGAAAACAGATGATTAGTTTTAATGTTGTTTGCATTTAAATAATCACGATAGATGGAAAATGTGTTCTTAATCACCCAGCGATCAATCAACGGCATTAAGTGATAGCGTTCCGCAGCAGGAATAAACGCCATCGGCGGAATCAACTTACCATGCTCATCTACCTTGCGTACCAATATTTCAAATATATGCGGTTTTTCAACAAAATCTTTAAACGGAATAATCGGTTGGCAGAACAAGCAAAAGCGGTCATCCTCAATCGCTTGGTTAATACGAGACACCCACTCCATCTCACCATGGCGTTTAGTGAGCTCATCATCCTGTGCTTGATATACATGAATGCGATTACGCCCATGATCTTTTGCGGCGTAACAAGCGGAATCTGCCTGCGCCATTACTTTGCCGAGGCTTAAGGTATCTTTATTGACAGATACCATGCCAATACTCACGCCGATTCTAAAGATTTTATCGCTATGCACAAATCTAAAATTCTGCACTAGCTCTCGCAGCTCTTCGACCATTTTAATCGCTACATCAATCGTACAGTTTTCCAATAGCAAACCAAATTCATCGCCGCCTAAACGAGCTAGCGTATCCGTATCACGCACGCGATTACTTAAAATCAGGCTAATTTGACGCAGCAGTTCGTCTCCCGCCTGATGTCCACAAGTGTCATTGACGATTTTAAATTGGTCTAAATCCATATAGCAAAACACATGCTGCAAATCTTGCTGTTTGGCACGAAATAAAGCGCGCTCCAGTCGCTGTTCAAACTCGCGTCGATTGACTAAACCAGTCAACTCATCATGTTGCGCTTGGTAACTTAGCTGAATAGTCGCATCTTCAATGCGATCCTGCAAAAAATCATGCGATTGTGCAATGCGGCTCGCCATATTATTAAAACCTTGTTGCAACGTGTAAATCTCGCCGATAGAGTTTTCGTCAATACGCAACTCAAAGTGACCTTTACCAATACTATTGACTGCATCAGCCAGTGACTCTATTGGGCGACTAATTTTTCTTCCAATAGACCAAGCAAATAGGGTGGTGACCAATAAACTAATCGCCGCAAATAACATGTTACGAGCGATTAATGTTTTCTCGGCTGCTTCGATACCATTTCGGCTCATTGTTACATAGACTTGTCCAACTAGACTCGACTTACTGCTATTGGGAAAGCGGTGGATCATTGCAGTTTCATCTGCAAAATCATCAATTTCCACCTTGTTTTTATACACTGGGGCAGTAAAGACCACCTTATCTTTAAGATCAAACACTTGCGGGCTAGTTTGTGTAGCCATATCTGCCGAAACTGGCTCGGTTTGCCGACCACTCACCGCCAAGGTACGACCAAATTCATCGGAAATCAATATTGAAACAATATCAGACTCACTGGTCATTGCCTGCTGAATCAACGGTTGCAAAAAGTTTAAATTGCCAGATACCACGCCATACTCACTAGCAGGGGCGAGTTGTGTTGCAATCACGCGTCCACGGTCGTTAAGCGACATCTCGATTATTCGAATACTGTTAATGATGGAGTACGCAGTGAATATCATCGTAACAATCGTAATTGGTACAATTCCCAATAAAACCAATTGCATTTTTATGCCCAATTTTTTCATGGCATGGCTCTTTCAAATTTTAAAGTTTGCTCGGTAATAGATAAGCCATCTAAAATCTCTATGCTTAATGAGCGTGCGACTTGTCGATTGACTTCAACGGAAAAATATTGCGGATTCAGTGGCGCAGGTAAAATTGGCTTATCTTTTAGCAAAAGTACCTGCTCAACCGCTTGCTTAGCGAGTAATTTTGGCGTGCTAAATATCCCTGCTAACGCGCCCGCCTTAACGTAAGCTTGCGAAAACCCAATCACTGGCCGTTGTTGACGATAGGTCGTCAACAAAAACGTGGCAGCGGTATCTTTGTTGTAAATCTCTGGGTCTGCTATCGCTAGTATTACATCACTAGCGGCAAGCGTGTGTTGAAGCTTACGCGTCAGTTCATCAGGTTGAGTCACCACATCAATATGCACATCTATACCAGCTTTGTTTGCTGATTTGTATACATCATCACGTAGCACAGAAGATGTATTACCTAGTAACACCCCTACCGTTTTTGTATTGGGTAACACTGTTTTTAAGAAGGCCATCTGGCGCGAAATCGATTGATCAATAAAAATCGCAGATAAGTTACCAACTGATCGGCCACTGTCTTTCAAGATTTTGTCATACGAAAGTTTGGGTATCAGCACACCCATGACTGGGATTTTTATATCAAGCTTGCTAGCACTGACCAAAGCCTGAACGCCCACTGCAATCACCAGCGAGTTGTTAGATATGTTAGTTGCATTGAGTTGCTCAAGATCAACTAAGTTAATCGGCAAATTAGCACCACCCAATTTTTGCCAATTCACTTTAAACTCATCTACAAACTCAGCACTGGCACTATTGTTCGTATTCGCAATCACGGTAAGATTGTCCCAAGCGAAAACAATGGGCGACATCAGTAAGATGCTGATCACCATCAAAGACTGAAATAGCCGTCTAATCAGCCTGTTATTGATATGAGTCACAATCGTCAATCAAAATCCAGTTAAAACTCTAACGTGAGGTTGAGATAAGCGCGACGACGCATGGTGTTGTATACTGCAAACTCTTGATAGTGGTCGTTGAGCAAGTTTTGCACCGTGCCAGAAACTTCACCACGCCAGCGACCAGCAGAAAACTTATGAGCCAATCGCGCATCCCAGCGTCGATTTAAGGGCACAGAGGAGCCATCCCCTAGCGCAGCGACAGCACCGACTTGATAATAGGCAAGGCTGGCATCCCAGCTATCATTAAAATGGTGACTCAACAGGCCGCTGATAGTAGTAGTCGCCATAGAAGCCTCTGCCTTAAGTTCGCTCTTAACTTGCTCACTCGCATTAATGTCATCATTCGCATTAATGTTCACATAGGCGTAATTGGCAAGTAGCAAGGTCTTTGGCGTAACTCTCCACTTAGCCTGTGTCTCAAAACCATCAATGGTCAAATAGCCTCCATTGACGAATGTTCGAGGCGTATTGG
>CAZUGV010000019.1:0-14584 GCA_964620425.1 uncultured Methylophilaceae bacterium | reverse complement strand
GAACCGGCCTAAACGGCTTTGCAGGCCGCGGCATAACCGCTTTGCTATCGCGCCAGAACCAACAACATAAAAACGGCTTATGTTGAAAAAGAAAGCGGCGCTTTCCCCGAAATCTGGAGCGGGAAACGAGTCTCGAACTCGCGACCTCAACCTTGGCAAGGTTGCGCTCTACCAACTGAGCTACTCCCGCATAGTTTCTAGCACATGAAGCTTTTGTTACGTGCGTCAAAGAAGCGTGCATTATAAGGATTTTGAGCCATACGTCAACACCCAAATGCGCATCTTTTCTATAATTTATTTGGCCTTCATCCTCGGCCAAGCCGCCTTTAAATAGTAAGCCATTGACAGCAAAGTTAAATTTGCAGCGATAACAATCAATACACGCCCGATTAATTGAATGTTTATTTCACCCATACCCAAGTCTAAATTATCGTGATACAGCAAAAACAAAATGGCAATCATTTGTACGGCTGTTTTCACCTTGCCGATATAGGCTACTGCGACACTCCCGCGTTCGCCTATGCCCGCCATCCACTCACGTAATGCGCTAATGGCAATTTCGCGACCAATAATAATAAACGTTACAAAAGCGCCAACGCGGTCTAACTCAATCAGCATGACCAAAGCCGCGGCCACCATTAGTTTATCTGCCACAGGGTCTAAAAATGCGCCAAAAGCAGAGCTTTGATTCAAGATGCGTGCAAAATAACCATCGAGCCAATCTGTAATGGCGGCTAGCGAAAATATAAGCGTCGCCACGAGGTTTTTTTCATGCATGCTTAACCATGCGTCTGGTGCGTATAAAATACCGATAAAAACGGGGATAAGTAAGATTCTGAGTAATGTCAGACTATTTGGTACGTTCCACATCAATGTAATTCCCCATATATTTTCTCTGCTAAAGCAGGACTAATGCCATCCACTTTGGCAAGTTCATCCACACTCGCGTTTTTAACGCCTTCTAAGCCACCAAAACGCACCAATAATGCTTTTCTGCGTTTAGCTCCCACTCCCGCAATATCTTCAAGCGATGAATGCATGCGTGCTTTGGCGCGTTTGGCTCTATGCCCTGTGATGGCGAAGCGGTGCGCTTCGTCACGAATTTGTTGTAGCAAGTGTAGGCCGCTATTGTCTTTTTCTAGGTTGAGCATTTCACCTGTGTCAGAAAAAATCATGGTTTCCAACCCAGGTCTGCGCTCTTCGCCTTTGGCAATGCCTACTAACAGAATATCAGCTAAACCGACTTCTTGCATCACCTCTATGGCAACGCCCAATTGACCTTTACCGCCATCAATAAACACTAAATCAGGGCGTTTTCCTTCCCCCTCTGCCACTTTCTTGTAGCGCCGAGTCAGCACATCTCGCATTGCGGCATAATCATCGCCTGGGGTGATGCCAGTAATGTTGTAGCGACGATATTCACTATTTTGCATATCTCCGCGATCAAACACCACGCAGCTCGCCACTGTGGCCTCGCCCATGGTGTGGCTAATATCAAAACACTCAATGCGCTCGGTGTTTTCGGGTAGATTGAGCGCCTCGCGCAACATCACCAAGCGCGCATGTTGATTGCTGGTTTGCGCTTGTTTTTGTTGCAAGGCTAGTTCGGCATTGGTATTCGCCATTTTTAGCCACACGCGCTTATCGCCAATGGGATTGGTGTTAATTTTAATTTTGCGGCTAGCTTGCTCGCTTAATAGTTGCTCTAAACTCTCGGTTTCAAGCGGCACACCCACTATCAAAACAGGTGGCGTGTTTTGCGCCATATAATGTTGTTCAATAAAGGCTTGCACTGTTTCGTGTAGCTCTACGCCATCTGCATTTTTCGGGAAAAAGCTTTTATCCCCCAAATGCCTTCCGCCACGTATCATCACCAGATTCACGCAATGTTCGCCTTGCGCTTCCACGCAGGCAATCACATCTGCATCGCTTAAATTAAAATCACTCACAAACTGCTTGGCTTGCACTTGGCGCAAGCTCTGCATACGGTCACGAAACACCGCAGCACGCTCATACTCTTGCGCCTCTGCGGCATCCATCATCTTAGTGCTTAAATCATCCATCACTTGCTGTTCACGCCCTTGTAAAAACAAGGTGGCGTGATGCACATCATGACGATAATCTTCTTCAGAAATTAAATTGACACAAGGTGCCGTGCAGCGCTCAATTTGGTGTTGCAAACAGGGGCGTGAGCGATTGGCAAATACGGTATTTTCACACGTGCGTAACAAAAACACCTTTTGCAACAACTGAATACTCTCTCGCACCGCAACCGAATTGGGGAAAGGCCCAAAATATTGGTGTCCTTTTTTCTGCACGCCACGGTGAAATGCCAAGCGCGGAAACTCATCATTGGTAAGCGTAATATAAGGGTAAGATTTATCATCACGAAACAACACGTTGTAACGCGGCATCATGCTTTTGATGAGGTTATTTTCAAGCAACAACGCCTCCGCCTCAGAATGCGTGACCGTGGTTTCAATCTTCACAATCTGCGAAACCATCATGCGCGTACGTGGGCTAGGCAAGTTTTTATTGAAATAACTCGAAACACGCTTTTTAAGGTCTTTGGCTTTGCCGACATAAATCACTGCATCTTCCGTGTTTATCATGCGATAAACACCAGGTAGATTAGGTAGATTTTTTAAGATGGGTTTGGGGTCTAACATGCTGGCATTTTAGCACTAGATACTAGCTAGGGCATAAGCAAGCAAGTTAAGCGTGTGTATGGCTTTATTTACTTTGTATTACTATATAAAATAAGTTTTACAATATAAAATTTGTAATACCAAAGTTTAATATTAACCATAAAGGACTCATATGGACATCGTCACCGTTTCACCCAAATTTCAGGTCGTCATCCCCAAAGAGCTACGCCAATCGCTCAATATAAAAGTTGGTCAAAAACTCAGAGCACGCATACAGGGAGAGCATATCGAGCTATATCCCGAACAACCCATGAGCGCCGCGCGTGGCTTATTGCAAGGCATAGACACGCAAGTTGATCGTGAAGAAGACCGCGTATGAATGTGGTGGATTCCTGCGGCTGGCTAGAGTATTTTGCCAATGGCAACAATGCGGATTTCTTTGCGCCCGTGCTTGAAGGCACCGAAAGTCTGCTAGTCCCAACCATCATCATGTTTGAAGTTTGCAAGCGTGTCGCCTTGCAGCGTGGTGATAAAGCCGCACAAAAAGCCGCCGACTTTATGGCGCAAGGTACATCGGTGACCTTCAACGCACAAACCGCCCTTGATGCCGCTTTGTACTCAGCCAAACATCAACTTGCTTTGGCGGGCAGCCTTATCTTACAAATCGCAAAGGATAATAATGCAACTCTGTGGACACAAGATATTGATTTAAAAGGGCATGACAGCGTGCAATACAAGGCAAAAATCACATAGCGCTTGTACTCCGAACCCCAATTACACCAGAAAACCAACTACTTAAATTTACAACTTTGTATATGGCTAATACTATATTTGGCGACGTGACAGGTATTTATATTAAAATCGTACCATTTTTTCATACGGCGGAATGCGTTTTCGCGCTTCAACTTGCCGCTTTAGCGGCTTAGATGAGCGGTGAAGACCTTTACGGTCTCACTTTTCCGCCCTAAGCTCGCTAGATAGATCAACTGGCGATTTATTAGATATTAGTAATGTAAAAACATCCCTAGAAAGGAGAAATTAGGTTTATGAGTCAAGTATTTCAAATATTTAGGGTTGCTGCGCTAACGCAAGCGCCTGGAAATGAAGGGCGTCAGATGATTTACATAAATTTGTTTTATCAAGTTATCAAATTTTTACAAGATAACAAATTAATGATACGCCCGATGATCAATAGTATTGAAGACATTAACGATGATTTTGTTTTAATGTCTTCGGACTTAACTGAGGAGGGTGTTGAGGTAATGAAGGCGGCATTTTACAAGTGGCTTCAAAAGACAGATAAAGGTATGCCGCCAGAAGATACAACTTTGCTTATGAAAGCATTAAATAAAATACGAAATAATAAGCACGGTAGGGCGGATGAGTTTACGTAATCCGCCGCATGGAACCTTTCTAACCTCACCTCCGACGGATAATGCTACGCTCATCCGTCCACACACCAACCAACAGGGTCAGACTGAATCTACCACAAAAATACGTGGGTAACTAACAAAAGACCCATTACATGTAATCCTCAAACCCTTCTGGAGTCTCATCAAAATCATCAGCAATGTACAAAATCTCGTGCTTGCCTGAGCCGGGTTGCGGTCTTATCGGCTTTACAGGCTCAATCGGGGATAGCCCAAGTAATCGCTTGTTGTTTTTAGCGATAATGATTTCTTCACCCATCATGGCTTTTTTAACCAAGCTAGAAAACTGCGCTTTGCCTTCTGCAATATTAAATTGTGCCAACTTAACTTCTCCGTTGATTGATACAGCGAATCCATGTGGGTCATCTTATATGGCCAACATGGGCAAGGCAAATATTGGCATAATGGTTTAATGTTAAAAACCATTTAACCAGATTGATAAAACCGAATTAAAACGAGCCAAATGATAAAGCCTAAATTCCGCATTTTGACGAGCATAGCGCTATTCAGCTTAATTATATTTTCGCCTTTAGCGAATAGTGAAGTGCAAACAGGTTATCTAAACAAACAATACAGCCTAACCACCTCACCCATTGATTTATCGTTTTTAAATGCAGACGAGCGCCCCGCTGGCAAGCATGGTTTTTTAAAAGCCAAGGGTCAACAATTGGTGTTTGAAGATGGCACACAAGCCAAGCTCTGGGGCGTGACGATTGCGGCTTATGCACTATTTTCTAGCTCAGACGAAAGCATCAAGCTACAAGCCAAACGGCTTTCTAGTTTAGGTTATAATTTGGTGCGGATTCATCATCATGATTCGCCTTGGGTGAACCCCAATATTTTTGGCGACCCCAATACCTCGACCTCTGGCAAGATTGATGCTAAACAAATCGCCAAAATTGATTGGTGGATTAAGTGCTTAAAAGATGAAGGTATTTATGTTTGGTTAGATTTGCATGTGGGGCGACAACTCAAACCACAAGATAATATTTTAAATTTTGATGACATTAAAGACAGTAAAAGCAATACGGTAGATATTCACGGCTTTAACTACCTGAACCCTAGCATTGAAGCGGCGATGCAGAAGTTTAACGAGGCTTATTTAAGCCATATCAACCCCCATACAGGGCTTGCTTATAAAGATGAGCCAGCGATTGTCACTATCCTCATCACCAATGAAAATGATGTGACCAACCACGGTGCTTTAGGTTTTTTACCGAATAAGCAATATCCACTTTACACACAAATCTATATGGATAAAGTCCGTGCATTTGCTGACCGCCATCATCTATCATTTAATATCAGTCGTTTTTGGCCCAGTACCGACCAAAATAGTTTAATTAATCGACTCCAGCGCAAAATAGACCGTACTTGGATGGCATGGGAGCATGGCCCCTCTAAATTGTTTTTAAATGATTTACAACACCAATTTAACGCCCGCATGATTAAACATTTAAAAGGTTTGGGGGTGAAAGTGCCGATTGTCACTACTAGCAGTTGGGGCGAAGATGGGGCAAGCTCACTACCTGCATTGACTGATGGCGATATGATAGATGTGCATTCCTACCAAAATGGCACAACGAGCTTATTGCAAGCCAACCCGCATAGCCAAGCAAACTTTATTGATTGGATAGCCGCAGCCCAAGTGGTGAATAAGCCATTAAGCGTGAGTGAGTGGAATAGTGACCCATTCCCCTCAGCCTACCGTCATTTATTGCCGCTATACCTTGCTAGCCAAGCCAGCTTTCAGGGGTGGGATGCCATGATGCTATATGCTTATTCGCAATCACCGTTTGATGAAAAAACGATGCGCGCTAACAATTGGGATTCTGCGATTGACCCATCCATTACTGCCACTTCACCTGTTGCTGCTTTGCTGTATCGCAGAGGTGATGTAGCGGAAGCCAAAACTACTTATGTGCTAGATGCTGGGCAAGCCTTATTTAACGAAGCGATTTCACCTTACACCTCAACCTTTATTCGCAGCGCGACAGAACTTGGTAAACTTAATATCGCCATGCCAACCACCACAGCGCTACCTTGGCTAAACAAAAGCGCTATTGTTAAAAATGCAATCTATGTGCAGAATCAAAATCAATCACTACTCGCTGAAAATAGTACTCAGGCCACCACAAAAGGCGGCGAAATAACCCGCAACTGGGGGCAGGGCTACTTAACGATTAACACTCCAAAAACGCAGGCGGCATCTGGGCAAATTGCCAATACAAAAATCACGTTAAAAGATGTAGAAATTGCATCCACTACACAAAATGCGGTGATTTCTGTGCAGAGCCTTGAAAATGCGCCCATACGCCAAGCCAAAAACTTACTGATTACTTTGGTTGCAGATTCTAAGCAAGCCGACAATAAAATAGATTTTTACACTGAGCCTGTTGTAGCAACAATCAACATTCACAACATCAACAAAGGCTTAAACATTTGCAGTAATCAAAGTAAAGCGAAAACCAATTCACCACTCGTTGCAAGTTATCAAGATGGGCAATATCACATCAGGCTAAATCAACATTCAGAGATTAGCTACATAGTGTTAGCTGAGAAAGACTGTTCTACAAAACTTTAACTTTGCTTACTTACAATCGGTTTGCAATACAAAGGCAGTCACCCTACCTTTGTATTGCAAACCCACTACTGACGTATCAAATAATCAAACGCGCCAAGTGCTGCTTTTGAGCCTTCACCCATGGCGATAATAATTTGCTTGTAAGGTACAGTAGTGACATCGCCTGCCGCAAACACGCCCGCCAGTGAGGTTTCACCATGACTGCCAATTTCTATCTCGCCAAATTTGCTCAAATCGACCGTACCTTTTAGCCAATCAGTATTGGGCAATAAACCAATTTGCACAAACACGCCTGCTAAGGTTACCGTGTGTTCCGCACTTGTGGCGCGGTCACGATAGATTAGGCCATTCACCTTTTGGACTTCGCCTGTAATCTCTAAAGTTTGTGCGTTGGTTATTACAGTGACATTGCTCAAGCTAGCGAGTTTTGTTTGCAACACCGCATCCGCACGCAGTTTGTCGTTGTATTCAATTAACGTCACTTGGCCAACAATCCCCGCCAAATCAATTGCGGCCTCTACGCCTGAGTTGCCTCCTCCAATCACCGCAACGTGTTTGCCTTTAAACAAAGGGCCGTCACAATGTGGGCAGTAGGCAACGCCTTTGCCGCGATATTCATTTTCACCAGGGATGTTGAGTTGTTTCCAACGCGCCCCTGTGGCGACGATAATCGATTTACTTTTAAGCGTTGCACCACTTTCCAGTTTCACCTCAAGATAATCACTATCGGCTACTTTGCTTAATCCTTGTGCACGTTGCAAATTCATAATATCCACATCGTAGCTTTTCACGTGTTCTTCTAGCGCGCCAACAAGTTTTGGCCCTTCAGTGGCTTTGACTGAGATAAAGTTTTCAATGCCCATGGTATCCATCACTTGCCCACCAAAGCGATCTGCCACAATGCCTGTGCGTATTCCTTTGCGTGCAGCATAGATTGCGGCTGATGCACCTGCTGGCCCGCCGCCAACTACAAGCACATCGTAAGGCGCTTTTTCGTTTAGCTTTGCCGCTTCCCGCGCGATTGCGCCACTATCCAGCTTGGGTAAAATTTCATCCACACCCATACGTCCTGCACCAAATTCTGCCCCATTCATAAAAATGGTAGGCACTGCCATCACGCCACGGTTTGTGACTTCATCTTGATATACGCCACCATCAATCATTACGTGGGTGATGGTGGGGTTTATCACTGCCATTAAGTTTAACGCCTGTACAACCTCTGGGCAGTTATGGCAACTGAGTGATATATAAGTCTCAAAATGGAATTTGCCTTCCAGCGCAGCAATTTGCGCAATTTTCTCCGCTTCTAACTTGAGTGGATGCCCGCCTGTTTGCAATAAAGCCAACACCAGCGAAGTAAACTCATGGCCCATTGGAATACCCGCAAAACGAATCCCCACGCCGCCAGATAGTTTGTTGACCGCAAATGAGGGCGTGCGCTCATTTTCTTCAAATCTTAGATGGATCTTGTCAGATAAGCTGGCTAGCTCATTTAACAGCTCCATCATCTCGTTGGATTTTGCGCTGTTATCTACAGAGGCTTTAATCGCTATCGGTTGCGTTAATTTTTCAAGATAGGTTTTAAGTTGCGTTTTAATCGTATTGTCTAATGCCATGATGTACTCGCTTTTCTTTCTATATTCGGTAGCCCGAGCTGTCAGCTTTTAAATACTTAAGCTCGGGCAATTTTTAACTAGATTTTGCCAACCAAATCCAATGACGGCGCTAAAGTGTCTTCACCTGGTTGCCACGCTGCAGGGCAAACTTCACCATCATGCGTTGCAACATATTGGGCAGCCTGAATTTTGCGGATTAAATCTTTAGCAGATCGACCGATACCCAAGTCATTCACTTCAGAAGCTTTGATTTTGCCTTCTGGATCAATCACAAAAGTGCCTCGTAATGCCAAGCCTTCCTCTTCAATCATCACGTTAAAGTTACGTGAAATCACACCCGTTGGGTCACCCACCATTGGAAATTGAATTTTCTTAATGGTGTCTGAAGTATCGTGCCATGCTTTATGCGTGAAGTGAGTATCAGTAGAAACTGAATAAACCTCTACACCCATTTTTTGAAGTTGTGCGTAATGATCTGCTACATCGCCCAATTCAGTGGGGCAAACAAACGTGAAATCCGCTGGGTAAAAGAAAACCACTGACCATTTACCTTTTAAATCTGCTTCAGTCACAGGGACGAATTTGCCATTGTGGAATGCCGTTGCTTTAAATGGTTTAATTTCTGTATTGATAAGTGAAGTCATTTTTAAATCTCCTAATTGGTTGAAAGAGATTGCATTGTATTGACACCCAAAACATTAGTAAATTTGATTGTTTTAATTATATTGATAAATATAATTAATCATTGAGCGAATCACTAGCAAAAATGAATTAATGTCATTAAAAATCAAACATGTAATGCACTCAACGAGGCAAGGACAGCTAGAAAGTTAGCCAAAAAAAGACCACCAATGAGGCAGGCAAATAACAACTGACTCAGCCAGCAGTGACGACTGATTTTTTAATGATGGAAATTTGAGCGGATTTAGACCTAAGCCCATTTAATAATTTTAATTCGAACACTGAGCAAGTGGTTTAACATCGTAAAAGCATCCCTATTCATAATTGAGAGGGTGTGCTTTTACGCTGTTATCAATCAAATTAAAAAGATGCCCAATCTGCACTTAGTTGCTTACTAGGGGTGCTTGATGAGTCTTTCAACAATTTTAAATTGCTTACTGAGGCGAGCTTTGGTTTTCTCGTCTTAGCATCCAGATCAAGTTGAAACACACTGGCTGCGGCATTCAGTTCTTCCACCTGCTCCATCAGTGACTCCGCGGCGGCGGCGGCTTCTTCAACCAACGCAGCATTCTGTTGCGTCACTTCATCCATCTGGGTCATGGCAGAGTTTACTTGATCTATCCCCAAACTTTGTTCTACAGAGGCGGCGGCAATCTCTGAAATAATTTCACTTACTTTCTGAACCGAACTTACAAGTTCAGCCATGGTTTCGCCCGCATCCTTAACCAACTCAGTACCTGCGGTTGTTTTATTAACAGAGTCTTGAATCAACTCTTTAATTTCTTTCGCTGCTGAAGCAGAACGTTGCGCTAAATTTCTGACCTCGCCAGCAACTACTGCAAACCCTCGCCCTTGCTCCCCTGCACGCGCCGCCTCAACCGCCGCATTCAAGGCCAAAATATTGGTTTGGAAAGCGATGCCATCAATCACAGCAATAATTGCTTCGATTTTGTGCGCACTTTCATTGATTGATGTCATTGTAGTGACCACCTGCCCGACCACTTCGCCACCTTTAACGGCAATGGTAGAGGCTGACATGGCCAATTGACTAGCATGATTGGCACTTTCAGCATTTTGTTTCACTGAAGAAGCAAGCTCCTCCATACTTGCCGCAGTTTCTTCTAATGAAGATGCCTGCTCCTCTGTACGTTGCGATAAGTCAACATTACCGTTAGCTATTTCTTTAGTGGCCGTACTAATCGCCTCTGCTGATTCCTTAACCACAATAATCGGTTTAACAATGGTTTCTAACGTGGCGTTGACCCCTTCAATAATTTTACGGAAATCACCGTAATGTTTTTCAACATCGGCCCTCACTGTCACCTGGCCTTCTGCCGCTGCCACAGTCAACATTGAAGTATCACTGACTAACTGATTGATTGCATCAATACAGGTATTCAGGTTGTTCTTAGTAACATTAAACTCCCCATAATAAGTGTCCGTAATCTTGACTGGGATATTGCCCTTGGCAATATTATTTACATAGTCCGCAGCTACGCTTAAAGGGCCTATGAGAGAGTCTAGCGTGCTGTTCACACCCTCTATGATTTTACGATAATCGCCTTGATGTTTAGTGACATCTCCACGAGAGTTAAGAACGCCTTTCGTGGCAGCCATTGCAAGCATATTGGCATCTTCGATAAGTGCATTCACGGCATCAATACAGGCGTTCAAATTGTTTTTAATCGTATTGAAATCACCGTTATAAGTATCGGTAATTTTTGCAGGAATCGTGCCTTTAGATAATTTATCGATATAACCCGCAGCAACATTCAAAGGATTAATCACAGCATCTAGGCAATTATTCACCCCTTCAATCACCCTACGGAAATCGCCTTGGTATTGGCTGGCATCAGCACGTACATTCAATCGACCTTCAACAGCAGCTTTCTCCAAAACTTTTGCTTCAGCCACCATATTGCTAATTGCAGTAATACAAGTGTTCAAATTGTTCTTAATATCATCGAAATCGCCGTTATAGCTATCCGTGATTTTGGGTGGAATATCCCCTTTTGAAATTCGATCCATCACGCTGGCAGCGATATTCAGCGGATTGACTACCGCATCTAGCGTATCGTTAACGCCTTCAATCACTTTACGGAAATCGCCTTGGTGTTTGCTTACATCAGCACGAGTCGCTAATTGACCATCAACCGTCGCTTGAGAAAGCGCAGCTGCATCACTGACTAAAAGCTTAATCGAGTTAGTCATGCCTTGCATGGCTGTCATTAGCTGACCAGTCTCATCCTTAGCGTTCGCTTCAATCACACTACTCAAGTCACCCTTTGATAAATTGCTGGCAACTTTTGCAGCTTGACGGATGGGTTTAGCAATACCGCCTGCTGCAAACCACATAAACAGAATGCCACAAGCAGCCACTACAAACCCAACTAACAATTGCCAGATAGAGTTTACCGATGTTCGTTTTGATAGGTCTTGATCCAATGCATGTGCCTCCGCTAGCACAACAGCAGTGGGTACTTTAATCATCACAGCCCAAGGCTTACCAGTACGCCCCAGAGCAATGGGTGCAAGGGCAACCATCTCTTCCGATTTGTCATTCACGGTCACCCCAGCATGACCCGCCTGAATATCTGCCACACGCTTACTTGCATCGCTACCAACAATCGAGTTAAATGATTGACCAATGAGATCTGGCTTTTTACTATCAGCGACGACCAACCCCATATTGCTGACAATGACCACCTCGCCTTTGCCACCAAATAAACCTTTATTAGCTTCTTCAGCCATATTCTGGACAAAATCTAGGTTGTAATCCGTCCCTGCTACACCATAAAACTTGCCATTACGGTAGATGGGAACAGACAAGGTGGTCAGCCACACAGAGTTGCCTTGAACAATGTAAGGAAATGGATCAAGCACACTTTCTGTATTGGTGTCATGTGGGCCAATATACCAACCACCTTTCATCACACCATTTGGGTGGGTCGCCAGCGTGTCATATTCCACTAATGGTTGAACGGCGATTTTGCCAGAAGGATCTCGATTCCAATACGGAGTAAATCGCCCTGTAATCGCATTGTTGCCAGATTTTCCAGTGCGAAAATCATCGTCCTTACCATCTAATGCATTGGGTTCCCAGCAGGAGTATGTGCCATTCAAGTCGGGATTATTTTTTAACACATTGAGCAGAACAGCGTTAATCTGATCTCGCCCAAGTTGCAGACCACTTGAGGCATCTTTAGTCAGTGCAAAGGTATGCGCCATGGTACGCGCAGCATCCAAAGCCACATCAAACTTAGCCTGAATTTTGCCCGCTTCAGACCCTGCAAGATTTTTAAGACTTTCTCGCGTGCTTAGATTTACCAGCGCAGAAACTTTCTCAGAAACCACTGCCTGATTATTTTTTGCGGAAAAAAACGAAAAGCTGACCAATAAGGCTCCACTAATTAAGAGCGTCACCCCAGCAACCGTCGCAATTTTACTTTGTATCGAATTAAACTCTATCTTCATTTTTTTCACCTCGTTAAATAGTTTGTTGATCGCACATCTTTAAGTCTTTTGTTAGTTTGGCAATTTGCATGCCGCCTAACCATACTCATGTTTTTTATTCAATAAATATCAATTAATCAATATCTTGTAAAAATTAATAGAATTTACAGAGGCGGTGAAAATGCGGTTTTTCTCTGAATTGCAACTGAACACCTGTGCCGATTCGGCTCAGGTGTTACGGAGAAAAATGTCGTGCCTAATGAACCCAATACGATTGACGATAGCGCTATCCCGCATATCTGAATTGACATAAGTCAAATAGAGACAATATGGGCGCAAACAACTGTCAATGTGACAATTAATGTCAATCACATATGCCAAAATTCAGAGGTTATAAAGTCTGATTGTTTAAAAAAAGCAAAAGTGAATCTAACTTAATGAACTTTAGAGAAATTAAATTAGATTTATATTGACTAAGTGATTAGCGTTAAACTAATTTTTATTTTTATAAAGGATAAACGAATGAATCATATAAATAGATTGCACGATGCTGATTCAGATCCATTACAAATCAACCGAATACAATACAACGCGGGGGCCCTGGCAAGAAAATCCTATGCAATCATACTTGCTGGCGGTCGTGGTAGCCGACTAAAGCAACTTACAGATTGGCGTGCAAAACCAGCAGTTCCTTTTGGCGGTAAACTACGCATTATAGATTTTACTCTAAGCAATTGTTTAAATTCAGGTGTTCGTCGCATTGGCGTTGCCACACAATACATGGCGCATAGCCTGATCCACCATATTCAGCGCAGTTGGAATTTTCTTGGCGACCAGTTTGATGAATTTGTTGACGTGCTACCCGCGCAGCAATATGAAAGTAGTGGCGTTTATTCTGGCACTGCAAACGCGGTTTACCAAAATTTGAAGCATATTGAGCAAAGCGAGCCTGAATATGTATTAATTTTAGGTGGCGACCATATATATAAAATGGATTATAGCCAAATGCTTGCTGACCATGTGATGAAAGGCGCTGATGCAACGGTTGCCTGCGTTGAGGTGCCAAAGGCTAATGCCAGTGAATTTGGTGTTATGAGTGTTAACGAGCACTGGCAAATAACAGATTTTAATGAAAAACCAAAAAACCCTATCCCCATCCCCAGTAACCCTGAATATGCACTTGTGAGTATGGGTATTTATGTTTTTAATGCAGCTTTTCTTTATGATTTACTGAAGCAAGATAATCTCGACCCTAACTCCAGCCATGATTTTGGCAAAGATATTATTCCAAAACTAATGAAAAAAAATCGCCTATTTGCACACCGCTTTATAGAAAGCTGCGTCAACATGGTGGGAGACACGCCCTATTGGCGAGATGTTGGTACAGTTGATGCCTATTGGGAGGCAAACATGGACTTAGTGCGTGTTACTTCAGATCTTAATCTCTATGACGATGATTGGCCTATTCGTACGCATCAACCGCAACTCCCACCAGCAAAATTCATTTTTAACAACGAAAATCTGCGAGGACATGCAATGGACTCTATGATTTCTGGGGGGTGCATCATTAGTGGCGCAACGATTGAACGCTCTTTACTTTCACTTAAAGTTCGCGTTGGAAAGCATAGTCATATTCAAGATTCAGTTATTTTGCCGCATGTTGAAATAGGTGAAAACGTTAAATTAAATAGTGTTATTGTCGATATGCATTGCAAAATCCCTGATAACTTCACTGCAGGTATAAACCCAGCAATAGACCAACAAAGATTTCATGTAACACCGCAAGGAATTACACTAATCACAGCGGAAATGTTAGGCCAGACGGTAGTAAAAATAAGATAGGGTGTTGTTGGTTAGTTTTTTTAAGTTGTATCGACTTATTAAAACAATTGATCAGTTGTAAATAAAATGATTGTGGGACAGGCGATGACACAGGGAACTTTAAAAATGTTTATCGCTGTTTAGGTAATGGGTAAAAATCAAGGCAAGCTGAAAATTCAGCTAGCATTTGTATTACGTTGTGATATTTGGCTTTAATGCCAGTACGTCAATAGCGATTTACTACTAGTGAATTACCCACTGACCAGTGAGATGGTTTTTGTGTAAGGAAAATAATTTTTGTATGGTCATAAACTAAAGCGCATAAAAAAGCCCTCACTGGAGGGCTTTTTCACT
>CAZUGV010000018.1:0-18979 GCA_964620425.1 uncultured Methylophilaceae bacterium | reverse complement strand
AGTGAAAAAGCCCTCCAGTGAGGGCTTTTTTATGCGCTTTAGTTTATGACCATACCAATTCGTTAGAATGGTTGATATAATGGTTAGATAGTAATTTGATGGGCTTCGTGCCCTTTTTTTATTGCTGTTATTTGAGTTGGATGAAAAGTTAATTGCAAGATTTACGTTCATTAATTGAGCATTCCCTGATTGGATTGGGGTATGAAATGGTCGATTTGGAGATTTCAAATCGGGGCAAGTTGTTGCGCCTATTTATTGATAAGCCTGATGGAATCAATATTGATGATTGTGTATTAGTTAGCAATCAAATCGGCAACGTATTATCAGTTGAGCATGATATTGATTATGATCGACTTGAGGTTTCTTCACCGGGTTTGGATCGAGTGCTAAAAAAAGAGGCCGATTTTTTACGTTTTATAGGCGAGCGTGTACAAGTAAAGTTGCGTGTGCCAGTTGAGAGCAGAAAGAATTTTATTGGTATTTTGCGTGGATTTGAAAATGCCGAGTTAGTTGTTGAGGTTGATGGGGTTTTACATAATATTGCACTCAGTAATGTGGATAAGGCGAGGCTAAGCCCGCAGTTTTAATTATTGACTGATTTTATTCAGCATTTTGGTCGGAGAGTATTAAGATGAGTCGTGAAATTTTATTATTGGTGGACGCTTTGGCTCATGAAAAAAACGTGAGCAAAGAGGTGATTTTTACAGCGCTTGAACTTGCGTTGGCTTCTGCAACCAAGAAGAAGTACGATGAAAATACAGATGTTCGTGTTTCGATTAACCGCGAAACAGGCGAATATAGCACTTTTAAGCGCTGGCAATATGTTGAGTATGATTTACTTGAAAACTCTGGTTATCAGTTTGATGAAGAAAGTGAATTGGCGGTTGGTCGTCAAATTGGTGATTATTACGAAGAGCCTCTCGAAAGTATTGAGTTTGGTCGGATTGGTGCTCAAGCAGCTAAGCAGGTTATTTTGCAAAAAGTGCGTGAGGCGGAGCGCGAACAAATTTTAGATGATTTTCTATCTCGTAAAGAATTTTTGGTGACTGGTGTTATCAAGCGAATGGAAAAGGGCAATGCAATCATCGAAATTGGTCGTATTGAGTCGCTGTTGCCACGGGATCAGATGATTCCGAAGGAGAATCTGCGTGTAGGTGATCGCGTGCGTGCTTATTTGTCACGTATTGAGCGTGGTGTTCGTGGTCCACAATTGATTTTGTCTAGAATTGCACCTGCGTTTTTAATCAAGCTATTTGAGCTTGAGGTGCCAGAAATTGAAGATGGCTTGCTTGAAATTAAATCAGCAGCACGTGACCCAGGATTGCGTTCAAAAATTGCTGTTAAATCGAATGATCAACGTTTAGATCCAGTAGGCACTTGCGTTGGTATGCGCGGTTCCCGCGTTCAGGCGGTTACTGGGGAGTTGGCTGGTGAGCGTGTTGATATCGTCCTTTGGAGCATGGAACCTGCGCAGTTTGTGATTAACGCAATGGCACCAGCTGAAGTTTCAAGTATTGTAGTGGATGAAGATGCACACAGTATGGATGTTGTGGTGAATGAAGATCAGCTGGCACAAGCTATTGGTCGAAATGGTCAGAATGTGCGGTTGGCCTCCGAGTTAACTGGCTGGACGCTGAATATTCTTACGGAAGAAGAAGCCGCAAAGAAAACACAGGAAGAGTACAGCAATACTAGTCAGCTCTTTATGGAAAAGTTGGATGTAGATGAAGAGGTGGCAGATATTTTAGTCCAAGAAGGATTTAGTACGCTTGAAGAAATCGCCTATGTGCCTCTATCTGAGATGGCTGAAATAGAGGCGTTTGATGAAGATACGATTAACGAGTTAAGAAAGCGCGCTCGTGCAGCCTTGCTTACAGAGGCAATCGCTAAAGAAGAAAAAATCGAGGAGGCCTCAGAAAGTTTATTATCTATGGAAGGTATGGACGAAGAAACTGCGCACATGCTGGCCTCTAAGGGTATATCTACCATGGATGATTTAGCTGATTTGGGTGTTGATGATCTCACTGAGATGACAGGGATGGATGCCGAAAAGGCAAAAACGCTGATCATGACAGCAAGAGCGCCTTGGTTTGCGTAATGTGTTGATGAGCGTGATCAAATAATTTGAAATTTAGAATGACATTAGTAGTCGTGTACAGAGACTGGGAGTAACAGGATGGGACAAACAAGCGTAGCACAATTTGCCAGTGAGTTAGGGCTGCCGGCAGAGCTGTTGCTTGAACAGTTAAAGAGCGCTGGCGTGAGTAAGGCTACCTCGAGTGACCAGTTGACTGAGCAGGATAAAACTTTATTGCTAGAATACTTACGTAAAGAGCATGGTGGCGAAGCCCCTAAAAATAAAATTACGCTCACACGTAAGCAAAATACTGAAATCAAGAAAACGGATAGCTCAGGGAAGGCTAGGACTATTCAGGTTGAGGTGCGTAAAAAGCGTGTGTTAATGCGCATGGATCCTACAGCAACTGACGCTGAAGAAGTGGTAGCTGAACATGTCGAAGAGCTTGTGCAGGCTAGTCCTGTGCAAGAAGAAGCGCCATCAGTAGAAGTAATTGAGCCGGTAGTACATGATGAAGTTTCTGTCATTGAACAGCTTGAACCAGAGGTTGCAGCGGTTGCACCTGAGGTTGAAGTTACTCTTGTTGAAGCTGTACAGGAGGAGCTTGTGGAGGATGTCGTTCAACCTGTTGAAGAAAAAGCATCAGAGCCCATACCAGCACAAGCGACACAAACACAAATAAAAGTACCCGTTAAATCACATATTAGCCCAGAGCAAATGGCGCAACGTGAAGCTGAAGCTAAGCGTCATGCTGCATTGATGGCGATTCAAGCTGAAGATCTGCGTAAAAAGCAAGCCATTTTGCAAAAGCGTCAGGAAGAAGAGGCAAGAAAGGCTGCGGAAGCGGCGGCTGCGCTTGCTGCTTCGACAAAGTTGTCAGAGGGTACGTTGCATAAGCCAGCGGCTAAAGAAGGTGCTAAACCTGAAGATAAAGTTGCGAAAAAAGGGAATAAAAATAACAAAGAGTGGGCTGATGCAGAGAATAAAAAACGCGGAGTTAAAACGCGTGGTGATACGACTCTCGGCCAAGGTTGGCGTGCACCTAAAGGTAAAAAATCTCACAAAGGTCATGATGAAGATCAGCAGCATGCATTTAACGCGCCTACTGAACCTATCGTTCATGAGGTGTTAGTGCCAGAAACTATTTCAGTGGCTGATCTTGCTCATAAGATGGCGGTGAAAGCCAGTGAGGTGATTAAGGCGCTCATGAAAATGGGCATGATGGTCACAATTAACCAAGTGTTGGATCAAGAAACAGCAATTATTATCGTTGAGGAAATGGGTCACACAGCGAAAGCTGCCGCCGCCAACGACCCTGAGACTTTCCTTGAAGAAACTGAACATGCCGAAGCTATTTTAGAAACGCGCCCACCTGTAGTAACGGTGATGGGTCACGTTGACCATGGTAAAACATCGTTGTTGGATTATATTCGTCGCACACGCGTTGCATCGGGCGAGGCCGGTGGCATTACCCAGCACATTGGTGCTTATCACGTGGAAACGCCACGTGGCATGGTGACATTCCTAGATACCCCTGGTCACGAAGCCTTTACGGCGATGCGTGCACGTGGTGCTAAAGCCACTGACGTTGTTATTCTTGTCGTTGCTGCCGATGATGGCGTGATGCCACAAACTATCGAGGCGATTCACCATGCTAAGGCAGGTAATGTGCCATTGGTTGTTGCGATAAACAAAATTGATAAACAAGGTGCAAGCCCTGAGCGTGTGAAACAAGAGTTAGTTGCGCAAGAGGTGATTCCAGAAGAGTACGGCGGCGATGCCATGTTTGTTGAAGTTTCAGCAAAAACAGGTCATGGTATTGATGCGTTATTGGAAGCAGTGTTGCTTCAATCAGAAGTGTTGGAGTTACAAGCGCCTAAAAATACGCCTGCAAAAGGCTTGGTGATTGAAGGTCGCTTAGATAAAGGTCGCGGCCCTGTGTCAACAATTCTTGTCCAATCAGGTACATTAAAACGTGGCGATATGATACTGGCAGGTAGTGCTTTTGGTCGCGTACGCGCAATGCTGGATGAGGCTGGTAACGATATTAAAGAAGCAGGCCCATCTATCCCAGTAGAAATTCTTGGTTTGTCCGATGTGCCAAGTGCTGGCGAAGAAGTCATCGTACTAAATGATGAGCGTAAGGCGCGTGAAATCGCACTGTTCCGTCAAGGTAAATTCCGTGATGTGAAACTAGCAAGACAACAAGCGGCCAAGATGGAAAATCTGTTTGAAAATATGGGTGAAGGCGAAGTTAAAACGCTTGCGCTTATTATTAAATCAGACGTTCAAGGTTCTTACGAAGCATTGGCAACCTCATTGCAAAAACTTTCTACGGATGAAGTGAAAGTAAACATTATCCATACGGGTGTGGGCGCAATTAGTGAATCTGATGTTAACTTGAGCGTAGCTTCTAAAGCGGTGTTAATCGGCTTTAACGTCCGAGCAGATGCAGGTGCGCGTAAGTTGATTGAGTCAGCTGGTGTGGATGTGCGTTACTACAACATTATTTATGAGGCAGTTGACGAAGTAAAAGCAGCCTTGGGCGGCATGTTGTCACCAGAGAAGAAAGAAAGCGTCATTGGTTTAGTAGAGATCCGTGAAGTATTCCGTATTTCTAAGATTGGCTCTGTTGCTGGCTGTTACGTGGTTGATGGGCTGATTAAACGTACCTCAAGCGTGCGCGTATTGCGTAAAGATGTGGTGATTCATTCTGGCGAGCTAGATTCATTGAAGCGCTTTAAAGATGACGTTAAAGAAGTTAAAAATAACTTTGAATGCGGCTTATCACTGAAAAACTTCAATGATATTGAGGTGGGTGATATGTTGGAAGTATATGAAGTTGTTGAAGTGGCTCGTACTTTATAGTTTTAATTCACAAATGAGACTATAGGAAGTATATGGCAAAAGACTTTTCCCGCAGTGTTCGCGTTGCAGAACAAATGCAGCGCGAATTAGCTGATTTACTTCAGTTTGAAGTGAAAGATCCGCGTGTAGGCATGGTCACCGTGACTGAAGTTGAAGTGACGGGCGACATGGCGCATGCCAAAATATTCTATAGTGCAAAGCAAGGCACAAAAGAGCTACAAGAAGGGCTAGAAAAGTCTGCAGGTTTTCTACGCACCCAATTAGCAAAACGCATGTTGTTGCGCACCGTGCCTCAGTTGCATTTTGTCTATGATGCGTCCATAGATCGCGGCATGAAAATGGCGCAATTGATTGATGATGCACTGTCAAACCCCACCAAAGAATAAGCATATTTAAGCCGTATCATGGCGCAATTTAAAAGAATCAAACGCGAAATTAGCGGCGTTTTGCTGCTTGATAAACCTCTCGGTATTTCATCTAATCAAGCGCTACAAATCGTTAAGCGCATTTATCAGGCGGCTAAAGCTGGCCATACTGGCAGTTTAGATCCGCTCGCAACAGGGTTGTTGCCAATATGTTTTGGCGAAGCCACCAAGTTCTCTCATTTTTTATTAGATGCCGATAAAAGCTATCGTGCTTTAATCAAATTAGGCGCAACCACCACGACAGCCGATGCCGAAGGTGAAGTGCTTACAACGCAAGCTGTAACTGTTGGCTTGTCTGAAATTCAGGCGGTCATTAAGCAGTTTATAGGGGATATTAAGCAAGTGCCGCCAATGTACTCGGCTTTAAAGCACGAGGGCAAGGCGTTGTATGAGTATGCAAGAGCTGGTGTTGAACTTGAGCGTGCGGCAAGGGAAGTCACGATTTTTGATATTCAATTTCACAGCTTGATGAATGATGTGCTGGATGTAACCGTTGTCTGTAGCAAAGGCACGTATATCCGCACTTTGGCAGAAGATATTGGCGCTAAATTAGGCTGTGGTGCGCATTTGGCAGGGTTGCGGCGGCTGACGACAGCGCATTACGATTTAGCCCAAGCGCTTACCATAGAGGCGTTGGAACATATGACCGTTGAAGCGCGTGATGCCGCATTATTACCACCAGACTCAGCCATTGAAGATTTGCCCAAAGTGTTGATAGATGAAGAAAGCGCTTTTTACCTCAAGCGTGGGCAAGAAGTCTGGAAATCTGGTTTAAATTTATCAGGCATGTTTAGAATCTATTCTGAAAGCGGTGTTTTTTTAGGGTTAGGCGAGCAGACCGAGGCTGGGCGCATCGCGCCTAGGCGTTTGATAGTGAATAAATAGTTGTTTACCTTTTTACCTGAGTATTCATGACTGAAGATGCCACCGATAACAACTCAAAATGGCTACCTAAAATTATCATTATCATTCATAGCCAGTTTAATAATTCATTTTTCGCCAACTTCAGAAATACAAATAAGTGCAGTCACTCAGCAAAATATTCCTTATGCTTAAATCGGCTCATATCAGCCAGTCGATCCTAAATTTCAATATCCAATAAATTAGATTTCAAAAGGGTTGTTTTTTATTTCGCCTGCACACGTTCCCAATATATTTTATTGGGCTACGTTCCAAGTGTCTAAATGGCGCCAAATAGCAGAGTCTATTTCTTGCCAGTCTTTTAGGTTAGCAAGAGCAGTTCTCCATCTAACACTAACATAACCGCCATATTTTTCTGTAAAGACTTCCCCGGTAACTGAGCCTGTGCTTGGATAGTTGATGATTCCACGATCAACTTGTATTAAAAATTCAGAATGCTCTGAATTGTTGGCCTTTACAATGCAAATTAAATCTCCGTATTCTTTTGGATAACATTCCATTCCAAAACGGTCGAATTTTTCTCCGGTAATAATAAAGCTGCCAAGGCTAAGTAGATACTTAATCCACTCTCTAGGGTTTTGCGTATTACCCCCACCCCCGCTTCTAGAGATGCTAACTTTGACCTGATCCTCCACCGATCTGGAATAAAAATCGTAAATACGCAAATTTTGCTTTTGATTAAGTAATAAATTGAAGGTTAACCCTTCTTGTATGTTTGAAATGTCCTCTATTTGCACCTTGTTATCTAAAAGACTTTCTTTTTTTGGCTGATAATCAATTGCAAACTGCCCTAAAAAGCGTGATGAATCAAAACTCTTATAACTTTTGACTTTTCGTTGTCCTAAATTTGTTTTAATAATTAACTGAGGCGCTAATTGCCAAGCAACTAAATCCCCTTCTTTATTTTTATCAAAATAGATTGGTGTCTCAGGATGCGGTGAAACATTCCAAGCTCCCAACAAGCGCCAAATAGCCGCATCCACTTCCTTCCAATGCTTTAAATTTTGGCGATGCATCTTCCAATTCACTCGTATTCCGCCATAAATAAGTGCAGAAGATTGGCCATTTAGCCAACCATCATCACCAAACGAAGTAATATAAACTCCTGAGATTTGTTTATCTTCAGATGCCCCAAAGCATTTTTTTACAATTCCTGTGCCATTTTCGGTAGAGCAATCAAGACCAAATTCATGTGTTTGTAAGGCTTGTTTAAACTCTGGAGATTCTTTATATTTTTCGTATGTGGACTCTGTGAAATCAATATCATCTAAATCACCCAGATAATCAATCTGCACCTTGACTTGGTTAACATCATCCAACTCTAAATTCATCGACCTATCTGTTGCTTTAGCCTTCGCACCGTTCAGCATCAAATTAAACTCTAATCCGTTAAAGGGGAGTCCTAATGGAGCTTTTTTTGCTTCCTCTTCACTGATAGTGGGAAATTTTTCTGGTTCATAATCAACCGGAAATTGACCTAAATAACGCTCTTGCTCAGGACGGTAAAATTCATCTTCACATCGAGTGCAATGTGTGTCTGGTATATGCTCACGCCGTTCTCCTAGCACGGCTCTTATGATGAGTTCTGAGCTTGGCCTCCATGTCACGACTTCCCCCTCTTTTGGAATAATAGGGGGAGGAGCTTTTCTACAACCACTTATGCTCAGACTGACTATACCAATGATCAATATGCATTGTTTTATTTTATGGCATATTTGAGCGCTTTTTGAATGATTCATATTTTGTCTATATCTTCACCATTTAGTATTCATTTGACCAACAATCAGTGTGTTTTTAATTTGCGTGTAATAACCCGTATCTTTTGCAGTAAATCATCGACATAAGTATAGCCCACGGGTATCACCAATAAACTTAAAAAGGTTGAGGTGATTAGACCGCCGATGACGGTTACTGCCATTGGTGCGCGAAAACTTGGGTCTGCGCCAAAGCCTAAGGCAATCGGCAACATGCCTGCGCCCATTGCGATGGTGGTCATTAAGATAGGTCTGGCGCGTTTGCGGCAGGCATCAATCAACGCATCTAGTCGATTCAATCCACGATCTCGTCTTGCGATAATGGCGTACTCCACTAGTAGAATTGAGTTTTTGGTGACGACCCCCATTAGCATCAGCAGGCCAATCACGGATGGCATGGAAAAGCTGCTGTTGGTGACGAGTAAGGCAAGAAAAGCGCCGCCAAGTGAGAGTGGTAATGCCCCCAAAATGGTAATGGGTTGCAGAAAATCGTGGAATAACAGCACTAACACGACATAAATACACATCACGCCTATCAACATGGCAGAGCCAAAACTGCCGAATAATTCTGCCATGCGTTGCGCATCGCCAGATTGCAGTTGTTTAACACTGGGTGGTAGGGTTTGAATGGCAGGTAATGCGGCAACCTCTTTGACGACATCACCAATCTGGCGGCCGCCCAACTCCACTTCAAAAGTGATGTTGCGCATACGGTCTAAGCGGTTGATTTGTGTTGCGCCGCCGCCAAATTCTATATTGGCAACGGTAGATAGCGGCACGCTGCCATTTTTTGAAGGAACGCGTAATTGAGTGATTTCATTAAAATCTTGGCGGAAAGCCGCATCTAAGCGAACACGGATGGGCACTTGGCGTTGTGGTAAGTTAAGTTTGGGGATGGTGTTGGAGAAATCGCCAGCGGTAGCGGTACGCACAACATCTGCCAATGATTGCACTGTAACGCCTAGTTCCGCAGCTTTAGCAAAATCAGGCGTGATTTGAATTTCTGGGCGTTGTAAGCTGGCGCTTGAGGTGATATTGCCTAAACCTTTAATGGTGCGTAAATCATGCTCCACTGATTTACTAGCCGCTTGTAATGCAAATGGGTCATCACTCGCAAGGGTCACTTGTAAGCGCTCGCCATTGCCGCCAGCGCCTACTGATATGCGTGTGCCTGTGAGTGATTTTAGCTGTTCACGGATATTATTTTCAATTTCAGATTGTTTTTGCGGGCGATGTTGTCGGTCTAGCAGGTTCACCGTTAGCGTTGCTTTGCGCACATCATTGCTGGTGGTGGTTGCATTAGGTCCGCCCCCACCTGAGCTGCTAACCCCAACGGCGCTAAATACCTGAGTCACTTCAGGAATGTGTTTTAAAATATCCTCCGCTTTAGCTACCACTTCACGGGTTTGCTGCAAAGTGCTACCCGGTTGCAGTTCTAGCATAACGCGCGTTTGACTGGTATCTGCCGCAGGTACAAAGCCTTTAGGCAATAGCGGTACCAAAGCCAAGGAGCCGATAATAAAAAGTGTGATGCCGAACAAGGTGGTTTTGCGCCATTTTAAACACCAATGCACGATGTTTAAATAAGCGCGCATCAATACGCTATCTCGTTCAACGACGGATGCGTGGGCTTTTAAAATATAGGCCGACATCATCGGTGTGAGTAAGCGCGCGACCAAGAGCGATGCCATGACAGCCACCGCGGCGGTCATGCCAAATTGTTTAAAGAATTTGCCAGGAATGCCACCCATAAAGGCTGTTGGTAAGAAAACGGCAACTAATGTGAAAGTGGTTGCTATCACCGCAAAGCCAATTTCATCGGCGGCTTCCATTGCGGCTTGGTAGGGCGTTTTGCCCATGCGCAAATGGCGCACGATGTTTTCAATTTCGACAATGGCGTCATCCACCAAAATACCGACAACGAGCGCAAGCGCCAGCAATGTGAGCACATTTAAGCTAAAGTTTGCGTAATACATGGCAGCAAAGGTGGGGATAATCGACAGTGGTAAGGCAATGGTAGCCACCAAGGTGGCACGCCAATCTCGTAAAAATAACCAAACGACGATGACTGCGAGGATTGCACCTTCGTATAACAGGTGCATTGAGCCTTCGTAATTGTCTTCTACGGGTTTTACGGAATTAAAGGCTTCTTTAATTTGTAGATTTGGGTTGAGTTTAGATAAACGATTGATTTCCTCTCGCACGGCTTTCGCTACCGTCACCTCACTGGTGCCTCTGACGCGCGTAATTTCAAACCCAATCACGGGTTTGCCATCCAGCGTGGCATAGGTTGAGCGCTCTGCATTGGTGTCAATCATATGGGCGACTTGATCAAGTTTGACGTGCTTGCCCGTGCTCAGAGGAATATCGAGATTGGCAATTTCTTCAACCGAACCAACCGCGCCTAATGTGCGGAATGACTGTATGGCATTGCCGATGTCGCCGCGTCCGCCAGAAGCATCTTGCTGTACTTTCTTGAGCTGACTGGAGACATCTGCTGCAGTAACTCCCAAACCTGCCATTAGGGTAGGGTCTAGGTTCACCTGAATTTCGCGGTCAACCCCGCCGATACGCGCAATTTTACCCACACCTTTGACAGATAAAAGTGCTTTGGATAAATCATTATCAATAAACCAAGAGAGCTCTTGCTCGCTCATATGCTTGGTTTCAACCACATAAGTTAATAGCGTGTTGCCAGACGTGTTGAGCTTAGAGACGACGGGGTTGAGTAACGTGGCAGGGAGGTCTGAGCGTGCGCTATCTACAGCATTGCGAACTTGGTTGAGTGCCTCTTCAGAGTTTTTGTCGATGCTAAATTCGACGCTGATATTGACTGAGCCATCCGTAATCGTGGTGCGAATATGCTCAATGCCACCAATACTGGCAATCTTGTCTTCAATTTTGCGGGCAACTTCAGTTTCTAATTGGGGCGGCGCGGCACCTTCTAGCGTAGCGCTGACTGAAATGACTGGGATTTCAATATCAGGAAAGTTCTGAATGCTTAAATTTTTTAAGCTCACTAGCCCAATGTAGGTGAGGACTGCAAATAGCAATATCGACGGAACGGGGTTGCGGATAGACCAAGCAGAAAAATTCATTTTGCCGCCTTTTGTGTGTTAGTGACGCTGACGATGTCGCCATCATTTAAGAATGCACCGCCCGTCGCGACAAGTTTGGTGTTGATCGTAACGCCAGCGCCAGTGGCATCATTGCCCGTAAAGTTGCTGGTGATTTCTACCAAATCTCCTGTGCGGCGACCAGTTGTAATGGCGTGCTGTATCACATGTTGATTAGCGCCCACTTCAAACACATAGCTTCTGCCGTCGCGCATAATTACAGTTGCTTGGGGCACTAAGAGTGCAGGCTGATGGCCAGTTTCAATCTCGCCTTGTGCATACATACCAGGGGGCGCGGCATGTTTAGCAATGTCGACATACACTAACGCGTTGCGTGTATTTGCATCTAGTGTTGGTGCAGTGCTACGTACATACCCTATGATCTCTTTGCCATTCGGTAGCGCTAGATTGACTTTCTGACCTTTGTGTATGTGGGATAGCTGCTCCGCATTGACCTCGGCTCGCCATTCAATACGTGCTTGTCTGATGAGTTTAAATAGCTCACTGCCTGTGGAAACCACATTGCCAAGATTGGCACTACGAGAAGAGATAATCCCATCATCCGCTGCGACAATGCGTGTATGTTTGAGCTGAATTTGTTGATTTTCAAGCTCTGCTTGCGAGGCCGCTAGGTTGGCTTTTGCGGTTTCTTCTGCGATTAAATATTGATTGATTTGTTGTGTGGAAATGGCGCCGCTATCTTTAATTTCACGTGCGCGATCTGCGTTGGATTTTGCTTCGGCAAGGCTGGCTTTGTTAGCGGCAACGGTTGCTTGTTGTTTGTGCAAAGCAGCGATAATGGTTTCATCATTCAGTGCGACTAATAATTGGCCACGTTTTACTTCATCTCCAATATCAGCCAGCACTTGCGAAATGCGTAAGCCACCAATTTCAGCGCCAACTTGTGCCTCTTGCCAAGCTGAAATCGTGCCATTAATACGAATTTTCAAAGGCAAGTTTTGTTGGGTTGGCTGTGTTGTTTCCACTGTAAGCACGGCTTTGCCAGCACCTAATTGCGGGGCACTTGCTTTAGTGTTAGTCGAGTTTGTCCTTGAGTGTGACAGCTTGTTCATTGCAAAAACCAAAATAATCGCAACGAGCATCATGCACAAACAGATGATGATGATTTTCCTAGTTTTGTTGCTACTCATAATTTTTCTCCAGATTTTTTGTTTTGATTGCTCACATACCAACCGCCGCCAATGGCTTTGTACAATGCAATCCAATATTTGACCCGATCGCGCTCTTGGTTAAACAGGGTTATCTCAGCATTAATCGCTTGGCGGCGCGCGTCTTCAAGTGTTAGTAAACTTGCGCCTCCTGATTTCCAGTTGATTTCGGTGGCTTGAAAGTATTGCTGATATTGTGCTGTGCTCACTTGCTCAAGTTGCACGCGTTGTGTTGCACTCTGTAAGTTGACTAACGCTTGCTCAACCTCTTTGATGGCATTTCGCACGTTCTGTTGGTGCGTGGCGATGGCGAGCTCATATTTCCCCTCAGCACTAGTTACTTGAGCTTTTAGTTTGCCAGCGTTAAAAATCGGTATAGAAAGTGAAGGGCCAAAAGACCAAGTGTCACCACTGATGCTGCCGCCACGTACCGAGGTGGACGAAAAGCCAATCGAACCATTTAATGAAAAGTTGGGGTAGCGATTGGCCTCGGCGTTGCCCATATCGGCATAGGCAGCGGCAATGGCAAGTTCGCTAGAGAATAAATCTGGACGTTGCCTCACTATGTCTGCTGGGATTGTATCTACTTTAAATAAATTCGGCTCAGGTAATATGGCGATGCCATCGACTAATGTTGTTTTTAGTTGAGGTTCATCCATGCCTGTAAGGGCGACCAAAGATTTCACTGTGATGTCACATTGCGCTTGTTGCGCTATTAAAGTGGATTCGGTACTTTTTGCGCTTGCTTCCGCTAAAGCCGCATCGGCTGGCGCAGCAAAACCAGCCTTGGTTTTTATATTGGTTAAACGTACTGTTTCATTTTTTGAGTCTAGTTGTTGTTGATACGCATTGGTTAAGCGTTGGCATGTGCGGTAATCCAAGTAATTATTCGCCACTTCAGCAGCAAGACTTATTCTGGCGTCGTGCCAGTCGCTCTGCTTAGCTTGCAATCTTGCTTGTGCCGCCTGCTGAGAGTATTTGATGGCACCAAATAAATCAAGCTCCCAGCTAGCGTCTATAGAGGTTTTACTTGTCTCAATAATGTTTGAAAAAGCGTTGTTACCAAATGCCGCATTACTTTTGGAGCGTGTGTCAGATGCGTTGCCCGAAAAGCTAGGAAGTCGGTTTGCTCGCGCAATACCAGCTGCTGCCCGAGCCACTTTGATATTGGCCATGGCAATATCTAATGAAGGGTTTGCGCGTTCTGCCGCTCCCAATAGTGTATTAAGTGTAGGGTCGTTAAATTGCTTCCACCAATCCATCAGGTTTTCAGCGTTACCTCCGTGTGGTAATGGCGCATGCCAAGTGGTTGGTGTTTTCACAGCAGTCGGTTGAAACTCTGGAATCAAGCTACAGTGAGTGTTCAATACACTTAAAAGCAATAAAGACGTTACCAGGCTCAGTTTGCGAGTGATGTTTGATTGGTGGGAGATGTTCATTTAATTAAGTCACTTTTTCTTGAGTGTTCCGTGCAGAAATGTTCTGACTACGTTTTCAACATGTTGTTCAGCATTCCAGCCGAACTCTGGGGTTGCAAAACCGAATAAAAACTTATGGCGCGGCTCAGAAATCAGCATATGTAGAAATAATGACGCTGATTGTTGCGCATTCACAATATGCAATACCCCCAAAGCTGATTGTTGCTCTAAGTATTCAGCGATAATCGTTTCAATACGCTTTGGGCCACATAATTGCATTTTCTTGGCAAGTTCAGGAAATCTAAACCCCTCGGCAACTCCCATGCGATAGAGGGAGATAATCTTGTCGCTGGTGATGCGCTCAAGAACAATTTTGCAAATTGCAGGAAGCGTTTTTTCAGGTGAGGCATTTGCGAACTGAGAAACTTTGTTGATTTCCAACAAATCTTGGTTAACCATACGTGACACAGCAGCAACCATTAAGTCTGCTTTATTTGTGTAAAGGCTATAAATTGTGCGGGTTGAAACACCAGCAGCAGTCGCGATTTTGGCGATACTGGTGTTTGCATAGCCAATTTGCAAGAACAAATCTAAAGCGGTATCAAGCAATTGATCCATACGGGCCTGCTCCGTGCCTTGCTTTGGTCGCCCAAGCTTATGTTTTGGTAATGTGCACTCAATCATAGTGTGTATCAAGAGTTTCTATTGCGTGATAGACAATAATAAAAATGAAACGTTTCATTTTTATTATATATAAAATTGAGCGGTCAGCAGCTATCTTTACCAAACTTTACCTAAATGGTACGTTTGGTGGTCTGTGGTTTAATAGAAGTGCTTGTTAATATTATGGTTTTAAGTTTATAATGTTGGGTTCATTGTAAATGAATGTATTCGCGGGTCATGATGTTACCTGCTTTTACATTGACGCAAAACACATCTCAAATAAAACAGGATATCAAGTTATGGCAATTACAGTTCAAGAAACAGCAAAAATCGTTGCTGATTATCAACGCGCACCGAATGATACAGGTAGTCCAGAAGTGCAAGTGGCACTTTTAAGCGCACGTATCACCTATTTGACAGAGCACTTCAAAAGCAATGCAAAAGATCATCACTCACGTCGTGGTTTGTTAGCATTGGTTAGTCAACGTCGTAAATTATTAGATTACCTAAAACGTAAAGACAATGCGCGTTATCGTACATTGATTACTAGCTTGGGTATCCGTAAGTAAGTTGGTAGCACTGGCAATATTGTTGTGAATAAAGAAAAGCCGAATAGCATTGCAAACCGCAATGTTATTCGGCTTTTTCATTGGAGCTTTACTCTAGAATAGTAAGAGTAAATGTTGTGTAGTTAAGTGTGGTATATCAAGAGGAATGAAAAATGTTTAACAAAGTAAAGAAAAGTATTCAATACGGTGCGCATGAGCTCACCTTAGAAACGGGCGAAATTGCGCGTCAATCAGATGGCGCGGTGATGGTAAGTTATGGTGATACCGTTGTTTTAGTGACCGTTGTTGGTAAAACTGAAGTAAAAGCAGGTCAAGATTTTTTTCCATTAACGGTTGATTATCAAGAAAAAACCTATGCGGCTGGTAAGATTCCTGGTGGCTTCTTCAAGCGCGAAGGCCGTCCTTCAGAGAAGGAAACACTCACTTCACGCTTAATCGATCGTCCATTGCGTCCATTATTCCCTGAAGCGTTTTATAACGAAGTGCAAATCGTTGCGACTGTGATGTCATCAGACAGCGAAATTGATGCGGATATTCCTGCAATTATCGGTGCTTCAGCGGCTTTGGCCATTTCAGGTATTCCATTCTACGGTCCAATCGGTGCGGCACGTGTTGGTTACATCAATGGTGAGTACGTACTAAACCCTACAGCAACACAGCTCAAAGAAACTGCATTAGATTTAGTGGTTGCTGCAACTGACAGCGCGGTGTTGATGGTTGAATCAGAAGCGAAAGAGTTGCCAGAAGATGTAATGTTAGGCGCTGTGGTGTTTGGTCACGAGCAATTGCAAGCCGTAGTTAACATGATTAACGAAATGGCGGCAGAAGTCGGTAAAGACGCTTGGGATTGGACACCGCCAGAACCAAACACAGCTGTGATTGAAAAAGTCACTGCATTAGCAGGTGCAGACATCAACGAAGCTTACAAAATCAAATCTAAAGGCACACGTTCTGCCAAGTTAGATGAAATCAAAAATCGCGTATTGGCTGAGTTGATTACAGAAGAAACATCAACAACAGAAGCCAACGAAATCAAAGGCGCTTTCTTTAACTTGGAAGCTAAAGTGGTGCGCGGTCAAATCTTAAACGGTGAGCCACGTATTGATGGTCGTGATACGCGTACAGTACGTCCGATTAGCATTCGTACAGGCGTGTTGCCACGTACACACGGTTCTGCATTGTTTACACGTGGTGAAACACAAGCCTTGGTGGTTGCAACCTTAGGTACTGGCCGTGATGAGCAAATGATTGATGCTTTGCAAGGTGAATATGCAGACCGCTTTATGTTGCACTACAACATGCCTCCATACGCAACTGGTGAAACTGGTCGTGTGGGTACACCAAAACGCCGCGAAATTGGTCACGGTCGTTTAGCAAAACGTGCTTTGGTCGCTGCTTTGCCAAGCCAAGAAGAGTTTGGTTACACCGTGCGTGTGGTATCTGAAATTACTGAGTCAAACGGCTCAAGCTCAATGGCTTCCGTATGTGGTGGTTGCTTGGCATTGATGGATGCTGGCGTGCCAATGAAAGCACACGTTGCAGGTATTGCAATGGGCTTGATTAAAGAAGGCAACCGCGTTGCAGTGTTGACCGATATTTTAGGCGACGAAGATCATCTTGGTGATATGGACTTTAAAGTGGCAGGTACTAGCGAAGGCATTACCGCTTTGCAAATGGACATCAAAATCACAGGTATCACTACCGAGATTATGGATGTTGCGTTGAGCCAAGCTAAAGAAGGTCGTATGCATATCCTTGGCATCATGAAAGAAGCCATGAGCGAAACTCGTCAAGAGCTTTCAGCATTTGCACCACGTATCATTACCATGAAAATCAACCCTGAAAAAATCCGTGATGTGATTGGTAAGGGCGGTGCGGTGATTCGTGCGTTAACTGAAGAAACTGGCACAACAATTGATATTGAAGAAGATGGTACGATCAAGATTGGTTGTGTTAATGCAGATGCGGGTGAAGAGGCGAAAAAACGCATTGAAGCCATTACTGCTGAAGTTGAAATTGGCCAAACTTATGACGGTACAGTGATTAAATTGCTTGATTTTGGTGCGATTGTTTCATTGTTGCCAGGTAAAGATGGCCTGTTACACATTTCACAAATCGCTCACCAACGTGTAAACGCTGTGGCCGATTTCTTAAAAGAGGGCGATGTTGTCAAGGTGAAAGTGGTAGAGGCTGATGAAAAAGGTCGTGTACGTTTAAGTATGAAAGCGCTTATAGAAGCGCCTGAATCAGACGAAACAAGTGAACCAGCTGCTGAATAGTAGTAAGGCGGTGTAGGTCAATAAAAAGCCCGCAAAAGCGGGCTTTTTATTGTATAAATGTATTGTTAAGATATTACTAAAAGTTTTCTGTGCGCAAAGTAATGCTGAATGTAGCTAAAAAGTCATTTTGCTACTTGTTTTTCACGCATCTCATCTAATGTTTTACAGTCAATACAAAGTGTGGCAGTTGGTCTTGCTTCTAAGCGTTTAAGACCAATTTCAATGCCGCAACCATTGCAATACCCATATTCACCTTGGTCAATTTTCGTGAGCGTCTCATCAATTTTTTTGATTAGTTTGCGCTCACGGTCTCGGTTTCGAAGTTCTAGAGCCATGTCAGACTCTTGGCTCGCGCGGTCATTCGGGTCAGCAAACATTGTTACTTCGTCTTGCATGGTATGCACGGTACGGTCAATATCGTGACTAAGCTCTGATTTCCAGTCGTTAAGTATTTTACGGAAGTGGTTATGTTGCTTCTCGTTCATATACTCTTCATCAGGTGTTGCTTGGTAAGGAACAAATTGTTTTGTTATAGCTTCTGCCATATGTGCCTTGAACTTTCAAAATACAAAAATAAAAAATTTACTAACATAAATTTAAAGCGGTGCAAAGTGTACACTGATTATGTGAATATGCAAGCCTTAAAGAAAGGATTAGAATGCGCCCTTATTTTCAAATAACTCAAGTGCTTGCAGTGTATTTGCCATTAGCGTTGCAACCGTCATCGGCCCCACACCTCCAGGAACTGGGGTAATCCAGCCCGCACGCTCTTTTGCGCTTTTAAAGTCAACGTCTCCGCAAAGGCTGCCATCAGGTAGGCGGTTAATCCCAATATCAATGACCACGGCGCCTTGTTTAATCCACTCACCTTTAACTAGTCCTGGCTTACCTGCCGCCACAACGACTAAATCAGCACGCTCAACATTGGCTCGCAAATCCTTGGTGTGTCGGTGGCAGCAAGTGACGGTGCAACCTGCTAGTAGGAGTTCCAATGCCATTGGCCTACCAACATGATTTGAAACACCAACAACTACAGCGTCTAAGCCCATCAAGGATATGCCAGTTGCATGAAGCATTTTAATCACGCCAAACGGGGTGCAAGAACGTAATGTGGGCTGGCGCACAGCCAGTCTGCCAATATTGTAAGGGTGAAAGCCATCAACATCTTTATCGGCACTGATATGCTCAATGACTAATTTTTCATTGATTTGAGCAGGTAAGGGTGATTGCACCAAAATTCCGTCTATGCTGTCATCCGCATTTAATTGTTGAATCAGCGTAAGTAAGTCAGCTTCACTGGTGCTTTCTGCCAAGTCATACGCAACTGAGCGTATACCAACTTTTTCGCAGGCAGCGCGTTTGTTGCGCACATATACGCTAGAGGCTGGGTCTCCGCCGATTAAAATAACCGCAAGCCCAGGCGCACGTTTGTTTTGGGCTAGCCTCGTGTTGATACGTTCCTTGATCTCTAGCAGCATATTTTCTGCGATTAATTTACCGTTAATAATTTGTGCGGACATAGCTAACAACTTGAAGAAGTATAAAAATAATCTGCTATTTTAACAGGCTAATCTGATTTTTTATGCATTTCTTGCAGAATAGATTTGACCAAAACGGAGTGTTCATGTATATTTCTGCCTCTTCGGCGTGTAGCGTAGCCTGGTAGCGCGCCTGCTTTGGGAGCAGGATGTCGGGAGTTCGAATCTCTCCACGCCGACCA
>CAZUGV010000017.1:0-24026 GCA_964620425.1 uncultured Methylophilaceae bacterium | reverse complement strand
CATTAACATCTTCATATACTGATAATGCATTGTATTGAGGATTGTCTTTGTTGGTATTTGCATCATGCAATGTTTCAGAGTCTGGGCCTGTTGAGTAGGCTTTCCAAAGCTGCGAGCCATCTTTAATGCTGTACGCGACGATAAAGCAACGCACACCAAACTCAGCACCTGAACAACCTGTTAATACTTTGTCTTTGATTACGTGTGGTGCGTTAGTGTTTGTCGCGCCAACTTTAGGGTCAGTAACTTTAACATCCCAAACCTTAGCACCAGTTTTAGCATCCAAAGCAACCAAGAGACCGTCGTTTTGTTGCAAGAATATTTTGCCATCGCCGTAACCTAAACCACGTGAAACGTTATCGCAGCAAAGTACTGCTTGTACGCTTGGGTCTTGTTTAGGGAAATATGACCATACGATTTTTTGATTGTCGTTTAAATCAAGTGCGTAGATATTGTTAGGGAATGCTGTATGTACATACATCATGTTACCAACAACAATTGGTGCACCTTCATGACCACGGTTTACACCTGTTGAAAACGTCCAAGCTTGTTTCACTTGTTTTATATTGCTTTTGTTGATTTGTGCCAAGGTGCTGTAACCTTGGTTATTGTATTGACCACGTGGATGCGCCCAGTTGTTTGCATCCTTCATAGCTGCTTCCATATCGGCAGCCGCGAAAGCCAACATTGGCATTGCTAATGAAACACCAGCAACTGCGCCTAATGCCAACTTAATTTTTTTCAAACTCATTAAATTTTCTCCAAACAATAAATTGATACATTTTTTACAATACTTTACAGGTTTTAGCTTGCTCATAAACACTTAAAAAGAAGCCCTAAATTTTAAGCAGTTAGCGTGCCAGCCGCGCCAATGCTAGATTTTAGCATTCAACAAGGTCAAGCTACGAATTGTTAAACCACTTACAAATTGACAAAGTTCGACACATAGATAGCGCACCCAAGCCGATTAAGCTACAATATTCACTTAAGAAACATGCTACGATCATCAACCAAAACATGAGCAACAGCTCCCAAATACCCCCTAAAAAAGTCTTTATCAAAACCTTTGGCTGCCAGATGAATGAGTATGATTCATCTCGCATGATGGATATGCTCCAAGCTGCTGATGGCATGGAAACCACAGAAATCGTGGAAGAAGCCGATGTTATCTTGCTTAACACCTGCTCTGTGCGCGAAAAAGCTGAGGATAAAGTATTTAGCCACCTAGGGCGGTTTATTCCACTTAAAGAAAAAAATCCAAACTTAGTGATTGGTGTGGGCGGCTGCGTTGCGAGCCAAGAAGGTGCGCACATTATAGAACGTGCACCTTATGTTGACGTGGTATTCGGCCCACAAACACTGCACCGCTTACCGCAAATGATTAAAGATAGTCAAAATAGCGGTCAATCGCAGGTGGATATTAGCTTCCCCGAAATTGAAAAATTTGACCGTCTGCCGCCTCCCAAAGTTGAAGGTGCCACCGCATTTTTAAGCATTATGGAAGGTTGCAGCAAATATTGCACATTTTGCGTGGTACCTTACACCCGTGGCGAAGAAGTCTCGCGTCCATTTGACGACATTTTGACTGAGGCCATTCAGCTTACGGAACAAGACGTGAAAGAAATCACTTTGTTAGGTCAAAACGTAAATTCATATCGCAGCACGAATGCGCAAGGGGAGCACGCGGATTTAGCCAAATTAATTGAATATATTGCAGAAATCCCGCAAATTGAGCGCATACGCTTTACCACCAGCCACCCGAATGAAATGAACGATGCGCTGATTGCCTGTTTTGCCAATATCCCAAAACTTGCGGCACAACTACATTTGCCTGTTCAAGCAGGTTCTGATCGCATTTTAATGGCGATGAAGCGTAATTACACAGGCTTGCAATACAAAAGCATCATCCGCAAATTACGTGCAGCTAACGCCAACCTTACCTTTACCTCAGATTTTATCGTCGGCTTTCCTGGGGAAACTGAAGCAGATTTTGAAGCGACAGTGAAGTTAATGACCGATGTAGGCTTTGATAACAGCTTTAGTTTTTTATACAGCCCTCGCCCAGGTACGCCAGCCGCATTTCTTAAAGACGATACGCCTCAAGAAGTGAAACTAACTCGCCTAAGTAAACTACAAGCGATTAACGAAGCGCAAGGTAAAGCCATTTCTGAAGCCATGTTAGGCACAGTGCAGCGCGTATTGATAGAAAGTGCCTCTTGGAAAAATGCCGACGAACTGGCAGGCAAAACTGATAACAACCGCATTGTCGATATTACTGGCAGTACCGATTTAATACATCAGTTCGTACAAGTTAAAATTACCGATGTCTCTAACCCGCGCAGATTACGCGGCGAAATTGTGAATACTTAATGGAAACCACCTTACAGCCTGAAGATAACCTGCGTCTTGCCAACTTGTGTGGTGCGTTGGACGAAAACCTCAAGCAAATTGAAGATGCGCTTGATGTCACCATAGTTCGACGTGGGGCGCATTTTCGCTTCAATGGTGAGCTAGAAAACACACGCCTTGCCAAACAATTGATTGAGAAATTTTACAAAAATAGCAAAAACCCAATCGAACTGGAAGAAATACAACTCGGCTTGGTAGAAATCAACAAACTACAGCCAGAATCAGTCGTTTCAAGCGCCATGCCTACGCTAATGACCCGCCGTGGTGATTTACATGGCCGCACGCCACGCCAAGTGGCTTATTTGCAGCAGATTCAAGATTACGATATTTCGTTCGGCATTGGCCCTGCGGGTACAGGTAAAACTTACTTGGCGGTAGCTTCTGCGGTGGATGCAATGACCCGCGACAAGGTAAAACGCATCGTTTTGGTGCGTCCTGCTGTAGAAGCAGGTGAACGCTTGGGCTTTTTACCCGGTGATTTAAACCAAAAAGTTGACCCCTACTTGCGCCCGCTTTACGATGCACTGTACGATTTAGCAGGCTATGATACCGTCAATAAAATGTTTGAACGTGGCGCAATTGAAGTCGCCCCGCTGGCCTATATGCGCGGCCGCACGCTCAACCAAAGCTTTATTATTTTAGATGAAGCACAAAATACCACGCCCGAACAAATGAAGATGTTTCTCACCCGCATAGGCTTTGGCACAAAGGCTGTAATTACAGGTGATGTGACGCAAATTGACTTAGGTCGCGGACAAAAAAGCGGCTTGGTAGAAGCGCAACAAGTGCTGAAAGACATCCGTGGTATCGCTTTTACCCAGTTTTTATCGGACGATGTTGTGCGCCATCCCTTAGTGCAAAAAATCGTCAATGCCTATGAGAAATATGACGCAGCCAAGCATGCGCAGCCCAACGTAAACCGCCACGAACAAAGCCATCGCCCAGAATCTGAAAGTAAGCCGAATGCCTAAATTATGGATGCAAATTCAATATGCTAGTGAGTTAGCGAATTTGCCCACACCACAACAATTTAAACGATGGGCGCGCAAGACGCTGCGTGTCGATAGCGAGATTACCCTGCGCATTGTGGATGAAGCAGAAGGCCGCGCACTCAACAAAGCCTACCGTGGCAAGGATTATGCTACTAACGTATTAACTTTTCCGCTGGCGGAAGAGCCCTATCTGATTGGCGATATTATTATCTGCGCCCCAGTGGTGGCAAAAGAAGCCGCGGAACAAGGCAAACCCCTAGAAGCGCATTACGCCCATTTAACTGTGCATGGCGTATTGCATGTGCATGGTTATGACCATGAAATTGAAGAACAAGCAGACTTAATGGAGTCTATTGAAACTGAAATTATCACAAAATTAGGGTATGCTAACCCCTATCTTGTTACAGAGGATGCCAATTAATGGCTAGTGATTCGGAAAAGACGCAACACAAACCCACATTTTTAGAACGTATCAGCCACTTTTTACTGCGTGAGCCTGAAGACCGCGAGCAACTGATTGAGCAGTTACACGCTGCTTACGAAAAAAACCTACTCGACGCAGATGCACTTTCTATGATTGAAGGTGTGCTGCAAGTGAGCGAGATGCAAGTGCGTGACATTATGATTCCGCGCTCGCAAATGGATGTCATCGACATCACCCACCCGCCAGAAAAATTTATCCCCTTTGTGATTGAAGCTGCACATTCACGCTTTCCCGTCATTGAAGATGGCAGAGATGATGTGATTGGCATACTGCTTGCTAAAGATTTACTACGGTACTATGCAGGTGAAGAGTTTGATGTACGCGATATGTTAAGGCCCGCGGTATTTATACCAGAAGCAAAACGACTCAACGTGTTACTCAAAGAATTTCGCAGCAACCGCAACCATATCGCCATCGTGGTGGATGAATATGGTGGCGTAGCAGGTATGGTAACGATAGAGGATGTACTCGAGCAAATCGTGGGTGACATTGAAGATGAATACGACTTTGATGAAACCGAAGACAACATTATTCAAGATGCGCAAGGTCGCTACCGCGTCAAGGCGCTGACTGAAATTGAAGACTTTAACGAAGTGCTAGGTTCAGACTTTAGCGATGAAGAGTTTTCAACCATTGGTGGCTTAATTGTTAGTCAATTTGGGCACTTGCCAAAACGTGGAGAACAAATCGTCTTTAATGCAATGCGCTTTACCGTATTACGTGCTGATAGCAGGCGTCTGCACTCGGTACTCATTGAAAAGATTGAGGAAAACTCTCAAGAAAGTTTAAATGAGGACGATACAGACTAAACGCCATCTAGAGTGAAAGCTAGCTTATCTGCTAGCAAGTGTGAGTAACTCGCTCTAGTTAAAACTAGCGGCGCGAGAAATAAATGCAAAGTTCGTGTTCACCGTTGTAAATACTTCTTAACTTTATATGGAGTGCTAGCCATGAGAACCAATCGCTTAGTTTTACTTTCTTCACTCGCTCTAACCCTGCTTTCAACCTCTACCTTTGCAGATTTTTTGCAAGTTTCCAATAACTCGTCCATTCCCACCACCGAAAAAGAGTTTGTTGCAACAATCAACGGCGTTGAGAAAGAACAAATTCTCAGTCAATTTGGCAAACCAAGTAGTCAAAACGACATTAAAAATGTTGGGGGTAAAGTGGTTGCCTCTATTTGGCAATACCACAACCTAATTACCGATGAAAAAGGCGCATACTACAAAACCACTGAATTAGATTTTGTGAACGACAAAGTCGTAGTGGTAGTGCTGATGAACCATGAGGGCGTAGATTTACCAAGCGTCACATCGACTGAACCAGCAACTGAAGCGTTACCAGAGATTCTGCCAACCTTATGATGAGACCTAAGCCAAGCTGCAGTTATCTCAATTTAGGTTATAACAACAAAAGTCACCCAAAAACCATCTGTGTTTGGTTGTTTGGGTGACTGCGTTAACTGATTTTTCAGACTTGGTGACTTAATATACATTCTGCAAGCTAGCCTTCATTGGCACTCGCTTCACAGCCATCCTAAATGTTAGAGGCTCTTTGATTAAAAGCTTCTACAACACCAGCGGTTTGTCTGGTAATTCATTTTTGCCGATCTGCCCATCACTAGGAAATTGTTGCACTAGACGTTGCGTAATTTGATTGATGCCGTAAAGCGTACCAGCTTCAAATGCACCTTTGCGGAACTGCTGTTCAATTTCTTTGCAGATCTCTTCCCAGCCAGCACTACCAACATATTGGTGAATGCCACGATCTGCAACAATTTCAATATCGCGGTCTGCCAGTAACAAATACAGCAACACGCCTGTATTGTGTTCGGTATCCCAAATGCCGAGTTGTGAAAATAGTTCTAGGGCGCGTTTTCTCGGCGTTTTGCCTGCAAGAATTTCCATGGTGTGAAGATGAGCTTCCACCACAAAGCGAATCTCGCCCATATGCGATTTTTCGCTTTGCTTGATCGCCATTTCGATATTGTGCATGGCGTGCTTAGAAAAATGGCACTCCACATGCCAAGGCGTGCAGATGATGTGTCTAAAAAATCGTTGAATGCCGTGATATTTCATCTGCTACCAATCCCCCGACGCGCCACCGCCACCAAAATCACCTCCGCCGCCGCTAAAGCCACCGCCTCCACCAAAACCTCCTCCCCCAAAACCACCGCCATAGCCACCAATTGGCAAGCCTCCACGCCCGCCAGACATCAATGTAAACACTAAAGCAATAATCGCAGCAATAACAGAAGCGGCAACCAGAGATGTAAGCAGCCACACTAAAGCACCGACAATCCCGCCAGTAGCGAGTGAGCCAAAAAACTGCCCGAATATTGAGGTTAAAATACCCCCCAAAATGACTGCGACAATCAGTAGCAGTACAAAATATTGCTCGACACCACCAGCATTTGTATTTTGTTTTTTTGTAGGTGGAGGCAATGCCTCGCCATCAATGAGTTTGGTCAATTGCATGGTCGCCGCATCCAGCCCACCATAAAAATCGCCTTGCTTAAAACTAGGCTTCATCATATCGCTAACGATACGCTTGGCAATAGCATCGGGAATCGCGCCTTCTAAACCGTAACCCACTTCAATACGCATTTTACGGTCATCTTTGGCAACGATCACCAACACGCCATCATCAGATTTTTCGCGCCCAAGCTTCCATGCATCGACCACGCGTATGCTGTATTGGGCAATATCTTCTGGTTGAGTGGTGGGGATCATTAGAATTGCAATTTGACTGCCTTTGCTTTGTTCAAAGGCTTGCAGTTTGCTTTCAAGCGCGGCTTGCTGATCAACACTCAGCGTATTGGTTAAATCAGTCACACGATGCGCCAATGGCGGAATAGCCACAAGCTCGGCCTGCGCTACAGTACTGAGCAGCAGCGCCAGCCAAATCACAAAATAGCGTATAAAACGCATTAGACTAGCTTACTTTTTATCGCCAAAATCCACACTAGGCGCTTTAGAAATCTCTTTTTCGTTTTCAACCGTAAAGGATGGTTTTGGTTGATAGCCAAACATCATCGCAGTTAAATTGCTGGGGAAAGAACGCACGCTAATGTTGTAAGATTTAATCGTTTCGATATAGCGGTTACGTGCCACGGTAACGCGGTTTTCTGTGCCTTCAAGTTGAGCTTGTAAATCGCGGAAACCAGCATCGGCTTTCAATTGTGGGTAGTTTTCAGAAACGGCTAATAAACGTGAAAGCGCTGAGGTCATTTGCGCTTGTGCGGCTTGGAATTTGGCAAAGGCTTCTGGGTCGTTTACCAATTCTGGTGTGGCTTGAATACTGCTCACTTTTGAGCGCGCTTCGGCTACTTCGGCAAATACTTTTTCTTCGTGGTCGGCATAGCCTTTTACGGTTTTCACCAAGTTAGGCACTAAATCTGCACGGCGTTGATATTGGTTTAATACTTCTGCCCAGCTGGCTTTAACTTCCTCATCTTGGCTTTGAAACGTGTTGTAGCCGCAACCAGTCAGGCTTAAAACCAATAGTAATGCCGTAAACTTTAATAGTAATTGACGCATATTTCCTCCAAAATTTAAATGATACTTATATAAAATAAATCGCTAATTATTCAAACCAAAACACATAACAATTAAATGCGGGCAACATTTAGGATTGCAAGTCTGCCATAGCTTTTTTTGCCAATAATAAATCTTGCCATGCTTTTGCTTTATCGATTGGGTGTTGCAACAAATGAGAGGGGGGGTAAGTGACAATCAAGCTATGCCCTTGCACTTCGTGTAGCCTAGCACGTAAATCATCAATAGCCGCATCCGACGCTAATAAACTTTGTGCAGCTAACCCACCTAGCACTAACATCACCTTAGTTTGTTCAAAGGGTGACTGGTTGAGTGGCATGAAAGTTTCTGTAGAAAGTTTAAGTTTAATCGCCGCAAGCATATTGTTAAGTAGCTCGCCCTGCTCGCCTGCGAATAACTCAGCCGCGGTTATAGTTGCAGCATTAGGTGAGTAAGCGATTAGTAGGCATGCAGGCGTGGCTTCAGCAGTATTCGCAAGGCTCATCAAAGGACAAACCACGCATGAATCACCGATTGTTTTAGCGGTTGAAACATGTGAAGTTTCAGCGACATTTTCAGTCGCCAAAACCTCAATTTCGCGTGCTTCAATCGCAACGGTTTCTTGCGGCATAATGACGGATGTAGCCTCGACCACATTCACTGGCAAAGCGACAGCTTCAGCAGGCGGCTCAATATATTTCGCGCGCCATACGGGCAAAAGCTCAAGCTCTCTTAGCATATCGTCACGCGTTAACGTCATTCCGCCCCACCCTCACATTGCATCATAACGCCATCCCCATTAACACCGCATCTTCGCGACCATTTTTGGCGGGATAATAGCCTTTACGTATTGCCATTTCATTAAAGCCAATTTTTTCATACAGGGTAATGGCGGCTTTGTTGGATGGACGCACTTCTAAAAACATATTTATGCCGCCATGTCTGCGACCAATCATCATCATATGTTCTAACAACTGCCGCCCCAAACCTTGCCCTTGCTGAGATTTTTCCACGCCAATATTGAGTAGATGCGCTTCATCCAGCACCATCATCAACACGGCATAACCTGTGATTTTTCCTTTGAGCTCCATCGCCCAGCAACTATAGCCCGAGTTTAAAGAATCACTAAAATTACCACGCGACCACGGGTAGGGAAAAATCGTCGGTTCAATTTGCATAATGGCATCTAAATCCGCCATTTGCATGGGGCGGATTTGAATATCTGGCTTTAAAATTGCGTTCATTTTAGGGTTTATGACTTAACGCTTATTGCTTAACATTTGTCACTCACTCATTTATCTTTCGCTCATTTTGAGCGCGATTTTATTGCGAATATACACAGGTGCCGCTTCATGCGCTGGGCTTCCTAAACCAGCGTGGAATATCGGTTCGGCGAGCTGGGCGATAATTAACGCACGTGGGTTAATATTTGGCATCGTGTTAACCACTTGCCCCGCATAATAAGTGTTTAACTGTTCTGCATATACGCCCCATGCACTACCAACGCCCACCCAATCGTTCCCACTTAATGCTGGCGCATCTTCCGCCTTACATAAGCTTGGGGCGCAGATTTCAACCCATGTATCTCCTACTCGCTCATAGGCAGCGTGGTAAATCTCTCCCATGCGAGCATCTAAACAAGCGATGATTTTTTGCGCTTGGGTTTCAACGAAAGCCGCATGTGCCAAGGCTAGCAATGTACTAACGCCAACCACTGGTAAATTGACGCCAAACGCCAAGCCTTGCGCCACTCCACAACCAATACGTAAACCAGTGAATGAGCCAGGCCCCTCACCAAAGGCGATGCTATCTAACGATTGCAATGTTACGCCCGCTTCATCCAGCAACTCGCGTAAAACGGGTAAAACTTGTTGTGAGTGGGTTTGCATCGCGTGAATATCACGCGTGTAACTTTTGCCATCTAACAGCAAGGCAAGCGAGAGAAATTCTGTAGAGGTGTCTAAAGCTAATATACGCATAAATCTATGATTGCGACTTTAATCGCATTTAAGCATGGCTAATTGATTAAGCTACTATTTTGCCACAGGCGATGCAACTCACCTACTGCCAAATTTCCAAATGCTCAATAACTCATTCAGAAAATTTGGGACGTGTGCGATTCGCTTTAATTGCACCACGTTGCATTTTGCTTTCTAGACGGCGCTTTTGTGAGCCGAGGGTTGGTCGCGTGGCACGGCGTATCACAGGCGGGCTTGCGACCTGATTCACCAATGCGTGCAAACGCGCAATGGCATCCTGCTTGTTCAACGCTTGGCTACGAAACTGTTGCGCTTTAATAATCAACACGCCTTCAGCCGTGATACGCGAATCTCTAAGTGCCAACAAACGTGCCTGATGCGCCTCGCTCAAAGACGAAGCTTTAATATCAAACCGTAAATGCACCGCGCTAGAAACCTTATTCACGTTTTGCCCGCCCGCCCCTTGCGCGCGCATGGCAGTCAGCTCGTATTCGGTTTCAGCAATTTCAATCAACATGATTTAAGGCAATATTTGCAAGACAAGCAGTTATAATATCAACCATTGTAACTTAACTCATAAGCATTTACCCCAGCCTATGCCGCCCGAAACAACACAGGAAGCAGACCTGCTCAAACTCGTCACCATGCCCATGCCTTATGGCAAATACCAAGGTCGCATGCTAGCCGATTTACCTGGACACTACCTAAATTGGTTTGCGCGAGAAGGCTTCCCCAAGGGAGAGTTGGGGCGACTGCTCGCGCTGATGCAAGAGATAGACCATAACGGGCTATCTAATTTGCTCAAGCCACTCAGAACACAACAACTGTAAACCCACTATTTTTAAGCCATTCGTTTTGGAGAACAACCTTGCAACTCGCAATATTTGATTTAGACAACACCCTACTTAACGGCGATAGCGATTACCAATGGGGACAATTTTTAATTGAAATTGGCGTACTCAACGGCGCAGAACACACCGCTAGAAATGAACAGTTTTACGCAGATTATAAAGAAGGCAAACTCGACATATACGCCTTTTTAGCGTTTCAACTCAAACCGCTTAGCCAATATCCGAGAGCGCAACTTGATGCTTGGCACGCGCAATACATGCAACAAAAAATTATGCCCATGATAACGCAATCATCACGCAATTTAGTTGAAAAGCACCGCGCCAATGGCGACTTATTGCTCATCATCACCGCCACTAATAGCTTCGTCACTGCCCCTATCGCCAAAGCGTTTGGTATTGAGCACCTCATCGGCACTACTCCCGAAGAAATCAATGGTGAGTTTACTGGCGGCGTTTCAGGCACCCCTAGCTTTCAACAAGGCAAAATCACGCGTTTAAATGAATGGCTTGCCGCACGAGGACAATCATTAAAAGATTTTGGAACCACATGGTTTTACAGCGACTCGCACAACGATTTACCGCTGATGCAAATGGTGGACAAGCCTGTGGCCGTGAACGCCGACCCTACGTTAAAAGCCTACGCCGAAGCACATGGTTGGCCGATGATAAGTTTGCGGGAATAATGAAAGAGGCAAAAGCGAGAGTAAAACCGAAGGAATCGAAGTGATGCCTCTCTCGCAATTCTGGAACAGCTACTAGCGATGCAATATCACTTCCAGCACAAATTTACTACCCACATACGCCAGCAGCAACAGAACAAACCCAGCTAGCGTCCAACCTATAGCTGTCTTACCACGCCAACCATTCAAGTAACGACCTAAAAGCAAACCACCAAAGATCAACCAAGACAAAATCGTAAAAATATTTTTATGATTAAACTTTAAGGCTTGATGAAAAATCTGCTCCGAAAACAACATTCCGCTAATTAGGGTGAACGTGAGCAACACAAAACCAATGGTGATTACGCGAAATAGTAAGGACTCCATCGCCATAATCGGTGGAAAATCTGGCAGTTTCATGAGTGAGGTTTTTTGATGCAAGTTGCGCTCCGCAGTCGCCATTAGCAACGCATGGAGCGCTGCAAATGTAAACAAGCTATACGCAAGCATCGCAATAATTAAATGGGCTTTAAATAATAATTCATCCGCATATGGCAACACATGAGATTCAGGGAAACCATATTGAATCAACACCGCGATTGCTGCAGGCGGCAACACAAAAGCTTGCAGGCTGTGTAAACGCTGTTTAGCATCCGTGAGCCAATAAATCAGTACTGTTAACCAAAAAATTGCAGAAAGCGCATTACTTAACCCCAAATTCAACCCGCCACTGAATAAAGATTGATTCAGCAAAACGCCATGTATCATCAATGCGATGGCAATTAAAATGCTATGTGTTTTAACATTTTTATCTTTAAGCGGTGTAGCTAGCGCCACGTTGCGCCAATGGTCGGCCGCCACTGCAAAATAAATCAGTGCAACAAACAGAGATGGCAATAATGATTGTGATGCGAGCATGGGCAGCTTGGGTTAAAATTGAACGATAATTTAATTTACAATTGAAATTGAATTAAACCACACTATATCATGCAGTGAAAACACTCTGTCATAACGCGCATATATTTAAGCGTAATAACAGCCAGCCCGAACATAGAGAGAACCCGAATGTTAGAAAATTTAACAGGTAGATTACAAGGTGTAATTAAAACCTTGCGTGGTCATGCCCGCATGACAGAAGAAAACATAAGCGACGCCATGCGCGAGGTTCGCATGGCATTGTTAGAGGCCGATGTTGCCTTACCTGTAGTAAAAGAGTTTATCGCACAAGTAAAAGCACGCGCGCAAGGCCAAGAAGTGCTACAAAGCCTAACCCCTGGGCAAGCCGTGATTCAAGTGGTGCATGATGAACTCACTGCACTAATGGGCAAAGAAAACTCCAGCCTCAATCTTGCAGCTGTGCCACCCGCGATTGTTTTGATGGCAGGTTTGCAAGGTTCTGGCAAAACAACCACCTCAGCAAAACTCGCAAAACTATTAAAATCACAAAAGAAAAAAGTATTACTCGCCAGTGCAGACGTCTACCGCCCTGCTGCGATTGAGCAACTTAAAACATTGGCAAATAGCCTAGAAGTAGATTGCTTTGATTCCAACGCCAGTCAAAAACCGCAAGACATCGCGCGTGATGCGCTAGATTTTGCAAAACGTCATTATTACGATGTGATGATATTCGACACCGCGGGTCGCCTTGGCATTGATGAAGCCATGATGGCAGAAATCAAAAATCTGCATAACCTACTCAACCCAGTTGAAACGCTCTTTGTGGTGGATGCCATGCAAGGCCAAGATGCCGTCAACACCGCACGCGCGTTTGGTGAAACCTTACCGCTCACAGGCATTGTGCTGACCAAACTCGATGGCGATTCACGCGGCGGCGCGGCGCTTTCAGTGCGCCACGTCACAGGCAAACCGATTAAATTTATCGGCGTGAGCGAAAAAGTTGATGGTTTAGAACCATTCCACCCTGAGCGCATGGCCTCACGCGTACTCGGTATGGGCGATGTGCTGTCACTCATCGAGCAAGCGCAAAAAAATGTCGACATGGACGAAGCAAAAAAACTTGCCGACAAAATTAAATCAGGCAAAAGTTTTGATTTAGATGACTTTAAAGCGCAAATGAGCCAAATGCGCAATATGGGCGGCATGGCATCCCTCATGGACAAATTGCCTGCACAACTTTCAGGCATGGCAGGCCAAATGAGTGGAGAAGCAGGTGACAAAGCCATCCGCCGTATCGAGGGTATCATCAACTCAATGACCCCATTAGAACGCCGCAAACCTGAACTCATCAAAGCCACCCGCAAACGCCGTATCGCCATGGGCGCAGGCGTACAAGTGCAAGAAGTTAACCGCCTACTTAACCAATTTGAAGAAACACAAAAAATGATGAAAATGTTTTCCAAAGGCGGCATGGCTAAAATGATGCGCGCTATGCAAGGCAAGTTTCCAGGAATGCGGTAACCCTCAAAAACAACCTCGCTGTCAAGAAAAATAATTTATGACAATTTGTCATAAATCGCATAATCATCATTGACGAGCGCGAAAGAATTCAGCATAATTGCGCCCTTTCGATGAGAGCACAAATCGCTCAAGTCTGATTGGGTTGTTAGCTCAGCTGGTAGAGCAGCGGACTTTTAATCCGTTTGTCGTGGGTTCGATCCCCGCACAGCCCACCAATACTAGAGCGGCTTACAGAGATGTGAGCCGCTTTTTTCATGCCTTGACTTTCGTCCATGTAGGCACGGTGTAGGCAAAATCCAACGATCTTAGCTCAACTATTAAGTGTAATTATTCATGCGCTCATGATTGTTACAGGCTGCTTAAATCGCTCAATCAATGTTGCAAGTGGTAATTGATAGAGTGATAACACCTGTTGAATATGTTCTGAATTGGTATGTGGATCACCACTTTGTCTGGCAGCTATTCTGGCATAGCAAGCAGCCACATTATTCAGGTAGCGCTGCTCGTCCAGTTTTTGTTGAAACTCGTAGGTGTTGGCTTCAATCAGCCAGTGATACCGCTCTGGTGTAATATCTAAACTGCCTATGTGTTCTACAATGTCTGTTGCTAAAGTTTCTAGCAGTAGTTGCTTGAAAGTAACAATTAGTTCAATTTCTTTTAACTTGGCTTCTTTAACCAAACTTTGTCGTGTGTTTTCACTAATGGGCATGTTGGCAAGAATGGTGACTAAGGCACTGATCCATTCACAGGTATGGTCTATCAATAGATTGGAAATGCTGCGTGTACGTTGATCTGGTGTTGCATGATACTGTTGCATGAGGCGATAATAAATTTCATCAGGGCGTGATTCTGTGATGGATAGTTGATGTTTTAGATGGTTGTGCGCCTCTAGCCAATCTTGATGTTGAGCCTGTGGTTTAAGTGTGAGTTGATATAAAGCACCTGACGCCCTGTGCACATCCCAGCCCTGGAGAGGTTGGTGTGCATGCGGTGAGATCAACACAAATAAGGCTTCTGAGTTAGGATGTACACGGTCTAGAATACGATAACGTGGGGTGTAAATCCAATCGACCAGATCACTGTTGTTGGGAATGCGTTCTAGGTCATCAAGCATCTTGGCTTCATCCGTAAATGGATACCCGATACGTAGTATGCTATTGTCAGGCTGTTGATTCAGTTGCGTATATTGCATGATATTTCCTTTCAAAATTAAGGTTATTTCTATCTTGTTGAGGGCTTTAAATAATCGCTGCCCTTGAAATCAGAATAGCAAATTGACCTTCAAATTTTTCTCAGAAAAATTTTTTGAGGGGAAATGCTTAAATATTTTTAGCAAAATGGTGCAACACACTTCAAAATTTCGATTGTCTTGAATGTTGATGAATTTCGATTAATTTTCGTAAGAAACTGCCTTTAAAAATACCTCAAACTTGCTACTAGGTTATTTTTAATAAGGTAGGTCAAATATGCAACCAAGTTGGAAAGATGAATTAAATGCATTAATTGCAGTGCATAACGATAAACGTATTGATGGCAAAGTCAGCTCGTTCGATACGCGCGAAGAGCGTGCAAAATATTTACGCAAATTTATTCAGGATTTGCGTGATCTTGGGTTTAAGTTTGAAATCAAAAATCTTAAAGAGAAACATATTGCAGCCATCTGCTGTAAATATGAAACTGACCAATTAGCCGCCAGCACTATACAAACATACATTTCTTTTTTGCGTGCATTTTGCATTTGGATCGGTAAGCCAGGCATGATTGGCGACATTAAGAAGTACTTCAAAAACGCGAGTATTCTGGAGCGTCGTTACGCCGCCACTCATGACAAAAGCTGGGATATTCCTCGAATCGATAAATACAAAATTTTTGCCGAAGTTGAGCGAACTCATCCTTATGTGCATATCCAGCTTTTAATGGAGGATGCATTTGGCTTACGTCGCAAGGAGTCGATTATGATTCGCCCATACGTCGCCGAAAAAGATGGTCATTTGTTCATTACAGATGGGAGCAAAGGTGGCAGAAGTCGAATCATCCCCATTGATAATGAATATCAACGTGAAGTCATCCATAAAGCCCAATCTTTTGTTAAGCATACCTCTCGCCACTTGGGCGATCCGAGTTTATCCCTAGAGCAAAACATGAAGAAGTTTTCTAATGTGATGACGAGTTTTGGGATTAAAAAAAGTGGTGTCAACTCGCTAGGCATTACCGCGCATGGCCTGCGATCAGGCTACGCAATCAGAGAGATGGAGAAATTGGGTTTGGTGCCACTTATAAAGGGTGGAAAAATTGGCTCATTACCTAAGGCTCAAGAAATCGAGATTAGACTGAGGGTTTCTCGCTTGCTTGGTCACAACCGAATGGAAGTGATGGCCGCTTATGCTGGTGCATTTACGGTACGTGGCTTAGATAAACTCACGCAACAAAAAAATAAAGCACTGGCTGCAACACTTGAGGCAATAGTAGTTGGTCAGGTATGTGATTTTTGTATGATGGAATATGAAACACCAGATGGTCAATGGGTGGATCAAGCGGTGCAGAGAAGAATTTTTCTAGGGGCAACTGAAGTGAATGGTGCTCAATATTTGGAGGTTGAACGTGTTGAGGATGGTAAAATCCATACCATCGCTGTGTGCTTAATTGAATCAATAACAGAAGTGATGCAAGAGGATTTTTTTTAACGCAGTGATCAAAATTCACCACAGTAATTCGATTGGAGTGACAAATTTAGCGACCTAATTTTAAAATTTAAAGATATTGATTCGCCATACGGTGTGACTAGGAAAACGCTAATGAATATGGCCTCTGCCATGAATGTGAGTGAAACGATGGTGATTGATATTGCGCTATCAAATCTAGCCAGCGAAGTATTGCCATGTTACGAAATGGATGGCGTAGTGACTACAGATAGCAAACACAACTTACCGATTGTGGAGTTAAGGCTTCACATCTATCAAGAGTGACGATTGTTAATCTTGAGAACGGCAAGGTAGGTGATATTGGCGCTGTAAAGCTATCTGAGTTGGCGGATATTCTAGGTAAGCCAATATTTTCAACGGGCAAGCCCATGGACTTTCTGCAGATGTTACTTGGTAACATCAACACCAGCTATAAAAACACCATGACAAAGTCGCAACTAGAAGCAGCGATGCTTAAGGCGGAAGTGCCAACGGGCTGTGAAGGTCTAATTTTTCATTTGTTCGAAGAGTCTTCAATCGCTTTAATTGCAGGCGCAATTAAGCAACTGGCGATGCAGAGTCAAGCAAGCCCTAAACAGATATGGAAATACCTCGCTAAATTGGCATCGGTCATACAATCGCCCAAACCATTTTGGGATGCTTTGAATGCCTAATCAGTTGCAGTTTCCCGCTGGCGAGTGGCAAAGATTGCTCACTCAGACATTTAGAGTTAATGGCTTGATTGATCAAAATTTGGCTGTTTATGATAGGGGTTTTCAAAGTTTGTGACACAGTGTCACAAACTTTTTTGATTGATTACTGTAAACTATTAAGTTGATTCAAATGTATCTGCCGCAGTTGTTTAATGATTGGACTGGGGCAAACAGGCGGGTTCTTTGGATGGTGCGCAAACCGTTACTGTTTATATAAACCTCGGTCAGCGAGCTCCACATGCGCCGCTGAATAAGCTCGCTCAGATCTAAAATAATCAATCGTTGCTAAAATTCTTAGTCGTCGCCTTGTATATTCTCTAGCTTCTCTTCAATCATTCGATCAGCATCGGCAAGAAGCTGAGCGGCTTCCTCTGCTTCAAAACCAAGATCAGCAAACACATTCCATCTGTCGGAGTCACGTGACCGATTATTGGATTGTCATTTTTTTTCACTTTGAATGTCACATTGAACTCCTGTTGATTTGGAAAACGGCAATAAACGTGTAATCAATGCTATCGGTGCAAAATAAAGCGATACTCCCTGATTGACTGTTGCACGCAGTGTGTCTTTTTGTTGATTAAGCAAAGGTGCGTAAACATACGCGAATTCTACTTTGAGACGACAAAATGCTTGTTTAACAACTTTCCAAATGGGTATCGTAGCTTGCATATGCGCTCCTTTGTGTTGATTACTTGAAATCGAATTTTTGTTTCATGTATTGGCTAGCGTAAATACATCATTTTTCTGCGTTGACTGCGTCAAATCTGGATGATTGAATCATTTGCATTTGATGCGTCATGCATGGCATAAATGCACGTGGCTGATACTGATTATTTACTAGTTCAGATTATTCTTCTGCAATTAAATCCATTTCACACATCGCTGCCAACAAACCAGCCTCTGCGCAATTTTCGTGGACGTATACATCGTTCCAAAACGCCATCGTATTGCGTATTTTTAAGTTGTACTCCGCTACCGTCTTTGGCGGCTCATTAGCCCCAGTGGTCGATTTAAAAATATCAAATTCAGCTTTCGTTAATCTAATACGATTACCTACACGAATCATCTATATCCCTCTCTTTGCGTTTATGCGTGATTGATATTTATTTTACGCTTTTGTGTTTAAAGTTTTTCTAAACGGCATCCAACGTGAATACATTTAAGCTGACTCCCTCGCTGACTTGCCTCCCCACCAATCGCTCACTTGTTTCTTAAATGCACGCCAATCTTCGCCCTCACCAATCTTATCCATGGCGGGGTCAACGTGGTGGGTGATGTAATAGGCAAACCCATTTGTAATCATTTTGAATATCATTTCATCAGTCCTTTTTATATGAGTTATCTAGAAATCCCAGCTGTATGTGTTTTAAATCGCTACCCATGGCTGGGTGATGTTTTTGGTAATCTTGCTTACAATTTATTTTACACTTTTGTGTTTAAAATTTTTCGAGTTGGCAGGGTGACTTTGATCATTACTCAATAAAAGTTGAATGTAATCTTCTAAAATATTATCGCGTTAGTTATACTGTACGTTCGTTCAATCGCCAACTTTTTTCTATCGATACTATGCAGCAAGACCTCACCCCAGTTGTTATTTCAAGCTACATCCCTATTCCGATTTACAGCGCTAAGGTTTCGGCTGGGCAATCACGCTTTCCATCGCCCGCACAGGATTATGAACAGAAGTTTTTAGATTTGAACGAGCGCTTTATCACCAATCCACCTGCGACCTTCTTTTTTACGGTATCGGGTGACTCGATGGTGGGGGCTGGGATATTTGAGGGCGACACGCTAATTGTGAATCGTGCGCTTAAACCGAAGTCTTCCAGCATTGTGATTGCTGAGGTGGAAGGTGAATGGATGGTGAAGCGTTTATATAAACGAGGCAATACTGTGAAATTACTATCAGAAAATCCCTTATATGCCCCTATTGAATTTAGTGAAGGTCAAGAGCTAGTGGTGTTTGGGGTGGTGACTTATGTTATCCATCAACCTAAGTAATAATCATCGTATGAAACCGATATTTGCCTTGTGTGATGCCAATAGCTTTTATGCGTCCTGTGAGCAGGTGTTTAGACCTGAGCTTAGAGGGAAACCTGTGGTGGTGTTATCGAACAATGATGGTTGCGTCATCGCACAGAGTAAAGAAGCCAAAGCCATGCTCGATATTTATATGTGCCGCCCATGGTTTGAATTAGAGAAACAAGCCAAGAAACTGGGGGTAACACACTTCTCTAGTAATTATGAGCTATACGCCAATATGTCGAATCGCTTTGTAGCTACCCTTAGACAATTTGCACCTAGAGTTGAAGTGTATTCCATAGATGAATCATTTTTAGACCTCACAGGCTTTGAGCAAGACTTAACCGCTTATGGGCTGGAGATTAAAAATACCGTATTCCAATGGACGGGCTTACCTATTTGTGTGGGCATTGCACATACCAAGACCTTAGCCAAATTAGCGAACCACTGTGCCAAGAAGAAAGAAGGCTTTAATGGCGTATGTGACTTTACGAGCATGGCAACTAGTCAGTTAGATAGCATCATGGAATCGTTACCAGTATCCAAAGTATGGGGCGTAGGTAGTAAGCTTGAAGCCAAGCTAAATAGCGTAGGCGTGCATAATGTACTGAGACTTAAAAATGCCAATCCTAAACGCATTCGAGATAAGTTTGGGGTGTTGCTAGAGCGTACGGTTAAAGAACTTAATGGTGAATCATGGCTAGCACTCGATGAAATGGTGGGTGAATCTAAACAAGTCATGTCTTCACGCTCCTTTGGCACAAGAGTGAATACACTCGCTGATTTGCAAGAAGCTGTTAGCTTTCATGCCACCAATGCGAGTGAAAGACTCAGAAAGCAAGGTTTATATACTAGCGCTGTGCTTGTGTTTATTCAGAACAGCCCGTTTGACCAAGCGGAGTATTACGGTAATAGCATGACCATCGGACTCCCCTCCCCGACTGATTGCACCTTACAGATTAACAAGGCTGCACAATGGTTACTGAAGCGCATTTATAAACCTGACATTTATTATCAAAAAGCGGGCGTGATGTTGATGGAGTTAGTGTCTGAGGGTGGGCAACAGCAAGATTTGTTTGGCTACTCCAGCGATAATCCTAAAACCAGCAAATTAATGGAGACACTGGATAGGATTAACCAGAAATATAGCAAAGGGACGGTCAAGCTGGCTTCAGAGGGGATTGATAAAACATGGGTGATGAGACGTGGGGCGAAGAGTCCTAACTATACGGGGAGTTGGGGGGAGTTGCCGAGGGTGAAGTGAACTTGATCTATTTTGAGAGCACGTTAGGGGAAGTTAAAAAAATAGCTAATGAAAAATGCTAAAATATTTTAGTAACAAATTCATGTGTGAATCCAAAGGTAGCTTCAGCTAAAAATAATTGGGCTTATTGCAAAAAGCGCATAAGAGAAAGCATTACACCAATGACGACCCATCTCAGAAAGACCATGTATCTTAGATGTTTGCCAGCAGAGGCCGATAGGTTAAAACTAGCGGCGGCAATCCTTGGTACTTCAGTGAATGAGTTTATCGTTAGTGCCGCTTTAGCTAAGGCGGAAACAGTTATTGCGGATGAATCAACGATGATATTTAAGTCAAAATGAATCTATGCAGATAATGAGATTAATCGAAAATCCACCACCCAGAAATGAGAAGTTTCTACAAGCCATGGCGAGGTATCGTGAAATTACCAGCAAATAAATACACCCAAAAATTGATGCGCTTTAATCAGCGTCAGCCCAGCGAAGTATTACCAGCTTACGAAAAGGATGACGGTCCGATCAGCGATGAATATCTAACTGTTTTGAGAGAAGATGCGAAAGCTTTCGCTCCAAAAGGTCATTTAATCAAAAAAACATCGTTGTTCTAGCCTTTTTGTTGCAGATTTGGAGTCTCAGTCACTAATCGCTATCAATGTAACGAAAATACTCACCTATCAAACATCCGTCACAATAGAAATACCATACTTTTCGATGATGGAGAGTATTTTCAGCGATGGCCCATTTGGCCTGCGGGCTCCACTTTCCCATTTCTCAACTGTTGATTTAGAAACGTTCAAGTATCTTGCAAAGACAGACTGACTGACATGATTTGACGTTCTCAATTGCTTGATTTCGAGATTACTATAATAGATCGGCACGCAGTCTATGAAAGCCATGTCATCATATTCAGTGATTTTTTTCTGATGTATTTTGCCCGCTTTCACAAAAATGCTAGCTGAATGAGTAGCAGATTCAAGTGCGGGTAATTTAAATTTAATCTTCGTGGTCATTAGATCCCTCTTTCTAAGTTGTAAATTTGATACGCTAGCCAGCACACCGCATGTAGCTAGGTGTGAAGCTGAGGACTGGCATTAGTCTTCGTAGACCCAATATCCTGATTGCCCTTTTTTGTTTGAATGTTCATCAATCCCTTCTACATAGTATTTTCGTTTTTCTGTAATCCCTCCTAATAGGAGTGCGAGTAGCATAATTACCATAAATAACAGTTGGATTACTCCCATGCCTACTTCTTGGCAAATATCCAATATCGGCTTGAGTATGGTGTAAAGTAAAAAGTATTCCATTGTTTATCCTTGAGCAAATAATGTTTGAACAGCTTGACCGATTCTTTTAACGACGCGGATGACCCACCGTACGCATTTAAATGCCCAGTAAGTCATGACGAGTATGCTAAAAAAACCTACGGTGACGTAAAGCATGTTGTACTGTGATAAAAGCGCTTGCATGTTTTTGCTCTCCTTTAATTGGTTGTTGATTTTGCTGGGGTGTAAGTGAGCGCTATTTCGGCAGCTCTATTTCAGCAGCGCTATCTCAGCAGATCTATTTCACCAGCTCTAATTCATCCCCTCGTAATCGTGAGGATGAATGTTTTATTCAGACTTACAAAAGTTTATCAATGCCAAGGCGCACAAATAACGGGATGTACATGACTGGCCATAAGAGTAAGAACTTTAGCTTTTCTTGGGTGACGTTATAGAGTGTATTGTGCATGGGGTGCCATTCCACTATCCGCCTGAGCACTGCGCGATTCAGGTATATGCCGCTCGCCAAGTAAAACAAAACTGCTAAGGAGGCAAATGCTGTAGATAGCTTGGTAAGTGCAATTAACACTAGCAATATAGCCAAGCAAATTGCCCATCGCTTCAATGCAGTGCTTAATTTCATGACTGGTTGTTGGTTCATTGTTTGTTCAATTTGATCCATGATGGTTTCCTTTTCAATTTTGTGGTGTCTTTCAATTTTGTTGTGTCTTTTGATTAGTTGGTGGCGGTTTCAACTGGTATGCGTTTAGCGACACCGACTTCGTTTTCTGGGGCGTCGATACACGCTTTATCTTGTTTCTTACAACGAATCTCCACGATCCAAGGTAAGTCTTGGAAGAAGTCAGCATGTTTGCTCATGATTTTGTGCGTAGTGCTTGATGCTTTGATGGTCACTACATCGCCAATTTCTGGATGAATGTCAGGTTTGACTGGAAATACAAAGCTGTTGCCGCTGCCTGTGTCTACATTCAACTCAAGGGGTAAGTCTGCCTTTTTAGGTAGGTTAGTAAACCAGCTACTGTGGTCTAGAAACTCTGCGTTTCTAGCTTTCGTCACATCTTGATAGACCACCCCCACTAACTCAGTGTTATCGACACTACTCCAGTAGTTGTTCAAGGCACGTAATCTTGCACCTGTGGTGCCTAGGCTGGTAATCAAGATACCCGCAGGGCCGAGTAGTCCGCCGACAAGTCCACTAAGGGCTGCACCACCCAGTTCTTGGGTTTTGCTGTAATCCAATTGCTCGCGCTTGTAGTCTGACGCAGATTTACCCTTAGATGGTGGCGTGTGATATGGGTTAGATGAACATGCTGACAGTGCTAATGTTGCGATTAAAATGGTTGGAATCATTTTGTTATTTTTCATGGGAATACCTTTCTGCTGATGCTAATAAAGTTGAGTTTATACATGTATTTCAATGGGTTGGATTAAGGTACCTCTGTCGTATGTGATGATTTATTATATCAAATATCTACGCAATTCGTAGAGCATTGCGGACGGAAATTTACGATTATCGTAGGATGAAAAAAACTATTACATCGTTATTTGGTCGTCGCTTGCGCACGATTCGATTACTACGTGGCATTCCTCAGGATAAATTGGGGGTGATGATCGGATTGGATGAGTCTTGTGCTTCAGCGCGCATGAGTCGTTATGAAAACGGTATTCATGCGCCAGCGTTTGATATTGCGGAAAGTATCGCGAAAGCACTCGAAGTGCCAGTGACTTACTTTTACTGTAATGATGATGAGATGGCGGATTTACTGATTGGCTTGCATCAGTTGAGTGAGGCGCAAATGAAAGAAGTTAGCACATTGGTTAGTGAGCTTAGAAAAACTACAGCCTCAAGCCATTGAGAAAATGGTATCTGTACTAGTGTGTTAGATTTATTGTGCTAGATTTAGCTTGTTTATTACTCGGTGCTAGCAGCTTAGGATTGAGGCGTGTTAACTAGGCGATTGATCAGCGCTTCTGCAATCTCATCAGATTTTTCAGCATCAATCTGACATTTGAAGGTGTAACGCATAATCTCTGGGGTATCCGCATAATCCAACCCAGTGGTTTTGCGATGATGGTTTAGCATCTCAACGAGCTTTTCATCTCCAATTACTGGCACCATTTTAAGCCAACTTTTATCCATAATAACTTCCTAATTTAACCGATGTGACTACTATACAGAGGACGATCACTTTTTAATTAATCCTTCCAATTGTTCTTGAGTCTGTCATTTTTTGATTGATCTTTTGTTTAATCAAGCAGTCAATATAATCGTCAATGGCTTGTGCCAGCCGTTTGGCTTTTTGTGGTGAAATAACTGCATCTGTGAGTGCTTGGAATACCTCAATTTGCATGGTTAAACTCGTTTAAGTAGTTAGGGGTTTATTATGGCAAATTGAACGTGAAAATTTTTAGAATTGTGAGGGAATTTTTAAATAATAAATAAATTATCTGCGACTTGTCTGGTTGGAACTCGGCAGCTGCAATCATTTCACGTTGAGATCACCTTAAGTCATAAAATCATTCAAGATAATGTTTTTTGTGAATATCAAGTGAAAAGAACCACCTAGAATTATTTCAAAAAAGCCGCAGGCAATTATCAAGTATTAGCCGAAAGTGAAAAACCAAACGTCTCCATTTCATGGCGAAGCTGACAGTGAACCACCTCGGCTCAACTAGTGCTATCGGCCGAGGCTGTGTCAAAACGCCCATTAATTGAATCTAAAATAAGCACATTAA
>CAZUGV010000016.1:0-37416 GCA_964620425.1 uncultured Methylophilaceae bacterium | reverse complement strand
ATTTACATACATTAGCGTGGCAAGATCATCACAGTACGATATGGTCGCTCATGCAGAATTCTGATCTACCCTTAACACTTGATGGTCAAGCCAGACTGGCTCATGTCAAACATGTATTTTCGGAAGCATTCGCAATGCAAGGACGTGTTGCCACAAGTCGTTGGATACGGAGTGTGTGGTTAATGTTAGGTGGTGCATCATGCTTGTGGGAAGAAAGTGACGTGATCGACGTACAAGTATTTTTTGACTGCATAGATAAATTGGAAAACCAGCAGCAGTTTTCTTTGCAGCAGTTAACCCAAGAGGTTGAAAAAATGTATGCCGCACCTGATGCAGCAGGCGATGGCTTGCAAATGATGACAATTCATAAATCCAAGGGTTTGGAATTTGATACTGTCATTCTCCCTGGGTTGGGAAACGCAACAGGTGGCAATGATGATCCCCCTGCATTACTTTGGGAGGAGCTTGTATTTGAGAGCGTTTCATTAGCAAGCTCAACTATACCCCATCAACAAAGCGCATTATTGGCAGCGCCATATATCCCTAAGGGATTACGCAATAAAGAAGAAGTTAGCCCGTATGAATATCTCAATACGCTAGAAAAAGAGCGCTCAACCAATGAGGACGCTCGTATATTGTATGTGGCAGCCACACGCGCAGAGCGAAAACTGCATCTGATCGGCATTGCTAACCAAAAAGCCACCACTGGAGATATAAACCCAAATAAAAACTCCTATTTAGAAATGTTATGGCCTGTTGTAGAGGGGGAATATTTAAAAGCAAACTTATCTGTGCATGAGTCACACGAAAGCCAACAGTCTATAGCGAGTTTCACGCCAAAATTAGTGAGATTATCCAATCCAACGCGCCCCAGTGTCTTGATGGTAAACAAAGAGACCCAACAAGTTCGATCTGAAATTACGCCTGTAGTTGAGCCGCGTGTCGAGTTGCATCAGGTTTTTTCACTCCGATCTATTGAGGCTGATATTGGTATTCTAGCCCACCAATATTTGGAAATTATTGCGCAACAGGGAATAAGTAACTGGCAGAATGATCGCATAGAGCAACTGATTAAACCCATGAGTGAGTGGTTTTCAAAACAAGGTTACGCTGAAAATTTAACCCAATCTGCTGCACAACAAGTACAAAGACTATTGATTACTACGCTTAACTCAGATCAAGGTAAGTGGGTGCTATCTCAGCATGAGCAAGCTAATTCTGAGCTTGTTCTAGCGCAAACTGAACATGCCGCAGTAAAAACCTACATATTGGATAGGACATTTATTGAAAGCCTAAATGGTGTGAGAACTCGCTGGATTATTGATTATAAATCCACATTATTGCCCGTAGAAACAACTCTGCATGCATTGCAGACTATTGCTTCTCAATATAGCGAACAGTTAGATAATTATGCCAATTTGTTTAGACATGAGGGGATTGCAATTAAAAAAGCCATTTTTTTCTTGAGTTTGGGCAGGCTTGTGTTGATTTAAGCACACTAAACTAGTGTTTAATTAAATGAAGCGATAATGTTTGTTGGTTTGGTAGCTTCTCGATCAGAAGGTCTGGTGCGCTTGGGATTGTTTGAAATAAATACAGTAGAGGGCATGTATACCCCAACCAAATTACGACCACAATTTTTCGCCTGATACATGGCCTGATCTGCATAATTCAGCATTTCATCCAATGTTCTACCGACATTAGCCACACCAAAACTCGCGGTAAGCTCTATCACTTGCAATGCGTCAGTGGTTGTGGGTGATTTGGCAATCAAGTCTCGCAGCTTCTCAGCAACAATCTGGGCTTCATCAGCAGTGCAATTTGGCAAAAGAATGGCGAACTCCTCTCCACCAAAACGGGCACTAATATCATTTGAGCGAAGGTTTTTCAAAAGTAGTTGCGCCACGTGTTTTAGCACTATATCCCCAGTTGCGTGACCATACGCATCGTTGACTTTTTTAAAGTGATCAACGTCAAACATGATTAAACTGACGGGTATATCGGAAGCCTTGCACTTACTAAATTGTGTTACGGCTTCATCAAAAAATGCACGACGGTTATTTAGCCCAGTCAGCATGTCAGTGCTGGCAATTTGTTCGGCATTTTGAATGGCTCGCTCTAAATCATAGGCCAACTCTAAACTGTCATTTAAAGTCTTTTGTAAAATTACACTAGTAATCATGCACGAAACAAACATGCAACATGCGGCAATCCCAACCCAGAACGTTTCTGGGTGACCTAGGCTCAGTAAAACTGCAATCATGGGCAATAATGCGATTGAAATAGTCGTAAATTGCAAAGAGCGAATTGAGCTGTACCAAGAAATTGCAGCACCAGCAAGTCCGACAGCAAAGGTATTGAAGATGAAAATAGAGGTCAGATTGTCTTTGGGGATAATCCATAACAAACCAACTCCCCATATCAAAAAGATGATAATTAGGGAAACGGCATACGGCAGCTCCCATGCTAATATCTCCTCACCAGCAGGTTGTGTGCGCTTAAAGTTGAGTATCAAGCAAACACGATAAATGGCAAGCAAGATGGTAAGCGAAAACCAAATGAGCAGTTGACTGTGATTCGCAGTTGACCAAAGCGCCGCGACTACAAAAAAAGATGCGACTGCACTTAACACTGCGGGAATCAAGCTGTGCAAATAAATCAGCTTGATTTTTTCAATGTGAATATGTTTTTGACGGTTTTCCATGATCTCATCTGACATACTTTTATCCAAAAAATGGATAAAATATCTTTCTTATGTAGTAAGTCTAACATAAACAAACAAAAAAGTTTTTTACACTTTTTGTTTATGAGTGGTGCGCGTAGTTGTGTTAATTGTTGCAAGTTACCACAACTATCTGGTTGTTTTTGCTCGATAGATTTAGAAACCCCAATTATTTGGGCGACTACCAATAAGATAAGTTGACTCGGTAATGTTAAAGACACAGGATTTATCCCCTCACTGAATGCTGTCTTCCAGCCTTCGTTTTGCGGGGTGTAAAATAGCTCAGGCACTGAAAACTGAAAATAGGATGAGACTCTAAAAATGAGCAGTTTTTTGCGACGAAAGATAATATATGGAAGTTGGTTGCCTTCTTAATTTAAAGAAAAGCACATGTTTCCCCCTTTTTTATAGTGATGTTTTATCATTCCCCAAGGTAATATCAATAAATATAGTATGACAAGATTGTAGTCATCGGTTGTTTTATTGACTAAATTTGCAAAAATTGTAAAAGTTAGCAAGGTTTATGACAATCATTCTCTACAATATGGATAGACGCTTAACATTCTAAGTGCCTATATCCAGTTGCAGATACAGAAAACCACCTAAGGAAACCATATATTGAGCACTAAAGAGGTACGTACAGGCGTTGTGGTGATCGGCCGAAATGAAGGTGAGCGCTTGGTCAGCTGCCTGAACTCATTAATTTTGCAGTCGAACCAAATTGTTTATGTGGATTCGAACTCTACCGATCAATCTGTAACGATGGCAAAAAGCAAAGGTGTTGAAGTGGTTATGCTTGATATTAGCAAACCCTTTACTGCAGCAAGAGCTAGAAATGAGGGTCTTAAACGCTTACTGGAAGTTCATCCTCAAGTGGAGTATGTGCAATTTGTAGATGGCGATTGTGAGGTTAACGCAACATGGATAGATAAAGCAGTTGCTTTTTTAGATCAAAACTCAAAAGTAGCTGTCGTATGTGGCAGACGCAGGGAGCGTTATCCTGACCGTTCAATTTTCAACAAAATGTGCGATGTTGAGTGGGACACCCCTATTGGAGAGGCCAAAGCCTGTGGTGGGGATGCGATGTTTAGAGTAACACCACTTGCTGCGCATGGCGGTTACAACCCCACATTAATTGCAGGTGAAGAGCCTGATTTATGTGTAAGATTAAGAGCGTCAGGTTGGAAAATTTGGCGCATTGATGCAGAAATGACGTTACACGATGCGGCGATATTGCATTTTGCGCAGTGGTGGAAGCGCAGCATGCGTACAGGTTATGCTTTTGCTCAAGGTGTTGACCTACATGGTCACCCACCTGAACGACACTGGGTGGCAGAGTCTAGGCGTGCATTTATATGGGGTGGTATACTGCCCTTACTGATGATTGGATTTTTGGTTGTATGCCCATTGATCAGCTTAGGTTTTCTTTTAATCTACTCAATGCAGCTATGCAGACTTGGATTAAGTTATAAGAAAAGCAATGTGGAGCGCCCATTAGGTATGGCCTTTTATTTGGTCCTGGGTAAATTGCCTGAGTTCTTAGGACAAATTAAATTTTTAAAAGGGCTGGTCACCCAAAAAAGTAGCGCTTTGATCGAATATAAATGAAGCATCAGGCTACATTTACCCAACAACGTAAGTAAACAAGATTAATCACTAAAACGTTTAGTACTAAAAAATTTAGTGCTGAGACGTTTAGTAAAGTATCGAAAATTATTTTTAACTGTCTAATTTAATTAGGGAAATTAATTCAATGCTCTTTCATGATAACAAAAAACCAAATACATTTGGCTTGTTTAGAAACATAGCAATATTGGCGTTAACATTTCAAATTTCTGCTTGTTCGCCACCTGCTGAAAGAGCAACCCATTACTATGAAAAAGGAATGGCGCTTATTGATAAAGATCCAAATGAAGCCGTCAAGCAATTTCAAAATGCCCTTCAATTAAATAAGGCAATGCCTCAAGTCTTTTTCGCGCTAGCAAAAATTGCAGAGAAAAATCAAGATTTTCAAGCCGCATTTGAAAATTACAAGCAAGCGGTAGAGCTTGACCCTAAAAATATTGAAGCGCAAAACAAGCTAGGGCGCTTGTACGTTGGAGCAGGGGAGGTAAACTTGGCCTCTCAAGCAAGCGATAAAGTATTGGCAATAGACCCCCAGAATATTGATGGATTGGCTTTGAAAGCAATCGTGCTTTTGAAAAAGAATGATAATAAAAATGCAGTAGAGATTGCCAATAAAGTACTTGCCAAAAATCCAAATCAAATTGAAGCTTTATCTGTTTTAGCTTTAGAGCGCTTCTCTGCTAAAGATAATGCAAAAGCAATGGAGTATATTGATGCTGGCTTAAAGCAAGCGCCTAAAAACATTAGCTTTTTGGCGCTTAAAGGCAATGTTTATGAGCAAATGTCGGATGTTTCAGGTGCTGATTTAGCCTACTCTAAAATAGTTGAGCTATCCCCTGATAACCTTGATTTCAAACGCACATTGGTTGATTTTTACATAAAAAATCATTTGATGGATAAAGCTGAAACCCAGATGCGCGCGATAGTAGATAAATTTCCAGCTGAAATTAAACACAAGGTTGACTTGATACGTTTTTTAATTTCAACCAAAGGTGATGAAGAGGGCAAAAAGGCGTTAGAGGCGCTTGTAGCAAAAGAACCAACGAATTACGGCTTAAAGTTTGTACTCGTCGAATTATATCAACAGCAACAAAATAAAGATGCAGCTGAACACCTGCTCCTAGAAATCACCAATCAAGCTAAAGATAGCCCAGATGGTTTAAAAGCCAAAGGCATGATAGCTAATATGGCAATGGCGAATGGCGATAAAACCAAAGCACAAAAACTTGCGGATGAGGTATTGGCGATTGATAAAAGTAACGAACAGGCGCTACTAATTAAAGCCAGTTTAGCAATTGAGAATAAAAATTTTGATGCGGCAGTTGCTGATTTACGCACAATTTTAAAAGGTACACCAAACTCTGCACGCGCCTTATTGTTGCTAGGTAGTGCTTATGAAGCATCAAACTCGATAGACTTAGCTGATGAACAGTACACGAAAGCCATTCAAGCAAGCAAATCTGCACCGCCATATGCCCTTGTTTTCGCTAAGTCATTACTTAAACGCAATCAATTGGCGCGAGCAGATGGCGTGTTAACCGAGGCTGTTAAAGCCAACCCTACAGACGCTTCATTATTGTTAATGTTGGCTGATGTTAAGATTTTTGCAGGTGATTTTGACGCGGCACAAGCCATTGGCAATAAATTTAAAGCTAGCGGCAACCAAGCAGCAACTGCAAGTAAAATTGAAATGGCCATTAGCGAAGCCAGAAAAAGAAGCTCGCAAACCATTGATAGCTTAAAACAAGCTTATACTACAGAGCCTAATGCGAAAAATTTGAACACACTTATGCAAACTTTTGTGCGCTTAGGGCAAAGCCAACAGGCACACGCATTTCTTAACACAATCTTGGCTAAAACACCTAATAACGCAGACGCACTAGCGATTCAAGGTCAGTTGTATATGCGTGAATCTGAGTATGGTAAAGCTGAGCAACTATTTAAAACATTAGTGGAAAAAGCTCCAGATAATCTAGCAGGCTATCGTTTATTGTCCAGTGTTCACTTGCATAACAATAAAGTTCAAGATGCTGAATCAGTGATTGCACGTGGATTAAGTCAATCACCAAATGACTTTGATTTGATCATGAATCAAGCATCGTTATTAGAGAAGACAGGTAAAACAGAAGAAGCCGTTAAAGTCTATGAGTCTCTGTTGAAAACACATTCTGATTCTGATGTGGTACTTAACAACTTGGCCAGTTTGCTGTCTGATACTCGAAAAGACAAAGCCAGTTTCGAGCAAGCTTATGCGTTAGCTAAAAAAATTAAGCTCACTGAGGTCGTGCAATTTAAAGATACTCTTGCTTGGGCTAGTTATCGTTTAGGTAAGAATAATGAAGCCCAAACGTTGTTGGAAGATATTGTGGCAAAAAACATTAACGAGCCTGACTTTCACTATCATTTAGCCATGGTTTACCAAGCGCAACTTAATAAAGAAAAAGCAAAAGAACAGTTTACTCTTGCTTTGAAAACAGCTGGAAATAAGCCTTATCAACATGCAGAAGAAGTGCGTAATATTCTAAAATCGTTGTAAGAGAATTTATAGTATTGAAGGTAGTAACAATAAATTAAGGTGGCATAAGAATGTACGAAGCCTTTTATGGGTTAAAAGAAAAACCGTTTTCTATTCAACCTGATCCCGACTTTTTGTTTTTTGGGATTAGACACAGCATGGCATACGCTATGCTGGAATATGGAATACAAAATCGAGCCGGTTTTTCCGTCATCTGTGGTGAAGTAGGGTGCGGCAAAACTACTTTAATTCGCCATCTACTCAATAATATAGATTTAGACTTAAAGGTTGGTATTGTCTACAACACACACCAAAACATTGATGATCTGTTGAGTTGGATTATGCTTGCATTTGGACAGCCTTATGAAGGTATGTCTAGAATTGCATTATTTGATTTATTTCAGCAGTTTTTAATTAATAGCTACGCTGCTGGACAACGCGTAGTGTTAATTGTGGACGAAGCACAAAACTTAAATGCGGCGTCTATTGAGTCGTTACGTATGCTTTCAAATATCAATGCAGATAAAGATCAACTATTGCAAATTATTTTGGTTGGTCAGCCAGAGTTACGTGAATTGTTGCGAAAACCTGAACTAAGACAATTCTATCAGCGCGTGTCTGTAGATTTCTACATTCCACCGTTGGGCTCTTTTGAGGTTTTTAAATATATTCAACATCGCCTTCGGGTGGCAGGTCGTGATGCGCCTCTATTCACATCTGCAGCGGCAGATAAAATCGCTGAGGCGAGCAAGGGCATTCCAAGAACAATCAATATTCTATCGGATACCGCATTAGTTTATGGCTTTTCCACTGGTGCTGAAATGGTGGAGGCGGCTTTAGTTGAAGAGGTATTAAGAGATAGGGCAGAGTTTGGGGTGTTTTCTAACCCGCAATAGATTTAACGAACTGAGTCTCTAGCATATTCTGTAGTAAAAATACTATGTGCTTCATATCATCAGTCATTTGCATGGCTGGCGAGCGTTGACAGGCTTCGCTTAATAACTCTGTATTTACAATCATCGCCCATAGCTCGTTATCTGGATAATCTAATAACTGATTAAATGCAGCCAATTCATTATCAGTTAGCTGTTTAAACTGAGATGGTTGCGAGTTGGGCTGTTGAAAGTTGGGATATTGAAAGTGCAGTCGGATAAACTTTTCTAGCAGTAAATCTATTTCAAGCATGCCTCTGCGGCAACGCCATTGCAATCTGCGCAGTTGCGTTTCTTGGTCTGTTAATGCATTTTCCATCAATTAAGATTTGCCTTTGAGAATGGCGCTTTTGATTTTGCCGATGGCTTTGGCGGGGTCTAAGCCTTTGGGGCAGACGGCTACGCAGCTCATAATGTTATGGCAGCGGAATAGGCGGTCTGGGTCGTCTAAATCGGTTAGGCGTTCTTCGGTGGCTTGATCGCGGCTATCGGCAATAAAGCGGTAGGCTTGTAACAAACCTGCTGGGCCGACAAATTTATCGGGTTTCCACCAGAATGATGGGCATGATGTAGTGCAGGCGCCGCATAAAATACATTCGTATAGACCATCGAGCTTGGCGCGGTCTTCTGGGGATTGCAGGCGTTCAGTGGCTGGCACTGGGTCATGATTAATCAGGTAGGGTTGTACTGAGTGGTATTGGTTAAAAAACTGGGTCATATCCACAATTAAATCACGTATCACAGGCAAGCCCGGCATTGGGCGCAGGGTGATGGGCTCGGTTAAATCCGCGAGTTTTGTAGTACAAGCTAAACCGTTAGTACCGTTAATGTTCATGGCATCTGAGCCGCAAACCCCTTCACGGCAAGAGCGGCGCAGAGCTAAGCTATCATCCACCATTTTGATGCGCTCTAGGGCATCGAGCAGCATGCGGTCTTCTGGTTCTAATTCAATGTCGTAATCTTGCATGCGTGGCTCTTTGTCCACGTCTGGATTGTAGCGGTAGATTGAAAAACGCATAGTCGGTGCTCCGTAATAATTTAATACACACGTGCTTTAAGTGGAAAGCTATCCACGGTAAGCGGTTGTAAGCGTACTGGTTTGTAGGCTAGCTTGTGATTTTGTTTGTAATAAAGTGAGTGTTTCAACCATTGCTCGTCATCACGCTTGGGAAAATCAGAGCGGCAATGTGCGCCTCGGCTTTCTAGCCTTGCGTGTGCGGCTACCATGGTGGCATTGGCGCATTCGATTAAGTTTTCAAGCTCAAGCGCTTCAATACGAGCAGTGTTAAATACTTGGCTTTTATCTGTAATTTGGGTGTGTTTGACACGTTCTGCCACTACGTGGATTTTTTCTAAGCCTTCTTGCAGTAAGTCGGGGAAGCGGAACACATTGCAGTAGGTGTGCATTACGTTACGCATGGCAGCGCCAACTTCAGCCACACTTTCGCCATTTTGTTGGGTGTTAATGCGGTTTAAACGCGCTAATGTTTGCTCGCCCACATCGGCTGGTAACGGCTTGTGCGTTGGGTTTTGTTTAATATCTTGTATCATTTTGTCGCCCGCCGCACGGCCAAATACGACTAAATCGAGCAGCGAGTTAGAGCCTAAACGGTTGGCGCCATGTACAGATACACAAGCACATTCGCCCACGGCATAAAAGCCAGCAACGGTTGCTTCGCCGCCATCTGCCGTTGGTACAACGACTTGCCCATCTATATTGGTGGGGATGCCACCCATCATATAGTGTGCGGTTGGTACGACGGGGATAGGGTCGTTAATCGGGTCAACGTGCGCGAAAGTCATGGCGATTTGGCGGATGCCGGGTAATTTGTTTTTGATGATGTCTTCGCCTAGATGGTCTAGTTTTAAGTAGGCAGCATCTTTGTGTTTGCCTACTCCACGGCCTTCTTTAATTTCAGTGGCAATGGCACGTGCTATCACATCGCGCCCTGCGAGGTCTTTGGCGACTGGGGCGTAGCGCTCCATAAAGCGTTCGCCTTCGCTATTCACCAAATAGCCACCTTCGCCACGCACGCCCTCAGTAATTAACACGCCAGCACCGTATAAGCCCGTGGGGTGGAATTGCCAAAACTCCATGTCTTCTAGCGGAATGCCTGCGCGAGACGCCATGCCTAAGCCATCGCCTGTGTTAATAAAGGCATTGGTACTGGCTTGGAAGATGCGTCCTGCGCCACCCGTGGCAAATAGTGTGGTTTTTGCGTGCAAGATGAGCAGTTCGCTAGTTTCCATATCCATGACAGTAACACCTAGTACAGTGCCTTCTTGATCGCGGATTAAATCTAGCGCAAACCATTCGACAAAAAATTCAGTATTGGCTTGCACGTTGCGCTGATAGAGAGTGTGCAGCATGGCGTGACCAGTGCGGTCTGCTGAAGCACAAGTGCGTGAGAGAGAGGATTCACCAAAGTTTTGCGTCATGCCACCAAATGGGCGCTGGTAGATTTTGCCGTTATCGAGCCGATCAAACGGCATGCCAAAGTGTTCAAGCTCATAAATGGCTTCAGGTGCTTTACGACACATAAACTCAATAGCATCTTGGTCGCCCAAATAATCAGAACCTTTGACTGTATCGTACATATGCCAATGCCAGTTGTCTTCGCCCACATTGCCTAAAGCCGCAGCAATGCCGCCTTGCGCTGCGACCGTGTGCGAGCGGGTGGGGAAGACTTTAGAAATCACTGCGACTTTGCAGCCAGATTCAGCCAGTTGCAAAGCGGCGCGTAACCCTGCGCCTCCGCCTCCCACAATGACAGCATCAAATTGTTCTACAGGAATTGTCATAAAGTTATGTGCCTTTATTTGATAATTGTTTAATTGCCTGAGTTACGCTACCCACAACACCCGTATGCTCCAGAGGGTATAGCCACACAAGGCAAGTTCCATCATTTTTTGTAGTATGAAGCGTATTGTTAAATGCGTGATGTAATCGCTCAAGACATCACTTACGCCTATCCATGCGTGTAAAAACAAGCTCAATAAAAACAATAAAGTACAGATTTTTAACCATGCTAAGCCTAAAATGCTAGCGTTGAACAGGGTTTGCCATTCGGTATAGTTGTTGATTGGCGTGGTGAGATAAATCATTAAAACGATGATTGAGTAAATGACCATGACCACCGCGCTAAAGCGCTGCATGAGCCATAGCGAATGCCCGTGTCGCTTTTTTTGTGGGCTTACCATAGCTTTACTCCGGCTAAAATCGTGCAGCTAAAGCTTAAAACCAATACCAGCTTGCTACTCGCCCTTGCTTGCGCTAGGCCCTCCCACCAGTGCATATCATGCGCAAGATGGCGCAAGCCTGCAAAAAAGTGATGCATGTAAGCCCAAGCAATGCCTAGTAAACATAATTTAACGAGCCAGCATTGCATGATGTTTTTTACAGATTGATAGCCATCTTCTGAAGCTAGAGACGTTTCTAGCGCCCAGATAAACAAGGGAATCACTAAAAATAAAATTACACCACTTGCTCTGTGTAAAATAGAAATGAGTGCTGGGAGTGGTAAGCCTATCGTAGTAAGGTTCAGGTTTTTTGGGCGGTTAGTGACCACAGCTTTACGACGCAAATTGCCAGCTTGATTTAGGTTGGGTTTCGTGTTTCTAGGCTGAGGTTTGCCAGCACTTATCCGCATTTTCTAGTCTAGCTGATTGCTGTAATGGTGGTCATGTGTCAAATAAAAGCCAGAACGTAACTCCATCGGCTTGTCGCCATAGGTGTATGAAATGCGCTCCACATTTAACATGGGGGTGCTGGTTGAGACTTCTAAGCAATTCGCAATTTCATCACTAGCTAACACGGCCTTAATTTTTTCCTCGGCACGTACCATGCGTACGTTGTACTCAGTTTCATACATGCGATATAAAGAACCTTTGTGAGATTCTATTTTTGCAGCATTCAACCCCTTAAACGCAGCAGCATCCACAATGATATGTTCGTAAATGAGCGGTTTTCCTGCAAAAGTGAGTAGCCGTCTTATGTCGATAATAATTGCGCCGACTTTAATGCTTAGCTTGTTAGCAATATCCTCATTAGCTTTGCCAAGGTTGCATTTGAGTAGGCGGTGTTGCGTAGACTCTTTCTCACCATTATCAGCATTCAGGTTTAAGAAGCGAATCTTAATGTCGTCTTCAAGAATAGCGCTAACGAAGGTACCTTTGCCTTGGCGGCGCGTCAAAATGCTTTGAGATGCAAGCTCGTCAACGGCTTTTCGAACTGTGCCTTGACTGACATTGAACTTTGACGCCAACTCCATTTCACTAGGAATCATATCGCCTGGACGCCATTCGCCAGCAATTAGGCTTTCGGTGATTAAGCCTTTGATTTGTTTGTATAGTGGCATGAGGCTAGGCGTAGTTGCGGGTATTTCCATACGAGCTTTCTATTTACACAGCTATAATTTATATCTTATATAAGACCAACTGGGAAATCAAGTCTTATACAAGATGCAAAAAATGATAAAAATTCCATTTGGTGTAATTCAGTTGGCGATGGAGAATCCATCATAATCAGCCATAATAAACAAATAAAACAATTACTTATATGTAAGGTTTGGGGTTCTTTTGATTGAGTCGCACGCCATTTATTGTGTTTCTGTTTAAATGTACGCATTTGGAATAAAAGCACTATCAGGTAAAATGTCGGCATGAATAAAATACTCCCCACAGCGGTCATCGAATCGCTAGACCAAGAAGGGCGCGGTGTTGCCCACGTTGAAGGCAGAGTTGTTTTTATCACGGGCGCTTTGCCAGGTGAAAAAGTCAGCTACAAAACCACGCAGCGTAAATCCAATTATGAGTTTGCTGATGTTGATGAGGTGTTTAAAGCATCCAACCTGCGCGTTGAACCAAAGTGTAAGCATTTTGGCATGTGCGGTGGCTGTGCTTTGCAGCACTTTGATTTTACTGGGCAAGTGGCAGCAAAACAGCGTTTGCTTGAAAATAACCTCTGGCATATCGGTCGTGTAAAGGCCGAAAGCATGTTGCCGCCCATTTATGGTCCGATGTTCGGCTACCGCCATAAAGCGCGTTTGCGTGTGAAATACGTGCATAAAAAGCAACGTGTATTGGTTGGCTTTAACGAGCGTTCCACACGATATGTAGCAGATATTCAAAGTTGCCAAGTGCTACCACCTCACGTATCTGCTCTGATTGTGCCGTTGCAAGAGCTGATAGTGCAACTCAGCATTAAAGATTTAGTGCCGCAAATTGAGTTGGCCGTGGGTGAAAATGCAACGGTGCTGGTGTTCCGCATTATGTCGGCCTTGTTGCCAGAAGACGAAGTGCTGATGCGGGCTTTTGCGGATACCCATCAAGTGCAAGTGTGGACGCAAACCAAAGGCCCTGACACGGTGAAGCCACTTCACCCACTTAACGCGCCAAGTTTGAGTTATAGCCTACCCGAGTTTAATTTAAATTATCCATTTAGCCCCATAGAGTTTACCCAGGTTAACCCGCATATTAACCGTGTGATGATTCGTCGCGCTATGCAGCTATTGAACCCACAAGCTAACGAACGGATTGCCGATTTTTTCTGTGGTTTGGGCAATTTCACCTTGCCGATTGCGCGCAGTGGCGCAACGGTATTTGGCTTGGAAGGCTCAACGGCCTTAGTTAAACGTGCACAAGAATCTGCCTTGTTAAATGGCTTGGAAAACCAAGTGCGTTATCAAGAAGCGGATTTGTTTTTTATGTCGCCAGAAAGTTTGGCTGAGCTTGGCTATTTTGATAAATGGTTAATCGACCCGCCGCGCGATGGTGCGATGGAGCTTGTAAAATCACTCGCAGAAGACGGCAAAAATAGCCCGCAACGTATTGTTTATGTATCGTGTAATCCTGCTACATTAGCGCGTGACGCTGCCATTTTAGTGCAACAAAAGGGATACAGAATGGTGGCGGCTGGCGTCATCAATATGTTTCCGCATACTTCACATGTGGAATCTATTGCGTTGTTTGAGTTACAACATTAAATATTCTAATTCAGGAAGCATGCAAATTTAGGCGCAGTGATGTTAAAAATATACTTAGCAATTCCACTCCTATTTTGTGCATTAACAAGCTATGCGGCAAGACCGTTTGTGACAGACGATGCTCGTTTAACCACCGGAGGTAGCTGTCAGTTAGAGTCTTGGGCGCGCTTATACAAGCGAAGTGCAGAGTTTTGGGCTTTACCTGCTTGCAATCCAACAGGTAATTTTGAAGTGACTTTGGGTGCTTCTGTTGCAAAGGAGGATGGTTTTGCTTCGACCAATGATTTTGTTATGCAAGCAAAAACCCTTTTTCGCCCGCTGGAAACAAATGGGTGGGGGATAGGCTTCTCGGTTGGATCTGTTACGCATCCTGATGTGAATCCAGGCCCTAACCAGTTTGGTAATTATTATGCGTATGTGCCAATCTCTATTTCTTATCTCGATGATGATGTGGTGGTGCATATAAATGTGGGTGCGCTACATGATAAAGCCAACGACTTAAACTCTGCGACATGGGGCATTGGTGCTGAATATCGCTATAAGCCTCAATTGCTGCTCATTTCTGAGATGTATGGCGATAGCAGAAACAACCCGTATATTCAAATGGGCATGCGTTATAGCGTTATCCCTAATTTATTTCAAATTGACTCCACCATTGGTGTTAAATACCAAGGGCATTATGATGATAGCTGGCTATCGGTTGGGGTGCGTTACACGCCAGATGCTTTGTTGAGTCGGTTTTTTTGATTATTTAATGCGACTATTTTTGGATTTGCGTTGGCTTTTGTGTTTGGTGTGCTGTTTTTGCATTGCAGGTTGCCAACAGCAGACGCAATCGACGGATATTCGTTTTGCCATCGCGCAAGCCCCACTTAATTTAGACCCACGTTACGCCACCGATGCCGCTTCTGAGCGTGTTAATCGCTTGCTTTATAGCGCGTTGGTTGATTTTGATGCACAGTCTAAACCCGCACCTAGTCTAGCGACATGGGTGCAAATTTCCCCCACGCAATATCGTTTTACGCTCAAACAACCCACTCCAAAATTTCATCATGGCGTGCCTTTGCAAGCGGCTGATGTCGTGGCTACTTATCAATCACTGCTCGATATGAAAGATTCTCCGCACAGTACTGAGTTTAACAATATCATTAAAATACAATCAATTGATAAAAACTCTATAGATTTCACATTAAGTAAGGCTGATGCTGATTTTCCTGCGCGTTTAATCATTGGTATTTTGCCCGCTTCTTTAATTCAACAAAAACATGACTTTTCACATCAGCCCATAGGCAGTGGCGCGCTCAAATTTGTGAGCTGGCAAGGCGCATTGAAATTGGCGCGTGTGGTTGATGGTCAACTATTTACATTGACCGAAGTGAAAGACCCAACGGTGCGTGTTTTAAAGCTACAGCGTGGCGAGTCGGATTTGCTAGCAGGTGATTTACCACCTGAATTGGTGGGTTATTTAAAGCGCAATCAAGATGTAAAAGTGTTGGAGTCGATAGGCTCAAATTTTTCATATTTAGGGCTAAATCTACAAGATGCGCAATTGAAACAGCCGCTAGTACGCCAAGCCATCGCCCATGCTATCGACCGCAAAGCCATTATTCAGCAAGTGTTAGTGGGCGGTAGTCGCGAGGCTGGCGCAATTTTACCGCCTGAGCATTGGGCTGGTAATGCCACACTTCAACCTTATGATTACAACTCCACTTTATCACGCCAGCTATTGCAACAAGCGGGTGTTCAGTTGCCGTTGCGTTTAGTCTTCAAAACCTCAACTGATCCCCAACGTGTGCGCCTTGCCACCATTATGCAAGCGCAAATGGCAGAAGCGGGTATTCAGCTAGAAATTAAATCGCTCGATTGGGGGACGTTTTTTGAAGATGTTAAACAAGGCAATTTTCAGCTTTACGGCCTGACTTGGGTGGGCATTAAAACACCTGAAATTTACGCCAAAGCCTTTGGCACAGCCTTTACGCCGCCCAATGGCTTTAATCGTGGGCGTTATTCAGATATAACTTTGGATAATCTATTAGCAAAAGCTGATTGGCAAGCCGCAACCCAACGTATTCATCAACAACTGCCGTATATTCCATTGTGGTATGAAGGCCAGTTTGCCGCCATGCGTAAAGATTTAAAAGGCTATCAAATTAAAGCCGATGGTAATTGGGATGGGTTAATCAGCCTACGTCGTCAATAGGCAAAAATATTAGGCAACAGCCACGCCAAATAGACTACCAATCCCAGCCGTTGCAGCCATCGCTAGCGCCCCCCAAAAGGTTACACGCAAAGCGCCTTTCCATAAGTTTGCACCACCTGCTTGGGCAGCCAAGCCTCCCAGAATAGTTAGAAATAATAATGATAAAACAGATACATAAGTAATAATGTTAATTCCGCTTGAGAAGTAAGCAACAGCAAGCGGCAATGCTGCCCCAAGTGCAAAAGTGAGTGCGGAAGCAAGCGCTGCTTGTACAGGTTTTGCGTTCATGCTATCAGTAATGCCTAGCTCATCACGTGCGTGTGCGCCAAGTGCATCGTGTGCTGTTAGCTGAACGGCAACTTCATGCGCTAAGTCTTTAGTCAGCCCACGTTGCATATAAATATGTGTGAGTTCTTTTAACTCATTTTCTTGGTCATGTGCCAGTTCATGGCGTTCACGTGCCAAGTCTGCTGCCTCAGTATCCGCTTGTGAGCTTACCGAAACGTATTCTCCAGCCGCCATCGCCATTGCACCAGAAACCAAGCCCGCAAGCCCCGTAATTAAAATATTTTCATGCGTCGCGTGAGCAGAAGCAATACCAATCATTAAACTGGCGGTGGAAATAATCCCATCATTTGCCCCTAATACCGCGGCGCGTAGCCAGCCAATGCGATGGGAGCGATGGTTTTCAGAATGTCTCAATTGATGCTCCTTAGCTTTGCTTATATTGTACCTGCACAAGATGTTTTTTGATGAACGGTCTCGTTTAAAATTTAATGAAAACAGCTTGGACTTGGTACAATTCATCAATATCATTGGTAATAGTATATGCACATCGAAATTTCCATCCAGCAACAAACGCTGACCGTTTTAAATAACGATAACGAGCTTGTTGCGCAATTTCCAGTTTCTACTGCCGCCAACGGCGTGGGCTGCCAGAAAGATAGCGGTTGTACGCCGCTTGGGCATCATATTATCCGCGCCAAAATAGGGGCGGGTGCAATACCGAATACCGTGTTTAAGGGGCGACGACCTACAGGTGAAATCTGTACGCCTGAGCTGATGGCTGAATACGCCAATCGAGATTGGATTTTGACCCGCATTTTGTGGTTAAGCGGCAAAGAAGTTGGCAAAAACCGTTTAGGTAATGTCGACACTATGCAGCGCTATATTTATATCCACGGCACGCCTGATAGCACCGATATGAGCAAAATCGGCTCGCATGGCTGCGTGCGTATGCGTAATGACGACGTTATTGCGTTGTTTGATATGGTGGCTGCGGGTACAGAAGTGCATATTCATAATGATTAAGAAAGTATTGGGGATTTTCCCCGTAGTCTTTGGCGTACTAGTGCTGACCTTTTTGCTGGTGCATTTAGTTCCCGGTGACCCTGTGGATGTGATGCTGGGTGATTCTGCCAGTGTGGCTGACCGTGCTGGCTTACGGGCCGAGTTGGGGCTGGATCAGCCGACACTGGCTCAATTTGGTGGCTATCTCAACAAGTTAGCGCATGGCGATTTAGGTCGCTCGATACACACGAAAACGCCGATTATTGAGTTGATACAAACGCGCTACCCAGCTACTTTGAAATTGGCGTTGCTAGCTTTGGGGCTGGGTTTAGCCTTAGGCGTGCCCCTCGGTATTTTTGCGGCGTTACACGCGGGCAAGTGGCAAGATTTTGTGGTGACCATTATTTCTGTACGTTTTTCTGCCATGCCAGCTTTTTGGTTGGGGCCTGTTTTGATGCTGATATTTGCGGTTTGGCTAGGCTGGTTGCCAGTCAATGGCATGGAATCAAACGCTTCTATTGTGTTGCCCGCGCTGACTTTGGGCTTGGGGTTAAGCGCCATTCTCACCCGCATGACGCGCACCAGCTTGCTTGAAGTGCTGCATGAAGATTACATTCGTACAGCGCGTGCTAAAGGCTTGCCAGAAACCACCATTATTTTGCGACATGCACTGCGAGCGGCTTTATTGCCGATTATTACCATTGTCGGCTTGCAAATGGGTAGTTTGTTGGCAGGCGCTGTGATTACAGAAACTATTTTTAGCTGGGATGGCGTAGGGCGCTTGCTGGTGGAGAGTATTGAAAAACGCGATTATCCAGTGACCCAAGCCTGCGTGCTGGTGGTGGCGTTGAGTTATGTTTTGGTGAATTTAGCCACGGATTTGGTTTATACATGGGTGGATCCTAGAGCTAGAGTGGGGATGGAGTGAAGCAATTTTCCTCGTTTATTTTGCTGTTTTGGGTCATCGCAATAATGTTGGGGCGAATTTTTGGTGCTGACCCTAATCATATTGATTTGTCTGCCATTTTAGCCTCGCCAAATACGCATTTCTGGTTGGGTGCAGATGACTTAGGTCGTAGTTTATTAGCGCGTTTGATACGTGGTGCTGAGGTTTCGCTTTGGGTGGCGAGTGTTGTGACGGTAGTGACAATGTCAATCGGCGTGACAATCGGCGTATTGGCTGGTTACTTTGGTGGCAAGATAGATCGTTTGCTGATGCAAATCACCGATGTGTTTTTAGCTTTCCCCGGTATTTTACTTGCGATTGCGTTTGCTGCCGTGTTGGGCGCGGGGATTGGCAATTTGGTGCTGGCTTTGAGTTTAACGGGCTGGGTAAGTTATGCACGGCTGACGCGTGGGCAAACCATGAGTTTGCGTAATCGCCAACATGTGGTGGCCGCTGAATCGTTAGGGGCGAGCGTGCCGCGTATTTTGGTGAAACACATTTTGCCTTTGCTGGCTTCTATTTTAATGGTTGAGGCGACTTATAGTTTGGCTAGCGTGATGATTGCTGAGGCGAGTTTGTCATTTTTAGGGTTGGGTATTCAAGCACCCAATGCCTCGTGGGGCGCGATGTTGCGTGATGCCGTGCGCTATATGCTAATCGCCCCGCACTATGTTTTGGTGGTTGGGGTGAGCTTGATGAGTTTGATTTTGGCAATTAACCTAGGTGGTGATTATTTGCGCGATCAATTGGATGTACGAACAGAACGCAAATAATCACTGTAATAAGGTTTGCTCAGCAAGCATGATAGGGTGAAATGAATCAGATTAAACATTACAAGTATTTAGATTTTATTATGGTGGCGTTTGCCGTGGTATTGGTGTGCTCCAATCTCATTGGGCCAGGTAAAATCACGCAGGTCGATGTGCCGATTCTAGGCGCATTAACCTTTGGCGCGGGTATTATGTTCTTCCCGATTTCATTTATTTTTGGTGATATTCTGACTGAGGTATATGGCTACGCAGCTTCGCGTCGCGTGATTTGGGTGGGGTTTATTGCGCTTGCATTTGCCAGCTTGATGGCATGGGTGATTGTGAGCTTGCCCCCTGCGCCCGATTGGCACGACCAAGCTGCCTATCAATCGGTATTTGGCTCAACGGGACGCATTGCTTTAGCTTCTTTGGTGTCATTTTTAGCGGGCGAGTTTGTTAACTCATTTGTGCTTGCTAAAATGAAAGTTCTAACGCAAGGCCGCTGGCTGTGGAGTCGTACCATAGGCTCGACCATTTTTGGTGAGGCGGTAGATACTATTTTATTTTTCCCGTTGGCATTTTACGGCTCGGGCGATTTTCCAGATGCCATGATGCCGCAAATTGTGTTGGCACAATTTACCGCTAAAGTATTGGTGGAGATTGCTTTTACGCCATTCATGTACAAAATTGTCGCGTTTTTAAAACGTGTTGAAAATGAAGATTTTTACGATAGAAACACAGACTTTAACCCATTTAAATTAGAAAACTAACCCATGTCTTTAGGCCCAATTATGTTAGATGTGGTCGGCACAGAACTCACTGCCGATGACATTCGTCGTTTACAACATCCGCTAGTAGGCGGTGTGATTTTATTTAAGCGCAATTATGAAAATAATGCCCAGCTTAAAGCGCTCACCGCCAGTATTCATGCGGTGCGCCAGCCCCCATTATTGATTGCAGTGGATCATGAAGGGGGCAGGGTACAGCGCTTTCGTGATGGCTTTACTAAAATCCCCCCCATGCGTGAGTTTGGCAAGATTTGGGATAAAAACCCCAAACATGCAAAAGAGCTTGCGACGGAGGCGGGCATGGTGCTTGCGGCTGAATTACGTGCGCATGGTGTTGATTTTAGCTTCACTCCAGTGCTTGATATGGATTATGGAGACAGTCTGGTGATTGGCGACCGCGCTTTTCATCTGAATGCGCACGCCATTGCCGATTTAGCCTATGCGCTGATGTTAGGTTTGAAAAAGGGCGGTATGGCGGCGGTGGGTAAGCATTTCCCTGGGCATGGTTTTGTGGTGGCAGATTCGCACGTGAGCATCCCCATTGATGAGCGTAGCCTTGATGAAATTGCCGCAAACGATATGCAACCTTTTAAGCAGATGATAGATGACGGCCTGCCCGCCATTATGCCCGCGCATGTGATTTATCCAAAAGTGGACGACAAACCCGCAGGTTTTTCAACGCGCTGGTTACAAAAAGTATTACGTAAGCGTTTGGGCTTTAATGGCGTGATTTTTAGCGATGACTTGAGCATGGAAGGCGCAACCGTAGGCGGTGATGTTACAACGCGCAGTTTGGCGGCGCTAAATGCAGGCTGTGATATGGTATTGCTCTGTAATCGCCCAGATTTGGCAGATGAGTTATTAGCCAACTTAAAATGGACAATTTCAGCACAAACCATTGCCCGTTTAGCCCGCATGCACGGTGCGCATCATCCCAAAGACATGATAGCGCTACGTGAAGATGCAGAATATGTACATGCGATTCACAAAATCGGTCAAATTGGCGCTACAGGGCAAGATTTACCCTTTGTGTAATGCGTTAACCAAAAGTGGTTGATGAAATTTATCAGGTATTTTCACTTTGTAACAAAAACGTACTTGAAACTTTTAGCGATAATCGCTATCTTACTAATGTAGTTAAATTTCATAAGGATTAATGCAATGTTCAATGATGACGTACAAGTATTAGGTCGTGCACAGTCGACTCAAGTCGCTACCAATAAAGTCCTGCGTAACACCTACGCACTATTAGGGCTCACCATGATCCCTACTATTATTGGTGCGTTTGTTGGTGTAAGCATGGATTTCAGCTTAATTGCCCAACATCCTTTTATGTTTGCAATTGGCTATATGGCAGTGATGTGGGGCATGTTTAGTGCCATTCAAGCGAATCAAAATAGCAGCACAGGGATTTGGTTGTTATTTGCAGTTACTTTCTTGCTAGGTTTAATGTTAGGCCCAATGTTGCAACATGCACTACATTTACGTAATGGCGGCGAAATCGTTGGTTTAGCTGCCGCAGGCACTGGGATTACTTTTTTAACGTTGGCGAGTATTGCGTCGTCACCTGCGCGTGATTTCAGCAATATCGGTAAATTCTTGTTTGTCGGATTGATTTTAGCAATTGTTGCGGGTTTGGCTAATCTATATTTCCAAATTCCTGCTGTGTCGTTGGCAATTTCAGGTGTGTCTGTGTTGATTTTCTCAGGTTATATTTTGTATGACGTTAACCAAATCGTTCGCGGCGGTCAAACCAACTACATTATGGCGACTTTGAGTTTATATTTAGATATTTATAATATCTTTGTTAATCTACTCAATATCTTAACTTCATTGTTAGGTAACCGAGATTAAGGTTATGTATGATTAACGCAATCGTGATTAAGTTTTAACATATTAAGTTGCAATAAAAAAACCAGCCTAGGCTGGTTTTTTTATTGGGTGATTTATCCTAATTTTTTATCAGCTAAAACGTTTTTCGTTTTTAAACTTGATTGCAAATAAAGTCGCAGTCATCAGCAACAAAACCCAAGTTGGTATGGGTACATCACCATCATCATTAGTCGGTACAAATCCCGCAATTTTATAACCTAATACTGCCTGTCCTTCTTCACCCGCTTGCCAGTAACCAATACCAGTGTCATTTAATGTATAAGCTTTTGCATCCGTTTTGATTAAATTCAATGAGCTCCATGGATTCCCTTCAGTAACGCTATAGTCTCCCTGCATGCGAATTGCATCCGCGTTATACGGCAATAGAGTACTGGTAGAAGTTGCAAAGCTGAAACTATTGGTTTTACCTGCTTGATACATACGTAAATCTGAGTTGGTTACAAAAGTCCAAGCTGCTGCTGCTGTAAACCCAGTAAAGCCATAGCGATAAGTGAAGTTAACCTCTTGGTTATTGTCTGTTCTGTTGATCCAACGTGAGCCAAATACCAATTTATTATCAAAACTATCACGATACACAAAATCATACACGCTTAACTGCGAGATTCCAGGCAGTAAAACGAGATTGTCTGTTCTGCGCCAGTCCAATAAAGTTAAAGTGCCAGTATTTACAGTGGTAGTTCCAGAGAATGCTCGGTAGGTGATAGAAGTTGGCACAACATCACCAGTACCGCCCGCACTCCACATTGTGGTGTTACTGTAGCCAGTTAAAAATGTTTGTCCTGTCGATTCTATATACAATTGGTCTGCGGCTTGGTTTTGGCGACCTTGTTTCAGGCCACCATTAACCTGTGACACACTGACTCCATCACCATTTGTTAAAGTGACAAAATTGCCTGCGTAAGCAGTTGCACTAACTGCAGCAAGCATCGTTGTTAGTACTAGCTTCCCTAATTTCATATTAAAATCTCCCAAAATTTAAGTAAAAATGCTTAGATAAAGTATTACTTAACCCCAATCTATAATCACTCGATACACATTTTTAATTTCTTGTGAATTTTCCTTTGACTAAATTCATGCGCTAATTAAAACAAGTTACTTAAGTTCTAATTTAAAATTACAAACAAAGTTAGAGTAAAGGCTACCTTAATATAAGGTAGCCTTTACTCTAAAACATCAAACTAATAACGCTAGCATTTTGGCTTGCGAAAAGTTAGCTTAAGTTAAACTCAAAATTACTTAAGCTACAAATTTTTTTCTACGATTTACCATAGCGCCCATGATGCCTAGACCAGCAAGCAACATAGCGTATGTGTCAGTTTCAGGTACTGGGGTAGCAGATGCTCTAAAGCCACTTAAACTACCATCAGACTCTTCTTGACCTTCTTCGCCTGCTTGAACGTAACCAATTGAATCCGCAGCAAATGTGTAGTACTGTGCGTTTGTTTTAATGAGATATAAACCTGAGAATGGATTACCCTCTTCAAAGCTAATATCCGCTTGCATTCTTACAACATCTTCATCGCCGGCAAATGGGCCATCTAAATCTTCGCTAGAGGTGCGAGCAGCGTTGTACATACGCAAGTCATTATCACCGCTGAATGTCCAAGCCACATCAGTTTCAAAGCCCGTGAAACCTGCACGGCTAATAAAGTTTAATTCAGACTCTTCAACTTCATCCAAAATAACACGTGTACCAAATACGAGTTTATTATCTCTAGAGTCGCGGTATACCATGTCGTAGATATCGCCCAACTCTTCACCTTCTAATAAAAAGTCGTCGTTCTCATTGAAGTCTAGTAATGATAATGTGTAGCTACCACCAGATGTGGTTGTGTAGTTAATAGTTTGCGCAACTAAGTTTTCAAAACCTGCCACCCATGTTGATGTTGATGAGATAAAAAGTGGGTCAGCTGCTGTATTTGTGGCACCTTCTACAACGGTTGCATCTGGGGTAGTAAATGGAACATTTGTAAAGTCACCAGCGTGAGCGCTAGCGAAAGTCATTGTAAATAATGCAGATAAAACTGCTTGTTTGATGATATTGCTTTTCATTTTATTTCCTATCGTGTATTAAGTTAAAGAGTTAAGTTAAATTTTTTACATCTTTTATAGTTATATAAGCGATTAGATACTAGCTATTTTGCTAAAAATACATACAAAAAAACTGATTCTAAGCACTTTTCGGGGTTTGCTAGATATAGTTTAAAGTTTAAATATTTACCATATCTTAAGAAGTACAAACACGATTTTCACATCAGTTTGCACTCAAAAACACTGTAGTTAATGACCATAGCGAACTCAAGCTACAGTTATTTACTTGCAGTGCTTTAAAGTGAAAACTAATTAAATAACAACTAATTAAGGCAATTTGCAACGTACAAAAAATTCATCACATCTCAAACTGCTAGTATTACTAAATAAATCCCTGAGATTACAACTATATGTAATCCAGCAAACTCTGTGCCGACATTAATTTTAGTACCAGTCTATGGCGAATATGGATATCAAGAATATTCATTTGATTAAAATTGCATATGAAACAATTCGTTACAAACTGTTTTTATGGGTTGATATACCTAGCTATTGGTTTCTCGCACCGTAGTAAACAAACAACAAATTAGCCTAGTGGTTGTTAAAAAACCCAAATTGGTTGTTAATAACCAGCTTGTTTTTTCTAGACGCTATTTGGATTTTTCTTTTTTGTTGAATTTATTCCAGCCTAGATCAAAATTTAAACCAACCCACAATGCTCTTGGCGCGCCTAATCCAATAAATGTTGTGTTAGTCCAAGCCGCACCATCTTCCTGATAAACTCCATTTGCAGTGAACTGGTTTCTACCCAACACACCAGCGGTGGCATAGTCTTTATCTAATAAATTATCGACTTTGAGAAATGCGGTAATCCCATGATCAAACTTATAGTTGGCGCGTAAGTTGAGCACTGCATAACCAGATGTCTTGCCTATTCCAACATAGTCGTAGGGGTCGCGGTCTACGCCAGTACTCGCGTCATTCGTCGCTGGCCTCGCTGCGTAATCATTACTTTCATTCCCGCGCACAAATGCAGATGAATGTGCAATCATGCCAAGCGAGGTATCAAAACGATCCGAGAATTGATATTTCCAGTTTGCCTGAAAAATATGGTTGGGCATGCCGGGCAGTTGATCGCCTTTTTCAATCGTCACAAATGCCTGCAAAGTGGTTGGGGCGGTATTAGCGCTGTGTGATTCATTAATTACTATTGCGGGTGATTCAAATGTTGCGCGCATCCAAGTGTAATTTAGGCTTAAGGTACTTTTGCCAAAGGTGCCTTTCATCCCCATTTCAATGCCTTGGCGTAAAGTTTGGCCAAAGTTATCAAACACTCCACGATTTTTTGTCCCCAATGGCACAAATAAAATATCATCTTTTAATTCAGTACGGAATGCCCCAACATTCCAATCAAAGCCGTAATTTGAGCCACGTAATCCAGCTTCATATGCGGTAGACCTCACTTGTTTAAGATATGGGTCAGAAGTCAATGCCGTTGGGATTGAGCATCCAGACTGGTAGTTTGTGCTGCCAGGGGTTTTGTCTTTTTCAGGGTCAAGTGCGCAACCTAACTCAATGACAGTGGGCGCGCGCGAACCACGGCTGATATTGCTGTAAACGGTTAAATCTTCTTTTGCCTCCCATGCCACTCCAAGTGCGGGATTAAAACTAAAGTAATTGTAATCCCCTTCTGAACATATCCACCGTGCGCCAGGGTTGGTAGTGCTTTTACATTCCAGACTGGTACTTTTTAAGTTGACTCCCTGCAAATTATTAAGATCCGCGCCGCGATCTGCGCGCAGGAAGTTTGTCACGTTGGTCCAGTTAAATCTGGCGCCATATGTGATGTGTAGGTTGTCGGTTGGGGACCATGTGTCAGTAGCAAATAAACTTGAGGTATGCGAACCACCTCTCAAGTTGTTACGAACCACTGGGTCTAATGCTGAATTTGGTACATCGAAGAAGGTTGTATCGTAATCTGGAGTGACGTAGCGTAAGACATGGTTTTCATCAATTAAACCTAATTGTTGCGTTTGTTGAAACTTAACTCTGTTTGCATCATAAGTGATGCCTGCACTGATTTGATGTTTGTCTAAATCCATTGATAATTGAATGGCACCCCCCATATTTTCTTGGCTTAGACTTGATACATCAAAAACCCCGTTCATGGCAGGATCAGTGCCATACCGACCCGCTGGGTTGCCATATACCTCCGCGCCTACGGCATTTTGATCCAAATAACGACGGTAGGCGAGTAAGGATATGCTGGCGTTGTCTGTTACATCCCAACGTATATTGAGATTGTAGTGCCGCAAATTGCTTTTGGCAGAATCTGGTGCTGTGTAAACGGAATCTCGTAAACTGGGAATTGCGGCTGTCTCAATTGGTAATAAGCCGTTGCCCACTAATTCAGAATCAATATTCAATGCACTTAAGTTGATCTCTGCGCGGCCAAGGCGCATTGTCGCCACATTAAATAGTTGCCTTAAACCGCTCGGAGAGCTCTTGCGCCACCCGTCCTCTTCAAAATGGTTGTAAGCAGAAAAAAAGCCGATGGTTCCATTATTATAACCATTTGACACTTGTACTTGCTGACGTCCCCAAGCACCACCAAACATTTGCGCCCTTAAATAGTGATCTGTAAAACCATTTTTTGTGCGAATTGCTAGTGCGCCACCTAATGTATTTAATCCAAATAAGGGGTTTGTGCCAGAAATTAAATCAAGACTTTGAATGGCGTTCATGGGAATTAGATTCCAATTGACCACATCACCGAATGCTTCATTGACTCTGACGCCATCTAAGTAAACGGATATACCTTGCGGTGTACCAATGGAGGGTGAGGCGGTAAAGCCGCGAAAATTTAAATCTTGTTGAAATGGGTTGCCGGCGTAGTCATTGACGCTCACAGATTGCAACTCACTATTCATAAACTCAGTAACGTTTATTGCTTTAGATTCTGCAATTTCTTTACCTGTTGCACTTTGTATATTGGTCGTCGATGTGCCGCGGTCAATGGATAATCCTGGCAAAGGAGTAATCACACGGAATTTTTTTGCCTTAACTTCAACACCTTCGGTTTTAATGGTGTCGCTCGATGAGGAGGTTGCCGTTTGTTTTTGAGTGTTTTGAACTGATGGAGCTGATTTAATCTCATCGTTCGTGACGTTGTTTGCAGGCGTACTTTGATTTTCTTGTGTTTTGGGATTTTCTTGCGACTTTACTGCGTTATTCGTCCCAGCCTCAGTTAAAACTATAGGCTCCGCTACAACTGCAGAATTTGCAGTCACTTGTAATACTGTAGCAAATATCATATGACTCAACTTGTAGTTGAGCAACTCTTTAACTCTTAACATCTACCATCCCCAGATCGCGTAACACTTATTATCATTATTTTGGTTGTAGCCAGCAGGGTTCATGCCAGTTGTAAGTAAATGTTAAATTATTGAATTATATAACATTTATGTTGCCTAATATTTAACTGAAGCTTACTATATGGTGGTTGTTTTCAGCCAATCTGGCTGAAATTAACAGGTGTGGTTGTGGTGGTTGACGGTCATGAAAAATAAAACTGCGACTAAACTTTATTTTCTGCGTTTTTCGGAAAAAAAATTTGTGAGCATCGAGCCACATTCTGCGGCTAATACTCCGCTTTCTAATTGCGTGTGGTGATTGAGTTTGGGTTCGTTCATAAGGTTGATGACGCTGCCACACGCGCCCGTTTTATAATCGTTCGCACCATAAACGAGTCGAGCAATACGTGCATGTTGAATAGCACCACTACACATGGCGCAAGGCTCTAAGGTAACGTATAGCGTGCAATCTACAAGGCGATAATTGCCAATATTTTTAGCCGCATCACGCAGAGCAAGTATTTCAGCGTGTGCGCTAGGGTCATTAAGTGTGATGGGGGAATTGCAACCTTTGCCTATAATTTCACCATTTCTGACTACAATAGCACCGACGGGCACTTCGTTATTTACGGCGGCCTGCCTGGCTAGCGCTAAAGCGTGTTGCATAAAGTCTATGTCAGGCATTGTTTTTGTAGCTGTAGTGTTTAGATGAGTAGCTTTGGTTTCTATCAACCCAGCGCATCATAATATAAAGTAAGCCAAGCGCCAAAGAGCCCACCAGCCATATACCCAACTCCAAATAAGTTGGATCCGCTTCTTGAACAGGCATGACAATTAATTTACGTAGAAACATGACCAAGACCACTTCAATAAAGGTTTCCACCAGTAATTTGTGTCCGCGCAAATAGCGTATTTCGGCTGAAATAAGTGCAGAAATTGACCATAGCAACATGAGTGTGCCAAGTGCATGCAGAAAGCCGTGAATCAGATTATGCGAGTTAGCAGCATCTTTCACATCGATAAAAAATAGCCATGTAAACATGAGTACAGCAATGGCTAAGGCTAGACCAATAATAATATGGGCAATACCATTGAGCCAAAGCATGGCTTTTATAGCAAGTTGATTGAGTGGTTCAAACTCTTCGGGGAGCTGTTCTTGCGACATGACTATCCTCAGTTTTTAGATGAAATTTTTATGCTTATCCAATCGTTTAGATTAGAGAAGTTGTGCTAGTGTTAATTGCTCAAAACGTTTTAGTAACCATTGCTGTGATTTCCCCATACTATTTTTTCGTATATTACGCCAAGCAAGAAAAGTTGGTGAAATGGTTTTAGGTTCTGCCACCTGCTTTATGATGAGCTTCCCCTGACTAGCATGCTCTTCAGCAAGCTTTTGGGGTAGGTAGCCAACACCTAATCCTAATATCTGTGCATCAAATTTTGATCGTATATCTGGAACAGTCAGCACGTCTTGACCCGACAATATACCTGAAGTGCGTGGTGGTAGGTTACGGGAGCTATCTGCGGCGGCAACTGAGCGATACTGAATAATGTCCTGATTAGACAATGGTTCTGGTAACTTAGCCAGTGGGTGTTGAGGTGAAACGGCAAATACAAATTCCAAATGCCCAAGAAGTTTAGTTGATAAATCACCGCCGGATGGAGGGTCTCCAGGTGCACCAATCGAAATATCAGCGCGCCCTGACAGCAGAGCATCCCAACTGCCGCCAAACACTTCGCGTGAGATTTTGACGCGAGTGCCAAAGTTTTGCTGATAAAACTCATCCAATATGATAAGCACAGCATTTAGGTTAAACAAGTCTGAAATGGCAATACCAATATCTGTTTCTACCCCTGTAGCAATGCGCTTTACCCGAGATTCAAGGGATTGGGTTGCTTCCAATAGATGACGGCCTTCTTTTAGCAACTCGATTCCCGCTTCGGTAAGATTAGCTCGATGGCCAGTGCGATCAAATAATTGAACGCCTAGATCTTCTTCTAATTTTTTAATCGTGTAGGTGAGGGCAGATGGCACGCGAAATAATGACTCGGCAGCCGCAGCAAAGCTACCTTTGCGCGCAATAGCGTCGATGACTTCTAATGCTTCAATGGATAGCTTCAGGCTCATAGTATCTTTATCAATTTTTTTGAATGAATCCAGCAAAATTATTTGCTATGAATATATTACACCATTAACTAATATGCATATTATAATTCAATGAGTTTGAATAAAAGCATATGATAAAGATTAGAAAATCACAAGATCGCGGCCATGCTAATCATGGCTGGTTAGATAGTTATCACTCATTTTCATTTGCGGAGTATTTTGACCCAGCGCATATGGGATACTCAGCATTACGCGTGATAAATGAAGATGTCGTGGCGGCAGGTACTGGTTTTGGCATGCATCCACATCGGGATATGGAGATTATTACCTATATCCTTTCTGGTGAATTACGTCATCAAGATAGCATGGGCAATGGCTCTGTGATTAGTGTTGGGGATGTACAGCGTATGACGGCTGGAACAGGAGTACGCCATAGTGAGTTTAACGCATCACCGCTAAACCCCGTTCATTTATTGCAAATTTGGATATTACCTGATCAAAATGACTTAACGCCAAGTTATGAAGAAAAGCATTTCACCAACGTAGAAAAAACAAACAAATGGCGCTTAATTGTGTCACCTGATGGTCACGATCAATCAATTAAAATACATCAAGATGCTCTGGTTTATGCCAGCTTGTTGGGTAAAGATAATGCTTTGCCAATTATGTTAAAGCCTCACCGCTGCGCTTATTTACAAGTCGCTAAAGGTTTAGTCTTATTAGATGGAGTAACGCTATCAGCAGGTGATGCCGCAACGATAGAAGTATTAGAAAAGTGTGAATTATTAGCCCAGCAAGATTCAGAGCTTATTTTATTTGATTTACCAAGCCAATGAGCTCTTGAAATATAAACGAAGGAAAATACAAAACACGGCACACTGGCGTAAAAGCTATAGCGTAAGGTACGTGTAAATGAGTTATTAATAGAAATGAGGAGCATATATGTCTGATTTATTTAGTCCTTTGATGTTAGGCGCTATCCCTATGAGCAACCGTATCGTCATGGCGCCTCTCACCAGAAATCGAGCAGGTGAGGGCGGTGTACCGCATGCACTCAATGCAAAATATTATGAGCAACGCGCTAGTGCTGGCTTGATTATCACAGAAGCAACACCGATTTCACCTATGGCACACGGTTACCCAGCACTGCCTGGTATTTATAACGACGCTCAAATTGCAGGCTGGAAACTGGTGACAGATGCGGTGCATGCCAAAGGTGGGAAAATTGTCATTCAATTATGGCATGTGGGACGCATTTCTCACCCCAGCTTATTAAATGGCGCGCAACCTGTCGCGCCAAGTGCCATTAAACCAGCAGGCCAAGCCTTTACCTACCAAGGCTTGCAAGATTATGTTGAGCCACGCGCGCTGGATGCCAGCGAGTTACCAGCCATTGTGCAAGACTATGCTCATGCAACCAAATGCGCTATCACGGCAGGGTTTGATGGAGTAGAGATACATGCAGCTAATGGCTATCTGCTAGACCAGTTTTTGCGTGATGGTAGCAATAAACGTACAGATAATTACGGTGGCAGTTTTGAAAACCGAACGCGCCTGTTGCTTGAAGTCACACAAGCGGTGGTGAATGTTATTGGGGCAGCTAAAACAGGCGTACGCTTATCGCCCGTAAACCCATTTAACGATATGCAAGATAGCAACCCACAAGCGCTGTTTAATTACGTTGCAGAGTCGCTTAACTCGTTTAATTTAGCATATCTACACTCGGTAGAAGGCGGCATACACGGTGGAGGTATTGCAGACCCTTTTGACTTTGAATCTTTCCGTAAATTGCTCAAAGGCCAATACATGGCAAACTTAAGCTACGATAAAGCTCGTGGCAATGCAGCTATCGCCAGTGGTCATGCGGATTGCGTCGCTTATGGTGTTCCATTTATTGCGAACCCAGATTTAGTAGAGCGTTTTGCCAAAGATGCTCAACTTAATCAAGCAGATAGCAGCACCTTTTACGGCGGTGGCGCAGAAGGCTATACCGACTACCCATTTATGAAAGCCTAACATTCTACTTGGAAGAGACCCATGCACAAACTAGCCATCACCCAAACACCCATTCACGAGATTATTGCTAACCGTTGGAGTCCGCGTGCATATGATGCGAGTAAGTCAGTGTCGAAATCGCAAATCATTGCCATGCTAGAAGCAGCACGCTGGGCGCCAAGCTGCTTTGGCGACCAGCCTTGGCGCTTTATTGTATGGAATAAAGCACAAGATGAAACCGCATGGCAACAAGCCTTTGATTGTATAGTCCCAAGTAACCAGGTTTGGGTAAAAGATGCGCCAGTATTAATTTTAGCCTGTGCAGACACTTTATTCAGCCACAACCAAACCCCAAACCGCTGGGCGCAATATGACACGGGAGCAGCTGTAATGAGTCTTTGTCTGCAAGCCACCAGTTTAGGTCTGATAACCCACCAAATGGGCGGCTTTAACAGTGACAAAGTACGTGAGTTATGTGCAGTTCCTGAACAATATACACCAATGGCAATGCTTGCGGTGGGCTATGAGGGGGATGCAAACCAATTGCCAGAAGATTTAAAAGCACGCGAACTTGCAGACCGCAAACGCAAATCCCTAGACGACTTGTTTTTTATTGGAACTTGGGGCGGCAGACAAAATCACAATTAAACTCAATAGCATAGTTTTCACTGGTACGAATAAAACTTTTAATAGCCGTTATCGTATCACAAATTATTGCTTATTTTAGAGCGATCTTTATCGTAAATTAAGTCCATATAAAAATAACTCCTCACTTCGCATAATGTATATTATGTAAAATTAAGAAGAAAATCAGAAGTCAAAAGAAAGTTGTCGTATATTTAGGTAAAGATATGAATTCTATTTAGGTAATAATCTGAATTGGCATACAACCAACTGTATCGAAACTGCATGAGATTCACTTTACCCTTGTGGCTAATTTCAATTCTAGCTGCTTTAACTTGTTTGTAGATAATAAACTCTGCCTCTGACTCTCTTTAAGTTGTCCTTTCATCAGCGCTATGTTTTCCTTCAAGTCGCTAACGGATTTTTGATGTTTTACTAACAGGCTTTTCGATGCTACTTGTTCATATTTAAGTTCTTTTTTTAATACAGCGATTTCTTCCAAATACTTAGAAGATTTAACACGCTCTCGATCAACGTCTAATAAAGTTTTAGACTCTAACGACCTATACCTTTGCTCGGACAACTGCAAAGATGAATGTAATTTATCAACTTCCTTAGAAAAATTAACACGAACATCTCCCAAAGCTGCTTCTAGAGCCGATTTTTCATTTTGCAGCGATTTAAGCGATTCTTTCTGGGTATTTGATACCTGAGCATCAACTGCTAATTTATTTTCAGCCTCAGAGAGTAGAATTTTAAGTGCATTAATTTCTTCTGATAACTGAATATTGACTTCATTTACTTTTTGCAAGTTATCTTTAGCAACTTCAAGAGCTGCAGTAGTTGCCGCTACCTTTTCATTAAGTTCTGTGCGCATAGCGTTAAAGTTGGCATCAGCCGATTTTTGTGCAGTTGACCAAAGCGTGTTGATTAATTCTCCAGTAACTGTTTTCAGATTTTCGGGGAGTTCAGGATGATCTATCTGCACGCGACTCTTTTCACGAAGCTCTACCCAAAACTGATTTAGGGCCTCGGATGGCGTCGACATCGTGCCTTTTCGTACCAAGTGATATAGCTTGTTCGCTGTAGGCTGAATTCCATACCTAAAAAATAACAGCCCGCAAACTTCTCGGTAAAGCTCTCTAGTTATAGGAAACTGGGCACGTAACTTTTCAACATCTTCAGATATCTGGGCTTCCTGGGTCAATAAAGTATTCATGAAGTTGCATTTTCAAATTTGATAATAAATATTACAACGTATTACGTTGAATTTATAACTATTTATGAGTAAAATTAGACATAATTATTCTAATGTCTAATTAAATTGATGAGTTCAAATATGATAATGAGGAGCTATATTGGCTGATTTGATTATTTCTGACGTGGAAATTAAGCTCGATCCCCAGCATTTGAGCCACAATCTATCGGGTATCTCAGGCATTAATCGCTCTAATAATCGTCCCCTTATCGACGCTAATGATGACATCTCTGCCATCAAAGCCTGGTTGGTGCAGTTTTCTGATAAAAAGACTACATTCGATAACTATCGCAAAGAAGTTGAAAGGCTGTTGATGTGGGCCGTTAATCAACACGGCAAACCTGTTTCTTCGCTGATGCACGAAGATTTGCAGATATACAAACGTTTTCTCCTTGATCCACAACCAGCCAGTAAGTGGATTATGACCGGCAAGAAGGTAGCTAGAGCGCATCCAGACTGGCGTCCTTTTGCAGGCCCCCTCTCCCCTCTTAGTCAGAAACAAGCCGTATCTATACTTAACAACATGTTTTCTTGGTTAGTAAACGCAGGTTATCTAGCCAGTAATCCGTTTACGCTAATCAAACAGAGACGATCACCAGCTATACCAAGAATTGTCCGTTTTTTGGAAGAGGATTTGTGGATCGAAGTGAAAATTACTATTGAGACTATGCCGAAAGAAACAATTAGGGAGCGAGAGCACTTCACTCGATCCAAGTGGATTTTTACGCTTATTTACCTAACGGGTATGCGTATCTCAGAAGTTATTCAAAATGACATGGGTAAATTTTTTAGTAGGAAAGATAAGTCTGGCGAGCTGTTATGGTGGTTAGAAATCACGGGTAAAGGGGATAAAACTAGATTGATCCCTGCAACCAGTGAGTTGATAGATGAATTATCGCGCTATCGGCGTGAAATGGGCTTGCCTATATTACCCATTGAGGGTGAGACAACACCGATGGTATTACCTATTGGCGGTAAGCATAAAGCACTCACTAGAGGAGCCCTTCATTTGATAATCAAGAAAGTTTTTAATACAACTGCTGAACGGTTGGAGTTGCGCGGCTCAGAGGGCGTAGCAAAAGCAACTAGGTTAAAAGCCGCATCTACACACTGGTTACGTCATACGGCTGGTTCAGATATGGCTAATAACATGGATCTTAGGCATGTGCGAGATAACCTTGGTCATAGTAGTCTCAGTACAACAAATAAATACCTTCATGCAGAGGATGATAAACGTCATAGGGATACAGATATTCATCACAAAATCAATTGGTGACGATGAAAATAATTAGAGCCATTGTGAATTGGCGCAGTTACTTAGAGAAAGGGATCACAGAAGATGGAATATCCGCTAGGAATTAGTTCGATGGAGGACATTTTAGTATTGGCAATTGATATGTGTTCCTCTTCTAAATTAATTGATGATTTATCTGTTGATCAAAATCTGAATAAATTCAGCGAACTTCTTCAGGAGTTATATGAATGGTTACAAATTCACAGTCGGGTATGTAACTATGAAATTTACCAGTTTACGGGTGACGGATGGATTCTACTTTTTCATAATCCCAAGATTGATGGTGAAGCTTTGATGAATTTTTTAGTCGAAATTTCTCGAGTGCATAATGAGTTTAGAAAAATGTTAATAGATAACCACTTAAAAGTCTTGCCAGAATCGATAGGTTTAACGTTTGGGCTAGATATGGGATCACTGCAGAAATTTACCCTTGGGGGTGAAATACGATATGTCGGTAATGCACTAAATGTGGCATGTAAACTACAGGACTCAGTAAAACAAAAAGGGCCCGAGTCCAGCCTTGATTATCGAGGTTTAATCTCAAATTATGTCTACTACAATTTATTGAATAATCCAAGGGTATCAAACAAATATACTTTCTTTAGTCGTATACGTTCTCTTCGAAATATCGACACAAGATTTAAATGTAAAAAAATTAATCTATCAAAGTTTGTTTTCTACAACGTCCTCTAAGTTTATTTGTGCAATTATACAAAGCAAACTCAACCACATTCAAAGCTTATTCCTCGTGTAAGTATAGTATCTCTCCTATCTAGTATTTTTAGCCAATTAATTCCATATGTTGTGTTCTAATTAACAAGATTATCATGTATATTGTGCTTTAGCACTCATGATGATAGAGTGCTAATACCTGATTACAATGAAGGAAAAATGATGACACACTCATGGTCAACCGACGTCGCCACTGGTCGTATCAATACCTTGTTGGCAGAAGTCAAAGATGTAAAAATTGTGGAATATTCAAAAGATATGTCCCTTGAGAATATCCCGAAAAATAAAGCCTACAAAACAGATTCGGTACATTTGTACATTGACATTCTAAACCTTGAAGAATTGCTAGCAACAACTGATTCAGAGGGTGAAACTTGCCACAAGCGAACGCTGAAATTCTTAAACTTACACTATAGGGCAGTACATAGAGTTCTTAATGAATGTGAAGCACTAAAGGTGGATTTTCACAATCAAAGGCTGCACGCAGTAATTCTTAAGCCATATGGCTCCGAAGAAGGCAGAATAAAAAAAGCAGTAGCAATTGCAAAGTTGATTGCTGATGTTCTTCAGGAAACTGGGGATGAAGACGATTCTATCCCGAGCGCTGTAGTGCGAGTAGGTATAGACAGCGGAAAATCTTTAATCGTCAACAATGGGCGTCGAGGTGGACGCGAACCTCTTTTTGTTGGACCCCCAGCCAACGAAGCAGCAAAACTCGCATCCGATCACTCAGGCACAGGCATCTATCTTACCAATAACGCCCGCCTGGCAATCGGACTCACTGAGGCAGCAACCCCTAAAAAAACTCCATTGAACAGAGACCAAATCTTAGCATGCGAAGAAGACGCCGATTTAGGTGTATCTAAAGATAAGATTATCGAGGCATGGAAAAAAGACCTTGATGCCAATCCAATAGGTTCCTTCAGTTTTAGTGGTCACACTCCCCCATTATCTAATTTAGATATCCCAGCTCTGACTCCAAGTAACTCTAGAAGGCAAGAGCTTGTGTCCATTTATGCTGATATTTCTGGATTCACAGCATATGTGCGAGACCACATTGAAGACAGTGCCGAAGATGTTGTTCGTGTGCTCCATGTTATCAGGAGTGAGTTAGATAATGTGTTAACTAAGGACTTTGAAGGTCGCAAAATTAGATTTATTGGTGATTGTATTCACGGTGTTTTTTGTCTAGGCACAGCTCAAACTACTGATACTCTAGAAACGCTTTCCGAAGCTGTACTGTGTGTTGGTGCATTAAGAAGTAGCTTTAATAAAACACTAGAGGTGTTTTCAGATAATGATGTGCAATATGGAAGTCTCGGTTTAAGCATTGGGTTTGAGTATGGTCCTACCGCTATTACAAGATTGGGCATACATGGTAGTCGGGTACGTTGTGCTGTGAGTCGAGCAATACTAGCTTCAGAGTCTTCACAGTCAAATTGTAATGATGTGCAAACAGAAATTGGAGCTATAGCCTACAAAAAAGCAAGAGAGTCCGTCAAATCGCTATTTGGTGAGAAAAGAGTCGTGAGTCACTTAGATTACTTAGAAGCCTTAGAGGCGCTCTCAGATGAGGGAGACGAGACGGCAAAATCCGCAAAGAGAAAGGCCTACGCAAGTTCGCCTGCAACTGTTGCTGTTGCTGCTACCACTTTGGTGAAGCCGTTTTGTCAATAGACGGGGCTGCATCACCTCTAGACTATGCCATTCTGGCTGCCCAGAATGTACAGGCAAAACTCGTGTCTCGAATCTCAGAGACACGAGCACATTTTGAATTTTGCGTCCTCTTGGGAGATAGCAGCAAGATGACTGTGCAACTTTTAGTTCAAGTTGATCAAAATGTGTATTTATCCGTTAGAGAAATGGTTCCGTTGCTTTTTCCTCCAAGCTGCCCACAAAGACATATCAATATAGATGGTAGCTTTTGCCTAGGTTGGGATGGTGACCAAGACATGAGGGTCACTGATCGTGATTCAGCTGTTAGCTGGTGGAATATCTTGTTTGCATTTATACGTAGACAACGTCGTGCAAACAATAATCGCCAATGGCCTGGTGAGCAATGGGCTCATGGGCATAAAGCTGCTGCAAACCAATGGTTGGCTGAGGAAGCTGCAAAAAATTTGGGCAATGATTTTGTGACTGACCTCAAACTGAATAAATTTCGAGTTAAAAAAATAAACTCTTCAAAGAGACCTAGCTCTTTATTAAAAGTGTTTAGGAATAACGTACATATTTATTCGGTATGGGAAAATTTTAAACAGCTAACCAGCTCTAGGAAACCTTGCCTTTGCAAGCCCTCATGCAATGGAAAACCCAAGAAGATATGAATCGACCAGTCCTTACTAGACACTTTCTTGCCTACTGAAGTATTGCCTTT
>CAZUGV010000015.1:0-40272 GCA_964620425.1 uncultured Methylophilaceae bacterium | reverse complement strand
GTATCGGTCTCCAAAACCGAGGGTTGGGGGTTCGAGACCCTCTTGGCCTGCCAAATTAATTAAAGTATTAACTTTAAAAAAGCATAAGTAAATAAAGATGATGGATAAAATTAAGCTTGTGTTTTCACTGTTGCTTGTCGCGGCAGGTATTGTTGCTTTTTACTTGCTGGCTGACCAAGCGTTGGTATTGCGCATTTTGGCTGTGCTGGCTGGCTTGGTGGCTGGTTTGGTGCTTGCCTCGACAACTGCTGCTGGAAGGCAGTTTCTGGTTTTTGCCAATGAGGCGACAATCGAAACACGTAAAGTGGTTTGGCCTAGTCGTAAAGAGACCATTCAAACAACAACGGCGGTGTTTGTTTTGGTGATAGTAACTGGCGTGTTTTTGTGGCTTGTGGACATCGGTTTTTTGTGGATGGTAAAAATGCTGATGGGGCGAGGTGCTTAAATGAGTATGCGATGGTATGCAGTGCAGGTTTTTTCTCAGTTTGAGAAGTCTGTTCAGCGCAGTTTGGAAGAACGCGTTTCGCGTAGTGAATTCAAAGATTTGTTTGGTGATATCTTGGTGCCTGTTGAAGAGGTGATTGAGATGAAGGGTGGTCAAAAGGCTATCAGTGAGCGCAAGCTTTATCCGGGCTATGTGCTTGTGCAAATGGATATGACCGATGATAGCTGGCATTTGGTTAAAAGTACGCCGCGCGTTACTGCATTTATTGGTGGAACAGCCTTAAAGCCAACGCCGATTAAAGATAAAGAAGTTGAAATTATTCTGCAGCGTATGGATGACAGTAAAAGTAATCCAACGCAAAAACTTACTTTCGAGAAGGGTGAGTTGGTGCGCGTTATTGATGGTCCATTCAAAGATTTTTCTGGTGCGGTTGAGGATATTAACTACGAGAAGAGCAAGCTGCGTGTGTCAGTGGTGATTTTTGGTCGTGCAACCCCTGTTGAGCTAGAGTTTGGTCAGGTGGAAAAAGAAGTTTAGGGTTTTGTAGTAAGTGAGTGGCAGCTAAAGCGAGATGTTTTTGCTGTGAATATTTAACGGGGAGCTTAATTTAAGCGCATGTACCCAATAGGAGTGAAAAATGGCAAAGAAAGTTATCGGCTATATCAAACTGCAGATTCCTGCAGGTAAGGCCAACCCAAGTCCACCAGTTGGTCCAGCATTGGGTCAGCGCGGTTTGAATATTATGGAGTTCTGTAAAGCGTTTAACGCTGCAACGCAAGGTGTTGAGCCGGGCTTGCCAGTTCCAGTAGTGATTACAGCGTTTGCAGATAAAAGTTTTACTTTTATCATGAAAACGCCTCCAGCGACTATTCTTATCAAGAAAGCCGCTAAAATCGATAAAGGTTCAGCTCGTCCTCACACAGATAAAGTTGGCAAAATCACTCGTGCGCAAGCTGAGGAAATCGCTAAAACTAAAATGCCTGACTTAACAGCGGCTGATATGGATGCAGCGGTGCGTACTATTGCTGGTAGTGCACGCAGCATGGGTATTGAAGTGGAGGGTGTATAACATGGCAACAGTTTCTAAACGCGTGGCTGCTTTGCAGGCCAAAGTGGATCGCAACAAAGTATATCCAGTGACTGAAGCTTTAGCTTTGATCAAAGAGACTGCAACTGCAAAATTCGATGAATCTGTCGATGCGGTGGTGAATCTTGGTATTGATGCACGTAAATCAGACCAATTGGTTCGTGGTGCTTTAGTGTTGCCTAACGGTACTGGTAAAACAAAACGTGTTGCAGTGTTTGCGCAAGGTGCGCAAGCTGAAGCAGCTAAAGCTGCTGGTGCTGACATTGTTGGTTTTGAAGACTTGGCTGAGCAAGTAAAAGGCGGCATGTTGGATTTTGACGTTGCGATTGCTACGCCGGATGCTATGCGTATTGTCGGTGCTTTGGGTCAAGTATTGGGTCCGCGTGGTTTGATGCCTAACCCTAAAGTGGGTACTGTAACACCGAACGTGGCTGAGGCGGTTAAAAATGCAAAAGCTGGTCAAGTGCAATATCGTACTGACAAAGGCGGCATCATTCACTGCACGATCGGTCGCGCATCTTTCTCTGTTGAAGCGTTGCAAGGCAACTTGGCAGCGTTGGTTGATGCGTTGCAAAAAGCGAAACCAGCGTCAAGCAAAGGTGTGTATTTGAAGAAGCTATCTGTTTCTAGCACCATGGGTATTGGTGTGCGTGTAGATCAAGCTAACTTGGTTTAACGTTTAGTAAGAATGATTTGGGTTTGGCGTAATTCAAATCCAGCAAAGGGCTTTGGGCTCATTTAAATGTCTTAATTGACGTTTATGTGAGGTTATCAAAGACCGTAGGTGCAAGCGTTAGTTTGCTTAATTGAGATGTTGATACATTGGGTGAAGGCAGGATTTTTGTCATCCTCTGATGTGGTTTTCATTTAAACCTACGCAGATGGCGTTTCCCGAAACAGGATTATGTATCACTCCTGATGAAAGATCGCCGTGGGATAGTTTTTGTGAAGTTTGCAAAGACTGATTCTGAGCAAATTTTAAGTGGAGTAAAACTCGACTGAACCTTGCTCAGAGAACTTTAACGGAAGGAGGTAAGACTTTGAGTCTTAATCTTACAGAGAAAAAAGCAGTTGTTGCTGAGGTGACTGAGGTAGTCTCAAAAGCCCAATCAATAGTTGTTGCTGAGTATCGTGGTTTGGGCGTTGCTGAAATGACCAAGTTGCGTGCTGATGCTAGAAAATCTGATGTGTTCTTGCGTGTTCTGAAGAATACATTGGTGCGCCGTGCAGTTGAAGGTACACCATTTTCTGGTTTGGCTAACGAAATGGTTGGTCCGCTGATTTTCGGTATTTCTACTGATCCAGTGGCAGCGGCAAAGGTGTTGAGTGATTTCGCAAAAGCCAATGATAAATTTATCATTAAAGCTGGCGCGTTACCTAACCAAGTGTTTGATGCGAATGGCATTAAAGCCTTGGCAACTATGCCTAGCCGTGAAGAATTGTTGTCCAAATTGCTTGGTACGATGCAAGCCCCTGTGGCTAAATTTGTTCGCACTCTTAATGAAGTGCCTACAAAATTCGTTCGTGGTTTGGCTGCTGTTCGCGATCAAAAAGAAGCCGCATAAATTTAACGGTTTAAACCTTATCAGCATTAACGCTTAAATATTAATTAGGAGTATTACAAATGGCATTATCTAAAGCAGAAATTCTAGACGCAATCGCATCAATGACAGTTCTTGACTTGTCAGACTTGATCAAAGAAATGGAAGAAAAATTCGGCGTATCAGCAGCAGCTGCTGCTGTTGCTGTAGCGGCTGCTCCAGCTGCTGGTGGTGGCGCTGCTGCCGCTGAAGAGAAAACAGAGTTTGATGTTATCTTGACTGGCGCAGGCGAAAGCAAAGTTAACGTAATTAAAGTAGTTCGTGAATTGACAGCATTAGGCTTGAAAGAAGCGAAAGACTTAGTTGATGGCGCACCAAAAGCAATTAAAGAAGGCGTTTCAAAAGCTGACGCTGACGCAGCGTTGAAGAAATTGATCGAAGCTGGCGCAACTGGCGAAATCAAGTAATACCATATCTAATGGGGTGGGCTGATGGGAAACCGTCAGCCTTCGCCATTTTCGTAGTGCAGATTTTCATCAAAATTTAATTGAATTTATTAAGAAGCTAGACGACAGCAAATTGAATGAAATTGTTTTTTTATTAATTGAGCTTTGTTAGTTTTTTGTTGTCTACCCTCTACATCTAGGAGATGCAATGCGCTATTCCTTTACCGAAAAAAAACGTATTCGTAAAAGTTTTGCCAAGCGCGAAAGCGTGCAAGAAGTTCCTTATTTGCTCGCCATGCAATTGGAGTCTTATAAAGCCTTTTTGCAGTCGGAAGTGACTGTCGATAAGCGTGAAAACGCTGGTTTGCAGGCTACTTTTAGTTCTATTTTCCCTATTGTTAGTCATTCTGGTAACGCACGCTTAGACTATGTCAGCTATGCGCTTGGTGCTGAGCCTTTTGACGTCAAAGAGTGTCAGCAACGTGGCTTGACTTATGCTGCACCATTGCGCGTAAAAGTTCGTTTAACCATTATGGATAAAGAAGCTTCCAAACCTACGGTGAAAGAAGTGAAAGAGCAAGAAGTGTACATGGGTGAATTGCCACTCATGACCGAAAATGGTTCGTTTGTGATAAATGGTACTGAGCGTGTCATCGTATCTCAGTTGCATCGTAGTCCTGGTGTATTTTTTGAGCATGATCGTGGTAAAACACACAGCTCAGGCAAGTTGTTATTTTCAGCACGTATCATTCCGTACCGTGGGTCATGGTTGGATTTTGAGTTTGACCCTAAAGACTATTTATATTTCCGTGTTGACCGTCGTCGTAAGATGCCAGTTACGATTTTACTCAAAGCATTGGGATACAATGCGGAGCAGATACTTGAAACGTTTTATGATGTCGATACTTTTCATATCTCAGAAAAGGGTGTTCAGTTTGAATTAGTGCCTGATCGCTTACGTGGTGAAGTGGCTAAATTTGACATCGTTGGTAAAGATGGCTCGGTGGTTGTCGCTAAAGATAAACGAATCACCGTAAAGCATATTCGCGATATGGAAAAAGCAGGCATTAGCAAAATTACTGTGCCTGAAGGCTTTTTGCTGGGGCGTACCTTAACAGTCAACATCATCAGCACAGAAACTGGTGAAGTGGTTGCAAACGCCAATGATGAGATTACTGAAAGTGTGTTAGAAAAATTACGTGATGCCAATATTGAAAAAATCAATACACTTTACGCAAACGATCTCGATCATGGAGACTATATCTCTCAAACGTTAAGAATTGATGAAATTCCAGATCAGTATTCTGCGCGTGTTGCAATTTATCGCATGATGCGTCCAGGAGAGCCGCCAACTGAAGAGGCCGTTGAAGCCTTGTTTGATGGTTTGTTCTTCAATGAAGATCGTTATGACTTGTCTGTTGTAGGCCGTATGAAATTTAACCGCCGCGCCTTCCCTGAAAAAGTGGAAGACCGCTCTGCATCATGGTTGCGTAGATTCTATGACAGAGTCGGGCCACAAGGTGCAGAAGGTGCAGCTGTTCTATCCAATGACGATATTTTAGCTGTGATTGGTGTGTTGCTTGAATTGCGCAATGGTCGTGGTGAGATTGACGATATTGATCATTTGGGTAATCGTCGCATTCGCTCTGTGGGTGAGCTGGCTGAAAACCAATTCCGAGCTGGTTTAGTACGCGTTGAGCGTGCAGTCAAAGAGCGTCTTTCACAAGCAGAGTCAGACAACTTGATGCCGCATGATTTAATTAATGCAAAACCAGTTTCAAGCGCGATTCGTGAGTTTTTTGGCTCAAGTCAATTGTCGCAATTTATGGATCAAACCAATCCATTATCTGAGATTACCCATAAACGCCGTGTTTCAGCGTTAGGGCCTGGCGGTTTGACCCGTGAACGTGCAGGTTTCGAAGTGCGTGACGTTCACACCACGCATTACGGTCGAGTTTGTCCGATTGAAACACCAGAAGGTCCAAATATTGGGTTGATTAACTCATTGGCATTGTATTCTCGTACGAATAAATATGGCTTTTTGGAAACGCCGTATCGTCGTGTTGAGGGTAGTAAAGTATCTGCGACTATTGATTACTTATCAGCGATTGAAGAGAGTCAGTACATGATTGCCCAAGCTAACTCTGAGTTGAGTGGCAAGGGTCAATTCGTTGAAGATCTAGTTTCCGCACGTTATCACAATGAATTTACCATGACGCAACCTGATCGCGTGCAGTATATGGACGTTGCGCCTGGTCAAATCGTATCAGTAGCTGCTTCATTGATTCCATTCTTGGAGCACGATGATGCAAACCGTGCATTGATGGGTGCCAACATGCAACGTCAAGCTGTTCCTTGCTTGCGTGCTGAAAAAGCAGTTGTAGGTACAGGTATTGAACGTACGGTTGCGATTGACTCGGGAACAACAGTGCAAGCCCGTCGTGGCGGTATTGTAGATTATGTGGATTCTGGTCGTGTAGTGATTCGTGTGCATGATGCCGAGGCTGCTGCTGGTGAAGTGGGTGTGGATATTTATAACTTAACTAAATATACACGTTCCAACCAAAACACCAACATTAATCAACGCCCATTAGTGAATATTGGCGATGTGTTGGAACGCGGTGACATTATTGCCGATGGCGCTTCAACCGATATGGGTGAGTTGGCATTAGGTCAAAATATGTTGGTCGCGTTTATGCCTTGGAATGGCTATAACTACGAGGACTCTATTTTAATTTCTGAGCGTGTGGTAGCTGATGATCGTTACACCTCAATCCATATTGAAGAGTTATCAGTGGTATCTCGCGATACTAAGTTAGGCGCGGAAGAAATCACCCGTGATATTTCCAACTTGTCTGAGCGCATGCTTGGTCGTTTAGATGACTCAGGTATTATCTACATCGGCGCTGAAGTTGAAGCTGGTGACGTGCTAGTTGGTAAAGTAACACCAAAAGGCGAAACACAGCTTACGCCAGAAGAAAAATTGCTTCGCGCGATTTTCGGTGAAAAAGCCTCTGATGTAAAAGACACCAGCTTACGCGTGCCTTCTGGCATGAGCGGTACCGTCATTGACGTGCAAGTGTTTACGCGCGAAGGTATTGATCGCGATGCACGTGCACAACAAATCATTGATGATCAACTTGCTCACTACAAGCAAGATTTGGCTGACCAAATGCGTATCGTAGAAGACGATGCATTCGGTCGTATCCGTCGCTTGATCGAAGGTAAGGCAGCGACTGGTGGTCCTAATAAATTGAAAAAAGGCGACACAGTTACTGCTGAATACTTAGATGGTATTGGTCGTTACGATTGGTTTGATATTCGCTTAAGCGATGAAGAAGCAGCGCGTCAACTTGAACAATTGAAAGATGGTTTATCACAAGCGCGTGTTGAGTTTGATAACCGCTTTGAAGAGAAAAAACGTAAATTGACTCAAGGCGATGATTTGCAAGCGGGCGTTCAAAAAATGGTTAAAGTTTACTTAGCCGTTAAACGCCGTATCCAACCAGGCGATAAGATGGCAGGTCGTCACGGTAACAAAGGGGTGATCTCAAAAATCGCACCAGTAGAAGACATGCCTCACATGGCAGATGGCACCCCAGTTGATATCGTATTAAATCCATTGGGCGTTCCTTCACGTATGAACATTGGTCAGATTTTGGAAACTCACTTGGGTTGGGCGGCCAAAGGTTTGGGCATGCGCATTGGTGAAATGTTAAGAGCTGAAGCAAAAGCTACTGAAGTGCGTAAATTCTTAGATCAAATTTATAATGACAGCACTGGCAAAAAAGAAGACATCAAGTCACTCACTGACGATGAGGTGTTTGAATTGGCCAAAAACCTTGAAAAGGGCGTGCCATTTGCAACGCCAGTTTTTGATGGTGCGGCTGAGACTGATATTCGCGCAATGCTAGATTTAGCTTTCCCAGATGATGATCCTCGTACTAAACAACTACAATTCTCTGCGGGTAAAACGCAAGTGAAATTGTTTGATGGTCGCACTGGTGAAGCATTTGAACGCCCTGTCACTGTAGGTTACATGCACGTATTGAAATTGCATCACTTGGTGGATGACAAAATGCATGCGCGTTCAACTGGCCCATACTCATTGGTTACACAACAACCATTGGGCGGTAAAGCGCAATTCGGTGGTCAACGTTTTGGTGAGATGGAGGTTTGGGCACTCGAGGCTTATGGCGCTTCATACACATTGCAAGAAATGTTGACTGTGAAGTCAGATGACGTTTCAGGCCGTACCAAAGTGTATGAAAACATCGTGAAGGGCGAGCACAAGATTGATGCTGGTATGCCAGAGTCATTTAACGTGTTAGTGAAAGAAATTCGCTCGCTCGCTATTGATATTGATCTTGACCGTAACTAAGGAGAACCCATGAAAGCTCTATTAGACTTATTTAAACAAGTTACTCAAGAAGAAGAATTTGATGCAATTAAGATTGCGTTAGCTTCACCTGAAAAAATCCGTTCATGGTCATATGGCGAAGTTAAAAAGCCAGAAACCATTAACTATCGTACGTTCAAACCTGAGCGTGATGGTTTGTTCTGCGCAAAAATCTTTGGCCCGATCAAAGATTATGAGTGCTTGTGCGGTAAATACAAACGCTTAAAACATCGTGGTGTAATCTGCGAAAAATGTGGTGTAGAAGTTACATTATCTAAAGTGCGTCGCGAGCGTATGGCGCATATCGAATTGGCGTCACCAGTTGCGCACATTTGGTTCTTGAAATCACTGCCAAGCCGTTTGGGCATGGTGCTAGATATTGCTTTGCGTGATATTGAGCGCGTATTGTACTTTGAAGCATACATCGTGATTGATCCTGGCATGACCCCGCTTACACGTGGTCAATTGCTCACGGAAGAAGATTACCTTGCGAAAGTTGAAGAGCATGGTGATGAGTTTAATGCCGTGATGGGTGCAGAAGCTGTGCGTGAATTGTTACGTACAATGGATGTGCATCAAGAGATTGAAAATCTACGTCGTGATTTAGGTGATACTGGCTCAGAAGCTAAAATCAAAAAAATCGCTAAACGCTTAAAAGTGTTGGAAGCATTCCAAAAATCTGGCATCAAACCAGAGTGGATGATTTTGGAAGTATTGCCAGTATTGCCACCAGAGCTACGTCCATTGGTACCACTAGATGGCGGTCGTTTTGCGACTTCTGACTTGAACGATTTATATCGTCGCGTGATTAACCGTAACAACCGGTTGAAACGCTTGTTAGAGTTGAAAGCCCCAGAAATCATCGTACGTAACGAAAAACGTATGTTGCAAGAAGCGGTAGACTCGTTATTGGATAATGGTCGTCGCGGTAAAGTGATGACAGGCGCCAACAAGCGTCCGTTGAAATCACTCGCGGATATGATTAAAGGTAAAGGCGGTCGTTTCCGTCAAAACTTGCTTGGTAAGCGTGTGGACTACTCAGGTCGTTCAGTGATTGTGGTTGGTCCACAACTCAAATTGCACCAATGCGGTTTGCCGAAAAAAATGGCGCTCGAGTTATTCAAACCTTTCATCTTCCATAAATTAGAAGTATTAGGTTTAGCGACAACCATCAAAGCGGCGAAAAAGAAAGTAGAAGAAGAAGGACCAGAAGTATGGGATATCCTCGAGGACGTAATTCGCGAGCATCCTGTTATGTTGAACCGTGCGCCTACTTTGCACCGTTTAGGTATCCAAGCGTTTGAGCCTGTATTGATTGAAGGTAAAGCCATCCAATTACATCCGCTCGTTTGTTCTGCGTTCAACGCCGACTTCGACGGTGACCAAATGGCGGTTCACGTTCCATTGAGCCTAGAGGCGCAAATGGAAGCACGTACTTTGATGTTGGCTTCAAACAACGTGTTGTCTCCAGCTAACGGCGAGCCAATTATTGTGCCTTCACAAGATATCGTGTTGGGTCTTTACTACATGACGCGTGAAAAATTAAGAGCGCGTGGCGAAGGGATGCGTTTTGCCAATGTGGCAGAAGTTAAGCGTGTTTATGACGCTGGTTTGATTGATTTACACGCCAAAGTAACTGTACGTATTAAAGAATACGACTTGGATTTAGACGGCACTAAACACGAAAAAATCAACCGTTATGAAACAACAGTGGGTCGTGCGTTGTTGTCAGAAATCTTACCAGCCGGCTTACCATTTAGCTTAATCGACAAAGCATTGAAGAAGAAAGAAATTTCACGCCTAATTAACTCAGGTTTCCGTAAAGTAGGTATTCGTGAAACCGTGATTTTGGCAGACCGCTTGATGGGTATGGGTTATACCTATGCGACGCGTGCAGGTATTTCAATTAGCATTAACGATATGCTAGTACCGCCAGAAAAAGGGCAGTTGATTGCTTCTGCTGAGGCTGAAGTAAAAGAGATCGAAGATCAATACGTTTCTGGTTTAGTAACGCAAGGTGAGCGTTACAATAAAGTGGTGGATATTTGGGGTCGTGCTGGCGATAAAGTAGCTGATGCGATGATGAAGCAGTTACGTGAAGAAGCCGTATTAAATGCCGATGGATCACAAGCAACGGATCAAGACGGAAAGGCAATACGTCAAGAGTCATTTAACGCGATCTACATGATGGCCGACTCAGGCGCACGTGGTTCAGCTGCGCAGGTACGTCAGTTAGCTGGTATGCGAGGCCTGATGGCGAAACCTGACGGCTCAATTATTGAAACGCCTATTACAGCGAATTTCCGTGATGGCTTAAACGTGTTGCAATACTTTATTTCCACACACGGTGCGCGTAAGGGCTTGGCCGATACAGCTTTGAAAACAGCTAACTCAGGTTACTTGACACGTCGCTTGGTTGATGTAACCCAAGACTTGGTAGTTACCGAGCACGACTGTGGCACTGAAGATGGTTTGGTGACGAAAGCTTTAGTTAAAGGTGGTGAGGTCGTCGAGCCATTACATGATCGAATTTTGGGTCGTACTGCAGCCTTGGATGTTATTCATCCTGAAACACAACAGATCATTTACCCAGCTGGGACTTTGTTGACAGAAGACGAAGTTGAACACATTGATGCATTGGGAATTGATGAGGTCAAAGTGCGTACGGCGCTCACTTGTGAAACGCGTTATGGTATATGTGCACAATGTTATGGCCGTGACTTAGGTCGCGGAAAGCTGATCAGTATTGGCGAAGCAGTCGGTGTGATTGCTGCACAATCAATCGGTGAGCCAGGTACACAGTTAACGATGCGTACTTTCCACATTGGTGGTGCGGTATCACGTGCAGCTTCTGTTAGCCAAGTTGAAAGTAAATCAAACGGCGTAGTTCGTTTTACTTCAACGATGCGTTATGTGACGAACGCTCGTGGCGAACAAGTGGTGATTTCACGTAACGGCGAAGCCATGATTCAAGATGAAAATGGACGTGAGCGCGAGCGTCATAAAGTGCCTTACGGCGCCACTCTGACCGTGACAGATGGTAAAACGGTAAAAGCAGGTCAAGCTTTAGCAACATGGGATCCGCATACAAGACCGATTATTACTGAATATGCTGGTCAAATTAAGTTTGAAAACGTTGAAGAAGGCATCACTGTTGCAAAACAAATTGATGAGGTAACTGGATTGTCATCACTGGTGGTGATTGATCCTAAACAACGCGCTGGTCAAACTAAAGGATTGCGTCCACAAGTTAAGTTGATAGATGCCAATGGTGTTGAAGTTAAGGTCACTGGCACAGAGACTAGTGTAAACGTGACCTTCCAGTTAGGTTGTATTATTACGGTTAAAGATGGTCAAGAGGTTGGTGTGGGTGAGGTGCTGGCTCGCATCCCGCAAGAGTCATCAAAAACACGTGATATTACAGGGGGTCTACCACGCGTAGCTGAGTTGTTTGAAGCTCGCTCACCTAAAGATGCAGGTATGTTGGCTGAAGTGACTGGTACGGTTTCATTTGGTAAAGATACGAAAGGTAAACAGCGTTTGGTGTTTACTGATCTTGATGGTGAGACACATGAGTATCTGATTCCAAAAGACAAGCACGTGACAGCGCATGATGGTCAAGTAGTTACAAAAGGTGAAAGTATTGTTGACGGACCAGCTGATCCACAAGACATCTTGCGTTTACAAGGTCGTGAAGCTTTGGCGCGTTACATTATTGACGAAGTACAAGACGTGTATCGATTACAAGGCGTTAAAATTAATGACAAACATATCGAAGTAATTGTTCGTCAAATGTTGCGCCGCGTAAGAATTTCAGATGCGGGAGACACTAATTTCATTATGGGTGAGCAAGTTGAACGTGCAGATGTGTTGGCGGAAAACGAGCGAGTCATTGCTTTAGATAAGCGCCCAGCAGTATATGAATATGTATTGCTCGGCATTACCAAAGCTTCGTTGTCAACAGACTCATTTATCTCTGCGGCATCATTCCAAGAAACTACGCGCGTGCTTACTGAAGCTGCAATTCTCGGTAAGCGTGATGAGTTGAGAGGCTTGAAAGAAAACGTCATTGTGGGTCGCTTAATCCCAGCAGGTACAGGATTGGCTTACCATGAAACACGTAAACGTCAAGCTAGTGGTGTTGATGTGGCGCCTCCTGTTCTTGAAGATGCAGGCGGTGAAGAAGTAGTGATTTCATTGGAGTCTGATTCGGAATTAGCGACAGATAATCCATAAATCATAAATGGCGCATGTTATGAAAAAGCAAGTATTTTAATGCATTGCTTGACAATATATGCGCTGCTAAATAGAATGCTAGGTTTTTCGGGATGGCTATTTAGTCGTCCCGTCATTTTTACGTGAGCTTATAACATAAAGTAAAGGCAATATAGGTATGCCAACCATCAATCAATTAGTGCGCAAACCGCGCCAAAAAGTGGTCACAAAGAGTAAGGTGCCAGCCCTTGAGAGCTGTCCACAAAAGCGTGGCGTCTGCACACGTGTTTACACCACAACGCCGAAAAAACCAAACTCAGCGTTGCGTAAAGTGGCTAAAGTACGTTTAACAAATGGTTATGAAGTCATTAGCTATATTGGCGGTGAAGGTCATAACTTGCAAGAGCATAGCGTGGTATTGTTGCGCGGTGGTCGTGTGAAAGATTTGCCAGGTGTGCGTTACCATATGGTGCGCGGTAGTCTTGATACTGCTGGCGTTAAAGATCGTAAGCAATCGCGCTCTAAATACGGTGCTAAGCGCCCTAAAGCAGCATAATAAGGAATAGAGAACATGCCAAGACGTAGAGAAGTCCCCAAACGTAATATTCTGCCAGATCCAAAATTTGGTAGCCAAGAAGTGTCAAAATTCGTAAACGTGCTGATGACGGGTGGAAAAAAATCTGTTGCTGAGCGCATTTTGTACGGTGCTTTTGATCAGGTTGCAACTAAAAGTGGTAAGGATGCCTTGGAGGTGTTTACTACTGCAATTAACAATCTTCGCCCAATCGTAGAGGTTAAGAGTCGTCGTGTAGGCGGTGCAAACTACCAAGTGCCAGTTGAGGTGCGTCCAAGTCGTCGTAGTGCATTGGCTATGCGTTGGTTGCGTGATGCTGCCCGTAAACGTGGTGAAAAATCAATGGGCTTGCGTTTGGCGGCTGAGTTGGTTGAAGCTTCTGAGGGTCGTGGTTCAGCAATGAAAAAGCGTGAAGAAGTTCACCGTATGGCTGAAGCCAATAAAGCATTCTCACATTTCCGCTTCTAAATTAATCGATAAATTAAGTAAAAGGTAATCGCTGTGGCTCGTAAAACCCCTATTGAACGCTACCGTAACATTGGTATTAGTGCGCACATTGACGCTGGTAAAACCACGACAACTGAACGTATCCTATTTTATACAGGTGTAAACCATAAAATTGGTGAAGTGCATGATGGTGCGGCTACCATGGACTGGATGGAGCAAGAGCAAGAGCGTGGTATTACCATTACTTCAGCAGCTACCACCTGTTTCTGGAAGGGTATGGCTGGTCAGTTTGAGCAGCATCGTATCAACATTATTGATACTCCTGGTCACGTAGACTTCACGATTGAAGTTGAGCGTTCAATGCGTGTGCTTGATGGTGCGTGCATGGTGTACTGTGCGGTTGGTGGTGTGCAGCCGCAATCTGAAACTGTTTGGCGTCAGGCTAATAAATACAAAGTGCCTCGTTTGGCGTTCGTGAATAAAATGGACCGTGCTGGCGCAAACTTCTTTAAAGTATACGACCAAATGCGTGCGCGTCTTAAAGCTAATCCTGTGCCTTTGCAAGTGCCTATTGGCGCTGAAGAAAAATTCGAAGGTGTGGTCGATTTGATTAAGATGAAGGCTGTGTATTGGGATGAGTCATCTCAAGGCATGAAATTCGACTATCGCGACATTCCTGCAGACTTGATGGCAGATTGTAAAAAATGGCGTGAAAATATGGTTGAGGCTGCAGCTGAAGCTACCGAAGACTTAATGAACAAATACCTTGAAGAAGGCGATTTGACGGAAGAGGAAATTCTTGCTGGTTTGCGTCAACGTACGATTGCGTTTGAAATTGTGCCAATGATGTGCGGTTCAGCCTTTAAAAACAAAGGTGTTCAAGCGATGTTGGATAAGGTGATTGAATTGATGCCTGCGCCAACTGACATTCCTCCTACTAAGGCTGAAAACGGTAAAGGTGAAGAGATTCGCTTGAAAGCTTCTGATGATGAGAAGTTTGCTGCGTTGGCGTTTAAGATTATGACTGACCCGTTTGTTGGTCAATTGATCTTCTTCCGTGTTTATTCTGGCGTGGTTAATGCTGGCGATAGCGTATACAACCCAATCAAAGGTAAAAAAGAGCGTATTGGTCGTATTGTTCAGATGCACGCAAACACACGTGAGCCTATCGAAGAGGTTCGTGCAGGCGACATTGCTGCGGCGGTTGGTTTGAAGGAAGCTACAACTGGCGATACTTTATGCGGAATCAATGAGGAAATTATCCTTGAGCGCATGATATTCCCTGAGCCAGTTATTCACGTCGCTGTTGAGCCAAAAACAAAAGCTGACCAAGAAAAAATGGGTATTGCACTGAATCGTTTGGCTCAAGAAGATCCATCATTCCGTGTTAAGACTGATGAAGAAACTAACCAAACCATTATTTCTGGTATGGGCGAGCTGCACTTGGAAATTCTAGTGGATCGTATGAAGCGTGAGTTTAACGTTGAGGCTAACGTTGGTGCGCCACAAGTGGCTTACCGTGAAGCGATTAAGAAGAAAGTTGAAGTTGAAGGTAAGTTTGTTAAGCAGTCTGGCGGTAAGGGTCAGTATGGTCACGTTTGGTTGATCATGGAGCCTAATGAGGCTGGTAAAGGCTTTGAGTTTGTTGATCAAATTAAGGGTGGTACAGTTCCTCGTGAGTTCATCCCTGCTGTTGAAAAAGGTCTGCGTGAGACAATTCCAAGTGGTATTTTAGCTGGCTTCCCAGTAGTTGACGTTAAAGTGACTTTGTTTGATGGTTCATACCATGATGTTGACTCAAATGAAAACGCATTTAAAATGGCTGCTTCAATCGGCTTTAAAGATGGTATGCGTAAAGCTGACCCAATCTTGCTTGAGCCAATGATGGCAGTTGAGGTCGAAACGCCGGAAGACTATATGGGTGATGTGATGGGTGACTTATCTTCTCGTCGCGGTATGATTCAAGGCATGGAAGACAATGCGACTGGTAAAGTTATTCGTGCAGAGGTGCCTTTAGCTGAAATGTTTGGCTATTCCACTGTAGTTCGCTCTCTATCGCAAGGTCGTGCAAGTTACAGCATGGAGTTTAAGCACTACACAGAAGCACCTAAAAATGTGGCTGAAGCCATTATTAATAAGAAGTAATCATCAGTGTTTGCTGGTTTATAAGTGACTGGTTCAGCAATTAATAGTTTAAAAAATTAAAGGAAGAATATTATGGCAAAAGGTAAATTTGAACGGACGAAGCCGCACGTAAACGTAGGTACAATTGGCCACGTTGACCATGGTAAGACCACATTAACGGCTGCGATTACGACAGTACTCACCAAGAAATTTGGTGGTGAAGCAAAAGCGTACGACCAAATTGATGCGGCGCCAGAAGAAAAAGCCCGTGGTATTACCATTAACACAGCGCACGTGGAATACGAAACAGAAACACGTCACTACGCACACGTTGACTGCCCAGGTCACGCCGACTATGTAAAAAACATGATTACAGGCGCAGCGCAAATGGACGGTGCTATCTTAGTGTGCTCAGCTGCTGACGGCCCAATGCCACAAACACGTGAGCACATCTTGTTAGCTCGTCAAGTAGGCGTACCTTACATTGTAGTATTCCTAAACAAAGCCGACATGGTAGACGATGCAGAATTGTTAGAGCTCGTTGAAATGGAAGTGCGTGACTTATTAAGCAAATACGACTTCCCAGGTGACGACACCCCAATCATCAAAGGTTCAGCAAAACTCGCACTAGAAGGCGATCAATCAGAAATTGGCGAACCAGCCATTTTCAGATTGGCAGAAGCTTTAGACACTTACATCCCAATGCCAGAGCGCGCCATTGACGGCACATTCCTCATGCCAGTAGAAGATGTATTCTCAATTTCAGGCCGTGGTACAGTAGTAACGGGTCGTGTTGAGCGTGGCATTGTAAAAGTAGGTGATGAAATTGAAATCGTTGGCATCAAGCCAACGCTCAAAACCACCTGTACAGGTGTTGAAATGTTCCGCAAACTGCTAGACCAAGGTCAAGCAGGCGACAACGTAGGCGTATTGCTACGTGGTACCAAACGTGAAGAAGTTGAACGTGGTCAAGTATTGTCTAAATCAGGCTCAATCAAACCACACACCAAATTCACAGCAGAAATCTACGTGTTAGGTAAAGATGAAGGTGGTCGTCATACGCCATTCTTCAACGGCTACCGTCCACAATTCTACTTCCGTACCACAGACGTGACTGGCGCAGTTGAATTGCCAGAAGGTACAGAAATGGTAATGCCAGGCGACAACGTATCAATCTCAGTAGCCTTGATTGCTCCAATTGCGATGGAAAGCGGTTTGCGCTTTGCGATTCGTGAAGGTGGTCGTACTGTAGGTGCTGGTGTCGTCGCTAAAATTATTGAATAATTCAGGTAGTTAAATCTAAAACGGCAAGCCATTGGCTTGCCGTTTCGCTCTTTAAAGGAAAAAAAATGGCAGCTCAAAAAATTCGTATTCGCTTGAAAGCATTTGATTATCGTTTGATTGATCAATCTGCTCAAGAAATTGTAGAGACAGCAAAGCGCACAGGTGCTGTGGTAAAAGGCCCGGTTCCTTTGCCGACTCGAATCGAGCGTTTTGATATTCTGCGTTCACCACATGTGAACAAAACGTCACGCGATCAATTTGAGATTCGTACGCATCAACGTTTAATGGACATCGTTGATCCTACGGATAAAACAGTCGATGCATTAATGAAGTTAGATCTGCCAGCAGGCGTTGATGTAGAAATTAAGTTGTAAATAAAAAAGTAGTAAGTTGTGTTGTAATTTTGGTGTGAGTGGGCTATAATCCGCCCTCTCGTAAAAACTGGGTTGGTCAATTGTAATCAACCCTTTAATTAATTATAAGGATATCGATCATGAGCTTAGGGCTTGTTGGTCGCAAGGTGGGTATGACTCGGTTGTTTACTGATGAAGGCGAAAGCATTCCAGTAACCGTGCTAGAGGTTGTGCCTAACCGTGTGACGCAGATTAAAACACTGCAAAGCGATGGTTATACAGGATTGCAAGTTACTCATGGTGAGCGTCGTGCTAGCCGTGTAGGTAAGGCGCTTGCTGGTCACTTTGCTAAAGCGGGTGTTTCAGCGGGTTCTGGTGTTAAAGAATTCTCAGTGACTGACGAAGTGTTAGCTAACTATACAGTTGGTGGCAACGTAACAGTTGAAATTTTTCAAGCGGGTCAGTTGGTTGATGTGACTGGTACTTCGTTAGGTAAAGGTTTTGCTGGTGCGATTAAGCGTCATCACTTCTCTTCAAACCGTGCATCTCACGGTAACTCACGTTCACACAATGTGCCGGGCTCTATCGGTATGGCGCAAGATCCTGGTCGTGTTTTCCCAGGTAAGCGTATGCCGGGTCATTTGGGTGCGGTGAAAGTAACTACTCAAAATCTGCAAGTGGTTCGCGTTGATGTTGAGCGTAACCTTTTGTTGATTAAGGGTGCAATTCCTGGCTCTAAAGGCGGTGATGTTGTTGTGCGTCCAGCTATCAAAGCGAAGCTAACTAAGAGTCGCGGGGGCTAATCATGGAAATTAAGTTAATCGATAAAAACGGTAAGCCAACCAAAGCTGGTTTGGAACTTTCCGAAGTGACTTTTGGTCGCGAATTCAATGAGGCGTTGGTGCATCAGGTGGTTGTTGCCTACCAGGCAAATGCCCGCACTGCAACGCGTGCTCAGTTAGGTCGTGGTAATGTTAGCCATACAACGCACAAGCCTTGGAACCAAAAAGGTACAGGTCGTGCGCGTTCAGGTATGAGTTCAAGCCCAATCTGGCGTGGAGGCGGTCGCGCTTTCCCCAATAGTCCAGATGAAAATTTTAGCCATAAATTAAACCGTAAGGTTTTCCGTGCTGGTATGCGTTCAATTCTTTCTGAGTTGGTGCGTCAAGAGCGTTTGAATGTGGTTGAAGAGTTTGTTGTGGATTCACCAAAAACAAAGCAAATGGCTGAAAAAATTAAAGGTTTTGGTTATGAGCAGGGCGTTTTAGTGTTGGTTGATGCGTTTGATGAAAACTTGTATCTAGCATCACGTAACTTGCCGAATGTGCTTGTGGTTGAGGCTCAGTATGTTGATCCTGTAAGTTTGGTGCGTTTCCCCAACGTGATTGCGACAACTGGCGCAGTTAAGAGATTAGAGGAGATGCTAGCATGAGTGCAAATCTAAATTTGATTCATACGCAAGATCGTTTGTTGCAGGTAATCTTGGCGCCACAAATCACTGAAAAAGCAACATATGTTGCTGATAAATATCAGCAAATTGCTTTCAAGGTGCGCACGGATGCTACTAAACTTGAAATCAAAGCAGCGATTGAGTTGGTTTTTAAAGTTGAAGTGGAAGATGTTAACGTGTTGAACGTTAAAGGCAAAGAAAAGCGCGCTGGCCGTGTAATGGGTCGTCGTAAAGATTGGAAGAAGGCTTATGTAAGCTTGAAGCCAGGTCAAGAAATTAACTTCGCAGCAGGCGAATAAGGAGAGAAGATATGGCATTAGTTAAAGTCAAACCAACTTCTCCAGGGCGTCGCAGTGTAGTCAAGGTGGTTACACCTGATTTGCACAAGGGCAAACCTTATGCGCCGCTGTTGGAAAGTCAAAGCAAAAATGCTGGCCGTAATAATAATGGTCGCATCACTGTTCGCCATCAAGGTGGTGGACATAAGCAGCACTACCGTATTGTAGATTTCCGTCGCAATAAAGATGGCATTCCAGCAAAAGTAGAGCATATTGAGTACGATCCAAACCGTACAGCGCACATTGCATTGTTATGCTATGCGGATGGTGAGCGTCGTTACATTATTGCTCCCCGCGGTATTGCGGCTGGTGCGCAGTTGTTAAGTGGATCAGAAGCGCCAATTAAAGTTGGTAATGCATTGCCACTACGTAATATCCCAGTAGGTAGCACTATTCATTGTATCGAGTTGCAGCCAGGTAAAGGTGCTCAATTGGCGCGTTCAGCTGGTACTTCTGTGCAGTTATTAGCGCGTGAAGGTAGTTACGCTCAATTACGTCTGCGTTCTGGTGAAGTGCGTCGCGTTCACGTGGATTGTAAAGCTACGATTGGTGAAGTGGGTAATGAAGAGCATTCATTGCGCTCAATCGGCAAAGCTGGTGCAATGCGCTGGCGTGGTGTTCGTCCAACTGTTCGCGGTGTGGTAATGAACCCGGTTGATCACCCGCACGGTGGTGGTGAAGGTAAAACAGCTGCTGGTATGAACCCGGTCAGTCCATGGGGTACGCCAACCAAGGGTTATCGTACTCGTAGCAATAAGCGTACAGATAATATGCGCGTTGCTCGTCGTCCAGCGAATAAGAGGTAATCAATATGGCACGTTCAATTAAAAAAGGCCCGTTTATTGATGGGCATCTAGCGAAAAAAGTAGAAGTTGCTGCGGCAACACGCGATCGTAAGCCAATTAAAACTTGGTCTCGTCGATCTACAATTTTGCCTGATTTTATTGGTTTGACCATTGCGATCCATAATGGCAAGCAACACATTCCAGTGTTGATTTCTGAAAACATGGTTGGCCATAAACTCGGTGAATTTGCATTGACCCGTACGTTTAAAGGTCATGCCGCCGATAAAAAAGCGAAGAAGTAGGAGATAAAGATGCAAGTATCTGCAGTATTAAAAGGTGTTCATCTATCCCCACAAAAAGCGCGTTTGGTGGCTGATATGGTGCGTGGTAAAAAAGTTGACTTTGCGCTTAATATCTTAAACTTCAGTCCTAAAAAAGGTGCTGAAATTATTAAGAAAGTGGTTGAGTCTGCGATTGCCAATGCTGAACATAATGAAGGCGCTGATATCGACGAATTGAAAGTAACTTCAATTTATGTTGATAAAGGTATTGTGCTTAAGCGTATTCGTGCACGTGCAAAAGGTCGCGCTGGACGGATTATCAAACCTACCTGTCACATCACTGTGACAGTCGGTAACTAAAGGAATCGTTATGGGTCAGAAGATACATCCAATTGGTTTCCGTTTGAGTGTTCAGAAGAACTGGACGTCACGTTGGTATGCCAATAGTAAAAATTTCCCAGGAATGCTCATTAGTGACATTAAAGTACGTGAGTTTCTAAAGAAAAAATTAACAAATGCAGCTGTTAGTAAAGTGTTGATTGAGCGTCCTGCTAAGAATGCGAAAATCACTATTTATAGTGCTCGTCCAGGAATAGTCATTGGCAAAAAAGGTGAAGATATTGAAACTTTACGCTCTAGCCTCCAAGGTTTGATGGGTGTTCCAGTCCACCTAAATATTGAAGAGGTGCGTAAGCCAGAAATCGATGCAACTTTAATTGCTGAGAGTATTGCACAACAGCTTGAAAAGCGTGTTATGTTCCGCCGTGCGATGAAGCGTGCCATGCAAAATGCTATGCGTTTAGGTGCTCAGGGAATTAAGATCATGAGCTCTGGTCGATTGAATGGTATCGAAATTGCACGTACAGAATGGTATCGTGAAGGTCGCGTTCCTTTGCATACACTCCGTGCTGATATCGATTACGGTGTAGCTGAAGCGCTAACAACATACGGTATCATCGGAATTAAGGTATGGGTATTTAAAGGTGAGGTTTTTAACAATGGCGTTGAACAACCAGTTGTTGCAGCCGCAGAACCAGAGAAAAAAGTAAGAAAGCCAGGGGCGAAAAATGCTACAGCCAGCTAGACAAAAATATCGAAAAATGCAAAAAGGCCGAAATAAAGGCATTGCAACTACAGGTAACAAGGTGAGTTTTGGTGAGTACGGCCTGAAAGCTATTGGTCGTGGTCGGATCACTGCTCGTCAAATTGAAGCGGCGCGTCGTGTTATGACTCGTCACATTAAGCGTGGCGGTCGTGTGTGGATTCGTATTTTCCCTGACCAGCCAATTTCTAAAAAGCCAGCTGAAGTGCGTATGGGTAATGGTAAAGGTAGTACAGAGTACTACGTTGCTCAAATTCAGCCGGGTAAAATGTTGTATGAGATGGATGGCGTTAGCGAAGAGTTAGCGCGTGAAGCTTTCCGTTTGGCCGCTGCAAAGTTGCCAATCGAAACAACATTCATTACGCGTCATATTGGGAGCTAATGATGAAAGCGTCTGAATTAAGAGTAAAATCAGTTGAAGAGCTAGGTAATGAGTTGGTTGAGTTGCGTCGTGCTCAATTCTCATTGCGTATGCAGTTAGCAACTCAACAGTTAAATAAAGTTGATCAAGTAGGCAAGGTTCGCCGCGATATAGCGCGTGTTCGTACAGTGCTTGCAGAGAAAGCGAAGCAGGTATAATCATGAGTGAAATTCAAGCTGAAAAATTAGCACGGACACTAAGTGGGCGTGTCGTAAGCGATAAAATGGACAAAACTGTGACTGTTTTGGTTGAGCGTAAGGTTAAACATCCGCTCATTGGCAAAGTTATTCGTCGTTCGAATAAGTTTCATGCACATGATGAAACGAACCAATGCAAAGAGGGTGATTTGGTAGTAATCCAAGAAAATCGTCCACTCTCCAAAACAAAAACTTGGGTGGTAAGTAAAATAGTTTCAAAGGCATCAGGCGTTTAATAGTTAATTATCATTTGTTGTAAATAATGTGTTGCGGTATTTGCAATAAGTGATATATAATGTTGGACTTTTCGGCACCCTTAATACCTTAGTTGGTTAGCTGGTGCCCCAATACTGACCGTGGTCTACTGGCCGTCACATAATGCGGCTGGTGTTGGTTTAACGGATTAAGTTGGAGATTATTCTCATGATTCAAATGCAATCTAAGCTAGATGTTGCTGACAACACTGGTGCGCGTTCTGTTATGTGCATCAAGGTTTTGGGTGGCTCTAAGCGTCGTTACGCAAGCATTGGTGACGTTATCAAAGTTAGTATCAAGGATGCAGCTCCTCGTGGTCGCGTAAAAAAAGGCGAAGTGTATAGCGCGGTTGTTGTTCGTACAGCTAAGGGTGTTCGTCGCCCTGATGGTTCCCTTGTGAAGTTTGATGGCAATGCTGCAGTTTTGTTAAATAATAAGTTAGAGCCGATTGGTACCCGTATTTTTGGGCCAGTGACACGTGAGCTACGTAGCGAGCGTTTCATGAAAATCGTTTCTCTTGCACCTGAAGTGTTGTAAGGAGCTGTCGGATGAGCAAGATTCGTAAAGGCGATGAAGTTGTATTAAATACAGGTAAAGATAAAGGTAAGCGTGGGGTTGTTCTCAATGTGCTTCCGTCTGGACATGTGGTGGTTGAAGGTGTCAACATGGTTAAAAAACATGCTAAGCCAAACCCGATGAAAGGTGTAACTGGCGGTATTATCAATAAAGAAATGCCAATTGATATTTCCAATGTTGCTTTGTTTAACGGAGTCACTCAAAAAGGTGACCGTGTCGGCTTCAAGGTCTTAGATGATGGGCGTAAAGTACGCGTATTCAAATCTAATGGCGAAGTTGTAGACGCGTAAGCTGGGAGCAATTAAAACCATGGCTCGTTTAAAGGATTTTTATAAAGAGACTGTTGTAAAACAGTTGACCGAACAATTTGGATATACCTCTCCAATGCAAGTTCCACGTATTGAAAAAATTACGTTGAATATGGGTGTTGGTGAAGCTGTTGCTGATAAAAAAGTAATGGAAAATGCAGTGGGCGATATGCAGAAAATCGCAGGCCAAAAGCCCGTTGTAACAAAAGCAAAGAAATCTGTTGCGGCATTTAAAATCCGTGATGATTATCCTGTTGGCTGTAAAGTTACCTTGCGTCGTGAACGCATGTATGAATTCTTGGATCGCTTGGTAACTATTGCCATTCCTCGTATTCGTGACTTCCGCGGAATTTCTGCTAAATCATTTGATGGTCGCGGAAACTACAATATGGGTGTTAAAGAACAGATTATTTTTCCGGAAATTGAGTACGATAAGATTGATGCGTTGCGTGGTATGAATATCACCATCACAACGACTGCTAAAACTGACGAAGAAGCGCGTGCATTGTTAACTGCTTTTAGCTTCCCGTTTAGAAACTGAGGATCACATGGCTAAGACTTGTATGATTGAACGCGAACAAAAACGTCGCGAAACAGTTGAAAAATTTGCAGCAAAACGCAGTGAATTAACTGCGATTGCAACCGACTTGAATGCTTCACCAGAAGACCGTCGCGCTGCTCGTTTAAAATTGCAAAGTTTGCCACGTAACTCCAGTCCTGTGCGTCTACGTAATCGTTGCGCATTAACTGGTCGTCCACGTGGTGTGTTTAGTAAATTTGGTATTGCGCGTAGTAAGTTGCGCGAGTTGATGATGCGTGGCGAAGTGCCAGGTGTCACTAAAGCTAGTTGGTAACGGAGGAATTTGAACGATGAGTATGAGTGATCCGATTGCCGATATGCTAACGCGTATCCGTAATGCACAAAGCGTTAATAAGCCAGTAGTTTCAATGCCTGCATCAAAATTAAAGACTGCTATTGCTGGCGTTTTAAAAGATGAAGGTTATATTGAAGATTTTGCTGTGCAAGCTGTTGATGGCAAGCCGCAATTAAACATTAGCCTTAAGTATTATGCGGGGCGTCCAGTGATCGAGAAAATCGATCGCGTTAGTCGTCCTGGTTTGCGTGTGTATCGTGGTAGTCAAGATATACCTAAAGTAATGAATGGTCTTGGTGTGACGATTGTGTCTACATCCAAGGGTGTGATGACTGATCGTAAAGCCCAAGCAGCCGGTATCGGCGGCGAAGTGCTCTGCGTAGTGGCTTAAGGGGAAAAATATGTCTCGTGTAGCTAAGAATCCAGTAGCCATTCCTGCAAAAGTTGAAGTGGTGTTGAGTGCTGATAATATTGCAATTAGTGGCCCATTGGGTAAGTTATCTCACCCATTGACTGACGCAGTTAAGTTGGCGCGCGAAGGTGAAGCAATTACTTTTGTAGCGGCGAATGATAGTCAGCATTCACGTGCTATGTCAGGTACATTGCGTGCATTGGTTGCAAATATGGTGCAAGGCGTTTCACAGGGTTTTGTTCGTAAATTGACACTGGTTGGCGTTGGTTATAAAGCGCAAGCGCAAGGTGCGGTTTTGAACTTGGAGTTGGGTTACTCACATCCAATTAACCATAAAATGCCTGCAGGTGTAACTGTGGAAACACCTTCAATCACAGAAGTGATCTTAAAAGGTGTTGATAAGCAAGTGATTGGACAAGTTGCCGCGCAGATTCGTGCATATCGTGCTCCTGAGCCATATAAGGGTAAGGGCGTTCGTTATTCTGATGAAGTGGTTGTTATTAAAGAAACCAAGAAAAAATAAGGTTTAGCCATGATTAATTTAAATTCTCGCTTGCGTCGTGCACGTAAAACCCGTGCCAAAATCGCTGAGTTAAATAAAACGCGCTTAAGCGTACATCGTAGTAATGGCCATATCTATGCGCAAATTATTGCTGAAACAGGTGACAAGGTGTTAGCTAGTGCATCTACCTTGGAAGTTGAAGTGCGTAAAGATATTACAAATGGTGGCAATGTTGCTGCAGCTGCGTTTATTGGTAAACGCATTGCAGAAAAAGCATTAGCGGCGGGTATTACTACTGTTGCTTTTGACCGCTCTGGTTATAAATATCACGGCCGTATTAAGGCGCTTGCTGATGCGGCGCGTGAAAACGGCTTGTCCTTTTAATTGTCGCGTGGCTAATAGACAGGGTTAATGATGGCAAGAGATAAAGAAGTAGAACAGCAGCAAACTGATGGTTTGCGCGAAAAAATGATCGGTGTAAACCGTGTTAGTAAAACAGTTAAAGGCGGCCGTATCATGAGCTTTGCTGCGCTTACAGTGGTAGGTGATGGCGATGGTGGTGTCGGTATGGGTAAAGGTAAAGCCCGTGAAGTGCCAACTGCTGTTCAAAAAGCAATGGATGAAGCGCGCCGCGCAATGGTTAAAGTAAACCTGAATAATGGCACTTTGCATCATGCAGTTACAGGTGTGCATGGCGCTGCTAAAGTGTTTATTCAGCCTGCATCTGAAGGTACTGGGATTATTGCTGGTGGTGCAATGCGTGCGATTTTCGAAGTGATGGGTATTACTAACGTATTGGCGAAGTGTATTGGCTCAACAAATCCATACAATGTAGTGCGAGCTACTTTAAATGGTTTGCAGTCAATGAATTCACCTGCTGAAATTGCTGCTAAACGCGGCAAGTCAGTGGAAGAGATTAGAGGTTAATTATGGCGAATACATTAAACGTCACACTAGTTAAAAGTGTGATTGGTCGTATTGAGGCGCATAAAGCTTCAGTAAGGGGTTTGGGCTTGCGTCGTATTCGTCATACTGTAACTGTTGAAGATACTCCAGCAGTACGCGGCATGATCAATGCGGTTAGCTATCTGTTACAAGTCACTGAAGGTGCTCCAGTAGCGGCTAAAGAAAAGGCAGTGAAAGCAGCTAAGACGAAAAATGCGACTGCAGATGTTGCTCCTTTGCTAGCTTCAAGCTTACCTAAAAAGTATCTTACTAAAGCTGGTGCAGATGACTTAACTGCTATCGAAGGTGTTGGTCCTAAGATCGCTGAGTTATTGCATGCTGCTGGCATCACCAACTTCAAGCAATTGGCTGATGCTAAAGTAGAAGCTATTGAGGTGGTTTTAAAAGCAGCTGGTTCACGTTATGCGCTTGCTAATCCAGGAACATGGCCAGAGCAATCTGCATTATTAGCTGCTGGCAAACATGAAGAGTTTGAAAAATTAGCAGCTGAACTTGATGGTGGCGTTCGCAAATAAGCGAAGTAAATCAAACATTGATTGGAAGCAAAAATGCAATTAAATACAATTAAGCCTGCAGAAGGTGCAAAAAAAGAACGTCGCCGCGTAGGCCGTGGTATTGGTTCTGGTTTAGGTAAGACAGCTGGTCGTGGTCACAAAGGTCAAAAGTCACGTACTGGCGGTTTTCATAAAGTGGGTTTTGAAGGCGGTCAAATGCCTTTGCAACGCCGTTTGCCTAAACGTGGTTTTGCTTCTTTGACGAAAAAAGATACAGCACATGTACGTACCAGTGAGTTGGCTCTGATTCAAGCTGAAGTGATTGATTTGTTGGCATTGAAGTCTGCAAACATCGTTCCTCCTGCGGCTAAGTCAGTGAAAGTTTTCTTGTCGGGAGATGTAACAAAGCCTCTTACATTGCAAGGTTTGTTATTAACCAAAGGTGCTAAAGTTGCTATTGAGGCTGCTGGCGGCAAAGTCCTTGGATTAGACGTAGAGTAATTAACTTGGCACAAAATCCAATATTGGCAGTCGGTAAAAGAAGCGAACTTAAGAGTCGTTTGCTTTTTGTTTTAGGTGCTCTAGTAGTATATAGATTGGGAGCACATATACCAGTGCCTGGTATTAATGCAGATGTATTAGCAAAGCTCTTTGAGTCGCAAAACCACGGGATCTTAGGCATGTTTAACATGTTCTCTGGTGGGGCTTTGTCTCGCTTTACTGTTTTTGCGCTTGGAATTATGCCGTATATTTCGGCATCAATTATCATGCAACTTTTAACTGTTGTTTCTCCAAAAATGGAGCAGTTGAAAAAAGAAGGTGAAGCAGGCCGTAGGCAAATTACTAAATATACGCGGTATGGAACTGTTGTTCTAGCTACTTTTCAAGCTTTAGGTATTGCTATTGCATTGGAACATCAAGCAGGATTGGTATTGGATCCAGGGATGATGTTTAGGTTAACTGCAGTCATCACCTTGGTGTGTGGGACAATGTTTTTGATGTGGCTTGGTGAGCAGATTACTGAGCGAGGAATTGGTAATGGTATATCTATTATTATATTCTCAGGGATTATCGCAGGTTTACCACAGGCTGTGGTGGGTACTTTGGATTTGGTAAGCACTGGTGCTTTTTCTATATTGCTATTGATTTTCTTGATTGCTGCGGTTGTATTAGTCACTGCGTTCGTAGTTTTTGTCGAGCGAGGTCAACGTAAGATTACAGTAAATTATGCAAAGAGGCAGGTTGGACGTAAAGTAATTGGCGGGCAAACAAGTCATTTGCCATTAAAGCTTAATATGGCAGGTGTTATTCCTCCAATATTTGCTTCTAGTATTATTTTGTTCCCTGCTACATTGGCTGGTTGGTTCGGCGCTAGTGAGAGCATGTCTTGGTTAAAAGATATTGGTTCAACTTTATCTCCAGGCCAGCCCTTATACATATTGCTGTTTGCGAGTGCGATTATATTCTTTTGCTTTTTTTATACGGCTTTAGTGTTTAATCCGAAAGAAACAGCAGATAATTTGAAGAAGAGTGGTGCTTTTGTTCCAGGAATTAGACCAGGGGATCAAACTGCAAAATATATTGATCGCATAATGGGTCGCTTAACCTTGGCTGGAGCTTTGTACATCACTATAGTTTGTTTGTTGCCAGAGTTTTTGATATTGAAATTTAATGTACCTTTTTATTTTGGCGGAACGTCACTTTTAATTATTGTTGTTGTCACTATGGACTTTATGACGCAAGTACAGTCCCTACTTATGACGCAGCAGTATGAAGGTCTTATGAAAAAAGCTAACTTCAAAGGCAATACGGGTATGCTGAGATGATAGGGCTTTAATTAATGGCAAAAGAAGACAGAATTGAAATGCAAGGTGAGGTTTTAGAAAACCTCCCAAATGCAACATTTAGAGTAAAGTTGGAAAACGGTCACGTAGTGTTAGGTTATATCTCAGGAAAAATGCGTATGCACTATATTCGTATTCTTCCGGGTGACAAAGTTACTGTAGAAATGACCCCCTACGACTTATCCCGTGCGCGAATTATATTTCGCGTTAAATAGTAAAAACGAAAGGCAAAATATGAGAGTTCGTGCATCGGTTAAAGCTTTATGCCGTAATTGTAAAGTTGTACGTCGTCGTGGTGTTGTACGTGTTATTTGTACAGATCCACGTCATAAACAACGTCAAGGGTAATTAGACGTAGTTTGAAATGAATGCTTTAAGAATTATTTATTGTGAATAACTCTATAAGCTGTTAAAATTTTGGGCTTTTTTGGCGAGATGGCTAAATTTAAAAAATTTAGCGCCATAATTTTGGAGTAGATACATGGCTCGTATAGCAGGGGTAAATATCCCGAATCATAAACATGCTGAAATCGCATTAACTTCGATTTATGGCGTGGGTCGTAATACAGCAAAACAAATCTGTGCAGCTGCAGGTGTTCTGGTGACGACTAAAGTTAAAGATTTAAACGACGCAGAAGTTGAGAAGCTGCGTGATGAAGTTGCTAAATTGAAAGTCGAGGGCGATTTGCGCCGTGAAATCTCGATGAACATTAAGCGTTTAATGGACTTGGGTTGTTATCGTGGTGTTCGTCATCGTCGTGGCTTGCCAGTACGTGGTCAACGTACTAAGACCAATGCCAGAACACGTAAGGGTCCAGTGAAAGCAATTAAACAGTCTAAATAATACAAAAATATTAATAAGACTAGCTAATACATTTTAGTAAGGATTAAGTAACATGGCTAAAGCTAATGTACGTGTACGAAAAAAAGTAAAAAAGAATATTGCAGAGGGCATCGCTCACGTCCATGCATCTTTCAATAACACAATTATCACTATCACTGATCGTCAAGGTAACGCTCTTTCATGGGCTACATCTGGCGGGGCAGGCTTTAAGGGTTCTCGTAAGAGTACACCTTTTGCTGCTCAAGTGGCAGCTGAGGCGGCTGGTAAATCAGCGCAAGAGTGTGGCGTAAAGAATCTTGAAGTGCGTATCAAGGGTCCAGGCCCAGGTCGTGAATCAGCTGTGCGTGCATTGAACGCAGCAGGCTTCAAAATAACAAGTATTTCTGATGTGACGCCAGTGCCGCACAATGGTTGCCGTCCACCTAAAAAGCGTCGTATTTAATTTTAGACGCGTCTATTCAAATTGGGCGCGGATAAGTAGCAAGATATAACAGGAGAACACCTTGGCTAGAAATCTCGATCCTAAGTGCCGTCAGTGCCGCCGTGAAGGCGAAAAGCTTTTCCTTAAAGGTGAAAAGTGTTTCACAGACAAATGCGCAATCGAAAAGCGTAACTTCCCACCTGGGCAGCATGGTCAAAGACGTAATCAGCGTCTATCTGACTATGGGGTTCAATTGCGTGAGAAGCAAAAATTACGTCGTATATATGGTATTTTAGAAAAGCAATTCCGTGGCTACTATGCAGAAGCTGATCGTCAAAAAGGCATTACGGGCGAAAACTTGTTGCAATTGCTTGAGTGCAGATTAGATAACGTTGCATACCGCATGGGTATTGGCGCTTCACGAACTGAAGCCCGTCAAATCGTCCGTCACAACAGTGTTTTAGTGAACGGTAAACGAGTGAATATCCCTTCTTATCAAGTTAAGCCAGGTGATGTTGTGCAAGTTTCTGATGCTTCTAAAACACAGTTGCGTATTACTGGTGCGTTGGCAGCAGCAGAGCTTCGTGGCTTTCCAGAATGGTTGGACGTAGATGTAAAAGCACTAAAAGGCACGTTTAAAGCGAAGCCTCAGCGTGATGAGTTGCCGTCCACAATCAATGAATCACTCGTGGTCGAGCTTTACTCTAAATAGTATTGATTGTTTAGGGTTTAAAGGGTTTAAGCTTCTTTATTTAATTGGAAGCTTGAAGTCATCTCGTATCAATTTAGTGCTAAGGAAATATTAGTTATGCAAAATGGACCGACTGAATACTTAAAGCCACGCGTTGTAGATGTGGAGGTAGTTTCACCAGTACGCGCTCGCGTTACGTTGGAGCCTATGGAGCGTGGTTTTGGCTTTACATTAGGTAATGCTTTGCGTCGTGTGTTGCTGTCATCTATCCCAGGGTTTGCGATTACTGAAGTGAAGATTGATGGTGTTGTGCACGAGTATTCAACATTGGATGGCGTACAAGAAGACGTTGTTGATATTTTGTTGAATCTCAAAGGTGTTGCATTAAAGTTAAATACTAAATCTGAAACAATATTGACTTTAAACAAGTCAGTTGAGGGTGTGGTAACTGCTGGTGATTTTGAAACTGGTCACGATGCTGAAATTGTTAACCCTAACCATGTGATTGCTCACTTGACTAAAGGGGGTAAGATTAACTTGGAGGTTAAAGTTGAAATGGGTCGTGGATATCAACCTGTTCCAGCACGTAACAATAAGGATGAAGATCGCGTTTTAGGCTTCATTATGGTTGATGCATCGTTCAGCCCAATCAATAAAGTAAGTTATTTTGTTGAGAGTGCACGTGTTGAGCAACGTACTGACTTAGATAAGTTAATTATGGATGTTGAAACTAACGGTATCATTGAGCCAGAACAAGCAATTCGTGATGCTGCACGCATCTTGATGGGTCAGTTGTCTGTTTTTGCTGATCTTGAAGGCGCGCCTGCTGAGATTGAAGTTAAACAAGCGCCGCAGGTTGATCCATTATTGTTGCGTCCAGTCGATGATTTGGAATTAACAGTTCGATCAGCCAATTGCTTGAAAGCAGAAAATATTTACTACATTGGTGATTTGATCCAACGTAGTGAAAACGAATTATTGAAGGCTCCGAACTTAGGCCGTAAATCTTTAAATGAAATTAAAGATGTATTAGCATCAAAAGGCTTAACATTAGGAATGAAATTAGAAAACTGGCCACCAGTTGGACTTGAAAAAGTTTAATCACTGAAAGATTAACTGGGTCAAAGTTAACATAAAGTATAACAGCAGAAGCTTGAGGGTAATATCATGCGTCATCGCAATAGTAATCGTAAGTTGAACCGTACTAGCAGTCATCGCCAAGCGATGTTTCGCAATATGGCTACATCTTTACTACGCCACGAAATCATTAAGACTACTTTGCCAAAGGCAAAAGAGTTGCGCCGAGTGGCAGAACCTCTAATCACGCTAGGTAAAACAGCTACTTTGGCAAATCGCCGTTTAGCATTTGCACGTTTGCGTGATCGTGATATCGTTGGTAAGTTGTTTAATGAGTTAGGTCCACGTTACTTAGCTCGTCAAGGTGGTTATTTGCGCATTCTAAAATGCGGTTTCCGAAATGGTGATAATGCACCTATGGCATTGGTTGAGCTAGTAGATCGTCCAGATTTGACTTCTGATGCAGTAGTCGCTGAATAAGTAAACTGAAAATCGTTTAAACTTATAATGTTAAAAATATAAAAGCCGGTTTAAGCCGGCTTTTTATTTATACGGGTTTAACTAAATTATTAGATATTAGGTGTTTATGATTGTTTGTATATCTTCAATTGTAAAAGGCCATGATAGCTTTAAATTATGATCTAACCTCACTAATACTGGAATGGTAAGTGCATATTGGGTGAATAACTTGTCATCTAATGCAATATCAGTTTTTTCAAACGATATATTGCGCTTATGGAAATCTCGTTCAATTGTGAGTTCAACCAATTGTTCTGCGATTTCGCATAGGTGGCAAGCGCTAGTGCCATACAAAATTAATTTCATCTAAAATGTTTCCAGTAGCGTGTATAGTCTTCATAATATTATAGTTGTATTGAAAGTTAAACTGGCAAGAATCACCAATTCAGTAATATGCTGGATATGGTGGCATGATGAAGTGAATTTCAAAGGGTGATTTCTTACCAACGTTGACATGTCTGATAATCAAGAGAATAAAGAGAGTCTTCAGGAGAGTTTGCAGCAGATTATTCTGTTGCTGAACAAGCATAAACTCGTCGAAGACTTGGTACATAAGCAGGACATGCCAAACCACCAATTGGTTGAATCGCTGGTACACAAACAAAACATCGCTGAACTTCAGAAAAAGTTAGACGGACTTCACCCCGCTGATGTTGCCCATATTCTTGAAGCACTTCCATTAGATCAACGTTTAGATGTTTGGGAGCTAGTTAAAGCTGAACGGGATGGTGAGATCCTGCTTGAAGTGTCTGATGCGGTCAGGCAGAGCCTGATTGCAGACATGGATAGTGAAGAGTTGTTGGCGGCTGCTGAGCAACTTGACGCAGATGAAATGGCCGATCTTGCGGCTGACTTACCGAAGGATGTGTTGCAAGATTTGTTAGATAGTCTTGATGCGCGGAATCGTGAACGTTTAGAGTCTGCTTTGGCGCACGATGAGGATTCGGTCGGAGCCCTGATGGACTTTGATATTGTAACAATCAGAGAGGATATTACGCTTGAGGTCGCTCTGCGATATTTACGCAGAATTGGCACATTGCCAGACCATACGGATAAGTTATTTGTTGTTGATAGAAATGATATTTTATTTGGTGTTTTACCATTAAAGCGTCTGGTAGTTTGCGATCTGGATCTTAGTGTGGTTGAGGTAATGTCTGATGATGCTGTGGTATTTCATCCCAACGATCTTGCAGACGATGCTGTAAAGGCATTTGAGCGCTATGATTTAGTGACAGCGCCAGTTGTTGATGCTAATAATCGCTTGGTAGGCAGATTAACAGTTGATACGGTGATGGACTTTATTCGAGACGAGGCAGATAGTGAGATTCTCTCTATGGCTGGTTTGCGAGAAGATGAGGATATATTTTCAACCGTGTGGAATTCCGTAAAAAATCGCTGGGCATGGTTGGCAATTAATTTAGTCACTGCATTTTTCGCTTCAAGAGTGATTGGGGTTTTTGAAGACTCTATTGAGAAAATTGTTGCACTTGCTGCATTGATGCCAATTGTTGCGGGTATCGGTGGAAACTCTGGGAATCAAACTACCACGATGATTGTGCGTGGTTTAGCGCTCGGTCAAATTGCGATACATAATATGCGTGCATTATTCTTGAAAGAGTTGGGTGTAGCTGTATTGAACGGTTTAATTTGGGGTGGCGTACTCGGGTTGTTGGCCTATACGCTTTACCATAACGTGTTACTTGGCGTGGTCATGACATCTGCGATGACGCTAAATTTAATGTTGGCGGCTGTGATGGGTGTACTCATTCCATTTGCGATGACTCGATTCGGTCGCGACCCTGCAGTAGGGTCTAGCGTTCTCATTACTGCTGTGACAGATAGTGGTGGTTTCTTTATTTTTCTTGGCTTAGCGACGCTTTTCTTGGTATAGGCTTGAATTCTGAGTTTCAATTAATGAACAACGAAATATTACTAATTTGGCAAGAATTGATGGGGGATTTATCTTCCAGAGTTGTGCTTTGGCAGATAGTTGTTTTTGCAGTAGCGTTGGTTACTGCTTTGCTAACCAATGGGCTGATAAATAACTACCTTATGCGATACACCAAAGATGCCGCAAAAGTAAGCGGTGGCATCAAGCGTGTGGTGTTTCCAATGACAACATTATTGGTGACAATTGTTGGTGAAATGATTTTGCATCAATGGCAACATGTGGGTCTACTCAAGCTCGGTATAAAGTTGTTATGGGCGATGGTTTTAATTCGTTTAGCGGTGTATGCCCTTCGTTATGTGTTTGTTGCTGGAGCATGGGTGCGCACCTTAGAGAATCTGATCTCTACCACTATTTGGGTGCTACTCGCCTTGCATCTTACCGGGGTACTCCCCGACATCATTAAGGTGTTAGATGATGTTAGTTTCCATTTTGGTAAAAATCAAATTTCGTTATGGCTGATAACACAGGCTATCTTCACAATCTTTATCACCATTATAGTGGCGCTTTGGATAAGCCGAATCATTGAAAATCGTTTGATGGCCACTGAGCAGATTCAGATGAATGTGCGTGTGCTGATGAATAAGATCATTCGAATCTTTTTGATCACAGTGGCATTGTTAATGACATTGTCAGCATTAGGTCTTGATATTACTTTGTTGTCGGTTTTTGGTGGAGCCCTCGGGGTCGGTTTAGGCTTGGGGTTGCAGAAAATCGCCATCAATTATTTGAGCGGTTTTGTGATTTTATTAGACAACTCTATGCATATTGGCGATATTGTTACGGTAGATCAACATTATGGTGTGCTCAGTGAGTTAAGATCACGCTATATGGTGCTACGCAAGTTGGATGGTACGCAGGTGATTATTCCGCATGAAATTTTGATTAGTAATGCAGTGCTCAATCATTCATTTTCTGATCATAAATCAGCAATACAACTACCAGTAAAAATAAGCTACGAAAGCGATTTGGATCAAGCAATACATTTAATGCAAACTGTTGCAAAGATGCAGCCCAAAGTGCTCCATGACCCACAGCCACAGGCGGTAGTTAAAGGTTTTGGCGAGCGCGGCATTGATCTAAGTTTGCATATTTGGGTTTTGACTAACCCCGGAGAAAGTACATCAGAATTACAGTCTGATATTTACTTGCAACTCTGGCATCAATTTAAGAAAAATGGAATCAGCATTCCATTCCTGCACAGCGAAACTAGCGTGTTGGGCGACTCGTTTGTGCGAATAAACACTAAATAATGCATCTTGCTCTGGGATAGTGCGGATTTATAAATGTGTACAGTGAATATTTAGAAAAGTTAGGGGAGATATATGAGTAATCTAGCGCTGTTTGATTTACCTTGGTGGGGTCATGTTTTGGTAACCATAGGATTAACCCAAGTGACCATAGCTGCGGTGACTATTTTTTTACATCGCAGCCAAGCGCATCGGGCTTTAGATTTGCATCCAATTGTCAGTCATTTTTTTAGGTTTTGGTTGTGGTTGACCACAAGTATTGTCACTAAAGAGTGGGTGGCAATTCATCGTAAACATCACGCACGTTGCGAAACCGTTGATGATCCACATAGCCCACAAGTTTTGGGTATCAAAAAAGTCCTATTTGAGGGCGCAGAGCTTTATCATCAAGAATCGCTCAACCAAGAAACCCTGAGCAAGTTTGGCAGTGGAACGCCTGATGATTGGATAGAGAGAAATCTTTATACGGGGCATAAAAATCTCGGGATATTAATAATGTTCATCATTAATCTTGTCTTCTTTGGACCAATTGGCATCACCATTTGGGCGGTGCAAATGTTGTGGATCCCGATCAATGCCGCAGGCATTATTAATGGCATTGGCCACTACTGGGGCTATCGTAACTTTGCCGCAGATGATGCGAGTACCAATATTTTACCGTGGGGAGTTTTTATTGGAGGGGAAGAGTTACATAATAATCATCACGCTTATGCAAGCTCGGCCAAGCTTTCTAGCAAATGGTATGAGTTTGATATTGGCTGGATGTACATTTGTATTTTACAGTTTTTTAAATTAGCCAACGTTAAAAAAGTGGCGCCTCAAGTCCGATTTGATTGGGGCAAAAGTGCGTGCGATATTGATACTTTGCAGGCTGTTATTACACACAGGTTTGATGTAATGGGTAAATATGGCGCAATGCTTAAGAAAACCTACCGTGAAGAGATAGGCAAAATTTATGCAGCCTATAAGCATTATGGGCATGATGAATCTGCATTAACGCGTATTCGCCACTGGTTGCACATGGATGCAAGCACCTTGGAAGAAAAAGAAAAGCAAGAGTTAGCTAACGCATTGAGACATAGTGAGCGTTTGCAAATGCTTTATGATTTACGGCAAGATTTAGTCAAAGTTTGGGCCCGTTCAGCCGCTTCACAAGAGCAGTTATTGCATAGCTTGCAAGAGTGGTGTCGCCAAGCAGAGTTAAGCGGTGAAAAAGCACTACAGGATTTTTCTTACCAATTGCGCTGTTACAAAATGGCCTAGTGGATTATTTGGAAAGCTAGTTTAAGCAGAAACTACAGGGGCTATTTCTACTGAGGTTTCTGCTGATTTAGAGACGTTGTGGCTTTGTCCCCATATAATTAACTCCATTCGACCATCAAGGTGCTCAATGATGCCTGTGCAACTATCTACCCAATCTCCACAGTTCAGATACATGGTGCCATTGACATCTCTGATGGCAGCCCAGTGAATGTGACCACAAATTACGCCATCCATCTGGCGATCTTTAGCGTGATGAATCACTGAATCTTCAAAATCAAAAATAAAATTGACCGCTGTTTTCACTTGCCGCTTTGCGTAGCCAGCAAGTGACCAGTAACCCGGTATACCTAAACTCCGCCTAGCAAATGAAAGCCAAGTGTTGAGCATCACCATAAAGTTGTAAGCTTTATCCCCCAAAATGGCAACCCATTTATGGTGTTTTGTTACTTGGTCAAACTCATCACCATGAATTAATAAGTAGCGCTTGCCATCTGCTGCGACGTGAACATACTCATGCTCGATTCTAATGTCGCCAAATGAAGTGCCTACATAGTCACGCAGTGCTTCGTCATGGTTGCCAGGAATAAAAATTACTTTTTCGCCGTGTCGTGCACGACGCAGTATTTTTTGTACTACGGTGTTTTGGTCAGAAGTCCAACGGATCGTGCCGCGCTTCATCGCCCAGAAATCAATAATGTCACCGATCATAAATAAATGTTCAGCTTCATACTCTTTTATAAACTCGAGCAGAATTCCAGCTTTACAAGCACTTGTGCCTAAATGTACATCGGAAATAAAAATTGAGCGAACTTGTGTCAATTGATTATCCTTTTTGAGTTTAGCATTCGACGGTTAAATATTGAAAAAGTGTAGCGCTTAGAAATGATGACATACAATTATGTAACAAATATTTCATCAATTTGTATTAAACAAATATTTGTCAGTTTTACTGCATTTTAGTAGTTGCTACTGCGATGTATCGAGTTTGCTGGTCTTAAGTCAAACGCAATACAAATGCGTTCTTCGTTAGCAGTAAATGGAATAGTGCGGTGAAATAGAGAAGATGGAAATAATACGATGTCGCCAACATTTGGCATTACCTTGCCCGTAGGAAAGTTTTGATGTTTTTGGGGATAGTTGTCGCCGTGTGTGCCGTATTCAAAAGCGCCTTCATCGTGCTGTTGCTTTCGGGTTGGCATTGCAAGGTATACAGCGCCGCTAATCCAACCGATTTCATGAATGTGTGCATCTAAATGCCCCCCTTGGCGCATTTTTACATACCATGAGCTGGTAAACTCTAAGGCCTCTGGGAAAGATTTAATCAGCTCACAGTCAGAATTCGCAAATTGTTGTTTGTACATTGCAAAGTGTTTTTTTACCAGTTCACCAAGGGTTCTAAACGAGGTTTCTGGGCGCTTAAATAAATTGCCGGCAGATTGTTTGCCACCGTGTAGCATGCCTTGCACACGTTCAGCAATTGCCGTATTTTCAATGTCCGCTAAAAGCTGCTTTAACAGTGGGCTGTCAGGTGCGGACAGTTCTGGTATTGGTGCGTTATACACAAAATCAAAGCCACTTTTACAGAAGTTGTAAGGATCTTCTGTGCCAAAATTAATAGTATAGTGGGTGGATAGCGTTGCAATAAATGGTGCGGTATGGCGGCTTGTTTTGACAATCTGATCTAATGTTGATTTAAATGCATCAAACTTTTCAGCTTTGTACAGACAGTATAAAGTGCGGGCTTGCCAGTCATCTAGCTGTGCACGTTCAAAGTAATTGATCGCCTCATCATAACGTTTAGTAAGATATAAAAATTCTGCCATATCGTAATTGGCGTTGGGGTGATTGGGGTTGAGCGCAAGCGCCGCTTGATAAGATTGCACCGCTTCGTCCATTTTGCCTTGGTCGCGCAAGGTTTCCCCCAAGTTACAATACGCATCAGCATAGTTGGGAAAAAGCTTGATTGCTTGGCGATAGCTTTTAATGGCTTCATCTAGCTTGCCTTGGTCACGCAGTGCAGTGCCCATGTTAAAGTGACCTCGCGCATCTTGTGGGTTGATGGCTAAACCCTTTTGATAGTTTGCAACTGCTGCGTCAAAATCCCCTAGACGTTGCAATGTCACCCCCAAGCTGCCATAGGCTTCAAAAAAACGTGGTGCCAAAGCAATTGCCTTGCGAAAGCTTGCTGACGCTTCATGTAGCTTGCCTATGTTGCTTAGCGCAATACCTAAATTGAAGTGTAAATCTGGCAAGTTGTTTTGTATGGAAAGTGCTTTTTGATAACATTGGATTGCATCTACATACTTAGTTTGTGCGTCGTAAGCAACCCCCAACAGGTTATGTAGCATAAACGTGGTTGGGTACTTATCTAACATCGACTTAGCCAAAATCTCGGCCTGTGAGAAATTGCCTTGATTGATTAGCTGCAAGAGCGGCTGCATTTCAGTTGAGCTGGCTTGCTTGTGTGGTGGAGTTGCCATATTAGCGTGTTGAAAGTAATATTGTTGTCAATTTAAATAGTTTTGAATTTCTCTGTGGCGGTCACTAGCGCAGATAATGTTCCAGTTTCCATGCCAGAGTGCCCGGCATCAGGAATCATGTGAAATTCAGCATGAGGCATTGCCTGTTTGAGTTGCCAAGCCGTCAATGGCGGACAAACCATATCATAGCGCCCCTGAACGATAGAAGTAGGGATGTGAGATAGTTTGTGCATATTATTTAAAAAATCATACTGAGCAACAAAACATGCATTCACAATATAATGAATTTGTACGCGTGCGCGCGCAAGTTGAATATCATCTGGCACTGGTTTGCCGCTGCTTGTGCTGGGCAATAAAGACATAATGTTACTTTCGTAATTATTCCAAGCCGTGGCGGCAGGCACACTAATATTGGTGTCTTCACAAAAAATTAATTGCTGATAGGCGTTAAGCACCTTGCTTTGATCGCGCGCGGGCAATCTCTCAATCAAACTTTGCCAAGGTTCTGGGAAAAACAAAGCAGACTCACCTAAAAACCATTGGAGCTCTTTTTCACTACTTAAAAATATACCGCGTAGAATTAAACCTGTTACATCGTTGGGGTAGGTAAGTGCATAAGACAGTGCTAATGTGCTACCCCATGAGCCACCGAATACTAACCAGCGGTCAATATTCAAGTGTTGCCTGATTTGGTTTAAGTCCTCAACAAGATCCGCTGTCGTGTTATTTTCAATGCTACCAAGGGGTAAGCTTCGCCCGCAGCCGCGCTGATCTATCAGGATAATTCGATAATGCACAGGATCAAAAAAACGGCGATGTACAGGGTGGCTTCCACTCCCAGGTCCGCCATGTAAGAACACTACGGGTTGCCCATTAGGGTTACCGCATTCTTCAAAAAACACATCATGCGCATCCAAAGTTTTAAAAAAACCACTGGAGTACGCATCTATTTCAGGAAATAAACTCTTCATAAACCTATATCTTGAGACCACAAAATTAAAAAAACGCGATGCCTAAAAACACACACAACAATAGTAGCATTAACTTGAATATTTACAGCACTAGGTCAGTGCAGATCAAGAAAAAATTATATTGTAAAAATATTATTAAATACTCTGAACTATTTGTAAGTAAATTGTAACTAATGTATTGCAATAAGTAATTGTTTGGGATATATTCCCAACATCACATATGAAAGTATGTGTGTGAATAGCATTAGTAATTCATAATAAATTTGGGAAAACACAAAGTTATGATTGCTAGTTTTATTTGTAACCCTTAGTAGTAACAACTATTGGAGATAAAAAATGGAAATGAGCAAAATCAAATTAGCCTTGGGCTTAGTTATTGGTGCATCATTGGCAATGCCAATGGTAGCTTCAGCTGCTGCTGACCAAGAAGCTGCAATGAAAGACGCAAACAACTGGGCACATCCACGTGGTCAGCACAACAACCAAGGTTACAGTACATTGGCGCAAGTGAACAAAGGTAACGTAAAAAACCTTAAAGCTGCTTGGACATTCGCAACTGGTGTAAACCGTGGTCACGAAGGTTCACCAGTGGTTGTTGGTAACATGATGTATGTACATACAGCATTCCCTAACAATATCTACGCACTTGATTTAAACGACAATCAAAAAATCGTATGGTCATATTTCCCTAAACAAGACCCAAGCGTACAAGCAGTACTTTGCTGCGATAACGTTTCACGTGGTTTAGGTTACGGCGATGGCAAAATCTTCTTGCAACAAAACGACGGTATGTTGGTTGCTTTAGATGCTAAAACTGGTGCTAAAGTTTGGGAATTGAAAAACACAGATCCAAAAGTTGGTGCGACAAACACTAACGCACCACACGTAATCAAAGACAAAGTATTAACTGGTTGTTCAGGTGCTGAGTTTGGTGTGCGTTGCTTTATCGCAGCTTACAACATCAAAGACGGTTCATTAGCATGGAAAGCTTACTCAACTGGTCCAGATTCAGAAGTCTTACATGATGCAAACACCAACAAAGACAATCCTCAATACAATGCATTATCAGTATATGAAGATGTTAATG
>CAZUGV010000014.1:0-42137 GCA_964620425.1 uncultured Methylophilaceae bacterium | reverse complement strand
TGTGCTGCAAGGCTAGATCGCGACTCGTTTATTTAGGCGTTTTGACACAGCCTCGACCCAAAGAAACACGTATTAATACACTGAATGGTGTGGCGAATGTATTGCTAAGTAGCTATTGCTGGAACAGTAATGCCACTTTAAATAGTAGTCGTTCATATATTGACGCGACCCGTTATCGTGAAACCCGCTTAAGTTATGAAGCAGGCAGCAATGGTCTGAATGTGAGCCAAGAACAAATGGTGGGGATGCCTTCAGGACTGACCATTACTAAAACCTACACCTATGACAGTTTGGGTCGCAAGAAAACAGAAACGTTGCAACGTCGTACTTCGCCTACCAATGCGGCCTTAATTAACCTCACCACCAGTTATGATTATGATGCGCTAGACCGTGTGATTAAAGTGACGGACAGCTTAGGAAACGAAGCCATCAATCACTTTGATGCCAATGGTCAGCTATGGAAAGTGACGCACCGCTATAAAAAGCCAGATACGACTTATGATGTGCGCGATGTTGTCACACGCACCTTTGACGCAGCGGATCGCGTCAAATCAGAAACAGATGCTGAAAATAACACCACCACCAATACTTATGATGTAGCAGGCAATGTGATTGCGGTACTGGATGCAGAAGGCCACACCGCTCGCTTTGAATACGACGAAATGAACCGCCGTACCGCCGTCATTGATGCCACAGGCTACCGTACCGACACCACGTACAACTTGCGTGGTGATGTGGTGGCCATCACTAACGCCAATAACGAAACAATCAAATTTGAAGTCGATGCGCTAGGGCGCAAAACAGCGACCATTGACCCGAAAGGGTATCGTACCGAGTTTCAATACGATGCCAACAACAACCTCATTTGCACCATTGATGCCAATGCTCAGGCAGGGCTACAACCTAAAAACACCTTAGGCTGCACGCAAAGCCAGCAATATGATGAAATTGGGCGTGTCATTAAAGTGACCGATGCATTCAATGGTGAAACCAAGTTTAGCTATGATCTATTAGGCAACCGCCTAACCCTCACCGACCCTGAGAATAAACCTTACAGCTTTGCTTATGACGACCTTGGCCGCTTGGTCAGTGAAACCGACCATAGTGCTAAAACCAGCACCTATCTATTAGATGAAGCGGGCAACCCCTATCAAAAAACCAACCGTCTAGGTGAAATCAGCAAATACACTTATGACAATGCTAATCGTCCTATCCGTGTGGATTACCTTAAAGACAATAGTGTGGAAACTTTTGGGTATGATGCCGCAGGCAACAAAGCCAGTAGTGCTAACAATCTAGTGGGTTATAGCTTTATTTACGACCGTTTAAACCGCCTGACTAAAAAGCTCGATAGCCGCAACGCCCAACTGAGCTTTACTTATGACAAAGTAGATAACCTGCTCACCAAAACCACCTATCAAAACACCACCACCAATTATTTATACAACGCATCCAATCGTTTAGTGGGTTTGAGTAACCTTGATTATATCCAAGCAGATTACCAGCTAGACCCCGCTGGGCGTGTACTCTCCAGAGTGAGCAATAGTGGCGCACGCACCTTGACTCAATATGATGCGAATGGCTGGGTGAGTCGCCTCACCCAATACGATGCAGCCAATGCGCTAGTCAGTGATACCACTTACACCCGAGACAGAATGGGTAATATCCTCACTCAAACCAACGCAGTAGGCGCAAATACAGGCACAGCTACCTTTACTTATGATGCACTGTATCGCCTCACAAGTGCAGATTACCCGAATACCTTGAATGATGAAGCCTACACTTACGATAAAGTGGGTAACCGTAAAACAGTGACTAAAGGTAGCCTCACCACTAATGCCAATACCCGCTATTACAACTACACGCCTAATACCAACCGCTTGGCTGAGATTCGTATCGGTAGCGCCACTGGCACGCTAGAGAGTAGTTTCAGCTATGACTTTGAAGGTAGACTCACCGCACAAACAGGCACTGGTGCTAAAACCCTGACTTGGGATGCCAAAAGTCGCCTGACAACCCTCACTAAAAATAGCGTTACTGAAACTTACGGCTATGACCCCATGGATTACCGTATCCGTCATAGCAACACCGCCAATGGTCAACTGGATTATTTCTTAGAAGGTGAACATTTAGAATCAGTCACACAAAACGGCCAAACAGTAGAGAAATACTTTAGAGGCGCAAGCACCGATGAACTGATTGCCGCTTACCTGAAAGATACGGATGGCAAAACCAAGCCTTTCCAATTCCACCATGATAACGTCACCAGCACCACGCAAGTGACGGGGCATAATGGTGGCATTATTCAATCCACAACATACAGTGCTTTTGGTGCAACACAAAGCCAAACAGGGTCAAGCCCAAACCGATTAAAATACACAGGGCGTGAGGATGATGGCACGGGGCTTTACTACTACCGTGCCAGATACTATGATGCTGACGGTGGGAGATTTATCAGTGAAGATCCGTTGGGGTTTGAGGCGGGGATTAACTTCTATGCATATGTGGATAATAATCCTGTCAATGCGAATGATCCTAGTGGGATGGCACCGAATAGTTGGGATGGTTGGAAAAATTTTGCTGGGTCAGCATTCGGGGTAATTGGGAATGGATTTACTACCTATGGCGGATGGACATTAATCGGAGGCGGTTCAGCTTTAGCGGCAGCGGGTCCTGGAGGGATTAATCAACTAGCGGGTTATGGAACGATTGCCTTGGGTTCTACCTTGGTTACTAAAGGTGCAACTGGCGTAGCACTTAATTACCAAAATGCTCTTGATGCTTGGAATAATAAACCAGCCTCTCTACCTAGCTCATTGCCTAGACTAATCGCTGAGGGAAATTTCCCTGGCAATAAATTTGCGCTGGGAGTTGCGGATACTGTTGATTTAGGTACAGACCTACTCTCTCTCAAAGTACCTGCTGGCGGATATTATAATAATGCTGGTGGATTTGTAAGACAAAATCAAATGCAGATTGATAATTGGGCGGCAGCAAGTAGTAAGATTAATGCGATGCCAAACTCGTTAGGAATTTCGGTGGGAACGCCAGGTCTGTCAAGAGGAACTACTGCCAATTTATTCGGTGCTGCTGGAGGCGGGGCATCGATTGCTAGAGATTGGTATAATGGTTCGGCGTGTACTTTGTGTAATTCGTCTGCAAACTCGACATTTAATGGAACTTCGTTTTCATTTGGCTTAGGAGGTGCGGCAGGTGGGTATTTGTTATACCCAAATAAGCCTAATAATAATCAAATGCAAGCCGTTTATGGGAAATAATGAAGATTAATTGGAAAAAAGCCGCTCTATATCAGATAGCGGATAATAAGAAAATGCAGAATGTATTAGACCGAGTTGGTCATTATTTAATTACCTGGGTTGGGACACCTCTCGCGATGTATATCCAACTCTTTTTATCAGTTGTTTGGGTGATTGAGATCAAAAAAGAAAACTTAGTTCTAGCATTTATCTGGGGCGCAAGTTTGGTTATTTTTTCAATCATCGGCTATGGTTACTATGTACCCAAAGGCTACAAATGGTATTTTTATATTGTGTGCGCATTCCCTGCATTTATTGGTGTTATGTCTCTTATCTCTGCCATAATTTACGTGTTGTTCAAAGGCATGCCATTAGCCTAACCTAAAAACGCATAACTTTTACCTCAGTTTTGGAGGTGGGTCATTCTCGTTTGGCTTGGGTGGTGCTAATGGCGGTTTTTTAAGTTACCCCAACAAATCAAACAACAATCAAATGCGTTCTGTTTATTCCAAATAATAATTAAAGGTACTTAATGTCAAGAGGTCATTCAATTTATCATTATGCAACTAAGGCTGATTATGAGCTCGTGATTGCTGATATTGCAGCGCAATTAGAGGTTAAATATACGGTTGATGAATGGCGGTTAGAACCAGATTTTAGGGTTTACCAAAACCCGTTAGAAGCGTCAGATTTTGGAGCAAGCAGAGCTCCGTTTGATGCGGGAACAGTTGCTTTTTTTGTATTGCCAGAAAATGCCAAACTTCCATTCGGACATATGCCTCATCGACAAGTCCCAGAAAAGTACGGTTTTGTACCAACCTCTATTCCTTACCCCCCTAATTATCAGTGGGTTCAATTTCGCCCAAGTGGTTTCCACCAAAGTGAACAATGGGGTGAAGGCTTACTTGAGGGCTGGATTGCTACAAACTCCGTTCATCCAGACTCTTTAGCTATCTTCAATGCCTTTAAAAAATCCATTAAAAAACGCTTTGAGTATTTCAAGCATTCAGGCGTTTATGTTGGGCCAGAGGCCGTTAAGTATTTTGATAATGGCGGTCGTTTAACCCAAGACCTGCGCCAACCAAGAGAAGGCGATGTCAAGCGTTAACCGCCTGACTAAAAAGCTCGATAGCCGCAACGCCCAACTGAGCTTTACTTATGACAAAGTAGAGAACCTGATTGTTATTTAAGACAACATGAGAAAAGCTCAGGCTGGCTGCATTTGCTAAATTATTTAAAGTACGGTAACAAAGCCTCAAGCTGATGTAATAATTTAGGTGAAAGCTGACCGCTAATTTTCACTAAACCACCCGATGAAACCGATATCTGCCCTCTTGCACTTTCATAGGTTAATTCATAAGTCCCTGTATCAACTTTATATTTTAATCCATCTAAAACTCTTACTTCGTTGAGGTTAATTCCTTGTTTTGATGAAAATTCCATACTCGAAACCAAATCGTTTGATACGACAACATCGGCAACCTTAAGACCGATTAACTTTATGGAGTCAGCATCCACAAATACTTTTAAAGGGTCAAAATGTCTAAACAAAACTGGCTCACTTGAAAAGCCAAGCCCCACTATAGACTCTATTGCATTAAGCAACTCCCTAATACTTCTTCCAGGATTTTCAACTCTCATAAATAATTGATTCTTTACAATTATGAGACTAAGGTCATCATAGTTAATATTTACAATGTCCGAATATGAAGCGTTACCTAGCTCATCAAAGCTTGTAACTACAACCTTAGTTTTCCAATAAAATCTTAGTGGCGGGCTTTCTGTATCTCTATTTAATCGAGAAAATCCAAAACTGTCACTTTGTGTAAATGGGCGTTGCAATAGCGCATCAGAAAGACTCTCTAATGTCTTAGGCACTCTAATACTATACCAGCGATACCGAACCATCATCACTCGTTCGCCAAACTAGATAGTTTTTCAGCTTCAGCTTTTAACTCGACCACAAGTGTTCTTGCTTTCGCTTCAACAACTCTAGAAATTGCATCTATTTCTTGTTTATTAGGCACTCTTCTCCGAGAGGAAACAGAGCCCTCTTCGAAAGGATATACACCACTTAAGATAAATGAAAATCCAGTACAATCCTTCGGGTCAGAAAAAACCGCTTCGATGTCATATACATTACCTACACCAGATTTTTCTTGAGTAGTCCACCCAATTTTAGTTATGTAATATAAATTATCATCCAGTAACGCATTTAAAATTTGTGATCGAGTAACACCATTACCTCTTAGTGCAACTCTCTCCACATGGGTATCTGGATCAGTCTCATCATCCTCATCATCTTCGATTTCAGGCTTAGCCTTATAAACGAAAACATCCGTCACGTCCTTGCGCATGTATCCAGGAAGATTGTTAACCAGCTCATGAAAAAATTTTGATCTCAACTTTGACTCAGTTATATCAAATAACGAAACCGCCTTTTTTTTAATTGGCTCGGACATGCCTTTTTCGATTTTACCAATAAGACTGTCTCTAACATTGTTAAGGTAATCATTATGTGTGTTTCGAACTATGTACCCATCATCCGTTTTTTCGAACTCAACAATACCATCTCTAACTTGAACCTGGGCAAACTCACTAAGCTTGTAATCAATTGTTGAATATTGAACATTCATAGTTAGAGTGCTACCGTCTCGAGTAACTTGAACTACATCACCAGTAGACTCTAACTCTTGCTTTAGTTTATCAACTGCAACTTGTAGAGCATCTACAGCATTCTCCCCTATAACGTCCATTGAAGTAATTCTCTCTCTTCTAGGTGTGATTCCAAGGCGTGAAGAGATGTCTTTATGATCAAAATAATCGTGACCTAATCTAGCAAAATAATTTGCTAGGTCTTCTCTTGGTGTTTTTTTACTCACAATAATGTTTCTGCGTTGAAAAAGCTTTATGACTGTAGGCATATCTACTTTATGCTGATTCAATGCATCAAAAACATTCTTATCTGTAGCGTAATATAGTGATGGTCCATGCGCGTTTTTTTTCATTCTCTCCACCCCATGTCTCCAGGATTGTATGTGGCCGTAACACTGGTAATTCGCTCTATCTCAATTTTATCTAGCAGTGCCTCTCTGTTTGGATCGAAACCCCAAGCTTTCACGTATTTTTTCTTAGCCAAATGAAATACACTTTTTAAATCATCGGTTGAGTCAGTGCTTGTAACTCTAATTTTTATTTTTTCACCAGACTCCAACATCTGGTAACGAGATAAAGTATCCAATAAATACTCAAACTCTTCGGGAGAGTCACCATCTCTGTTGTAATAAATTAAATACCCTGGGGTGCAATTGTCTGCTTCTTTATGCCGAATAATCAAATACGGTCCTGTTAAAGATTCAATCGTTGCAGGCTGCCCCCATACATCCCCTTGCCTTCGGTTCATTACTAGATCAGGGTAGTAAAATGTATATTCTTTGGGAACTTCACCAAGTCCTCTGAGCCGCAATATGTCGTTTGTTACACTATAAAGCCGTTGAATGTCATGAGGCCCAAGAAAATGCAAAATTGAGCCAGGAGAAATAGGTAGCCCATATAAATCAATTCTGTCTATGGCATCGTAAAATGACTTTTGATATTCGCTATCATGATTATGAATAAACAGCATTCCTCTTACTTCATGCTGCTCATCTGAATCTATAGAATATTTGGCTCTCCAGTCAGCAGACTCTTTCGCACACTCAACTGTCATACACATCGACTTAAAGGCTCCTCGCAATTTAGTTGATGTAATAGAGTCTGCTTTATAACTTTTCAAATCTGTATGAAGATAAATTTTCTTTCCCAAATAAGGATCTTCATAATAAAAAACCACATCCGCAGGGTGCGTGAGTTTGGGTGTACCTGCATCACTGGTATGATCTTCGTTAGCACATTTAAAGTTATCGTCAGTTTTGGGATGAACTTCCCAATTAAAGTACTTAAAAATATCTTTCGAAATTCTTGCAGCAACCTCTGCAATATTAATTGTTTCAGACATGCTTCTTTACGCCCTCGTTTTTATACATCAAACAATCATCTATAATTTAACAAACGAAGATTAACCCACATTATCTGCAATTACCACTTTAAAATTATTGATGTAAATTTCAGCTACGACTTTGAAGGCAGGCTTACCGAACAAACAGGCACAGGTGCTAAAACCCTAACATGGGATGCCAAAGGCAGACTGACAACTCTCACTAAAAACAGTGTTACCGAAACCTACGGCTATGACCAAATGGATTACTCTATCCACCATAGCAATTCGGCTAGTGGTCAGTTGGATTGCTTCTTAGAAGGTGAACATTTAGAATCGGTCACACAAAACGGTCAAACAGTAGTGAAATACTTTAGAGGCACAAGCACCGATGAACTGATGGCCGCTTACCTGAAAGATTCAGATGGGTTTTCAGGCGGGGTTCAAACAATCTTACTGATGAATTTCCTATGTAGACTAATAGAATACTGAATTAACATTAGAGCATAGCGAATCCCGTGCAATAGATACAATAAATCGTTTCGCTTAAAGAGATGAAAAACAAGTAATATCAGGAAAAGTTGAAGAAATTAAATTGGGGTAACTTTGGGGGGTGTTTTAATTTTTTATTCTATAAAATAATGATTTAAAAGTAATTATTTAATAAATTTAATCCCTCGCTCTCCGCCATAATTTTTTTATATACAAATCAAAAACTTAGCTGTTTGTTATTCTCAATTTTCTCCACATTAAATCTATATCTTTACAATGTGTAATTGATGACCTTATCCAAACTACCCGAGTTAGCTCCCAAAGCTGGATACTATGGGACGCACAAAACAAGGACGAATGCACTTTTTGCGCTCATCCCTTATCAAAATTATGATGATACTGCTCGACCAAGGCCACCTCATCTTTAGAGCCGATGATGACTGCCACACGCTGGTGTACATGTTCAGGCACAACCTCCATTATTGAGATACGTCCCGTTGAGCTTTTACCAGTAGCCTGCTCCACAATCATGCTCATCGGGTTAGCCTCATACATCAAACGTAAACGTCCTGCTTTAACGGGCTGCTTATAATCCTGCGGATACAAATAAATCCCGCCACGCATCAAAATGCGATGCACATCTGCCACCATGCTCGCCACCCAACGCATATTGAAATCACGTTCTCGTTTACCTGTTGTGCCTGCAATGCACTCTTCCACATAGTGTCTAATGGGGGGTTCCCAATGCCTTTGATTGCTCGCATTGATGGCAAACTCAGCAGTCGTGGCAGGAATCTGAATGGCATGGTGCGTTAGGTAAAACGTTTCATCACACGGGTCTAATGTAAAACCATGCGTACCATTGCCTGTCGTTATCACCAACATGGTGGCGGGGCCATAAATGGCATAGCCTGCTGCTAGCTGTTTACTTCCCTGTTGCAGATAATCCGCCTCTACGGGTGGGCGGTTTTTTGGCGCAGCTAAAATTGAAAAAATAGAGCCAACAGACACATTCACAGCGACGTTAGATGATCCATCCAGCGGGTCAAACACCACCAGAAATTCGGCATTTTCTGAAGGCACATTCAGTGCAACAGGGTATTCCAGCTCTTCGGAGACTAATCCCGATACCGTGCCATTTTTGGTGAGTGCCTCAATAAAAACATCATTGGTCAGCACATCAAGCTTTACCTGGGTTTCGCCCTGAACGTTTTGGCTGGTGAGCTTGCCTGTTAAATTATCGAGTGAGCCGCGCATTGTCATTGCTGAAATTGTCGTCACAGCTTCAGCGATGTCTAACAACAACGCACCAAGACGATTCTCTGAAACGCCTTGCGGTAACTCGCGCGCAAAAAACTCTGCTAAATTCGTATGTTGATGATTCATTTTTGCCCAATAGCTAAAGTCAATTGTAAATTTCAGTGCAAAAATGCACAGATCTCTTAGGAATTTGCGTTTAGACGTGCGCCACTCTAAGAGTTGATAAATTCTCGCATTTTAGCGAGGCTCACCTAGTATTGATCTGCATGGACACCCTGGGGCGACTTTTTAAACTCAACATCAATCGAATAACGGTTAAAAAGCAAACGCAACAAATGCAGATACTGGTTTTCCAGAAACCTCATAAACACTAGCCAATGCTAAGGACATTTAATTCAATTTGACCAACGCCTGACAGAAGCCCAAAAAACCTAAGTGTAACCGTATGGCCACGTGCCACTATTACGAGTGGCATAAATTTTGTGTTTACCAAGGAAGCGTCAGCATTGTATTACTGACGCAATTGGAGCGAGGGGTCATGACAGAAGCTTGGGATGAAATAGTGACTGAGGCATTGCGCGTAATGCTTTCCATACCAGATATTATTGACTATTATTGGCCGATTGTACAAATAGAGTTATCAGACCATCAGCTGTGCAGTGTGCAATATCGAACGACTCAGCAAGCCCTAAGGATGGCAACACAATTGAATCATTCAATGGATATTGTTAGCTTTTGTTCAGAAATTACTCACTCTCAGCGCCAACCGCTGGTTTTAAGCCCTGCGCTTTTCAATAAAATCTCCTCAAACTCATCGGCGGGCAATGGGACACTAAACAAAAAGCCTTGACCTAAATCGCAGCCAGCTGCGCTCAGAAGCTGTTGTTGCTCCTCTGTTTCTATACCTTCAGCAATCACTTTGATGCCCAACTTATGCGCCATCAAAATCATGGCTTCACACAAGGCTAAGTCGTCTGAGTTTGGGGCAAGCTGGGATACAAACGTCTTGTCGATTTTAATGTAATCAATATCAAACTTTTTAAGGTAGGACAATGAAGAATAACCAGTTCCAAAATCATCCAAGGCCACTTGAATACCTGCATCTCGATACTCCAACAACCGACTATTTACAAGACTGTTTGCATCCAGCAACAACCCCTCAGTAATTTCAACCACAATACTTTTTCCAGACAATCCAACTTGGGCTAATTGATGCCCCCAAGAAGCATAACGGTTTGCTTTGTTGTTGATTTGTAGAGGTGATTTATTGATACTGACTTGAAAATCTGGTCGATAAACCTGTTGCCAGCGTTTTAGTTGTAAAATCACTTGCTCAAAAATCCACTGCCCAATGTCAATAATTAAGCCCGTATGTTCAGCAATTGGAATAAATTCACTGGGGCTATAAGACCCAAGTACTGGGTGCGTCCATCGGGCGAGCGCTTCGGCTTTGACAATATGCCCAGATTTCATATCTAAAATAGGTTGGTAAGCCACCCAAAGCTGTCCGCCTTGCAATGCACTGCGTAAATCTACTGCCATACGCATACGTTTTTGAGCTGCTTCTTGCATGCCATGTGTGAAATAACTAAACTGATTGCGGCCAGCACTTTTCGCGGCATACATCGCTTGATCTGCATTTTTTAATAAAGTATCAGAATCCGCAGCATCATTCGGATATAAAGTTACCCCAATACTCACAGAAATAAACGCTTGCTTATCCTTCAATTGAAAAGGTTCAGCAATTGCAGCCAATATCGCTTCAACTACCCGATCTGCGCCTTTAAGGTTATCTACTTCACTCAAAATAATCGTAAACTCATCCCCACCCAAACGTGCAATAGAGTCAAACTCACGTACGCAAAGTTTTAATCGCTCAGAGGCCTGTTTGAGCAAAAGATCGCCCATGGCGTGACCAAGGCTATCATTCACCTCTTTAAAATTATCAAGATCCAAAAACATTAACACTAAAGGTAAGCCAGAGCGATTAGACTTTTTAATTTCCTGCTCTAGGTTTTGATGAAACATACGACGATTAGGTAACCCAGTAAGCGCATCCACATTGCTCTGACGCCAAATCATCTCTTCGTCTTGCTTCTGTTGTGAAATGTCAGTGAATAAAGATACCCAATATTTCACTGAGCCATCGTTATTGTAAACCGTGTTTAACGTTAGCCGATTCGGGAATATCTCTCCATCTTTACGCTTATTCCAAATTTCGCCATGCCACTTTCCTGACAAGCGCATTTGGTATCCCATGGCTTGGTAAAACGCAGCATCATGCTTTCCTGAACTGAGAATTTTCCCTGGCACGCCAATAATCTCTGACTCTGTATACCCAGTAATTTCTGTAAATGCATGATTAACGGAAACTATATGATGGCTAGGATCCGTCACCATCATAGCCTCACTACTTGCTTCGTAAACTAAAGCCGCTAATTTATTAAACTCCTCATGACGCTTACGCTGCGCTTCACGATCAAAATTTTCTAATGCGAAGGTAATATCTTTGCACAACTCATCCAACAACGATATTCCCAGTTCGTCAAACGCACCCTGTTGATTATGATAAACACAGAGCACGGCATAAGGTTGATGATTTCTGTGTATGGGTAAAGCAGCCATCGACTTCCATCCAAAACCATCCAGTAAACTTCGCCAAATATTTATAGTTGAGTCTGTTTCAATGTTATTAATAACCACTATCTTATTTTCTCGAAAAGCCGAAGCCACTGGACCACGCCCCTCAGGAACACGTGCATCAGCCGAAACCACTATCTTATCTAAATAAGCTAAGTGCTGACCAAATTTAGCCGCTGGCAATATACGTTGGCCATCGACATCTAGCTGCCCAATCCAGGCCATTTGCATACCAGCAAGTTCAACCGCACAACGACAAACCAGAGGAAACAGCTGCGCTTCATCACTCATACGCACAATTGCCTGATTAACTTCTGACAGCGCTTTATATAAATTGGTTAGCCGCAGTACTTGAGCTTCATGCTGCTTTTGCTCTGTAATTTCTTGGCAAATGGCGATTAAGAACTCAGGCTTGCCTGATGCATCATAAGTTGGCATTTTAGTGGTAAAGTACAGACGATTTTGTTGCAGTACCGCATTCCAAAGCCACTCTTCAAACTCAACCTTGGATTTGCCAGCAAAAACCTTTTTATCAGCGGCCAAAAAAAATGCTTGCTGATCTGCAGGCCAGAGGTGACCGCCATCACTTCCTAATACATCAGCAAGTTGAACTTGCCACGCCTCTTCACAAGCCTGGTTCATAAATACAAATCGACTATTCGCATCTTTAATAAAAATGCAGGCAGGAATGCTGTCTAATAACAGCCTTAAACTTTCGTTGTTGATTATTTTTGATATCATGTGTTAAGCGCTAGACTTTTTCTGTAACTAGTTATTTAGTAGAGATTTATCCTAAGCTTTGCAATTTAGTGACAGCATTTTTATAACACTATCATAGAAACCGAAGGGATAGAAGTCTATTACAATCGAACACCTGTGAGATTGAATCCTTTATTGTCAAACCTACCCCAGCATCTAAAATATCCGCGCCGTATAAACCCTGCATCTGATAGTATAAGTAGCATGAAATCAATCATTATCAATAGACTACCGAAACCGCGCATTGAAAATCGCCCAGTCAACTTAGCAATATTTAATCATTTAAAAGCTCAAGGTTTACCAGATTGGTTAAGTCGCGCACTTGCCGCTAGGTTAGATAATCCAATACTCCTCGAGAATTTATATGCAGATGATTTAGCAATCATCCCCGATCCATCATCTATTCCCGATATGGATAAAGCCGTAGATCGAATAGTAGATGCAATAGAAAATAAAGAGCGCATCGTATTTGCATGCGACCATGATATGGATGGCACAGGCTCTGCCGCAGTTTTATGGACGGCATTTACGAATTTTTTTGGCGTTCACCCTGAACTACTGCATGTCGTAACTAGCCACCGCCTGACGGAAGGCTATGGCATTACCATGCCAGTCGCGGAGAGAATTATCGCAATCAATCCGAGCTTAGTCATTTCAGCAGACAAAGGGAGCGCTGATGAAGATAGGATAAAAATAATCACCGAGGCTGGTATTCAAGTGATTGTTACCGACCACCATGAAATTGGCGCGGAAGGCCCACCGCAGTCAGCCTATGCCGTCGTCAACCCGATTAGGCAAGACTCTCCCTATGACAAGCACATTTGTGGCGCAGGTGTTGCCTTCTTAACCATGGCAAAAGTAAGAACAGCGCTCATTCAGCGCAAGTTGCGTGAAAACATACCCAGTTTAGTGTCGTTACTGGATTACGTGGCAGTAGCAACGATTGCCGATTGTGTATCTATGGCACCTACCAAAAGCATCGCCAATAGAACATTCGTCAAACGTGGTTTGCAATTAATCAATAAGCAAACCAAACCTTGCTGGCAAGCACTTTGCCAAGAACTACAAGGTCCAGTAAATGCTGAAACCATTGGTTTTAAACTAGCCCCTGCCGTAGCGGCAGCTGGCAGATTAGATTGGGCCGAAGCTGGTTTTAGATTTTTAATTGCCGACACGAGACAAGAAGCCGATACCTACTGGGAAATTTTGCAACAAGAAAATGCGCAAAGAAAAGCCATTGAAAAAAACTTAACCGAAAAAGCAATCAATAATGCACGCAACAAAAACACACAATCATTAGTGCTATATTTTCAAGATGGTCACAGCGGGGTGCATGGCATAACCGCTAGCAGACTAGTTGAAGCCTTCGGCAAACCTGCTGGCATTTTCTCTCCCAAAGGAGCTGGCCTGAAAAGCACCATATCAGATACTAGCACCAAGATTGCATCTGGCTCGTTTAGAGGCGTTGCTGGATTTCACGTCAGAGATGCACTAGCCCATGTGGATAAAAATCACCCAGGCTTGCTCCTCGGATTCGGTGGGCATCAAGGAGCAGCTGGTTGCTCAATATTGACGGAGTCTTTTGATCTATTCGCCTCTGCTTATGAAAAGGCTGTAAACGCACAGCTAGGAGATACACTACTGAAGCCAACCATTTGGGTAGACGGAACAAGCCCCACTGCGTTCACTGAAAATAATACTGCCAGTACGAACCCAGCTACCAACAAAACCCAAGCCCCAAGCGATAGCCAAATCTTAGATGAACTTGAAAAACTGGAGCCATGGGGTCGTGGATTTGAGTACCCTACATTTACAGGGACATTTGAAATCAACTCAATTCAACCATTAGGCGATGGCAGTCATTTAAAATTAACATTATGGGACGGCGTGAGTCTAAAAGAAGCTATTTGGTTTAATGCCACTCAACATATAGACACGGATAACGCACTTTGTAGTGGCAGCTCATACAGTTTTGTATACGCCTTAAAAAGCAATTGGTACAAAAACAAAAAGAAAGTGCAATTACAAATAATCTGCATGACTGATTCAGTCTAACAAATTTCATCTAGCATTCGGTCACTAGGCAAACTGCTATTTTGAGAAAATGAATACTGCCAACCACTCAAAAATATCCATTATAATCAATCCATGATACTTAAAATTGTTGTCCCATGCTATAACGAAGAAAGTGTATTGCACGAAGCAAGCCACCAATTCAATGTGCTACTGCAAAGACTCATCGACGCAGGTAAAGTGTCGCATGAAAGTCGCGTGGTGTTTGTAGATGATGGCAGCCAAGATAATACATGGTCTATTATTGAAAGTTTTTCTCAATCATATCAGCTACTTGCCGGCATAAAACTCTCCAAGAACCGTGGGCATCAAAATGCAGTATTAGCTGGCATTATGTCTGTAAGTGGTGATGCTGTGGTTACTATTGATGCAGATCTACAAGATGACATCAACGTTATTGAAAAAATGGTGGATGCGTATATAGGCGGATCCGATATCGTCTACGGGGTCCGCGCGGACAGATCTACCGACACAACGTTCAAAAGAAACTCCGCACTACTATTTTACAAAATGCTTTCGCTGTTTGGGGTTGAAATGATTGTTAACCATGCAGATTTTAGGTTAATGTCTAGGCGTGCAATAGAAGCATTACGTGAGTATCGAGAGGTGAACCTTTATCTGCGCGGCATCGTACCGCTCATTGGTTTTCGCTCTACTACCTTAGAATACACTCGGCAAGAGCGGTTTGCAGGCACATCAAAATATCCGCTTTCCAAAATGTTAAAGCTCGCTATCGAAGGCGTGACCTCATTTTCGGTGGTGCCTTTGCAAATTATCACGATGCTTGGTTTCACTGTTTTTGCTGGTTCAGTGATTCTGCTAGCTTGGGTTTTAGCAGTAAGATTATTGACTGGGGATGCAGTTCCTGGTTGGGCATCCACAGTATTACCCATTTACTTTTTAGGCGGCATTCAAATACTTTGCCTTGGGGTGATTGGATCGTATTTAGGAAAAATCTACATGGAGGTGAAATCTAGACCACGCTATTTTATCGACAAAACAGTAGAATACTCAAATAACAGTAGCAACACGAGCCAGTTGATTTAAACAACATGAGTGTATCGCTAACTCCATTTTTAATAAAAATACTGCAACATTCCGCAATTAAATTTTTGAGTGTTGGCGTTATCAACACACTCTTAAGTGTATTGGTGATTTTCAGTTTGAAATATTTTGCACAGGTGGATGATGTGCATGCAAATGCTGCGGGCTATGGGCTAGGTTTAATGTGTAGCTTTATTCTCAATAAGCGCTGGACGTTTAAGCACTCGGGCAACCACTGGTTAACCATCCCAAAGTTTTTACTGGTATTCGTAGTTGCCTATCTCATGAATATTTCAACCGTTTTAATGTGCATTCAGTTGGGCATGAACGATTACATCGCGCAACTAACAGGCATTCCCATTTACTCATTAGTTTTTTATTTTGGATCGCGTTTCTTCGTTTTTGCACCCTCATCAAACACGCTAAATGACTAAGTCCGCAATACAACCGACAGTCTACACATCCCTTTATGTATTCACTCTTTTGCTGGGTATGGCATTCATTTGGGTAGCCCCTCACCCGCCTCTGACAGACCTTCCACAACACGCAGCGCAAGTCGCATTGCTCAAAGACATATTATTCGGGCAATCGCAATGGCGCATGTTATTTGATATTAATTGGTTCACGCCGTATCTGCTAAGTTACGCACTTGCAACAATATTGGCTTTGTGGATGCCAGTTGTGATGGCGTTTCAAATATTACTATCCCTAGGGTATTTAGCTTTTGTATGCATGTGCATCAAACTGCGCCTACACTTTAAGATAGATAGCCGTTTAGACTGGCTCTTTATATTGCCATTTTTTGGGTTTGCTTATCAATGGGGTTTTGTTAGCTTTATTTTATCCGCACCTATTGCACTGTGGTTTATTTTATTCGCTGACCGTTATGCCCAACAACCTTCGCATTCGGCTGCAATCAAGCTCTTTTTTGTTGGATTTATATTATTAGAATCACACGGGCTAATGTTTCTTTTCGCTGTTGGTATGGGTGGATTACTATTAATCACGCATAGCAAAAATGTCAGGTTGTTTATTCACAGCCTAGCGCCTTATCTGGCATTAGGGTTAATGTTTATAGCAATTTTTCTTATCAACCTGCATCTAAACTCAACACTAGGGTTAACGGAGTACACGCTTAACCCTCAGCATCAAAACACACACTGGTTGGACTTCATTCCAAAAATTACAAGCGAACTTATGCCGAGATTAAGTCAGAGCTTGCTGTATACATTCGTACCGAACGAACAAGGTTTTAATTCAATGCTGCATCTACCTGCGCTTATTGTGCTATTAACTAGCCCTTGGTTACTAGGCCTACGTATTACACAGAATCATCTAGCTTCAAAACTTGTTTTCATGACAACATTGGGTATTTTTGTTTTTGTGCCTGATTATATTTTAGGCACGGCCTACGTCTACCAACGTTTTGCGATATTTATTATCCCCAGTTATGCCTTTTTATTTACGCAAAACACAAGCCATACGGATCACTCAGGCAAGCCGAATCGCATACATCAAATAGTGATGATATTACTGCCACTCACCTGCTGGGCAGTGTTGGGTTTTAACACTTACAACGCTTTTAATTTTCGACAAGAAAGCAAGTCGATAGATGATGTGATTGCAAAACTAGCTCCCAATCAAAAAACATTAGCTTTAGTTTTTGATTATGATAGTGTAGCCAACAACCATAGCAACGCATATTCAAATTATGCATCTTGGTATCAAGCTGAAAAACATGGGCTGGTTGATTTTAACTTTGCTTACTTCGCACCAATGGTGGTGAGATTTAAACCAGACCATTTGTCAGCAATTCCCGATGAGTTAAACCCTTATGAATTTGATTGGATACAACATAAGGGCACTGACTATCGATTCTTTTTCGTGCGTAGCCCAGCAAACGGCAAAACCCCAGAAGATTTGTTCAAAAATGCGCCCTGCAGACCGTTAAGAATTGCCCAAGCTGAAAGATGGAGCATTTACGAGAATCAAGGCTGCAAGCAAACAACTGATGGTCGTTAAGCTTTAGCCGCAATAATCCTCACATACTTCTCCATCAATTGATCTTTGGTTTCACGCATATCTGGGTTAAACGGAATGCAATCTATCGGGCACACTTGTTGGCATTGTGGCTTATCGTAATGCCCAACGCATTCGGTGCATAAGTTTGGGTTGATTTCGTAGATTTCCTGGCCTTGGTAAATGGCGTCATTGGGGCACTCTGGCTCGCAAACATCGCAATTGATGCATTCATCAGTAATCATTAGCGCCATGTTATACCACCAATTTTGCTTTAATCGCCACAGCGACTGAGGGTGAAACAAACTTGCTCACATCCCCTCCTAATACAGCCACTTCACGCACCAAGGTAGAAGAAATAAACATGTATTGATCACTTGGCGTGAGGAAAATAGACTCAACTTCTGGGAACAAAGTACGGTTCATCCCTGCCAATTGGAACTCGTATTCAAAATCAGACGCGGCGCGTAACCCACGAATCACCACACGGGCACCCTGCTCTTGCACAAACTGCATTAATAACCCCGAAAAACCAAGCACTTGCACATTAGGACAATCAGCCAGAATTTCAGTGGCAAGCAGCACACGTTCTTCTAAATTAAAAAATGGCTTTTTGCCTGGATTTTGTGCAATAGCCACAATCACTTCACCAAACAAACCAGCGGCACGACGAACCACATCTTCATGGCCACGCGTCATTGGGTCGAATGTCCCAGGGTAAACAACTTTAAGATTTTTCTGCATCTATCTTCTGACCGTTAAATCAGCTTAATCGTATTTAAAGGAGGAATTTTAACACGCTATACCATTGCGCGTTTATTAGGCTTGTTCTATAGCCATAAAGTAACTTTTCAAATTTAAGCCAGCTTTAACAAATGATAAAACACCGCCCCAGCCTTGCCCTGCTTAACTACCTGCCAGTCGGCACTCTCAGCAAGTTGAAACTCTGCTTCTACATACACAACCCCATCATTATTCAAATGTGGTCGCAGTAGCGGCAAAACTTTTTCTAACCAAGCTAACTGATAAGGTGGGTCAAGGTATATCACATCAAACTTTTGCTGGTTGTGTAGTAGAAACTGCAAAACATCTTGGTTGAGAATTTGCGCAGAATCAGCTTTAAGCAGCTGCTTATTTGCGAGTAATGCCTTGTAAGCGACCAAGGCTTTTTCCACCATCACGACCGCCTTTGCCCCACGTGACAGCGATTCGAAACCCATGACTCCAGTGCCCGCAAATAAATCCAAGCAGACCAAACCATGTAAATCTTGCCCAAGCCAATTAAATAGCGTTTGCCGCACACGGTCTGGCGTTGGCCGCAAGCCTTCCGCATCGGGGAAACTGATTAAACGGCTACGCCACTCACCGCCACCAATGCGAACTCGGTTACTTGCCGCCATTACCACCTACCACGATGGTAACCAGTTTATTGGTATCTACTCTGCGGTTAAATGCCTCTTTTACTTGCTCTTTTGTCACTGCACTGATGTTTTTATTAAAGTCATCTAGATAGGTTAATGGCAAATGGTAGAAACCAATCACAGCGAGATAATCAAGAATTTTTGCGTTGCTATCTAAACGTAGCGGAAAACCACCCGTGATATTTTGTTTCGCGGTGGTTAATTCTTTATCAGTAATGCCATTTTGCATAAAGTTATCTAATGTCTCATGCACCACTTTAAGCGCTTGCTCGGCTTGCTCCCGCTTTGTTTGCAGACCGATTTGAAATGGGCCTATTTGTGTCATCGGCATAAAATAACTATAAACACTGTAAACCAATCCACGTTTTTCTCGCACCTCTTCAGTTAAGCGCGACACAAAACCACCACCACCTAACACATAGTTACCAACATACAAGGCAAAAAAATCAGGATCGCCACGCTTAATCCCAGGATAACCCAGAAAAATATGCGACTGGCTGGCTGGATGCGGAATCCGCACCTCTTTAGCTTGCTCAGGGTAGCTTGCTGCTGGCAAAGGGGCTGGTGCACTGACTTGCGGCAAGCCCGCCGCAATGCGTTCAGCCAGCTTCGCAGCATCTGCTCTACTCATGTCACCAATCAATGCAATCACGCTACCTTTTGCTCCATAGTAAGTGGCATAAAACTTCTGTAAATCTTCACGTTTAATCGCCGCCACGGACTCTGGCTCACTACTTATAGAGTATGGATGATTGGGGTACAGCGCTTTCATAAAAGCACGACCAGAGACACTCTCAGGTTGAGTGGCGCTTTCTTGTAGCGCAGCAATAACGCGTGCTTTTTCGCGAAGCAAGACATTGTCAGGAAAGTCAGGCTTTTGCAAAATATTAATAAAAACATCATAAGCCTGATCACGTTCAAGTGGACTACTTAACGTGCGCAATTTAAAACTTGCAATATCGCTATCCACAGCACCACCCATATTGGCACCAACATCCGCCAATTGTTTAGAAATTTTCTCCTCAGTCATGCCAGCAGCACCCAACGCCATCATGTGTTTTGTCATAGACGCCAAGCCTGCTTTGGCTGATTCATCACGCGCATTGCCCGCAGCAAAGTTAACGCTTAAATCAATAATCGGCAAATCATGATTTTCAACAAAATACACTTCGCTACCCTGTGATGTTTGCCATTGTTGAATATTAAGACCAGCTTGCGCGTGGAAACTGAATAAGGCTAATAAGGAAAGAATGGCGTTTTTGATATATTTCTTTAACTTCATACTAAAGTGACTCTTTGCATATTGCCCGAATTGATTAGTGTACATGTGGTTTCCCCTGAGGTTTTGCATTGGGGTCTATCGGCTGCGGATCTAAGATAGCTACCGTTAAATTATCTTTGACAAAGTACTTTTTCGCTACTGCTTGTACTTGTTCTGCGGTGACTGCTTTGAGTTTACTTGGGTAATCTTGTAAGTTTTTCCAAGAAAAACCAGACATTTCATATTGCCCAATTTGCATCCCCTGATAAAACATTGAGTCACGTTGATATACATTGGCCGCAATCACTTGCGCTTTAACGCGATCCAACTCTTCCGTTGTAACACCTTTAGCTTTAATTAACTCCAATTGCTGAATTAAAGCAGCTTCTATATCGGCAGCCGTTTTACCCTCTGACGGCGAACCTGCCAATTCAAAAATGGCCTCTCTACCGCGTGTAATCATGTCATAGCCTGAGCCAACATCTACCGCCACTTGCGATTCACGCACGAGTTTTTGATTCAACCTTGCTGAGGGATTACCATCTAACACGCCAGATAAAATCTCCAAGGCATACGGCTCCCAATCTTTTTCGGCATCTTGCAGGGCTGGCACATGATAACCCAACATGACATAGGGCAATTTAGCAGGTGCTTTAACGATTAAACGACGCTCGCCAATTTGTTCTGGCTCTACTTGCGGCTTGCGTGCTGGCAAAGCACGCGCTTTAATTCCACCAAAATGTTTTTGTGCTAGTTGATAGACTTCTTGCGCTTTGACATCACCAACCACTACCACGACCGCATTATTGGGCGCATACCATGTGCGATACCACTCACGCGCGTCATCGGCGGTCATATTTTCAAGGTCATTCATCCAACCAACGACTGGACGTGAGTAAGGGTGAACCTTATAAATAGTGGATTGAAACTGCTCATTCACTTTAGATTGTGGTTTATCATCTGTGCGCCAGCGACGCTCTTCCATCACCACTTTAATCTCTTTTGCAAACTCCTCATCGGTAATTTGAAGATTTGCCATGCGGTCTGCTTCTAACTCGAAAGATAAAGGTAAATTTGATTTTTCTAGTTGCTGAAAATAGCAAGTTTGATCTGTGCTAGTAAAAGCATTTTCACGCCCTCCAGCCGCAGCCACCATACGTGAAAACTGGCCAGGCTTAATTTTTTTCGTGCCTTTAAACATCATGTGCTCAAGCACATGCGCAACGCCAGTTTTGCCATTCACTTCATCTAAACTACCAGCGCGATACCACACTTGCGATACTACAACGGGAGAGCGATGATCTTCTTGCACGATAAGTTTTAAACCATTATCAAGCTTAAACTCTTGAATATCAGCTGCAGAAACCTCCGCAACATTCCACAACGATGAAAAAAAACTCAACAAAAACAATATTCTTTTCAAAACCACGTAACTACCTCTCTTATTTTTGTATTGCATTATAACTGGCGAAATTATTTAAGCGAATGTATGACTCGTGTAAATCTATGTTAGTTCATAGCCTTGTGCATCAAATACGACTAAAATAGCACCTCAGAAACGGATAGTGTTATCCACCACATACAAGTTGATTCCCATGTTCGATTTTTTCAAAAAAGACAAAACGCCCAGCAGCACAACAGAAGTTGCTGAAACGCCCCATCTAAGCTGGACAGAGCGCCTTAAACAAGGATTAGCAAAAACACGTAGCCAACTTGGCAAACAATTATCTGGCTTATTCAGCGGCGGAAAAATTGATGACGACGTTTATGAAGAGTTAGAAACCATTTTGCTCACCTCAGATGTTGGCGTAGCTGCAACACAGGCGTTATTGGAACAAATCAAAGGACGTGTAAAACGCCAAAACTTAAGTGACACTACGCAACTCAAACAAGCACTTAAAGATTCGCTATTAGAATTACTCTTACCTCTTGAACTTCCCTTACAAACAGAGACTGCCAGTCCATTTGTCATTATGATGTGCGGGGTAAATGGCGCGGGCAAGACCACAACTATAGGCAAGCTCGCTCATTTATTTCAGGCACAAGGTAAATCAGTACTCATTGCCGCAGGCGACACCTTCCGCGCAGCTGCACGTGAGCAACTGCAAGCATGGGGCGAACGCAACAATGTGCATGTGATTGCAAGCGAAGGCGGTGACCCAGCCGCAGTGATTTTTGATGCGGTGCAATCTGCCAAAGCAAAAAATATTGATATCGTGTTGGCTGATACTGCAGGTCGCTTACCCACCCAACTTAACTTGATGGAAGAAATCCGCAAAGTTCAACGTGTCATTGATAAAGCGCTACCAGGAGCGCCGCATGAAATATTATTGGTATTAGATTCCAACACAGGACAAAATGCTGTTATGCAAGTCAAAGCGTTTGACGATGCGCTTAAAGTGACAGGTTTAGTGTTAAGCAAGCTCGATGGCACAGCCAAAGGCGGAGTAATTGCTGCTATTGCGCAATCACGTCCAATCCCTATTCGTTTCATTGGAGTAGGTGAGTCGATTGAAGATTTGCGCCCATTTAAAGCCAGCGATTTTGTAGATGCACTTTTTGAATAACCGAGTTTTGAATAGTAGATTTAATGCATGATTAAATTTGACCAAGTCAGCAAACGCTATCCAGGCAGCTTTGATGCGCTCAAAAATGTGTCGTTTGAAATCAACCAAGGTGATTTAGTCTTTATTACTGGCCACTCTGGTGCAGGCAAAAGTACCTTGCTTAAACTGATTGCAGGTATAGAGCGCCCAACTAGCGGCACAGTATTGATTGGCAACCAAAATATTAGCCAATTACGCAACAGTGCCCTGCCCTTTTTACGCCGTAAATTTGGCTTGGTGTTTCAAGATCACAAATTGCTGTACGACCGTAATTGCTATGAAAACGTGGCATTGCCTTTATATATCAACGGCATTACAGGCAATGAGGCAGGCAAACGAATACGTGCAGCACTCGATAAAGTTGGCTTGCTTAACAAAGAAAAAGCCATGCCCATTACACTATCTGGTGGGGAGCAACAGCGCCTAGCTATTGCACGCGCGGTTGTGAGCCGACCCTCAATACTGATTGCCGATGAGCCAACAGGTAATTTAGATGAAGGATACGCGCAAGACATCATGCAATTATTTTTTGCATTTCAACAAGTAGGCGTGACCCTTATCATGGCAACACATCAAATCCCAAGCAGCTATTTGGCGAATGCAGGATTAATGAATGACAGCGCATCCATCAAAACAATCAATCTGCATCAAGGAATGTTAGCGTAATGAACCAATGGCTCAATCAACACCAACAGGCATGCAAACAAGTGTTTGTTAGAACGCGTCATCAATTACTCGCCACACTCATGATTTGTTGTGTGATGGGGGTAACGTTGTGCTTACCTAGCATGTTATACGTCATAGTGGATAACCTAAATCGTCTTGCAGGCAATGTAAAAAGTGAACCGCAACTTACGCTTTTTTTAAAGCTCGATAGCGATAGTGCAACTATCGAAAAAATTGGTGAGCAACTAGCCAAACACAAGATGGTCGACCATTATCAATTTGCAGATAAAGACATGGCTTGGCAAAAGTTTCAGGAAAGTGAAAGCACAAAACTAGCGACTACTAATCTTGAAAAAAATCCACTACCTGATGCTTTCTTTGTCTTTCCAAAATCAATCGAGCCAGATACCATAACGCAATTGCAAGCTGAAATGCAAACTTGGGATGGCGTGGAACTGGCACAAGTAGATGCAAACTGGATTAAGCGTTTCGACGCCATATTACAGCTAGCTCATCAGGGTATTGTGGTCTTAGTAGGGCTACTTGGTTTCGCACTAATCACCATTATTGGCAATACCATCCGCTTGCAAATTCTGACCCAACGCGAGGAAATAGAAGTCAGTCAACTCATCGGAGCAACGGATGGATTTATCCGCCGCCCTTTTTTATATGCAGGCGCGCTTTATGGCTTGGGTGGTGGGATAGCAGCCTATGGCATGTTGACTGTAGTGGTGTATCTTTTCAATCAATCAATCGCAAAAATTGCCAATTTATATGCCAGCGACTTTACACTTACATTGCCTGCACCAATATTAATTGCTGGGTTAATCTTTACAGCCGTTAGTTTAGGCTTGGTGGCTGCCTACTTTGCTGTAAATCACTCGTTAGCGCAGCTCAATACCCACAAATAACTTAATGAGTTCCGACTGAATAGTATCTTGTCTAATAGCACTGTGCAAAACACCCAGCCCAACACTCATATACTGGCAGATCCTGACACTTCTAACAACAAGTTGGCAGCGAATCTACAAAGCACATCAAGTATAGACACACCTGCGGTTTCTTTATGGCGATTACCAAGTCGCGGAGATCGTGTTATCCAAATTCGCATTAGCCGTAATACGCTTATTGCATTCATCATTTCTATCTTAATTCACTTGCTTCTGCTGATGACTTTAGCACCCAAACTTTTGGATATGGGAGGATCAACCAAGAAAAATAAAACACTTGATGTACAGCTATCTCTGCCATCCCCTCAAATTGCACAAAACACCACAATTGCTGAACCACCAGCTCCGCCAGTTAAGCCTAAACCAATACAGAAAACAAAAAAACCAAAGCTGGAGAATCCAGCACCGATACCCAAAATAATCACAAGTACCCAACCAAGCCCTGAAGTAATAAAGGAGGAAAAACCGCGTCCTCCAATCACAAAGCCACCAATGACACCAGCAATTACGCACAACCCACCCGCACAAAGCACTGATCCGCTACCGGGTGAGGACATGCAAGCCTATATCAAGAGACAAAAGGAACAACGCCAAGCCGCACAAGGTGCTACTCAGAAAGATTCAGACGAAATTAACGCACGGGATAACTCCCCAATCAGTGATGAAGATAAACGTACTGCGGCTATTCAGCGTAACTTGCAACCGCAAGGTGGCAACGGCCTTTTTCAGATTCGTGAAATATCGTTACGCACTGGGCGGTTTACTTTTAAAGGTTGGAAGAATGACTATAGCAAGGTAAGGCAACGTGACTTCGAGGTTGAAGTACCGCTAGGTGGCGACATTCAGCGTGCCATGGTCAAAAAAATGATTGCCATCATTCGTGAAGAATATACAGGCGATTTTAATTGGGAGTCACAACGCCTCGGGCGCGTCATCAACCTATCCGCAAGACCTGCGGATAACGCAGGCCTTGAAGACTTTTTAATTGAAGAGTTTTTTGGTCGTGGTGGTTTAGTTCCGCGCTAACGGTGATGCACCTATTGTTTAGCCTGTATTCCGCAACCCAGCCGCAATACCATTAATTGATAATTGAATGGCAAGTTTAACCCGCTCATCCGCTTCGCCATTCCGGTAGCGCTTAATCAACTCTACCTGCAAGTGATTCAACGGGTCTAAGTAAGGTAAACGATTTTTAATCGAGCTAGCCAATGCTGGGTTACCTGTTAAACGTTCCTCGCTGTTAAGTAACATATTAACGGCATTGGTAGTCAACAAAAACTCTTTTTCAATCGCCTGAAAAATACTTTCCCGCAAGCTCTTATCTTCCACCATCAGTGCATAGCGTTTTGCCACCACTAAATCTGCTTTAGCTAGCACCATATCAACATTGGAGATTAAGGTTTTAAACAACGGCCACTCTTCAAGCATTTCACGCAAAGTATTGATGCGTGATTCTTTGGTTTTCGCCTCGTTATTGACATATTGGTCTATCGCACTGCCCAAACCAAACCACCCCGGCAATAGCAAACGACATTGCCCCCATGAAAAACCCCAAGGGATTGCGCGTAAATCTTCAATTCTACGTGTTGCTTTACGCGCTGCGGGGCGGCTGCCAAGGTTTAATTCTGCAATCTCAGAGATTGGGGTAGCGCTAAAAAAGTAATCCGCGAAACCTTGAGTTTCATAGACCAAACTGCGATAACTTGTCATCGCAGTGGTAGATAACTGCTCCATGACCGCTTCAAACGACCTACGTTTTTTAGTGACCAATTCATCAATCGGGAACAACGTCGCATCCATCGTGGCAGCAATCAGCGTTTCTAAATGCTGCCTCCCTACTTTCGGGTCTGAATATTTATTGGCAATAATTTCGCCTTGCTCAGTCAAACGAATTTGTCCATCCACCGTACCGTGTGGCTGCCCCATAATCGCTTCGTAAGTCGGGCCACCACCTCGCCCTACCGTGCCACCACGGCCGTGGAATAGGCGTAGACGGATATTGGCTTGGTTAAACAGCTCTACCAAAGAAATTTCAGCTTTATATAACTCCCAATTTGAGGTTAAAAAGCCGCCATCTTTGTTACTGTCTGAATAGCCAAGCATAATTTCTTGCTCATTACCTTGGTAACGCAACACATGTCGTATCCCCAACAAACTCAACCACTTACCCATAATGGTTGGGGCATTACGTAAATCTTCAATCGTTTCAAACAACGGCACAATATTAAGCTCAAGCTGGATTTGCTTAGAACCCCAAATGCCTTTTAACAAGCCCGCTTCGCGTTGCAATAAAGCCACTTCTAATAAATCTGAAAGGGTTTCTGTATGTGAAATAATGTATTGACGCACCGCACGCGCACCAAAAATTTTGCGTATATCGCGTGCAGTATTGAGTATTTCAATTTCTTTATGCACCAATTCAGAGTATTGCTGAAAAGGTGAAAACAACAGTCGTGGTTGTTTAAGCTCATCCAACAACGTTTTTACTTTTTCTTGCTCGTCCAACTCATCGTAATTAAAGTCATACCCCGCCTTTAAAAATAGCTCTTTAATCACTGCCTCGTGAACGTCTGAAGATTGCCGTATGTCTATTGTCGCCAAGTGAAATCCAAAGGTCTCAATTGCTTTGAGTAAGCGCCCTAAACGGGGATAAATTAATGCCTCGCCATGGTTGTCACTGAGCGAATCAGCGATCACTTTCAAATCCGCTAATAACGCTTCAGCGCCTTCATATGCTTTAATGGTTTCACTTTCCACTTCTGAAGTCAGTTGTTGAGCGGTTGCGGTTAGGCGGTCATAGATGCCGTTGAGTGCTAGGCGATATGGCTCATCTTGCCGATGTGGGGATTGATCTCTCGACGCTAGAGCGAGTTCACGTACGGCTTGGCTTACATCAACCAAGCGTGTTGAAACTGGCAACTCGCGGCGCAATAAATCTATTTCTGCCAAGTAGTAGCTAAATGCTGTATTTGCTTGCTGGTTAATCGCCAAGGCTAGTGTGGCACCATTTACAAAAGGGTTGCCATCTCGATCCCCGCCTATCCAGCTGCCCATTTGTAAAATGCTTGGTAACTGATAGGGCTTGCTAAGTTGATCCGCATATTGCTTGTTAATTTCCAGCTCAAAATCTTGCAACAGCTCGGGAATGACTTGTAAAAACGTGGTCTGATAGAAACTCAAAGCATTTTCAATTTCATTCCCAACCGTGAGTTTTGAAAATCGCAAAATTCGAGTTTGCCAAAGTGCAGCAATCGCACCTTGAATGAGGAGATCGTTACGCTCTATCTCTTTTTTAGACACCAAGCTAGCACGCGCAGCAAGTAGAGATGAAAGCGTACGTTCAATATCTAAAACACTTTTACGTTGCACTTCTGTGGGGTGTGCGGTAAGCACTGGTGAAATAAGTGCCGTATGAAAAAACTCTTCAATTTTTTTAAATTTAAGCTCACGAGAGGCTACTTTATTCATTGAATGCGTCAACATACCTGGCAACATATTGTCTTCATTGACACGTGCTAACTGCCGCGAATACAAATCCTCTGCAATATTGACCAAGTGTTTAAAATAACTAAACGCTCGCACGACTGATACCGTTTGATCTGGCGTAAGTTTTTTGAGTAACTTTTCTAGTAGGAGTGAAGCCTCTTGATCATTATCACGATGAAATTTGACCGCAGCTTTACGAATATTTTCAATGACATCAAATGTGGCCTTGCCATCTTTTAGGGCAATTGACCGCCCCAAAAGGCGACCTAAGTATCGAATATTTTCTTTTAACTCGCCCTCATACACGCCATTTGCTGCCTTTATAGTCAGTTCTTTCATTGCATGTCCTTAACGTTTAGCTTTTAGATGAATGTAGTAGGTTATAAAGCAACAAACACACCAGACTATTTTAGCGTAGTAATAAGTGAATCTGAGCAATATTTGCGCAAACATATCATATCTGTATGAGTCAATGAAAAAGATCTAATGTCCATCAGCTTTAAAGCTCTCAATTTAGCGCATCATTTTTACCAATAATGAAACTGCTGAACCTACTCATAGCGTTGAACAACACTAATTCGCTGTGGCACATGTTAATTTTCTTGATATGATAAGCATATGGATAAAACACAAATCAACGGCATTGCCTTCGTTCTGGTGATCATAGTCACTATTTTACTATTGCACCTTACTCCTGCGGCGATGATAGGAATGCTTGTATTTGTGCTTATCAAGCGTTTTGCTAGTAGTTTGGGGAAATGGGTACATGAATATAAAGCGCGGCAAATAGCAGCAGCCATTACCGTATTGATTATTATTTTAGCCGTGACATTTTTTTCTCTCTATATCTCTAAAACTATTCGCAGTGAAGAAACCCTTGCTGGTCTTGCCAGCAAAGTAGGTCAAACCATCAGCGAGATTCGCGGAGAACTCCCTCCCACGCTAGTGAGCTATATGCCAGAAAGTTTGCTTGATTTAAAAGGGTCTGTCAGCACCTTAATTCAGCAACATATTAAAGAGCTTAGCACTGCGGGCAAAAATGGACTACATTCACTGGCACACATCTTAATTGGCCTCGTCATTAGCGTTATGCTGTCATTACACCGTTTTGGTCCAATGGCACACGCAAAACCATTTGCATTTACCATGCGCGCCCGCTTTACATTACTAAGTAAAGCTTTTGAAAACATTGTATTCGCACAGGTAAAAATTTCAGCCATTAACACGATTCTCACAGGCATTTTCCTGCTCGTCCTGCTACCAATGGCTAACATCAATATTCCCTACGCAAAAACACTGGTCATTATCACTTTTCTCACTGGGTTACTACCTGTTATCGGCAACCTGATTTCTAATACTTTGATTACGATTATGGGCATCGGAATCTCGTTTAAAGTGGCGATCTCGGCTCTAGTATTTTTAGTGCTAATTCATAAACTTGAGTACTTTATTAACGCTAAAATTGTAGGCAGTCGTATTCAAGCATCTGCGTGGGAAATACTATTGGCGATGATTACCATGGAATCCATTTTTGGAATATCGGGACTAATATTAGCGCCAATTACTTATGCTTATATCAAATCCGAATTGAGCGAATCGAAGCTCATCTAATCTTGATTCTGCTATGCTTAAACTAGAACTACGTTCGCTCGCTTTAGAATGGCTGGCTGAGTCTAACCCAACTAGAAAAACAAAAGGGGTTAGTGAGCTAACTCAAGCTTGGGAGAATACACAACTCGACCTTGACAGCAACCTAGCCATTGCTGCCAATTTATCTATTCCAGGTCAACCAGCTAAACCAGCATTAGTTTCTCCCCTGCTGGTCAAGCGCCGCTCCATGAATACCATTGAAGGACGAGCAGTTCTAATTCATGCCCTAGCTCATATTGAGTTCAATGCCATCAATTTAGCCTTGGATGTAATTTGGCGTTTTGCAGGAATGCCCGCTGCCTTCTATGCTGACTGGCTTAAAGTAGCAAACGAAGAAGCGCTGCATTTTTCGCTATTAGCAGCCCACCTTGAGTCACAAGGTTATGCCTATGGAGATTTTCCCGCGCACAATAGCTTGTGGGAAATGGCCGCAAAGACTGAAAATGATTTATTAGCTAGAATTGCACTAGTACCCAGAACCATGGAAGCGCGTGGTCTGGACGCCACGCCAGCGGTGAGAGCAAAGCTAGCACAAGCAGGCGATATAAAAGCCGCTGAAATTCTTGATATTATTTTGCGTGATGAAATTGGCCATGTTGCTGTTGGGAATCGATGGTTTGCTTACTTATGTGAGCAGCGTGGCCTTAACCCCATCACTACATATGCTGATCTAGCCAAGCAATATGCAGCGCCTACCCTACGTGGACCTTTTAATATTGAGGCGCGTCGTGCGGCAGGGTTTACTGAGCTAGAGTTAGCTGCGCTGCAAAAGTAGGGGCTTGACCTTAAATATCAAGTAACGCATTGAAACAACAACATACACTTCACAGGGCACTACATGTATCGGCTCAGCTAGGCTTGCATGATTACCCTTCTGGCTTTACCGTTGCAAGGCAACTAAAACGGCATATTCACTTTCATCTAGGCCCTACCAACTCAGGGAAAACTTACGATGCCCTCATGCATTTGCAACAAGCAAAGTCGGGTATTTATCTTGCACCTTTACGTTTACTTGCCATGGAAATCCGAGACAGACTAATGGAAGCAGGCATCCCTTGCAACTTGATTACGGGAGAAGAGCGTCAGTTAATTACTGGCGCACATCACACCGCTTGTACAGTTGAAATGATGAATCCAGCGACAGAAGTAGAGGTCGCCATCATTGATGAAATTCAAATGCTACAAGACCCCGCACGCGGATATGCTTGGACAGCAGCGCTGATCGGTGCACCAGCTAAAACTGTGCATGTTTGTGGTGCAAATAGCGTAACCCCACCATGCCTACGTGCGATAGAGGCCTTGGGTGAAACCTATCACATTGAATACCTTGAGCGAAAAACGCCATTAATTTTAGAAACCACCTCGCTCAGTGGTATTCGTTATAACCGCTGGAACGTAAAAAAAACACTACAAAAAGGGGATGCTGTAATCGCATTCAGCCGTAAGGATGTACTGACCTTAAGCGCTAGATTTCGCCAATGGGGGTTTGGGGTTGCCTCAATTTACGGGGCGTTATCCCCCGAAGTTCGCAGAACAGAATCCAAACGATTTAGCACTGATAAAGCCGATATTCTAGTGGCGACTGATGCAATCGGTATGGGTTTAAACTTACCTATTCGCCGTGTGGTATTTTCTACCGTAGAAAAGTTTGATGGCGTAGCTAATCGTACCATCAACGCCACTGAGACACGCCAAATCGCTGGCCGCGCAGGGCGTTTTGGCATTTACCCCACGGGGTATGTAAGTGCATTCGAAAACGATGAACTAATTCATCTTGAACATATGCTCAACACATCTGATGACGCTGAGCTCACTAAGCTACCGATTGCACCTAATTTTTCGCATATACAAGTTATTGCGGCAGCCACCCACAGCAACAAAATTAGCGAACTACTTAGTTACTTTGCAGAGCGCATTGCCTTCGATAGCGACCTGTTTGAAACAACGCCACTAGAGACGCACACAGCATTAGCACAGCTGATCGATGCACACACCCCCAATATGAGATTAGTGGATAAATATACTCTCTCGTGTGCTCCTGTTTCGCTCGATAAACCACACGAACGTGATTATTTTTTAAGTTGCTTGTTATGCGTAATGCATGGTCAGAAAAAAGGATTGCCGCAAGATATCGAATGGCTTAGTTCAACCAGCCCCAAGCATTTAGAAGACGCAGAAGACCTAGGCAAAGACATTAGTTTATACGCTTGGCTTGCCTATAAATTCCCTGCCATATTTTATGAAAGTGAAGCGTTACCAACATTGAGAAATCGGGTCAGCCGCTACATTGAGCAAGCATTACTTATTCAATCTGGATACAAAGATACTTCTAAGGAACTGATGTACCAAACAAATCGGTAACATGTTCAACATCTAGTATTTTTTGAGTTAATACTTTCTAAATTGACCGACCACCACACCAAAAATTTCAAGCTCACCTTCCGGGCGAATAGTCGGGTACGCCTTGTTGGCTGGGTAAAGTACAAACTGCCCTTTTTCACGACCCAATGTTTTTAAGGTGAATTCGTTATCCACAATCGCTACCACAATATCGCCCACATTGGCGACTGTGCGCTTTTCTAAAATCACCACATCATCCGGTACGATACCCGCGTCAATCATTGAGTCGCCCTTAACTGTGATTAACATAGTTTTTGAAGGGTTCTGTATCAAATAATCGTCAATGCTTAACGTATCATGGTTGTCACTTAATGCTGGCGTTGGCAGACCCGCTTGCACCGTGCTATCTGCTAAGATGCGCTCAAAAAAACGTCTCCCAGGTTTTAAACGCTTATCTGGTGCAGATTCTAAATACCCAAGCAACTTAAAACGTGCCACCAAGGCTGATACTGCATTTTTAGATTTAAAACCAAGCAGTTGCGCAATCGCCGCATAAGACGGAAGCGTTTTATGCTCTGCATAATAATCTTGAATACTGCCTAAATAATCAAAGTCGTTTCCCATAAGCAACACAATACTGTACGAACGTACACTCCGTCAAGTATAAAATGCTTGCCCCATGAAAATAAAAAGCTGACTCGCAATACGCAAGCCAGCCTCTTAAAAATATCTAGTTAAGCTTCACTAGTTAGACATCAATTCGCGGAATAATCTAATGAAACAAAGCCCAAGCTTTAATCACCGTCATCCAGATACCATAAGTGATTGGTATAAGCACCGCAAGCCAAGCAAATATTATCACCACACTCCCACCACCTGATTGCCTTGCTACTCCCGCATTTGCAGGAGCCGCTTGCTCATGCGCAAGTTTTTTCTCAGCGGCTAATTCTGCATCTGTCATAAAATGACGATCCGCCACTGGGCGCACCAGTAAATTGGCCACGAAACCAATAATCAACATCCCTGCTAGCACATAGAAAATTGAACTATAGACTTGATCATATGGCACATTTTGCTCTAAGCGAACATCATGCATATAGTTCACCACCACGGGGCCGACAATACCAGCTGTTGACCAAGCTGTGAGTAGGCGGCCATGAATCGCCCCGACAAACTGCGTACCAAACATATCCGCTAAATAGGCTGGTATGGTGGCAAATCCACCGCCATACATTGATGCAATCACACACAAGCTGACTACAAACACTAGCATTGATTTTGCATCTGCTCCCCAAGCGGCTAAAAAATATAATAAAGCCCCTAATACAAAAAAGATAAAGTAAGTTTGTTTACGCCCTAATTTGTCTGAAGAACTCGCCCAAGCAATGCGACCAAAAATATTAAATAAAGAGATTAAACCCACAAAACCTGCCGCTACTGCAGCAGCAGTTTTGGTAAGCCCTTCGTCTTTTTTAATTTCCGCAAAACCAATATCAGGTTGACTAATCAGGCTACCGCCAAAGGTTTCTTGCAACATCGGTGCTGCGGCACCAATAATGCCAATACTCGCTGAGACATTCATACAAAGCACTAACCATAACAGCCAAAACTGTGGTGTTTTATGCGCAGTGTTTAAATGCACATGACGAGAAGCAATCATACCTTTTGAAGCTTTTTCTTTAGGAGTCCAGCCTGCTGGTTTCCAGCCAGATTCTGGTACACGATAGCCAAATGAACCACATAACATAAACACAGCATAAACCACTGCCAACACCACAAACGTTTGCCAAACCCCTTGCTCGGTAGCTGTTTTGAAGTAATCCATTAGTTTAGTCGCTAATGGTGAGCCTATCATTGCCCCACCACCAAATCCCATAATCGCCATGCCAGCGGCCATGCCGCGACGATCTGGAAACCATTTAATTAAGGTAGAAACAGGCGAAATATAGCCTAAACCCAAGCCAATTCCCCCTATCACACCAGAGCCTAGCCACATCATCCATAATTGATGGCTATATACGCCGTAAGCAGAAATCAACAAGCCACCACACCAGCATAAGGCAGCAACCACGCCAGCTTTACGAGGGCCTTCGCGCTCAAGCCAGCCACCCCATACCGCCGCCGAACATCCAAGCAACACAAAAAACAGGGTGTACATCCAACCCAAATCAAACTGCGTCCAATTGCAATCTGTTGCAAATAACGCGCGCGCAGTTCCGCTTAATTTCTCAGCAATCGTGGTAGCCCCCGCAGCGCAAGCAGCTAAAGGTTTGCCATCTTCTCCCATCAAAGCATTTCCGAGCGGTTTCCAAAACACTGAAAAACCGTAAGCCATCCCAATACATAAATGCACAGCCAAGGCAGCTGGCGGAATCAACCATCGATTGTAATTATTGGATGCAATAATATTTTCTTTTGACAACAGTCCAGACATCTCCAACTCCCTTATTTTTTATTTTGTAATTCTTTAGCTAAACAGTTGTAAGTGGCATACAAAAACACACTTACAATTTGTCACAGATTAGCGCGAACATTGCATTTTTACTAGTCTTTTTCGCTGAGATATTGAGATAAAAATCAAAATTTCAAAGATCAAGATTTAAATGGTGCCCGTTGTTCTAACTCATGATGATACTCATCGACACCATGCGTTTCACGCTGCAAAAAGTCTTGAATCGCACGCTCAAAATCTGGATGCGCAATGTGATGGAACGAGCGAGTAGCCCTAGGTTTAAATCCTCTTGCTAACTTATGCTCCCCCTGTGCGCCGCCTTCAAAATATTGAATTTGATGTTGAATGCAAAATTCTTGAGCTTGGTAATAACATAACTCAAAATGTAATCCTGATACAAATCGAGTAGCACCCCAATATCGACCATACATCGTATTGGCATCAAACAAGTTAAATGCTGCGGCAATAGGCTCGTCGTTTTGTTCAGCGATCACCAATAAAATATGCTGCGCAAGTCGCTCGCCTATTAAATAAAAAAATTCTTTGGTTAAATAAGGCGTTGAGCGATGCTCAAAATAAGTGTTTTCATAGCAGGCATAGAAAAAATCCCAATCACGCTTACTCAACTCAGAACCAAGCAAGCGACGACAAGTCACGCCTGCCGAATCTATTTTTTTTCGCTCCTGGCGAATTTTCTTACGTTTATCGTGGGATAAACGTGATAAAAAATCGTCAAAATCAGAGAAATTTTCATTCTCCCATCTAAATTGAACACCGTTTCTCTCCAACCAACTAGCCGCTTTTAACACTTCAGCATGCTGATTATCAGGAAACAATACATGGGCAGAAGAAAGGCCATGTTCTTCGATTTGTTGCATCAACGCGCGCACCATCAAATGTTGAACTTGGACATCACGACTCAACAATCTTAAACCAGTGATTGGCGTAAATGGCACTGCTACAAGCAATTTTGGATAGTAAGCCAACCCATTTTGTTGGTAAGCATTTGCCCACGCCCAATCGAATACATACTCACCATAAGAGTGGCTCTTAAGGTAAAGGGGTAGCGCTCCTACTAGCTCACCATCATCATAAACAACCATTGGATTCGGTTGCCAACCAGTACCAGCACCCACGCATTGAGCTTCTTCAAGTGCGGATAAAAACGCATAGCTTAAAATGGGGGTGCCATTCGTTAATGCATTCCACGCTTGGGGCTCAACAGCTGCAATACCATTCAGAAATAGGATCTCAATTGCCATCGCTCCATCTTACCGCAAAACGATGAGCTCAATATGAAGCAAAATAAAATTATCGGAAAATTTACAGTCACCAATAAAAACCCTCGTCTGCACAAAACGACACCTCAAGCTAAGAAAGCTCACATTAGGATTAAAATCAGACGCTTATAATGTCTCCTACAAAAGACATTTATTTTTTCTTACTACCGCCTAGCTGATCAACACCGTGCCCAATCACCCCACCAATTGCAGCACCGCCAACCGTGCCAAAAGCACTACCATTTGTAAGTACGGCTCCTGCAACACCACCTATACCCGCTCCAATCGCTGCATTTTTCTGACGAGTAGATAAATTTGAACAAGCCGTGATCTCTAGCAAAAAAAGAATCACCAATAACTTTTTGCCTAAATACATTTTTACTCCTTAAAACATAAAATCATAGGGTCGCCAATTTAAATATAGCGCTTTTGATGACTTAGCAACAAACAAGCCTATAAAGTAAAAAATAAATATATACATGAAGTTATGTTAAAAGTAGGCTTGAAATCTGCTAACTATGGCTGATACACCGTTCCCGTTTGGCGACACAGTGTTCGCAGCATCAAGTTATTTGGTCAATTAATTTTCAATTAAAATTAACCACAGGGAACTTAGATGCGCGTTTTTAATTTAGCTCAGGATAACGAATGACAATTGCTGAAACGCAAATCAGGTAAACAAAAATTTGATTTTAAAAAATGTGTTATATTATATTTAGACTTACAAGGTAGGTTTGTGATTAATAAGCATAGCATCTTTAGTCTTATGCTTAATAATGTCAGACGGTTCCGAAGTGTTTTCAACCTTTGCAGATTTATCAGATTTCTGCTGACGTTCTGTAATGCGCGTTTGTAATGTCACCAACTCATCAAAACTAATGAAATTATCACCATTGAGATCAACTTCATTAAAGCGCCTAGCTACTTGAGGCATTAGCTCGACAGCCTCAAGACGTGAAATGATTCCATCGTTATTGCGATCGGTTTGTGCAAACCTTTGTTGCAAACGCAAACGCATCACCCTGCGACGCTCTTCAATTTGCACATGGGCGGGATCAACAGTGCGAGAGTATTCATCAAGATCTTTTCTGATACGAATACTTTCATCTTCACCTGAATAACTTGACGATGGCTTACCAGAATCTTCTGGCAAGACATCATCATTTTGTAACTCTTTAGAAGGCGCAATAATTGCCTGAGAAAATCCTAGTAAAAACAACACTACAATAGTGAAAGTCTTTCGACACTGATAAAAATGATGACTAATCAAATTACCTACCCGTTCGTGTACCCGATAATCAAAAAATGCCCATAGCTACAATCTCATAGGCATAGAATATAATAAATTTCACACTGTTATTATTTTTATGTTGGTTCTACTATAATCCAGTGTTTTACCTATAAAATTGAATCAAATTAATCAAAAATATAAGCAATTACAAACTTAAGATCCATACTGTTTTGAATAGTTCTGAATTGAACCATTAAAAACGCAAAACCGAATAAGACCGATACAATAATGACGCACGATTGTAAATGAAATGTTTCAATCGCTCACATGATTGTAATTTTTTGTAATAAAAATTGACCATTTAGTGCGTGTAAGTTCGTCACTCAATTAAAAAAGTCGTATAATTGATCCTACTAGTTATTTAGTTCTTTAGTTTTTCTTTATACAAAACAAACATCGCCATAATGGTAAAACAAATACAACAGGATTATGTAGAAAACATTATGCAAGCGCCCATTAAAAAAATATTGCTAGTAGATGACGATATTCGCATGCGCGATTTGTTGCAACGCTATCTTACAGAGCAAGGTTTTAACATAAAAACAGTTTCAGACTCCAGTGAAATGGATGCTGTATTAAATAACGATCATGTTGACTTGATTGTCTTAGATTTAATGCTTCCTGGTGAAGACGGTCTTGCGATTTGTCGAAGATTACGCTCAGCCGGTTTAACTTTACCCATTATCATGCTGACAGCACGTGGAGATGAGGTAGATCGCATTATCGGATTAGAAATGGGTGCAGATGATTACTTACCCAAGCCTTTTAATCCAAGAGAATTGTTAGCGCGAATCAATGCAATTATGCGTCGCCAAGGGCGTCCTCTACCGAGTGCCCCTTCTGGAAACGCCAGCACCATTACATTCGGCGACTTCGTATTTGATGCTTCCACTAGAAGCCTAAGTCGTGGTGGAGTACAAATGACAATTACCAGCGGTGAGTATGCCCTACTAAAAGTATTTGTTGATCACCCACGGCAACCACTATCACGCGATAGACTAATGCAATTAGCGCGTGGTCGTGAGTTAGATGTTTTTGATAGAAGTATTGATGTACAAGTCTCACGCTTACGCAGACTCATTGAGACTGACCCAGCACACCCTCGTTTTTTGCAAACGATGTGGGGGTTTGGGTATGTATTCATCCCCGATGGGGAAACACCAAAAACCTAAAGTGCGATAATACTAGCGCAAACTAATGTTGATCTCATCATGTTCGCGCTAGCATTAACCTTCAGCAGCGTTTACTTAGCCTGCTCAACTCGAAACAAACACGCGTATGATTAGCATTGCCTAAGACAGGCTTCCCAATGAGACTTCTGCCCAGAACTTTACTCGCACGAATCATGTTGCTAATAGCCATTTTATTGATTATTGGGCAACTGACAGCACTGCAACTATTTGATTATTTTGAGCGAGAACCTCGTGCAAAAGCTGCTGCGTTGCAAGCCATTACCGTCGTTAATTATACAAAAGCATCACTTCTCGCTGCACATGAAGATCGTCGCATAGCTTTACTGTCAGAGCTTTCGGGTAAGGAAGGTGTGCATATTTACGCTGCAGATATGCTGGAAGAAATTGAGCCACTGCCAAATGATGATTTTATCCGTTTAATTGCTCAAAAAATCAAGGAAAAACTTGGTAAAGATACGATTGTTGCTATAAACCACTTTGGCGTTCCTGGATTATGGGTCAGCTTTAATATTGGTCAGGATGATTACTGGGTGGTCATTCCTCGCATTCAAGTAGAGCGCCATTTCCCTTGGGAATGGCTGAACTGGGGTGCACTTGTCATCGGACTCGCACTTTCAGGCGCATATTTAATTGCTGCGCGCATTAATCAACCCCTCAGTTTGCTTGTAAAAGCTGCAGATCGCATTCGCAATGGACTAGCGCCAATTGAGCTACCAGAAGATGGGATCGACGAGCTAGGCGAGGTCAACCGCACGTTCAATCAAATGACTGAGTCACTTGCGGAGTTGGATGCAGAGCGCACACTTCTGCTTGCAGGCGTATCGCACGACTTACGCACGCCACTGGCTCGCTTACGGCTTGCGGTAGAAATGCTTCCAGACGACAAAGGTGGAATTTTTCGCGAAGGCATGATTCAAGACATTAGCGATATGGACAGCATTATCAATCAGTTTCTCGATTTTGTACGCGGAGTGGAAGGTGAGCCATCTCAAATGGTGGATATTAATGCGCTGTTAAAATCTTTGTTTGATCGAAATACCCGCGCTGGTAGAAAACTGGTGTTGAGCCTTGCACCCACTATGCTGGTACCGCTGAAACCCTTAGCAATGCAACGACTATTTGGGAACTTGATTGACAATGCATTTAACTATGGCAAATCAGAGGTCATTATCACCACAAAAATTACTGCGGAACATCTAATTGTTAGTGTTCTTGATAACGGCCCTGGCATTCCACAAAACCAAATGTCTCGATTACTAAAGCCATTTCAACGCCTAGACACAGCACGAGGTAACGCAAGTGGCAGTGGACTTGGGCTAGCGATTTGTGACCGTATTGCACGGCTTCATAAAGGCAAGCTTGAGCTATTGAATCGTGCGACAGGCGGACTAGAAGTAAGAGTTAGCTTACCCATTCACCTCTCTGCCATGTACACCAACAATTAAATCTTACCATTGATTAACCACCGTCTGACTCTGACTTAAACCACGATAATTTCTGACGAAGATTGACCACCTCCCCCACAATGGTCAAACAGGGTGGTTTTAAATCTGCAACTTGTACTTTTTCTGCAATTGTTGCTAAATCCGCAACGACAACACGTTGTCTTTGGGTGGTACCTTGCTGAACGACTGCCACTGGCATCGTGGCCGGTAAACCGTATTCGATCAATTTGTTGCATATTTGCACCAAGCCTATCAAGCCCATATAAATAACCACCGTTTGATTGGGGCGCGACAAGGACACCCAATCCAACTCAATCACCCCTTCTTTTAAATGCCCAGTGGTAAACACACAGGATTGCGCATAATCACGATGAGTAAGTGGAATGCCAGCGTAACTGGAAACACCATTGGCGGCCGTAATGCCAGGTACGACTTGAAAAGCCACGTTGTTTTCCATCAAGGTTTCAATTTCTTCGCCACCACGCCCAAAAATAAATGGGTCACCGCCTTTTAGGCGCAAAACACGTTTACCTTCTTTTGCCAGTTTTACCAATAACTGATTGATTTCATCCTGTGGCAAAGTGTGTTGGTCGCGTGCTTTTCCAACATAAATTAGCTCGGCATCACGACGGACCAGCTCCATCACTTCTTTGCTCACCAGCTTGTCATATACACAAACGTCACATTGCTGCATCAAGCGTAAAGCACGAAAAGTGAGCAAATCTGGGTCACCTGGACCGCCGCCCACCAAATACACTTCACCATGCGTTTGCGTAGCATCTTCTGCCGCCAATGCCTCCGTTAATGCAATGCGTGCAGCTGGCTCTTGACCTGAAAGTACAAGCTCAGCCACGTTGCCGTGAAAGATTTTTTCCCAAAAGATACGTCGTGCTTGCGTAGTGTCAAAGCGTTGCTTTACGCGATCACGAAATTCAGCTGCAAGATTAGACAAGCGACCATAAGTGGCTGGCACTAAAGTCTCTATCTTCGCGCGTATCATGCGCGCTAATACTGGTGATGCACCACCACTAGAAATGGCAATCACAATGGGGGAACGATCTACGATGGCTGGCATGGTAAATGTACATAAATCAGGCGAATCCACAACATTCACGGGGATATTTAATGCTTTAGCGGCGACAGAAACAGCTACATTCGTGGGCTCATCATCGGTTGCGGCAATGACCAATATTGCATCGGTGAGTTGTTCAGGCGCAAACATCGCTTGCTTGTGCTTAATATTACCAGCCGCCAGCATATCGGCTAACTCATGGTTCAAGTCAGGTGAAATCACCTCAACAGCCGCTTGGGCTTTAAGCAACATGGTAACTTTGCGGGTCGCTACTTCGCCACCGCCAATCACCACACAGCGGCGGTTTTGGATATTCATAAAAATTGGGAGTGATTTCATCGTGATTTCTTAATGCTTTTATAAAAACTAGCGATTTAACGTGTTATTTAACACGTTGATGGGACATGCTTTTAAACGTCTTTCAACATACTGATAAGAGGCAGGTGAATCAACCGCTTGTTGCGCTGCATTTAAATTGGCAAACAAGCGTTGTTGATAGGCTTGTATAATACTATCAACCCATGGTCGCAAAGCATTCTCCGCTTCCCATCTATCGGGATACATGCGCGGCTTCGCCAACTCCTGCAATACAGGTGCCTGCATTAAACGACTCCCCGCACGCATATGTGAACGCCATACATTCACATGCTCATATTCATGATCATGTACCACTTGTCGACGACAAGCGTCTTGTAAATCGTCAGCCACATAGACTTTAAGCTCGGAAAAACCTGCATGAATTTTAACCTGTGGCACCATACAAACACTACCGTTAGGCATGGCCTGTACATGTCCTTTAACTTCATACTCCAGCCTTGCTTCAGCGTGGGTTAGCCCATATACATTCTGATTTTCAACTACCCCTTTACCAGAAATAGATCTCAAATCCTGAATATTATGACGCTCATCCACCACCACCTCAGGATCGTCATAGTCAATCTCAACACTTGCATACCGTGCGATTTGAGAACAGTCTTGTATGGCATATGAACTTGCTGGGCATAAGCAAATTAAGTAAACCAACAAGTATAAATAGTATCGCGCGTCAATGTTCATAAGCTGATCATCATATAAATACGCAAACATTGTAACCGTAAGGTGAATATTTAAATATATGGACTGCTATTTTCCCACGTTGCATTAACACAAACTAACAAATTATGGGCTTAAACCTAACATTTCGAGCTTAAGTTAAAACTTATACACATAAAACGTCATGATGAATGATTGATACACGAGGAGAAGTAACAATCAAAATGACATCTTTTAGTTTTTTAGGTTTACTGGATTGATTGAAAAGACAAAGAAAAACCCCCACTTGCGAGCAAGAGGGGGCAGTCGAACCGTAGATTACAAACCCTAATAGAGTCAAGAGTATCTAGGTAACTTCAAGCTAGACTAGGCTTATCAATTAATCTAGGGAGCTTCTTAATTACAGACTAAACACGCTCAATGCACCGCCACCAGGCGCAGCATTGTACTTAGTTAACTCTTTGTAACCACC
>CAZUGV010000013.1:0-45467 GCA_964620425.1 uncultured Methylophilaceae bacterium | reverse complement strand
CGGCCCCTTAGCTCATGCTTGGTTAGAGCAGCGGACTCATAATCCGTTGGTGCTGTGTTCGACTCACAGAGGGGCCACCATAAAAAACAACGACTTAGGGAGAACCTCTAGGTCGTTTTTCTTTGGGCGACCGGTTGAAACTGATGGTTATAACCTTGTTGGCGCGCATGTGATGTTTTTCCATTAAAATAACGTCAAATAGTTAGGGAAATCACCATGCTCATCTGGTTTGTTATTGCATATCTACTCGTCTCCATCGGTATCGGTTTAGTCGCCGCTACTCAAGTCCACAACACCAAAGACTATGCTGTGGCAGGCCGTCACCTTCCTTTGCCTGTGGTTACCGCCACTGTGTTTGCCACTTGGTTTGGTGCAGAAGCGGTTTTTGGTGTCTCTGCCACCTTTGTGCAAGAAGGCCTGAATGGCGTAGCGGCTGACCCGTTTGGTTCCAGTATGTGTCTGGTTTTAGCGGGGATATTTTTCTCTAGCCAGCTTTACAAACTCAATATCATCACCCTTGGTGACTTTTACCGCATGCGCTACAACCGCACGGTAGAAATTCTCACCTCTATCGCCATTGTGGTTTCTTATATGGGCTGGGTAGCCGCGCAAATCAAAGCGCTAGGCTTGATTTTTAACCTGATTTCCGACGGTGGCATTAGCGAGCCCACAGGCATGATTTTAGGCACCGCCATCGTGCTCACTTATACTACTTTAGGTGGCATGCTTTCTGTGGCGATATTAGACTTTGTGCAAATGATTGTGGTGATCGGTGGTTTACTCTATATCGGCTTTATTGTCTCAGGCATGACAGGCGGCGTCGCGCCAGTGATAGAGCATGCGCGCGCTGCAGGCAAACTCAACTTCTTTCCTCAAGAGGCGAATTGGGGCGTATGGCTTACCTTTTTAGGTGGCTGGCTCACCATGATGCTCGGCTCCATCCCGCAACAAGACGTTTTTCAGCGCATCACCTCCGCCAAAAGCGCAAAAATCGCCTTGTGGGGTTCCATTTTCGGCGCCAGTATTTACTTCTGCTTTACCTTTGTGCCCATGTTTATCGCCTACGCCGCCACGCTGATTGACCCTGACGTGTTTGGCAAACTGGTGGAGACAGATTCGCAACGCGTCTTGCCCACGCTTGTGCTCACGCACACGCCATTGCTCGCACAAGCCATCTTCTTTGGTGCAGTGCTTTCTGCCATCATGAGTTGCTCATCTGCCACCCTGCTCGCGCCCTCTGTAACGTTTGCTGAAAACGTGGTGAAAGGCTTTATGCCGAATATGAACGACCACGCCTTTTTGCGCGTGATGCGTATTTGTTTGGTCGGCTTTGCAGGCATGGTGTTGTTCTACGCCCTCAACTCCGAACTCTCGATTTTCGGTATGGTTGAAAGCGCCTACAAAATCACCCTCGCAGGCGCATTTGTGCCTCTCATTTTCGGTGTCTTTTGGAAACGCGCCACCAGCCAAGGTGCGCTCGCCGCCATTATTCTCGGCATTGGTAGCTGGGTGATGTTAGAACTGATGGTTGGTGAAAAAAGCCTAGTACCACCGCAACTCATCGGCCTAGGCATTAGCGCGATTGCCATGATTATCGGCTCACTTCTGCCACAAAAAGTAGGCGGCAGCCCACAAAAACAGCATAGTTACATGCATGAGCATGCTTCACGTAGCCACTAAGTTGTAATTAAAAAGTACAAATAAAAACGCCCCAGCTTTAATCATCAGCTGGGGCGTTTTGTTGATGCCGACCATGAAAATAAGTTCAGTATGAACTTTGCCTTACATTATTCATTGTTGTTTAGGTGTGGGGTTGATCTGCTCCCCACTAGCGCTAATAATACTATTGGCTAAATCAACCATTTTTAAGCGATTGGTACGCGCTTTCGTACGCATGTGTTCGAATGCTTCATCTGCAGTGATATGTTTTTGATTCATGATGATGCCAATCGCTACGCTAATTGCACGGTCGCCGTTTAAAGCAATCTGTAAGTTATCCTTAGCGTTGCGAAGTGCTCGCAACTCTTCAGCACGAGAAATGGCGGTTTCGATAGTGGGAATCATTAGTGCGACATCAATCGGTTTCACTAAATAACCCATTGCCCCAGCGTTTTTTGCCTTTTCAACAATGTCATCTTCATGAAAAGCGGTGAGTAAAATGAACGGCGTATTGTCCATTGCATTGAGCTTACTGGTCAGTTCTAGCCCATAACGGTTGGGCATCCGAACATCAAGAAATACTATGTCTGGTCGTTGGTTGGTCTCGAGCCAAACTTCAGCCTCATCCACAGATTCTACTGAATCTACTGCATAACCATGAGAAATCAACCCAGAGGACAGTGTCGATAAAATAAGTCTGTCGTCATCTACAAGCAGTATTGTTTTTTTTGTTTTTGGGGTGGTATTTAGCGTGCTCTTCATCTTACTAATCTACAATACAAGTAAACAATGTGGCATAAAATTAATGGGTTAAGTGTTGCTAACGAACTATTTTACTATATTGTCAGTTTAGTCTGGCATATGTTAAGTTACTTTTTCATTAATTTGTAACTTAACTACGTTTGACGATAGTTTTAATGTTGTAATAACTTCGGTATTTTGTTTTTCCAGTACTAGGTTAGCCCCAGTTCTGGGCAATAAAGAGCGCGCAAAACGCAACCCCATCCCTGAGGTTGTATCATCTGGAATGGGGGGGTGATTAGCACTGGTATTTAAAATTTCAATGTGGCTTTCAGTTAACTCTGCATCATAAGCTAGCGTAATTCTAATCGGGTTATCGCCATCGTGATGTTTTGCGGCATTTGTAATGAGCTCGTTCAAAATCAGGGCGATAGGTACGGCTTCTGTTTCTTTAATTTGCCCGCTTATCGGTGCGGACGATATTTCTAGCGTAATCTGTTTTCGCCATATTGAGCGAATGCTTAATGTCACAGCCGTTAGTAATTCATTGAGGTCAACTCCTTCATTCCTGCTTCGCCCTTGTAAGCCATGGATAATCGCAATTGATTGAATTTGAGTAACGGCTTGATCAATGATTTCTGCAAGCGCCTTATCTTGTCGAGGAATGTTGCGAAGTATTCCTGTGACACCTTGCAGGTTGTTTTTAATGCGGTGGTGTACTTCTCGAATCAGTGTATCGCGATACGCATGTTCGTTAGCGATGCGTTCAGCTTCTGCTTCGTTTTGTTCGGTGATGTCTTGAAAAGTGCCGACGAGTTTAACTGTCATGTTATTGTCGGTAATCTTTTTACCAGTGACGCGGAGCCAAATTTGCCTCTTATCCGCTGTCGTTGCTGGTATTTCCAAGCTCCAAGTGGTGTCAAGATTTAAGCACTCGGTTGCTGCCAGTAATAATTGTTTTTGCACGGTATCTGTTAAATAGCGATGTGCATGATTGTGCTCAACCTTGACAGACGGATCTGATGCTAAGATTTTATACAATGAACTTGAATAACTGAATGCTTTAGTTGTCTTATCGAATTCCCATCCTCCAACTTTTGCAATATCTCCAGTGCGTTCCAGCATGCTATTTAATAATTTGACTTTTGCATGCGCGTTAATTGATTCTGTTTGATCGACAAATGAAATGATATGTTTGGTTGTGTTTCCACTGTCATTCAAAACAGCGTCGATGGTTGTTATGCATTCAATGTATTGGTCATCTTTGGTGCGGATACGAGCCCTCATCTGATTTTGCTTAAGGTCTGTTGAGGCAGCAGAGTTTGTAAAAGGGTTTGTATTCATGAAGTATGGCGGCTCTCCAACCACATCTTTGGCCATGTACCCCGTTAATGCTGTAAAAGCTTTATTAACGCTGATAATTTTATATTGTGCGTCGGTAATAATGCAGCCATTCGTCAAATGTTCAAATACTTGAGTAGTAAACTGAATATCCTGTTCAGCTTGTTTAAATAATGAGAGATCTTGAACGAGTACATAAAAGCCAATCGTTTCGCCTGATTCAATTTTGTGCGGTATATATTGAAATAATGCGGGTATTACTGAGCCATCTGGTTTGCTTAACTCACGTTCAAATGATTGAGGGATGCCAGCGAGCGCTTGCTGAGCATGACCGATATTTTTGTTAAATAATTCATCCCCAAGAAATTCGTGCAAGCTGAGACCAATCACTTGAGTTGATTGCTTACCAAACCATGATGAATAAGTTTTGTTGGCAAATTGTGAGATTAAATTTTGATCCCAATACCCCAATATAATAGGTACGCTGTCGGTGATGCCTTGAATGAATAAATTTTTCTTGGCTAAGTTATGATTCAGCTGAAAAATTTGATTAATGGAAACTCGATTCTCAATTTGAGAGGCGACTTGACGAGCAAGCATTTTCAGCGCGTCACGTTGTTTTTCTGATAATTTTCTTGGCGCTTGATCGATAACGCACAGGGTGCCGAGATTGTAACCCTCCGATGTTTTAAGCGGCATACCCGCATAAAATCGGATTTTAGGTCCTCCCGTGACCAGTGGGTTGTCAAAAAAACGGGTGTCCTCCAAGGCATCGTTGATTTCCAGTAACTCATTTTGCAGAATGGCATGACCACAAAAAGAAATTTCACGTGGGGTTTCGCTTGCAGCAAGCCCTACTTTGCTTTTAAACCATTGACGGTCTTTATCAAGTAGTGAAATAAGCGCAATCGGCGTTTCGCAAATGTGTGATGCGAGCTGGGTAAAGTCATCAAAAATCAGCTCGGCTTGCGTATCAACAATATGATATCGATTAAGCGCTGTGAGACGTTCAGATTCGTTTAATGGGAGTTCTGGGATAATCACATGGAAACCCTTTTGTCCTTGATTTTAAATGGTATTGTATTGCTTTCGCATGGGAGTGTTAGCCCTGTATCCAGTGGTCAAGAATCAATGGAGAGTGCGTTACGATGAGCGTCGCTCTTCGCCATCATACGGTTGTAGTGATTCAAACCATAGCGCGTTAATAATGCCAAATGACACCGCTAACCCCACCCCTAACATCCAAGCAAAGTACCACATAAGTTTCTCCTAATAAGCAGTATGTGTGTTTTTTTGAATTTCTTCAACGGTGACGGTGCCGCGCATCACGTGAAACACCCATGAAGTGTAAAGCACAATCAATGGCAAGAAAATAATCGCAGCAATGAACATTATTCCCATGGTTCTATAGCTTGATGCGGCATCCCAAAGCGTTAAGCTGCTATTAGGGTCTGTGTAAGAGGGCATCACAAACGGGAACATAGAAAAACCTGCGGTTAAGATAATGCCAGCAATGGCAAAGCCGCTACAGATAAATGCGAGGTGTTCCATTTTGCGATTTGCGCTGAATAAGGCTAAGGCGATGCCTAAAAAACCTGTCACGGGTGCAAGCATCATCCACGGGTAAGTGCTGTAATTGTTAAGCCAAGCCCCTGCGGATTTTTCAACCACTTTGGTGAGTGGGTTCAACGCCTTATTCACATCGCCCATGCTGACGATATGGTAGCCATCAATGCTACTGGCGAGCCAGATACCTGCTACGGCGAATAGCGCTGCGCAGAGCGTGCCTGCGGTAATCGCTGTTTTTGCGGCGCGTTGTTGTACTTGTCCATCGGTACGCAACTGTAAATAAATCGCACCGTGCATAACTAGCATAGATAAACTGACCAAGCCGCAAAGCAAAGCAAATGGGTTGAGTAATTGCCAAAAGCTGCCTGTGTAGAATGAGCGCAAGGTGTCATCGTAATGAAATGGCAGGCCAATCAGTAAATTGCCAAACGCCACGCCAAAGATGAGTGAAGGCACTGCGCCACCCACAAATAAGCCCCAATCCCAAGCGTTACGCCATGTTGGGTTGCTGAGTTTGCTGCGGTAATCAAAGCCAACAGGGCGCAAAAATAAGGCAAATAAGACTAACAGTAGTGCAATATATAAGCCCGAAAATGCTGCTGCATACACCAAAGGCCAAGCGGCAAAAATTGCACCGCCCGCGGTTACCAGCCAAGTTTGATTGCCTTCCCACACGGGGCCTACGGTGTTGATAATCACGCGGCGTTCATCATCGGTTTTGCCTAAAAATGGTAGCAAGGTGGTGACGCCCATATCGAAGCCATCCATAATCGCAAAGCCAATCAGGAGTACACCTACAAACAGCCACCAGATGAGTTTTAAAGTTGAGTAGTCTAATAGTGTCATGATGTTTTCCTAAGCGTATGCGCCTTGCGGGTGGCTTTGTTCAAAGTGATAGCGACCTGTATGTAGTGCGGATGGGCCTTTTCTCGCATATTTGAACATGAGGAACAGTTCAATAATGAGTAAAAGTGTGTAAAAGCCAATCAACCCTGCAATGCTAAAGTAGAGGTCGCCTACGCTTAATGACGATGTGGATAAATGGGTGGGCAATATGCCCGAGATAGTCCAAGGTTGGCGACCCATTTCTGCCACCACCCAACCCATTTCTGCGGCAATCCAAGGCAAGGGGATTGCAAACAGCGCGATTTTTAACAACCATGTTTGTTCGGCAATGGTGCGTCTTGCCGTAAAGTAAAATGATGCCGCAAAAATAAATAGCATCAACATACCTGAGCCAACCATCACTCTAAAGCTCCAGAACAAGGTAAACACGTTGGGGATAGTATCTTTTGCCGCTTGTTTGATTTGCGCTTCAGTGGCATCCACTACATTAGGCGTATATTTTTTGAGCAATAAACCAAAGCCTAAATCGTCTTTTGATTTTTCAAAGGCGGCAATCGCCTCATTACTTTTATCACCAGATTTTAAGCGCTGTAAATCTGCATAAGCGAGCATGCCGTTACGAATACGCCCCTCGTTTTGATGTTTAATATCCACCAAACCCGTCACTTGTTCATCTAACGAACGGGTGGCGATTAAGCCTAATACATAAGGGATTTTGACTGCGTAATCAGTGCGCTCTTCATCGCGGTTGGGTAAGCCAAAGAGTGTGAATGCGGCAGGGGCTGGCTCTGTATGCCATTCTGCTTCAACCGCGGCTAATTTAACTTTTTGTACTTCGCCCGTGGTGTAGCCAGATTCATCGCCCAAAATAATCACCGATAAAATCGAGGCTAAACCAAAACCAGAGGCGATTGCGATAGAACGCAAGGCAAAACCCACATCACGCTTTTTGAGTAAGTAGTAAGAGGATACGCCCAATACAAACATCGCAGCAGTGGTGTAGCCAGCAGCTACCGTGTGCACAAACTTGACTTGGGCGACAGGGTTAAAAAACAGCTCTGAAAAACTGGTCATTTCCATACGCATGGTTTCGTAATTAAACGTCGCGCCCACTGGGTTTTGCATCCAGCCATTCGCAATTAAAATCCATAAGGCGGATAAATTAGAACCTATCGCCACTAAAAACGTCACCATCAAATGCTTTTGTTTGGAAAGCCTATCCCAGCCAAAGAAAAATAAACCCACAAAGGTGGATTCCAAGAAAAACGCCATTAAGCCCTCAATCGCCAGGGGCGCACCAAAAATATCCCCCACATAATGTGAGTAATACGCCCAGTTGGTGCCAAACTGAAACTCCATGGTAATGCCCGTGGTCACGCCCATGGCAAAGTTGATGCCAAATAACTTACCCCAAAACCGCGTCATATCTTTGTACACTTGGCGACCTGTCATCACATAAACAGATTCCATGATGAATAACATCCATGTCATACCCAAGGTTAGCGGTACAAAAAGAAAGTGATATAAAGCTGTCGCCCCAAATTGGAGGCGGGATAAATCAACAACTTCTGCGGATGGCAACATAGTTTGGATACCTAGAGGTTAATGAGCGGGTTTGTTTAAAATGATTTCTGTGACTTTGCTTTGCATGAGGTTTTTTGGCTGTGCGTGAGAAAAACATACCGCCCATAACCCCCATAAAAATATGAGCTTAATCGCCAAGATCAAGCTTAGCTCAATCGCAAAGCGGCTGAACTGTCTGGTTTGTAATAATTGTTTGAGTCGATTGACATATAGATTGATTAACATGAGCGTCAGTCTAGCAAATCTTGACTTACCCTATTCTCGCAATTTAAGAGGGGAATATGGGTTTGTTTTTGATATGGATCAAATAGCAGTTAACTTTGTGCAGATTAAAGCGCTAACCGCTGAATTTAGTAAATATGCACCCTTGATTCTTTTATTAGTAAGCGATTACAATCTTGGCATGTTCAAACGTAGCCAACAACGCCTAATTAGCTTCATTGCCCTTGCGGCCATGTTGTTCGCTTCACTTGCGCCTACGATTTCGCATGCTTTGGAAGCGCAAAAGGGCAGCCAAACTTTGTGGCAAGAAGTCTGTGGCGCGCAAGGTATTAAATTTATCCCCGCCGCGTTGACTGCTAGTAATGCAGATGCATCCAAGCAAAACGATTCGCAACCCAATAAAATGGGCATGCACTTTGAGCATTGCCCCTACTGTTTTAGCCATGCTGGCTCAGTGGGGCTGCCTGCAAGTTCTACCGCCTTATTTTTGGCGGAAATCAACGCTGTTGCACATATTGATATTTATGCATCACCTTTTGTTGTTTCGTATTACAGTACTTCCCACCCCACCCGCGCTCCCCCAGTCCTTTAATTAAATTTTACATTGTTGCTACTTGTGCCTTGGGCAACCGTAGCTGTTCGTCTATGTACGTCGAATCAATGCATTGATCGACATATTTAATTGGGGTATCTCCATGATTTATTTACAAATCAGCGAGCTTATTGACGCTAAAAAAGTGCAATGGGGTCGCAATATCACCCTCACTGAGGTTTCAGCTCACAGTGGCATTAGCCGCATGACGCTTTTTCGCATGATGAAAAACCAAGGCTATAACACAGTTACTGATCATCTCGATAAGCTTTGCGAGTTTTTTGAGTGTGAGATTCATGAGTTAGTAAAGTATGTCCCTAGTAGGCACACTGCTGCCGTGCGCGCATGTGCCTGACGGTAATTTTGTGTAATCAATTTTAACAGTCAATTTAATTACAGTATCAAGAAAGGGTTTTCTATGAAAAAAATTAGTTTAATCATTGGTTTGTTGGTGGTTAGCCAATCTGCGTTTGCGCATATTAGTTATAGCAATCGCAATTTTGGGGTGTTTGATGGGTTAACTAGCGCTTCATCCACCATTAGCAATCAAACAGTCACAAGTAACTATGGCTGGGCAGATGCCGCTGATGGGATATTAGGCGATAGTCACAAAGGGCGAGCATTTAGATTTACCTTGCAAAATGAGGCTTGGGTTGACTTTAGCGTCTCAGCGAATGCAACTGCGACAGCTGCTTCTGTTGGGGGGCTTTTACCAGGGTTCTCTATTTATTCAGGCTTAGCAGCTATTGCGCCATATGCTACTAGCCAAACCAACTTATCTAGCAGTGCAGATCATGACTTTAACGCTGCTTCAGTTGCATGGCGTGACAGTTGGGCTGCTGCTAATCTGGGTGCGGGTAAAACTGCTGCCAATACGGATGGTAGCTGGAATGCATTAGGCGATTGGAAAATTGGTGGTGATGGTGATTTGGCGGGCGATTTTAGTCAGCTAAGTAGCTTTACTTACAAAGCCTCTGCTGCGAGCTCGACAAATTTTGTAACAGGGCGTTTCTTACTTGGTGCAGGTGCTTACACTATTTTTATTGGCGGGAATGATATTAGCAATAAAACAGACTTGGTCAATTCTGTTAAAGCCTATGGGTTGAGCGCTACCTTGTCAGTTACAGCAGTACCTGAAACTGATACCTACGCAATGTTGTTAGCGGGTTTAGGTGTCATGGTCACCGTAGTTCGTCGTCGCACAAAGGCTTAGTGCCAGTGTGTATTTATTTGATTTATTCATTTACAAAGGAAATTGCATTATGAAGAAGCAACTTGCAGTAATGATGGGCGCACTTACCATGTTGGCTGGCGTACAAGAGGCACAAGCGCATGTGGCAACTTATAACGTGACCACTACATGGTTTGAGCCAGACACACAACCTAGAGATTCTATTTTTATTGGTTCATTTAATTACGATGAACACACTAAAACAATCACTAGCCTGATAGGTAAGTTAAGTGAGTCTATGACGGGCGACCAAATCGCTTACCCTAACGACAACATGACTTGGTTGAATTTAAATTATCAACTAGCTTCATGGTATGACTCAGCCTTGGGCGGTAGTTTTGCGGCTGTATTTAAAAACCCGACAACGGCTACTTTTTTAGGTGGCGGGTGGACGCCGGAAGATGGCGTGGCAAGTGGTGGTGTGTATGCAGGCTTTCCAAAGAAAGGTAGTAACCCTGGTAATGCTTATGCCTTGATTTTTGTGCCAGATGATCCTTTAACTGCATTAACACAATCACAAATCAATAAATTGGCTTATGCCGATTGCGCGCCAGGCGGCATGATGGGTGCGGTGTGTATGACGGGCACAAGTGAAGCTGGATATGGTGCTGTTGGCACCATGAGCGGTTACCCAGTTTCACAGGTGATTACATTGGCATCGGTTGTTGCAGTTCCAGAAGCTGACACCTATGCGATGTTAATGGCTGGTTTGGGTGTAATGGGTTATATAGCGCGTAGACGGAAAGCTGTTTAACGCCAGCAAGCTGCCCCTGCGGGGGCAGTTCTTTGTGTGCAATCTCTCGAGTTATATGATGAAAATAAATCATTACGTTACAGGTGTAAGCCCGTGGATTGTTGCCTTTGGGTTGGCTCTATGTTCAATGGGATGCGAATCGGTGCTTGCCGATGAATCAACTTTACCTAAGCGAGGTGAGTTGAATGTGCAAGTCTCGCAAGTTACGCCAGATAAATCAGACTCTCTCATTTTATCTCCTGTTGAAGTAAAAGCGCGAAAATACAATACTTTGCAAATTAGCAGTTCTCAAATGAGTGAACAGGAGATTGCTAAACTTCGTTCCACAACCAGTGATACCACACGGTTATTAGAAGATATTCCAGGGGTGAGTGTCTATGGCGCTGGCGCTATTTCAGGTTTGCCTGTGATTCATGGGTTGGCGGATGATCGCCTGCGCATACAGGTGGATGGCATGGACGTAATGTCCGCATGCCCTAATCATATGAACTCAGTGTTGTCGCTTATCAACCCAACCAAAGTTGGCAGCATTACTGCATTTGCAGGCATCACTCCAGTGAGCGTTGGTGGGGATAGTATTGGGGGAACGATACAGGTGAAATCATTACCCCCTAAATTTTCGGATTCAGCAGACAAGCTATTGACCAAAGGCACGGTTAGTACCTTTTATCGTAGTAACAGCCATGCGCGTGGCTATAACCTTGGTGCTGAGGTGGCATCTCAAAATGTCAATTTATCTTACTCTGAATCTCGAGTAGATGCCGATAACTATACGTCTGCTAAAGATTTTAAAGATGCTAAGTTATGGTCTCCAGTCAATAGAAATGGGCTGGAGCGGACTAGTCTAAATGAGGTGGCATCAAGTTCACTTAGGGGGTCGCTAAATCAAGAGGTGGGAGTTGCGATTAAGCACGAGGGTCATTTACTTCAGTTTAATGTTAGTCAGCAAAGCGTGGATTTTGAGGGTTTTCCCAACCAGCGTATGGATATGACTTACAACAAAAATGCTTTGTTTAACTTGCGTTACATGGGGCAGTTTGATTGGGGCGATTTGGAAGCTCGTTTTTACGAGCAATATATCCGCCATAAAATGGACATGACTTTAGAGCGTTATGTAACCCCTATGCCTATGGACTCGCAAGCACAGACTAAAGGTGGGCAAATCAAAGCCTCAGTGATGCTTTCTGAGCGAGATACCATTAGAGTCGGAGCGGAGTTTCAAAATTATAAATTAAACGACTGGTGGCCACCTCTTGATGATGGTGTTTCAATGTGTTGTAACGATTTTTGGAATATTCGAGATGGGCAACGTAACCGCATTGGTATTTTTACCGAATGGGAGGCTAATTGGAATACTCAATGGCTTAGCTTGCTTGGCTTACGCAGTGATACTGTTGATACAAATGCAGGGTTGGTACAAGGTTATAGTAACGACTCTTATAAAACAGACGCAGATAGATTCAATGCACGTAACCACGAGAGAACTGACCACAATATAGATTGGACAGCGCTGAGTCGTTACACCCCAGATTCGACGCAATCTTACGAACTAGGGTTTGCCCAAAAAACCCGCTCACCCAATCTTTATGAGCGTTATCCGTGGTCAACATTTTCCATGGCAGCCTTAATGAACAATTTTGTGGGAGATGGTAATGCCTATATTGGAAATCAAGATTTAAAACCAGAAGTTGCACACACCCTGAGTGCAAGTGCCGATTGGCACGATGCAGAGAAACAAAAGTGGGGCATGAAAACCACAGCCTATCTCACCTATGTGGATGATTTTATTGATGCAAAGCGCTGTAGTTTATCTGGGTGTGGTGGTGCTACCAATTTAACTAGAACAAATGGTTATGTTTCACTTCAATATGAAAATCAATCGGCCAAGCTCTATGGGCTGGATGTATCTACATATCGACAATTGGGTAGTGTGGATGGGTTGGGTGGGTTTACAGCCAAAGCGTTGGTGAATTATGTTAGGGGCGAAAACCAGACCAGAGATGACAACCTTTATCACATCATGCCACTGAATGCGAAGCTATCGTTGGTACATCAGCTAGGTACTTGGGTCAATACCGCTGAACTGCAAATGGTCGAAGCAAAAACACGCGTATCTCAAGTGAGAAATGAAGTGCCCACAGAAGGCTATGCGCTTCTCAATTTGCGAAGCAGTTATACCCTTAAACATGCACGGTTAGATTTGAGTGTTGAAAATCTGCTGAATAAATACTATCACTTGCCGCTTGGCGGTGCTTACCTTGGACAAGGCAACTCCATGACCACGAACATTATTCCTTGGGGTGTGGTTGTGCCGGGCATGGGGCGTTCGGTGAATGTGGCTTTAACGTTAGATTTTTAATAATGTGTCATTGATGTTTGATGAAACGCTGTGTTCGTTAGGGTGCTTAGTTTGAATTTTTATCAATAGTGGTTTTATAGGGGGAATACAATGTTGAAATTGGGGGGTGTTACGTTTGTTTTTGTCGCTTCTATGACATCTTCTTTGGCAGAAGAAGTGGCGGGTAAAAGTGCTATGGCATTTGAATTAAAAGCGGCTAATGCTGAAAATGTACCTTTGCAGCAAACCTTAGATAAAGTTGAGGTAAAAGCCAGTAAACCTGCTTTTCCTGCCAACGTGCCAGCTGTGGTGGAGAGTGTGACGGCTAAGCAAATTGAAGAAAGTGCTAATGCTGTGACTACTGCGGGTGCTTTCCAATATTTACCGAGTCTGCATGTGCGTGAGCGTTATATTGGCGACCGTAACGGTATTTTGGTGATGCGCGCTAATAGCTCAATTGCGAGTGCGCAGACGCTGGTGTATGCGGATGGGTTGTTGTTGTCTAACTTTTTGAATAACAGTTTTAGTACGCCACCGCGTTGGGGCATGGTATCGCCTGAAGAAATTGAGCGCATAGATGTCATGTATGGACCATTTTCTGCGCTCTATCCTGGTAACTCTACAGGCGGTGTTCTTAATATCAGCACCCGCATGCCTACCAAATTTGAAGCCTACGCAAAATACGATGTATTTACACAGAATTTTAAACTGTATGGTGTGGATAAATCTTTTAGCGGACAGCATGGCGCAGCTGGGGTGGGTAGTAAGTGGAACGATTTATCATTTTTAGTCAGTGTGGATAGGCTGGATAGTTATGGTCAGCCACAGACGTTTGCTAATACCGCTAATTGTCCTACAACGCCTGCCGTTCCAAGCACTCAGCCATGTGGTGCGACCGTGCCTACTAATGCAAATTCGACATTGGTAACAGGGGGCTATCGTGATACAGACCCGCAGGGGTTAGCGCGTGTGGTCACGGCTACAACGGGTTTAGACCATACGGTTCAAGATAACGCTAAAATTAAACTGACCTACGATTTTACGCCAACCATTAAGGGTGCTTATACGCTAGGTGTTTGGCAAAATGACTCAGTGGGCACAGTAGAAAGCTATTTAAAATCAGCGACTACTGGGCAAGGTTTTTACAATACAACCAATGCGGCTGGGGGAGCAACAACCCAGTTTGTCAGGTTTGCTGGAGATTCCAAGTTTTACAAACTCACACCAATTGGCCCAAGCCGCGCTGAATCTGAACATTGGATGCATGGCGTTTCATTGAAATCGAACACAGAAGGGGTGTGGGATTGGCAGATATTAGCCAGCTTGTATCGCCAAGAAAAAGAAATTACGCGTACTTCGGTGCCGACCAATGCGTTTAATGATGGTGGTAGTGGAGCAGGTACCTACAGGCGTGATAATGGCACGGGCTGGAAAACTTTTGATGCGCGAGGTGACTGGCGACCTGATGGCCATTTGCAAAGCAAACATCAAGTGAGCTTTGGATATCATTATGACCGTTATGAGCTGGATTCTGAAACTATCAATGTGTCTGATTGGGCGAGCGGTACAGTCGGTGCGCTTAATTCTAATTCTTATGGTAAAACTGAAACGCAGGCCGTTTATTTGCAAGAGGCTTGGAAATTTCAACCTGATTGGAGTTTAGTCGCAGGCGGGCGTTGGGAGAATTGGCGTGCCTTTGATGGCAGTAATTTTAACGCAAGCAACCCTGCCGCATTTAGGCAGTTAAATTATGCGAATCGGGATCAAAATAACTTTTCGCCCAAGCTATCATTAAGCTATCAAGCGCGTAGCGATTGGTTGTTGCGTGCCTCGTATGGCAAGGCTTATCGTTACCCCACGGTTGCGGAGATGTTTCAGGTGATTAGCCTACCTGGAAACGTGAGGGCAAACGACCCTAACTTAAAGCCCGAGCATGTTAATTCGTATGATTTTACGATAGAAAAAGTATTGCCCAGCGGATTGCTGCGTACTTCATTCTTTTATGAAGATAAACACGATGCGCTCATCTCACAAACCGATACGACGACCATCCCTGGTACCAATATTACCAGCATACAAAATATCGACGGCATTCACACCAAAGGCATAGAAACTGCGCTACAAATGAATGATGTATTGGTCAATGGCTTGGATATTACTGGTAGCATTACCTATGTGGATTCTGAAATTGTCGCCAATCGTAAAAATCCATTTACTGTGGGTAAGCCGCAACCGCGTATCCCCGATTGGCGGGCGACTGTGGTTGGGGTTTATCATGTGAATGAAAAATTATCGCTAAGTTTGGCGGGGCGCTATAGTGGCAACCAAGAGGTGAATTTGCTCTACAACACGGTCAATCCAGATGTCTATGGCACAACAGTGAGCAGTTTTACCGTGTTTGATACCAAGGTGGTTTACAAGGCGAGTGAGCGCTGGACAGGCTCGTTCGGCATCAACAATATCGGGGATTACAAGTATTATGTGAACCCCAACCCCTACCCACAACGTACTTATTTTGCTAGTGTGAAGTTTGATTATTAGTTAATTGCCTAATGGCGAAATGGGATGATGCGTGAGATTAAATTTGAGGTGGTTTCGATGAAAAGTATCTTGCTATGGCTGTGTTTGTGTTTGATTGCCTTGTTTGCGCCTTTATTTGCACAAGCACACGAAGGGCATGACCACGGTGTGCCATTGGCGGTATCTGTGGCGTTTGATAGTAAAGGCACGCTTTGGCGCGTTTCAGCTAAAGATGGTTTGGTGTTGGTGGATGCTTCTAACGACCTTGCCAAGACTTTTTCATCGCCTATTACCATCAATGCAGAGCCGCAAAAAATTGGTTTGGATGGCGATGCGCGACCCAAAATCGCCATTGCCCCCAATGGCAATATTTACCTCACCTGGACGCAAGCTTTACCCAAACCATACACGGGTTATATTTGGTTTGCGCGTTCTAGCAATGGCGGAAAAAGCTTTGAAAGGCCGTATGTGGTGCATAGTGATCGTGCAGAAATCACCCATCGCTTTGATGCGCTTGCGGTAGCTACTACGGGGCGTATTTATGTCGCATGGGTGGATAAGCGCGATTTAGAATCTGCCAAGTCTCACAAGGCCAAATATGATGGTGCAGCGATTTACACCGCAATTTCAGATGACCAAGGCGCAAGTTTTAAACCTGAGCAAAAGTTGGCGGATAATAGTTGCGAGTGTTGCAGAATTGCATTGGGGACGACGCAAGATGGGCAAGCGGTAGGCATGTGGCGACACTTGTTTGAGGGCGGGGTGCGTGACCACGCCATGATGCAATTTGGGGGAGCCACGACCACAGGCATCCATCGCGCCAGTTTCGGCAACTGGAAAATAGATGCCTGCCCACACCACGGACCAGCGATTGCGCGTGGTGACCAAAATGGCAAGACTTTAGATGGCAAAACTTGGGGCTGGCATATGGCATGGTTTGATGGGGCTTCAGCAACCAGCAAAATGGGGTTGTATTATGCCCGCATGGATAGCGAAGCGTGGGTGTCATCTCCCGCAAAACGGTTTGGCGATGCCAACCAGCAAGCAGGTCACCCCGCACTATTCAGCCAAGGGGAACAGGTTTGGCTGGCTTGGAAAGAGTTAACGGATAAGGCTAGTGTCATTAAATTAGCTTATTCACCTGACGGTGGACATAGTTGGGAGCCAACTCGTGATATTGCGCAAACTGCTGGCAGAGCCGATTACCCGCAATTATTAGCCAAGCAAAATCAAACTTTTCTGGCTTGGAATACGGAAAAAGAAGGTTTGCGACTGATTAGTGTGAGTGACGTGCCATGAGCAGATTTTTAAGGTTATTTTTTTCATTGTTATGCGTGGCATTTGCCATGAATGCCCATGCCGAAAATTTCAAAGCGTTTGATAGCCAAAGCCGAACACAAATTGAGAAAGCGCAGCAAGGGCGGGCTTTTGTGTTGGCATTTTGGTCGGTAGATTGCCCATACTGTATTCAAGAAATGCAGTCACTGGGCGATGTGTTGCGTAAGCATCCACAAGTTAAATTGATTACTGTATGCACGGATGCAACGGGGCAATCCGCCGACATCAGCAAAGCCCTAGAACAAGCGCATTTGCCGGCTCATGAACGCTGGCAATTTGCGGAAACCGATGAAGAGAGACTGCGCTACAACGTGGATAAAAGTTGGGGTGGTGAACTACCGCGTACTTATTTTTATGATGCGAAACATCAGGTGAGTGCTATAAGTGGCAGGCCACAGATGGATTGGCTAACTGCTTGGTTTTTAAGATATAAATAACCCATTACCTTTCAGTTTTAGGCCATGACGGGGTCTTGATCCACATAATAACTGACGCGTTTTCTTGGGTTGAGATATTCCAAGGCTTCTTTCGGTAGCTGGTTAGGGCGCATGCAAATGCTAATGCTCACACTTGGCTCTTCTCTCAAGTCTAAAATGGTTGGTGCGTCACGTTTTACTGTAGGGTCATGCAGTAGCACATAAGGACGCAAAGGTGCGTTTGGGTTTACTGAGATGACAATGCCGTGAACTCCATTGGTGAGTTGTACGATACTACCCGGCGGGTAAACCCCTAAAAACTTAATCATGCGTTTGAGCAGTGCTTGGTCATATTTGGATCGACCTTGTGTAAACATATGTACCAGTGATTCATAGGGTGTTTTTGCTAAATAAGGGTTGCTGGGGTTACACAAATTGTCGTAGCTGTTTACCATCGCCACGATACGGCTTAGACGATCAAGCTCGTCCCCTTTTTTGCCCGCTGGATAGCCTGAGCCATCCATAAACTCATGATGTTCCAAAATGATATTAGCAATACGGTCGGATAAGCCGACTTTTTTCGCCATACGCATACCAAATTCGCAATGTAACTCAAAGAATGATTGCTCTGCTGGGTTAAGTGGTTCTTTTTTCAAGCGTACTTTGTCTGGCACTTCTGCTTTACCAATGTCATGGAACAAAGCAGAAACGCCTAATATGCGAGTTTCCTCTTCTGAAATGCTGAGTGATTTCGCCATGATCATGGAAAGTACAGAGACGTTGAGGCAGTGTAAAAAACTACTATCGGTTGAACGATTGCCATTGATGGAGTGAATCACAATATCACTTTCAGATAAGGTAGATTCCACCATATCGTTGATGAGGTCAGCGGCGCGTTCAATGGATTGCACCGAGTTGACGAGAATGTCACGCGTGCACTCTTGGGCGATATTGCGTGCTACGATAAATTTTTTCTCACTTTCATCTAGCGCGAAATGGAGTTTTTTGAGGCGCTCATTTCTGTCTGTTTGTTTAATTGATGCTGCTGAATTAGCAAGGTTAATGGCATCTTCTGCACGAACAATTTGTGATGTAGGTGTTAGGTTTTCATTTGATGCCATCGGATCATAATCACTACGACTTGGGTCATAACGTAGTCTTTTTAACCCCATTTGTTTGAGGGTGGCAATTTGCCCTGCATCTTTCACCTTGAAGTTGCTGGTCGCAAAAGAATGGTTCATCCAGCCAAGGTCTAAATGGATAAACAGGCCAACTTTTAGCTGATCAATGTCAATATAAAAGTCTTGAGTGCTTACGGAGCTATCAAGCGCGCTATTTATCATGTTCAGGCCTCATGTTTGTGGCTGTTTGTTGTTGTGGAGTCATTGATAAGAGCTTACCGAAGTCGATAGCAGTTAATGGCTTGCTGTATAAGTATCCTTGTGCTTCTTTGCAACCCATTGCTCTTAAAAAATCAGCTTGCGCTTCTGTTTCTACGCCTTCCGCGATGACGCCAAATCCTAAACTGTTTGCCATCGCATAAATGGCGGTGGCAATGGCAGCATCGTCTTGGTCAGATGGCAGGTCGCGTACAAAGGATTGGTCAATTTTAATTTTATCCAAAGGCAGTCGTTTTAAGTTAGATAGCGATGAATAGCCTGTGCCAAAGTCATCAATGGCTAAAGATACGCCCATACTTTTTATGCGGTTAAAAGTTTCAATCACAAACTCTGTATTTTGCATGACGGTACTCTCTGTAATCTCGAGCTCTAGTATCGTCGGGTCGCAATCCGTTTCAATGATTAAGCCATATACCGTATCGGCAAAATTGCTGCGTAAAATTTGCACACCAGATACATTAACGGAAACACGTTTAAAGCTGGGGTTCTCAATTTTCCATCGCATGGCTTGAAGTGTTGCTTGCCGCAACACCCATTCACCTATTTGCATAATCAGCCCAGTGTCTTCGGCTACAGGGATAAATTTAGCTGGCGAAATCATGCCTAACTCAGGGTGATGCCAACGTACTAAGGCCTCTGCACCGATAAAGTTCCCAGTCATTAGGCAAACTTGCGGTTGGTAGTAAACTTCAAATTGATCGCGCTCCAAGGCACGACGCAGTTGGGTTTCTAAGTTGAATCGCTCCAGTGCATTTTCACTCAGGTCATTTGAGAAAAAACAAAAATTATTTTTTCCTGAGTTTTTTACCTGATACATGGCAATATCTGCGGATTTGATCAAGCCCTCGACTTTGTTGCTATCGTTCGGAAACACTGAAATGCCGATACTTGCGCCAATAAATATTTCTTTACCTTGAATAATGAATTCAGTTTGAATCGCGTGGATGATTTTCTTGGCAACAATCGCGGCATCCTCTATTTCATCAAGCCGATCCATTACCACCATAAACTCATCACCACCTAAGCGTGCTACGACATCACTGGTACGAATTGATTGTTTAATGCGACGCGATACTTCCAGTAATAGTTGATCGCCTAATTGATGGCCAAGCGAGTCGTTGACTGTCTTAAATCGATCTAAATCAATAAATAGTACTGCAATTTGATAACCTTTTCGACCTGCTACCTTGATCGCTTGGTCTAGCAATTCAATTAATAATCGTCTGTTTGGTAAGCCTGTTAGCGCATCTTGATTGACCAGTTTGTGGAGTTGATTTTGAGATTGCACAATTTTTGTAATGTCAGCAAATACCCCGACATAGTTGGTCACTTTGCCTAAGTCATCTTTAACGACGGTGATGGTGAGCCACTCTTGGTAGGGTTCACCATTTTTACGATGGTTGGCGACTTCTCCGCACCATTTTTGTTTGGTTCTAAGGTTTCCCCAAACAGTTTTATCCGCAGTTTGAAAAACCTTGGGTGTGGATCCAAGCGCTTCTTGCTCTGTAAACCCCGTTATCTTTGTAAAGCCTTGGTTTACGCCAATCACTTGCGCATTGACATCTAAAATCATGATGCCTTCTGTGGCAGAATCAAATGCGATTTTGGCTTGTTGTAAGCGTTTTTCAGTGGATTGTCTTTGAATTGCAGCACTTAACGAACGGCTGATTGCCATGACTACGGCTAGTTCTTGTGGGTGAAATTCGTTAGTTGATTCCCTGCGCTCCATCATTAATGTTCCCCATAGGGTGTGATTAACCATGAGCGGTAGGACGATAAGCGACTCTATATGATGCTTCTTTAAAAACCGTTGTTCGTTAATTGAGAGTTCTTTAAATTGATTGATGACTGGATTGCCTTGCTTCAAGCTTGCTAACCATTGTCCACACCCATCGGCTAAATACGCTATGCTTTTGAGCGCTTGTCCTACTCTGGGTTGACCAATTTTCTGCCATTGGTAAATAGCTTCTGCTGCAATAGCAGTTTCAGATTTTGCCAGCGTAGATTCTTTAGAAACTTCTTGATGGATCGTCGATATTATTTCTGATTTGTTATGTTTGAAAATCGTACAGCGACTAAATTGTGCAATAGTACTTATTTGCTCTAAAACTTTTTCAGCTACTGTATGCCAGTTTTCGCAAGACTGTAGCAACCAATTGCATGAAATTAGCGCATCCAACATGGTGCTTCTATCTTGTAAATGGCTTTCGGCCAATTTACGTTCGGTAATGTCGCGACTTAAAGTAACCAAGCCCTCGCGGCTACCATCTTGATGAAATAATGGCACTTTTACAACGTCGAACATTTTTACACCGCCATGAGGTAAAGGGATGGTTTGTTCTTCGCGATAGGGTTTCGCTTTTGCCCAAGCTTTTTCGTCAGATTGTTTTATTTGCTTGAGGGTATCTTTTTGCGAGGGGTGCGCAAACCCAGCAAGCTCCTGGTCGGTTTTATATTGGTATTCATCTGCGGGGATTTGAAATATGTCTAAACCACTTTGACTTGCTTCTAACCATCGCCCTTTATGATCCTTAAAGCAAATGAAATCTGGGCTAGCTTCAATTAAGCTACGTAATAACCTTTCTTTCGTACGTAATTGATATTCGGTCAAAACACGATCGGTGATGTCGTGCATATGCAGGCTGTATCCGTCCTGCGGTTGATTTGGCGTTGCGGGCATTTTGGAGGCAAACACCTTGAGTGTACGCACTTGGTCGCCAGCCGCATATTGCAGAACAAACTCTGAGTTTGCTTGTTTTAACTGAGCGATAACACGTTTATGCAGTGGTGACGATAAGCGAGCGTTTCCATCAAGCAACGCCTCAGAATCAAGAGAAAAGATTGCACGAGCATATTGGTTCGCGTAGTAAATGTTGAGTTTATGATCGCTCGCCAAAATGGCAACACCTTGTAGGGTGTTGACCAGCGCATCTAGATTAACTTCATTGGTAAATTTTGTGCGCAGATCATTTTGAATGATGGTTTCAAATAGGCGTGTCTGTCCTGCCTGCTGGTTAGCAGCGTTGTGAGTATCTGGAGTCGATATTTTGTTATTCGACATTACACGCCTTGTTGGTCATTATTGAATATACTGAGACGACCAAATAGTTAGTCTCGATCGTCTTTAAACAGTTGTAATTCAGTTATATATCGTCACGACTACAAAAAACTTAAATAACCGTGACCTCAAACAACCAATCGCGCATCAGTAAATAGTCGATGGCTTGGCTATGGTTGTGTTCAATACACAAGTCTTGAATTTGAATAATATTGCCCCATCTAATCAATAAGTAAATTGATGAAAAAAGGGACAAATACCATGCGATTTGACAAATTAACGACCAAGTTTCAACAAGCTTTAAATGATGCGCAAAGTTTAGCGGTCGGGCATGACAATCCTAACATTGAGGCGCAGCATTTATTATCTGCGCTCATTAGCCAAGAGGACGGCGGCACGGCGTCAATTTTAGGTCGCGCAGGGGTGAATATTGAGCCGCTAAAAGCGAGCTTGCAGACCGCTATCGCCAATCTACCCAAAGTCGAAAGTAGTACGGGCGAAGTCAGTATTTCCCGCGATTTAAATAACCTCCTCAATCTGACGGATAAATACGCGCAAAAACGCGGCGATAGCTATATCGCCAGTGAGATGTTTTTGCTCGCCTTGGCGGACGATAAAGGCGAAACCGCAAAATTACTCAAGCAAAACGGCATGAGTAAGTCTGCGTTGGAAGCCGCGATTCAAGCAGTGCGTGGCGGGGACCAAGTGAATAATCAAGAATCTGAAAATAACCGTGAATCGCTCAAAAAATATACGGTAGATTTAACCGAGCGTGCCCGTGCAGGCAAGCTAGACCCAGTGATTGGGCGCGATGATGAAATTCGCCGTGCCATTCAAGTGCTGCAACGCCGCACCAAAAACAACCCTGTGTTAATCGGTGAGCCAGGCGTTGGTAAAACCGCAATTGTAGAAGGTTTGGCACAGCGCATTGTGAATGGTGAAGTGCCAGAATCGCTTAAAAATAAGCGCGTGTTGTCACTGGATATGGCGAGCTTAATTGCGGGTGCAAAATACCGTGGCGAGTTTGAAGAGCGCTTGAAATCTGTGTTAAAAGAATTAGCGCAAGATGAAGGTCAAACTATTGTCTTTATAGATGAGCTACACACCATGGTGGGTGCTGGCAAAGCAGAAGGCGCGATGGATGCAGGCAATATGCTAAAACCTGCGTTGGCGCGAGGTGAACTGCATTGCGTGGGCGCGACTACGCTGGATGAATACCGCAAATATATCGAAAAAGATGCCGCCTTAGAGCGCCGTTTTCAAAAAGTATTGGTGGATGAGCCTAGCGTCGAAGCGACCATCGCCATCTTACGTGGCTTGCAAGAAAAGTACGAGTTACATCATGGCGTAGAGATTACCGACCCAGCCATTGTCGCCGCTGCAGAGCTTTCGCATCGTTATATTACCGACCGCTTTTTGCCCGACAAAGCGATTGATTTGATTGATGAAGCGGCTTCACGCATCAAAATGGAAATCGACTCCAAGCCAGAAGTGCTGGATAAAATGGATAGACGTTTAATTCAGCTCAAAATTGAGCGCGAAGCGGTCAAGCGCGAAAAAGACGAAGCTTCACGCAAACGCTTAGAGTTAATCGAAGGAGAAATTGAGCGATTAGGCAAAGAATATGCAGATTTAGAAGATATTTGGAAAGCAGAAAAAGCTGCGGTTCAAGGCTCTGCACATATCAAAGAAGCGATTGATAAAATTAAAATTCAGATGGAAGAAGCCACGCGCAAAGGCGATTGGCAGCGTGTTTCTGAGTTGCAATATGGCAAATTGCCGCAACTCGAAGCGCAGCTTAAAAAAGCAGCCAGTGAAGAATCTAACGGCACAGTGAAACAGAATAAACTGTTGCGTACAGAAGTGGGCGCAGAAGAAATTGCAGAGGTCGTCAGTCGCGCGACGGGGATTCCAGTCAGCAAAATGATGACGGGCGAACGCGAAAAACTGCTAACGATGGAAAGCAAGTTGCACGAGCGTGTGGTGGGGCAAGATGAAGCAGTGCGCTTGGTGTCTGATGCCATTCGTCGCTCACGCTCTGGCTTGAGCGACCCCAATCGCCCCTATGGTTCATTCCTGTTTTTAGGGCCAACGGGCGTGGGTAAAACTGAGCTATGCAAAGCGCTAGCAGGCTTTTTGTTTGACTCCGAAGAGCATTTAATCCGTATCGACATGAGCGAATTTATGGAGAAACACTCCGTATCACGCTTAATTGGCGCGCCACCAGGCTATGTGGGCTATGAAGAAGGCGGCACGCTCACTGAAGCTGTACGCCGCAAACCGTACTCCGTGATTTTGTTGGATGAAGTCGAAAAAGCGCACCCAGATGTATTTAACGTGCTGTTACAGGTGTTGGATGATGGGCGTTTGACGGATGGGCAAGGCCGCACGGTGGACTTTAAAAATACCGTAGTGATTATGACTTCTAACCTTGGCAGCCATATGATACAAAGTATGAGCGACCAAGATTACCAAGTGGTGAAGTTGGCGGTGATGGGTGAGGTGAAAACGCACTTCCGTCCTGAGTTTATTAATCGTATTGATGAAGTCGTGGTGTTCCATAGCTTGGGCGAAACCCATGTGCGTTCAATTGCCAGCATACAGCTTGGGCTGTTGCAAAAACGCCTGAAAGCCATGGATATGCAGCTTGAAATGAGCGATGAAGCCTTAGCGGAAATTGCCGCCGCAGGGTTTGACCCCATTTACGGCGCAAGGCCACTTAAACGTGCGATTCAGAGCGAGGTGGAAAACCCACTGGCGCGTGAAATTTTAGCGGGTAATTTTGCGCCAAAAGACACCATTATGGTGAATTTCACGGGTGGTAAAATGGTGTTTAGTAAACCGCATTAACAGATATAAAACGGGTATACAAAAAATGGGGGCAATGCCCCCGTTTTTGATTGGTACTTAAACCGTTAAATTAAGCCGCTTGTTGTTTACGGCGTGCCGCAAACCCCACCAAACCTAACCCTGCCAACATCATGGCGTAGGCTTCTGGTTCTGGCACTGCGGTGGCAGTCGCTTGTTTAGTCCAAATGGCGAGAGTGTAGGTAGAGTACTTTGAAATATCATTAGTGGAAATTGTACTGCTAATGTAACCTACATCACTACTCTCTGTACTAGAGTTTCGAGCAGTGTAGAAGCTGTGATACTGCTTTCCTGAAATGAGATAGGTTGAATAAGCGGTGATCAAATTGCAATCCACAGTAGATGTACACCCGTTTGTTAGATTTGGCTGGGAGTCATAAATGCCAGTAAAAACTTGGTTGAGTAGCGCTTGCGATGCTGCCAACGTGAATTGATATGTGGTAAATGTATTCAAGCTATTACCGATCAGACCATCTTTAAACTCCACATCATATAATTCACCATTTACTGACACACCCGATGCGCCCATTAAAATGCCGTCAGTAACATTTAAGCTTGCGGCAGACGCGTTGTTAATTAAGGCTAATGTTAACGCTACACCCGATAAAAGTTTGGTCGCTAATTTCATGTTGTTTCCTTTTCTTTTCCTAGTTGTGTTCGTTGTTGTTAAAAATGTTTTAATACTGAAACAGCATGGAACGCATTATGAAGTGGATAAGCGGTGTTGTATGTAGTCCATTCGGGCCAATAGGCGGGTTTTTATATAGTCCATTTGGACTAATAATATAGAAAAGTGTGGACTGAATTATTTTGACTATGCGTAGTCATAACCAAGTGAATGTCATAGTGGGAGCCAAACATGATGTATTTAAGCCGCCTGTACAATAAACAGTTATCGTGGGTGTTACTAGCCCTTAGCCTCGGTGCGTGCGCTACCACCCCCATGCAACAGCCGCCTGTGGCGCGTATTTCGCCAGAAGAGCTTGAGCGCATTATGCCCAAGCCTGTACCCAATTTGAGTTTGGATGAAATTGTCGCGCTTTCACAAGCCAATACGCCCACCGAGCAAATTATCGACAAAATTAAAGTAAGCAATTCGCACTATGATTTAACCCCTTCGCAAGCGGTGGATTTAAGCAAGCGCGGCGTGGATGGTAAGGTGTTAGATTACATCCATCAAGCGCGTGAGCAAGCCTTGCGTGATGGTTTTGCCGATGAAATCAATAAGCGCGAAAAAGACAAAGTGCTGGAACAGGAAAATCTAAAACGAGAGTTACGTATGCGCGCGCAACCTTTTTACGACCCTTTTTATGGGTATGGGCCATATCCATACGGTTATCGTGGCAGACCATTTTATGGGCCAGGCATGTTCTATCGGTTTGGCTGGTAGGTTCTGGTTTGAGACCATATTTGAATAGGATTGGTGCGTGAGTAGTATGCGGCAGCTTACTCATCAAATAGCCCTTGCAACACAAGGGCGGCGTTTATACGACATTACCCCCAATGTTGACAAATGGGTTAAGCAAAGTGGCGTGCATACTGGCCTACTCACTTTGTATATTCAACACACATCCGCTAGTTTGTTGATTAACGAAAATTATGATTCTGACGTGCTGGTTGATATGGAAAGTTTTTTCGCTAGGCTAGTGCCTGATGGCGATAAACTATTTATCCATACTGCTGAAGGCCGAGACGATATGCCAGCCCATATTCGCACTGCGCTGACGCAAACAACTCTGGGAATCCCCGTGCTTGAAAACCAATTAGCGCTTGGCACTTGGCAGGGTATATTTTTGTATGAACACCGCCTAGCCAGCCACCAACGTCGAGTATTGTTGCATTTGATTGGAGAGTAGTGCCTGATGAGTAAATCGTTAGCTATTCGGGTGTGTAGGTACTTGCTCTCTTTATTTTCCAAGCTCAATAATTCCGGTCGCCCTTTGAGCGCACTAGAAAAGCAGCGGTTTCAACTATATTTTCCAGAAAATTTATTGAATCAAGTACGTGTGGTCGAGGAGGGTGTAGTACAAGCCAATGGTTATTTGGGTAAAGTGCCATTTTGGCTATTTAAGCATATGCATGGTGTCGTGTTAGGGAGAGTTATCTATTTTCGTAAAGGTGCTTATCAAGCCAACACTTCGGCTGGGATAGAACTGCTAGCGCATGAATTGACACATGTGCAACAATTTTTCTCAGGAATGACCATCGCTAAATATTTATGGGCATCACGCAAAGGCTATCGTAACAATCGATATGAAAAAGAGGCATATGCGCAAGCTGCCAAAATATCTCGTGCTTAGAAAGCGCTGCATTCTGAACTTTGAGAATCTTTGAAAAAGTCCCTGAAACCTCTTTTGAGGCCTCAGGGAAACTCGCAAGTATCAAGCAACCCTAGGCTCTGGGGAGATGACCTAGGGTGGAAAAGCAACTGAACATGTTGCTAGTGATAGCAACATGGCCTAGGTTCAGCGCTTTTCCATTGATACATAGCCTAATACGCAAATGTGATGCCAGCCTGTCGGAAAGCGGTAGCTTGTTGATTTTTATATTAAAAGATGAAATGGTGCTAGGCGTGTTGGCTAAATTTAGCCAATTTTTGGTTGCAGATGCAGTATTCAATTGGTTGAAATGTATCAATAACAAAGCCCTCAAATGAGGGCTTTGTTATTGATAGAAACCTTAATCTGTAAGGTTTAAGGCCTGAGGTTAATATCTAAGATTAAACCTGAAGGTATAAAATTACTCTTTACCAATTTGGTAAAATTCTTTGCTGTGCTCAACAACTTTACCAGTTGTAGCATCAACTTCTACTTTAACTTCGCCATCTTTAGTCGTGATGTCAAACTCATAAGAAGCTGCGCCATCAGGCTCAACCTCATATTCAGTTTCAGTTAGTTCGCCAGGAAAAGCTGCTAAAGCGGTTTTCTTGGCTTCTTCTTCAGTCACTTTCACTTTTGGTTTGAATAGTGGATCATCAGCATTTTTAACTTCTTGTTCAATTTCAGTTACTTTGCCAGTCACTGTGCTGACTTCGATATCCCATGATTTGCCATCAGGTGTTTCAATGTCAAATTCATAAACCATCGTTTTGTCTTCAGATTTAAGTTCAGCCTTCACTACGGTACCTGCTTTGGCTTTGAGTGCGGCAGCCAAGCATTTTTCAATGCTTACTTTAGTTTTTGGGAAAGTCATTTCAGCAGCTTGTGTGTTTGTTGCTGCAAAAGCACTGGCTACTAAGGTGATAATTGCGAGTTGTTTCATGATTTTTTCCTTTCTTAGATTGTAGTTAATTCACGTAATTAACCAGGATATCTACCTAGGCATAGATGGTGCTAATATTATCACAGGGGATTTTAATCACAAGCTGACGCAACTAATGATTACAATTGGTTACATTTTCGGAAGCAGTTTTTTAATTATTTGCTGGGTTTTTTTCAAACCTCCCAAAATGCAACATAATCGTTGGCAAAATAAGTAAGTTTAAAATGGTCGAGGTGACTAAGCCGCCAACAATAATCGTAGCCATAGGCCCTTCAATCTCACGTCCTGGTTGACCACTACCCGCGGCTAGCGGAAGTAAACCAAGCGCGGTGACGAGCGCTGTCATTAGAATCGAAGGTAACCGTTCTGATGCACCGCGTATGGCGGTTTCTAAGCCCCAAACCATATTTTCTTCTTCAACCAAATGTTGGTAGTGTGAAACAAGCATGATGGAATTGCGCAATGTGATTCCAAATAAGGTAACAAAGCCAACCAGTGAGCCAAGTGAGATCCAGCCTCCTGTGAACATAACGGCAAGTACGCCACCGATAAGTGCGAATGGTAAGTTGGCAAATGTGAGCAATAGATTGCGCAAGCGACCAAACGCGATGTAGAGAATGAGAAAAATGCCAATGATGGCAAGTATAGAGTGAATAATCAGTTGGTCACGCGATTGAGTTTCGGATTCTGCCTCGCCAGCAAATTCTAGGTAGTTACCAGCTGCTAAATGCACATCGTTACGCAAGCGTTTTTTCATCTCCTCTGAAAAGCTCTGAATGTCTCGCCCCTCGACATTGGCTGTTACTGTTTGTATGCGCTTTGCCCCTGCATGTAAGATTTTTGAGCGGCCATTTTCTTGCCGAATGTCGGCGATTTCTCCGAGTGGGATGAGCTTTCCTTCATTGTTCATTAACGGTAACTCGCCAATTTTTTTGGGGTTGTTACGCACGGCTGGGTCTAGCGTCATGCTCACGCCAATGACACGTCCGTTTTGATAGACTTGTGCAATAGGTAATCTGTCGTAAGCCGCTCTGATGCTTTCTAACACGTCGACTGATGACAGACCCCATTGGGCAATTTTATCTTGACGCAAGCTGATGGCGATTTGAGGGGTGCCAGGTGGGGATTGTAATAGTACATCACGTGCACCATCAATACTGGAAAGCGTGGATGCTACGGCTTGCGCATCGCGGTCTAATCCATCTAAATCGCGACCATAGATATTGATAACTTGTGATGCGGTGTAGCCCGAAATGGTCTCCTCAATACGCTCGGTTAAAAATGTGTTGATGGCAAAGTTGACGCCAACAAAGCCCGCTGGCTTGGGGCCATCTGCGTCATTGTCAATATCTTCATCATCTATACCAGATAATCGTTCGCGTATTTCAGTCAAAATCCGGTTTTGCTCTTCCCCAGACAGTGTGCCGATTTCAATTTCAAATTCGCTATAGTGTTTTCCAAATGTATCCGCAGCATTTGGGGCGCGCCCAACCCATTGAGCAATCGAGCGTATACCATTAATCTTACTAATGGTTTCTGCTACCTTCTTGCCGATACGCACGGATTCTTGTTCTGATGACCCCGGTACCAAAGTCATGTGCATGATGAAGTGACCTTCATGCAGTTTGGGGATAAACTGCGTTTTAAATAAAGGCAATAGCGCTAAACCCAAGCTAATCATAATGAGGCTGAGCGCTATTACCACCTTGTATTTTTTTTCAATGACTAGTAGTAGTTTGACATAAACACTTTTAATCATTCGTATCAGTGGGGATTCTGAATTATCTAACTTGGCGTCACTAAGCAACAAATAACACAGTGCAGGCGTTAGTGTAAGTGCTACAGCAAGTGATGCCAAAATGGCAGCGATATAGGCAAAACCAAGCGGTGCAAATAATTTGCCTGCAACCCCGCTTAAGGTCAGTAAAGGCATAAAAACAAGCGCTACAATTAATGTGGCATATACCACAGAGCTACGCACTTCCATTGATGCGTCAAAAACGACTTGATGCGCGGGTTTAGGCGCTTGTGATAAGCGGTTCTCACGCAAACGCCTAAAAATATTTTCCGTGTCGATAATCGCATCATCCACTACTTCTCCCAAAGCAATTGCTAATCCACCCAACACCATGATGTTGATTGCCATGCCAAAATAGCCTAAAACCACTGTGGCGGTGAGTAAAGATAAGGGTATTGCTGTGGTTGAAATGAATGCGGTACGGACATTAAATAAAAACAAAAACAATATAATGATGACTAGCACAGAGCCTAATAAAATATCTTTTTTTACCCCAGTAATCGCAGTTTCAATAAAGTTGGCAGGACGAAATAGTTTAGCGTTTAGCGTGACATGTTCTGTTGCAATGGCAGGCTCAAGCGATGCAAGTGCCTTTTCTAGGTTTTTAGTAACGCCATCAGTATTCGCGCCAAGTTGACTCTGCACGGATAAATAAATGCCATCTTTTCCATTAATGACTGCAGCGCTGATGGAAGATGCTGCGGCCTCAGTAACGTTTGCCACATCCTCTAGGCGTATAGTTTGTCCATTCTGATGGCTCAGCGAACTCTGGGCTAACTCTGCTGGTGTCAGCGTTTGACCTTCAGTGTTAATCACAATATTTTGGTTGTTATTTTCTATATAGCCCGCGCCACGTACCCCTGTGGACTTCGTGATCGCCTGACTGACTTGTTGCAAAGAAAGGTTATATCGCGTTAATTTTTCGGGGTTAATTTGCACCTGAAACTGCCTAACCTCTCCACCAAATACGTTCACATCAGCAACCCCTTTGACTGCCAGCAAGTGCGGGCGTATCGTCCAGTCGACCAAGGTTCGCAACTCCATCAAGCTACGAGTATTAGAGGTTAGACCAATGCCCAAGACTGTACTAGCAGAGGAGGCCAGTGGTGTAATCGTTGGGATAATCCCGTTCGGTAGCTGAGTGCTGGCGGTACTCAAGTGCTCAGCAATGAGTTGTCGGCAACGATAAATATCAACATTCTCATCAAAAATAATCGTGATGATCGATAAGCCTGGGATGGATTGTGAGCGCATACTTGCAATGCCAGCTGTGCCTGCAATGCTGTTTTCGATTGGTTGTGTGACTAAAGACTCTACCAAGGCGGCAGAAAGGCCAGAAGACTCTGTTTGAATGACGACTTGTTTTGGTGAAAACTCAGGGAAAACATCCAAGTGGCTGTGCGATAAGCTATATAGGCCGTACATTACAACTAGGCAGGCTAGCCCTATCATTACTCCGCTATAGCGAATCGCGAAACGCACTAAGGTTGACATCATTTGACTTGCGCTTTTCTTGTGATTGGTATTTTTGTATGGATTTGGAGATCACATGCGAAGTGTATGAGCCAGCACCGAAGCGCATTAATTTTAATCTTCGTTTTGGCTATGACATCACATGCTAGGCATATGAGTCCCCACCGAAACTCGGACATTTTCATAATGCTAGTCCTCGTTTTGGCTGCGACATAACGCGCTACACGCATTAGTCTCCACCGAAACTCAGATGCTTTATTCGGCTTAATCTTCGTTTTCATTTTTAATTAGAGATTTAAATTCTTCTGAGAGCAGTAATTGTGCACCGCTGGTGACTATTTCGTCGTTAATTTTTAGTTTGCCAATACTCAACCAGCCGCCGCTAACCTGCGTGCTGGCTTCAATCGGTAATCGCATAAATTTATCTGTGGCTATTTTTTGATAAACCCAAGCTTTACCTCCATACCAGATCACAGCATTGGTGGGAATGCTCACCCCTTGCTTGTCGGATTTGTTGGGTAATTGCACATTGACACGCATGCCTGAGCGAAGATTGCTAGCAGGTGCGCGATAAAAAAAAGTGGCACCTTGCACAGCGCCATCCGCTTTGGGGGCGCTTGAAACCAGTTTTGTTTCAATATTGCCATCTGAGGAAGATGCGTTATTCAGAGAAATGTAAATAGTTTGCGGGGCGGTATTCTGATGAAAAGGCATCACCACCTGTATCAGCACCTCATTGTGTTTTAAAAGTGAATCAAAATCAGCGGATGGGGAGGCTTGAGTTGCAAGTTTTGCGAGTGTTTCTCCCCAAGTTTGACGCATATTGTTTTGAATATTTGTTGCTTTGGTTTCAGCTGCTTGCTCTTTGACTTTGTCTGACTCAAATGCTGCTTGCGCAGCAGTCACTGCGCGATCTGCTACATTGCGGTCATCTTGATTTAATGCACGCAGGCGCTGAAACTCTTGTTGGCTGTTGAGTAAAGACGCTCTGGCAATCGTGGCATCAGCCTTAGCGGTTAAATATTGGCTGCGCTGCTCAATAAGCGAGTCAATGCTCAATACATTACCTAAAGTCTTAAGGGTTTCTTGTGATGTCGCTTCTTGCAGTCTTGTGGTTTTTATCTCGCTTTGTTGTTGCATGGTCGTGCTTAATTTGACTACGGTTGCCCCTAGTTCAGTGCTGACGTGGTTGGGTGATTCTATTTCCTCAGCTTGTGGTCGGGTGTATTCCTCGTATTCATCTTTTCCGTAAAATGCCAGCACCCAAAACAAAATAACAATCAGTAATGCTTGCAGAGCAATAATAATGGCGAGCTTACGATTCATGGCCGCCGCTTACTTTCTGTGAAGTTTTAAGTATCGTTTTCATTGATATGAATTGTCCTAATGTGCGGCAATTATCTGCGGCACTTGAAAATGGATTGCCCATAATTGTACTGCTAATGTTAAGCGTATCATCAATGGGGTGTTGCATTGCATCTTCAATATCAGACATTGCCAATGCCAGTTGTTGGGCTGCATTCAGCATATCTTGTGTCGCTGCAATGTTTTCAAGTTGCGTGCTGGCAAGCTCCAAACGGTCAATTTGACCTGCATCAAACTGACGCTGAGATTTTTTAGTGCGCTCGCGAAGTGATTGCGCATATTTATTGGCTTGCTCAAAAGCGGTTTTTGCCGTCCCATACATTGCCTTGCTCTGCGTCAATTGGCTAATAACACTGGCTTGCAATTTCTCAAATTTGGTCGCTTCAACTTCACGCAAAGCACGAGCCTCTTCAATCAGTCCGCGATTTTTATAAATCAGGGTCATTAAGCTAGAGAATCCTAAAGACCATACATGATCACTTTGGTCAAAAGTATAGCTCGGGCTGAGTGTAATATTCGGATATTGTTTTGCGATTTCCAAGCGCAACTTTGTATCACTTGCGGCATAACGCGCCAAAGCAGAACGTATATCTAAACGATTTAGTAGAGCGGCCTGTTGTGTTGGTGCTAAGTTAGGTTGCGCTTGCTCTTGTTTAAGTAACTGATCTAACTGTTGGGTGTTGGGTGTGACGTCAATTTTGACCATATTTAACTCATTGAAACTGCCGATGGGCAATCCAGCATCACTTGCCAGTTTAGCGCGTAGTTCGGTGATGCGACCAGTATTGAGCGACCACTGTTGTTGCGTCTTTTGTAAAGCCAATCGTGCATTCGCAACTTCAACGCTTGAAGCGATGCCCAGCGCCAAACGCTTTTCAAGCATCGCAACGATAGACTTTCTGATGGCTAGCTCTTGCGCTAGCGGCTCGCTTTGTAAGCTTGCGTATTGAAAAGTTAGCCAGCTTTTGGTGATGCGGGTGCGTACTTGCCAAGCAATTTGCCCGATTTGTAAACGCGCTGCTTCAGAAAGTTGAATGGCGCGGTCTATGCGCGCTTCGCGCTTACCCATTGTTTCAATTGGAACGTCAATCCCAATGCCTAATGTCCACGGTGAAATATTCCCTTCAGTTCTGCTGTGGTTGCCTAGATTGCCAGCACCCCCGAGCTCTGGACGTTGTGATGCAGTGGATTGCTCTGCCATCGCTACACGCCACTCTGCGCGAGATGTGTTGAGATCAGCGTGAAAAAATAATGCGCAAAGCGTAATCTCGCGAGCGCCCCATGTCTGAATTGGCCAATCGGTTACAGGGTAGTTTTGGCTAAGTAAAAACTGTTTAAAAGCTTCACTATCCGGGGTGCGTGAGAGATACTGAGATTGTTGATGTTGGGGATCAATTGGCTTGGCTTGGTAGGTTTGAAACCCGCAAGCCGTCAACATATTTGCCATCATGAAAAAGCCAAGCCATGGCAAATGATCGCAGTTGATTATGGATATTGAAATCTTATTTTTTGTAGCTATTTTAGACATGCATCCTCACCTTGACGGAATATTACATGGACGGCAGGTGAGGGGCAATTTTTAGTTGAGCGTTACCGCGAGAATTTTAAAGTCACGAAGCAAAAAGGATTTATCGAACGATTTCTGCGTGTACAGCGTTCAGCGCGTCTTGTAGAGACTCCTCATTGAGCGAGTTGATGCTAGCGGCGAGTAACTCTGCCGCCTCTACAGTGTCTTGAGGTAAGTCGTGACTATCTAATTCAGCCACTAAGCCAGCAGCCGCGCCTGTTACTTTAAGCAGTGCTGTGCGTTCTTTCATGAGTAGTTCGAGTTCTGAACGTAACATGCTAATTTCGTCTTGATTGATGGTGCTATGCATATATGCTTTCTGGTTGGGTGGTTTTAAACGCTTGAAATTTCAGTTCAGCATTGATGCTGTAATTGCATCTTGCTACTAGCAAAACGTGTTGTCAATCTTGCGATCAATAGGTGGTGTCAATTTTAGGAGTTGGTTGGCATCAGCTGTGCATGTGAAATGATAGCCAAGAAATGGCATTTAGTTGAAGAATCTTGGATTTCTAGTTTTCCTCGAGAGCAGAGTAAGTTACAATAGCAGCGTTTTATCTATTTGAAGATCAAAATAGACATCTAAAGTAGTTTATAATGTGCGCCTGATTGGCATTAAGAAATCTTTAGATAGTCTCACACAGATATATATTTGTATTGCAACCTGCGAAAGTGGCGAAATTGGTAGACGCACTGGATTTAGGTTCCAGCGCCGCAAGGCGTGAGAGTTCGAGTCTCTCCTTTCGCACCAAATTCATTTTGTATTAAGGATTACAGCACATGGCAACTAATGTTGAAACCATCAGCAATCTAGAACGTCGCATGACGATTGTTGTACCTATGCAACCGCTTCAAGAGGAAATGAACCAACGTATTGGGCGGATTTCTCGCACTGCAAAAGTAGCAGGCTTCCGTCCAGGCAAAGTGCCCTTGAAAATGGTTGAGCAGCAATATGGCGCGCAAGTGCGCGACGAAGTGTTGTCAGGCGCAATTGAGCGCTCTTTTACAGAGGCTGTGGAGCAAAACAATTTGCGCGTAGCTGGTTTCCCAAATATTGAGCATAAGCCCTTTGATGCTGCCAGTGGTCAGCTTGAGTATGTGGCAACTTTTGAGGTTGTTCCAGAAATTGTTCTGGGTGATTTAACTGGTGTGAAAATTGAGCAGCCAGTATTGGAAGTTGCGGATGCTGAGGTTAATAAGACGCTAGATGTGTTGGTTAAGCAGCGTGCAACCTACCATGAAGTTAAGCGCGCAGCAAAAAAGGGAGATAAAGTTAACTTGTCACTGGTTGCCTCTATGGATGGTCAGGAAGTGGAAAGTACTGGTTCGCAAGGGCTTGATGTAGTGCTTGCTGATGGTGGTCGTGTTGCTGAGTTTGATGAAAATGTGATTGGCAGTAAAGCTGGTGTTCAGAAAACATTTGAAATTGCATACCCAGAAGACCACAAGCCTGAGCAAATAGCAGGTAAAACGGTCTCTTATCAAGTGACTGTTAATAGTGTTGCTGAGGCAAAATTGCCTGAGGTTGATGCTGATTTTGCGCGCACCTTGGGAGTTGATGATGGTGATGTCGAGAAAATGAAATCCGACATCAAAGAAAGTTTGCGTCAAGAAGTGCAGAAGCGTGTTCGCGCTAGGCTGAAAGATCAAGTTTTCAGTGCGCTTGTGGGTTTTGCGCAGTTTGAGTTGCCAAAAGCATTTGTTGACGCTGAGGTTAATCGCCTGATGCAAATGGCGCAACAAAACTTACAGCAGCGCGGTGTTGATTTAAGTAATGTGCAAATTGAGCCGTCAATGTTTGAAGAGCAGGCCAAGCGGAACGCCACCTTGCGTTTGATATTAAGTGATATTGTGAACAAAAACTCGCTACAAGCAAATGCAGAGCAGGTGCGGGCAATGGTTGAGCAGTTCTCTCAAAGTTTTGAGCATCCTGCTGATGTGGTGCGCTGGTACTATGAAGACCCGAAACGTTTGGATGAGCCGGCAAGTTTGGCAACTGAAGAGAATGTGGTTGCATGGGTGATGAAGTCTGCCCAAGTGTCCGAAATTGAAGTTAAATTTGATGATTTGATGGGAAATGCTTAATGTTTACACAAATGCATTCTGAGGCTGAAAATCAACTGGTTCAACCATCTTGGGATCCAAAGAGTTTGGGATACATTCCGATGGTGATTGAGCAAAGCGGGCGTGGTGAGCGTTCGTATGATATTTATTCGCGCTTGTTAAAAGAGCGGGTGATATTTTTGGTTGGGCCTGTGAATGATATGAGTGCAAACTTGGTGGTGGCTCAGCTGTTGTTTTTAGAGGCGGAAAATCCAGACAAGGACATTTCTTTATACATTAACTCCCCTGGCGGTTCTGTAACTGCAGGGATGTCTATTTATGACACGATGCAATTTATTAAGCCAGATGTCAGTACGCTATGTATCGGTCAAGCGGCGAGTATGGGTGCGTTCTTGCTGGCAGCGGGCGCAAAAAGCAAGCGCTATAGCTTGCCTAATTCTCGCATTATGATTCATCAGCCTTCTGGTGGCTTCCAAGGACAATCATCTGATATTCAAATTCACGCAAAAGAAATCATGTATTTGCGCGAAAAATTGAACGGAATTTTAGCGCAGCATACTGGTAGAACGGCAGAAGAGATTGATCGTGATACAGAGCGTGATAACTTTATGAGCGCTGAGCAATCTGCCGCATATGGTCTGATTGATAAGGTGATTGCAAACCGTACTGATGCGGCATGATATTTGCCTGCTGTTGCACTAAACAATTGAAAATGTAACAAATGCGACACGCAATAAATAATAAATAGGAAAAACTCATGGTGACTAAAGCTGAAGGCGAAAAACTACTGTACTGTTCCTTTTGTGGGAAAAGTCAGCATGAGGTTAGAAAGCTAATTGCTGGGCCGTCCGTCTTTATTTGCGATGAGTGTGTAGATTTATGCAACGATATTATCCGCGAAGAAGTGCAGGGCGAAAGCAGTATCAAGCCGCGTGATGGTAACTTGCCTAGCCCCAAAGAAATTTGCGAAATTCTTGATCAATACGTCATTGGTCAAACGCAAGCTAAGAAAAGTTTAGCTGTTGCGGTCTACAATCACTACAAGCGTCTAGATCAACCATCTGCTAAAGATGACGTTGAGATCGCTAAGAGTAATATTTTAGTGATTGGTCCAACTGGTTCAGGTAAAACATTGCTCGCTCAGACGCTTGCTCGTTTGCTGGATGTTCCATTTGTAATGGCGGATGCTACTACATTGACCGAAGCTGGTTATGTGGGTGAGGACGTTGAAAACATTATGCAAAAGCTGTTGCAAAAATGTGATTATGACGTCGAAAAAGCCCAGCGTGGCATTGTGTATATTGATGAAATCGACAAGATTTCACGTAAGTCTGATAATCCCTCTATTACCCGTGATGTCTCTGGTGAGGGCGTTCAACAGGCGTTGCTTAAGCTTATTGAGGGTACAGTTGCTTCGGTGCCGCCACAAGGTGGTCGTAAGCATCCAAACCAAGAATTTGTGCAGCTTGATACTACAAACATTCTATTTGTCTGTGGTGGTGCGTTTGATGGCTTGGATAAAGTGATTCGCAGGCGTTCCGAAAAAGGCGGTATAGGTTTCGGTGCGGAAGTGAAAAGTAAAGAAGACTCACGCGCTATTGGTGAGGTGTTGCGTGATGTGGAGCCAGAAGATTTAATTAAATTCGGATTGATTCCTGAGTTTGTTGGACGCTTGCCAGCAATCGCTACTTTAGAATCGCTAGATGAAGACGCTTTGATGACGATCTTAGTTGAACCTAAAAATGCACTCACTAAGCAATACGCTAAATTATTTAAGATGGAAGGCGTAGAGCTGGAATTCCGTGAAGGTGCGTTGCGTGTAATCTCTAAAAAGGCCCTTGAGCGTAAAACAGGGGCGCGTGGTTTGCGCTCCATCATTGAGCATGCATTGCTCGAAATTATGTTTGATTTGCCTTCGATCCCTAATTTAACTAAAGTGGTGATCGATGAAGGTGTTATCACAGGTGAGAACCCACCTATTATGATTTACTCTGACGATAATCGTTTAGCCGAATCAGCGAGTTAAATTCTAACTAAGTATATTTGCTGCATTTAATTTTTATTATTTACCAGCACTTGAAACAAGCATTGTTTGCCCCTATTTATAAACATACGCGTACAGTATGTGACTGTACGTGGCTTACATTGAAGGTTTCTCATGACAGATAAAACTATCCCAGAATTTTCGGCTGAGGCTGGCTTGTTGCCTCTGCTGCCCTTACGTGATGTTGTAGTTTACCCTCACCTTGTTATCCCTCTATTTGTTGGTCGTGCTAAATCTGTGCGGGCTTTAGAGTTGGCGTCTGAACACAATAAGCAGATTTTCTTGGTTGCGCAGAAGTCACCTAACAACGACGAGCCTGACGGTTCTGATTTGTACGAAGTAGGTACAATTGCAACGGTATTGCAAATGCTCAAGCTACCCGACGGCACGGTAAAAGTGTTGGTCGAAGGTGTGCACCGCGCACGCGTGGTTGAGTTTGTAGATACGGTAGATTGCTTTGCTGCAAAAGTTGAGCAAATTGAAAATACTGTTGAAGATGAAAGTGAAACACAGGCGTTAATGCGTACAGTGTTTACTCAGTTTGATCAATACGTTAAGCTCAATAAAAAAATCCCACCAGAAATTCTTACTTCTCTCGCAACTATTGATGATGCTGGTCGCTTGGCAGACACCATTACTGCACATCTCACGCTGAAGCTTGAGGAAAAGCAAAGCATCCTTGAGATGTTCAGTGTAACAGAGCGTTTAGATCATTTACTTGGTTTGCTTGAGTCTGAAATTGATATTTTGCAAGTTGAGAAGCGTATTCGTGGTCGCGTAAAGCGCCAGATGGAAAAAAGCCAACGCGAATACTATTTGAATGAACAAGTGAAAGCCATTCAAAAAGAGCTTGGCGAGCAAGATGAAAATGCGGATATCGAGGAACTTGAAAAACGTATTTTAGATGCAAAAATGCCCAAAGATGCTTTGGCAAAAGCGCATGCTGAGATGAAAAAACTCAAAATGATGTCGCCAATGTCAGCAGAAGCAAGCGTTGTGCGGAATTATGTTGAAACTCTCGTGAATTTGCCATGGAAGAAAAAAACCAAAATCAGCAAAGATTTGTCTGTTGCTGAAAATATACTGAATCAAGATCACTACGGACTAGATAAAGTAAAAGAGCGCATCGTCGAGTACCTTGCTGTTCAACAGCGCGTTGATAAACTAAAAGCACCTATTTTGTGTCTTGTTGGCCCACCTGGCGTTGGTAAGACCTCGCTTGGGCAAAGTATTGCTAAAGCGGTAAATCGCAAGTTTGTGCGTGTTGCTTTAGGCGGCGTTCGTGATGAGTCTGAAATTCGTGGACACAGACGTACTTACATCGGCTCTATGCCAGGCAAGATTTTACAAAGTATGACCAAGGTTGCTGTAAAAAACCCGCTTTTCTTGCTCGATGAAGTGGATAAAATGGGTCAGGATTTTCGCGGTGACCCATCATCTGCTCTGTTGGAGGTGCTAGACCCAGAGCAAAATCATACCTTCGTTGACCACTATGTCGAGGTCGAGTATGACTTATCTGATGTTATGTTTGTCGCTACTTCTAACTCACTTAATATTCCTGCCCCTTTGCTAGATCGTATGGAAGTGATTCGTCTAGCTGGTTATACAGAGGATGAAAAGGTGAATATTGCGATGCGTTATTTATTACCTAAGCAGTTAAAAACGCATGGGTTAAAAGAAAACGAAATTAACGTTTCAGAGGCCTCTGTGCGTGACATTGTCCGATATTACACACGTGAAGCAGGTGTGCGAAGCTTGGACAGGGAAATTTCAAAAATTTGCCGAAAAGTCGTCAAGGAATTATTAACAACCGTAAATAAGGCAACAGGTAAAAGCTTTAAAAAGGTTTCTGTAACCCCTGCAAATTTAGATAAGTATCTTGGCGTACAACGTTTTGATTACGGCATTGCTGCAAAATCAAATCAGATAGGACAGGTGACAGGGCTTGCTTGGACTGAAGTGGGCGGTGAGTTGCTCACTATTGAATCAGTCTTACTTCCAGGGAAAGGCGTTGCAATCAAAACAGGTAAGTTGGGCGAAGTGATGCAAGAGTCAATTCAGGCAGCAATGAGCGTGGTTCGGAGCCGTGCAAAGCGATTAGGAATTCCTGAGGACTTCTATGAAAAAAATGATATTCATATTCACTTTCCAGAAGGGGCCACGCCAAAAGATGGACCTAGTGCAGGGATTGGAATTTGTACAGCATTGGTGTCTGTATTAACCAAAATCCCAGTACGTTCAGATGTTGCAATGACGGGGGAAATTACACTACGAGGCGAAGTGTTGCCGATTGGTGGATTGAAGGAAAAGCTATTGGCGGCACATCGCGGTGGCATCAAAATAGTCCTGATTCCTGATCAAAACGTGAAAGATTTAACTGAAATCCCAGAAAATATAAAAGATGGTCTAGAAATACACTCAGTTAAATGGATAGATGAAGTGTTAGAGTATGCGCTTGAGCGTAGTCCTACCCCTCTCGATGAATTGGCGGTGACACCAGAGGTGGTTGTCAGTGCAGAGAGTGAGTCTAAAGAGCCTGAGGTTGCTGTTGTCACAAAACATTAACGATAGATTCAGCATTTCTGTGTAAATTTGTCACAAAGGCTTGACATAAGCTTTTGTGACTTGCTATAAAGCTAGGCACAGGGAAGAGCCTGCACATATTAATAATGACGAAAGGGGATTACAAGTGAATAAATCAGATTTGATTGACCATATTGCTAAAGCCGCTGGAATTTCTAAAGCTGCTGCTGGGCGTTCTTTGGATGCTGCAACTTCTACTATCACCAAGGTCTTAAAAAAAGGTGATACCGTAACATTGATAGGATTTGGTACATTTTATGTGGGAGATCGTGCAGCGAGAAGTGGTCGTAATCCTCGTACAGGTGCAGAAATTAACATCAAAGCTGCTAAGTCACCTAAATTTAGGGCTGGTAAAGCTTTAAAAGATAGTGTAAACTAGCGGTCTTCGTTGATGAAGACGGGTGCTTAGCTCAGTTGGTAGAGCGTCGCCCTTACAAGGCGAATGTCAGCGGTTCGACCCCGTTAGCACCCACCAGTCATCAACGTATGCAATACCAGAAGCTAACTGGCAACTAAGTTGCAAGTGTTATGGAATGCAACAAGTTTAGGAGCGGTAGTTCAGTTGGTTAGAATACCGGCCTGTCACGCCGGGGGTCGCGGGTTCGAGTCCCGTCCGCTCCGCCACAAATTAGCGTATGTTTAATGAAGCAGCGCAATTAGATAAAAAGCCCCAACATTTGGGGCTTTTTCTTTTATATCAACTTCAATTGCTGAATCTGTAAAGCAGTGCTCAATAGTTTTGGGATGGCAACGGTTTTGAAGGCTTTCCACTTCGGATCTATTTATAGTGGTTTCTCATCTGCGTTGATTTGTAGGGCATGGTTAGCTAGATGTGCAGGCGATACTTTGGTGCAAAGTAACCTATCTAGCGATTAGAAAAAGACTTTGCAATCAAACTGGGCATAACCATGTTAGTCAAGCGAGTGGATTTTAATGGCTCGGACACCTCAATTGCTTCGCTACAGGTTGTTTTTTTGTAGTGTGCTAAAATTCATTCTTATTCGAATAGAGTCAGGCGGAATCATTGTCATCCCTCGCGCTGTTTATATGGGTTCTTAATGTTGTGTGCGATACCCTCGGTCATGTGGCGTTAAAGTACGCGGCGACTGCTGAAAATACGTCAGCCAATGAGTGGATGCGCTGGAAATCGATGCTTTCTAATGCTCCACTTTGGATTGGGATTATTTGTTTTTGTCTTGAGTTTGTGATCTGGCTTGCATTTTTATCTGTGCTTTCACTCTCACAAGGCGTGCTGTTAGGTGCAATCAATATGGTCGCTATTGTGGTCGCTGGTAGATTGATTTTTAACGAGCGATTGGATCGTATGCGCATGATCGGGATTCTGCTTATTACGCTGGGAGTTATCTTGGTGGGAGTGTATGCATGAATAAAGTCTATTTTTATGTCATAGGTTTCGGTGTATTGATGCTGTTTGATACGCTTACACAGGTGTCGTTCAAGCTAGCGTCATCAAATGTTGCTCCGTTTGCACTGCAGTTGGATTGGTTTATTCAGGTGTTTAGAGGCGTTTGGATTTATGGTGCAGTCTTGGGGTACTTGGGCGCGTTCGTCGCTTGGATGACATTGCTTAAGCATGCGCCTGTAGGCCCTGCATTCGCTGCATCACATTTGGAAATAGTATTCGTGTTGTTGATATCTACTCTGTTTTTTGGGGAGCATTTGAAGTTGATGCAGATAGTGGGGGCGCTGTGCATTGTGTTGGGAATTGTTTGTTTGAGTATAAGCGAATCAAAAAAATCTCAAGATTAAATAGTTTTGGTGCATGTCATCGGTGGATAGCCGCTAAGGGGAAGGTCAATAAGTTTGATAGAATGTTTGGCTATGCTAAATAGACTAAAAGAGCCGCCTCCCACCGCAGGTTTGCCACTACGCTGGCGTGATTTTTTGCCAACTTCTGCGACGCTTGAGGATGCGTTGGCAAAAATGATTGGCGTGCCTTGGGTGCAGGTAGAGTGTTCTGGTACAGCGGCACTAGTAGTTGCGTTGCTCACGTTGAAAAAAATGAGTAATCGGCAAAGTGTCATTATTCCTGCCTACACTTGTCCTTGGGTGGTCGTTGCAGTGGTATATTGCGGCTTAAATCCAGTGCTCTGTGATACTTCAGTGAGCCATTTTGCGCTTGATAACGATGCTTTAAGTCAACTATGCAATCAAGATACCTTAGCGATAGTTCCAACGCATTTAGCTGGTCGAGTGGTCGATATGCTAACCGTGCTTGAAGTGGCAAAGCAATGTGGTGCATATGTGGTAGAAGATGCAGCACAATCATTAGGGGCAACTTTGCATGGTCAGTCTGTGGGTACCTTTGGTGATATTGGTTTTTACAGTTTGGGCGTGGGTAAAGGTTTAACCATTTTTGCAGGTGGTGTATTGGTGGCACGAGATCAATTGATGCAGCAGGCGCTGAAGCTAACAAGCCAGCAAGTAACATCCAGCAATTTTTTTCATGAGCTAAAGCGTATGGTTGAGTTGCTAGGTTATGCCTTGCTATATAGGCCAATTTCGATGGCGCTTGTATTTGGAATGCCACTTAGAGCAGCGTTAAAGCGTGGTGATTTGTTGAGCGCGGTGGGCGACTACTGTAGTCTAAAGTTTCCACTTCATCGTGTAGGATCTTGGCGAAAGCGCGTCGGAGCTAAGGCGCTTCAGAGATTGCCTGCGTACTACCAGCTTACTCGCGAACAAGCTTTGCAACGCGTTGCGCGATTACGACGGATGCAAGGCGTGTGTGTGATTGATGACTTTGCCAGCACACAAGGGGTCTGGCCGTTTATCATTGTGTTGCTACCAAGTGAACGATTGCGTAACCAAGTTTTGTCGGAAATTTGGCAGCAACGCCTTGGAGTTGGGCGTTTGTTTATTCATTCGCTGGGTGATTATCATTATCTTTCCTCATATTTAGATTCGCTCCAAACGCCCAATGCTAGAGATTTCGCTGCACGTAGCATGATTATTAGCAACAGTCTTTGGTTAGAAGAAGAGGCTTTCGATATAGTGTGTAAGACCATCCAAAAAGTGTCGCAACACAGAAAAAATAAAGATTAAAAATGAGCTCAAATCATATATTGCGTGTTGAATGGGTTGATTCGGCAACCAAAATTTCAAGTGAGTTGTGGGATGCTTGCTTTGCAGAACCATTTGAAGGGCGTTGGTGGTATTTGGCGCTAGAGCAAGCTGAGTTGCAAGATCAGTTCGCCTTCACTTATGGTGTGGTTTATACGGAAGAACAAGAAGAGCCAATTGCCATCGCACCAGCTTTTGTGATGAATGTGCCGATAAGTCTTGTTGTGCCCCCATTCCTTTTGCCTACTATTCAATTGCTTGGTAAGGTGATGCCTTCACTGCTTTATCAGCGCACTTTTTTTATAGGCTCGCCATGCAGTGACGAAGGTCGCGTAGGTATGATTGATGGCGTAGAAGCACAGGCTGTATTAGAGGCGGTCAATCAAGCAATGCAGGTCTATGCGAGCGAAATTAAAGCACCCATGCGTGTGTGGAAGGACTTTAGCAACCAACATCAACATGCATTTTCAGCGTTCTTAAACAAAGCGGGTTTATTTAGATTGGTCAGTTTTCCTGGCGCTGAAGTTAAGTTGGCTGGAAAAGATTCTGATGGATACCTTGGTTCACTCAAAGCTTCGCGCCGCAACAAATTAAAAAAGAAGCTAAAGCAAGCAGCTCAAGCACCCATTGATATTGTGGTTATGCAGCGACCTAGTATTGAAGTGATGGATGAAATTTTTTCCCTGTTTTGGCAAACCTATGAAAAAGGTGACACAAAGTTCGAGCGTCTGAATCGAAAATTTTTTGATTTGATTACTCAATATGAACATGCCTATTATGTAATATTGCGCTTGCGAGATACGCGGAAAATAGTTTCATTTATGCTCTGTTTTAGAGTGGGCGATCAAGTTATAAACAAATTTATCGGTATAGACTACAAACAACCTAAAGAATGGTTTCTGTATTTTCGTCTTTGGGAGGCTGCGGTGCAATGGTCATACAGCGTTGGCGCAAAAGCCATTCAAAGTGGACAAACAGGATATGCCCCAAAAATTGAACTGGGTAATGAAATGGTTGCACTTACAAACTATTGCCGCCACCAAAATCCAATCGTGCATTGGGTTTATGCTGCAGTAGCAAAAACTGTGAACTGGCACACATTAGATAAAGATTTAGCGATTTATGCTAAAGCCTATCCTGAGTATGTGCCACGGTACTAGCGAGCAGTATTGAATTTAGCTAAAACTAAATATGTATGGATAAGATAATAAATAATTTAATATTAGGTTTGACAGTAAGTGAAAATGTGAGCATAATCTTGGGTTCGGTTTGGAGGGGTGGCCGAGTGGTTAAAGGCGACGGACTGTAAATCCGTTCTCTCAGAGTACGAAGGTTCGAATCCTTCCCCCTCCACCAAATTATTTAGTTGGTCAGGTGTTTTGTTGAATTAGAGTTTATGGGCCAGAAATCTGGCGGGTATGCGGGTGTAGCTCAGTTGGTAGAGCACTTGCCTTCCAAGCAAGATGTCGCGAGTTCGAACCTCGTCGCCCGCTCCAGATTTGGTCTGTGGTTGGCTATATCGCTAATCTGCTTTTGCATGTAGTGTTGGGGATCTAAAGCGCCCATGTGGCTCAGTGGTAGAGCACTCCCTTGGTAAGGGAGAGGTCGCGGGTCCGATTCCCGCCATGGGCACCAAGAGTGCTGGCGTGTATGGTGTTGGTATGTTCTTGATTGTGAAGCTTAAAGTTTAACTGGTTTAAAAGGAAGAATATTATGGCAAAAGGTAAATTTGAACGGACGAAGCCGCACGTAAA
>CAZUGV010000012.1:0-51378 GCA_964620425.1 uncultured Methylophilaceae bacterium | reverse complement strand
TGAGGAAAGATTAGGGGTGGATTTTATCTTGAAACGCGCATGAAGTCAGCCTAAGGTTTGCGGGTTCAGGTCTGATCTCATTGACTTAAGAAAGAAACTAGGTAGTTCATAAATCCGTAATAGATAAAACATATAGTTAGTTCTTATGTTAAAACATCGGAGATTTGAAATGAACTCGCAAAAGAAATTTCATATTATTAACCTTTTACTTTCATTGACTTTATTATTCGTTGGTAATTTACATGCAGCAACTTCAACTTGGTCAATTACAGGAAATCTAGATCTAATTAATCAAGACTTACAACCTTATTTTTCTATGGGGGATGTTATTTCTGGAACAATGATTGTGGAGGAGCGTATTGGTTGTGAAGCTGATGACAGCTCTGCTTATAATTGCAGTCATTTAAATGCGGTTAAATCATTATCTATCTCAATTGGGTCACATAACTTTAATAGCAATGACCCTTCTAAAAATGGAGTTTTCTATATATACAACAATTTTAATTCAAACGTAGAATTTTTAGGAGATAACTTTAGTTTGGCTTTTGCTAGCCCTGATAGCGAAACGACAAACTTTGGAGATTTAATCTTCGGTGACATCCAATTAATATACAAAGATAGCTCTGGCAAAGCTTTAGACTCTACTGCCCTGCCACTTAATCCCCCAGATGCATCTTTTTTTGATTTAACTCAACTATCGTTAAGTTTTTTAAAATTCACAACAGATGGCTTTTTTACTTCGCATGACTACTTAACTGCTATTGGTCGAAATTTGCGTATAAATTCAATTTCTTCTGTTCCAGAACCTGAAAGCTACGCGATGTTGCTTGCTGGTTTAGGCGTAATGGTTTTTAGAATGCGCAAGAAATAGTCCAGCAAAGTGGGGTGGGCAGACTCTGCGCACGCTTAAAGGAATTTACCTACTCCACCGCGTGGGTAAACAAGTTACCCAACATTTATGAATGCAAATAAATTAAGTTAGGTGAAACTAATCAATTCTATATTGAAACGTGAATGAGAAGTTAGCCTAAGCCTTCGCATCAGTACAATTAGTTGGGTCTGTTTCTCTGGCTGATCCATTGAAATCACTAGCGTTTGCAGAGCCATCTGAAGGTTTTGATTAGAAAAATATCAAAGATAATATGCCAGTAATCGCCAAGAGAAACGTCTCCCATTTACTTTTAAATGGGGGCAATCGAATGACGATACGTACTCACTAAAGCTTAATTAAATGGTGTTAACTTAATACCTCGAATACATACGGCCTTGCAGTTTCGAGCTTAGGAGTTAAGTAACTTTTGTTTTGAATTTGTTGTGCCCGACTCATCACGCCAAGAATATCCAGCACCCGACAGCAATAAGCCATTTCGTTATCATGCATTAACGCTAAACCAATTTGGCAACCGTTTTGTAAACTCAGTTGTTTCATCAATAACACTGATGAGTATTCTGAACCTAAGTAATCAATACTGGCACGCTGCTGTCCCCATGCACCATAATCACATTGGATAATACCTGCCATGCCTGTTTTGGCATAGTGTTCAAATAGCTCAATACACTCATCTAAAGTGGTTTTTTTAGCGAGGGTAGCAGAAACATCAATGACTGATACAATTTCCGTAGGCACTCGATAAGATAAGCAATCTAGCTTGCCTTCCAACTCAGGAATAACCATCACCGCTGACGCCCCGACGCCAGTGGTAGTGGGAATAATTGAAGCGGCGCAGGCTCTGCCAAGCTGGGCAGTTGGATGAAAACCATCTAACACACGCTGATCTGAAAGCAAGGGGTGTATCGTCACCACACGACCATGCACGATACCAAAATGCTCATTGAGTATATATGCAATTGGCGCAAATGCATTGCCTGTACAGGTACTAGAAGTGACCACTTGGTGTATCGTAGGGTCGTATGCATCTTCGTTCACACCGTACACCAAGCTAATATCTGCACCTTTAATATTATTGGTACACAGAATTTTGCGCGCGACCTTGTGATCCAACATCAAACGTAAGTCTTCAATACTCGCAGTGCCTGTAGAATCCACTAGCACATCTAGCGCATACGCTTGTATGGCATCGTAATATTCCTCACTTTGGCTACGACGACGATCTACTTGTTCATACCGAATTTTTTTATTGCCAATGACAATTTCGTTGTCTGTGCAATCAACATTATATGGAGGTTTACCATAAGTGGTATCGTGCGCTAACAAATAGGCTAGTTGCTCTATCGGCATCACATCGCAAATCACGCGAATATCGAATCGACCATCCATTAATTTATTGTGATTTGCGCGTATTACGCCTCGCCCTATTCTGCCTAGCCCTGCAATACCAACTTTTAAAGGTTGCATAAACCTTCCCCCGTCTATCTAAAAGTTTCGTCATCAATTGATGTTCGGCGGTTGGCCGAACGCATAGATCTTCTTAGTGCTGGTTAAGCACCGCTCTCAAGATATGTTTCGGCATTAAATTGTGAAACTTTACAGACTGCGAGAAAGTTTATTTTTCTGCATACCAGTAATGTGGACTTGTGCGACGCCAAGGAGAAATCTGCATGGCGTAATGATGCTGAATTTTAGGGTTCGTGGAAGTATTTTTAGCAGTAAAATCAATCAGTATTGCGCCATCTTGGTCTGAACGATACAAGCGACTTTGCGCTTGCTGATAGCGGTTCACCACATCAGCCTTAGGGTGACCAAAGCGATTGCGATAGCCCATGGTAAAAATAGCCACTTGCGGATTAACCGCAGCAATAAAATCTAAAGTGGAAGAGGTTTTACTGCCATGATGCGGCACGACTAATATATCGCTTGCTAGGCTATCTGATGCATTTTCCAATAACTCTGCCTCGGCCTGTTTTTCAATATCGCCCGCTAACAATACGCTACCGTATGCATTGCTAATGCGTAACACACAACTACGGTTGTTATCTTTAATAGCTGTATTTTCATAACTCTCTAAACTGGGGTGGAGCACTTCAAAATGTACGCCATCCCAAAGCCAATTTTGCCCTGCAAAACAATGGAGATGCTTTTGCTGAGTAAGCTCAGGCGCATCATCAGGCAATGATGATGCTAGCCATTTGACAGGCACTTGCGATAATACAGACACCATGCCACCGCTGTGGTCTGCATCATTATGACTCACCACTAACCCATCCAACTGACGTATGCCCTCCCCCCGCAGATACGGCACAATAATGCGACTACCGCTATCGCTTTGACTGGAATATTTGGGGCCTGTGTCGTACAGCAAATCATGATGTTGCGTTTGCACCACCACGGCTAGACCTTGCCCAACATCTAACACCGCAACGTGCATTTCACCTTGCGCTGGGCGTTTAGGCACGATGAGCAACATCGGCAACAAACCGAATAAACCCAAATAACGTAGCGGAAAGCCTCGTGGCATGAGTGTCCACATAACACCTAAAATTGCGACTGGCAATGTCCAGCTGGGTGGCGCGTGTTGTTGCCAAGTGCTAAGGGGGAAACTTGCCATCCAAATCAATAACTTCATACACCATGCCATCACCCAATGAGCCAGATGCAACGCACTATCAACTGGCAACATCGCGCCTAATAATGTCAACGGCACTACAACCAAACTCACTAATGGAATCGCGATTGCATTCGCCAACGGCGAAATGATTGATACCTGCTGAAACAACACCAGCAATAAGGGAATCAACCCCAGCGTAACCGCCCATTGCGTATGCACCGCCTCGCTCAACCAATGTGGACGCGCCAAACGCGCACCCAAAGCAAACCCCATGATCGCCACCGCGCCGAATGAAAGCCAAAACCCTGCTGCCAAAACTGACCAAGGGTCTAACAACACCACAATAAACAAGGTGTAAGCCAACACGCGCGTCAGTGCAATTTGGCGACCACTCCACACCGCCCAAGCCATTACCGCTAACATATACAAAGTACGTTGCGAGGGCACTGAAAAACCTGCCACCAACGCATACAACAACGCAATAATCGCCCCTGCCACTACTGCCGCTTTACGTGTGGGTAAGCACAAAACCAAAGACTCACTTCTGCGCCAAATGGCTGCCACCAAACCATACGCCAAACCCGCCAGCATGGTAATGTGTAAGCCAGAAATGCTCATAAGATGATTCACCCCTGTGCGCAAAAACACTTGCCAATCTTGTTGCAAAATCCCGCTTTCATCGCCAATCGCTAGTGCCTCCAGCACGCCAGCGTAGGGTTTATCGCCCAACACTTGCTGCATGCGCGTGTGAATTTTTTCACGTGCGGCTTCCACTAAATACTTGGGGCGAAATACAAAGTTTTGCACCAACTCATCTGCATGTTTAATACTGCCAACCGCACGGATATTGCGTTCTAACGCCCATACTTCAAAATCAAACCCATGCGGATTCGCTGTGCCATGTGGGCGCTTTAATTTCACGGTTAACCGCCAGCGCTCGCCTGCATGAAAACGGTTGGTTTTGACTTCGTTAGCCACATTGCCGCCAAATGCATCGTTGTGATATTGCGTAATGGAGATATGTTTGGGCACGACACGTTGGATAGCGTCTTGCGGAGATAATACTTTTTCCACATCAAACTCAAAGCGCTCGCCACGCTCTAGCTGTTGCGGCAAACTAGCAACCACCCCTTCAATTTGAATCGCTTTGGTTTCCCATGCGGTGGGCAACTCATCTGCCAAACGATGCTGCGCCACCAATAATGCCCAGAAGTAGCCTGCCAGTAGACCAAACAGCCCTAAATAGATCACGCGAAAAATGGGTAACTGACGGAAAAGTATAGCGATAAATAAAGCGGGTACAAGTAAAAAAGCCCAGTAAACACTGGGCAATTCAGGCATTTGTTGCAAACACCACGCACCGAGAACGAAAGTCAGCGCGAATAACATACCCGTTTAAGCTTGAGTTGAGACCAACAATCCGTCTTGCAGACGATATTGACGCTGCATTTTTGCCGCCAACTCCAAATCATGCGTCACTACCACCAAGCTCACCCCTTGGCTTTGATTCAAGGCGAGTAGCAAATCAAACACCCCATTGGCTGTCGTGCGATCTAGGTTGCCTGTGGGTTCATCTGCCAAAATACATTGCGGATTCGTCACCAACGCACGCGCTACCGCCGCACGTTGACGTTCCCCACCAGAAAGCTCACCCGGCATATGCTCTAGCCGATGTTGTAAGCCAACTTTTGCCAAAGTTTCCGCCGCCAAAGCCAGAGCCTGCTCGCGCGGCATACGGCGAATCAACAAAGGCATGGCCACATTTTCAACGGCGGTAAATTCTGGCAACAAATGGTGAAACTGATAGACAAAGCCTAACGATTGATTACGCAATTGACCGCGTTTCGTCTCGCTCATGGTCGCTAATGGTTGACCCAATATACTCACCTCGCCTGCACTTGGCGCATCTAACCCACCAAGCAAATGCAACAAGGTACTTTTGCCCGAACCAGAAGTACCGACTATCGCCACTTGTTCACCCGCGCCAACGGTAAAGTCAATCCCGTTGAGCACTGCAACATCCAGCCCCGCATAGGTTTTGCGTAAACCACGGGAAGCTAAAATTGACGTTGCATTAGCATTTAAATCGCTGTTATTCATAACGCAAAGCCTCCGCAGGGTTGGTTTTAGAGGCTTTCCAACTGGGGTAAAGCGTGGCGAGTAAACTCAGCACAAAAGATAAAATGGTGATGGTAATCACATCACTCCATAACAAATGCGAGGGCAACTCGCTAATGTAATACACATCTTTCGCCAAAAACTGAACGTGAAGTAGACTTTCCAGAAACGGCACGATAGTGCCAATGTTATAGGCTACCAATACCCCTATCAGTGCGCCAACGACAGTGCCAATCACGCCTATCAATGCTCCTTGCACCATAAAAATCAACATGATGCTACGCGGGCTGGCGCCAAAGGTACGCATAATGGCAATATCAGCACGCTTATCTGTCACCGCCATCACCAATGTGGAAACAATATTAAACGCTGCCACAGCAACAATGAGCGCCAAAATAATAAACATCACGCGTTTTTCCATCTGCACAGCGCGAAAGAAATTGGCGTGTTCTTGCGTCCAATCGGTTAAGTAATAAGCACCACTATAACTGAGTAAATTCGCCAAATCGCGCGTGACGGTGGGCGCTAAAAACAAATCATCCAACTTCAAACGCACGCCCGATACCTTATCGTTCATGCGATACAGCTTGGCGGCATCATCAATATGAATCAGGGCCAGCCCTGCATCGTACTCATACATGCCTACTTGAAATAAACCCACGACAGTAAATTGCTTAATACGCGGCACGACGCCAGTAGGCGTAAACTGACCTTGCGGGGCGAGCAGCACCACTTTATCACCTAATATCACGCCCAGCGATTGCGCCAACTCCATGCCCAAGACAATGCCAAATTCACCACTTTGTAAATTATCTAAACTACCTGCCTTCATTTTTGCACTTAAATCAGACACATTCACTTCGGTAGAGGGCAACACTCCGCGCACGATTGCTCCCTGCACCGCCTGTCCGTTGGAAAGCATCCCCTGCGCCATAATAAACGGTGCTACCGCCTGCACATGCGGTGCTTTATCAACCTTGGCAGATAAGTTTTCCCAATGATCTAGTTGGTTATTTTCACCCGTGATTTGCACGTGCGAGGCCACGCCCAAGATACGTGCACGCAACTCTTCCTGAAAACCATTCATCACAGACAACACGACAATAAGCGCTGCCACACCCAGCCCAATGCCAACCATGCTAGTCAGTGAAATAAATGAAATAAAGTGATTCTGCCGTTTAGCACGTGTATAGCGCATACCAACAAACAGCTCGTAGGGTAAAGATTTAAGTGACAATTTAATCAACATTTAATAAATTGACCGTAATTCTAGCACTTGTGTTCTCTTTAAACCTGCTAAAATTATCTTATGTTTACAGGCATCATACAAACCGTTGGTCAAATTGAGCGCATCGCCCCTACTGGGGATGATGTCAAACTTCGCATCCACACTGCTGAGTTAGACTTAGCCGATGTCGTGGTCGGTGATAGCATTGCTGTCAATGGCGTGTGCTTAACCGTGATTGATTTAGGTAAACATCACTTTGAAGCACACGTTTCAAAAGAGACGTTAAGTTGCACCGCAGGCTTAAACAGCGAACGCGCGGTCAACTTAGAAAAAGCCTTACGCTATTCAGACCGTTTAGGTGGACACCTGGTGAGCGGCCATGTCGATGGCGTAGGTCAAGTGGTGCGTTTTGAGCAGCTAGGCGATTGCTGGCAATTAGTCGTGCGTGCACCGCACAATATTTCTTGCTATATCGCGGTCAAAGGCTCAATCACGGTGGATGGTGTCAGCCTCACCGTCAACACCATCGAAAAAGATACGTTTAGCGTGAATTTAATCCCGCATACGCTATCTCACACCACGTTGCAGTATTTAGGCATAGGCAGCCGCGTGAATTTAGAAGCCGATTTAATCGCCCGCTATGTGGAGCGCATGGCGCAATGGCAAACCGAAAATGATGGAGAAAAGGCTTAATGCCAGAACGTTGCATTAGTAGCACCGCAGAAATTATTGAAGAAATGCGCCAAGGGCGTATGGTGGTATTGGTGGATGAAGAAGACCGTGAAAACGAAGGTGATTTAGTTCTAGCCGCACAGTTCACCACACCAGAACACATCAACTTTATGGCGAAATTTGGGCGCGGTTTAATCTGCCTAACCCTCACCGAAGCACGTTGCAAGCAGTTAAATCTACCCTCCATGGTAGAAAAAAACGGCTCTAGCATGCGCACTAATTTTACCGTGTCGATTGAAGCCGCAGAAGGCGTCACCACTGGCATCTCCGCCGCAGACCGCGCCCGCACCGTACAGGCTGCCGTAGCGCGAAACGCGCAGCCTAAAGACATTGTCAGCCCTGGTCATGTATTCCCCCTCACCGCAGAAAATGGTGGCGTTTTAGTACGCGCTGGTCACACGGAAGCAGGTTGCGATTTAGCCAGCCTAGCAGGTTTAGAGCCAGCCTCTGTCATTTGCGAAATTTTAAAAGACGATGGCAGCATGGCACGCTTGCCCGATTTGATCGAATTTGCCAAAGATCACAATCTAAAAATTGGCACAATAGCCGATTTAATTCACTACCGTAGCGAAACCGAGCGTTTGATTGAGCGCAGTGCAGAGCGCACCATACAAACCCCTTATGGTGAAATGCAACTCATCGCCTACACAGATAAAATCGCCAATCAAACACACTTAGCATTAGTCAAAGGAAAAATCTCAGCCGATAAAGAAACCTTGGTGCGTGTGCATGAGCCGCTTTCTGTCTTTGATTTGCTAGATAGCTCTAGCCAATCACACTCTTGGAACACACTCAACACGCTCAAAACCATCAACGAAGCAGGTTATGGTGTACTCGTGCTATTACACCGTACCGAAGACGGCAACGCACTTCTCAACAGCATTTTGCAAGCGGATAACCCAGTGCGCTCCCGTCAAGATTTACGTCATTACGGCATCGGCTCGCAAATTTTGCTAGATGTAGGTGTGCGCAAAATGAAGCTCATGGCAACGCCACGTAAAATGCCCAGCATGATAGGGTTTGGGCTTGAAGTAGTGGGCTATCTGGAGCCAGACAAAATCTAAACCATCAGTTCAAAAATTTGTCATACCGACAAAAGTCCCGACAAAAGTCGTAGTCCAGTAGTTCAGGTCAATAGATTCCGCGTGAGGCCGTAAAGGTCTTGTCCGTGGAATATTTATATACAATCAATTACCTTATTCACACGCCCAAGCACGGAATGAAGCAAAAGTTTGAAATTAGCGCCTATTTCCTGCTGATTTTCCCTGCTGTTTTCTTAGCACTATCCCTAACAAACTGGCAGACATCAATACCAACAACCATTCTGGCAAGGGTACATCACCACCTGAGTCTGCGCCACCACCATTCTGCATAGAAACAGTAAAGCTTTGCTGCACAGGGCTGGCAGATCTGTAAATTGCATTGCCAGATTGATTCGCTTCTATCGTGCAACTACCTGCAGTGAGCAAACTCACCGTATTGTCTGATACCGAGCAAACACTGGTAGTGAGTGATCTAAACGTCACCGTTAAGCTAGAGTTGACAGTTGCGCTGATGGTAAACGGCGCATCACCCAAAGTTTTATTGCTAATGGCAGCAAAGATAATGCTTTGGCTTGCTCTTGCTGAGCTCACGGTAAATCTGTTGGTCACTGGCAGCGCAGGGGCATAAGTTGTATTGCCCGCTTGATTCGCCGTGATGGTGCAATTACCAGTACGAAGCAGGGTTACGGTATTACCGCTCAAGCTACAAACAGCAGGCGTCGCACTCGCAAAACTCACAGCCAAACCTGAGCTGGCGGTGGCTGTAATATTAAACGACATAACATCTAATGCACGACTGGCAATGCTAGCAAAGCTAATGGTTTGGCCTTGCAGCCCACCAAGCACTGGTTTGTTTTTATTGATAGTCGTGCCATCGCCAAGTTGACCAAAATTGTTAAGCCCCCACGCATAGAGCTTACCATCGCTGCCGATGGCGAGGGAGTGGCGACCAGCTGCCGCCACCGACACCGCGCTCACGCCACTGGGTAGAATCACTTGCACTGGGGTATTACGGCCAGTTCTCGTGCCATCGCCAAGTTCACCAGCACCGTTCTGTCCCCACGCATAGAGCTTGCCATCGCTGCCTATGGCGAGGGAGTGAAAACTACCTGCCGCCACCGATACCACGCTCACGCCAATTGGTAGAAAGACTTGCACTGGGGTATTACGATCAGTGGTCGTGCCATCGCCAAGTTGACCAACTCCGTTATCCCCCCACGCATAGAGCTTGCCATCGCTGCTTATGGCGAAGGAGTGCAAATTACCTGCCGCCACCGACACCGCGCTCACGCCACTGGGTAGAATCACTTGCACTGGGGTATTACGACTAGTGGTCGTGCCATCGCCAAGTTGACCAATACTGTTATTCCCCCACGCATAGAGGTTGCCATCGCTGCCGATGGCGAAGGAGTGACTATCACCTGCCGAAACCGACACCGCGCTCACGCCACTGGGTAGAAAGACTTGCACTGGGGTATTACGATCAGTTTTCGTGCCATCGCCAAGTTGTCCACTACTGTTATACCCCCACGCATAGAGGTTGCCATCGCTGCCGATGGCGAGGGAGTGTTCAAAACCTGCTGCCACCGACACCGCGCTCACGCCACTGGGTAGAATCACTCGCACTGGGGTATTACGACTAGTGGTCGTGCCATCGCCAAGTTGACCAACTCTGTTATCCCCCCACGCATAGAGGTTGCCATCGCTGCCGATGGCGAGGGAGTGAGTAAAACCTGCCGCCACCGACACCGCGCTCACTTCACTGGGTAGAAAGAGTTGCACCAGCACTGAGGCATTACGATCAATGGTCGTGCCATCGCCGAGTTGACCATACCCATTATCCCCCCACGCATAGAGGTTACCATCGCTAGCGATATGCAAGCTATGCCCACTTCCAGCTTCAATAGTTGGAGCAGCAAATGCTTGCGCACTCGTGAGAGCAAAGATAACGCCGAGCAGAATAATTATATGTCGCTTAACCATACGGCTAATCATAAGACTAAAAAAGCTTTGTAAACCCATTTGCAATCCCCTATGTTCCATTTGCAAGTTCTAGACTTCAGTGTCTAAAATTCCAAGTATCCAAAATATCAAGCGTCTAGCATTTACATCCATCAGTATCATTATTGATGGTCATTTAAACAAATAAATATCCTAGACAATACCAATTTGATCTTCATAAAATAAGAAAGAAATTTGAACTTTTTGTGACACTTTATAGACCTATCCATTTAAGATAACAACCATAGCAGTTGAAGTGCATGAATGTTTTACTGTGCAGATTTTCTTACCCAACGAGATTATGAGATAATCGCCACCGTGGAAAACATTAACCTTACTGGTCACTTTTTGATTGCTATGCCCGCCATGGCCGATCCGCGTTTTGCTAAATCCGTGACCTATATTTGCGAACACAATGCCGATGGCGCAATGGGCGTGGTCATCAATCATCCGCTAGACATCACCTATCAAAGCGTATTTTCACAACTCAAAATTGATTTGGCCAAACACCCTTTAGCCAATAAACCCGTGCAGTTTGGCGGCCCAGTGCAAACGGAGCGCGGCTTTGTTTTGCACCAGCCGCCTGGTGATTGGGATTCAACCATCGCTATCACGGGCGATACCGCACTCACGACTTCAAAAGATATTTTAGAGGCCGTTGCTAATGGTACCGGCCCTGAGAAAATTTTATTTACACTGGGTTATGCAGGCTGGTCACCGGGGCAGTTAGAAGAAGAAATGGGGCTCAATGCTTGGTTATCGGTAAAAGCCAGCGATGCCATTATTTTTGACACGCCCAATAACAACAAGTTAAATGCAGCAATGGGCTTGCTAGGCTTAGATTTCGCCAAACTTTCAGATGGGGCTGGGCATGCTTAACCGCTTGCAAGTCATCAACAACGATAAAACCAAACAATTAGTCACACAGGGCACGGTGCTTGCGTTTGATTTTGGCGAACAGCGCATTGGCGTTGCCATGGGCGAACATATGCTTGGCATCGCCAACCCACTCACCACCATAGACAATGAATCCAACGAAATACGCTTTGCTGAAATTAACGCGCTGGTTACCGAATGGCAGCCTCAGGTATTGGTGGTTGGCTTACCGCTTTCAGATGATGGCAGCGAACACGCCATGACTGCACTCGCAAAAAAATTTGCTCGGCGTTTAGATGGTCGTTTCGGCATCCCTGTGGTGATGATAGACGAGCGTTTTAGCTCCGTTGAGGCCAGCCAAACACTGAAAGAAAAAGGTGTCACAGGGCGCAAACAGAAACCGTTAATCGACCAAATCGCGGCGCAACATATATTACAATCCTATTTTGACCGAGTGAACGAAGAGACGAGAAGCTATGCAAACTCCTGACGCAGAAGCGCTACTAGATGCGCTCGCCAAACAAATTGCCCCGCTTATCACAAGCAATAGTGCGATTGTCGGCATACACAGTGGCGGCGCGTGGATTGCAGAACGCCTCATTGAAATATTTAAGAAACAAGGTCAAAGCGTTGCGCTAGGGTTGCTAGACAGCTCATTTTATCGCGATGACTACAACAAACGCGGTTTGCATGCAGATACCAAACCATCCAATATTCCATTTGAAGTGCAAGATAGTCACATTATTTTGATTGATGATGTGTTTTACACTGGCCGCACCATTCGCGCCGCCATGAATGAGTTATTTGATTATGGTCGCCCAGCTAGCATTACCCTTGCTGTGATGATTAACCGTGGTGGGCGCGAACTGCCGATTACCCCGCAAATTGTCGCGGGAGAAGTTGATTTGCAACCCGAACAAAACCTACAACTCAAACGCCAAGCAGATGGCCGTTTTTATTTTGAACTCGAGGAGAGTGCCTAGTGCTCAACCCACAACTCACGGCAGATGGTCAGCTCAAACATCTATTATCAATTGAAGGTTTACCACAGCGTATTATCAACCAAATTCTTGACACAGCAGAATCCTTTGTTGGCGTGGCCGAGCGCGAAGTTAAAAAAGTGCCGCTATTGCGCGGTAAAACCGTATGCAATATCTTTTTTGAAAACAGCACGCGCACACGTACCACCTTTGAAATTGCCGCAAAACGCTTGTCGGCAGATGTGATTAACCTCAACGTGAATACTTCTTCACAATCTAAAGGCGAAACCATTTTAGACACGGTGGATAACCTCACCGCCATGCACGCCGATATGTTTGTGGTGCGCCATTCCCAATCTGGCGCGGCACATTTAATCGCCAAACATGTGGCACCGCATATTCACGTTATTAACGCAGGCGATGGTCGCCACGCACACCCAACGCAGGGCTTGCTTGATGTGTTCACCATCCGTCGCTATAAGCCAGAAATGCACAACTTGCGCGTTGCCATTGTCGGCGATGTTTTACACTCACGCGTGGCACGCTCTGAAATTCATGCGCTCACCACACTTGGCGTGCCTGAAGTGCGCGTGATTGCTCCCAAAACATTGTTGCCAGAGCACGTAGAAAAAATGGGCGTGCATGTTTACCACGACATGGCAGAGGGCTTAAAAGACGTAGATGTGGTGATGATGCTCCGCCTGCAAAATGAACGTATGAACGGCGCCATGTTGCCCAGCGCGCAAGAGTATTTTAAATGCTACGGCCTTACCCAAGAAAAACTCAAACTCGCTAAACCAGATGCCATTGTCATGCACCCAGGCCCGATGAATCGAGGCGTAGAAATTGACAGTGCGGTAGCCGATGGTACGCAGTCTGTCATCCTGCCACAAGTGACCTACGGCATTGCGGTGCGCATGGCAGTAATGAGCATTTTAGGTGGACAAAATTCATGAAAATTCATATCAAAAATGGGCGCTTAATCGACCCAAAAAACAATATTGATGCCGTGCAAGACCTCTACATCGGTGCAGGCAAAGTGGTAGGCATTGGGCAAGCACCAGCAGACTTCACCGCCAACCAAACCATTGATGCAACTAACCTGATTGTATGCCCTGGCTTAGTAGATTTATCTGCACGCCTACGTGAACCTGGGTTTGAATACAAAGCCACGCTAGAAAGTGAATTGCAAGCCGCCGCCGCTGGTGGTGTTACTAGCCTTGCCTGCCCACCAGACACCGAGCCCACGCTAGATGAGCCGGGTTTGGTAGAAATGCTCAAGCATCGTGCAAAACAGCTCAACCTTGCCCATGTTTACCCACTCGGCGCACTCACGACTCAGCTAGCAGGCAAAGAACTCACTGAAATGTGCGAACTTAAAGAAGCAGGTTGTGTAGGCTTTGCTCAAGCAGATAGCGCGATCACCGACACCCAAGTGCTGTGGCGTGCCATGCAATATGCTGCCACTTTTGATTTTACTGTTTGGCTACGCCCAGAAGAACCTTACCTAGCCAAAGGAGGTGTCGCACATGATGGTGAAATTGCTGCACGCCTAGGTCTAAAAGGGATTCCATCTGCCGCAGAAACGCTCGCCATAGCCAGCATATTACGCATCGCCAAAGAAACGGGCGCACGCGTTCACTTATGCCGCCTATCTACCGCAGAAGGTGTCGATATGGTACGCCAAGCCAAACAACAAGGCTTGCACGTAAGCTGCGATGTAAGCGCCACACACTTGCACCTCACTGAACACGACATTGGCTTTTTTAACGCTCATTGCCACCTAAAACCGCCTGTTCGCACTCAACGCGACCAAACAGGCTTAATCAACGGCTTAAAAGACGGCACTATCAACGCCATTTGCTCGGACCACACACCTGTGGATGACGACGCAAAACTACTCCCCTTCGCCGAAGCCGAAATCGGTGCCAGCGGGTTGGAATTATTGCTCCCACTCGCCCTCAAATGGGCAACCGAAAACAGCGCATCAATCAGCCAAGCGCTTGCTTACATCACCCATTTACCCGCAGATATTTTGGGCGTAAATCGCGGCAATCTAAGTATAGGCGCAGATGCCGATGTGTGTGTATTTGACCTAGAACAATATTGGACGATTGAACCTAAAGCCCTAAGAAGCCAAGGTAAAAATAGCCCATTTTTAGGCTTAGAACTCTCAGGGAAAGTCCGTTACACCTTAATGAATGGGCATTTGGTATTTCATTTTAACAATTAAAACTTAACCATTAAATTTATCCATTCAACCTATTCGCAACGTAGCTGCATTTCCTTTGGTGGAACCACTTTAAAACTAGCGGGGCAGCGGGCAAGCAGTTTATGCAAGCTGTGAACTATTGCCATGTGACATGAACGTTGAGCGATTTAAACCCCAACAGTACGCGCCAAGAAATACCCTGCCTAATTTGTTTAAACGCAAACCAAGCGAGTTTACGTTATAATTTATCCACTTATAGCGATTTGGATGTACGGGCAACACCTCTGATGATTAAAAAACTGCTGCAAAAGGTCTTTCCACCAAAGTCTAAGGCTGCCTCTACTTCTACCCAATCCTCTCCTGCAAAGGCGACAAAAAATGGGCAAAAGCAAGCAAAGCGTATTTCTGTAAAAAACCACCGTATCGACCCTAACTTATTAAGCATAGGCGCCATTAAAACCACGGAAGGCTTACAAAAAGCGGGATTTGAGGCGTTTGTCGTGGGCGGTGCGGTGCGCGATTTATTGTTGCAACGCACGCCCAAAGATTTTGATATTGCCACTAATGCCACGCCTGAAGAGGTCAATCGCGTGTTTCGTCGCTCGCGCATTATTGGTCGCCGCTTTCGCTTAGTGCATGTGATGTATGGTGATGAAACGGTGGAGGTTTCCACTTTCCGTGGTAGCCATCTAGCCGATAGCAAACAAAATGACGCGCAAGTGGCAGACACTGGGCGCATATTGCGCGACAACGTGTTTGGCAACCAGGAAGAAGATGCAGTACGCCGCGATTTCACCGCCAACGCTTTGTATTACGACCCTGCTACAGAAGAGATTATCGACTTTCATAACGGTGTAGCGGATATTCAAGCAGGGGTTTTGCGCATGATTGGCGACCCAGACACGCGCTACCGTGAAGACCCAGTGCGTATGTTGCGTGCGATACGTTTATCGGCAAAACTTGGGCTAAAGATTGAAAAATCGACCGAAGCACCTATCCCCAAATTAGCAGATTTATTACACGATGTTCCGCCATCGCGCCTATTCGATGAAATGCTCAAGTTGTTTTTATCAGGGCATGCGATTGAAAGCGTAACTGCGTTGCGTAAACATGGCTTGCATCACGGCTTATTGCCACTGCTTGATGTGGTGCTAGAACAGCCCATGGGCGAAAAATTTGTCACGCTTGCGCTGCAAAATACCGATGACCGCGTGTTAGCCGAAAAACCTGTTTCGCCTAGCTTTTTATTTGCCACCTTGCTATGGCATGAAGTGCTGACAGCATGGGCGGTGTATGAAAAACAAGGCGAGCGCCCTATCCCTGCCCTGCACTTTGCCATGAATGAAGTCATTGATATTCAAGCAGAAAAATTGGCAATCCATAAACGCTATAGCGCAACCATGAAAGAAATTTGGGGTCTGCAACCGCGTTTTGAACAACGTGCGGGCAGGCGCCCATTTAGCTTGCTGGAAAACCCACGCTACCGCGCTGCGTATGATTTTCTGTTATTGCGGTGTGAATCTGGCGAAGTGCCAGCCGAGCTTGGTGAATGGTGGACTAACTTTGCGAATGCCACAGGCGAAGCACGTACCGCCATGCTAAAACCCAATACAGAGCCAGCCGCAAAACGTCGCCGTCGTCGAAAAAAACCAGCTGGCAATAGCGCACCACAAGCATAGTTCATCCGCATGACTACTACTTTTATTGCCCTTGGCAGCAACTTACAATCGCCCCAGCAACAAGTATTAAATGCTTTTGCAGCCCTGAAAACGCTACCTGAAACAACACTGGTTCAACACTCATCGCTCTATAAAACAGCGCCTGTGGGGTATGACAACCAGCCAGATTTTATCAATGCCGTGGCTGAAGTCACCACAGAGTTATCGCCACACGCCCTGCTAGAGGCAATTCTGGCGATTGAGCAAACCTTTGGGCGTGAACGCCCTTTTCCCAATGCACCAAGGGTGTTGGATCTAGACTTATTACTTTATGGTGACGCAAGCATGCATACCGAAACACTCACACTGCCGCACCCCCGCATGCATGAACGTGCCTTTGTGATGTTTCCGCTGGCAGAAATTGCGCCTGATATTTTAATCGGCAATTACGGCAAAGCAGCCGACTTAGCTGCGCAATTAGCGCTTGAAAATCAAGGTATTGAGAAACTTCCCAGCTAGAAAATCAGGTCAGCATAGAATAATCCTGCTAGATAATAAGCACATGAACACCTACAATACTGACTTCTACCATTTATTGACGTCACTGCAAGCACTGCGAAACTCATGAGTATCATAGAAAAATACCCTTATATCGTGATTGAAGGCCCTATCGGTTGCGGCAAAACCACGCTGGCTAAAAAGTTAGCGGAGCGCTACAACGTCAATTTATTGCTTGAAAATGCAGATGCCAACCCATTCTTGCCGCGCTTTTATCAAGATGCGCCGCGTTACGCATTGCCAACACAACTGTTTTTTCTGTTTCAGCGCTGCAATCAAATTCGTGATTTGAGTCAGCATGATATGTTTACAGAAACAAAAGGCATTATTGCGGATTTTTTTCTAGAAAAAGACCCGCTCTTTGCACGTTTAAATTTAGACGATGAAGAGTTCGCACTTTACCGCCAAATGTTCCAACACATGCAACTACAAACCACCACGCCAGATTTGGTGATTTACCTGCAAACCCCTGTTGACCTGTTGCTAGAGCGCATTGAGCAACGCAAAATTTCCTACGAGCAAGAGATTCCGCGTGAATATTTAGAGCGATTATCAGAGGCGTATAGCGAGTTTTTTCACCAATACGAAGGCGCGCCGTTGTTAATCGTCAACAATGAAAAACTCAACATTACCAAAAGTGAAGAAGCGCTCGATTTACTGATAGACCGCATCTCAAAAATTCGTGGCAGACGCGAGTTTTTTAACCCTAATTTTGATTAAGCTAGATGCAATTAACTGAGTTACTCAACCTTGCAAACCGTGACGAAAAAATCGCCATGCTCACTTGCTACGATTCCACTTTTGCCAAATTGATGGAACTAGCGGGTGTCGATATTTTATTGGTGGGCGATTCGCTTGGCATGGTGTTGCAAGGCGCAGAAAACACGCTTAACGTGAGCATGCACCACATGACTTACCACACCAAAAATGTCTCTGCTGGCGCGCCCAATACGGTGATTATGGCGGATATGCCGCTAGGCAGTTACGAACATGATAACGAAGCTGCCTACAAAAACGCGCAATGGTTGATTAAATCTGGTGCAAATATCGTCAAATTTGAAGGCGGCGGCGATAGAGTGCATACCGCCCGTTACTTGGTGCAACGCGGCATCCCTGTTTGCGCGCACTTGGGCTTTACCCCGCAATCGGTCAACCAACTGGGTGGCTATAAAATTCAAGGTAAAACTGAAGAAAGCGCTGAAAAGATTTTAAAAGACGCCATCGACATGGCTGAAGCTGGTGCCAGCATGGTGCTGTTGGAAATGGTGCCCGCCCCACTTGCCAAAAAAATTACCGAAAGCATTAAAGTACCCACTATCGGCATCGGCGCGGGCGTGCATTGCAGTGGGCAAGTGCTTGTTTTACAGGATTTACTTGGAATATACACTGGGGTTGCGGGCAAAAAGCCTGAAGAATTTAAATCCCCACGTTTTGTCCGCAACTTTTTAAAAGACACCAGCAGCGTGCAAGAAGCGGTAAAACTTTATGTGGAATGCGTTAAAAATCAAACATTCCCTGCGCCAGAGCATAGCTACTAACTCATTCAACCAACACCATCATATGCAGATTATTCACACCATCGCCGAGCTGCGTGCCGCGCTTAACAATCAAACTAGCGCTGCCCAAACCAGCATCGCCTTTGTCCCAACCATGGGCAATTTACATGCAGGGCATATCAAGCTGGTTGAGGTGGCTAAACAACACGCAACATGTGTGGTGGTGAGCATATTTGTCAACCCGCTACAATTTGGTAAAAATGAAGATTTAGCTAATTATCCCCGCACGTTAGCGGAAGATTGCGAAAAATTAGCGCAAATTGGCGCAAACTTTGTATTTGCACCCAGTGTGCAAGAAATGTATCCCGATTTTGACGGCAAAGCCTTAAACCAAAGCATGACCATCACCCCACCACCCATTGCTGGCGAGTTATGCGGTGCGGTGCGCCCTGGGCATTTTGCAGGCGTTGCAACCGTGGTAGCAAAGCTGTTTAATATTGTTTTTTGCAACACGACTCAACCCAATGTCGCCGTATTCGGCAAAAAAGATTTCCAACAACTGTTTATTATTCGCGAATTAGTGCGCCAATTTAACTTGCCCATCGAAATTATCGGCGTAGATACCATGCGCGAAACCGATGGCTTGGCGATGAGCTCACGCAACGGCTACTTAACCCCCATGCAACGCGGTGAAGCCCCTCGCCTTCACAAAGCGCTAAAATTAGTAGTAGAAGCCATACAAAAAGGCAACCGCGACTTTACCGCAATTGAACAACAAACCACCCAATTCCTGACCCAACTGGGCTGGATAGTGGATTACATTAGCATCCGCTCTGCTAATACTTTGCAAGTGCCTCAAGCGGGAGAAACTTCACTGGTTGTACTTGGCGCGGCAAAGCAAGGCACGACAAGATTAATAGATAATATTGAGTTTGACCTCTAGCGAATAAAACAAACCACCAAAGTTAGCGTAGAGGTTGAAAGTAATAGTTGTTTTTACCGATTTGCAGTACTTGCCATGCAGGATCTATTGCATGAATATTTCCTTCTTCTAGCGCGCTTACAGTACCAAGATATTTGTTATAGCCAAGGCTATCACTACTCAAAATCCCAACATGATGCCATCCACCACTAACTTCTTGCTGAAATAACAACGCTTGGTCGCTACCATCCATCACCAAAATTTCGGGATGATTATCTTTATTCAAATCCAACAATATGATACTGCATACTGAAGAGGGGGTGCTTTTATCTTCAACGCACGACCGATATAAATTGTTTGAATTGTATTCTGTCAATAATGATTGATAAAAGCCCGCGTCCAACTCTGTACCTTTGGGGTAAACCTTGTACTTTGTTTTAAGTGCTTCAACGGTTACCAATTCAGTCTTGTTGTCTGGTGCATAAGTTGGGTATTCCAGCTTCAAGGTTGCCTCAGCTAATGATTTGATGGTAATTCTCTGATTTAAGCTTGTATTCGCAATTAAAGACTTCAATGCCTCATCACCATATTTACCGCCATTAAATCGTAAATACTCATAATCAAAACCATTGGCTTGCACCTTACCCTCAATTAACCTTGCCACTTGGCTTTGCACGCCGATACGCATGGGGTTGAGAATGGGGGAGTTCAGCAAACCCAATAAAACTAGCACAGCCAAAGCCGCGACAATATTGACTTGTTTGGCAAACTGCATCCATACCTGTTCTTTAAAATACTTTGCAGCAGAGTAAGCGTAACCAAACCCATAGATTGCCACCCAGATAATGACACTCGCCGCCCAGACGCGATCAGCTGTCCAGCCATATTGATGCACGCGCAAATAAAGTGCGTAAGCACACAGCACTACATACATCGGCATGGTCAAAATGCCAAGATTAGTTAGCTTTAATACCCAGCTTGGGTATGTCGCTTTGCGACCATCTTGAAATGCCGTATTAAACAAAAACACCATTAGCAACAACAAGCTGAGCATTAAATTTGTAGCGTAGCCAGTGGCCCATAAAGGTTTCACGCCTTTAAACGGTAAGGTGGCAATAAAACCAAGCAATATCAAACTCACCAAAGGCAAGAGCCAGCCTAGAACTTGCAAAGTAGCACGCTTAAACTCACTCAAGACTTCTTCACGGGCTGAGTAAAGCGCTAACCCAAGACCAAAAGCCAGAGTCGTTGCGGGATAAACAAAGTGACGATTAGTGATGAGCTTTTCAAAGAAATTAATCCCTAAAATTTTAAACAACGCGGCCAACAAGCCCAAGGCCGCCCAAAACAGACCTAAGAACAAACCCGCCGTGAGCATTTTGACTGCGTTACGCCAAGAAAAATCAAACAAAGACTCGTATTTTGTAAACCAACGCTTAAACTGACAATGATGCTCCGCAAAGGCTAGAGCAATAAACCACGCTACAAACACCGATGCACCAAACACAAAACAATGTTCAAAAGTTGCGTAATGAGGCAACCCTTTCACATAACTCACATTCCCCACGTATGCACCGCATATGGCAGCCACCACAGAAAACAGCCCAGTGAGTAAAAAAACTTTTGGGCGAGGCTCGTTGGCTAGCATCATCAAACTTAGCGGCACGATTGAAATCAACGTGTAAAGCGGAAATGTATATACGTAATAAGCCTCCGGTTCCGCCAAAGTAACCACCCAGTTGTGCATGAACAATAGCCCTAACCCTTGCAGCATTGCGCAATATAAAACAAATTGATTGGTGGGTTGAGCTGCTTGTATTTGCGCCATTGAGTTGCCTTGATTAAATAGAAGAGTGAGAGTAAATACCAATAAACGACTCAAATATATTATAATGGTAATGTTATCAATATATTATGCCATTTGTGGCAATGCAGAATAAACATGCAAAGAACCATGCTTAAATCCAAGTTGCACCGTGTCACCGTTACCCACTCTGAGTTGGGTTATGAGGGTTCGTGCGCGATTGATGAGGCTTTGCTTGAAGCCGCGAATATCCATGAGTATGAGCGCATTGATATTTACAATGTGACGAATGGTGAGCGTTTTAGCACTTATGCGATTCGTGCAGAGCGCAACTCTGGCATTATTTCTGTGAATGGCGCAGCTGCGCACAAGGCAAATCCTCAAGATATTGTGATTATTGCTAGCTATGCGATTTATACAGAAGTTGAATTAAGCGCATTTAAACCTCAACTGATTTATGTGGATGCGCAAAATCGTATTAAAGATTTACGCAGTGCGATCCCTGTGCAAGCGGCTTAATTGCAAGCGCTAAATATTTTCCACCAACTGAACATTACGCCGAAAGTACCCACCCCTTGGAATTAGAATTGATGAAAGCCGCCGTCGTTGACGCGCTGGAAGATATAAAAGCCTTTGATATTACGGTGATGGATGTGCGTAAGCTGACATCTCTCACCAATTACATGATCGTCGCAAGCGGCAACTCTACCCGCCAATGTAAGGCGATTGCCGATAACGTGCGTGAAAAGCTGCGCGAAAAAGGCGTGGCGTTGCGCGGCACAGAAGGCGAAAAAGATGGTGAATGGGTGCTGGTGGATTTAGATGATATTGTCGTGCATATTATGATTCCCACTACACGTGCTTATTACAACCTTGAGCAGTTGTGGGGCGAGGCAGAAAATCGCCGTAGCGCACACGTCACCTCAGACACCATGAAGTCTAACTAACACCTTTCTGTTTTACACCGTTTAACCTTACAACTCCTGTATGAAGCTCAATATCATCTCAGTCGGTCACAAAATGCCCGACTGGGTAGAGAGCGCTTGCGCTGAATATCTCAAGCGTATGCCGCGCGAGTTAACCACTGAAATAATTGAAATTAAGCCCGATAAACGTGCCTCTGGCAAAAATAGCGAAGTGGTGCAAGAAGCAGAAGCCAAGCGCATTTTAGAAGCCGCAGGCAAATGCTATTTAATCGCCCTTGATGAACGCGGGCAAGAAGTTACCACGTTACAACTGGCGGAAAAAATGACTATTTGGCTAACGGGCGGAAGAGATGTTGCCCTCATTATTGGCGGGGCTGACGGGCTGCACCCGAGCATCAAACAAAAAGCCGATTGGCTTTGGAGCTTATCCAAACTCACTTTGCCGCATGGCATGGTGCGCGTTTTGGTCACAGAGCAACTTTATCGCGCACATACGGTTATACAAAATCACCCTTATCATAGAGAATAGTCAGGGTACGTTAATTGCTTCAACCTTTGCATGTAGCATGCAAACCAAAGCATTTAGGAACTGACTATCACGATGAACAATGATCTTTTAATACTACTCTCAAAATTTGCGGTCGCGGCGCGCAAAGTCATTGGCCCTGTTAACCCTGCAAAAATCGTGAATGATCAAGAATACGCAGCCAATATTTTTGAGAAGATTAATGCCGAAGCGGATGAGACTCTGCTAATTTTAGCGTTAGATTTGCAAAACCAATTGGGCATGCTTGGAGCAACAGACAGCAAAAAAGCAACGGATGCACCAGCAAACACCCCCAAAGAGAAGTATATATTTGGTCCAAGAGGATAAAAAGACTCATAAAATTTTGATCGACTCCTGCATAATGCATATCATTCGTTGATAAAATAGGGGTGGTAAACAGCAACCCCGATATGACAAACAACCATAAATCCTCCCTAGTTTGGTTTAGACGCGATTTACGTGACTACGACCACGCTGCACTCTTTTATGCCCTTAAAAACCACCAAGCGGTTTATTGCGTTTTTGTGTTTGACACTGAGATTTTAGATAAACTCAGCGAAAAAGCCGACCGCCGCGTTGAGTTTATTTGGGAAAGCGTCAATGCGCTCAAGACAAGCTTGCAAGCCAAAGGGGGCGATTTAATCGTTGTGTATGACCAAGCGATTGATGCAATCCCCCGCCTTGCAACCCAACTCAAGGTGCAAGCGGTATTTTGCAACCGCGATTACGAGCCAAATGCTATTGCACGCGATGCAAGCGTTGCAAATTCGCTCGCACAACACGGCATTCAATTTTATCAATATAAAGATCAAGTGATTTTTGAGCAGGATGAAATACTTAGCCAAACAGGCAAGCCTTACAGCGTATTTACACCCTACAAAAACGCATATCTTAAACGGCTGAATGCGTTTTACCTCAAGGCTTATCCAGTCGATAGTTATATTCACCATTTGGCAAAACCCAACCCAAGTGTTCAAGCGGATTTGCCGAGCTTGGAACAGATGGGTTTTGTCCGTACTAATCTAGCCCAGATGAAGCTCCCAACCGCAATGGCAGGTGCGCAGGTTTTATTTCAAGATTTCACAACACGCATACAACATTATCAGGAAGCACGTAATTTCCCCGCGATTAAAGGCCCTTCTTATCTATCAGTACATTTGCGCTTCGGTACAATTTCTATTCGTGAATTAGCGCGCACCGCGTGGCACAAGGGCGGAGTAGGTGCAGAAACCTGGTTAAGCGAACTGATTTGGCGTGATTTTTACTTTCAAATCTTGCACCATCGCCCAGATTTGGCTGAGGGGCGTGCTTACAAGCAGGAGTATGAATCGCTACCTTTCCCTAACGACAATACGCTTTACAAAGCTTGGTGCAATGGGCAAACGGGCTATCCATTGGTTGATGCCGCCATGCGACAACTCAATCAAACAGGCTATATGCATAATAGGCTGCGTATGGTCACGGCGAGTTTTTTAGTGAAAGATTTATTGATTGACTGGCGTTGGGGCGAGCGCTATTTCGCCCAAAAACTCATTGATTTTGATTTTGCTGCAAACAACGGCGGCTGGCAGTGGGCGGCTTCTACAGGCTGCGATGCGCAACCCTATTTCAGAATTTTCAACCCCATTACACAATCTGAAAAATTTGACCCCAAAGGCAACTTTATCCGCAAATATGTACCCGAATTAAGCCACTTTAATGACAAAGAAATTCACGCACCTTGGTCTAGCAAGACTCGCTCGCTCGGTGACTACCCTAAACCCGTGGTTGAGCATGCAATACAACGCAACTTAGCACTCGAACTGTATACGCATAAAAAACCATAAGCCCAAGTCAACATCATTGCACCAAGCTCAACTAAAGGCGTAAAATAAACATGTAAGTTTGTATATGGCGGGGTAAATTTTTAATTAAATTTGGTCACCCCCAATTGAATTCTTCATGATTTCCCATAGACAAGGTTTAGTTGCTAAGTTAAAGTGAAAAGATAACAAATATTAAAAAATTTCTATATATTTTCTGGAACTCTGAATGTCTATCAAATCTATAACAACTGGGATTCTCATTTGCATTGCACTGATGGTTTCTGGTTGCGCCACCACAGGTGACAAAGACCCTTACGAGGGCTACAACCGCGCGGTTTATAAATTTAACAACGTTGCTGATAAAGCAGTCATCAAACCGATTGCGGGCGCTTACAAAGCCGTAACACCTGCACCGATCAAAACTGGGGTGAGCAACTTCTTTAGTAATATCGGTACGTTTATCACTGCGATTAACGACTTATTACAACTAAAATTCAGCAAAGCAATGACAGACTTGGGTCGTTTCGCAATCAACACGACCTTTGGTATTGGTGGTTTAATTGATGTAGCCTCAATGGATGGCGTGCCAAAAAATCATGAAGATTTTGGTCAAACCTTAGCTTACTGGGGAGTGGGTGATGGTGGGTACACCGTATTACCATTTTTTGGCCCTAGCACCATGCGAGATAGTTTTGGAATTGCTGTGGACAGCTTCGTGTTCGATCCTGTCAATCTGATGGATGACGTGGGCGATCGCTATAGAACGCGTATATTCCGTGCATTTGATATTCGCGCAAACTTATTACCAGCGAGTGATTTAGTGGATGAAGCTGCGCTTGACCCTTACGTGTTTATGCGTGATGCGTATTTGCAACATCGTAAAGTTGAAATTGAAGATGGTGCAGGTAACAGTGAGTTTCCACAAGAGGAAGACGGCATCGAGAATACGCCTTTAGCGCCTTCTTCCGCACCCACAAAATCTGAGGTGGACCCTGTAGAAAATGCGCCGACCTCAGCGGATGCTGAATTACCAGATCAATCACTTGTTGCAGTCGCGGAAAAAAGCTCCAACAATGCTGCTGCTGAGTATTTACAAGCAGCATCTGATAAAAATCTAAGAAATACGGCTACCACTGCACTCGCTACACCCGAACAATAACCGCATCAAGCTTTGAGTCTTTATAAAAAGAATCTTTATAAAAAAACCCCAAATTTGGGGTTTTTTTATTAGCTTTCGCGCATAACAAGCTTAGTGTTACTCGCCTGCCACCGTCATGCGCTCAATTAAAATTGAGCCAACTTGCTTGGATCCTTGCTTAAAGACATCGTTACCAATCGCCACAATCTGTTTAAACATCTCAGCTAAATTTCCCGCAATCGTAATCTCTTCAACTGGGTAAGCAATCACGCCATTTTCCACCCAAAAACCCGCTGCGCCGCGTGAGTAATCGCCTGTGACCATATTTAAACCATGCCCAAGTAACTCTGTCACAATCAAGCCCGTGCCCATGGTTTTGACTAAGCCAGCAAAATCCAAATCACCATGACTCACGATTAAATTGTGGTTACCGCCCGCATTGCCTGTGGTTTGCATCCCCAACTTACGTGCGGAATAGCTTGATAATACATAGCCTTGCAACACACCATCTTGCACCAATGTACGTGCCTTGGTTGTAACGCCCTCATTATCAAACGGGCTACTGGCTAAACCACGTGGCACATGTGGCAACTCTTGAATATTCACGTGGGGCGACATCACTTGCTTGCCCAAACTATCAAGCAAGAATGATGATTTTCGGTACAAGCTACCACCTGAAATGGCGCTGATTAAGCTACCGATTAAGCCTGTCGCTAACGATGCCTCAAACAACACAGGCACTTGCGCGGTTTTAACACGGCGACAGCCCAAGCGGCGCACGGTGCGCTCACCAGTTCTACGCCCAACGAACTCAGCGGAATCTAAATCCTCGGCGGCACGGGCGCTGGTGTACCAGTAATCACGCTGCATGCTCTCACCTTCTTCGGCGATGACTGAGCAACTAAAACCGTGCCGTGAACTTGCGTAACCACCCGCAAAACCATGGCTATTGGCATAGGCAAACAAACCTTCATAGGTAGAGACTGAAGCCCCCTCTGAATTGGTAATGCGTTTATCCACCGCCAATGCGGCAGATTCACATTGCTTTGCTAGCGCAATCGCACCATCAACAGACAATGCCCAAGGGTGATGCAAATCTAAATTTGGAATATTTTTCGCCATCAACGCAGCATCTGCCAAGCCACAAAACTCATCTTGGGCGGTGTAACGCGCAATATTGCAGGCCGCCGCTACCGTATCTTCAATCGCTTTAGGCGATAAATCAGAGGTGCTAGCATGGCCTTTTTGATGGCCAAAATACACCGTGACCGAGATGCCTTTATCTCGGTTATATTCAATGGTTTCAGTCTCGCCCATGCGCACCGAGACGTTTTGACCAAAACCGAAACTAATTTCTGCCTCAGCCGCGCTCGCACCCGCATTTTTTGCCAGACGCACGACATCCGCACTCATCTCTTGTAAATCTTCTGGGCTGTAAGAAAACCCAGATTTTGCTTCTAAATGTTCAGTCACAGATTAGCTCTTTGGTAAAAACTGTTATCATAACCCACCATGAAACCGAACAAGACAACTGAATTGCAAAATACTGAACAAGATGCGCTCGAGCCCATCAGCAAAACCAAACGCAAAGCCGCGATGGATGAATTGCAAGACCTTGGCGTGCGACTGATTGAGCTTTCCAAAGACAAACTAGCCAAGCTAGATTTGCCTGAAACGCTATTAGATGCGATTAAAGAAGCCAAACGCATTACCGCCAACGGCGCATCACGCCGCCAACGCCAATATATTGGCAGTTTAATGCGCAATGTCGATGTTGCCCCTATCTTGGAACAATTTGAAAAATGGGATGGCAAAAACAACGAAGAAAACGCCTTCTTTCACCGCCTAGAAAACTGGCGCAGCCGTTTGATTGCAGAAGATACCGCTCTCGCTGATTTTATGACCGAACACCCCAATGTCGATACGCAACAAATCCGCACCCTAATCCGCAACGCCAAGCGCGAGCAAGAGCAAAACAAACCTCCAAAAAGTAGCCGTGAGTTGTTTAAGTTATTGCGTGAGATTACCAGCAGTGAACAACCTGATAGTGGTGAAGATGAAGCCAGCAATAATGAAGATGCAGTTGAGTAGCCTAATCTGTAATTAACACATTTTCACCACTCACATCCTTCATTCGGCGTAATGCCTTACAGTTATTGGGCCTTACGAGTTAAAAGCGAGTGGTAAAAGCCAATTAAAATTTTGATGGCACTGATGCGCAAGATATTCACAATCGCACAAGCTGTGTTAATAACAAAAACACCATTTGATGTTTCATTACATGCAAATTAGTGGGAAATTTAGTTAACTTTGATAACGGTATCTCTACGGGCTATTGATTTGACAAGAGTATAGTGTTTGCCCATTTGTCTAAGACCTCTCTTGATGTCTGTAAGTCTTGTGGAGTTTGAAATAGCCGATAGGAATTTAGCATAACTACTTTACCTTTCAGAAAACAAATACCTGTTGTAAGAATCAATGTGTTGCTTGTATTGCCGTCGTTGTTTGAGCTGTTTATTTGAGATAGAACTGAATAGCTAAGTAGGTTTGGGCGGTTTGTGTTTATAGATAGAGGTACGATTTGACCAATGCCTATGGCTAGAGGTTTTCCTAAATGAGTCGACAGATTCTTGTTTAGTTCATCTAGCTCTTTACCAAGGCGAGGCTCAATGTTTTTACTAAGTTCAGTCTGCATCGCTACTGTTTCTGAGCGCAATTTGTCAAATTGCTGCTGGCTAGCAGTGATGTTTTTTGCGGATTTTGGGGTTTGTACAATGAAGTATTGTGAAAAGACGGGGTTGCGATATTCGTTATAAGCATCCAAGTCACTTTTAGTAATGTAATGAGCAATAGTTTGGCTATAGCCAGATCCCATTTTTTTAGCTAACTCCCAAAGCTCTGCTGAATTTCTAGATGTTTCTATATAGCCCTCTGGTGCTGGTAAATTGATAGCTACATTCCCAACTCTTAAACTTGTAACATTGGCAAACTCAGGCGCAGCGAATGGAATTCTTGGTATCAGCAAGCTATATAGAAATAATGTTGTGATTCCGAAACTTTTATAATTTGAGCGCATAAATAGCTAACTTTCTTTCGGCGGCAAGAAAAACACCCTAGGCTCGTGTCTAAGTTTACTCAACACCGCTTTAAACAGCGCCCGCCACTGGGCAAAGCTTAATTGGCGTGATTTCATGGCGACGTAGAGCGCCAAAGTAAAACTCACTAACAGGTTCACCGTACCAATCAGCAACACGCCCAACCCTGCCATCACTATCATCTCTGGCGACAATTGAAAATCTAGCCCAACTAGCGAGAAGCCTACAAAAGCGGATGAAAAAGCGATATGGCGAATATCAATCGGCAAGCCTAGCAACACGCCTAGCGCAGCCATGCCACCGAGCAAGCAGCCAAAGTAAAAATTGCCTGCCAGCGCACCTAGGTTGTTTTCAATATAGTTGGCAACGCGATTTAATCGCGGCACTCCTAGCAATTTTTGCAACCACTTTAAGGCTTTAAGGCGTTGCGGTATTTTGTTATAGACGGCAATATTGTCATGGTAACCCGCAATTAAGCCAGATAAAAATAAGCACACGCCTGCGATTGCGGCATAAAACAAGGCGCCGCTGTGTATTGGGTTAATCTCTGCCAGCAGGTGTTCCGCCTTGTAGGTGGGGATAAAATGCGCGCCTGTGGCGGCATATACCAACCATGCAATGATCATTGCCATCGGTACGGCAAGTACAACGTTGCCGATAATGGCTATGGTTTGACTGCGCATGGTTTGCGCAATGATGGTGACTAATTTATCCATATTTTTAGTCTTGGCATGTGCATCTCCACTGGAATCAATACTCGCTGCGATAGCAGCCGCAGTCATGGCGGGTTGCTTGGTTGCCACGGTGAAATGCAACATATGAATGAGCACAAAGCCCAAGCCATAGTTGAGGCTAAACAGTATGGCTGCCGTCAACGGGGGGAAATACATTTTAGCGATTAAAATTTTGATCATCGCCATCACACCCACCACAACACCCGCGCCCATGGCGGATTTCAGCAAGGAAAAATATTCGGTACGCGTTTCCGTGATGTAATGCTCACCTGTGCGGCTGGCATTTTCGGTGACTCTTAGCGCTAATATTTCCATATTTTGTCGCCAATGTTGCGCTACATCATTTTTATGGCACTCGGCTGACACCAGTGTTTTGAGAAGCGACACCACATGCTGCTCCGCCGCCAAACCCATTTGGTAACTGGCACGCAGACACATTAACAAACGTAGCAAGGTTTCTAATCGCTGAATTTGTTGCGTCATGCCTTGCAGCAAGAAGGTGAGGCTAATGCTCGTGCCGACTTGCGCGCTATTGCGCCGCACTTTGGCGATGACAGCACGGCATTGGTCTAGCATCACAAAAATTTGGGGTGAAGTGACTACATGCATGCTTGCGGGTTCTTTTAAAAACGTGTGCATTTCCACGTTTTGCATCATAAAAGGCGAGGTGTATTCTTCTAATTCTTGATGGTTGCGAATCAGCTCAGGCTCTAGCCCAGAGGCAGCAAGGCGATAAGACAGCACTTGCACGGCATCTATCAACCCTAGAATACATTGTTGGCTGAGTTGTGAATCCGCCTGACGAAAACGGATGGCTTGTATTAACTCTATCCATACCGTATCGGAGACTGCCAGCACCCAATCTTCATCACTCGCTTTGCAAAATATTTGGGCGAAGATGTCTTTAAGGTAGCTAGTATCCACGGCATCGGGTAACAGTTTATGCCCAATGCGGCGATGCATTTCCGTGAAAAAACCGCTATTGGGTTGTATGCCAGCATCCACATACAAAGAGACTGGCTTACGCTCGCCTAATAAACGCAACAAACTTTCGCGCAACATTGCAGCATAATCAGGGTGATGGTCTAGCAGATAACATAGCGCTTGTATCGCATAAACAGCATCTGCCACTTGTGATGGATTATCTGGGCGAATCTGGTCGACCAAATCAATCACCAGCGCTACAGGGTTGATTGGTTCTGCTGCGCTAGCTTGATGTGCTGCGTATTGCCGAAATATATGTTCCATCATCACCCATTTATTTTGTTATAGGTGGATTCAAACCCGCAGGCGCTTAATTGTCAAGTCCGCATGTAAGATTGAAGCATTTATAGCTAGAATATACTGAATGGGTATGGACTTTATGAGTAAAATAGCTATTCAAGCGCTCGGCTTTTACAGCGCTTGGATTTTTACAGGATTTGGATTGCAATAGATGACTTACTCAAAGCAACAAAATTTACAAACGACGTTATTTCAAGCCATCTTGATACATAAAACCTTTTCAATGATGCTAATAGGTGGCTTAGGTGTTAGCTTCTCCTCGATTGCACGCGCAGATGACGAAATTAAACTGAAATCTACAGAAATAATCAGCCATTACGAAAACGCTATCAGCACCTCCAATGCGGCGAGCCAGGGCGCTGTGACAGCCAGTTTAATTAACAATCGCCCCACCCTCAGAACCGGTGAAATACTAGAGTTTGTCCCTGGGATGATTGTTTCGCAACACAGTGGTGACGGCAAAGCTAACCAATATTATTTACGTGGCTTTAATTTAGACCACGGAACTGATTTTGCAACTTTTGTTGATGACATCCCAGTTAATATGCGTTCACATGCGCATGGGCAAGGTTATACCGACCTTAACTTTTTAATTCCTGAGCTGGTGAATCGTATTGATTACAAAAAAGGGCCTTATTATGCAGATGAAGGAGACTTTTCTTCTGCGGGGGCGGCACATATTCGTTTGGCTAACAAATTGCCTCAAGGATTAGTGTCGATTTCAACTGGAGAAAATGACTATCAGCGTGGAGTGATTGCGAACTCCAAGGATACACTCCGTGGTACTTGGCTATATGGGTTAGAGCTCAACTACAACAATGGTCCTTGGCAGAATGATGCGCAAGTTAAAAAATACAATGGGGTTTTAAGATACAGCGAGGGTGGTGCGATAGAAGGCATGACCATCACTGCCATGGCTTACCATAATCAATGGAACGCGACAGACCAAATACCCTTACGCGCAGTGCAATCTGGTTTAGTGAATCGCTTTGGGGCGATAGACCCTACCGATGGCGGCAAATCATCACGTTATAGCTTGTCGTATGGCTGGCACAAAAACAATCAAGATGGCGCATTTGAGTTAAATGCGTATGCTGTGCAATCTTCACTGGATTTGTATAGCAACTTCACTTACTTTCTCAATAACCCGATAGATGGCGATCAATTTAGCCAGAGTGAGCGTCGCCAAATGTATGGCTTTAACTTAAGCAAGGTTTGGTATAGCAATATTGCTGGGGTTGATATGCAAAATAAAATTGGCCTGCAAACCCGTTACGATGATATATCGCCAGTTTCCCTCTACAACACGGCTTCAAGGCAGCGCACATCACTAATCCGCACCGACCAAGTGAAAGAGCTAAGTGCAGGGTTTTATGCTGAAAACAGTACGCAATGGCTTGATAAGTTGAGAAGTGTGTCGGGGATGCGCTACGATGCCTACCACTTTGATGTGCAAAATAACCTGCAAGTCAACTCTGGTCATGTGAATGATGGCGTGCTTTCACCCAAGTTGTCGCTAGTTTTTGGACCTTGGGATAACACCGAGTATTTTCTTAACTATGGTCGTGGTTTTCATAGCAATGATGCCCGTGGTACAACGCAAAATAGGCTTGCTAATGGCGACGCTACTATACCTGTGACACCACTAGTTGCAACGTACGGCAAAGAGATTGGCGTAAGAACTGAGTTTATCCAAGGCCTGCAAAGTTCATTAGCACTTTGGCAGTTAGATATTGCCTCTGAGTTGGTGTTTGTGGGTGATGCAGGCGAAACTGAACCTAGTCGCGCTAGCAGACGGCAAGGCGTGGAATGGAGTAATCATTACATTGCGAATGATTGGTTATTGCTTGATTTTGATTTAGCGGCTTCTCGGGCGAGATATAGAGATAACGACCCTGTGGGTAACTATATCCCTGGCTCTATTGATAAAGTTGCATCCATGGGAGCGACTGTTACTCACTTCGGAAACTGGTATGGCGCTTTCCAATTGAGGCACTTTGGCTCACGCCCCTTGGTTGACGATAATAGTGTGCGCTCATCTGCAACCAGCATTGCTTATGCGCGTGTCGGTTACCAAGTCGATAAAAGAACAAAACTCGCTTTAGATGTTTTTAACCTGTTTGATAGCCAAGACAGCGATATTGACTATTTCTACCAATCACGCCTAAAAGGCGAGGCGGTGGATGGTGTGGGTGATATTCATTTTCACCCTGTTGAACCCCGCACCGCCAGATTAACTTTGCAATATTACTTTTGAAAGCAGAAAGTTTTGAGCGCAGAAAGTTAAACCGCATCGTCAGATCAGCATTGCTTACTTTTTATCCATACTTAAATCAAGTGCATTGGTTAAATCGCCAGCATAGGCTCTCACGCCTGCAAGCGGGGTGAGATTAAACTTACGCGTAATCAATTTTGCAATAGACCCTGTATCGTAAGGCGTGTGGTCAACAAAGTTCTTTTTAGCAAATGGCGAAATAATAATGGCGGGGATACGCGTCCCAGGCCCCCAGCGATCGCCCTTCGGTGGCGAAACATGATCCCAAAACCCACCATTTTCATCATAAGTAACGATAATAACCGTAGAAGCCCATTGTGGGCTAGACTGAATTTTTTTAACCAAATTTGCAATATGTTGGTCGCCAGTCAAAACATCCGCGTAGCCTGGGTGCTCGTTATTGATGCCGACTGGTTTATAAAAAGAAACGGCGGGCAGGCTACCGTTTTCAATACTTTGCAAAAAGGCATTTTCATCACGTAAATGTTTCAGGCGCTCAGGCGTACCCGGCGCATATTTTTCAAAATAATTAAATGGTTGATGATGCGGTTGAAAGTTGGGCGCGCCATCATCACGCGCATAAATCACTTTGCGTGGTTTTTCTGCGGTTTGCATGCCATCGAGCAAAGCCATCGTCCAGCCGCCTGAATACCATGCCCAGCTCACATTTTTTTCATTTAACGCATCGCCAATGGTGCGTATCGTTTGTGGTGGCAATGGGTTAGCCTTAGGGTTTGCAAACGCAATTTTTGGTAAACTCTCAGGCGCAATACCACTTGGTTGATAAGCAGGCTGCATGGTATTAACCGCATAGCCATCTGGGGTAATGACACCATCAGCAACGTACTGCGGTGGTCCTTGCAATGCACTCTTTAGTGAAGTGTCTTTACGCAGTAAATAGCCTTGGTCGCCCAACTTAGCACGCATATTATCTGGCGCATTTTTAAAAGTGGGCGCACACGCGCAAATCAAATAAATATGGTTTAAAAATGAGCCGCCAAAAGCGCCCATAAAAAAGTGGTCAGCCAGCGTATATTGCTGTGCGAGCTTCCACATGGGCAAGCTGGAACCATCGTAATAGCCCATCGTTAAGCCACCCGCATCAGAAATAGCTGCGAATTGATTGTTTTTACCGCCATTGATTTGCTCTTGGTTTTGGTAGAATTTATGGATCAAATCACGCGTTTTATCGCTCAAACTATGCCCTGTTCCAAACGCATTGATTTTAAAAGGCTGATTCGCCATCACTTCTGGGTAACTGGGGTCTGGCTTTAAACCATCTTTGCTTTTATCCAACCAAACAGGCGGCAACTGCGGCAACACCGCACCATTTACATCCAACTGCGCCTTACTTTTGGTGGATGCATTAGCGACACCATCCGCATTCGGAAACTCGCCATACAAATTATCAAAACTTCTGTTCTCAGCATAAATCACCACAATATGCTGAATCTTATCCAACACTGCTTTTTCTGAAACACCCCGCTGAGCGACGGTGTCTGGTTTAGTTGCTTGCTTGGCGCACCCTGTTGCGAGCAGCATAAGCAGTAAAATCGAAATGCGCATGTTTAATTTCCAATCATCTTCAATGGCTAATTTATTGAAGCGGATATCTTAATACAACCACGCTTGTTTAACATGAAAGATTGACGACAACTGTAGCCTGCTAATTCAGGGGGCATTTGTTCCAAACCTGCCTAACCTTAGATTGCACTGAGGCAAACGCCCCACCAAAAAAGTCTTATCCTCCTTGGGGTAAGAAATGATTTTAATAAATTGCAGCATCAGTTTTGAGTAAAGAGTGAGTCAATTGTGCAAACTTACAAATATTTTGTGCAAATATTTTTTTGGAATGAGAAATAAAAAAGGACTTACAGTTAGTAAGTCCTTGATTTTATTTTGGTGCCCGGGGCCGGAATCGAACCGGCACACCCATAAGGCGAGAGATTTTAAGTCTCTTGTGTCTACCAGTTTCACCACCCGGGCGGATGATCGTACTGTTTGATGATTTTCAAACAGCTGGAAGTTTTGCGGTGCGTATTTTAACACTTAGGCAGAAAATAGGTAGTCTGTTTTGTCTTATTTTAGTAATAAATAATCTAAGTATTCTCTTGACAGAGAACACTTAGATTGTTCCAACGATGTATTCTAAAAAATCTTCCGTCGATAAAGAAGAAACTCGGGCGGGGTTATTTGCTCAACACCTCTTCCCGAACAATTTGACAGGATGAGCCAACAGCTTTGAATGAAACAATCTTATTCACAGTGTCTTTATAGCCTTTGGATACGTAGTTTTGAACAAACTTAGCAGTTGCAGTTGTACCTTGAGCAGTAATCTCAACGTCATTTAAGGCTAGAGCAATTGCGCCAGCTTGGGTTAAACGTTGTTTGCGTTGAGATTGCCAAGCAGACTGAGTTAGACCCTTCTCTGGTTTAAAGTCAGCTGCATAATATCCTAAATAACCAGCAATATCATTTTTACGCCAAGCGTCTGCCCAACCATTTAGTTTTGCATTGACGCTTTCAGCGCCACATGCACTCTGATCATTTGTTGAAGATGAAGCTAATTGAGGTTTAGCTAGCGCTACTGGAGCAGCGGCATCTGGAGCAGAGGCTAGGCTCATTTTGCTCACATTTGTCATTTCAGGCGCAACAGCTTGACAGACATTAAACCCATCATTACTGCCGTCTTGCACTGGCTCAGAGGCATCTGTGCGTGAAACGCCAAGCTTTTCAAGCAAGACACCTTCACTCGCATGCGTTCGAGCAATTGCGATTGCTAAATCACTGCTGGTATTGGTATATGCGCGACGGGCTTGAAAGTACTCGTTCTCAGTATCTAATAAGTCAAGTAATGTACGTTGTCCAATATCATATTGATTGCGATATGCTTCACGTGCTTTTTCAATCGCAAGCTGGTGCTCATTACGATAGGTCAACTGATCACTTAGGACGTTAATATCATTGTAGGCCACAACTACTGCCTGCCTAGTATCAACACAGGCTTTATCACGAAAATCTTGGCTGGCGTTCAAACGTTCTGCAGATTGACTAATATTCGCCTTATCTGAAAAACCGTTGAACAGATTAATACTGGCCGTCATTTGAAGCACATCAGCGGCTAAGGCACTGTTTTTACCATTTTCACTTACATCTAAATTTTTGGTTGCTTGCAAATCTAAGCGCGGTAAGTATCTAGAACGTTTGCCTTCCACTTCATTTTGCGTGGCTACGATGTTCTCGATGGCACCTTGAAGATCAGGATTTTTTCTAAATGCAATTTGTAGCGCCTCCGTAGGCGTCGCCCCTACAGATTCCTTAATCAAAGCAACAGGCGCTAAATTATCGGGTGGTAACTCGCCAGTCAGGCGTTGATAGCGCGCTCTAACATTTTGCAAATTGGTAGATTCAGTCAGCAAGTTAGCCTCAGCCAATGCTAAACGACCGCTTGCTTGCTCTAAGTCTACACGCTTGCCCACCCCAGCGTTTACACGGTCTGAGATGCGTTCAAATATCTGTTTATGTGCCACGTAGTTATCTTTAGCATAGCTTTCTAATTGACGATAGCGTAATACATCAACATAGTTACGCGTAACTTCAAGCGAAATGTTTTGCATCATGCTTTGCAACTCAAAATAACGAGAATTGGCAGCATGGTCTAAACGTCGCACTTCACTCCTAGTTGCAAAACCATCAAACAGCATTTGCCTCAAGACCAGTTGCGATTGTCTATCTGGCGTTTCTGTATTATTGAAATTGGGTAATGGTTTTTCTTGTTCTCTGAACGTTGCATTTACATCAGCCCTAGGTAAAAAGCCGCCTTTAGCAACATTTTTTTCTTGTAGAGAGGCTTTAAATGCGTGAAATTTATTTTCAATCTCAGGATTTGTAACGACAGCTTTCTCAATCACTTCTTTTAAACCAATGACCGATTCGCTTGCATAAGACATATGCGTAACTGAAAATGCCATTGCAATTGATATTGCGATTATTGTTTTTTGCACGCTATTCCCTTTCTAAAGATAATTCATGATCAGATCAAATTCACCAAGACTCAAAGTAGCAACCATTTTTAGTTTTACCTATTTGTGTCACTGGCTTGTTGTTTGGACGTATCCTTTTAAGCGTGGTCACAGAAGTCTAGTATAGAATTCAATAATGATTCTTGTTTTAAAGATGCTAATACCAAACCACGAATAGTAAATTATTATGCTACATCAAAGCTTCCAAATAAAATCCATTTACTGCCCCTCGTGGATAATAACATGCTATTTATTAGCTTCTCAACCCGCAAGATACATTTATCCGAATGTTATAATCTAGACTGAATGGTTTATATGGCTACTAGTCTAGAAAATTTATTGAACGCTCATCATCTAAGTGGCTAGCCATCAAAAAAAGATTCGCCAATCTTGAAAATCCGAGACTTTTTCATCGACAGATCTTCTCGTGTTTTTGGGGGGTGTTTAATATATGCATTTTGGGTTGCACTTATCTCCCCCATAAGCGAAGCGACGGATCTGACGAAACTTGCAGACCTTGCCCAGCAACGATATGGGGACAACACTCGCAATACAATTATTGAGTTGCAATCACTCATCAAATCACTTAAAAATGCAAACGAAGCTGAAAAACTAGCACGTATCAATACGTTTTTTAACAATAAAATTCACTTTGAAGAAGACAGTAATATTTGGGGGGAAGCGGATTATTGGGCTACGCCGCTTGAATCCTTAGGCAAAGGCTATGGCGACTGCGAGGATTATAGTATTGCAAAATATGTTTTTTTAAAAGCGCTTAAAATACCCGAAGAAAAACTCAAACTAACGTATGTTAAGGCACATATAGCGCGCGCCGATAGCGATGTAGGTCATATGGTTTTAAGCTATTATGCTACGCCAACGGCTGAGCCTTTAGTTTTGGATAGTTTGATTACTGAGATTAAACCCGCTTCTCAGCGCACAGATTTAAGCCCTATTTTTAGCTTTAACAGCCAAGGCTTATGGGCTGGCACAGCCAGCAAACCTTTAAATGGTGGTTTAAACAGTTTGTCTCGCTGGCGTAGCGTATTATTACGCATGCAAGCAGATGGCATTGAATAGATGCTTTTAACAAAGAACAAAGTTAGTATGCATCAAGGCTGCTACCAAATAGTGTTAGATCAAATAATGTTAGATATTAAAAATAGGGGCAATCATGTCACTCATTAAACAACTGTGGATGGCAATCATCATACTGATGACATTAGCTTTTGGTGCTAGTTTTATCGTCAATACGATTACGAGTAGAAATTATCTTGCACAGCAGTTAGAAACAAAGAATATTGATAATGCAGTCTCACTAGCATTGTCAATCTCGCAAATGCCCAAAGATTCAGTCGCTATCGACCTCATGCTATCTGCGCAATTTGATAATGGTCATTATCAATTTATTCGCTTGCTTGACCCCAACGGCAAATTGTTGAGCGAAAAAAACAACCCTGATTCAACCATCAAAGTACCGCAATGGTTTATGTCATTACTCAACATGCAAGTGCCAGCGGGCGTAGCACAAATTCAAGATGGATGGAAACAGTACGGCACTTTATCGTTAGCCACCGACCCGCGCTTTGCTTATCAAGCACTATGGCAAGGTACGTTGATGATGTTGTTTTGGACGCTGGCGATTGGCATCAGTTGCGGGGTTGTCGGGTCAATGATTCTCAGGTTCATTTTAAACCCTCTGAATCAAATGGTTGCAATGGCAAAATCAATTGCAGAAAAAAACTTTGTCTCAATTAAAGAGCCAACCACATTGGAGCTTAAATCACTAGCGCGCGCCATGAACCAACTATCAGCGCGGATTAAAGAAATGTTTGTTGATCAAGCACAATTATTAGAGGAGTTGCGCCTAGAAGCCAACCACGACCCTGTGTCTGGGTTAATGAACCGCCGTTACTTTAGTAGCAGAGTCGCAACTTACATCTCAAATGAGGAGACGTTTATTAGCGGACTATTGGTGATTACGCGTATATCCAACCTTACGCAAATCAACATCACACTAGGCAACACACAAACTGACGCTGTTATTAATCGTATCGGTGCGGCACTCAATGCTTTATGCAAGGAGAATTCTGCACTAGTTGCAGGGCGCTTAACTGGGGCTGATTTTGCAATATTTTCGAGCAAACCCACGGATAAAGAAGCGCTGTGTAGCCAAATCAAAGCTCTTACCCTGCAAGCTGCAAACCTTGCGGATGGTGAGCTTGATTTAGTGCTACATGCTAGTTCTACTGAGGTTAATAAAACGGACCAACTAGAAGGTCTCAAAAAACTCATTTCGGTTATTCGTAGCAAAACCAGCCCTCAAGAAGTTGACATCATGAAGCTGATTAACTTTAGCGACATGGCAAAATATGAAGATAGCACTGAAACACAATGGCGAAAAATGCTTACTACCGCCATTGCTGAAAGACGTATTCAGCTAGCATCCTTCCCAGTCAAAACCACACTGAATCAGCTTGTACACCAAGAAAGTCCAGTTAGGCTTCAACTCGAAACAAACGGTGCATGGCGAACTGCGGCAGAGTTTATCCCTTGGGCGATAACGCTAGACTTAATCACCAACATAGACGACCTAGTCATTGATCTGGCGATAAATGCGCTTAAATTAGGTAGCGCACCGATTGGGTTAAATGTTTCTACTCGCGCCATGTGTAACACTGCGTACGTTCAGAGACTGAGCGAGCTGCTCACAGCGCAACCGCCAGCTGTCACACATAATTTATGGCTTGAAGTGCCTGAAAGTGGTGTTTTCAACCATCTTGAAGAATTTAAAATGTTTTGTGCCGCACTAAAACCAATCGGCTGCAAAATTGGCATCAAGCATGTGGGCTCAAAAATTGCGCGTTTAGGTGAGCTACATGATTTACACTTGGACTACATTAAGATTGATGCCTCAATTATACGAGGCATTGACCATAACACTGGCAATAAAGCATTCTTAAAAGGCATCTGCTTGATAGCGCACTCAATCAACCTAATGACAATTGCAGAAGGGGTGCAGACAACGCTTGAAATGGCTGCCCTACCAGACCTTGGGATAGATGCGATGACTGGGCCTGCTGTTAAGTAACGCTTTTCAAAGAACACTCAAATTTATTAAAAGGGTGTAAACACTGAGTGACTACACCCTAAAATCTAGCATTAAATGCCTCTTAATAACTCATTAATGCCAACCTTGCCCAAGGTTTTAGCATCTACTTTTTTAACAATGACGGCGCAATATAGGCTGTAACTACCATCTTTTGAAGGTAAGTTACCTGAAACCACAACAGAACCGGCAGGCACGCGACCATAGGTAACGCTACCTGTTTCACGGTCGTAAATTTTTGTTGATTGACCGATATATACACCCATTGAAATCACACAGTTATCTTCAACCACCACGCCCTCCACTACTTCAGAACGTGCGCCAATAAAACAGTTATCGCCAATAATAGTTGGGCCAGCTTGTACTGGCTCAAGGACGCCACCAATGCCAACACCACCAGACAAATGCACATTTTTACCGATTTGTGCGCATGAACCAACGGTTGCCCATGTGTCCACCATTGTACCTTCGCCCACATAAGCACCAATGTTGACGTAAGAGGGCATCAATACTGCATTTTTGGCAATGAATGAACCGCGACGCACAATAGCGTTAGGCACAACACGAAAGCCCCCTGCCTTAAAGTCGTCTTCAGTATAATTTGCAAATTTTGGTGGTACTTTATCAAAGTAACGTGTCACTCCATCGTCCATCAATACATTCTCTTCCAAACGAAATGAAAGGAGTACGGCTTTTTTAATCCATTGGTGAGTTTCCCAATCTTGGCTATCGCCAATACGTGTAGCCACGCGAAGTACACCAGCATTAAGATCTTCTAGAACGCTAAAAACAGCGTCTTTAACTTCTTTGCTGACATTTGTGGGATTTATGTTTGCGCGGTTTTCAAACGCTTCTTCAATAATAACTTGCAACTGGCTCATGAGAATTTCCAAATAATTTAAAATACAAAGGCGTTATTTTACCCGAAACTTAAAAGTAAAGATTCTATTCCTACACTGCCTTGATAAGCCAGATCGAAATAACAACAAAAAAGCCCAAAATTAGGGCTTTTTAGCACGCACGAAATTAATTTCAATCATTAATTTTCTTGGGTTTTTGTGGCTTCATAAAGTGGCATCATCGCTGGCAACATCGCTTGAATATCGGCAATACGTGCTTGGTCAGAAGGATGGCTACTTAACCAAGCAGGCGGCTTACTACCTCCAGCTTTACTCATTTTCGTCCATAGTGAGACAGCCTCATTTGGGTTATAGCCTGCCCGTGAAGCTAGTTCCAAACCCATGCGATCAGCTTCCGTTTCTTGTGTGCGTGAGTTAGGTAACGCAAAAAACAACTGTGTTCCCATCGCGGCAGCTTGCACGCCAGCATTCGCCGCTGAAGCGTTTTTTGAAGTACCAGCTAAAATAGCTAGTAGCGCAAAACCAGTTTGTTGCGCGGTGGCAAGTGACATACGTTCACGTCCATGCTCACGCAATGCGTGGCTAATTTCGTGGCCTATCACAGCTGCTAATTCACCATCGGTAGCATTAAGCTTAGTGACTAAGCCTGTAAAAACCATAATTTTGCCCCCAGGCATGCAATAAGCATTTACCTGGTCGTTTTTTTCCACATTCACTTCCCACTTCCAACTTTTAGCATCTGCACGGTAAATATGCGTTTGTGCTATGAGTTTATTGGAAATATTGCGAATGCGAGCAACCAACTCTGGGTCAGTATTTAACACATTTTTTGTATCTGCTTCTTTTAGAGTTTGCATATAGCTTTTTAGCGACATGCTTTCAACCTGTTGTTCAGACAGCATCATAAACTGTTTACGCTCCACCCCTGCAACACCCTTATTGGTCGTGGTTGCGCAGCTAGTAAGAAACAAAAATGTAATGCCGACTAAGTATATTTTCTTCAATTTGATCTCCTTCAAAACGTATATTATTGTCATTACATAAGGCATGAGAATTCAATTGGGTTGATGCGAAATTTCAGCGTCACGTTTGATTATAGGGTTACTTGAGCGCCCATCTCCACTACTCGATTCGGTGGCAGCTTGAAATGATCAGTCACACTATCCGCATTACGGAACATCGCCACAAATAACTTTTCACGCCAATAAGCCATCTCTGAGTTGCGCGCTGCAATAAGCGTTTCTTTGCCGATAAAAAATGAAGTATCCATGGCATCTAAGTCGATGCCCAAACCGGCACATAGAGCTAAGTCATTGAGTAAATCTGGCTCATTTTTAAAACCATAGCGCACAGTGACACAATAAAAATCATAAGGCATCGCGTTAACAGTCACACGATCTGCTTGTGCCACATAAGGAACATCATCTATTTTCACCGTAAGAAAAACCACTTTCTCATGTAGCACCTTATTATGCTTAAGGTTGTGCAACATGGCATGCGGAACACCAAGTGGATTGGCGGTCATAAAGATGGCATTCCCTGGAACTCGTGTGGGTGGGTGCGCACCGATGGACTGGATAAATGGCTTCACGGACATGGCATCGTTACGTAGACGTTTTAATAACAACATACGTCCTTTTTTCCATGTGGTCATCAGCACAAAAATCACGACACCGATAAGTATAGGAACCCATCCACCATCAGGAATTTTAAGAACATTTGCACTAAAAAATGCCAAGTCTATGCTTAAAAACAATGTGACTACAGCACCTGTGCGCCACCAACTCCAGCCCCACATAGTATGAAATACAACAGCTGCAAGCAGTGTAGTGATGACCATATCTCCAGTCACGGCAATACCATAAGCTGCTGCTAGGTTCCCAGATGATTTAAAACCTAAAACCAATATCATGACCGCTATCATTAGAATCCAGTTAATGCGCGGCATGTAAATTTGCCCCTTTTCATTTTCGGAGGTGTGTAACACCTGCATGCGAGGCAAAAAGCCTAGCTGTAGGGCTTGCCGAGATACAGAAAATGCGCCAGAAATAACTGCTTGCGAGGCAATGACAGCAGATAATGTTGCCAGACCAATCAGGGGAATCAGCACCCAATCAGGCGCAAGTAGATAAAATGGATTTTTAACTGCTTCTGGATGAGTCAGAATTAAGGCACCTTGACCAAAGTAATTGATGATTAACGCAGGCAATACGAAGAAAAACCAAGTCAAACGCACAGGCTTTCTGCCAAAATGTCCCATGTCTGCGTACAAGGCTTCGCCACCCGTCACCGCTAAAACTACCGAACCCAAGGTAATAAAAGCCAACCACATATTGTTTTGAATAAAGTTGAAGCCATACCAAGGGTTAAGTGCATATAAAACAAGAGGCTCTTGAGCGATATTGACGAGTCCTAACAATGCCAATACCGAAAACCATAGAAACATGATTGGCCCAAAAAATGCGCCCATCATTGCAGTGCCTTTACTTTGTGCCCAAAACAAAATAAAAACCACCAAGAGCGTTATGGGGACGATTTCTTTGTGCAACGAAGGTGCTGCAATCTCCAACCCTTCTACGGCAGATAAAACGGAAATGGCTGGGGTAATCATCCCATCAGCATAAAACATGCATGCGCCAAGAATACCTATCGTTAAAATAATTTTTTGTTTTTTAACGCTATCACTCACGCTTCTTGACGCGAGTGCTAACAGAGCCATAATGCCGCCCTCACCCTCGTTATCCGCACGCATCACAAAGGCAACATACTTGACCGATACCACCATAATCAGCGCCCAAACAATCAATGACAATATCCCAAATACATTGTCATGACTTAACGGTACAGGGTGATGGCTAGCAAACACTTCTTTCATTGTGTAAAGAGGGCTTGTGCCGATATCTCCATATACAATGCCTAATGCTGACAAACAGAGCGCTGAAAGACTTGATTTTTTAACGCTAGAAGATGATTCCATGCAGTGATACTCAAAAAGACATAACTACATTCTACCAGCGAACTTGACAGAGCGATAAGCCGAACGACAAATAATGCTTCAGTATGTAATTGTGCAACTTAGCAAAGTTCATGATTTCACTACCACAATAAACTAAGGGGCGTTAAGCCCCTTAGTTTATATTCGTTTTAACTAAAAAATTACTTCAAGCGAATAATTTCCACGCGGCGATTTAAGTCATTACCTACCACAGGATCATTAGGCGCAACTGGTTTTGTATATCCATAACCAGCTGCCTTTAAACGACTTCCGTTAATCCCTTTGCTAATAAAATACTGGCGTACGGCTTCTGCGCGACTTTGTGATAGCTTCATGTTATAAGCCATTTTAGAAGTGTTGCGTTTATCTGTATGCCCAGCCACCTCTACTTGCGAATCTAGCAACCACTCTTTAAGCGTAACCACTGCTTTATCTAGCTCTGGGAATGACGAAGTAGTGATTGTTGAACTGCTGACTTCAAACTGAACGGAAGGAAGCGTTTTGGTTTCCACCGCCTTTAGCTTACTTGCATCTACAGGAGCTGCTGCTGGGAGTGCTGCAGTCGTAGCCTTAGGTCCAGCCAAAGCATCTTTATCAATTGCAGATTGCTCTGCAACTTCCATACTTGAACATTTGGTTGAGCCATCTGAAGAAATTTCAGGTAGATCGCTACGAGTTGCACCAATTTTTTGCAATAACTCACCCTCTGCGGCGTAGGTTCTTGCATAAGAGTTGTACAAATCTTGCTGTGCATTGTTGTAAGCTTTTCTTGCTTGGAAGTACTCATTCTCAGTATCTAACAAATCGAGCAACGTGCGTTGACCAATGTCGTATTGACTTTTATAAGCATCGCGTGCTTTTGCAATCGACATTTGGTGCTGGTTGCGATATGCCAATTGGCTTGGCAATTGCTGTGCGTCATTGAATGCAATTGTGAGCAACTGTCTTACATCCAAACATGCTTTGTTTTTTAAATCTTCAGCACTGTTGAGCCTTTGCTTGGATTGATCAATAGCGGAACGATCAGACCAGCCATTAAATAGATTCATGCTAAGCGTGAGTGAAGCAGTATCGGCCGCAAGTGTGCTGTTCTTACCATTATCACTAACACCCAAATTAGCGGTGCCTTGGGCATCCGCTCTCGGATAAAATCGAGCACGACGATTGTCGACTTCATGCTTGCCTGCTTCAATATTTTCGAGCGCAGCTATTAAATCAGGGTTTTTTTGATAAGCCGTTGTAAGCGCTTTAGCAACACTGTCGTCTACACCGAGTTTATAGTAGTCTGGATCAACTAACTCCGCAGGCGGCAACTCACCAACCAAGCGTTGATATTTGGCAGATGCATTTTGCAAACTGGTCGATTCTGTCAGCAAGTTGGCTTCAGCAAGCGCCAAGCGCCCTGCAGCCTGATCCATATCTACTCGACGACCAACACCAGCAGTAACGCGATCTTTAATTCGCTCTGTATATTGCTTGTGCGCAGTATAATTTTCTTGTGCATACTTCACGGATTGGCGATAGCGAATCAAGTCGTTGTAGGTTGTTGTAGTTTCAAGCGCAGCATTCTGCATAGCACTTAGCAACTCAAAATAACGAACTCGTAATGCACTATCCAACCTTTTAACATCAGAACTGGTAGCAAAACCATCAAATAGCATTTGTTTTAAAACGAGTTGTGCTTGAGCATCCGGCGTCTGGGTATTATTCACATTTGGAATTAACTCCTCTTGTGCACGTAAAGTGCCAATTGCATCAACTTTAGGAAGGAACCCACCACGTGCTACACCCTTCTCATAGGCTGAAGCCTTAAATGCATGATATTTTGCTTGCACTTCCGGGTTGCTTGAAACAACCTTGGTAATAATTGATTGCAAACTACCGGCAGGCGCCGCGACCACACCAGTCATTGTGCCAGTAGCAAGCGGTGCAAAATCATCCGCATATGCTGGCAATATCGCTAAAATAAGGCCTGCTTGGATGAGGCTCTTATATAGTAGATTCATTTTTTATCACCCTTATGTCGTTAAAGAAATACATTAAAATATTCTAATATTTCTGTTGTTTTACTACGATTCTATTACCCAAAAACACTAAATAAAAGAACCTCACTAAAGCAAACCTTGCTAACCAATCCATATCAAGTCCAAGTATCGTAAGAATAATAGCATAACAATTTACAATCTACAGCATTACCCAGCTTAATTTTGCTTTATTCAAGCATTAACCATCTAATTTTAAGCGCTTATTTTCAGTATTGTTATTCACAACGCACAATCGATTTAAAGCCGAATACCTCAATATATGCACGTTGGATTTCGTGGTGTTGATATCATAAATACTGTAAAATCCGCGTCATCTTTAAGTTTTCTTGGATATTACACTTCCTCTCGTGTTTATGTCTTAGCAAAATTGTTTGAATCACCTAAAAAATTAGCATATCAACTTCTTAATCTAAATTAGAACATCATGAAAAATATTCGTAACTTTTCCATTATTGCCCATATTGATCACGGAAAATCGACACTTGCTGACCGTATTATTCACCTATGTGGCGGTTTATCAGACCGTGAAATGGAATCACAAGTGCTTGATTCTATGGATTTGGAAAAGGAACGCGGCATCACCATTAAGGCGCAAACAGCCGCTTTAAGCTACAAGGCACTGGACGGTCAGATTTACCAACTTAACTTAATTGATACGCCTGGGCATGTAGACTTTTCATACGAAGTGAGTCGCTCACTATCGGCTTGTGAAGGCGCTTTGCTGGTGGTAGATGCCAGCCAAGGTGTCGAAGCGCAAAGTGTTGCAAACTGCTACACTGCTTTGGATTTAGGCGTAGAAGTAACGGCTGTCTTAAACAAAATAGATTTACCTTCCGCTGATCCAGATCGGGTCATTCAAGAGATTGAAGATGTGATTGGCGTAGAAGCGACGGATGCAGTTCGTTGCTCAGCAAAAACGGGCGAAGGGGTTCGAGATGTGTTGGAAGCGGTTGTAGCACGCATTCCAGCACCGAGTGGAGATATCACAAAACCACTAAAAGCGTTAATTATTGACTCATGGTTTGATAATTATGTTGGGGTTGTAATGCTGGTACGGGTAGTAGATGGCGTGCTAAAACCTAAAGATAAAATCAAACTAATGGCGACTAAAGATGTTTACTTGTGTGAGCAAGTCGGGGTATTTACCCCTAAATCGGTACAAAGAGAATCATTATCAGCGGGTGAAGTAGGTTTTATTATCGCGGGTATTAAAGCGCTTACAAGTGCAAAAGTAGGCGATACCGTAACGCTTGCTGATAAGCCAGCCGAAGAACCATTAGCAGGCTTTAAAGAGGTAAAGCCGCAAGTGTTTGCTGGTTTATACCCAGTTGAATCTAACCAGTTTGAAGCATTACGAACCGCACTTGAAAAATTGCAACTGAATGATGCTTCTCTACAATACGAACCAGAAAACTCAACCGCATTAGGCTTTGGCTTCCGTTGTGGTTTCTTGGGTTTACTCCATATGGAAATCGTACAAGAGCGTTTAGAGCGCGAGTACGATATGGATTTGATTACCACTGCACCAACAGTAGTCTATGAGCTATTGCTAAAAAATGGCGAGGTGGTACAAATTGAAAACCCATCACGTCTGCCAGAGCCATCACGTATTGAAGAAATACGCGAGCCGATGATTACCATTAACCTACTCATGCCTCAAGATTACGTTGGCCCAGTGATGACCTTGTGTAACGGTAAACGTGGCATGCAAAAAAATATGCAATACATGGGTCGCCAAGTGATGTTGAGCTATGAAATGCCGCTGAATGAAGTGGTATTGGATTTCTTTGATAAATTAAAATCTGTCTCACGCGGTTATGCCTCGATGGATTACGAGTTTTTGGAGTTCCGTTCAGCTGACTTGGTAAAGTTGGATATGATGGTCAACGGGGAGCGTGTCGATGCGTTGTCATTAATTGTCCATCGCAGTAATAGTGTGTATCGCGGACGCCAGTTGTGTTCTAAAATGCGAGAGCTAATCCCACGTCAAATGTTTGATGTGGCAGTACAAGCCTCGATTGGCGCTAATATTATTGCCCGTGAAACGGTGAAAGCAATGCGTAAAAACGTATTGGCGAAATGTTATGGCGGTGATATTACCCGTAAGAAAAAGTTACTAGAGAAGCAAAAAGAGGGTAAAAAACGCATGAAGCAAGTGGGTAACGTAGAGATTCCACAAGAAGCGTTTTTAGCGATTTTACAAGTTGAAGATTAACTGCCTAAATTAAGAAAGTAGAAGGATATTCTGAATGATGTTTGCGTTGTTTATGGTGGTGGTGCTTGCAGTTACAGGCTTAATTTGGCTGTTAGATATTGCATGGCTTAAAAAAAATCGCGCTGAAGGCAAACCTGAACCTGTCTTGATTGAGTACTCAAAAAGCTTCTTCCCTGTGATTTTGGTGGTGTTTTTAATCCGCTCGTTTATTGCCGAGCCATTTAAAATTCCTTCAGGCTCAATGATGCCAACATTGTTGGCGGGTGATTTTATTCTAGTGAATAAATTTACTTACGGCTTGCGTGTACCTATTTTAAACAACACATTTATTGAAGTGAGCCATCCTCAACGTGGTGATGTATTTGTGTTTCACTACCCGCCAGACCAATCAGTAGATTACATCAAACGCGTGGTAGGTTTACCAGGCGATCACTTAGTTTATAAAGACAAAGAGCTGTTTATTAACGGCAAAAAAATTGAAGAAAACTTTGTTGCTGATTATGACTATATGGCATCTGGCTTAAACATGATTAAAGCGAAACAATACAAAGAGGATTTGCTGGGCGTGCATCACGATATTTTAATTGATGAGAACGCTGGCACAAAAGATGTTGATCTTGAAATCCCCGCTGGGGCGTATTTTGCTATGGGTGATAACCGAGACAACAGTAAAGATAGCCGTTACTGGGGATTTGTACCAGAAGAGAATTTAGTGGGCAAGGCCTTCTTCATTTGGTGGAATTTTGATCAGTTTGGACGTATCGGCACTCAGATTAAGTAAGTAGTTTATTAAATTTGCTATGGAGATTGTCATGCATAAACAACGTGGAATGACTTTTATCGGCTTTGTGTTAATGGCTGTTGTGGCTTTAAGCCTTGTCTTAGCTGGCATTAAAGTCTCACCTGCCTACATTGAATTTATGACGGTGAAAAAGATTATCGCTAAAATTGGCAACGAACCCAACTTAGAGGAAATGAGCAAATCAGACATTCAATCTATGTTTGATAAAGGCGCTAACATCGGCTACGTAACAGTAGTCACGGGCAAAGATTTAACCATCGGTAAAAACTCTTCGGGTAAAAAAACAGTATCTGTAGAATATCAAGTAGTAAAACCATTGGCGGGCAATTTAAGTGCGCTAATGGATTTTAAAGCAACGACTGAAAAGTAATCTGAACAATATAGAAAGAAAGCTCTGCATAACATTCCGACAATCAATTACAGTGGCCTCCAGCGTCAAGTTGGTCATACTTTCAATGACGCGAGCCTGCTCGTCCAAGCACTTACCCACCGCAGTCACAGCAACCAAAACAATGAGCGTTTAGAATTTTTGGGGGACGGCGTTCTCAACTTCATCATTGCCCATCAATTGTTTTTACGCTTTCCCAAGCTATCTGAAGGCGATTTAAGTCGTTTGCGTGCGCAATTTGTCAAAGAAGTCACGCTCAGTGAAATCGCCATCAGCCTGAATATCGGTGAAGCATTACGCTTGGGCGAAGGCGAAATGAAAAGTGGCGGGTGGCGCAGGCCTTCTGTGTTAGCAGATGCAATAGAAGCAATTGTCGGAGCAGCGTTTTTAGATGCGGGGTTTGATGCCGCACAGACAGTTGTTTTGCAATTATTTGGAACACGACTCGAGCAAGTTGATCCACAATCTATCGGCAAAGATGCAAAATCATTACTGCAAGAGTATCTACAAAGTCGTAAACTGGATGTGCCAAGCTACCAAGTATTGGCCACCGAGGGTGAAGCCCATTGTCAAACGTTTAGAGTGCAATGTGATGTACAGTCACTCAAAATCAGCACGCAAGGTGAAGGCTCTAGCCGTCGTAACGCAGAACAAGAAGCCGCTAAACTTGCCTACGACCGCATATTAAAAGACAACATGAACGACAAAGCAGCAAAAACGCTAGCTAAAGGAAAAAACAACCATGCATGAAAATGACAGCAATCTAGAGATGTTTCGTTGCGGCACGGTTGCAATTGTTGGACGCCCCAATGTAGGCAAATCAACTTTACTCAACCACATTCTTGGCATGAAGCTGAGCATTACCTCGCGCAAAGCCCAAACTACGCGTCATCGCTTGCTGGGTATCCACACCACTGATGACACCCAGTTTTTATTTGTAGACACTCCAGGATTTCAACAAAAGCATATCAATGCACTCAATAAAACATTAAATAAAACCGTCACCCAAGTGCTTACAGAAGTAGATGTGGTTTTGTTTGTGATTGAACCAATGGATTTAGGCGATGCTGATCGCAAAGTGCTAGCGCTTCTACCCAAAGATAAACCCGTTTTATTAGTCGTCAATAAACTTGACTTAATGGGCGACAAAGGCAATCTCCTGCCGCTGATACAAGACTTTGATTTAGAATTTCCCTTTGCGGAAATCGTACCAGTCAGCGCAAAAAAAAGCCTCAATATCGAGGAGCTACTCAAAAGCGTACGTCAATACTTGCCTGAGCAACCAGCCATCTACGGTGAAGATGAACTCACAGACCGCAATGAGCGCTTTTTGGCGGCTGAATTATTGCGTGAAAAAGCTTTTCGCTTTTTGGGTGATGAAGTGCCTTATGCCATTGCCGTTGAAATTGAGCAGTTCACCATGGAAGGTAAGCTGCGCCGCATTCACGCAGCATTTATTGTGGATAAAGAAAGCCAAAAACCGATGCTTATTGGCAAAGGCGGTGAAAAACTGAAACAAATTTCTACTGAAGCACGCCAAGATATGGAAAAACTATTTGGCGGTAAAGTATGGTTAGAAACTTGGGTGAAGGTGAAAGGCGGATGGGCGGATGACGAACGTGCCCTAAAATCTTTAGGGTATTAAATCCAATAACCTAAAGTATATTTGTGCGCCCCCACTTACACACCAGTGGATTGAATATCATATAAATTTCAAAAGAACAGACGTTGCTTTAACTGATCTTATATTGGTTAATACATTATTATTGATTTAAATATTATTGGAGGCGCGAGCCGGAGTCGAACCGGCCTAAACGGCTTTGCAGGCCGCGGCATAACCGCTTTGCTATCGCGCCAATCGCCAATCAAATCGAACAGATAGTTAATTTAAAACTGGCTAAAGCTAAAAAAGGGAAAGCAACTTCTAAATGCTTTCCCTTTTTATAATTTGGAGCGGGAGACGAGTCTCGAACTCGCGACCTCAACCTTGGCAAGGTTGCGCTC
>CAZUGV010000011.1:0-57529 GCA_964620425.1 uncultured Methylophilaceae bacterium | reverse complement strand
GCCCTAAACACTTAGTGGTGAAAATCACTCGTGCAAAACTAGAGTCTCTAGTAGAAGACTTAATCGAGCGCACGATTGCACCTTGCCGCACTGCATTGAAAGATGCTGGCGTTTCAGCTGATGATATCACTGACGTGATTTTGGTGGGCGGTCAAAGCCGTATGCCAAAAGTACAAGAAAAAGTGAAAGAAATCTTCGGCAAAGAGCCACGTAAAGACGTAAACCCTGACGAAGCGGTAGCGGTTGGTGCTGCGATTCAAGGTGGTGTGTTGCAAGGTGACGTGAAAGACGTGCTATTGCTAGACGTAACACCATTATCATTGGGTATTGAAACCCTTGGCGGCGTGATGACAAAACTCATCAAGAAAAACACCACGATTCCTACCAAGGCATCACAAGTGTTCTCAACTGCTGAAGACAACCAAAATGCGGTGACCATTCAAGTGTTGCAAGGTGAGCGTGAAATGGCTTCTGGCAATAAGAGCTTAGGTCAATTTAACTTGAGCGATATTCCACCAGCGCCACGTGGCATGCCACAAATTGAAGTGACTTTTGACATCGACGCCAACGGCATTTTGCATGTTTCAGCAAAAGACAAAGCGACTGGCAAAGAAAACAAAATCACGATTAAAGCTAACAGCGGCTTGAGTGAAGAAGAAATCAAACGCATGGAAGAAGATGCAGCCAGCCACGCCGAAGAAGACAAAGCTTTGCGTGAGTTAGTAGATGCACGTAACAGCGCAGATGGCATGGTGCATAGCGTGAAAAAATCACTCACTGAACACGGTGATAAATTAGATGCTGATGAAAAAGCGAAAATTGAAGCCGCTATTAAAGACGTTGAAGATGTGATGAAAGATGGCGACAAAGCAACGATTGAAGCAAAAACCAATGCGCTGATGGAAGCCTCACAAAAGCTAGGTGAAAAAGTCTATGCAGAGCAACAAGCTGCCGAAAACACCGAAAGCGCTGCGCAACCACAAGGCGAAAAAGCGGTGGATGGTGAAGTGGTTGATGCCGAGTTTGAAGAAGTGAAAAAGAACTAATCTAACTTCACATTAAACCAACATAAAGCCCACTTGTGGGCTTTATGTTTAACTTCAGATGTAGATAACCTCTGACTAATTGGATTAAGTATGGCAGCTTCTAAAAAAGATTTTTATGAAATACTGGGCGTAAATCGCGATGCTTCTGACGAAGAGATTAAAAAATCTTATCGTAAATTGGCGATGAAATATCACCCAGACCGCAACCCTGATAACCCAAAAGCCGAAGAGCAATTCAAGGAAGCAAAAGAAGCTTACGAGATTTTATCAGATGCACAAAAACGTGCGGCTTACGACCAATACGGTCATGCTGGGGTTGACCCTAGCATGGGTGCTGGCGGCGCTGGTGGATTTGGCGCAGGCGGCTTTAGCGATGCCTTTGGTGATATTTTTGGTGACATCTTTGGCGGTGGTCGCGGGGGCGGTCAACGCTCTAACGTCTACCGTGGCGCAGATTTGCGCTACAACATGGAAATTTCGCTGGAAGATGCTGCACGTGGCACGGAAACTAAAATCCGTATTCCTGTCATGTCAGAATGCGAAACCTGTCATGGATCTGGCGCACGCCCAGGTACGAGCCCTGTCACTTGTACCACTTGTGGCGGGCATGGTCAGGTGCGTATGCAACAAGGCTTTTTCTCCGTGCAACAAACCTGTCCTAAGTGTCATGGCACAGGCAAAATGGTGAAAGACCCCTGCCCCACCTGTAATGGGGGCGGTCGTGTAAAACAACACAAAACACTTTCAGTCAAAATCCCAGCGGGTGTAGATGAAGGTGATCGCATTCGCCTAAGCGGCGAGGGTGAGGCTGGTGTGAATGGCGGACCTCCAGGCGATTTATATGTGGTGGTTCATCTCAAAGCACACTCAGTATTCCAGCGCGAAGGCGGCGATTTGCATTGCGAAATGCCGATTAGTTACACAGTTGCTGCACTCGGTGGTGAAATTGAGATTCCGACACTGGATGGCCACGCTAAAATGAAAATTCCACCAGAAACACAAACAGGTGCGACATTCAGATTACGCGGCAAAGGCATTAAACCTCTACGCAGCAATGAAAATGGCGACTTAATGTGCCACGTAGTCGTTGAAACCCCAGTGAAACTGAATGAGCGTCAAAAAGAGTTGCTACGTGAACTAGAGTCTATTAATCAGCAAGATGCAGATAAACATAGTCCGCGCGCAAAAAGTTGGTTAGACAAGGTAAAAGACTTTTTTGAGTAGTTTTGCAAGTTAGCTTGGTTCACTTATCAAGTCTTTTATTTCGCTCTAAAAGCAAAAAAACATCGTAATAAAAAAGCCTGATGCTGTTGCATCAGGCTTTTTTTATTCAGCTAAAAAACTAAACCTTATTAGCTTTTCTTCTTGCCACAAAACCCATCACACCCAAACCAGCGATTAACATGGCATATGTGTCAGCTTCTGGCACTGGAGTAGTGAAGTTCAATACACCAGCGTAAGAGCCACCAAAAGCACCAGTTACAATACCTCTAATTTGCAAAGTATAAGTACCTGCCGCTAAAGCTGGTTTTTCTAGAAGCACTGTTGTTTGTGTAAGGTTTGGTGCCAGTGTTAAAGTGGTACCCCAGTTTTCAGCTAAAACAGAACCTACTGTTAAGGTGTTTGAAGCCGCTGTTGTTCTATTGTCACCCACAAGTAAGCGAGCTCTTAAATTACCAAGACCCACAAAATTGGCTGAGCTAATTGACGCAGTTAGTGAGTTAGCATCTGCACCGTTGATTGTAAAAATGTAGTTATCCCAAAAAGTTGTTTGAGATGCGACTGATGTGAAAGATGCACCATAATTCAAGCTTGATGGAACTGCGACTGGACCATAAACTGTGTCAGTCGCCTGCGCGTTGAAACTCGCAAAAGCGAATGACAGCATTGCGGATACTGCTAGAAATTTCATTTTGCATTCCTTTATAAGTAAGTAGTTAAGAGTTAAGTTAAGTTAAGTTAAGTTAATAAAAATCAACTATAGATATTGTTATTTACAACGTGCTTTGTTGAGACAGCTTTTCTTATGCTTTCGGATTTTACAATCTTCATGTTGCATTACTTCGCAGTTAAAACAGTGAAACATAGTCCGAACGGACCACAATCACGTGAATATTTTATTACACTCATATAGTCCGCTCCCTAGAACTAAAATCATTATAACAATCGTACTAATTTGACCATATTGGTGCAGTCGCGGTAAAATCTCCACTTAATATGTTGAGACAATCTATGCGTCGTAAGTTGGTAGTTGCAAATTGGAAGATGCATGGCTCACTCGCGCAAAACAAAATTTTGCTTAGTGAATTTAAGCAAAAACTAGCCAATATCCACTCCGTTGATTTTGCAGTTTGCGTCCCTTTTCCCTATTTATTTCAAGCACAAATCGAATTAACTGGGAGCAATATTGCTTGGGGCGCGCAAAATGTGGCTAAACACGCAGTAGGCGCTTATACGGGCGAAGTAAGTGTCGATATGCTAAAAGATTTTGGTACAAGTTATGCAATTATTGGTCATTCCGAACGTAGCTTAGCCTATTGCGAAAGCGATGAAAATGTTGCCGAGAAATTTGTGCGCGTGAAACAATCAGGCATTACGCCGATTTTATGCGTAGGCGAAACACTACAAGAGCGTGAGGCTGGTGTAATGGAACACGTGATAGCATCTCAAATTGACGCTATATTATCTGTTGCAGAGGCTAGCATATTTGCCAACACGGTTATCTCATATGAGCCCGTTTGGGCAATTGGGACTGGGCTATCGGCAACTCCAGCACAAGCACAAACCATGCACGCATTTATTCGTGGTAGAATAGCAAACTTAGATATTGATGCTTCTCAGCGTGTTCGTATTCTGTATGGGGGTAGCGTAAACCCTACAAATGCTGCACAATTATTATCAATGAAAGATATTGATGGCGGTCTAATCGGTCGCTGTTCGCTTAATGTCAATGATTTTGAGGCAATTTGCAAAGCATCAAATACGCAACAAAATTAAAAAAACCTTAAACAGTAAAATTAAATTAAAAGTTAAAAAATAGCTATGGAAAATTTAGTCACAATTATTCACGTATTAGCCGCCGCAGGTGTTATTGGCTTAGTGTTGTTGCAGCACGGCAAAGGAGCCGATATGGGTGCTGGCTTTGGTAGCGGTGCTTCAGGCAGTTTATTTGGCGTAAGTGGTTCAGCAAACTTCATGAGCCGTGCAACGGCAGTTTGTGTAGCGGTTTTCTTTACAACTAGTTTAACTTTAGCCTACTTATCTGGACATCGCCCAGAACACACTAGCGTAATTAAACTTAACAATCCAGCAACTCAAACAGCCCCTGTAGTGCCAGCTAACAAGGCCGTACCACCTGCCGCATTGCCGCCTGTACCAGCTTCAGAGAAAGACGTACCACAATAACAGTGAGTAATGGATAACCCCAACAATGCCGTCGTGGTGGAATTGGTAGACACGCAGCCTTGAGGTGGCTGTGACGAAAGTCGTGAGAGTTCGAGTCTCTCCGTCGGCACCATTGAGTAGTTCTAAGCAGTCCCATACAGTACAAAACCCCAATAAAATCAAACAAATACGCTAAATACCCGTCCTAGCGGGTACTATCACGTCCTAACAAGTCCGTTTACAAGTGGTATAAAAACGGTATAAAAACAACTCCTACATTACTTTTATACCAGTTATGGAAAATATCCGCCCTGATTTATCAAATGGTGACTTGGTAGTTAAAAACACCCCCATTGAATCTAAGTAATACACGCTTATAGATTCTAGCTGCAAGGGGCTTTATATATTGGTACACCCAAACTGCAGAAAATACTTTCAAGCACGGGCAACCTTAGACGGTAAACGCAAGCTCATTCAGTTAGGCAAATATCCAAAACTATCACTTAGTGATGCACGTGATTTGGCACGAAATGCTATTGATAAGGTAAAGGTCGATAAAGTTGACCCTGTCCTAGAACGAAAAATTGCCAAGAAAGAAAGACGCAAAGACTCAGAAAACATATTTCAACTGATTGCTGAGAAGTGGCTTGAGGTAAAGCAACGCACCCTAGCCCCTTCTACCCACTTAAAAATCAAACAAACATTTAACGCTAATGTGTATAGCCACCTTGGGGCATAGCCGATCGAAGAGATATTGATAATCAAATGGTACGTAAATGCCTACTGGTTATACAAAAGCGGGGTGTTTAGACACGATGAAATTGAAGCCGACCTCTCAAATGGCAGCGATGATGCAATGAGAGCTATTTATTACGAGGCCACCTATGACGATGAAAGACATAAACTAGCACAATACTGGAGTAACGAACTCAACGTAATGAGAGATGGTGCAAAAATTATCTCACTGCATGAAAATATAGCGTAGCCCACCCCCTGATTCCAAAATACCAGCGCGGATTTTTATTCAACTTTTCCAGAATTGAACAATAATTTGTACAATTAAAACAACTTAGTTATACTTGCACAATATATTGAACAGATAGGGCAGTGTTATGCAAGTTGTTAGTTATTCCGAAGCAAGAAACTCACTTAAAACAGTGTTAGACCAAGTGGTGAATGATGCTGATGTGACCATTATTAACCGCCGTGATGCAGCTAATGCCGTGGTGATGTCATTAGACCATTACAACAGCCTCATGGAAACATTACACCTATTACAAAGCCCTGCAAATGCTACCCACCTAGCGGAATCAATCTCACAATTAAAGGCTGGTAAAGCTACCCCGCAAGCGCTTGTAACAGACTAATGGCAAGGTTAATCGTTTTTACCCCCAATGCGTGGGCGGACTATACCTACTGGCAAACCCAAGATAAAAAAACACTCAAACGCATTAACTTACTGATAGAAGCCACCACCCGTGAGCCGTTCACAGGCATTGCCAAACCCGAAGCCCTTAAGGGGGATTTAACGGGCTTTTGGTCAAGGCGTATAGATGATACGAATAGGCTGGTGTATCAAGTAACAGAGACTGAACTGCAAATAGTAGCTTGTCGCTACCACTATGGTTATAGGTAAGGTGCTTGTTAGGCGGTTGAGGAAATAAGGGATAAATCATGCAAGCGAGCCAAAAACTTAAGAATCAATAGTGAACTACTTAATCAAGCGCGGGCACTGAATATCAATCTATCCGCCACCTTAAATGGGCGCTTTTTAGCGAGTTTTTAATCATCAGGCGCAGTGCGCAAGCGCAACTGTCGCCCTACAGGTTAGTGCGGGCTACGGTTTCTACAGAACATGACCGCTGACTTGCTAGCCTACAGGAGCTTACAATATGGCTAAAAAAGCGCAAAAAAATTGACATCAACTGCTTGCCATAATTTGACATGGCGGAATATATTAAAACCGAAGCAGACAACGTAGATTATTTAAACATTGAGTTAGAAGAAGGCGATGGCTCAGAAATAGCGCATACACTCAGTGTAATTGCCAACCTGTCAACATTACTACATGTTATTCGTTAGATAACCATTGCTAGTAGCATTCCAATCAAGCCATGTTAAAAAATCAAGCCAAAATAAATAGTCTCTTAATTCCCTTCGGTTTTAAAGATGGCAAAATGTTCGAGCCATCACAAGTCGACAATGGTGCCGCATGTGGTTGCATTTGCTCAGAATGTAAAGCTCCATTAACTGCAAAAGCCAACAAGAAAGACACTCAGTATAAAGTAAGGCCATATTTTGCTCATGCTAATAATTACAATTGCACATATGCAATAGAGACAGCGATACATCATGCCGCAAAGCAATTAATTGAGCAGCACAGAAAGTTATATATACCTGAAAGGCTAGTATCAGTCAGTAAGATAGATGCACTAAACTATATCCATATACGCTCTAAACGTCTTCATTCAGAAGGTCTAATGGAGTTCAATAACGTATGGCTAGAAAAATATGTCACAGACATAAATTCTGAAATCAGAATAAAACCTGACATAAGAGCCACTAACGTAAACGGTATTGAGTTTATTATCGAAATCGCTGTTACAAATCCAGTTGATGAACAAAAAATCAAAAAAATCCATGAGCTTGGATTACCAGCGATTCAGATAGACCTATCAAAATTTATATCTTTTGATTTTAATGTTCTTTCCAAAATACTGTTTGAGCCATTTGAAGGAACAAAATGGTTATTTCATCCACAAGACAATACTGCAATAAATTCATTGCATGAATCTTTAGAGCCGACTTTAGCGCGTGCTAAAAAAGATGCTGATTTGCATAGATTTTTTGACTTAAGGAGATTGCAGGCTCGTGATGCAGAGAGAGAAAAACAAGAAAAAATTGTACTAGAGAGAAAGCAAAAAGAAGAGGAACGAGCAAAAAAATTTAAGATGCTAAATTCTAGGCAAAAGCTAGAAAAAATACTTAAATATTTAAAAATCGAAGAGCAAATGACACCGTGGTTTTTAAATAAAAAAGTCAATGGTGAAGACTCTTTTGAGGAAGGCCGAAAAATATGGCAACTGGCTATTTTTGCACAATTTATCCACCGCAATAAAGATAAATCATTTAATCAAGCTGAAGTGCTTGATTGGATTAAACTTAGATTTAAAGTTGTTGAAAAATTTACCAATTCAGAAAAAGTTGCTTTGTGGCAGTTTTTATCCAACTTATGTGAAATAGGTATACTTAAGCATACTGGAAAGCAACAGTTTGAAATAATAGCAAATAACCTACATGAGCTTATCGCTTGGAACATTCAACCACCTCTAAACTCCAAAACAATCCAACTAGACCGATTTAAATGGGCTAGTGACTGGCCTTACAGCAAACACACAAACTTAGTTGCACAAAAATATCAACGCAAATATGGCAAATTGGATTGGAATAATATTGCCACTTTGTTTCCATCAGCAAGAAATAAATCAATTGATGAAATAGCTAGCCTTTATGCCTCTGGTAGATTAGAAGATAAAGATAATGTCATAATGTTCTTTATTGAAGCGAAATTCATAATAAAAAACACTTCACGTTAATCAACTCTATGTGTTTACCACAATAAACTGCTTAATCTCATCCACACTCACATCCATCACCGCAAATTTTTGCGGTAAATCTTCAATGCCATTCAGGCTAGCAGGTCTTGGTGGTACTTCGCCTAAGGCTTCCACCAAAGCATCTTCAAACTTGGCTGGTAAGGCGGTTTCTAAAACCACCATCGGCGTTTTAGCATCACGCAACTCTTGAGCTACTTTTAAGCCATCGGCAGTATGTGTATCAATCACCACGCCGTATTTTTCTTTGGTTTGGCGGATGGTTTCCATGCGGTTGGTGTGGTTGCTGCTGCCTGATACAAAGCCAAATTGAGCGCTGACTTGTGGCATGAAGGCTGTTAAATCAAACGCGCCACCTTTATCTACACTTCCCCATAACTCACGGACTTTGGCGCCGTCTTTACCGACTAAGTCATACACAAAGCGCTCGAAGTTGGAGGCTTTGCTGATGTCCATTGATGGACTGGAAGTATGATAGGTGTTCGCTGAACCACGTGGTTTATACACGCCAGTTTTAAAGAACTCGTCCAGCACATCATTTTCGTTGGTGGCGACGACGAGTTTATCAATCGGTAAACCCATCATACGGGCGATATGGCCTGCGCAGACGTTGCCAAAGTTGCCGCTAGGCACGGTAAAACTGACTTTTTGTGTGTTGCTTTGCGTGACAGCTAAATACCCTTTGAAGTAATACACAACTTGCGCAACGATGCGACCCCAGTTAATAGAATTGACCGCACCGATTTTGTATTGCGCCTTAAATGCATGGTCGTTCGAGACGGCTTTGACCATATCCTGCGCATCATCAAACACGCCTTTGACAGCTATATTAAAAATGTTGTCATCTTGCAAACTAAACATTTGCGCGGTTTGAAAGCGACTCATTTTTTGGTGCGGAGAAAGCATGAACACGCGTACACCTTTTTTGCCACGCATGGCGTATTCAGCCGCACTGCCAGTATCGCCCGAAGTTGCGCCCAAAATATTGGTGGTTTCGCCTTTTTTAGCCAGCACATATTCAAACAAGTTACCTAACAACTGCATCGCCATGTCTTTAAAGGCGAGTGTTGGGCCATTTGAGAGGCTCAACAAATAGAGGTTATCTTCCAGCTTGAGCGTGGGTGTGATGTCTTCTGCATTTTGTCCAGCGCGGGTAAAACTGTACACCTCAGCAGTGTAGGTTTTGTCGATAATCGCTTTCAAATCAACAGCAGGGATGTCATCCACCAAGCGCGACAAAATGGCGAATGCCAAATCACGATAATTCATCGTGCGCATCGCGTTTAAATCCGCATCGCTAAATTGAGGGTAGGTTTCAGGCAGATAAAGTCCGCCATCTGGTGCTAATCCGCCTAATAGAATTTCACTGAAACTTAATGCAGGGGATTGCCCACGAGTGCTGATATATTTCATATTATTAGCTTAATGTATTTTCAAAAAAATATTATAAATGAGTTAGTAGTCTATTGTGGTCTTGAGTTGTTTTGCTCGAAACTTACATTGGTGTAACCAAGCAAGGTGCCTGTGGCAAAAGACAAATCAATCAGTGCAATCTGATAGTCAGTAATTGCACGAATCTCTTTCAATTGCGAATCACCTAGGCGAGTGAGCATCTCCAGCACCTCTGTCATTGTGCGCAAGCCTTCTTTAAACTGTTTAAGCTCGGCATCATAATTCATGCCTGCAATGCCAACTTGTTGTCGGGAAGCCAAAATGCGCTGCCAATGCTGCTCAACAATATCTAAACTATCATTGATTTCGCGCTTTACGGTTAACTCTTGCAAGGTTTTGGTGGAGAGCCGTTGCAGGCGTTGCGCCACGGCGCGACTTAACCTAGCTTTACGCGCTTCATTAGTGACGGGCATTTCAAACTTAAAGCCGACATACCAATCGTTAAACTCGCCATTCAAAATACTGCCGTATGCACCACCAAAACTGCCTGCCGTATTTGAAAGTGCACCATAACTATAATCAAGCGTGAATAATGGCAGGGTTTGATTCTCTAAAAAATCAATTTGTGTGGCATCTTGCGCTAATCTGAGTTCAATCTCTAATAACTCTAAACGATTACTGGTAGCCTGGCTGAGCAGTTTTTCGCGATCAAATTGATAACGCAATAAAGTGGGCGGTGTCGATGGTGAAAAACCGACATCACTATCTATTGGGTAAGCTGTATCATTCAATAAAAACTTAAGTTGTCGCTGCGCAAGCTTGAGCCTGGTACTGGCAATAATCACTTGCTCTAAACGATCTGTAACACCAAACTGTGCTCGATTCAGCTCAATCGCTGCACTCAGCCCTTCTTTAACGCGCAGTTGCACCATCGCTAAGTTTTGGCTTGCTAACTCATGCTGCTGGCGACGAATATCCAACTCTGTCCATGCTTGGTTAAGTTCCCAGTATGCTTTATCTATCATTGCTAATACGCGTATAGATTGCAATCTTGCACGTGCCTCAACAGCCTGCTGGTCAAATTTGGCAATCTCGATGCTAGCCTCATTCACGGCTGTGCCCGCATTACGCAATAGCGGCTGACTTACAGAAAACCGCAATCCACTTTGATATTGATTAGAACCAAAGGGATTGGCTTTATTGACATTATCAAGAGGCGTACTCAGCTGAATAGTACCCCCTGTGCGCAACGGAACGGCGACACCGACCTCCGCATCCAAAATATTTGTCTGCTGATTTAAGGTGGTCAGCTTGACACTTTGTTTATCCAGCAAAGCGTTATTGGAGGAAAAAGCAACGAGGTCATCGCTAGTGTTTGGCAAATCTTTTTGACCATACTTTAAATTGGCATAAATAATATTATCAAACTTCGCCCGCTCTTCACTCACACGCGTTTCAGCAATACGCGGATCCGCTTGGGCAATCTTAAGGGAAAGGTTGTTTTTGAGTGCGCTAGCGCGTATTTCTGCAATACTGCGCTGCACACTATGCACTGCACCTCGCTCTGCATTTGTTTCTTTTAAAATGGTTTCCAAATTATATTGAAGCGCTGGTTTATCATTTTTTTGTTTCTGCAACACCTCATCAAGCGTTGTGACTGGCAGGCTGTATTCCTCAAGCGTTAACCCCTCCTCCATCTGCAGACGTTGTTTAGCAGTTGGTTTGCCTGTAGCATCTGAATTTGGTTTCTTGGTTGGTTTGGAGATGGGTTTATCTTCAGATTGCACCACTTCAGCTCCACGTAAGGGAAGCGAAAAAAGCACTCCTACCAAAAACAGCGAAAGCAAAGCCCTCATTTACTGCTAGCCCCAGAATCAGGCGACGCTGGCAACCTTGGAGGAAAGCCATTGAGCAAACGCCATATCTCATACCCAACGCTAACCTGCTCAAGCAAAATCCAGCCTTGAACTGATGTACCTTGCCTTAGAAATCGTTCATCTGGCCATTTTTGTTTGGATTCGTCCGGCAACACCATCACACGAAAATCACCTTTACCATCATCTGTCGCATCAACAAAGGCAACTTTACCAACAAAGGTACCAATCGCCACTTGAGGCCAACCAGAAACTTGTACAGCAGGCCAACCTTCAAATTGCAGGCGCACCTCGCTATCTTTAACGATTAACGGCGCGTCGCGTCCATCGACGTAAAGCTCAACTGCTCGCTGATTATTCTCTGGCACAATCACCAATAATGCTTGTCCACGTGAAATAATTTGAGATTGCGAATTAACTGGCAGACGAAACACCGTACCATCGCGTGGTGCCAATACACGCTGAGATTGCTGACGAGAAATATTGACCTGAGCACTTAATAGACTGTTTTGAGTATCCGCAATTTCCCCACGAATTTTATTGGTTTGCGCACTCGCAGAATCCATCGAAGTTTGTGCATCGGCACGAATCTGTGCAATTTCAATATTAGCAGAACGCTCCTCAGCCTTGGCGGAATCAAGCTGCGCTTTAACACTATTTAAGCTACGATTGGCAACAATATTATCACGCTCCGCCACTTCTACATCACGCTTACTAACCAAGCCATCCGCTAGCAAACGCTGCATGCGGGCAAGTTGCAGATTAGTGACCTCCACATTCGCTTCTGCCGCGTGAATTGTTTCAGTGGCTGATAGCACTTTTTGATGCGCCATATCACGCTTAAAGTTTGCAGAACCCACTTTCGCATCGCGCACCGTTTGATAGCTTTGCAGTTGCAATTGATACGACTTAAGCTCATCTTCTTTGGCTTTTAACTTACTTACTGTGGCGGTTAACTGCTCATCTAGGCGGTTATGAAATTGCGGGTCTATATCCGTCATCTCCAATAACACATCACCTTTTTTGACACGTGTACCCTCTTGTACATTCCATTTGCTGATAACGCCACTGATAGGAGCATCTACAGTTTGACGACGCTCTGTAGGGCTGAAAGCTGTTACCATGCCTTTGCTAGTCACATTTTGCAACCAAGGTAAAAACAGCATAAAAATGGGTAAAACAAAAAAAAGCCAGAACATGATGGTGGCCAAACGCTTTACAAACGCTGGGGTTCTTGCTGACAGTTCTGAATCATAAGCGTGATTTAACATTATGCCTTGTCCAATTCATATATCGCATCAAAACGCTCAGCAATTTCACGTTGCGAGGTTACAACAATCAAACTCCATCCAGATTGACTGGGTTGCAAGGCTCGGAAAGCGCGTTCGAAATCATCCACGGAAAGGCCATCCAGCAAACCATCAACCACAATTAAGCGAGGCTTCATTAACAAAGCTCTCGCAAGCATCAAGACTCTGGCTTGCTTTTTGCTTAGAGGAGCCCCTGACGGTAACAAAATTGTTTCTAGTCCGTCAGGTAATTCGTTGATTGCATCAGTCAATCCCAATTTTTTCAAAACGTCTTGAACCGCTTGCAAACTGGCATCTGGCTGTTGGAGTGTCAGGTTAAGTAAAATGCTTTCCTCTATCGTATCCACATTCTCAACATAGGCAATATGGTCACGCATCTCTTTGAGGTTGAGTTGCCTGATGTCCATTTCATTGATATTCACCACACCTGAAATTGGGTTTCGTAAACCAACCAACAATTGCGCTAAGGAGTACTTGGCGTTATTGGGGTTGGTTAAAATCCCTAAACTTTTTCCACTTTCCACCCGCAGATTCACCATACACTTATGATTTGAGCCCAGCACAATTAATTGTTTAGCTTCGACGGAGCAGGCTTGACCATCGCCTAAGTCATTGCCCCCTAAACGCTCAATAGGTAAATCCTGAATGACACCAAGCTTATCCAAGCTTGCGCACATATCGTATAAATACTCCAATTTGCCAATAAAAGTTGAGAATGAAGACAGCACACCAAAAATAATCAACTCAGCTGCAACAAATTGACCCAAGTTAATATGGCCTTGCATCACCAGCAAGCCACCAAACCCTAACAACAACGAACCAGCCGCCGCATAAACGAAGGCTGCCAATGCATTTTGCTTAAGTAAAACTGAAAAGTGTTTTTTGCGGTATGCTAAATAACGATTAGCAAGTAAATCTGCATTTTGCATCGCATGCAATTGCCCCTTACCAAATTTGAACATGGTTAAATTACGACCGATACTTTCTAACCACGCGGCCATATCATATTTAGCGTATGACTCTTGTATTGCTGTTTCTATTGCAATACGCCCCACTACTTTCAAAATAACCCAAGCGATGAGTATCAATACAACTACAACAAAAACGAAGTATCCACTATAAAAAATCAACACAACACTACCCACAACCACCTGTAAAATTGCGGCTAGACCCTTGGTCAATAACTGATAGCTGGATTTTTGTACGTTGATAACATCAAAAAATCGGTTCATGAGTTCAACCGTATTTTCAGAATCTCGTACAGAGATTTGCATGGCCTGTGCTGTTTCAGCCGATTGCAATGCTGCGCGAACAAATAAGCGGCGCTGCATTAGCTCCACTACATAAGTTTCAAAAAGATTTAAGCCCCCAGAGAATAGCAACAAGACAAAGAGCATTAATCCAACTACGATTAATGGCTGAACAACGCCACCCATTGCGACTATATTAACTAATGTTTGTACAGCTATGGGAGTAGCTAAAGAAATTAACCCTGCACCAAACGTGAGAGCGACAACAATAAATATATCGCTTTTTTCAAGCCTGAGTAGTTCAAAAACTCGTGTTAGTGGTGCCGCCTTTGCTTCAAACTTAGCCATAGAACCCCATAAAATCTGATTTCTTTAACAAACGGTGCACTTTAATACCTCAAAAATATCATCTTACTGTAACGCAACCCGACATAAGAGCACTCTAGACTTTAAATAGTTCTACAAAAAAACCATGTGTTGTATTCAGATTTTTCTTGCGAAATCCATGATTACTTTGATCATATGACTTAATGCGAAAGTGATAGCTTTAGAGATAACTAGGTTATTAACACCCAGTAAAGTTAGTCTAACTTAAACCCCTTAAGTCAATTAACTTTAAAACTACTTTGACAACTCCTCAACGCGTATTTTGGTCAGTCTGCTAGTCATCGCCAGCAAGCTTTCAATTTCAAAAATTGCCGCATCCATATTTTTCTCAATGGTTTTGTGCGTCAAAATCACAATATCTGCTTCTGTTTCATTATCTGCGGGTTCTTTTTGCAACATGGCATCAATTGAAATATCGCGGTCTGCCAAAATTTTGGTAACACCAGCCAATACGCCAGGTTTATCGCTTGCGCGCATACTTAGGTAATACGCGCTATGAATTTCGCTAATGTCTAAAATCGGTAAATTGCTCACGCTGTTTGGTTGGTAAGCTAAATACGGTACGCGAGATTCAAATGGAATACTTTGCGCACGCGCCACATCAATTAAATCCGCAACGACTGAACTTGCGGTTGGCTCTGCACCTGCACCCGCACCATAATAAAGTGTTGGGCCAACTGCATCGCCCTTCACTACGACTGCATTCATCGCGCCATTCACGTTGGCAATTAAGCGCTGCTCTGGAATTAAAGTTGGATGCACGCGCAACTCCACCCCTGCTTCAGTCTTTTTACTAATTCCGAGCAATTTAACTCGGTAGCCAAGCTCTTCTGCGTATTTAATGTCTTTAGCTGTGAGCTTGGTAATGCCTTCGGTGTAGGCCTTCTCAAACTGCAAAGGCACGCCAAACGCAATGGCCGCCATGATGGTGAGTTTATGTGCGGCATCAATGCCTTCCACGTCAAACGTAGGGTCAGCCTCAGCATAACCTAAGCGTTGCGCTTCGCCCAATACATCAGCAAAAGCCAAGCCTTTTTCACGCATTTCAGTCAAGATAAAGTTTGTTGTGCCATTGATAATACCTGCGACCCATTCAATCTTGTTTGCACCCAAACCCTCGCGTAGCGCCTTGATAATTGGGATGCCACCAGCAACCGCAGCTTCATAAGCCACAATCACATTTTTCTCTGCCGCTGCTTTAAAAATCTCATTGCCATGTACCGCAAGCAGAGCTTTATTAGCGGTAACCACGTGTTTACCATTGGCAATGGCTGTCATCACTAACTCTTTAGCGACTGTATAACCGCCAATCAACTCGACAACAACATTAACCTCAGGGTTATTCACAACAGCAAAAGCATCATCCGTCAGCGCAACATTGCCGCCAGTGACTTGCTTAGCCAATTCAAGATTGCGGTCTGCCACTTGCACCACTTGAATGTTGCCACCTAAGCGGCGTGAAATTTCGTGTTGATTTCGAGTGAGCACATTGTAAACACCGCCACCAACAGTGCCGATACCAAGCAAACCTACTTTAAGAACTTTCATCATCTAATCAATCAACTTTCTTTATACTTTATTTCGTTACGCTTTTTTAGTCGCGTGCTTCTTACGATAACTTTCCAAAAACCGCGCAATACGCGTAATCGCTTCAGTGAGGTCTTCCACATTGGGTAAGAACACTACGCGGAAATGATCTGGCTTTTTCCAATTAAAACCAGTGCCTTGCACCAACAATACTTTTTCCTCTAACAACAAATCTAAAATAAATTGCTGGTCATCTTCAATCGGATAAATCGCAGGGTCTAATTTAGGAAACAAATACATCGCGGCCTTGGGCTTAACGCAACTCACGCCAGGAATCGCCGTTAGCATTTCATAGGCCAAGTCGCGCTGTTTGCATAGTCGCCCAGTGGGTGCCACCAAATCATCAATACTTTGATAACCACCTAATGCCGTTTGTATGCCCAACTGTCCAGGCACATTAGCACACAAACGCATCGAGGCCAGCATATTCAAGCCTTCGATATAATCGGCCGCGTGTTTTTTCTCGCCTGAAACAATCATCCAACCTGAGCGATAACCACAGGTACGATAATTTTTTGATAAGCCATTAAAGGTAACAAACAACACATCATCTGCGAGCGATGCAATTGAAGTGTGCGTATTACCGTCATACAGCACTTTGTCGTAGATTTCATCTGCAAACACCACCAAACCATGATGACGCGCGATTTCGATAATGCCAAGCAATGTTTCTTCTGGGTACAAAGCCCCAGTTGGATTATTCGGGTTAATAATCACAATGCCGCGTGTATTGGCGGTGATTTTTGATTCAATATCTTTCAAATCAGGCAGCCAGCCAGATTCCTCATCACACACATAATGACGCGCTGTACCGCCTGCTAAAGTCACTGCCGCCGTCCATAATGGATAATCTGGCATCGGCACCAACACTTGGTCGCCATTGTTTAACAGCGCTTGCATCGACATCACAATCAGCTCTGAAACGCCATTGCCAACGATAATGTCATCAATCGTCACGCCTGATATCTTCTTCTGCTGGCTGTAATGCATAATCGCTTTACGCGCCGCGAACAAGCCTTTGGAATCGGTATAGCCAGAAGCTTGATCCATATTGTGAATCACGTCTTGCAGAATCTCTTCTGGCGCGGCAAAGCCAAATGGCGCGGGGTTGCCAATGTTGAGCTTGATAATACGATGCCCATCTTCCTCCATCGCTTTGGCGCGCTGCAAGACAGGCCCGCGAATGTCATAACAGACGTTTTTTAATTTTAGCGATTTAAGTATTGGCCCCACTGTACTTTGCCTTTGCATTAAGCTTGCTGACTAAGCCTTTGCAAGCCTAATTGCTTGCAAAAGAGTAAAATAGGCATTTTAACCTGTAGCGCCCACTTAGGGCAATGAAAGACCTCGCCAGCCATGAAGCTACACCTCACACAAGCAGAAGGAAATCAACTCATTACCGCCTACCAGTCTGGGGCGGTTTCGATTAACCACCAGCGTTATCAGCATAGCGTGATTGTGTTACCAACAGATGTCATCACCGATTGGCAAGTGACCAAATTTGATGAACTGAGTCCCGATGACTTTGCGCGAATCGCCAACTACCAGCCAGAAGTCGTGTTGCTAGGTACAGGCGGGACGCATCGTTTTATCCACCCCAAACTGACGGTCGCCTTAACAGAAAAAGGCATCCCTGTTGAATGTATGAGCACCGATGCAGCTTGCAGAACTTACAATATATTGATGAGTGAGGGTAGAAAGGTGCTGGCTGCGTTGATTGTTTAACGCATAATCTGGCTATAGTCATACCAAAAAGTATCACATACTCTTCATAATGTCACACTGCCACATAGATATAATGCATGTAAACATTACTTGAGAGATTATCATGCAAAGACTGTTGGCAAAGTGGGCTGGGGCGCTAAGTATATTGATGCTAGTTAGTTTAAATAATGCTTATGCGTTGACTTCAACGGGTGCCGATGGCGCTTTTACACTCAACAACGCACTTACATTAAACGCTAGTAACAACCAAACCTTCAACTTCACCACTTTCGACCTTGGAACAGACGGGACGCTAGACTTTTCCGGGTTAACTAGCCAAGACTCAATCTTTATTCTTGCAACTGGCGATATTCATTTAGATGGAACATTGAATTTATATTCTCGCTTGACGTTTCAAACAACAGGTAAAATTTTCGTAAGCGGAACATTCAATATCGGTTCAAATGTGTTTGCATTAAATGGAACACAGATCACCTTTAGCGCAGGCTCAGTGCTTAATTTCAGCGGGAACGAGAACACAAGCAACAACAATCAAAACCCACCAAATAGTGCAGGTGTATGTGTGAGTATTAGTGGATTTAATTGCGACAAGCCACCAGTTACAGGAAATGTTGAAGCGAAAGATGGTGGATTACAAATAAACCCTGGTGGCTCTATATCACTTACTGGTCAAGTACCCGAACCATCAAGTTATGCCCTACTTTTAGCTGGCATCAGCTTATTGATGCTTCGTAGAAATACGTTCTCACGCTAATTTGTAACAACTAACGCTCGTAATCACATTCGCGGTAATCGGTTTTCATACAATTAGCGATTAAGCGTTTTGCGAGTTTTAGGTCGGGTTTATTCAGCCTTTTTTCCAGCTCGCCGACAAACTGAGTATCGCCTGTTTTAGTGGCGGCAATGCTTGCCCACACATAGGCGAGGATATTATCTTGCATTTTATTGCGATCGTTAGAGTACCATTGCGCTAGGCGGGCTTGCCCTTCTACATCTCCACGACGCGCGGCTTTTTCCATCCAGAAATAAGCCTCTTCTATACTTTTTGTTACGCCAGTACCACTTAGGTACATTTGCGCCAATTGAATCTGCGCGGCGGCATTTTCTTGTTTTGCCGCCATTTGAAACCAGCCAAGCGCTGACTTGCTATTTTTCTCTACACCTACGCCCTGCAAGTAGGCTAAGCCGATGGCTGTTTGTGCGGCAGGCACCCCGCGATTGGCGGCTACTTCATACCAATATGCGGATTGCTCTATGCTGTATTCTGGGCAAGTATTGTCCGCATAAACTTGACCTAGGTTATAACTGGCAATATCGATACCCATATCCAGCTGATTTTTTGCCGCGCGTTCAAACCAGTAAATGGCTTGCTCACAACTGCGCTCAACGCCATTTTTGCCAGAATAATAGGCATCTGCCAATTTGAGTTGCGCTTTAGAATCGCCCCCATTGGCAAGGGCATTGGTGTTTTCCCAAGCAGCATCCGCTTGCGCACCGCATGCACTAAGCAATAGACATACTGCGAGCGCTTTGGAGGCAAAGCCTGAAACAATAGGCTGATTAGCCATTACAAATGCCCACCTTGCTAATACGCGAATTTGCCACGCGAGTAACTACAAGCCTTTGGTTGAAAGCGTCAAAGTAGCGTTAGTGCCACCAAAACCAAAGCTGTTAGAGAGTGCTGTTTCGATTTTTACATTATCAATCCGTTGACGCACGATATTCATACCTTCTGCCACGGGGTCTAGCGTTTCGATATTGGCAGAAGCGGCAATAAAGTTGTTTTCCATCATAATCAAGGTGTAAATGGCTTCATTCACACCTGCCGCGCCAAGCGCATGGCCTGAGAGTGATTTGGTTGAAGCAATCGCCACAGGATTATTTAAACCAAACACCTCACGAATCGCCTCAAGCTCTTTGGTATCACCCACTGGGGTTGATGTACCATGCGTGTTGATGTAATCGACTTTTTCGATTTTGTTGCCGTCATGACCTTGCAACGCCAATTGCATACAGCGCACAGCACCCTCGCCACTTGGTGCCACCATGTCGTAGCCATCAGAGGTTGCGCCGTAGCCCACGACTTCTGCATAGATTTTCGCGCCACGCGCTTTGGCATGTTCGTACTCTTCTAGCACCACGATGCCGCCGCCGCCTGAAATCACAAAGCCATCGCGGTTTGCGTCATAAGTGCGACTGGCTTTTTCTGGCGTATCGTTATACTTGCTGGACATGGCACCCATCGCATCGAACAAATAAGATAAGCTCCAATGTTCTTCTTCACCACCACCCGCAAAAATAATATCTTGTTTGCCGAGTTGAATTTGCTCTACCCCAGCGCCAATACAGTGTGCACTCGTAGAGCATGCGGAACTTATACCGTAATTTACACCTTTAATTTTTGCACCAGTGGCTAAAGTCGCCACGATTCCACTGCACATTGCCTTCGTCACCATGTATGGCCCAACGCGACGAATGCCTTTTTCAGCAAACACCGCATTGCTTTCTTCAATGCTTTCGGTAGATGGGCCACCGCCGCCAACAATAATGCCTGTACGCACATTGGATACCTGCTCTTCAACAAGCTTTGCGTCTGCAATGGCTTCTTGAAGTGCAATCCAAGCGTACGCATGACCCTTGGCCATAAATCGTAAAAGTTTGCGATCAATTAAAGCCTCAATATCAAGATTTTTAACAGACCCTGCCACCTGCGAGCGCATACCACGCTCGGCATATTCTGGCTGATAAGTAATGCCTGAACGACCATGGTACAAACTATCTTTAACTTCTGCTTTATTATTGCCAAGGCTAGAAACTATGCCAAAGCCTGTAATCACTACACGACGTAACATCGTGCTCTCCTCATCAAAATAAACATTTACAACCGACTACTTAAAACCAATTATTGCTTAGAAATTTCTGTCCGCGTAAAACTAAAAATTATCAGTTCTAGTGAACAAACCCACACGCAAATCTTTTGCCGCGTAGATTTCTCGACCATCTAATTCCATGGTGGCATCAGCAATACCCATCACCAATTTACGCATCATGACGCGTTTCAAATCAATTCGGTAAGTAATCATTTTGCCAGTTGGCAACACTTGACCACTAAATTTAACCTCGCCACAGCCTAAAGCGCGGCCACGACCTGGCCCGCCCATCCAGCCGAGATAAAAACCGACCAACTGCCACATTGCATCTAAACCCAAGCAACCTGGCATCACTGGGTCACCCGTAAAATGGCACCCAAAAAACCACATATCAGGTTTAATATCTAGCTCTGCAATAATCTGACCGTTGCCATATTTCCCACCTTCTTCGGTGATAGAAACAATACGATCAAACATCAACATGGGCGGTAATGGCAGCTGCGCATTGCCCTCGCCAAACATTTCTCCACGCCCACAGGTGAGCAATTCTTCAAAGGTAAAACTATTTTGTTTTTGCATTCTCAATAAGCCAGCTAAAATGAATCAAACGCTATTTTCGCTGGAAATGACAATTTACGAAAGTATTATTCATAGTTTCAAGAAAACACCTGATTTTGATTAGGGGTATACAGATCTGTTTACACCCGACAAAAATACGGTTAATATTGCAATATAAATGTAAATGAATTGTAAATTTTTAACCTTTTAACGTCAGGAAAGTCAATGAGTGACCGTCTTTTAGCCGATTGGCGCGTGCATGCACAAACCCTAGAAACTGAAATCAACAAGGTGGTAGTAGGCCAACAATCGCCGATTCGCGCCATTACCACTGCGATTTTCTCGCGTGGTCATGTGTTGCTTGAGGGTGACGTTGGGGTGGGTAAAACCACGCTATTACGCGCTTTTACGCGCTGTATCGGTGGTGGCTATCAACGGATTGAAGGCACGATTGATTTAATGCCAAATGATTTGGTGTACCACACTTACTTGGGTGAGGATGGAAAACCGCATGTTAGCCCAGGACCCTTATTGATGTCTGGCGAGAATTTATCGGTATTTTTCTTTAACGAAATTAACCGTGCGCGCCCACAAGTTCACTCATTATTGCTTCGCGTGATGGCAGAGCGTTCACTGACTGCGTTTAACAAAGAGCATTATTTCCCACATATGTTGGTATTTGCTGACCGCAACCAAGTGGAAAAAGAAGAAACCTTTGAGATTCCATCTGCGGCACGTGACCGTTTTATGATGGAAATTCCCATTGTCGTGCCTGATGATGCGGCGATTATGGAATCATTAGTATTTGATACCAAGTTCCATAACGTGGATGCGTTGATCGAAACCTTGCCTGAGAATGTGTTGCAGTTTGATCAGTTAAATAACTTCTCAAATACGCTACAAAACTCAATACAGGCCAGCCCTACCCTACGCCAATACGCGCTCAACTTGTGGCGTGCGACCAAATCGCCCACTAGCTTTGGTGTAAAAGTGAGCGGTGTGGAAATGAGTCGTCTAGTATTGGCGGGCGCTAGCCCACGCGGCATGGCGATGATGTTACGCGCAGCGCGTGTCAACGCTTGGTTAAATAATCGTGAAGCTGTGATTCCTGAAGATATTCACGCGGTATTTCAAGAAACCGTGGCGCATCGTTTGGTATTTAGCCCTGTGTATGAAATGCGCCGCACGGAAATTGCGCGTGAGTTGCTTTCTGGTATTGTGAACGCGATTTCTGCGCCTTAGTCGCTTTAATGCAAAAATTTAACCATGATTTCTGATATTCCAGAATTTAGTTACCACATCGGTTGGCGTTCACGCGGACGCCACGGCGGCCGACACGCCAGCACCCAGCGCGGCATGGGCATGGAGTTTCGTGGGCATACCACGCTACTTTCTTACCCTGACCCGCGCCGCATTGATATACGCCAAACCATCCGCGACCCGATGGAGCAGGTGTATGTGCGTATTTTCAATCAAAAAAGCGCCACCCCGGTGTATGCCATTACTGATTTATCAGGCTCCATGAATTTTGGGCATCAACAACGAAAAATTACCACTGCGGCGCAAATTACAGCCTCTATTGCGCAATCTGCAAGCCACAATCACGACCCTTTTGGCTTGATTGGTTTTGATGAAGTAGTCCGCGAAGATTGGATTTCAGTACAATCATTCAAGCCGCATTATGCGCTTGAGCTAGTGGAAAAATTAAAAAGCTATCATCCCCAACCTGTTGGCGGGCAAGGTTTAGTTGAGGTTCACCGCTATTTACCACGCGAACGCTCGTTGGTATTTTTGATTTCGGACTTTCATATGCCGCTACCCGAGCTAGAAAGTGCGTTATCGTTGCTACTACGCCACCATATTGTGCCGATTGTGTTGTGGGATGCCGCTGAATACAAAAACCTACCTGAGTTTGGCATTACCAGTGTGACAGATTGCGAATCGGGCGCACAACGTACCTTGTTTTTACGTAAGTCTTTACGTGACCAAATTATCCAAAACTTTGAAGACCGCCGTGCGGCGATTCAGGCTTTATTTATGCAATACGACATGCCACCTTTCTTTGTAGAAGGTGAATTTGATGCCAACGCATTAACCGAATATTTCCATCAATTTGTGGCTGCTTAATTATGAATATGCGTTTATTTTCAGTTAAATTCTTGTTACAGCTCTTGTGGCTATGCCTGATTTATCAGACGGCTATGGCCAATGACGCACCAGTGCCTGCAATGCCAGAAGGAGCAGTTAGCTTAGTCACCATCACCCCTAGACGTGATGTGGCCTATACAGTGGGCGATATTCTAGAACGCACGATTATTTTAGAGGTTAAAAAACCCTATAAACTCATGCCCACTTCTTTGCCTATTGTCGGCTACGAACGCCGCTACAAAGGTCAAGTCACAGGCATTGAGTTAAGGAAAATCGTTCATAGTCAAGTAGATAATGGCGCGTCAACAACACACACACTCAAACTGGCTCACCAAGTATTTGCCAATAACACCGTGGCTAAATTTGTGTTTTTACCTGCCGAGACCTTACGCTTCACCAGCGACAAAAAAGGTGAAATCAAACAATTTCGCATCCCTGAATGGCTGTTCCGTGTATCACCAATTGCCGTATATGGCTCAGTTGAGTTAAAAGACGATATCAGCCCGCTACGCACACCGTATTTATTAGATGTGAAACCTGAAAAAAGACGCCTAAATATCACACTAGCTTCACTCGCTTTAAGCCTGTTAGGCTTGTTGTACATTTTAGGTAAACGCGCTTGGTTGCCGCTTATGGGCAGACCATTTGCACGCACCTATCGCCAACTCGCCAACCTTAAAAACACACCTGAGGAATTACAACAAGCGGTCAGCAAGATACATACCGCACTCAACACCACGGCTGGCAATAGCTTATTTAGTGACAATTTAAGCACTTTTATTAGCAACAACCCAAGCTTTGGGTCTGTGCAAACCGAAATTCAACGTTTTTTTGCTTTGTCACAAAGCGTGTTTTTTGATGCGAAATCCAAGCACGATATTGGCAACGAACCCATTACGTGGCTCAAACAGTTTTGCAAACAGTGTCGCGATTGTGAGCGCGGCTTACGCCCAGAAACCAAACGCAAGGCAGCAAAATGATTTTCTTAAACCCTTGGCTGCTATGGTTGCTGCCGCTCACTGCTATTCCGTTTCTGCTAAATCGCAGCCATAGCCGCCAATACTCTTGGGTGGCGATGTTGCCGCACGATCCCTTATCAAACCTGATTGGCTTGTTACTTAAAATTTTAGCAGTGTTAGCATTGATCTTTATCGTTTTAGGGCTAGCTGGGCCACATAGCTTGCAACAAAAAATTGAACGTATTGGCGTAGGGGCGCAAATCGCATTAGTGTTAGATAGAAGTGCGAGTATGGATGACCCTTTTTCTGGCAGTAATGACGGTCGAGTAGGCGAAACTAAATCAGTTGCCGCCAGCCGATTGATGATGGAGTTTGTAAAATCCCGTAAAAATGACATGATAGGCATGGTCACGTTTAGCAACTCAGCGATGTATGTGTTGCCACTTACCGATAGCCGAGAGGCTGTTATCGCAGCCATACAAGCCACCAACGGCGGCGCACTATTCCAAACCAACATCGGTAGTGGCCTTACCAGCGGGGTAAGCCTATTTGACAACGTGCCAGATTCTGGCTCACGCGCATTGATTTTGCTATCAGATGGCGCTGGTCGCATGGATGCGAACACCCAACAAAAATTACGTGACTGGTTAAGCCGCCTTCACATAAGTTTATACTGGATTGTGCTTCGCCAACCAGGCGGTTTAAGTATTTTTGATGTTAATTATGTACGCCCTGAAAATGCAGCGCTACCAGCTGAAATTGAGTTAAACGATTACTTTAAAACATTATCGACCCCATTTAAAGCCTACGAGGCAGAAGACCCAAAATCGCTGGCCGCAGCGATTGCGGATATTAACCAAAAAGAACGTAAGCCCATCCGTTATTTTGAGAAAATTCCAGGCAAAGACTTTACATCCTTATGTTTTTTAATTGCCGCCATTATGATCGGCATACTGTTAGCAGTGAAATATATTGAGGTTAAAACATGAATAAAATCAACACAAAAACTCCTTCATGGCAACAACACCTTTGCCACGGCTTAATGCGAGTACGGCAGTTTTTCACTACCACCAAGCTCACTTGGCTGTTGGCGATTATTGCTATCTTAAGTATCGTAAATATTAGCTACGCAATTAACCGTATCCAACAAATTGAAGCGTTTAACGCTGCCATTAGCCATGGCAAACCACCTAAAACAGACACCCAAAGCTTTGAGGCTAAATTTGCCACCGCTTATTGGCTGGCAAAAAATGAACGGTATAAAGAATCTACCCTGTTATATACACACTTGGCAGAGCATGCGACACCAAGCCAAAAAGCAGCGATCCTTTACAACTTGGGCAATATATTTTTTCTACGCGGCATCGCTATCAATGGCACAAACGGCACTGTGCGTAATGAAACCGAATATTTATTTACACAGGCTAAAACCTCTTATTTGCAATCCCTACGTTTAGACAATCGCCATTGGGATGCCCGCCATAACTTAGATCGCATTCTCACCATTGTACGTGGCGACGCCACCCCTGGCGTGGGTGAGTCAGATACTCCTGGCTTAATTATGGGCAATATCCCTGTCGGTCTACCTTAAATAAAAGGCCAACATGATGCAAAGAATTATTCAATACCTACGCCACCGTCGCGACGCCAGCCTGCTAGGCGCTGCATTTATTTTGCTAGTTTTCGCCTATTTTCAACCCACCATTCCATTAAAGCGTAATATTTACAGCTACTTACTGGTAGTAGATATTTCACAAAGTATGAACGTGATCGACACAACCATACACAACAAACCCACCAGCCGTATCGCTTACACTCAACACCTGTTGCATGAGATGGTCGCTTCGATGCCTTGTGGCTCACGTGTCAGCATTGGCTTATATGCAGGTGTTAGTATCGCCGCCCTGTTCACGCCCATTGAAGTATGTGCCAACTTTGCGGTAATCAATGACAGCATTGACCACTTAGATTGGCGTGCTGCATGGTCTGGTAATAGCCGTATGCGCGAGAGCTTATTTACATTGGCGCGCGTATTGCGCGCTTTTCCAGAGCCAGCTCAAGTGGTCTACTTTACCGACGGCGAAGAAGCACCAAAATTACACGCCTTTAATACCAAAGATTTAACCAGTTTTCAGAGTGCTGGGGGGTGGCTATTCGTTGGTATTGGTAGCGAAAAAGGTGCCCCTATCCCCAAACTGGACAGTAAAAATCAGGTCATTGGTTATTGGTCTAACGATAGCTTTGCCATGCAACCTGGTATTGCGCAAATTTCAGAATCTAACCTAGGCGTTCGAGATAACAATGTCGCTAGTGGCGCAGGAGATACATTTATCTCACGCTTGAACGAAGACTATATGATTGATGTTGCCAAACAAATCAGTGGCGATTATGTGCGTGGTGATAGCTTGCAAAAAGTACTTACCGCCATGAAAGCACAAACACCTGCAAAACGTGATACTGCACCCTACGCCATCAACTGGCTGTTGGCAATTATTGCTGGCTTATTGGTGATTGCAGCTTATTTACCCAAACACCCTATGCAGCAATTTAAGCAGTATTTATCTGGGTTGAAGACTAGAAAAACCTAAGTTTCCTCAACCACCTTTTGAGAACCCTCGCCTGAAAAATTATTCATACGCTTTAGGTGAAAACTTACGCCCCATAGCAACCAAACGCGCAACTGCCTAAAGCTAGACTGGGTCACGCTATCAGGAAAAATTAGCAAATTCGTTTGCCAACGACTGCCATGCAACTTGAGATGTAAAATCGTCAATTGACTCGTCACGTAACTACTCGGCATGATTTGAGCCAATTCAATCTGCCCATTCTTGCGTGTGAGCTTAAGTTCGCCTTGATATGTCAGCTCCAAACGTACCCAAGAGCGCGGCAAGCAAAGTAAGACATCTCTAGCCAGCACATAAGCAGTGATTGGCATGCAAGCTGCTGGCAAGAGCAACTGTAACCACAGCACCATAGGCATCATGCACACAATCAGTAGCGTAGCCAACGATAACAACCCCATTGCATAAGTTAATCGGCTTGAGGGCTTGAAATCCAACACAATTGGCCTTACCTTATCATCAATGGGCAAGTGAATACATCCTATCTATCTAAAAGTTAAGGCATCAACCGCTTACAAAAGGAACCTGCAATGAATCCGTGGCACGCATTTTTAACGACACAAAGCGCACAAATCATTGAAAGCAATGCGACACAATTCGCGCGTATCGAACATTTTGGCAAGCCTGCGGATGAATTACAAGCGATTCAATCGCAAGACATCATCACCGATTTATCGCATTTGGGCTTGCTTAAAGTGTCGGGCGACGATGCTAAAACCTTTTTACAAGGTCAAGTCACAAATGATGTGACGCAGTTGACTGGCAACAATAGCCAATTTGCCGGTTACTGCAACCCCAAAGGGCGTTTATTAGCGTTATTTCAAGCTTTTGCTCACAAAGATCATCTGCATTTACAGTTTAATCGCGCCTTGCTTGAACCTATCGCCAAGCGATTGAAAATGTACGTGTTACGCTCTAAAGTGACGATTCAAGATGTTTCAGATGAAATTATCCGCATTGGCGTGGCAGGCAAAGGTATTGAAGCAAAGCTCAGTGCATATTTTGCACAAGACCCGCAATTTAACAACCTGCCCCAAGAAGCCAACAACTTAATCGACTTGAGCAACACTGTAGTTTTGCGATTAGCAGGTGAATTGCCAAGATATGAAATTTTCACTAACTTGGAACAAGCCAGCGTGTTATGGACGGCTTTGACTAATCAAGCAACCGTAACTGTTGGCAAACCTGTGTGGGAATATCTAGAAATCAACGCAGGCATCCCCGATGTAACCCCAGCCACCCAAGAAGCCTTTGTGCCGCAAATGGTTAACCTGGATGCGCTCAATGGCATCAACTTCAAGAAAGGCTGTTACACAGGCCAAGAAATCGTCGCACGTACGCATTACTTAGGCAAAGTAAAACGTAGATCGCTGATTGCCAATATAGACAGCGAAGTTTCTCCGCAAGTTGGTGATACTTTAACAAGTTTAGATGGCGCTGAAGCTGGTCAATTAGTACGCGTAGCTGCAGCCCCAACGGGAGGTTTTGATGCACTAGCAGAAGTTAGGTTGGAGAGTAAAGATTTGGGCGAGATAAAATGGCACGCCAGCCCGCTTGCCTTTAAAGAGATGCCTTATATATTCGCAGAGAAGTAATTTCAAAAAACACGTATCATTAGACTTGTAACGGTGCGTTCAATTGTTTGCAACTCATTAAAACTGCTTGTGGCTGATGCTACTGAGCCACTTAATTGGTGGATAGAATGCCCCTCACCCTTACCAAATCCGCCTCAGTATCAACACCTGTGGCTGGGGCATGCTCAGATTCAAACACGCTAATTTTATAGCCATGCCATAGCGCACGAAGCTGTTCTAATGCCTCATATTGCTCGAGCGAAGACTGAGGCAAACTGGCGTAATCATATAAAAAATCCACCTTATAAGCGTATAAGCCAATATGGCGATAAACCATCATGTGCTGTGGAATATCCTGCTGATTTGCAAAAGCATCTCGCGCATATGGAATTGGCGCACGGCTAAAATAGATAGCATAGCCGTGTTTATCAAACACCACCTTTACAATATTGGGGTTAAACATCGCTTGCTTATCTGAGATAGCATGGCAAGCAGTTGCGATAGCAGCGTAGGGATGTGTCGCTAAGTTATGCGCAACCTCTTTGATAAGGACGGGATCAATCAGCGGCTCATCGCCCTGCACATTCACAACAATCTCATCTTTTTCCCAGCCTAAGGCGTGTGCAACTTCAGCAATTCGATCAGTACCAGAAGCGTGATCTTGACGTGTCATGATTGCTTGATACCCAAAATCCCGCACGACTTCTAAAATTTCCGCATGATCAGTCGCTACAACAATTTGCTCTGCGCCGCTTTTGATGGCTTGCTCAACCACTCTAATCACCATAGGTGCGCCAGCTATATCCAATAGTGGCTTGGCTGGCAAGCGACTACTTCCATAACGCGCTGGAATTACCACTTTAAATGTCATTATTCGATTTCTTCTTCCGCTGGCAATTTGCGCGCCTCATCCTCCAGCATGACTGGGATACCGTCTTGAATGGCATAAGCCAAGCGACACGGCTTGCAAATAAGCTCTTGTGCACTTTTTTGATAGTGTAGCGGGCCTTTACATACAGGGCAGACTAAAATTGCAAGTAGTTTTGTATCCATTGATTACCCTTTTAAACTTATCAAGTTAATTGGCTATTGCCATTTTTTGGCGCTAAGTAGCTTTTGCACTTGTTCGCACCAGCATATTCAATCGCGCTAGCAAATGCGGAAGAAATGTTGATTCCAACTGCGCAACAACTGGGAGCACCCAGTAATTTTCATTAGCGAAAGCCTCACATTTTACTGCATCTTTTTCTGTCATGAGTATGATGTCAGCCTCTGCAAATTGCAAATCTTGTGCTTGAAATGGATGATGATCCGCAAACACGTGCGACTCAAAAACCAAGCCAAGCCCTCGCAGGGTTTGAAAAAATCTTTCAGGGTTGCCGATACCTGCGATTGCGTGAATTTTCTTGTGCGAAAGATCATGCGCTGTGCATTGATTGTCTGGCTGTAATAGCTGATAAAACTGCATGGCTTTTAAATGCATGACGAAAGTTTCTGCGACATGTGCGGGCAAATCGACAACACCATCTCCGTTTTTCACAACCGCATCCACTTCGACTAATCTCGTCGTCGCCTCACGCAAGCTACCCGCTGGCAGTGAATAGCCGTTGCCAAAACCGCGCATGCTATCCACCACTGCAATCTCTAAATCGCGATGTAGGCGGTAATGTTGCAATCCATCATCACTCAAGATGACATTACATTCTGGATGCGTATTCAGTAGCGCTTGACCAACTGCAATGCGATCCCGTCCAATAAAGACTGGGCAACCACTATGCTTGGCGAGTAAGATCGGCTCATCGCCCACTTGACTAGGGTCACTATTTAAACCAACAGCGTGCACATGTTGTGCGCTACCACCGTAACCTCTACTGATAATGGCGGGCGTATAACCTGCTTGCCTGAGTGCCAATGCCAGCCAGATGACCAGTGGTGTTTTACCTGTACCACCCACTGTGATATTGCCGACAACAATCACTGGCACTGGCAATTGGTATGTTTTTAAAACACCGAGTCGATAAACCGCACGCCGCAATTTTGATAAAAACTGATATACCCAAGAAAGTGGGATCAACACAACATGCAATATGCCTAGACAATACCACTGCTGTTCTACCCAAGAGCGCATATTGATTTTAATGAAATTGTTTTTGGTACAACTTAGCGTAGTAGCCATCTGCATCTAATAACGCTTGATGATTCCCAGATTCGATAATTTCACCATGTTCCATGACAAAAATTCGGTCTGCATTTTCTATCGTCGATAGTCGATGTGCAATCACGATAGTGGTGCGCTTGCGCATTAAATCATCGAGCGCGGCTTGCACGTGTTGTTCAGACTCGGTATCTAATGCTGAAGTTGCTTCATCTAACAGCAAAATGGGCGCATCTTTCAAAATGGCACGCGCAATCGCAATACGCTGGCGCTGCCCGCCAGACAAACGCACACCTCTATCGCCTATCTCACTTTGTAAACCATGAGGCAACTCTTGAATAAACTCCCAAGCATGTGCTGCCTTAGCGGCAGCAATCACCTGCGCCTCGCTCGCGCTACGCAAAACACCATAAGCAATATTATTAAAAATGGTATCGTTAAACAAAATAACATCTTGACTCACCATCGCAAACTGCTGCCTAAGCGCACTCAAAGGCATCGCACGCACATCCACACCATCAAGTAATATCAAGCCTTGCTGATAATCGTAAAAGCGGGGCAACAAATTCACCAATGTAGTTTTACCGCCGCCAGAGCGCCCAACTAACGCTAATTTTTCACCTGGCTTAATGGTGAAACTGAGTTGATTCAGCGCCATAGATTTGGCATTTTCGTAACGCAAACCCACACTGCGAAATTCGATTTCACCACGTGCTCGACCAACAGGTTTAACACCCTCGTCTATCTCTGGCATGGTATCGATTAAACCAAACACGCTTTGCGCTGCCGCCAAACCAACTTGCATCTCTTCGTTTAAGCTAGACAAGCTTTTAATCGGCGCAATCAACATCAACAAAGCACCAATAAAGGCGGCAAACTCACCTGCCGTAAACTTGCCGACTGCGTAATACACGACCAACCCCAGCGCTAATGCGGCCAACATCTCAATCACCATGCTATTAATACCAGAGATGCGTGATAAACGAATTTGGATATGGCGATTTTGACCCACCACTTTGGCAAACCGCTGAAATTCAAAATCAGCGCTACCAAAGATTTTCACCATGCGCTGCCCCGATACTGCCTCTTCAACGGCTTGCGTCATATTACCCATTGATTCTTGCACCGTTTTACCCGCACTGCGTAATTTCGGGCTCATTTTTTTCAAATAAACCGTCATAATGGGCGCTAACAGCATGAAAATAAGTGTTAAGCGCCAATCCAAATACAGCATATAAGCAATCATACCGATGATCGTCAGCGTGTCGCGAACCGCGCTCACCGCAACGCGAGTCGATGCGCTCGCCATTTGCTCAGTATCAAATGTCAATTTTGAGGTAATCACTCCCACAGAATGCGCATCAAAAAAACTCACGGGCAAAGTCATTAGCCTTGCAAAAGCGTCTAAACGCAGATTCTCAACGACTCGCCTTGCCACCCAACGCATCGCAAAAGTTGAAACAAATCCCGAGAGTGCCCGTAACGCCAACAAGCCAAACAACATCAAGGGTAAAAAGTTAGTTTTATCTGGATCCTGCTTAACAAAACCTTCATCAGTCACTAATTTGATAGTCGCCAAAAAGCCCGTATTGGTAGCAGATAAAACCACCAAAGCCAACACGCTAATCAAAAATACTTTCCAAAAACGAGCCGCGTATTTCAACAAACGAAAATAGAGCGTTTTAGTATTAAATTCTGCTTGAAGGTTTGATTTAGATGACATGCTTTGTAGTCTAGAAACTTACGTTGAAAGCAAAACACCCAATACACAATAGATTGGGTGTCGGCTGTAAAATAGAGAATTGATTAAACTGTAATGAATTAGATTAAGAACCAGTTTTAACTTGTGTAGCAAAAGTAATATGCGTATAACCAGCCTGACGTGATGCTTCCATCACATTAATCACAGACTGATGCGTGGTACTAGCATCTGCGTTGATGATAATTGTCGGCTCTTTGCCATTACCTACCGCTTTTTGCAGTGCGGCTGCAATTGCGCTTACCGAGCCGTCACTTAACGCATCTTTATTTACCACGTAATGTCCGCTTGCATCAATGCCCACATTAATCACCAAGGGTTTCTCTTCTGGGGCATTCGCTTCTGCTGTTGGCAAGTTAATCTGCAACTCACTGACACGAGAGAAGGTTGCACTCACCACCAAGAAAATAATAATCACCAGCAAAACATCAATCAGAGGAACGAGATTCATCTCCAAATCTTCATGTTTTTTACCGCGTTGAAAGTTCATCTCATCTAACCTTTAAACTATTTTTATTGATTGCTATGCTTAATTTTCACTATTTACGTTCGCTATGGATCATTTCAACCAGCTTAACCGCTTGCTGTTCCATCTCCACAATCAGACCATCGACGCGACCACGAAAATAACGATAAAAGATCATCGCTGGCACAGCAACCACAATACCACCAGCCGTATTATAAAGCGCAACAGAAATACCACGTGCAAACTGCGCTACATCATGCCCCGTAGTGGTAAACGCACCGAATAATTCCACCATACCAATAACCGTTCCAAGCAGACCGAGTAAAGGGCTAACCGTCGCAATGGTACCAAGTGTTGTTAGATTTTTTTCTAATTTATGGGCAACCGCACGACCTGTTTCTTCTATGGATTCTTTAACTACTTCGCGTGAAGAGTTAGCATTACTTAAAGCGCTTGCAAAAATCTCACCCAACAATGAATGCTGTTGCAATTTATCCAACGCATCACGACTCACACCACCCTGCCCTAACCATCTTTGCACTTCTGGCAGTAACTCAGGCGGTGCAATCACATTAGAACGCAACACCCACAAGCGCTCAACGACAATTGCCAAAGTCACAATAGAAGCAATAATTAAAGGATAAATAGGCCAGCCTGCGGCTTTAATAATTTCTAACACGTAACGCTCCTAAAATATTATTCAATAGACATTTATTATGATAAAAACTAAATGCAAAAAATCAATTGGCAAAGATTTCCACGCCGAATGATTTAACTTTTATTTTTTAAGTAGCGATACTTTAGCGCTTAGGGTCGATTTCAGCAAGCGAATTCAGGTAAATTAAAATTCATTTTGTTATGACATATAAAATTAAAAAACCCCGAAAAATCGGGGTTTTTTTTGAACAAAAACTCACACTGCTCAGAACTTGATTAACACATGCAGTGATTAGTGCTTGCGATTTTTGCGTGCAACAAAAGCTAGCACACTTAACCCTGCCAAAAACATTGCATAGGTATCTGTCTCAGGTACAGCGGCAACTGAGAACTTAGACATCACTTGCGGTGTCAGTGACGTGATTAAGCTAGGATTGGCTGCCAGTTGATCGTAAGTGTAGTCAGGGATACCATAAGTAGTTACGATTAACTTCTGTGTAACTGCATCAATTTCAAACTCAGTCCAGCCATAAGTATGCGTTACTACAGAATAGTCCAACTGACCAAGACCTGGGATAGTAGGCATCAAGTTAGTAAATGGAATGTCTGAGTCTTCCAAACCTAGTGGAGAGTAGCCAAGTGGCATAACCTGACCATTGACCAATGCTTTAATAAACTGGTCTTTGGCATAGTCAGATGTCAGGCTATTATAAAATGCTGCTTGTTGTGGCGTTAATGCTCCTATCGCTTGCGCCAAATCTACAACGGTAGGACCAAATGGTTTTTCAAACGCAACAGAACCTGTACTGATTTCCCAAGCACCGCTTTTGATTTGATTTACACCATTTGTTGAATACGTTAGATCATTTACTAATGTGCCGTGAATATCAGCCGTGACAAACACCACGTTATCAATATTATTGGCATCAATAAACGAAAGTAACTCGGCACGCTCTTTTGCGTAACCTTCATAACGATCACTTGCAGCTGCTAAACCTAAGTTTTGGCTTGGCTCAGCGATATGCACAAATTTCCAAGTAGTACCGTTTTGTTGTGCGGTCATCAAATCTGACTTCAACTGATTTAATTGCACACCACCCAACATAGTTCTATCTTGAGTGGCTGATTCAGTCAAAAATCTACCTGCATCCGCTGGCGAGCCATTCCAAGGGGTTAATCCTTCGTCACGGAAAGAACGTGCGTCGGTCATAATCATTACCGCATCAGAACCAAAGTTTTGTGCGCGATACAAATTAGGTTTGCCATCAAATAGTGGATCACCTGTACCTGCATAAGTTTTGTTGGCAATCGGCATATACTCATTAAATGCCTGTAAACCATCTTTGTAGCGCTGAGTATCATTGTAGAAGCCTGAGCCTACCACTGCGCCACCTTCAAAATCATTGACTACTTCATGGTCATCAATGCCTGCATAAATAGGGGTAGAGCTACGTACATCTTTCCAAGTGTTCACACCATAAGCACTGGAGAGTACTTCGTTATGACGTGCGCGATATTCATTTAAGGTGCTAGCGACCTGCCCAGCTTGAGGGCCAGAATAACGCTCTGCGTACATAGTGTCGCCATGCTTAACAAAAAAATCTAAGTTTTTACCAGCCACGTTGCTTACAGCTGGAAATGGCGCTAACTCACCGCGCCAATCGCCAGACACCCCAAATTTCAAACCTGCGTAGGTGCCTTGTGCGTTCGCAGTACGAAAACTACCGTTAAATATTGCGCCTGCTGCATCCGTTGCGCGATAGTAATATTGTTGACCTGAAGATAATGAACCAGCTTGCACTTTTACAGGTTGCATAGGATCAGCCACATGTTGTGTAAATGTAGAGACGATATTTGCAAAACTAGCATCAGTAGACACTTCAAAGTTTAAAGCACCTGTCGTGTCGCTTCGGGCCCACAACCAAGCCGAGTTATGGGTAACATCGCCAGAAGCCACCCCGTTGGGTAGTGCCGCTTGCGCCAAAATTGGCATTAAACTAATTGCAATTGCTGATAGATAGAGCTTCATGATTTTCCCCAGATAAAAAAACAAAATTAATCACATCTCACTTAAAACGTTTAAATTATGCGGATCAATTGTTAAGATTCGATGAAAGCCCACCCTAGTAAAATGCGCAATCAAGATTATCTGTATCATTTAGAATATCAATAAAAGTGATCAATCAAACGAACATTCACAATATGTGGTTTTAAAGAATAAAAACCTCATCGAACTGGAATAACCATATGCAAAACCTAACACGCTTCAACAACACGATTGCCGCATTTGATGCAATAAACGCGCAAGACCCAAATAAAGTAACAGTGAATGGCGCAGAGAGGCCAAAAGAGCTGGTTTACGCCGAGCGTATGAGTGAAATGCTAGAGCGCTACGCCCCACAATCCAGCGAAATATTAAAACTTGCTGCACGCTGCCAGCATATTCAGCGCTGGAAAATCCCACGTACTGACTTCCCCATGACCAAACAAGGCTATATGCAATGGCGCAACCAACTTAAAAATTTTCATGCGGATAGTGCTATAAAAGTGTTAACTGAGCATGATTACGATGAAGCAACGATGAGTAAAATTTGCCGCTTACTCAAAAAAGAAAACTTAAGCACAGATGCCGACATGCAGACCCTTGAAGATGTCATTGTGCTGGCTTTTTTAGAGCATGATTTAGATGACTTTGTGCAAAAACATGGCGATTATTCGGAGGAAAAACTGATCAGAATAGTACGTAAATCGTATTGTAAAATGTCTAAAAATGGTCAGGCGGCAGCGTTAAGTATGGTTAAAATTCCTGATCACTTACTCCCCGTTGTACTAAAAGCCGTGGCTTTGTGATGGTTAAAATCGGACACAACATTATCAGCTGATAAAGTTCAAAAAAGGTATCATGCACAACAAACAAAGTTGCATTTACGAAAGCTAGTCAAACTTTCACACATTTCTAATCAACACCTGTAAAGAGCCTTTCAATGTTCAAATATTCTCGTTTAGTTTTTCGGATAACAGCGCCTGGTACGTTAGCATTCGCCGCACTGGTATTACCCAACTTAGTATTACCCACTTTAGCGCAAGCTGAGTCGCGTATAGATCGTGAGACAGAAACGCCCGTGCCACGCGCTAAGAACCTCTACGGTATTGGCTTGGGGATACTACCAAAAACTTCTGGATCGGATGAGTATCGCGCACTGGTATTACCGATTATCAATGCTAACTACGCTGATCGATTTTATATTAACGCTTTGCAATCAGGGGTTTGGTTGCTTGATAGCGAAGACAAACGCTTGCGCTTTGGTTTATCCGCAGAAGCTAAATTTGGCTGGGAAGCTGAAGATGGAAAGCGCACACGCGGCATGCAAGACCGAGATTTTTCGATACTAGTCGGCCCTAACGTACGCTGGCAAACCGACATTGGCACCTTTAACGCGCAGTGGTCAGCCGATGCCACTGGAAACAGCAATGGTCAGCAAGTGCAACTACAATATATCAATCGCTTAATTCGTAGTCCGCAATTACGCTTAAATGGCATATTAGGGATGACTTGGAATAACCAAAAGTTCAATGATTACTATTATGGTGTGGCTGCGAATGAAGTCGCAACTGGTCGACCACAATATCGGGCTGACTCTGGTGTAGAGTTGCAAGTTGGCGCGAATGGTGTCGTACCAGTCATGGGAACGCACTCTTTTCTATTTGGGGCTTTTTTGACTCGCTTGAGCCGTGCCCAAAATGACAGCCCAATTACCGAAACGCCCTTGCAACCCTTGGTTTACGTTGGATACAGCATTCCACTTTAGTGTGTTGTTGAAAAACAAGACGTATGAAGAGATTTAGTCAGGTTAGATTTTGTAACACCTCGACACGATGATCTGCGGCACGATTTGCTATCTTGTTAACCCTTATTTCGAGAAATGTGTAAACCTATAATCGTTCACGCATAGTCAAGTATAGTTATTGCTTTAGCACTAAACAATGATAAAAATTTCCCCTGAACAAACCATTTTACTCGCCAAACTTCGTCATATTGAAGAACTGGAGAGACTGTCCGTATGCATGGGGTTTATCGAGACAATTGGTTTAATGATTCATCAACTGCAAGCTGAACGTGGCGCTAGCTGCTTATATTTAGCTTCCGCTGGACAAAGACTCGCTATTGAGCGCACTGAATTGATTGCGCAAAATATGGCGGTAGAACAAAAGCTTTTTCTCGTTTTGCAACGCCATTTAGATGAATCATCGCTAGTGGATGCCAAGCAATTAACATTAATTACTTGGATATTGCTTGGTTTGGCTGAATTAAAGTCATTTCGTCATCAAGTAACTCTTATGAAAATATCTTTTTCAGATTGTATTCAGTCTTATACGCGCTTAATTGGTAGTTTAGTTTCACTCATTTTTGAGATCACTGATAGCACAATCAATAGCAAAATTTCGACCTACTTGGTGGCATTGTATAACTTGGTGCAGGGAAAGGAATTTGCAGGTCAAGAGCGCGCTGTTGGCTCTTATATGTTTGGCTCTGGGAGTGTGCAGCAAACGCACCAACAAAAGATGCTAGGTTTAATTGAGCTGCAAGACCGACATTTTGAAGCTTTTATTCGGTTTGCCAGTGATGATTTGAAAAACACTTGGAGCGACCTCGAATCAGCTAACAAAACCAAGCAACATCATTTATTTAGAGCCAAATTAACCAATAGTAAAGACAATCACCCCCTAAAAGTAACTGAGGCTGACGAATGGTTTGAGCTTTGTAGTCAACGTTTAGTCAATATGTGGAATGTACAATGCGCGCTTATTCAGCAAATGCATCACACGCTGCAAACGCTCACAATTGATGCCAAGCATGATTTAGAAAAGACCCGTTCATATCTTGAAGATCTAAATAAAAGCCTTCAGCAAACAACAAAAATTGATAATACTTTTTTCAACCTCTCCATTCCAATCGAACATGCATTTTCATTTCAGAGCGATGAAAAACTTCAATCTTACCCAATCGCATCTATTATTAGCTTGTTGCAAGCGCAGTCTCAAAAAATTGCGACAATAGAAAATGAACTCTCGGATACTAAAAAGGCGCTCTCGGAGAGAAAGCAGATTGAGCGTGCAAAAGGTCTGGTGATGAGCAAAATGGGCATTACGGAGATGGAGGCATATAAGGTACTCCGCACAACCGCAATGGAGCAGAATAGAAAAATCATTGAGGTCGCTGAAAACATCCTATCGTTGGCTAAAGATACTTAAGTGAGAGGACAATTCTGGTGCATTAACACATTTTCGGTGCAAACCCTGAATATACTCAAAACAATCAAACCCACAAAAAATATTAAAATACCCAATAAAATCATTAACATAAACACAAACACCCAACATTGGCACAGGGTTTGCTTTATAAATAACAGCTGACCAACGGCGGTCAAGTTTGAGTTTCCAAACGCAACATTTTTAAACATAGCTGTATATATATGGAAGTAGTTTTACTTCCTTAAGATTAGGGCAAAGGCGTCCTGAATGATGACAAGAAATTATCATCGTTCAGGACGCCTTTTTTATTTTAAGTTTTTATTTAATTGATTTAATTCAAAGGAGCAAAAATGAGTGATTCTAAAAAGCCAATGTCAGACGCAAGTGTTAAAGAAGCAACGCCAGTAGAAAGCAATAGTCGTCGTCAATTTTTTTCGCAAGCGATAGCAGGCGCATTCGGTGCTGCAGCGATGATGAACATGGTGCCAGCGGGTGTTCGTAACCAAGCTTGGGCTGCGGGTTCCGATGAGCCAGAAATTAAAGAAGTAAAAATTGGATTTATCCCGCTAACTGATTGTGCTCCTATTATTGTGGCTGCTCAAATGGGCTTCGATAAGAAATATGGCATCAAAATCATTCCATCAAAAGAGGCTTCTTGGGCTGGTGTGCGTGACAAATTAACTAATGGTGAGCTGCATGCAGCGCACGTGTTGTACGGATTAATCTATGGCGTGCAAATGGGCATTGGCGGTCAGCAAAAAGACATGAATATTTTGATGACGCTCAATAACAACGGTCAAGCAATTACCTTGGCAAGCCAACTTAAAGACAAAGGCGTAACCAGTGGAGGCACCTTAAAACGTCTATTAGATAATGAAAACCGCGACTTTACATTTGCGCAAACTTTCCCAACTGGCACGCATGCAATGTGGCTGTATTACTGGTTAGCCACTTACGGCATTAACCCAATGAAAGACGTGAAAACAATCGTTGTGCCACCACCACAAATGGTTGCGAATATGCGTATTGGCAATATGGATGGCTACTGTGTAGGAGAGCCTTGGGGTGCGCGCGCCATTTACGACAAAATTGGTTATACCGTGGCAACGACGCAAGATATTTGGGTGGATCATCCAGAAAAAGTGGTGGGTACAACTGCTGAGTTTGTTGCAAAAAACCCAAATACTGCGCTCGCCCTAACAAAAGCCATTTTAGAGGCATCACGCTATATTGATGCTACAGCGAACCGCGCAGAAGTTGCCAAACTGCTTGCCAATAAAGCCTATGTAAATGCACCAGAAGAGGTCATTGAAGGTCGCTTCCTAGGTCATTACGACAACGGTATTGGCAAAAAATGGGAAGACCCTAACTACATGAAGTTCTTTAATGATGGCAAAGTGAGCTTCCCTTACTTATCAGACGGTATGTGGTTCTTAACGCAACACAAACGTTGGGGCTTGCTCAAGTCAGACCCAGATTACTTAGCAATCGCTAAAAAAGTAAATCGTATCGACATCTACAGCGAAGCGGCGAAATCACTGGGTATTTCTGTACCAACCGACCCTATGCGCACAAGCAAGTTAATTGATGGCGTGGTTTGGGATGGTAAAGACCCTAAAGGCTACGCCAACAGCTTTAAAGTGAAAGTTTAATCGCACAAATAAGGAGGACGCTCGATGAGTGCCGTCAGTATTTCTAAAGAAAGCATTAAATCTATTATGAACGATGAAAAAACAATTGCGAGCAATGCCCCAGCAGCAAATTCTGAAAACTTTGCAAAAACAGAGTCTACGGAAAAAGCAGCTGTTGCATTGGCTAACAAACCATTAGCAAAGAAACCAAGTGCTCTTGCCAAACATACGCGTGCATTTTTTGAGTGGGCGCTACCACCCATGTTCGGCTTGCTCTTGCTCATTGTTGTTTGGTCAGCAATTTCCAATTTCTCACCCAATTTACCAGGGCCAGTAAAAACTTGGGCATCCGCTGTCGAGCTATTTAGCAATCCGTTCTACATCAACAACCCAAATGATGTCGGCATTGGTTGGAACATTCTCAATTCATTAGGGCGTGTAGGTTTAGGTTTTGGCATGGCGGCAATCATCGGGATTCCCTTAGGTTTTATTATCGGGCGTTTTGATTTTATTAACCGCATGACTGCACCCATTATCAGCTTGCTACGCCCAGTGTCACCACTGGCTTGGTTGCCAATCGGTTTGCTGGTGTTTAAAGCGGCTGATCCTGCGGCCATTTGGGTGATTTTTATCTCAGCCATCTGGCCGATGATTATTAACACTGCTGTGGGCGTGAGCAAAGTGCCGCAAGACTATATGAATGTGGCCAAGGTGCTTAATTTGTCTGAGTGGAAAGTCTTTACCAAAATTCTTTTCCCGTATGTCTTGCCTTACATGATGACTGGTGTGCGTCTTTCTATCGGCGTGGCATGGTTGGTGATTGTAGCGGCAGAAATGCTGACAGGCGGCGTGGGGATTGGCTTTTGGGTGTGGGACGAGTGGAATAACCTGAATGTTGAGCACATCATCATTGCAATTTTTATCGTGGGTATTGTTGGGTTGTTGCTAGAGCAAGCACTTATCAGCATTGCTAAACGATTCAGCTACGAATAAGGGGAACTACGATGCTATCTAATACAGAAAAAGTTTTACAGGATCGTTACGTGCAGATTGAGCACGTTAACATGAGCTTCGTCACCAAAAAAGGCACTTTTGAAGCACTGCGTGACGTGAATTTTACTATCAAAGAAGGTGAGTTTATCTCAATTATTGGGCACTCTGGCTGCGGTAAATCTACTGTGCTTAATTTGATTGCTGGCTTGCTTGAACCTACAGATGGCAACTTGTTCTGTAATGGCCGCCAAATTGCAGGTCCAGGGCCAGAACGAGCTGTGGTGTTTCAAAACCACTCATTACTGCCTTGGTTAACTTGCTCAGAAAACGTGTATTTAGCGGTTGATCGCGTATTCGGCAAAACAGAAACCAAAGCGCAATGTGCGGAGCGCACCAAAGCAGCGTTAGAGTTAGTGGGTTTAAGTCACGCAGCAGAGAAACGCCCGAATGAAATTTCAGGCGGTATGAAGCAACGTGTGGGTATTGCTCGCGCGTTGGCGATGGAGCCAAAAGTGTTGTTGCTGGATGAGCCGTTCGGTGCGTTGGATGCGTTAACGCGCGCCAATTTGCAAGACGAGTTGATGCGCATTATGGCGAGATCAGGTGCTACGGCTGTCATGGTCACACATGATGTAGATGAAGCGGTATTGTTATCCGACAGGATTGTGATGATGACCAACGGGCCTGCTGCAACCATCGGCGAGATTTTAAGCGTGGATTTACCCAAACCACGCAAACGCTTAGAGCTTGCTGAAAATGCTGAATACAACCACTTGCGTGCCGAGGTGCTGAAGTTCTTATACGAACGCCACGCTAAAAAAGCCGCATAAATTAACCATACAAATTTTAACTAAGTAGCGAAATCAGAATGCGCTGCGGTCAAGTTCGGCTGCAGCAGCAGACTCTCGCACAAAAGTAGTACAGCTTTCTAATCTAAAAAAGGAGTATCAAGATGCAAAGTAATACCCATTTTAAATTAACTCAAATTTCAATAGCGGTGTTGTTTAGCTTGGTTTTATCCAATCAAGCTGCACAAGCAGAAGAGGAAGTGCTGCCCGAATACACCATTATGGATGCCATTAAAACAGGTAAAAACATGACCAGCTTTAGATTGCGTTATGAGCATGTGGACCAAGACGGACTTGCTCGCGATGCAGATGGCATTACATTGCGTAGTTTGGTCGGCTGGCAAACAGCCCCCTATAAAAACTTTAGTTTTGCATTTCAAGCCATTGATGTTTCAAAATTGATGGATGATTTTGATGACAGTACAGTGGGTGGCATCACCTCACCAGCCACTGTCCAAGCAGGAAAAAGTGCATTCCCAAAAATTGTTGACCCTGATGAAACCAATATCAATCAAGTCTATTTGGACTGGACAGGGGTTAAGAACACGCGTGTTCGTTTAGGTCGCCAACAAGTCAATTTAGACAATGTTCGTTTTGTTGGGGATATTGCTTTCCGTCAAGTCATGCAAACATTTGACGGTATTTCAGTCATGACAAAAGCAGTTCCAGATATGGATATCTTTTTGGCTCACTTTGAAACAGTGAACCAAATTAATACTCGTAATCGTACCGATGGTGCTTTGGAAGTTGTGAATGCTAAATATTACTTAACACCAACAGAAACCATTTCTGGCTATGGCTACTTATCCTCTTTTGACAATTTAGGGTTTGGCAACGGCTGGTTTGGTGGCGGTGCTGCCAATGCTGCGGCCAATCAATCCAATAAGGTTTTTGGTGTTCGTGCAGATGGTATTCACCCATTTAACCCAAACTTAAGAGCGGTTTATACGGCTGAGTATGCAAAACAGTCCGACTATTCAGGTGGTGATAGCCGCATTGATGCCTATTATTACAAGGTCGGTGGCGGAGTTGGCATTGATTTCTTAACCATTCGTTTAGATCAAGAGTTGTTATCTAGCAATAACGGAACTTATGCTTTCCAAACACCATTTGGTACAAACCACTTGTTCCAAGGCTGGGTAGATAAGTTTTTAGCTACCCCAAGACATGGTATGAGAGATACGTTTGTAACAGCGACTTATCGTTTAAATGATTGGTTATTTTTTGCTGATTATCACGTCTTTAACTCGGATGTGGATTTCACAAAAACGACTGGTGGTTTAGGCAATAAATACGGTACTGAGTGGAATGCAGCAGTCACTTACAACGTAAACAAAAACATTATGACTAAGGTTGAATACGGTAAATATAGCGAAGATGATCAATACAGCCCTACACGTATCCGCGATACCGAAAAACTCTGGTTAACAGCAATGTACACGTTCTAATCAGGCTAAACGGTGCACCTTTTCGACTGTTGGGCGATTGGTGCACCGTAGATTGATTCAGTACATGGTTTAGGTATGAAAAGAAAGGCATCCAATAATGGCAGGTAAGGTATTTTTGATTGGCGCTGGCCCTGGCGACCCATATTTGGTGACTTTAAAAGCAGTCAATGCACTCAAAATAGCCAGTGTGATTTTGGTCGATGATTTAGTGAATCGTGAGATTTTAAAACATGCGCCCCAAGCACGCTTGATAGAAGTCGGTAAGCGCGGTGGTTGTAAATCAACGCCACAAAACTTTATCAATCGCATGATGATTGCGTTGGCAGAGCAAGGGGAAACCATCGCACGATTAAAAGGTGGCGACCCATTTTTATTTGGTCGTGGTGGTGAAGAAATGTTAGCGCTACGTCAGGCGAATATTGATGTGGAGGTCATTCCAGGCATTACCAGTGGCATTGCAGTACCTGCTAGCCTTGGCATCCCTGTAACGCATCGCACTTATACGCACGGTGTCACGTTTGTGACTGGGCATACCCAAGAGGGCGATAGTCCAAACTGGAAAGCGCTCATTCAGGGTGGTACCACCCTAGTCATTTACATGGGGATGAAGCACTTACCTGAGATTGTGACTGAGTTAATAGCCGCTGGTATTAACCCAAACATGAGCTCAATCGCGATTCAACACGGAACATTAGCCGAACAACGTCAAGTGATTGCGCCGATTGAAATGTTACCGATGGCGGTAAAACGATCAGCGCTATCAAGCCCTGCCATTATCGTGGTGGGCGAAGTTGTAAATTTAGCGCAAGTGGAGGATTTAATTTCATCCCTTGCAGTTGCTGCATAAGAGTTAAGACATTAGGAAATTTAGCATGCAAAAAATGAAATTAGTCGTGGTAGGTAACGGCATGGCAGGGATGCGAGTGGTTGAGGAGCTACTCAAAGTTGCCCCAGATTTATATGACATTACAGTGTTTGGAGATGAACCGTATCCAAACTACAACCGCATTATGCTCTCGCCCGTGCTTGCGAACGAGCAAACGATAGAAGACATTATTTTAAACTCGCGTGAGTGGTATGCTGAACACAACATCACCTTACACACAAGTGCGCATATCAATAAAATTGACCGCAAAAATCGCACCGTGACGGCAGAAGACGGCACGAGCGCTTCATATGACCGTTTGTTACTCGCAACGGGATCAAAACCTTTTATGTTGCCGATTCCTGGTGTTGATCTGCAAGGCGTGATTGGCTACCGCGACATTAAAGACACCAACGACATGATAGAAGCCGCTAAACAATATAAGCACGCGGTGGTCATTGGTGGCGGCTTGCTGGGTTTAGAAGCAGCAAATGGTCTAAAAATTCAAGGCATGGATGTCACCGTTATACACCGCAGTGAATGGCTGCTAGAACGCCAATTAGATAGAGCGGCCGCTAAAATGCTGCAAAAATCGCTTGAAGCCAAAGGGCTCAAATTTTTGCTCGAAAAAGATACGGAATCACTCTCGGGCGTAGATGGTCGCGTTGCCAGCGTTAAATTTAAAGATGGCCAAGAAATCCCTGCTGATTTAGTTGTCATGGCAGTAGGTATACGCCCGAACTTTGCATTGGCAGAGTCAGCTAGCATTCATTGCAATAAAGGCATTGTGGTGGACGACACCATGCAAACCGATGACCCACAAATTTATGCAGTAGGTGAGTGTGTAACGCACCGAGGCATTTCATATGGCTTAGTCGCCCCCTTATTTGAAATGGCTAAGGTGTGCGCCACACACTTAGCCAACTTTGGTACTGGCATATACGAAGGTTCTGTGACCTCAACAAAATTAAAAGTCACAGGGATTGACCTTTTCTCAGCGGGTGATTTCACTGGCGGAGAGGGTACTGAAGAAATTGTGTTGCACGATGCAGTAGGCGGGGTATACAAAAAACTCGTCATACAAGATGACAAAATCATTGGTGCCGTGCTCTATGGCGATACTGCCGACGGAGCCTGGTATTTCCAGATGCTCCGTGACGGCAAACCGATTCACGAAATTCGCGACACCATTATGTTTGGACAGGAAAACAGCTTAGGCAACACTGGTCACCAAGGTCAAAACATGGCGGCTAGTATGCCTGATGAAATGGAAGTGTGCGGCTGTAACGGTGTGTGCAAAGGTACGATTGTGAAAGCCATCCAAGAAAAAGGCTTGTTCACCATTGATGATGTAAAAAAACAAACCAAAGCCGCTTCAAGCTGCGGCTCTTGCACGGGTTTAGTCGAGCAAATTTTAGCAGCCACCCTAGGTGGAGGCTATGCACCACCTTCAACCAGCAAATCGGTATGTGGCTGTACCGATTTAAGCCACGAACAAGTGCGTGAAGAAATCCGTAAAAATAAATATTTAAACATTCCAGATGCCATGAAAGGCATGGGCTGGAAAACGCCAAACGGCTGCGCAACTTGCAGACCTGCGCTCAATTACTACTTGCTCTCTACTTGGCCGCATGAGGCAAAAGACGACCCGCAATCACGCTTTATTAATGAGCGCGTACACGCCAATATTCAAAAAGATGGTACCTACTCTGTCATCCCACGTATGTATGGCGGCGTAACTTCACCAGACCAATTGCGCAAAATTGCCGATGTGGCAGATAAATATGCCGTACCTATGGTGAAAGTGACGGGCGGTCAACGTATCGACTTACTAGGCGTGAAAAAAGAAGACCTCACCAATATGTGGGCGGATTTAGACATGCCTTCTGGCTACGCTTATGGCAAATCGATTCGTACTGTAAAAACCTGTGTCGGCTCTGAATTCTGCCGTTTTGGTACGCAAAACTCGACTCAAATGGGTATTGATATTGAAAAAGCCTTCGACCACATGTGGGCACCGCATAAAGTGAAGTTTGCTGTTTCAGGCTGCCCACGTAACTGCGCAGAATCTGGCATTAAAGACGTTGGCATCATAGGCGTGGATTCTGGCTGGGAAATGTATGTCGGCGGTAACGGCGGCATTAAAACCGAAGTGGCGCAATTCTTATGTAAAGTGAAAACCGCTGAAGAAGTGCTCGAATATTCAGGCGCGTTCATTCAAATCTATCGCGAAGAAGCGCGCTACTTAGACCGTACCGTGCATTGGATAGAGCGCGTAGGTTTAGATTATGTGAAAAAACGCGTACTTGAAGACGCCGAAGGCCGCAAAGCTGCTTACGAGCGCCTGCTCTACGCATTACAAGGCTCGGTTGACCCTTGGGCAGAACGTGTGCAAAAACGTGATGAACATAAAGAGTTTGAGACCATAGTTATTTAATCGGCTATCAATGAATCAATCAATTTGGAAAAGAATATGACTTGGAAACAAATTTGCCCTTTAACAGAGATACCTAAACTCGGTGCACGTGTGGTACGCACAGAGTCGAACGAAATCGGCGTATTTCGTACCGAGGACGACCGTGTATTTGCCATCAATAATCGCTGCCCGCACAAGGGAGGCCCTTTATCACAAGGCATCGTGTATGGCGATAAAGTCGCTTGCCCGCTTCACTCTTGGAAAATCAGTTTAGTCGATGGCAAAGCAGAAGAGCCAGATGTTGGTGAAACCGCCTGCTTTCAAGTAAAAGTAGAAGATGGGATTGTATTTTTACAGGTATAAGCGATAATCACCATGGCACAGCAACAACAATATCAGGAAGCCATACAGGCAAATTCTTTGCAAACAATCTCTATACATCCGCGTAAACGTGAGACTAAAAGCACCTGCTGCTATTGCGGTGTGGGTTGTGGCGTAATTATTACCACGCAAGAAAATAAAATTGTTGATGTTAAAGGTGATCCTGACCACCCTGCCAACTTTGGTCGCCTGTGCACCAAAGGCGCTACCCTACACCTCACTGCCAAGCTAGATGCACGTGCGCTTTACCCTGAGCTGCGCAGCCATCGCAATGCACCTCGCGAACGCGTAACGTGGGATGAATCACTCGATTTTGTGGTAGATAAATTTGCCGACACCATTGCAAAACACGGCCCTGATTCAGTCGCGTTTTACATTTCAGGCCAGTTACTCACAGAAGATTATTATGTGTTTAACAAGCTCGCCAAAGGCTTAATTGGCACTAACAATGTAGACACCAACTCACGCCTTTGCATGAGTTCAGCTGTCACAGGCTATAAAGCCACGCTAGGCGCTGATGCGCCGCCTGCTTGCTATGAAGATATAGACCATACGCAGTGCTTATTAATTGCAGGCAGCAATACCGCTTTTGCGCACCCGATTATTTTCCGCCGCATTGAAGATGCAAAAGCAAAAAATCCCAATATGAAAGTGGTGGTGGTAGACCCACGCCGTACCGATACTGCACAGTTTGCTGATTTGCATTTAGCCATTTTACCGGGCACAGACGTTGCACTATTTAATGGTTTATTGCATGTGATGCTGTGGGAAGGCTTGCTGGATATGGATTATATCCGTAAGCACACCGAAGGCTTTGATGCGCTGAAAGAAACCGTGCGGGAATACACGCCAAAAATGGTGGCGGATATTTGCGGCGTGTCAGAAAAAGACATTATCCAAGCCGCTAAATGGTTTGGCGCAGGGCCTACGCTATCGATGTATTGCATGGGTTTAAATCAATCGGTGCATGGCACTGATAAAAATGCCGCTTTAATTAACTTGCACCTTGCCACTGGTCAAATTGGCAAATTAGGCGCAGGGCCATTCTCACTCACTGGGCAACCCAATGCCATGGGCGGACGTGAAGTCGGTGGCATGGCTAATTTGCTTTCTGCGCACCGTGATTTAGCCAACCCAGAGCACCGCGCTGAAATCGCCAAATTGTGGGGCGTAGATGATGTACCTGCCACCGCTGGCAAAACCGCAGTGGAAATGTTTGAAGCGGTCAAAAATGGCGAGATTAAAGCCGTTTGGATTGCCTGTACCAACCCAGCGCAATCCATGCCAGATTTAAACAATGTGTTAGAAGCACTCAACGCTGCTGAGCTTGTGGTGTTGCAAGATGCTTTTAATAACACCGATAGCAACCAATACGCCGATGTCATCTTTCCCGCCACCACATGGGGCGAAAAAGAAGGCACGGTGACTAACTCTGAGCGCCGTATCACTCGTGTGCAAAACGCATCGGCAATAGCAGGTCAAGCGCGTAATGATTGGGAAATTGTAGTAGATTTTGCGCAGCGCTTAGAAAAGAAATTAGGTAAATTCCCCTCGCCCTTTGGGAGAGGGGCTAGGGGTGAGGGCGCAACGCTATTCAACTACCCTACACCTGAAAGCGTATTCAACGAACACCGCGAAACTACGCGCGGGCGTGATTTAGATATTACAGGCTTAAGCTACCAAATATTAGAGCAACAAGGCCCGCAACAATGGCCGTTTAAAGAAGGCGCTAGCACAGGCGAAGCGCGACTTTACACCGATGGCGTATTTCAAAAACCAAATGGTAAAGCGCAATTTCACAACGCAGTGTACAAAGGCACTAGCGACAAAACTGATGCGCGCCACCCGCTGCACCTACTCACAGGCCGCCTGCGTGACCAATGGCACGGCATGAGCCGCACAGGAACGATTGCGCAACTCTACAACCACGTAGAAGAACCCGTGGTGTCGATGAACCAAGATGACATGACACGCCGCTCGCTTAAAAACGGCGACATTGTCAAGCTCAGCAACAAACGCGGCAAGCTCAACATTCGCGTGCAACAATCTGACGAAGTAAAACCAGCTGAGACTTTTATCCCTATGCACTGGGGTAGCCAGTTTATGAACGGCTTGGGCGTGAACGCACTGATGCCAGCCGCCTTTGATAAAACCTCAAAACAACCTGAGCTAAAACACGCCGCCATTAAAATTGAAAAGCTGGAATTGCCTTGGCAAATGACTGTGATGCGCACCTGTACCGACTTAAATCTCATTGCGGAAATACGCAAACTACTCAAGCATTTTGATTACGCCACTTGTGGCTTACATGGACGTGGCAATGGCATGGTGGTATTGCGCGCCTCCCACGCTGAATCGCCCAGTGCAGCGGTGATTGCACAACTAGACGCGTTGTTAGGCATGGTAGAAAGCGCACCAATGCTAAACTATGATGATAAGAAACGCGGCATCAGCAAACGCATTTTGGTAGAAAATAACCAAGTTACTGGCGTGCGATTGATTGGTGAAACTCTGGCGGCTGATTGGCTCAAACAAATCATGCAAGAAGGTCGGTTTACTGATGAGTTGCGTCGTTGGGCGTTGGCACCACTGAGCGCACCACCCACGGGTCAAAAATCGCGCGGAAAAATTGTGTGTAACTGTTTTGACGTTTCAGAAAATGAAATTATCGACACCTGCAAAATGGGCGCCGATTTAGCAACGCTTCAAGCCAAACTAAAATGCGGAACAAACTGTGGATCATGCGTACCAGAGTTAAAACGATTGGTTAGTGCTAACTCAACTTTTAGACCAGCTAAATAAACGCTAATACTTAGGTCTACGAATCCTACTAGTTCTTCGAATCCTTGGTTCTTGTAATCCCTAGTTCTTGCAACCCCTAGTCTTTTATTCCACAGCTGTACTAGTCTCGCCTAATAAGTGATGAATTATTTGCGAGGCTAGTGAACCCTAAATATCCAATTGTGACAGCGCTAACAATGTTTGTCATACCGTTAGAAATATCAAATCTTATGCTAAGATATCTTGAAGTCACGAGGTCAAGACTTTGTTAACTAAGAATAAGCCAAGCTAAGCAAAAGCCAAGAAGAAGTTAGAGGGAAATATACAAAAGAAATGGTGCCGGGGGGGGGAATCGAACCCCCACGGTGTTGCCACCGCTGGATTTTGAGTCCAGTGCGTCTACCAGTTCCGCCACCCCGGCAATGCTAACAAGAGAACCTCGCCTAGCAAAGAAGCGAGATTATAACAAATACTGAGAATTATGCGAACTACTGATTTTGATTTTTTTCTACCTGAGCATTTAATTGCACAATTTCCCACTCAACAAAGAACCGATAGCCGCTTATTAAGGGTGAATGGCAACAAAAACTTACTGCAAGACTGTCAATTTAAACAGCTACCTGATTTTTTAGATGCAGGTGATTTACTGGTATTTAATGACACCAAGGTCATTAAAGCGCGTCTATTTGGTCAAAAACTCACGGGCGGATCAGTGGAGGTGTTGATAGAGCGCGTACTGACCGAACATAGCGTTTTGGCACATGTGAGAGCCTCTAGATCCCCCCAAGTCGGCAGTAAAGTACGCTTGGCGGATGCTTTTGAGTGCGAGGTGATTGAGCGTCAGGATGATTTGTTTTTGCTCAAGGTACATCATGAAACCCCTATTCTTCAGCTATTAGATCAATATGGTGCTCTGCCCTTGCCGCCCTATATTACTCACGAGGCCAATCAACAAGATGATGAGCGTTATCAAACCGTTTATGCACGAGAGCTAGGCGCAGTTGCCGCACCCACGGCTGGCTTGCATTTTGATGAAGATATGCTAAGCCTTCTCAAGGAAAAAGGAATTGAAATCGCTTTTGTGACATTACATGTTGGTGCGGGGACTTTTCAGCCAGTACGTGTTGAAAATATTGATGAACACAAAATGCATAGTGAGCTTTATACAGTGCCTCTCGAAACAGTCAACTTAATCAAGAAAACTCAACAAAATGGCGGGAAAGTCACTGCCATTGGCACAACGGTTTTACGTGCGCTTGAAAGTGCTGCGCAATCTGGAGAGCTTGCCGCTGGTAGCGGAGACACCAGTATTTTCATCACTCCAGGTTATCAGTTCAAAGTCATAGAACGGCTGTTTACTAACTTTCATTTACCTAAAAGCACCCTGCTAATGTTGGTATCCGCCTTTGCAGGCATCGAGCCTATTAAAGAAGCCTACCAACACGCCATTCAGCAAGAATATCGTTTTTTTAGTTATGGTGATGCGATGTTGCTGGAAAGAGCAGAATGAACTCACACTCCACTTTCTCAGTCTATTCGCTATAGTAAACAGTTGCTCAATAATAACTCAGGAAAAATAGCCTATGCCTAGCTTATCAACGCGTTTCACTGCTCCGCTTTTAAAAACCACCACTTGGGCAATACCCGCGCTACTGCTAGCTTGGTCTGCACAAGCGCAAATACTACCCGAAGCAGAAGTCGGGATTAAAATTCCGCTGACACAAAAGCCAACCTCACGCCCTATGTCTGTGGCTTTTGTACCAATGTATCAGCGCTATTATGTAGCCGATGGTGGATTAGGTCCTGTGCCTGGGGAGATGGACATGGCCTCTTCAAGATCAAAAGTACACACTTTTGATGTTAATGGCATTTATCTTAGTTCAGCAAAACCAGGCTATGATAATCGTTCCATTTACTTCAATCCCAATACCAAGCAACTTGAAGTCGTCACCTATAACATTTCAAGTGCCGCTGGATTTGCACCAAATACTGGCGTGTTTTCATTAGACCTATCTGAAACTGGGGATATCAAAGAAACATCAAAAGACATTTATGCTTACAACCCTGCGTTTGGTGATGCGGCAACTATGCCAAGTTACAACTACGAAAGTAAAATTTATTATGCCAAACAGGAACGTAGCAATATTGTGTTGATTGTTGATTTAAAAAATCGTGAAAGCATAGGTAAAATTGCCCTAGACCTAAAGGCTGCCAATGTGCAAAGTGATGACATTACAGAGCATTTTGTTGCATACACGGGCATATCAGGGGAAGAACTCGCAGTATTGGATGTAGATCATAAATCCGTGCTGATATTTGATTTATCAGGTCAATTTATTGGCAAAAGCGCTTTACCTAGCTCCATGAAATTGCGCTCTCAAAACCATTTAAACGGATTAGGATATGCTAACGGCTTGATGTTTGTATACCATGAGCCAGAAGGTGAATTTGGTACATATTATGGATTTAAAGTATTAACGCAGAGCAAATAGACTCAACAAGAAAACAAAATAAAGCTGTCATTCACGGTGAAACACTTACTGGCCAATTTTGCATGGCAAACTCAATCACCTCCATAAGTGCATCCTTGCTTGCCCCACTTGCACCTTGTACTGAAATCCCTTGGTGTAAGGTAGCAAGGTATTTTGCTAGTGCGGCAGTATTGGTATCTTTGGGCAAATCACTATTATCCTTCGCTAAATCAAAGCGTTTCTTAAAGTTCTCTTCTAAATTGGCACGATAAGCGATAAGTTTTTTTTGAATCATTGCTGCTTCTGGCCCACAAGATAATGCCCCTTGCACAATCATGCACCCTCGTGGATGTTGATGTTGGGTTAGCAACGCTACGGCTTTAGTTAGAAATGTTTTAGCTACAAGATAAGAAGTGGGTTCTGCGATTGCTTCTTTCACAAACGCACTAGGGCCGGCGACATATTGATCAAGCGCCTTGTTAAACAAAGCTTCTTTATTACCAAAGGCCGCATAAATGCTCGGCTTATTCATCCCCATCGCTTCAATAAGCGCACCCATAGACGTGCCTTCATAGCCAAACATCCAAAATGTCTGCATGGCCTTTTCAAGCGCATCATCATGGTTAAACGCAGGCGGCCTTCCTCGGCGTTTTTTAGCATCACTCATGGTGTTTTTTGAAAAACTCATCAGTAATCTCACAAGTTAATTTTTTAATATTGTACCATTTGGTAATAAATGTTTTGACAAAAATATTCAGCCCTCTTATTATATTTATACCACTCGGTACAGTTTAATTTAGTGCCTAAAAGTAATGCAGAAAAAAATGAAATACTCAACTTAGCCCTTTAGGAGTCATCACGCATGAATAAAATATCAACATTAGGACAACTTCTAGAAATTGACGTAGGTGCCAACTGCAAGCTTAGTTACCTAAAAGCAGGTGCTGGCAATCCACTCATTTTGATGCACACCATACGCACGCAGTTGGAGTATTTTCATGAAGTCATTCCTGAGCTCTCAAAAAATTACACGGTGTATGCAATAGACTTACCCGGCCACGGTAAATCGTCTATCGATACAAAGGTTAATTATGATGAGCCTTATATGAGGCAAGCAATTGTCGCTTTCATCGAAAAGCTAGATTTAAGCGACGTCACACTGGTAGGGGAGTCAATAGGTGGTGTATTGGCCCTTACGGTAGCTAGTGTAAAGTCAGAACGGATTATTAAAGTAGTTTCATCTAACACCTACGACTACGAAACACGCTATGCAGATGGTTTACGAAGAGGTAATTGGTTTGCCAATATTGTGATTGCAAATTATGCCATACCAATTCATGGCGCTATTTTTGCAGCATTAGAAAACTGGCTATTTTTAGGGCTTGTAATGAAAGGCGGCTTTAAAAACAAACGTTGGATGCCAAGCCCCTTATTAAGTATATTTAATCGTACAGGCTACCGTAAAGGCTTTAGATACGTGGAGCGGAATGTCTTTGCCAATTGGCGTTCATGGGATAAAGCGAGAGCGTTATATGCTGGTGTAAATGCGCCCGTCACGCTTGTATACGGCGACCATGATTGGTCTACAATTTCAGAACGTCAACGTACAGCAAGAGAGCTAGGAAACCTAAATATTATTACACTAAATAATACTGGGCATTTTGCTTTTGTCGACAACCCAAGCAAATTATTAGACGTTGTATTGCGAGCTTAATTGTTAGCAATATTTTAGCAATGACATGGAGTTTCTTGAAGGTAAATACCAGTCATTCAGCAGAACAACTCGTAAAAACACTTCAAATTGATAATATCTAAAATGGCAGCTTTTAACCGAAAGTTTACTGAACAACACAATTACTAATAGTTACTTAAGTTGCCTATAGATTGAGATTCCATAAAAAAAGCCACCCCAAGATGTACAGAGTGGCTTTTTTAGTAAGTAAAATAATAACGTAAAAACACTACACCTACTCTACATACTATACCTACAGTACATTAAGTGCAGACGGTTTGTTTATGCTGTTATCACGATTATTTACCTAACATACCCGCTAACTTGCCAGACAACATGCCAAAAATCGCACCGAGCACTGTTGATAAAGCAACCAACAATACAGGGTTGGTGAAGTTAGGCATTGTAGTTAAATTTGCCGTATTGGTGCTTAGCGCATAACCAGCCACCGCAGCATACCCATAAACATTAGCTGGCACGACAGATAACAACGGCATACTGGCAACAATCACCAATAAAAACACCGTAACAGCCACATACACCGGCGCCACCGCTACTGCAGGCAAGCCAAGAGGATTGGCAACGACTAACGCTAACGCAATGCCTGCGATCACCCCACCGTAAACCATCCCCGCAATTGTTTTTTGCAATGCCGCAGTATCACCACCTGTGTGGAAATAACACGCCCAAGCAATAAAACCAGCCCAGACTAAAACCATCCCCGCGAGCGAGCCTAACGCTAAAAAAGTCCATATACCACCAAGTACAGCAATACTTACAGCAAGTGCAGTTAACTTAGACATACTTTTCTCTCCCTGAATGTTGAAATAAACAACGTTTAGCAAGCTCGCACTGGTTTGTAGATTAAATAATTGACCCAGAACAAATTCCTGCTAAGAGAGATACTATTCCTAAAATAAGGAATATGTAAACTTTTTTGAACTAAAAAGGTGCAAATAACAAAACACACTCAAGCACTTATGGTGCATATGACCAGTTTTTGCGCCACGCACCAAGGACCATATTAGGGTACTGAGGCTGACCAAGACTACCATTGTAGCGCCCTAGTGCACGGTATAAATCGCCATTTTCAATATCCAGATAATGCCTAAGAATTGTGCATCCGTAGCGTAAATTGGTTCTTAAATGGAATAAATTATGGTCAGACGCACCAATACTGCTCACCCAAAATGGCATCACCTGCATAAAACCACGCGCACCCACAGTAGAAACGGCGTATTTTTTAAAGCCACTTTCGACTTGAATTAAACCCAACACCATTTGCGGGTCTAACCCAGCACGGCTCGCCTCATAATGCACGGTGCGCAGAAAATCTTCACGCATTTTTTGGTCGGGCATGCGCTTTTGTAGGCGTGTGGACATGGTTGCCATCCACACTTGACCTTCTTGTTCATTGGAAAAAAATAATTTAGGTGCGGCTGTATCGCTGATAGATTTTTGCATCAGCGCTTTTACGCTATTGGACAAAGGCTCTTCTATCTGCCCGCCAGCTTGCACATTTAATGCAAATAATAGCGCAATCGCTGCAAATAGAAGAGTTTTGTAGTCTTTTATCACAATGTGGATTTTAGTTTTTGTAGAATTTGAGGCAATATCTCTTTGAACGCAATGGTTTGGGCACTTGTATCTGCACGTGCCTGATATTCCACATTCCCCTCCTTCAGTCCACGGTCACCGATTACCACGCGGTGCGACACGCCAATTAACTCTAAATCAGCAAACATCACTCCGGGGCGCTCGCCTCGGTCATCCAGCAACACATCCACTCCAGCGGCTTGCAAATCGGCATACAGCTTAAACGCAGCTTCTTTCACGGCTTCACTTTTATCCATGCCAATAGGCGCAATCGCCACTTGGAAAGGAGCCATGCTAGCAGGGAAAATAATGCCGCGTTCATCAAAGTTTTGCTCAATCGCCGCACCGACAATACGCGATACGCCAATGCCGTAACAACCCATTTCCATTACTTGGCTTTGACCTTGGTCATCTAAATACGTTGCATTCATGGCTTGCGCATACTTGGTACGCAGTTGGAAAATATGCCCCACCTCAATCCCACGGCAAAGTGACAATGTACCTTTACCATCAGGGCTTGGGTCGCCCGTGATGACATTGCGAATATCCGCAACCAACATAGGCTCAGGTAAATCACGGCCGAAATTCACGCCTTTTAGGTGGAATTTTGGCTTATTTGCACCACACACAAAATCACTCATCGCGGCTACAGTGTGGTCTGCAATCACCTTAACATGCTCACCCACGCCTACTGGGCCAATAAACCCTGGCGGGCAATTCAATGCGGCGCGAATTTCATCTTCACGCGCAAAACGGAAATCTGCCAAGCCAGCAATTTTAGCCACTTTAATTTCATTTAAATTGTGGTCGCCGCGCAATAACAACAAATAAAACTGCTCACCCGCCACTAAGGCGATGGCCTTGACCATGCGCTCAATGCCAATGTTTAACAAGGCGGCTACATCTTCACAAGCAGTTTGTTTAGGCGTATCCACCTCCTGCATAGCCTCAGCAGGCGCAACGCGTGGCGTGGTGGGCGCTAGCGCTTCAGCCAATTCCACGTTAGCCGCGTAATCTGAATCTTCACAATACGCCAATCCATCTTCACCAGAATCCGCCAATACATGAAACTCGTGCGAGCCATCGCCACCAATCGCGCCAGTATCGGCTTTCACCGCTCGGAATTTCAAACCCAAGCGTGTAAACACATTACTATAAGCCTGATACATTGTTTGATAGGTTTGCTCTAAAGATTCAACATTAGCGTGGAAAGAATACGCATCTTTCATCATAAATTCTCGGGCGCGCATCACGCCAAAACGTGGGCGAATCTCATCGCGGAACTTTGTTTGAATCTGGTAAAAGTTAATCGGCAGGCGTTTATAACTGCTAATTTCACGACGCGCCAAATCGGTAATCACCTCTTCATGCGTAGGGCCAAAACAAAACTCGCGCTCGTGGCGATCTTGAATCTTCAACATTTGTGGGCCAAACACTGCCCAACGGCCAGTTTCTTCCCACAACTCTTTGGGTTGCACCGCTGGCATCAGCAACTCTAACGCGCCTGCTTTGTTCATTTCATCGCGCACCACCGCCTCTACTTTGCGCAATACGCGCAAACCAAGCGGCATCCAAGTATAAAGCCCCGCGCCTAAGCGCTTAATCATCCCTGCGCGTAACATTAAACGATGGCTAGGTAACTCCGCCTCTTGTGGGGCTTCTTTTTGGGTGGCAATAAAAAATTGTGATGCGCGCATGAAAAATTCTCTGTCTGTAGATAAGTTGAGGAAAGATTAGGGGTGGATTTTATCTTGAAACGCGCATGAAGTCAGCCTAAG
>CAZUGV010000010.1:0-64444 GCA_964620425.1 uncultured Methylophilaceae bacterium | reverse complement strand
ACCCATCATTCAACAGGGACGCGCTAAAGCGCGCCCGTTAATTCAAACGTTAGGCATTAATAATCGTGCGGCCTGAAATTCTCCCAATTGAGCCTTTATCGCAAGTCGTGTTCATCCACGATTATTTGCAGCTTGTATTTCAAGACGCTTGTTTCAGCATTTATAACGCCGCTGAGCTAAGGCAGGGCAACAGTTCATTGTCGCAAGGTCAGTCCGGCTTTTGTGACGGCTTGGTGAGCCTTATTGGTCAGCCACTAACATCGGCTTCGGCTAACCCATCACTCTCACTCACTTTTCAAAGTGGCACGGTTTTGGTCGTTGCGCAGTCTGGGCAAAGCCCAGAGGCGTGGCAATATAACTCTTTGGGTGAGCCAATCGTGGTGGAGCAAAATGCCTAACCCATCCATCAAGCGGGACTGGCTAAAGCCAGCCCCTTATGTCAAACGTTAGCCCTTAAAAATATGTTCGCACTCAAAGTACAAATAAATGACCAAACTCCCGTAGTTGGCGGAGCTGATGATCTTGGCGTTCTTTCTGCCATCGTCACCTGCGTAGGAAGGCTGGGCGCACTATCTGCGCCAAACAGAGACGATGAAACTCAAGACTTTACTTTTCGGCTTGGCGGACTTACATCACGCCCCAAAGGCTCCGCTGATGGACATCTTGTATGGCTAGAAAACAACACCTTGCAAGTCGGAGATAAAATCACGATTGAAATTACAGAGGTAGAAAAAACCGACCCTGTTATTAGCGGTCAAGAAGCAGCGCAGAGAGAAGACGATGAACGCGAATATTTCAATCATTGCAAACGTGCATATTTCGAGATGCGCGAAAAGTATGAAAATGAGGGCTAACCCATCCATCAAGCGGGACACGCTAAAGCGTGCCCCTTATGTCAAACGTTAGAGCTCAATTCATTAAATGAAATCCCCAGATAAAATCGCAGGTTTTCTTTCTTTGCTTGGTGCGCTTTTAAGCATCATTTCTTGGTACATTTTATTGTTTGTTGCGTTACCTGAACGAGCATCGCCACTTCAATCAGCAATCAGTCAACTCCAATATACGTTCTCATCTCAAAACCCAAATCAATTTTGGTTCATTTGGTTCGCATTGCTTCCTGTTTGCGGCATTGCTATTGGTGCTGGCTACTTGGCTAATCTTGCCAAAACAAAACTTGGTGCTGTCATTTTGCTTTTATTATCTTGTGCTCTTGGTGTAAGCACACTTTTACTAGGCAAGTTAGGTATGGCAATATTTGTTCTATTACCAACATTCTGGGGTTGGCGTTGCGTTGTGCGCTCTAACCCATCATTCAAGCGGGACGCCTAACGGCGCCCCTTAATTCAAACGTTGGGCATCAGTATGTTGAGTATCGAATTTGAGCCATCTAATCAATCCGAGCCTTGCCAGTGTTGCGGCGGTCTAACCACTTCACTTACACGCTTTGTTTACAACGATAACAACGCTTATGCTATTTACTACGCAAAATTCTCTAACAACCACCCTGAGCGAGTTGTTGTTGCAACAGTAAGTCTCGGTGAGTGGGGTGAGGGTTCAACACCAGACCAAAGAGTGGCTTTCGCACTCGAACTAAGAGTCACAGAAACTGAGTATCAAGTCGGTTTAATTGATGCTCAGTTTTCACCGTGGCAAGATGCAAAAACCATTGGACGTACTCTAAATAGAGAAGAAGCGCTGGTTCACCCGCTAGTTAAAGAAGCATTCCATATTGCCGATCACATGGTTTCTGATGATGTACCAATCCGTGAGTATTTGAATGCATAGTAAAGTTATGCCCAACCCATCCATCAAGCGGGACGCGCTAAAGCACGCCCCTTATGTCAAACGTTAGGGTTTTAATAAGGTTTTTATGAAAAAAAATATAATTCCAACTGAGAGTAGCAATATGTGCAGAGTTGAGCTTGACTTCAAATCAACCCTTTTTTTCTTATCCATTCTTGGGTTTTGTGCTGGAGTGTTTTCTATCCCATTCACTTTAATTGCCCAGTATCAAAATATAGTAGAGTATCCAGCCCGCATATTCTTTATTATCGCAACGCTACCTTTTGTTGGTCTATTAAATGGTTGCGTGTACGGGCTTCTCGGCTTTTGGCTATTTAGGTGGTTAGCTAAGCGTGTAAACATCACCAGTTACACAGGTAATTTCACATTACTTAAAGACGGTGACTCTCAGACCCTAACCCATCCATCAAGCGGGACTGGCGAAAGCGTTCATCGATGATACAATTTTCAATAACGAGGGTTGAGCAAAGGTTGTCGCCAGCCCCTTATGTCAAACGTTAGGCCTCAAAATCAGACCTCTACTATGCAACAATCTATCCGCATAACAACATTCATTTTCGTTTCGTTCATGGTCACCGCCTGCGTAGTGCCATACGTGGCCCCACCCTTAGCAGGTAACGCCACCGTTTCGGTTGAACAACAGGGAATTGTGAACTGGATGCGCGTGTTTCAGAATGGACGAGACTGCTCTGAAACCGTTCTGGTTCCCAATCGTGAGCAGGTACTTGCTGGTTTGGAGCCTTTGTTAGTTGCTTCTGGGAAGGAGTTCGCACTCAATTTCCTAACAGTTACCAATACGGCTGGCGATAATCGATACTGTGCCCTAACGGTTTCCTTTGTGCCTACAGCGAACACAAGGTATCGCCTTAGGTTCTCTCGCGATTCGCAAGAGTGCGTTGCGCGTTTGGTCCGCGTGGAGTCACGAGATGGCAGAGAGTATGAAACCACGGAACCAACTTTTCGGAAGCGAATCCGCCGTACCCCATTGTTTGAGAATGGGAGCTTTTGCCAGGTAGAGTAAGTTGATATGAATCTTCATAACCTACCGATATGGATGAGGACTAACCCATCAGTTGAAATAAATAGGGTCAGACACGATTTTCATACCAACGGTCTTCCAAACCACCTCGTTTATTTGTTTAATTGTGGGAAAGTAGTGAGTCTGACTCTATTGATTTGCTCATATACTTTCCCCTCTATGCTAATTGTGGGCTAAATAAATGATGGGTTGTTTAGTTTGGAAGCACTAGATCAACAAAGCCGAACGATAGAGCAAGCATCATGCTAAATATTGCGAGTGTTGGGATGGAAAGTCTTCTAACACTTACTTCTGGCATCGTTAGTAGCATTCTAACTTTTCTGGCGGTTTCACGGGCTAGGGAGCTTTTTAGTTGGTAATGTTTTAGTACTGGTTGACGAACATCCCAAATGCAAGACATACCTTTAGGAAAAACGGCAAAGTCACCTTTGGTGATGGTCACCGGTGTTCCACCATCGGGGGTTACTATGACTTCACCTTCAACCATATAGATAGTTTCTTGTTCGTTAAAGTGCCATGGAAAAACCGAGATTTCCTTTGACCAAGTTTGCCATTGTTGAACTCTATGCCTTTTTAAGCTGAATTCGCTGGGGTTGTGTTTAATTTTTATTTCATTCATTTTTTATTGCTCCTAATTATCGACCGTTTAGCTTCGCGCCTCTAACCCTTAGTTGGAAGAGTTGCTTCTTGAGCAGCATATTAATCAAGTGGTAAGTTTGTGAAAATAGTCCACTTGGACTAATAACAGCAAATTCGTATAGTCCATTTGGACTAATCGATGTGGGCGAAACCGTTCTGCATGGTTCAATATCGGAGTATTGAGGTAGAACTTTAGCGGGCAGCCAATAATCATTCGCAATTTGGGCGCATTTAAGCTATATCTCTGGGGTGAGGAAACTGATCATTCAATGGGATTAGCCCAGGCTGCCTATGTTGATTTTTGATTTTCGCTTTCGGTGAATTAGAGCTTCGTCAGCTATAATAAGCCTTGAGTATTCACCATAGTTTAGCCCACCCATGAATCTAGAAAACCACACCCCTATGATGCGCCAGTATTTGACGATGAAGGCGCAATACCCTGATATGTTGTTGTTTTATCGCATGGGGGATTTTTACGAGTTGTTTTTTGAGGATGCAGAAAAAGCATCTCGCTTGCTAGGAATCACGCTAACCAAGCGCGGTACTTCAAATGGTGAGCCCATTAAAATGGCAGGCGTGCCATACCATGCGGCGGAGCAGTATTTAGCCAAGCTCACCAAACTAGGCGAGGCGGTGGCGATTTGCGAGCAGGTGGGCAACCCTGCCACCAGCAAAGGCCCTGTTGAACGCCAAGTGGCGCGGATTCTCACCCCAGGCACGTTGACTGATAGCGCCTTGCTGGATGATAGCCGCGATAATTTATTGCTTGCTGTGTGTATGGGAGAGGGCATCGTCGGCTTGGCGCGTATCAATTTGGCATCGGGCGCATTGGTGTTGAGTGAGGTTGCCCCTGGCTTGCTAGGGCAAGAGTTAGAGCGTATTGCGCCAGCTGAAGTGGTGTTTGCTGATGGTGTTAATCACACTGCACTAGAGATAGGCAGGTTTGCAAAACGCCGCCTTGCCAGTTGGCAGTTTGATATGGATTCCGCCAAGCAAACACTCACCAAGCAATTTAACACCTATGATTTAGCAGGGTTTGGTGCGGCAGATTTAACGGTGGCAATTGCTGCGGCTGGTGCTTTGCTTGATTACGTTAAGCATACCCAGCGCACGACTTTGCCGCATATCAATGGCTTGAGCATAGAGCAAACCAGCCAATATATTCAGCTGGATGCAGCGACACGTCGCAATTTGGAGATTGACCAAACCTTACGCGGTGAGGCCTCACCTACTTTGTTTGCGTTGCTTAACACTACGCAAACTGCGATGGGTGCACGTGCTTTGCGTCTGTGGTTGCATCATCCTTTACGGTCAAAAAGCCAAATCAATGCACGCTTACAAGCAGTGACGCAGTTAATGCAAGCGAGCGCTTATGGTGTTTTGCGTACCTATTTGCGCACGATAGGCGATATTGAGCGCATTACGGCGCGTATTGCCTTAAAAACTGCTCGACCACGCGATTTATCTGGTTTGCGCGAAAGCTTGCAACAGCTGCCTATGCTACAACAACAGCTTGCGACAAACCCTTCTGAGTTGTTACAACAGCTTAGTTTCAAGCTCACTCCGCCCACTGAGGCTTTTAGCTTATTGGCTGCGGCGATACAAGCCGAGCCATCTTCAGTGTTGCGCGAAGGTGGGGTCATTGCAGATGGCTACGATAGCGAGTTAGATGAGCTGCGTGGCATACAAACCAATTGCGGCGAATTTTTACTCAAGTTTGAAGCGGCCGAGCGCGAGCGTACTGGCTTGGCAAACTTGAAGGTTGAATATAACAGCGTGCATGGTTTTTATATTGAGATCAGCCGTGCACAGGCAGAAAATGCGCCTGCGGAATATCGCCGCCGTCAAACCCTCAAAAATGCCGAGCGCTTTATTACGCCTGAATTAAAGACATTTGAAGACAAAGTGCTCTCCGCCAATGACCGCGCCTTGGCGCGTGAAAAAATGTTGTATGAAGTGGTGTTAGATGCACTCGCGCCGCATATTGTCACGTTACAAGCTAACGCCCAAGCAGTGGCTGAGTTGGATGTACTGGCAACATTTGCCGAGCGGGCGGAGGCGCTTAACTATGTTGCGCCACAATTTGTGGAAGAAGCAGGGTTAACCATTTTAGCGGGTCGTCACCCTGTAGTAGAGCAACCGTTGATGCTGCAAAAAAATAGCCCATTTATTGCTAACGATGTGGTGCTATCCCCCTATCGTCAATTGTTGTTAATTACTGGCCCCAATATGGGTGGTAAATCTACCTATATGCGTCAAACCGCGTTGATTGTGTTGCTTGCGCATTGTGGTTGCTTTGTGCCCGCAAGTGAAGTGAAAATCGGCACCATAGACCGCATTTTTACCCGTATCGGTGCTTCGGATGACTTGGCTGGCGGGCGCTCAACCTTTATGGTGGAAATGACCGAAACCGCGAATATTTTGCACAATGCAACTGAACACAGCCTTGTGTTGCTAGATGAAATCGGTCGTGGCACATCTACCTTCGATGGTTTGGCTTTAGCATGGGCGGTTGCCAAACAGTTGCTGGAGAAAAATCGTAGCTATACCTTGTTTGCGACTCACTATTTTGAGCTTACGCGTTTGGTCGAAGAGTTTAAACAAGCCGCCAATGTGCATTTAGATGCGGTTGAGCATGGCAACGGCATTGTGTTTTTGCATCGCGTAGAAGAGGGCGCTGCGAATCAGTCATATGGTTTACAAGTGGCGCAATTAGCGGGGATCCCGAAATCGGTCATCAATTCGGCGAGACGTCGTTTAACCCAACTTGAGCAGCAGCATTTAGCTGCAAGCCCACAAACAGATTTATTTGCCCAGCCAGAGGTGCGACATGAAATCACCGTGCATCCTGTTATCGGTCAATTGGAAAATATCAAGCCAGACGAGCTCACCCCCAAGCAGGCGTTAGAGGCGTTGTATCAACTGAGATCTTTGTTAAATAATGCCAACTAGTTGATATATATAGTAGATGTGCGTAAACTGTTTTTACTTGCTTGGTGATGGATGCAGACAAATGAGTTGGAACGGATAAAACGCAGCTATAAAATCTGTAATATTTAAAAGGTAGTATGCCTATCCTTACGTTTATTGCAACTTCACAAATTAATCTTTATCACTTCAATTTGATTGGAGCATTATCATGACTTGGTTTACTTGTTGCTGGTTTCAATTCTTTTTAGGTGTTCTCGTTGGGTGGGTTTTAGCTTGGTGGTTTAGTCGGTCATGTGATGATGATTCAGGTGGTGATGTCACCAAAGCTACACATTCCCATGCTCCAAGTCACTCATCTGATCATACAGCCCAGCCATTGACAAGCGCACCTAGTACAAATCATGCTGCAGCACCAGCACCAGCACCAGCACCAGCACCAGCACCAGCACCAGCACCAGCACCAGCAGAGAGTCCCAGCCCAGTCGCCAAAACCGTTTCTCGTGCTGACATGGTGGCAGCCGCAGCATTAGCTGGCATTAGTTTTAAAGGCATTAAAAACGATTTGCAAATTATTGAGGGGATCGGTCCTAAAATTGCTGGGCTGATGAATGAGGATGGTATCTACACGTTTGAAGATATGGCGAATGCTAGCGTAGAAATGTTAGCGGCAGTCTTAGAAAAAGCGGGACCACGGTTCCGTTTGGCTAACCCGAGCACATGGGCGCAACAAGCGCGCTTGGCCGCAGATGGTGAGTGGGTAGCGCTTAAAGCCTTGCAGGATAGTCTTGAAGGCGGGGTTGTTAAGTAAGTAATTTGGATGTTATTTTAAGTGACTGCTTCAAGCGTAACCCCACTTAACCTTTTAAGTAATCGATCAAATCGCTGTTTTTGCAGATAAAGAGGTCCGTATGGCAACAAGTAAATCAAATACATGGCGCTGGGTTGGAGTATTTATCCTGTTAGTAATTTTATTTTTGCTATGGTTAAATGGGCGTGGGCCTGAATATGCGCAATTAAGCGCTGGTTGTTGCGGGCATCAAAGTGAAATCCAAAGTGAAATCTTAGATACGACTGAATCCAAAATCCCGCCATCTGACCAAACCACCATTGTTGAGTCAGTGCCAGATGTAGAGTTGCAATTAATCCCAGAGCAACTAAACCAAGAAAATTTAATACAAGAGCAAGCAATACAAGAACCGAGAATCGCAGAGATTGCCTGTAGTGCGGATATGACCGTCGCAGTTGAATTTGATAAAGGTAGCGCTAGTGTGAGCGATGTTGGCAAGCAACAGTTAGACATGGTTGCGAAATGTATCTCTGAAAAAACACAAGTGGTTGGATTTACTGATAACTCTGGATCAGACAAATTAAATCTTAAATTAAGTGTGCTACGTGCCCAAGCGGTAGTTGATTATATGGTGAGCCAAGCACCAAATATGGCGGATTTACTCACTGCTACTGGTCGTGGGGCTGAGAATCCCATTGCAGATAACAACACAGAACAAGGGCGCAGAAAGAACCGCCGCATCGAGTTTGTGAAGCAGTAGATGCAGCCAGCTAACGTATTTTGAATGAGCAATGCGATATTTTCTAACAAGCAAGCATTGTACATTTGCTGAATACTGGCGATTTTTATCACTAAAAAGCCTGCAATCGCAGGCTTTTTAGTTTGTCCATAGTTTCATAGTTTCAACCATGGCGATTGGTAGTGCCGCTATTAACGCGCTTAAAGCTCTAGTGGTGGTGACCACCTTCACCATGTACGTGCGAGTGAGCTACTTCTTCTTGGCTCGCAGAGCGAACACCAGTGACCTTGCCTTTAAATAATACGCGCTCACCAGCCCATGGGTGATTGCCATCTACCACGACCTTGCCATCCTCAATATTAGTGATGGTGTATAAAATCACATCACCCGTCTCATCTTCGCCCTCAAACTGCATGCCTACTTTTAAATCTTTGCTGGGGAATGCAGATTGTGGTTCAATTTGCACCAATTCTTCATCATAATCGCCAAAAGCATCTGCTGGTTCTAACGTTACTTCAATAGTGTCGCCTATTGATTTGCCGTGAAAAGCTTCTTCTACAAGAGGGAAAATGTTGTCATATCCACCGTGGAGATAGCTTACAGGTTCTGGGCTTGATTCAAGTACATTGCCCTCTGAGTCAAGTAGTTCGTAGGTCATTGAGACCACCGTGTTCATAGTGATTTGCATTTCTTAAGTCTTTCAGTGGAGGTTGAATTATTTACAGCTTTTAATCATCTGGAGCATTTCTTGCGCATGACCCTTGGCGACTACGCCATATTGCACATGCTGAAGAATGCCTTCTTCATCAATGATAAAAGTTGAACGTACGATGCCCATTCTTTTGACACCGTCTTTTTCTTTTTGCTGCCATATATCGTATAAGTCGCAGACTTTGCCATCTTCATCAGAAAGCAGGGTGATGGCAAGACCATGTTTATCACGAAATGCTGCGTGACTCATACAGTCGTCTTTACTTACCCCTAAAATCACGGTATTTTGTTTCGCAAATTCTTCATCTAGATCACTAAATTCGATTGCCTGCATCGTACAGCCAGGCGTATCGTCTTTAGGATAAAAGTATAGTATGACTTTTTTTCCACGAAAGTCTGATAAGTTAAAGGTTTCCATATCAGCATCTGGAAGGGTAAATTCTGGGGCTGGTAAGCCTGCTTGCAACATAAATTCTTAAGCCGTGATAAGGTAGCTAAATTCTACCTCAATTATTCCAATTTAAAGCAATGGGAGCGTGAGTAAACATGAAAAAAAATGATAAGCCATCTAAAAAAGCTGAATCTTCACTCACTTTGCTCGGTGGTATCACTGCATCTGAGTTTTTAGCAACCTATTGGCATAAGAAACCATTGTTGATTCGTGGCGCGATTCCTGAGTTTAACGGCTTACTCACGCCAGAAGAGTTGGCCGGGTTTGCTTGTGAAGATGAGTTGCAATCAAGAGTTGTTAGTTTTAGCAAAAATAAATGGCAATTGGAAGATGGTCCTTTTGACGAGGGATACTTTCAAGAATTGCCGCCCAAAGATTGGACTTTGTTAGTACACACGCTGAATCATCACTTGCCAGAGGCGGCTGCTTTGTTGCAACAGTTTAATTTTGTACCACATGCACGTTTGGATGACTTGATGGTGAGCTATGCCCCTGATGGCGGCGGTGTGGGGCCACATTTTGATTCGTATGATGTGTTTTTATTACAAGGCTTGGGTCAGCGTTTATGGCGTATTAGCGAACAATGGGATTTATCAATCATTGAAGATGCGCCTTTACGTATTCTAAAAAACTTTACTAGCGAGCAGGAGTGGGTGCTAAACCCCGGTGATATGCTTTATCTGCCGCCACATGTTGCGCATTGGGGTATAGCGGTGGGGGATTGCATGACTTATTCTATCGGTTTTAGAGCACCTTCAACGCAAGAGCTTGCTTCAGAATTTTTAAACTTTTTGCAAGATAGATGTCAGCTGCAAGGTCGCTATGCTGATCCTCAACTGAAAATACAAAAACACCCCGCTAAAATTAGTGATGATATGATTGAGCAAGTCGAGGGCATGCTCAGTAAGCTTGAGTGGGATAAACCTACGGTCACAGAGTTTTTGGGGCAATATTTAACTGAGCCTAAAACCCATGTTGTATTCACGCCTCCTCGTGCGCTTGGTTTTGCTGCTTTTGCAAAGCAAGCGCTGGCAAAGGGTGTGGCGTTAGACCTAAAAAGCCAAATGTTATTCCACAATCATGCGTTCTACCTCAATGGTGAGCAAGTTGTGGTGAGTAAATCATACTTAACATTAATGCGTAAGCTTGCAGATGTCAGAGTGTTGCAGCCAGTGCAGTTGGCTGAGTCGCAAGCCGACGAAGAGGCGTATGTAGAATTGATGCAACTGTTGCATGGCTGGCATCAAGCTGGCTATCTCGTGATTATGCCCAAGTTAAAGTAGCGCTTGGGCTATGTCGAATTTAGTCCCTAATCAGATTCTGTCTGGCGGCAGTGACTATGCGCTGGCTTTGGATTTGGTGATTCAAGGCGCATATAAATCATTATGCATATTTGACCAGGATTTATCTGAAGGGGCTTATGCTAGCGCCGCACGCGCTGAAATGTTACGAAACTTTTTGGCAAATCAGGGGCAACTAACATTGATTTTGCATGAGCCAACTTTTTTGCTAACCCGCTGCCCAAGGCTAACTTCTCTGATGCAGACCTATCAGCATGCGATGCAAGTTTGTGTGACGGCTGATCATGTGAAACATATTAAAGAGGTGTTCATCGTGGCTGATGAAACTTCTTATGTGAAGCGTTTTCATATAGATCATGCGCGTTTTAAGTATTCACTAGATAATTTGGAAGCTATACGTGTCTTAAAGAGGCGTTTTGATGAGCTACAGTTAAGCGTTGCGCGCAATGTTTCTATTTCGATACTGGGGTTGTGATGGCGAAAAAATATTCTGCACTATTGGTATTTATGTTGGTTTTGATCTGCCATGCTTCAGCGTGGGGCGAGACAGAGTTGAAAATAATTACCTTACAACACCGTTTCCCGCAAGAGATATTGCCTTCAGTTCAGGCCATTGTTGGAAGTGATGGTAGCGTCACCAGTACGCAAAACTTTTTAATTGTGCGCGCAAGCCCTGAAAGCATGCGGCAAGTCGAGCAACTGGTGTCGGGATTAGACACCGAGCAAAAGAATATTCGCATCACTGTGAGTCACGACAAAAAAATAATGACTCAACAACGTGGAGCTGGTTTATCTGGACGCGCACAAGTGGGTGATTTGCAAATGCAGATTCCTAAACAACAAGGTGAGCAAGTGGGGACAATTTCTCGCTCGAATCAGTCCCAGAGTATAGCGCTTGACATTAACGATACAAGCCTTGAGTCTAAACAAACGGGTCAAGCGTTTTTAACGGTTTTAGATGGGCAGCGTGCATTTGTCCGCGTTGGGAAATCTGTACCCTATACCCAACAATGGGTAAGTTTCTCGCAGCGTTACCCTAGTGCTTACGCTGTGATAAGCACCACACAGTTTCGAGAAATAACAACGGGCTTTGCCGTGCGTCCGCGCTACATTGGTCAGCAAATTGAGGTTGAAATAACCCCGAGGATAGCCAGCCTGAATGCCAATGGATATGTTGATTTTGAAGAATTATCCACTGTTGTCAGGGTGAAGCCTGGGACGTGGTTGGATATTGGCGGGGTGATGCAATCCAAAGATGAAGTAAGTCGAGCGATTTTGAGTGGAAATCAAACCAGCGATCAGCTGCAAAATAGTGTTTTGATTATGGTCGAGTAGATAATTTGACCAAAAATGTGGCAATAATGTAATTTGTTAACAAAATGTGTTAAACATTGATAAAAATGGTGGTTTTTTTTTTTGAAACTGGTAAAATTTTTGTCACTCGGTTAACTTGTTAAAAGTTAACCGTAAATGGTTTAATTTTATATAACGTTAAGGGAAACAAAAAAATGACACGTTCTGCTCTGCTTGCTGCTTTGCTCGCTATCGCTTTAACTGCTTGTGGTCAAAAAGAAGAAGCTGCTCCTGCTGCTGAAGCTCCAGCTGCTGAGGCACCTGCTGCTGAAGCTGCTCCAGCTGCTGAGGCACCTGCTGCTGAAGCCGCTCCTGCTGCTGAAGCTGCACCTGCTGCTGAAGCTGCTCACTAAGTTTAAACCTGCATTTAACTTAGTTAATATAGTTAGATATAATAAAAAGGCCAGCGTATGCTGGCTTTTTTATTTCCACAATTCAGTTGTTTAATGCTTTTTGCTACACTTGCTATTACATAGGCCAGTGAATGGTATATATGTAATGGTTTCTAACTCATTTAACTCACGCTACTTTATTTAATTTCACGCCAGCTAATTCCTTCTTTTTGGCAGGCAATCGTAATCCATTCTTCTTCGCAGTGTAGGGTTGAGCTTAGGGTCTTTTTTACAATGCTGGGGTTGTTGTTCTTTTCACTTAGGTGAGCTGCAATCAGATGTTGAAGTTTGCTGTTATCTAGTTTTGAGAGCAACGCGGCTGATGTGTTATTGTCTAGGTGACCAAGTCGGCCACTGACGCGGTTTTTAAGAGACCAGGTATATGGACCTTTCATGAGCATCTCTAAGTCATGATTGCATTCTAGGACCAAGGCGTTGCAAGCGTTGAGCATCTGCTCAATGTGCGGGGTGCTTGTGCCTGTATCGGTTAATACACCGAGTTTGTGGCAACCATCTTCAAACACAAATTGTACGGGCTCACGTGCATCGTGTGGCACTGCATATGGGTGAATGGATAAATCTTGAATGCTGAAATTTTGATGGCTATCAATGACATTGATCTGAATGCTGTGTTGGTCAGGCAGAAAGCGCTCGAGCATTTTGAGTGTTCCATGCGTGAGCCAAATCGGGATGTTGTATTTACGCGCTAATTTAAACACCCCACCAGCATGGTCTTCATGTTCGTGAGTGACCAAAATGCCTGTGATTTGTTCTGGCGTTAGTGCTAATTTCGTTAAACGCTCAACAGCATCTTTTAGCCCGAAGCCGCAGTCTAGCAACAGTCGAGTGTTGTTTTTTTCAACGACTAAACCATTGCCAGCACTACCACTCCCGATGGAAGCAAAACGCATTATGTTGTTGGGCGTTTATAGTGCTGACAATAACCCATCACAATCAATTTACTTGAGTTGGTCAAATAGTAGTTTTGTAATGCGAGTGGCTGTTGGAGAGCGATTTTGGCTGCCATCTTTGTTGACCACTTTGATGATTGAACCATCATCGCTCGCATCGACTTTAATGAGGTATTGATTAGCTGGATCTACTTTTTCGACTTTTTCTGGAGCTTGCCAGAATTTTAGTTTGTCGATTAAGCCACTGTCTTCTTTTTTGCTTGGCGCAACCTCTTCTTTGACTGGCGCTTTTTCAGCTGCCTTATCTTTGGGTGTGTCTTTTTCGTCATTACCCCAGAATTTTAGAGCGTCTAGCAGGCCTTTTTTCTTCTCTGGTGGAGCTGCGACTTCAAGGTCAGTATAGCGGACATAGTATAGACCTTGTGAGCGGTTTTTATCTTCAACCACAAAACCTACGCGATCAAGCGCCAAGCCAACACGGCGCCAAGCCCGATCAAACTCATCAAGGACAGATAAGCTTGTTGTGCCTTCTTTATCTTGTATTATTTTTGCACGTACTTCGGCAGCGCTAGCAGCCACAATGCTATGAGATTTTTTTTCCTCAACCCCTAAACGAACCATGAGACGGCGTAATAATTCTGCATCAATATCTTCGGCATCAGCTCTTGCAACTTCTTGTTGAGTGCGTACGTTTTTAGGAGCATAGCCATTGTCAACTTCACCGAGGCGTGTGCGTACTTTAATCTTGCCGTCATCTTGAGGGGAATCACTAACACTGCGGTGGCTCATGTAGATTTCAGTAATGCCTTCGGTCGCGCCGCGATCTAAACGTGTGCGGAATTTTTGGCGATTTTGAATCGTATTTAAGCTGTCTAGCCAGCCTTGGAATTTATCAAGGAAGCCGCCTTTATCATCTTTTGTTAACTTGTCTGGATTTAGCCATTCAGTTTCCATGACGCCTGTTTCTGGGTTTTCTACACGTACTGCAAAGCCAAGTTCCGCCCAGAATTCGCGAATCACTGGCCAGATTTTTTCTGGGGGGGCTTGTACAACGAGCCAACGTTGAGCACCTGCACGTTCTAAGCGCACATTGTTGGCGTTGGGTAGGATTTTTTCTTGCTCTAAGGGGCTTTCCTCTTTTCCTTGATTATAGGTTGAGTAGGTTGTGGATCCCCCTGGTACGCTGTAGGTATCATTGGCTGAAATCGACGTTAAGTCGGGAGGCACTTCCAGCGGACGTGCTCTACCAGCACTTTTGTAGTCTGGCGTATTATCTACAAAAGGAAGGGAGCTACAGCCACCTGTAGAAAGCATAGCTAAGGTTAACAAAGCGAGTGATGGCTTGTTGATTCGTTTCATGGGTGTTCTCTATATAATAAGTTTTACTATTTTTAATACAAATGTTAACAGTTTGAGTGTAAATATCTAAATGCCTGCTTGTTTCATCGCGCTTCGTAAAACAGCATGGTGTTGGTTGGAAAGCGGCACCAGCGGCAAACGTATGCCAGCGCCAATTTTGCCCATTTGATGCAATACCCATTTCACGGGAATAGGGTTAGCCTCAATAAATAATTTTTGATGCAAGGCAAATAGTTGACCGTTAAGTTCACACGCTTCTTTTACGTTGCCAGAAGTTGCAGCTACAAACATTTTATGCATCAATTTTGGGGCGACATTGGCAGTCACAGAAATTACACCATGTGCGCCTAGCAACATCAACGCCATGCCAGTTGCATCATCACCACTATAAATCGCAAATTCTTTTGGGGCGCGTAAAATTAAATCTGTACCGCGCTCAATGCTGCCTGTGGCATCTTTAATACCAATAATATTGGGGATGCTAGCCAAACGTAATACGGTGTCGTTGCTAATATCGCAGCCTGTACGTCCAGGGACATTGTATAAAATTTGTGGAATATCCACGGCTTCTGCCACGGCGAGGTAATGTTGATACAAACCCTCTTGTGTCGGCTTGTTATAATAAGGTGCAACAAGCAGGCAGGCATCAGCGCCGAGCTCTTTAGCTTTTGCGGTGAGCTCTATCGCCTCTTTTGTCGAGTTCGCACCTGTGCCGGCAATTACGGGCACGCGTTTAGCAACATGTTCAATCGTGGTTTTGATGAGCGTGCAATGTTCATCCACATCAACAGTCGGTGACTCGCCCGTTGTGCCTACAATGACAATGCCATCAGTGCCTTGGTCGATATGAAAGTCAATTAAATTGGTTAGCGCTTGCAGGTCAAGCGCACCATTGTCATGCATCGGGGTCACGATTGCGACTAAACTACCTTGCAACATGGATTACCTAAATGAGTCATAAAGCGTTATATTTTAACTTAAAGTGGCCCAATAGGAATACGGTTTTTATGTGAATCATCCGCCAGTTAATAATATATTACTATATAGGTATGCTTATTCATTCTTTGCATATCAATTGCGGTCGTTATAGAGTTGCTGGTTTTTTTGATCGTTGTCAATGTATGCACTCAACGAAACCATTATTTTAGTGACACAAACGCTGTATAATTTCACTTTTTAGGCTTAAAGAAACTTTGTAATGGAACAAAGCTACATTTTATTATTCATTGGCGCGGCTATCGTCAACAATATTGTATTGGTAAAGATACTTGGCTTGTGTCCGTTTATGGGCGTTTCTAAAAAGCTAGAAGCCTCTATCGCCATGGCGCTTGCTACTGCGTTTGTGTTGACGATTGGTTCTGGCACCAGCTTTTTAATCAATAAATATCTATTAGGTACGGATTTATTTTATCTGCGTACCTTGACCTTCATCGTAGTGATAGCGGGTGTGGTGCAATTTACCGAAATGGTGTTAGAGAAGCACTTTCCATTTTTATATCAAGTGCTTGGGATTTATTTGCCGCTCATTACAACCAACTGTGCGGTGCTGGGTATTCCCTTGTTGAATGTGAATTTAAACCATGACTTTATGCAGTCTATGGTGTTTGGGTTTGGTGGCGCCGTGGGGTTCTCGCTCGTGCTGGTTTTATTCGCTTCCATGCGTGAAAGATTAGAAGCGGCAGACGTGCCTGTGCCTTTTCAAGGTGCTGCGATAGCCTTTGTCACGGCGGGGTTGATGAGCCTGGCCTTTATGGGCTTTGCTGGCCTAGTCCGTTAATTCTGCCGTCCGCTAAGGTTTATTTATGATAACTGCGATTTATGTGATGGTCGGCCTAGCCTTGGCGCTAGGTGTTTTGTTAGGGTATTCCGCGCTTAAATTTAAGGTGGAGGGGGATCCGCTGATTGCGCGTATTGATGCGATTTTACCGCAAACGCAATGCGGTCAATGTGGCTACCCAGGCTGTAAACCTTATGCAACAGCGATTGCTAATGGCGAAGCCGATATTAACCAATGTCCACCTGGCGGCGATGCAGGCGTGCATGCTTTGGCAGACTTAATGGGTGTGGAATATAAGCCACTGAACGCCGAGCATGGCGCACCTAAGCCAAAATCGGTTGCGTTTATTGATGAAAACACTTGTATTGGTTGCACTTTGTGCATACAGGCATGCCCTGTGGATGCTATTTTAGGCGCGGCCAAACATATGCACACCATCATTGCATCTGAATGCACGGGTTGCGAGTTGTGCTTGGCACCTTGCCCTGTCGATTGCATTACTATGGAGCCGATTGCCGAGTCGCCAGAGAACTGGAAATGGCGTTACCCCGTATTTGAAATCAAACCCGCAGCAATTAAACCAGCTGCGGTTAGTCACTAAACAATAGGCTTTATGAGCGCAATTTTAAATCTAGTTAATTTTTTTAAGTCTAACACTGGGACTGGCGCAAATGGTGGGGTGCATCCGCCCGAGCATAAGCTTGAATCTACCAAGCGCCCGATAGCGCCGATTGCCATGCCTAAGCGGTTGGTGTTGCCGTTGCGTCAACACGTTGGCAACTTGCCTAAGGTATTGGTTGAGGTTGGTCAGCATGTGTTGAAGGGGCAGTTGTTGGCCGAGGCGGAAGGTAACATTTCAGCAGCGGTTCATGCGCCAACATCTGGGGTGATTGCCGCGATAGAAGATGCTGTGATTCCGCACCCTTCAGGCTTGCCTGATTTATGTATCACGCTAGAGACTGATGGCAACGATTCATGGGCAGAACGCACCGCTATTACATGGCGCGGGCAAAATACGCTAGAAGAAAAAATCGCCTTGGTGGCTAAGTTGCGAGAGTCTGGCATTGTCGGCTTGGGCGGCGCGGCTTTTCCAACGCACATCAAACTCAAAACTAACGCAAAAACCCAGATTAACACCTTGGTGATTAATGCGGCTGAATGCGAGCCGTATATCACTTGTGACGATATGTTAATGCGTGAACGTGCCGCTGATATTGTCAAAGGTGCGGAGATTGCGCAGCATTTGTTGAGCGCGAACCAATGTATTGTGGGCATTGAAGATAACAAGCCAGAAGCGGCTGAGGCCATGCGTAAAGCCTGTGCTGAGAGTGGCTTTGCGATTACCGTCAAAGTCGTGCCGACGTTATATCCGAGTGGTGATGCGCGTCAGTTAATTCGTTTGCTAACGGGCATGGAAGTGCCGAGCGACAAGCGTTCTACCGATGTTGGCGTGCAATGTTTTAACGTAGCCACCTTGCTGGCAATGCACCGCTTTTTTGATTTTGGTGAGCCAGCCTTATCGCGTATCGTCACCATGACGGGCAATGTGGCGCAGCCTGCTAATTTTGAAGTGCCGTTTGGTACGTCCGTGAATGATTTAATCGCGGCAGCGGGTGGGGCGTTGGCAGGTACCAATGATTATATTATGGGCGGCCCGATGATGGGTTTTAGCCTGCCATCGAGCGAAGTGCCAATTGCAAAGGCGGCCAACTGCATTATTGCAGGTGCGCCTGATTTATTCCCTGCCGCACCGCCAGCCATGCCATGCATACGTTGTGCGCGTTGTGCAGATGCTTGCCCTGTCAATTTACAGCCGCAAGAGTTGTATTGGTTTTCTAAGTCAGACAACTTTGAAAAAGCGCGCGATTACAATTTGTTTGATTGTATCGAGTGTGGTTGCTGTACGTATGTTTGTCCAAGCAATATCCCCTTGGTGCAATATTATCGCTACGCCAAGAGCGAGATTATCGCGCAGGATAAAGCCAAAGAAGCCGCTGATTTGGCGCGTGAGCGTAACGAATTTAGATTGATGCGTATTGAGCGCGAGAAGCAAGAGCGCGCGCAAAAACATGCACAAAAAGCAGCTGGCGCGAAAACAGAAGCGGCTAAGGCTGAATCTGCAAAAGCGGGTGAAGTTAAAGCTGAGGCAAGCGTAGATGCCGCAGCTGAAGCAAAGAAAGCCGCGATTGCTGCTGCGATAGAGCGGGCAAAAGCGCAAAAAGCACAAGCTGCGCCTAAAAATGTAGAAGATGCAAAACCTGCGGTGCAAGCTGAAATTGCAGAAATTGATGCGCGTCGTGCATCAGTCAATTTGAATACGGCATTAGATGCGTCAGCTGAGATTAAAGCAGAAAAAGTGGCCGAAAATACGGCGAGCAATAAAGCCGCTGAGATTAAAGCAGTAGAAGAAATTAAAGTAGAAAACAAACAAAAAACATTGGATTTTTAATGACACGTTCCCCCTATATTTCTAGCGCTCCAAGCGTGAGCGTGATTATGCTCAAAGTGGTGTTGGCGCTTATCCCCGCCATCATCGCTTATGTATGGGTGTATGGCGGCGGCGTATTGGTGACATTAACGTTAGCCACCATTACCGCTTTAGGCGCTGAAGCAGCCATGCTTAAGTTGCGTGGTCGCCCAATCTTGCCTTTTTTGTTAGATGGTAGCGCCCTCGTCACGGCTTGGTTGCTGGCTTTATCGTTGCCGCCGTTAGCGCCTTGGTGGTTGGTGGTGGTTGGTACCTTGTTTGCAATCGTCGTATCAAAACAACTATATGGCGGTTTGGGCTACAACCCGTTTAACCCAGCCATGGTGGGTTATGCTGTGTTGTTGATTTCATTCCCAGTCATCATGACACACTGGCCTGCGCCTTTGGAATTGGCAGAAGCCAAGCTCAGTTTTGGCGAGCAAATGCAGTATATTTTTGGCGCGGTATTGCCAAGCAATGTGCAGGTAGATGCCATCACCATGGCAACGCCTTTGGATTATTTAAAAACGCAATTGATGTTGCATCATCCTTTGCAAGAAATCACCCAATCGCCCATTTTTGGCAATGTGGGTGCGCATGGCGGTGAGTTGGTGACGAGTGCCTACTTGCTCGGTGGCCTGTTTTTATGGCAACAACGCATTATTACTTGGCATTTACCTGTCGCCTTTTTGGCGACTTTGGGCTTGATGGCGGGCGTGTTTTTCTTGGTGGATCCTAGCCATTTTGCTAACCCGCTGTTTCATTTGTTTTCTGGTGCATCGATGTTGGGCGCGTTTTTTATTATTACCGACCCAGTGAGTGGCCCAACCACGCCTAAGGGCAAGTTGATTTTTGCCGCTGGCATTGGCGTGTTGACGTATTTAATCCGCATCTATGGCGGTTACCCAGATGGCGTAGCGTTTTCGGTATTGTTTATGAATATTTGCGTGCCGCTGATTGATGCCTACACGCAACCTAGAGTATTTGGTCACAAAAAATGAAAGAATCTATCGTAAAACATGCCCTCACTACCGCCGCCATTATGGTGGTGTTTGCAGTGGTGGGTACTGGTTTGTTGGCGCTGATTCATGAAGTCACCAGAGCGCCAATTAAAGATGCTGAAGCCAAAGTGCGCATGGCGTTATTTAGCCAAGTGTTGCCACAATATTTATACGATAACGATTTGCTCAAAGACAGCATTAAAGTGCCCGCGGGTGGTGAGTTGGGCAACCGCGCGGAAACAGAAATCTACCGTGCGCGCTTAAAAGGCGAGCCTTCCGCCATCGTGCTAGAAGCCACTGCGCCAGATGGCTATAGTGGCGATATTCGCTTGCTGATTGCCCTGAAAGTCAATGGTGAAATTGCAGGTGTGCGCGTGTTAGAACACAAAGAAACCCCAGGTTTGGGCGATTATATTGATATTGCACATAGCCCGTGGATTAAAAACTTTGATGCGCAATCCCTGTCCATAACCAATGATGATGGCTGGCATGTAAAAAAAGACGGCGGTGTGTTTGATTACACCTCAGGCGCCACCATCACGCCACGCGCCGTGGTTAAGGCCGTACACAAAGTGTTAGCGTATTACCAACAGCATCAAAATGAGATATTGAATACAAACGCAGTAGGGAATAAAAGCTGATAGGAAGCCAATATGAGTGAAACCCAATTAGAACATACTGAAGCCAGCGAAACACCAGCAAGCGAAACTAGCAACAAACCCGCGCCAAAAATCCGCTACGGCGAGATTGTAGAAAACGGTTTGTGGAAGCAAAACCCAGGTTTAGTGCAGTTTCTCGGGCTTTGCCCAACCTTGGCGATGACCGTCACCTTGGTCAACGGCTTTAGCCTTGGCTTGATGACTGCATTGGTGATGGCCGCCAGCAACGCGGCGGTTGCGCCTGTGCGCCGTTTTGTGCCGACTGAAATCCGCATCCCCGTATTTATTTTGATTATCGCGGCCTTGGTGACGTTGATTGATTTAAGCATGCACGCCTATTTGCAAGCCTTGCACGCGATTTTGGGCATTTTTATTCCGCTAATCGTCACCAATTGTATCGTGCTGGCACGGGTAGAAGCCTTTGCCGCAAAAAACCCAACCACACCCTCAGCACTTGATGGGTTTATGATGGGCTTTGGCTTGGCGCTGGTGTTGGCGCTACTCGGCGGCATCCGTGAGATTATTGCTAAAGGCACACTATTTTCAGGCGTCGATTTAGCCTTAGGTCCATTTCTAGGCCCCATGACCAAAGATTGGATTATTACCGTAATTCCACATTATCAAGGTTTCTTGCTAGCCGCTTTGCCCCCTGGGGCATTCTTTGGGTTGGCGAGTTTGATAGCGGGGCGGAATTGGTTGGAGCAGCGGAGGGCGGCGAAAGTAGTAATTGTGCCTGCTATGGCTTCTGTTACTCACTAGCTCTTAGTTAAGTTTCTCATGATAGATTGTTCTACCTGTCAAGAATATGGGTTGCGTTTCAAACGCAACTATAAGCCTGTCGAATTTATCGAAGGGAAAAAGGATAGCCTTGTATGGATTGTCGGTATCAATCCTGCGGTTGAACCTAATTGGGAAGATAGAAGAACAACTGCTGACCTTGAAAGTCATTTTGACGATTTAAGTACAATCCACAGTTATTTTAAAGATTTTAAATCTGTTTCTCAGTCCGTGTTCGAGAGCTTTGGTAAACACAAAGGAACTGCACACACAGATCTCGTTAAATGTTCGAGTAAATCATTTCCACCAGAAGCTGCAAAAGGAAAAAAAACCGCGATTGTGATAAATAATTGCAAGGGATTTTTGGAAGAGCAAATCAAGAGACACAAACCCAAAATCATTGTATGTAATGGCGCTGAGGTTTCGAAATTTATGTTGGGATTTTTGCCTCCTCCTCCCGAATATACAAAAACTCAAACAAGCTACTGGTCAAATATTGATGGAGTAAATGTTTGTGTGGTTTTGTCTGGCTTTATAGGACGGATAGACAACTTCTCGAAACGTCGGCTTGGTATAGAAATAGAGGAACGTCTTCGAGAGGTTTGTACTCCAGAAGCTTAATTTTATGAACGCTACTCAACGCGAAGAATTATTTCGCAGGCTCGCGTTGGCGATTCCTGAACCGACGACCGAACTCAACCATAGCTCAGTATTTGAGTTACTGATTGCCGTTATCCTTTCCGCGCAAGCGACCGACAAAGGCGTGAATATCGCCACCGCTAAACTTTACCCTGTTGCCAATACGCCAGAAGCGATTTATGCGCTCGGCATTGAGGGCTTGGAAACTTACATTAAAACCATCGGCTTATATCGTAGCAAAGCCAAAAACGTCATCGCTACCTGCAAAATGCTAATCGATGAGCATAATAGCCAAGTGCCAGATACCCGTGAGGCGTTGGAGCGTTTGCCGGGGGTAGGGCGCAAAACAGCGAATGTGATTCTCAATACCGCATTTGGTCAGCCGACCATCGCGGTGGATACGCATTTATTCCGCCTAGGCAATCGCCTTGGGCTTGCTAAAGGCAAAACCCCGCTTGAGGTGGAAAATAAGTTGATGAAAGCCGTGCCAAAAGCCTATTTAAAAGACGCGCATCACCTTTTGATTTTGCATGGGCGTTATACTTGCACGGCAAGGCAACCCAAATGTGGGGAATGTGTGATTCACGATTTATGCCAATATCAGGCAAAAAGTTAAGGCTAAAAGCTAATGGCATTATTCAACCCCAGCCGCGACCAAGTGCGTCAGTTCTTCTTCGACACATGGGCAAAATTTAAGCAACAACAACCCTTGTCTGATTTAGAAAAAATCGCCATTCAAATCATACAAATGCACCCTGAATACCACGCAGTGCTAGATGCGCCAGAACGCTTTATGGAACAAGCGTATTTCCCTGAGATGGGCGAAACCAATCCGTTTTTGCATATGAGTTTGCATTTATCGGTATTAGAGCAAATCAATATTAACCAACCCACAGGCATTGCGCCAATATATACCCAGCTCAAATTAAAACATCAAGATGAACATGCCGCGCAGCATGATGTAATGGATTGTTTGGCAGAAACCATTTGGCAAGCGCAGCGCAGCGGGCAGGGGTTGGATTCAGCGGCTTACATAAAATTGATGCAAGAAAAAGCGCAACTGTAAAATATGGCAATAATGCATTCACAGCAGTTCGCATTAAACCGTTCCGTTGTCACAAAGTTTTAATCGCGTTTGAGGTATGATGCGGATAATCAAACTACCTCACAACATAGACAAATATGACTACAGCAAACGTCAATGATTGGTTAAATGACCACGGTGACTACCTCTATCGCTTTGCCTTAGCCCGCCTGCGTGACCCAGTGCAGGCAGAAGATGCCGTGCAAGAAACCATGCTGGCCGCCATTCAAAGCAAAAGTTTTACGGGGCAATCCAGCCCGCGCACATGGCTGGTGGGCATACTCAAACACAAAATTGTGGATACCATACGCCAACAAATAAAAGAGCGCCCAAAAGAAGATATTGCTGAAGATTTATCTGAAGAAACTGTCGGCGATGAATATTTTGATGAAAACAATCGCCACTGGAACGATGCCCCTCAAGCGTGGGGCATGCCCGATGGCGCGCTAGAACAAAAACAGTTCCTCACTATTTTGCAAAGCTGTATGGAAAAGCTCCCTAAAAAATTAGCCAGTTTATTTATGCTAAAAGAAGTGATAGAAGAAGATAATGAAAAAATTTGTAAGGATTTGGAAATTACCACGACCAATGCTTGGGTGATGTTGTATCGAGCCCGTATGGGGTTAAGACAATGCCTAGAGCTACATTGGCTAGGTCGGTAAAGAGGGGAGCGCAAAATGTTAAGTTGTAAACAAGCCAGCAGATTGCTTTCTCAATCTTTAGACCGAAAATTGTCTTGGAAAGAGCGTCTTGAACTAGGTTTTCATTTGTTTATTTGCGATATGTGCAAGCGTTTTGCCGAGCAATTGAAAATCATGCAAAAAGCCATGCAAGGATGGGTGAACGCATGTGAGCAAGATGAGTCTATCCAATTACCCCAAGAGGCAAAGGTACGCATTGCTGAGAAAATGGCATCAAAACAATAGCTTTGTGCCTATTGATTTTGTTGATTCGAAACTTTGAGCAACGTTAGTTTTTTAATTTTTAAATAAGGAAAATATCATGAATACATCTTCAAAAACTTTAGCACTTTTAGTTGGCGGCGCATTTGTAGCTTCAGTGGCAAGCACGGCAGTACATGCAGCAGAAAATCCATTTGCTGTTAAAACTTTAACTTCTGGCTATATGGTTGCAGATGCAGCAGACACAAAAATGAAAGATGGTAAATGTTCAGCTGGTAAATGCGGCGCGACAAAGAAAAAAGATCACGAAGGTAAGTGCAGTGCAGATAAAAAAGACCATGAAGGTAAATGCAGCGCCGATAAAAAAGGTCACGAAGGTAAATGCAGTGCAGATAAGAAGTAGTTAAGTTACCGAAGTGCGATCTCACTAAATCATGAATGCAAAAGCGGTATGGGGCGCTGGTCTGGGTTTAAAGCGTGAGCTTATCCCACAAATTCAGGCTGAATTCGGCAATACAAACCTTGCGAACATTGATTTTGTTGAGATTGCGCCTGAAAACTGGATAGGCGCTGGTGGCCGTGCGGAGCAACAACTCGCATGGTTTACCGAGCGCTTTCCGATTGTTTGTCATGGGTTATCGCTTTCTTTGGGTGGTATAGATCCGCTTAATGAAGCCTTTTTAGGTCAAGTGAAACGGTTTTTACAAGACAACCAAATTTCACTGTATACCGAACATTTAAGCTATTGCTCAGATATACGCAATGGTAAAAATGGCTATTTGTATGATTTACTGCCTATCCCTTTTACTGAAGAAGCCGTGCACCATGTGGCTGCGCGTATTCGCCGTACTCAAGATATTTTAGAGCGCCGCATTGCGGTGGAAAACGCTTCGTTTTACGTGGCTGCACCCATTTCAGAGATGAGTGAATTGAGCTTTATCAAGGCTGTGGTTGAGGAGGCGGATTGCGATCTACATTTAGACATCAACAACATTTACGTGAATAGCGTGAACTTTAACTTTGATCCGTTTGAGTTTTTACGTGGTATTCAAGCAGCTGATTTAGGCAAGCGTATCGTATATGCGCATGTTGCAGGACATTATCAAGAAGCTCCCGATTTAATTATTGATACTCACGGTGATGACGTTATCGAAACTGTTTGGCAGTTATTGGCACAAGCTTACGCTATGTTTGGGGCTTTCCCCACGTTGTTAGAGCGCGACAATCAAATCCCCCCCCTGCTTGAAGTGGTCAAAGAAGTAGACCGTATTGCACACTATCAGGCGGTTTCGAATGGAGCTAAGGCGGCACACGCATGACGACAAACGCGCAGATGCCCAGCTTTCAAGCATATCAGCAAGAGTTTACTGCTCACGTGCGAAACCCCAAGCAAAAAAAGCCTAAAGGTGTTGTCGCCAAGCGCATGCGCGTATATGTGGAAATTGTATTTAATAATCTGTTCTTATCCGTCTCAGCCTGTTATCCAGTGTGTAGCAAAGTGTTGGGTAAACGTGCTTGGCAAAAGCTTGTGCGGGGATTTTTTAGCGATTATCAAGCCGACACGCCGATTTTTAGAGAAATTCCAGCGCAGTTTTTAGATTATTTAAATACAAGGCAAGATTTACCGCCTTACCTCACTTCGCTGGCGCATTATGAGTGGTTAGAGCTAGCTGTTTCTAATATGCCTGTGGGCGATTTAGCGAGCATTGATCCACAAGCTGATTTGCTCGCAAATAAACCCATGTTAAATCCTGCATTAGTGCTCGTCAGTTACGATTATCCTGTGCATATTATTTCCCCGCGTAGCAAACCCACTGAGCCACTTTCAAATCCAGTGCATTTGTTGGTGTATCGCAATACAGCGTTTCAGGTGAAGTTTATTGAAACTAATCCAGTGACGGCACGTTTGTTAGGGCTGTTGCAAACGGGTGAATACTCAGGGCAAGCCGCACTAGCCTTAATAGCGCAAGAGCTACAACACCCAGAGCCGCAAGTCATTATTAACTTTGGCGTACAGATTCTGCAAGACCTGCGAGCGCAAGGCGTGGTGTTGGGGGCAAGCCAACCTTAAATAGTTGTAAGGGTTTCTCTAATATAACGACTAAATCATGCACTGGTACTGTTTTAATAGTCACCATATCGTATTTAAAAGTGCATCTTCGTTATATATCACTTAAACTCAATAAGGGAGCAACCCAATATGTCATCTGCAATCAAATCTATGAGCAATCTGTATTGCTTTGTTGTAAAGCACCTAGAAGCGCTCGCGTCTTATATTCCACCACTCGTATTGCGCTTATTGCTTGCTTGGGAGTTTGGCGAGGCAGGCTACGAAAAGCTCACAGGCGTTAACTGGTTTGCAGATATTGCCTTTCCGTTTCCATTTAACTTGTTGCCTGCCACTTTTAGTTGGAATCTATCGCTCACCTTTGAGCTACTCGGCGCGCTGGCGTTAGTGTTTGGGTTTGCCACACGTTTTTTCAGTTTTTCGCTGATGATACTCACTGTGGTAGCGATTAGCGCAGTACATTGGCCAGAACACTGGAGCACGCTAGCTGAGTTGCTAAAAGGCTATCGCATTGTTGATGAAGATGGCGATGGTTTGGGCAACTACAAACTACCACTGATTTACCTTGTGATGTTTTTACCCTTGTTATTTGGAGGGGCAGGCAAACTCAGTCTGGATGCTTGGATAAAAGCACGTTGCAAAAAATAGCGGTTTGGAGCGTTAGGTTTAGCTCATTTGCCCTATGACTGATTGTCGCTGTATAGGTTTAGTGCGCGCTTAGTACCGTGGTGATGAACAATTGACCGCGCACTTGTTAACCTCGCACTTTTTAACCGCGTACTTGCCCATCACCCAATACAATATATTTCAACGAGGTTAGCCCTTCCAAACCCACTGGCCCTCTGGCGTGGAGTTTGTCGGTGGAGATGCCAATTTCCGCACCCAAGCCATATTCAAAGCCATCGGCAAATCGAGTAGAAGCATTGACCATCACACTGCTGGAATCTACTTCGCGCAAGAATTGGCGTGCTTTGGTGTAGTTTTCGGTGACGATAGCTTCGGTATGTTGGCTGGAGTATTGGTTGATATGCGCTATCGCTTCTTCCAAACCGTCTACCACTTTGCATGAAATAATCGCATCTAGATACTCTGTGTAATAGTCCTCTTCTGTAGCTGGCTTGGCTTGTGGCGCTAGCGCACAGGTTTCTGCACAACCGCGAATTTCGATGCCTTTTGCGGTGAGCATTTCGGCTAGTTTAGGCAAAGCGGTGGCGGCGATGCTGCGCGCAACGAGTAGAGATTCCGCCGTGTTACATGTGCCAAGGCGCTGGGTTTTGCTGTTTTCTAAAATACGTACGGCTTTGTCTAAATCTGCATCGTCATCCACATACACGTGGCAGTTACCGTCTAGGTGTTTAATGACGGGGATGCGCGCCTCATTGCTGATGCGCTCGATCAGCCCTTTGCCACCGCGTGGCACGATGACATCGACATATTGTTTCATGGTGATAAGCTCGCCCACGGCAGCGCGGTCTGTGGTTTCTACCACCAACACCGCTGCGGCTGGCAAGCCTGCTTTTTCTAGGCCTTCATGCACTAGTTTAGCTAGGGCTTGGTTGCAGTGAATAGCCTCAGAGCCGCCACGTAAAATACAAGCGTTGCCAGATTTAATACATAAACCCGCAGCATCAACAGTCACATTAGGGCGTGCCTCGTAAATAATGCCGATGACGCCTAGCGGCACGCGCATTTTGCCGATTTGGATGCCGCTTGGGCGGTATTTAAAATCGCTCATTTCGCCGATTGGGTCTGGCAAGCTGGCAATTTGTGCTAAGCCTTCTGCCATGGTGGCGATGGATTTTTCGCTTAGGGTGAGTCTATCCAGCATGGCAGGCTCTAAGCCGTTGGCTTTTGCGGCTTCTAAATCTTGTTGGTTCGCTGCTAATAGGGCAGATTTTTCGCTGCGTATGGCTTCAGCGATAAAAAGTAAGGCTTGATTTTTAAGTTTGGTATCGGCTTTTGCCATTGCGCGTGAGGCTTTGCGGGCTTCTACGCCTAAATTTTGCATGTAATGTTGAATGTTCATCTCGTTGTTTTACCTTGATTTAACGGGTTCTGGCTTTAATCCGCGCAAGCCCAAAACATAGGCGCGAAATTTCTAGCCATGCATCGCCGTGTATCAAGCCTTTCACGGTTTTGTCGATTTCTGCCAGTTTTGCGTGTGCGGCTTCTAATTGTTTTAGGCTTAAACGCGCAATGGCACGTTTGGCGAGGGCTTGTTTTTCACCAAAAATTTTAGCATTGACCATGGCGTTGTTAAGCGCTTCACCACGCGCTTCCGCCTGTTTGATTTTGACCAGCGGTTTTAGAGCCCAAAGTAGCGGGTTCATCACCACAATCGGTTGTATGCCTTCATCTTGCAGGCCTTGCAAAATGCGCACGGTGCGCGGTAAATCGCCTAACAACACTGCATCGCTCAACTGGCTAGGGTCAAAACGCGATACATTTAAAATCGCGGCACGGACATCTTCTGCTTTTAATTCGCCTGCAGGGTAGAGTAAACCGAGTTTTTGTATTTCTTGATGCGCGGCAAGCAGATTACCTTCTACTTGGTGGGCGATAAACGCGAGAGTTTCGCTATCAGTATGCTGTTGTTGCTGTGCTAAACGTTGTGAAATCCAATTAGGCAGTTGCGTTGGGGCAACTTCTTTCATTTCAATCAGCACACCAGCACTTTCCAGCGCGGTAAACCAAGCGCTTTTTTGCTCGCGCCAATCAAGCTCGGGCAGAATGACTAGCACGATGGTGTCTGGCATGCCTTCCTCAGCCAAGGCTTGTAGGGCTTTGCTGCCTTCAATGCCAGGTTTGCCTGAGGGAATATTGATTTCTAATAAGCGTAAAGTGGCAAATAGTGAAAGTGCTTGCCCATAGTGCGCGAGCTGTTGCCAGTTAAAATTGCGCTCGACAGTTAAGCTCTCGCGCTCACTCACGCCTTGGGCGCGGGCGGCGGCGCGAATCGCATCCAAGCTTTCGCGGTGGGCGAGGTACTCATCACCCGAAAGGATATACAGCGGTTTGACGCCTTGGCTTAAATGTTGGCTAAGTTGAGCTGGAGTAAGCCGCATTGTTTATGGTGTGGTGTTAGACTTGGAACTGGCCTCATTGCTGGGGTCAGCATCAGTTTTATTGCTTGCTTTAATGCCAGTTTTTGGTTTTTGTGCGACTAAACGACGCATGATTTCGCGCACTGCATCCTGGCGCATATCTTCGTACAGGTATTGTTCTTCATACTGTTTTGCGAGTAGTTCGGAGTCCGTGTATGAAAAGTCACGACGCGCTTCAATGGTTTGCACTTCACCCCACAATGGTGTGCTTTGGTCTCTAATTCGGTAGTTTGCACGATAAAACAACTCAAATTCGCGCACCGTACCAGAGCCACCGCTTAAAGACAAAATCCGTTTTTCTGTGCCATCGCTAATCAATTCCATCATCAAGTCTGCTTGCTCTGGCTGATCCACCAAAGTGATGCCGTTGGTTTTAAGTGATTTAACTAACGCTCTTGAAATGGTCATAGAGCCTTGAATGTACAAGGTTTTGAAGGATAAATCGCCAAGCCCGCGTAGCTCAAAGCCACAACTGGCAATGCTTAGTGCTAATAATATTAGTCCAAGCTTTGCAAAGCGGAAAGTTCTCATGTGTGTTTTATCCCACCACAACGTTGACGAGTTTATTGGGTACTACAATGATTTTACGCACGCTTGCGCCATCTTCCAAAAACTTTTGTACAAAATGCTGGGCTAGCGCAAGTTGTTCAATAGATTCTTTGCTGGCGGTGCTGCCCACCATCATCGTGCCGCGCAATTTACCATTCACTTGCACTGCTAGCTCAAACTCATCTTGTACCATCGCGGCTTCAACAGGCTCAGGCCAAGCGGCTTTGAGGATGTCTTCACCGTAGCCGAGTTCTTTCCACAAGGTTTGAGCGATATGCGGGGCGATGGGCGAAAGCATGCGCAGCAAGATTGAAAAGCCTTCTTGCGCTACTGCTTGCCAACCTTGCTCGGCTTCTTTTTGCATTTTTTCCAATGCGTTAAGCATCTTCATGCAGCCAGAAGCCACGGTGTTAAATTGTTGCTTGTTTAAATCGTGGCTACCTTGCTTGAGCGCCACGTGTATCTCACGCCTTGCGCTTGCCAAGCCGCTACTTAATTTGCTTGGGAGCTCAATACGCGCTTCTGTACTTAACGCATAACCAAAGTTCCAAACACGCTTCAAGAAACGATGCGAGCCTTCCACACTGCTGTCCGACCACTCCAAAGTTTGCTCAGGTGGCGCGGCAAACATCATGTAGAAGCGGGCGGTATCTGCGCCGTAGGTTTCAATCAAGGATTGCGGATCAACGCCATTGCGTTTTGATTTTGACATGGTGCCCATGCCTTGAAAATCAACAGGCATACCATCTTTAAGTGCGTTTGCGCCAATGGTTTTACCGCTTTCATCATGTACTAATTCCACTTCTTCAGGCGCAAAGTATTCAATGCCGCCTTTTTCAGTACGGCGCGAGAAAATGTGGTTGAGCACCATGCCTTGTGTCAGCAAGTTGGCAAACGGCTCGTCATAATTTACCAAGCCAAGGTCACGCATCACTTTGCTCCAAAAACGCGAGTACAACAGATGCAAAATCGCATGCTCAATGCCGCCGATATACTGGTCAACAGGCATCCAGTAATTGGTTTGCTCGTCTACCATTGCATCCGACTTAAAGCTGCTGGCGTAGCGTGAGTAATACCAGCTGGAATCAACAAAAGTATCCATGGTGTCGGTTTCGCGCTTGGCGGGTTTGCCACATTTTGGGCAGTCGCAGTTCACAAAACTGTCTAATTTATTCAATGGGTTGCCAGAGCCATCGGGCACGCAATCTTCTGGTAGTTTCACAGGCAATTGGTCATCTGGTACGGGTACGTCACCGCAAGTATCGCAGTGAATAATCGGGATAGGACAACCCCAATAACGTTGACGCGAAACACCCCAGTCGCGTAAACGCCAGTTGATTTGTTTATCGCCTAAGTTTTTGGCTTTTAGGTCGGCGGCGATAGCGTCAACGGCGGATTCGTAGTTTAAGCCATCGTATTTGCCTGAGCTGATGCATACGCCTTGAGTTTTGTCGCCATACCATTCTTGCCAAGTCGCGTCTGCAAATGCTTCGTTGGCAATGCTAATTACCTGTTTAATCGGCAAGTTATATTTTTTAGCAAACCCAAAATCACGCTCATCATGCGCGGGCACGGCCATTACCGCACCTTCGCCGTAGGTCATCAACACATAATTGCCCACCCACACTGGCACTTGCTCGCTAGTTAGTGGGTGTGTAACAAAAAGACCAGTCGGCTCACCTTCTTTTTCCATGGTCGCCATATCGGCTTCCATCACCGAGCCTTGCTTGCATTTTTCGATAAAGGCTTGCAGTTTCGGGTTGTTCTGCGCGGCATGTGTGGCTAATGGGTGTTCTGCGGCCACCGCACAGAAGGTCACGCCCATGATGGTGTCGGCACGGGTGGTAAATACCCAAAGTTTGCCATCGTCAATTAAAGCGCCATCGTTGTTTTTAATGTCATGGGTAAAGGCAAAGCGCACACCCACGCTTTTGCCTATCCAGTTGGCTTGCATGGTTTTCACGCGCTCAGGCCAGCCTGGCAATTTATCCAAATCATCTAACAGTTGTTGCGCGTAGCCTGTGATGTTGAAGTAATAGCCTGGAATCTCGCGTTTTTCCACCAACGCGCCCGTGCGCCAACCGCGACCATCTATCACTTGCTCGTTGGCCAATACGGTTTGATCGACAGGGTCCCAATTCACCACTTGGGTTTTTTTGTAGGCAATGCCTTTTTCCAGCATGCGCAAGAACAGCCATTGGTTCCATTTGTAATATTCAGGTTGGCAAGTCGCCAATTCGCGTGACCAATCAATCGCAAATCCGAGTGATTTCAATTGCTTGCGCATGTAAGCAATGTTCTCAAATGTCCATTTTGCAGGCGGTACATTGTTTTGAATCGCCGCGTTTTCTGCAGGCAAGCCAAACGCATCCCAACCCATGGGCTGCAATACGTTAAAGCCCTTCATATGGTGATAACGGCTTAAAACATCGCCAATCGTATAGTTGCGCACATGCCCCATATGCAGCTTGCCACTAGGGTAGGGGAACATCGAGAGGCAGTAGTATTTTGGCTTATCTGAAGTCGCTTCAGCTTTAAACGATTGCTGATTATCCCAAGCTTGTTGGGCGGCGGATTCGATTTCACGGAAAGGGTATTGCTGTTGCATGAGGCTAAATTTCTATAGTTAAGAATATCCCAAATTATACCTTGAAGCGCGTGGATTTGCTTTGCTGTTGCGTTTTATGTGAAGGAGTGTGATTTGCCATGGCGTACCAATTTTTTAATGGTACGCCATGGCGCTATGGAGTTTCTTACTGGGCGGCTGGTTCGCCAAGTTCGGATGAATTTTGCTGATAGAGTTCAGACATATGCTGCGCCATTTGTGCGCGATTTTGGTAATCTTTGTATGCTGGGATAGCAATTGCGGCCAAAATTCCAATGATGGCAACTGACACCAAAATGCCGCCGCCTGCTCCTGCGCCCATTCTAGGTACAAATAAAGCTAAAATACCTGCAAAGATATTGCGAGAAGGCGCTTTATAAAGTGGTTGTTGTATCCTCGCTGCACGTTTTACTAGCCATGGATAATCTGCAGTGAGTTCATGGAACGACATCCAAAAGTCGCTAGATTGATTTGCTTGGGTTAGATATTCATTAATATTGATTTGTTTCCAGCGCTTATCTCCAACGGCAAGTGCAACTAGACCAAATAGAGCGCTCTCAGGGTTGTCACAACATGCGCGACCATGCAGATCGCATGTGTATTCGTGTGCGCGTGAATAAGCTGATCCTAGCAAAGGCAAGATACTAGCAGGCGCTAAAAATGCACCCCACTTAATATGTTTTCTCTTGATGTGTCCTAGTTCATGACCTAAGTAAAAGTTAATAGCATCAGGGTGTGACTCCATTGCGTCTACTAGGTTGGAGTACAGCACTACAAAATTACGCCCCAAAAATGAAGTGGCGAATGCATTTAATATTCCCCCTCCATTTAGTAAATAAATATCTGGTTGGGTATCCATCTCTAATTTTTTGCAGCACTGAACGTGTGCGTGGTAAATGTCTGGAAATTGCTCAGCCGATACTTTAATAGCATTCCCTTTTAAATGAGAAATTAAGGCTGATTGTGCGAATAGGTACATGACGTAAAACATGAGCATATAAAATAACGCGATGCCAATTGTGCCAACAACTAAAACAAGCCAAAAAATTAATGAAATGACAAATTTTATTTTAAATAGAGTTGGTTCATTTTTGTAACTGAGAGCAGTTTGGTTTATTTCTTGGTTCATGTATTTTCCTCAAGAGTAGTCGTTGGTTTTTTTATTGCTACTGCATTCTATTTGAAATTTTTTAGGCTCACAAGAAAGTGAGTGTGAGCCTAATGTTTTGTCATCGAAGTGTAATGGTCTGATTATTGGGCGTGTTTAGGTAGTGAGCCTTATAGTGCACCAATAGCGAGTTATATCGCCCACTTGTCCTTGTGGTAAAATCTCTATCATTCAAACACTCGAGATTTCCCATGTCTGGCAATACCTTCGGTACTTTATTTACGCTCACATCATTTGGTGAATCCCATGGCGCAGCGATAGGCGGCGTGGTCGATGGCTGCCCACCGGGCATGGAATTGTGTGCGGAAGATTTACAGATTGATTTAGATCGTCGTAAACCTGGCACCTCACGCCATGTGACGCAGCGTAATGAGGCGGATATGGTTGAGATTTTATCGGGTGTGTTTGAAGGCAAAACCACAGGCGCGCCGATTGGTTTGTTGATACGCAACACCGACCAACGCAGCCAAGATTACAGCAAAATCATGAACACCTTCCGTCCCGGTCATGCGGATTACACCTACGAACAAAAATACGGCATACGCGATTATCGCGGTGGTGGTCGCTCCAGCGCGCGCGAAACCGCAGTGCGCGTGGCGGCGGGCGCGATTGCCAAAAAATGGCTCAAGCAAAAATACGGCATTGTAATTCGCGGCTACTTAAGCCAATTGGGCGAGATTGAAATTCCGTTTCAAAGTTGGGATAGCTTGAATGACCCAGAAAACAAACTGTTTTCGCCCAATATGGAAATCATGCCCAAGCTAGAAGCCTATTTGGATGAGATACGCTCACAGCGCGATTCCGTTGGCGCAAAAATCACCGTGGTGGCAGAGCACGTGCCAGTCGGTTTGGGCGAGCCGATTTTTGACCGTTTAGATGCAGAAATCGCCTACGCCATGATGGGCATCAATGCCGTCAAAGGCGTGGAAATTGGCGAAGGTTTTGCCTCTGTTGCGCAAAAAGGCAGCGTACATTCTGATGAACTCACCCCACAAGGCTTTGCTACTAATCATGCGGGTGGCATTTTAGGCGGTATTTCCAGCGGGCAAAATATTGTGGTCAATGTCGCATTTAAGCCGACTTCAAGTATCCCGCAAGAACGCAACTCTATTGATAAAGCGGGCGACCCCGTGATGATGCAAACCACAGGCCGCCACGACCCCTGCGTAGGTATCCGCGCCACCCCGATTGTGGAAGCGATGTTGGCGTTGGTGTTAATTGACCATGCCTTGCGTCATCGTGGGCAGAATGCGGATGTGGTAAGTGGGACGCCGAGAATTAGTTAGGGGAATTATGTACTCTCATAAAAATATCCTGCGAGCTGCACTGGCATTCTCAGCTAGTGTTGGAATTTTGATAGCCCTGCCTTGGTTTGCTGTTGGTGTTTGGCTATCATCAATGGAGGATCCCTCAATCGATGGAGCAGTTCGTGGGGCTGGCTTAGTTACTTTTTTTGTTGCTCCATACTTAGCACTTGCTTCAATATTGGTAAGCGTTCCAATTACTTATGCTTCACAAAAATGGCGTCCACATAAATTCTGGGTTATTGCTTTTGCATGTATGATCCTCTCAGTATGTGCATTAAGTTATTTTTTTATTGTAGGATTGCAGTTTGAAACCTCACTTTTTTTAGCAGCATTTCTATGTATGGTGTTGATTGGGTCTTCGTATGTGTGGTGGAAATTTTTACCATGCTCTAACACCACCATCAAGCGGGACGCTTAATTCAAAAGTTAAGGGTAGTATAATTAACAATCAAATAGATGCGATTGAATTCAGTACCTTAGATTTTATTTTTGATACTGGTCGAAAATATCCTGTCGTTATAGAAATTTATAAACCTATTGAAATTGATACTGATTTTTGGCGATGCAATTATTTAGGCTCAGCTTAATGCTTTGGAAAGAAAACATGAAGGTAGGTTTGCAATGTTTGGTGATTTTGAACTAGGCTTCCCATCTTAAACTTGAATCATCGATTATTGAGTATGACTTAAGTTTCCTCATTCTTTATCAATTACTAAAAGACCAACCTCTAATTTGACCCACTCCCTACACACCTACCTATCCCGTTTCTACTTCATCTACTACTTCTTTGTCGGTGCGTTTGTGCCGTATTGGGGATTGTATTTGCAGTCTGAGCAGTTCTCGGCGGCGGATATTGGCATTCTCATGTCCTTGTTTCAAATCAGCCGAATTTTTGCGCCTAACTTTTGGGGTTGGCTGGCAGACCACACCAAAAAGCGGGTGGTGTGGATACGCTTAACCGCATTGCTTGGCTTAATCGGCTTTACCGCCGTGTTTTGGGCGCATGGGTTTTTCTGGCTGTTTATGGTGATGGCGGCGTTGAGTTTGTTCACCAGTTCTACCTTGCCGCTTTCAGAATCGCTCACTTTAGCGCATTTGGCAACGACAAATGGGCATTACAGCCGCATTCGTATGTGGGGTTCGCTCGGGTTTATTGTCGCTTCGGTGGTGTTGGGGTTTGTGATTGATTTAGCGGGGATTCAAAGCCTGTTGTGGTTTTTGCTGGCGGTGCAAATTACCTTGTTTTTACTCACGTTTAAATTACCAGAAGCCGAAATCGCGCCACATGAACATGACCATTTTTCAGTCTGGAAAATCATCAAACAACCGACTGTGATTGCCTTGTTGATTGGTTGTTCATGCATGGTGACGGCGCATGGCGTGCTGTATAACTTTTACTCGATTTACCTTTCCAGCCACGGTTATAGCAAAGGTACGATAGGGCTGCTTTGGGCGGTGGGCGTGATCTGCGAAATCGGCATTTTTATGTTGATGCCGAAAATCATGCAGCGCTGTAGTTTGAAAAACATTATGCTGATTAGCCTAGTGTTGGCGGTGATGCGCTTTAGTTTAATTGGCGTGGCGGTGGATAGCATGGTCTTACTCGTGATTGCGCAAACCTTACACGCGGCAACTTTTGGTAGCTTTCATGCGGCTTCGGTAGAAGTGGTCGCCCAGTTTTTTAATGGCAGACACCAAGCAAAAGGGCAGGCGCTTTATAACAGCGTGGCGTATGGCGTGGGCGGCACGATAGGCGGGGTGTTGGGCGGTTATGCGCTGCAATATTGGGGCGGCGCGATGACGTTTTCACTCGCAGCGATTTTCCCGTTGCTTGGTTTTGTGATTATTTTGTTTGGCTTAAAGCTAAATAAAATGCCGCAAGGTGGCGGCATGTTTGGTTAAGATTTAATCAGTTAATTTCGCGACAACTTTTCTAGCGATGGGCGAAATAAAAAATATAGATGGAAACGCAATCGGCCATGCGGTTAAAAATGCATGAAGCCAGCGCGTAAAAAAGCCAGAAGTAAACCCTGTGAGTTTTAAGGTGACGATGCCTGTCATCAAGGTTGCCATCAGCAGTGACATGACAAGTGCAAATAGGAAAGTGCTGTATTTTTTTGGGATTTTCATTGCACTTCTTTTTCGTTAATTTTCAAAACCTTCAAGCACAATCTTGCCGATACTCGTTCCGCTTTCCAGCATAGCATGGGCTTTTTTCAGGTTGTGTGCGTTGATGATGCCGAGATGGTTGTTAACGGTCGATTGAATCAAGCCTTGCTCCACCAAATGCGCAACTTCAGTCAAAATATGGTGTTGTTTAATCATATCCGCCGTTTTAAAAAGTGAGCGGGTAAACATCAACTCCCAATGTAAAGAGACGCTTTTACGTTTTAGTTGCCTAAAGTCGAACAGTTCTGGGTCGTCAATCAACGCGAATTTACCCTGTGGCTTGATGGATTTTACAATCTCATCGAAGTGTTGGTGCGTGTTGGTGAGGCTAATGACGTAATCTACCTCAGCGCAATTTAATTCAGCTAATTGTTGCGAGATAGCGTGTTGGTGGTTGATTACATCATGCGCACCTAGCTGTTTTAGCCAAGCCATGCTTTCCGTGCGTGATGCCGTACCGATCACGCGTAAATCAGTCAACTGCGCTGCAAGTTGCACTAAAATTGAACCAACGCCACCAGCCGCACCGATGACTAATAGTGCAGGCTTTTCATTATTATTGTTGTGTTGAGATCTTTTAGGAATGGTGAGTCGATCAAACAATAACTCATAAGCCGTTAATGCTGTCAGTGGTAAAGCTGCTGCGCTAGCAAAGTCTAAAGTCTTGGGTTTTAAGCCGACGATGCGTTCATCTACTAATTGAAATTGGCTGTTGCAGCCTGCTCTGGAAATGTCGCCCGCATACCAAACCTCATCGCCCACCTTAAGTAAGGTGACTTGGCTACCCACCGCAACCACCACCCCAGTTGCATCCCAACCCAGCACCTTTGGCTGACCATCTGGTGGCGCTGAGTTACGGCGTACTTTGGTGTCGACAGGGTTTACCGCTATTGCTTTAACTTCCACCAATACATCATGCTCAGTGGGTTGCGGAGTTGGTAACTCAATATCAACCAGCGCATCTTCGGCAGAAATGGCTTGGTTTGTGTAGTAGGCGATAGCTTTCATATTTCTTCCTAATGACGAATGGTTGATAGTTTAGCGTAATCCGCCCGTAATAAATAAAGTCTCGCCCGTAATCCAAGATGAGTCTTGTGAGGCAAAAAACACCACGGCTGGTGAAATATCTTCAGGCTGACCGATGCGGCCTAATGGCGTCATGGATGCCATATGTGTGCTATTTTGAATAAACCCAGTTTCATGCAGACCTTCAGTTTCTACCATGCCAGGGTTGATGGAATTGACGCGAATTTTACGACCAGCCAACTCTTTTGCTAGTGTGCGGGTAATTGCATCCACAGCGGCTTTGGTTGAGTTGTAAACGGCTAGATCAGGAATGCCCAAGGTGCTGACGAGTGAGCTAATGTTGATGATGCTGCCACCTGCTGAGTTAAAGTGTTTAACGGCTTCTTGCGTGGTTAATAACAAACCAAGTACGTTTAAATCAATTTGCTGATGAAAGTTTTCTGGGGTAATGTCGGCCAGTGGTGCGGGTTGGTAAATACCCGCATTATTGACCAGCACATCCACCGTGCCAAAAGTATTTTTGGTGGCGGCAAATAAACGCACAATATCTTCTTGGTTTGAAATATCGGCCTTTACTGCAATGGCTTTGCCCCCAGCCCCCACAATATCTGCCACCACGCTTTCTGCCGCAGCTTGGCTTTTTGCGTAATTGACTACTACTGATGCACCTTCGGCCGCTAAATATTTGGCTGCACTGGCACCTAAACCTTTAGATGCGCCCGTAACAACCGCGACTTTACCTGCTAATTTTTGACTCATGATATTGCTCCTTGTTTGTTAAAGTGAGTTAAGTGAGTGCAGTATATTGTTCTGCTAAATTAAGATAAATAAGCTATTATTGGAAACACTGTTCAATTTTATTGGATAATTAAGATGGATAGATTCGATACCATGCTCGCTTTTACCCGGGTGGTTGAGCTAAAGAGCTTTACTCAAGCTGCGGTTTCATTGAATATCCCTAAGGCGACGTTATCAGCACAGGTGGCGGCTTTAGAAAAGAGACTAAACGTTAAATTATTACATCGCACCACGCGCCAGGTCAGCACAACGACAGATGGTGCAGTTTATTATGAACATGCTTTACGCTTGCTGAGTGAGTTAGAGCATGCAGAATCCGCATTAACGCAGTCTCGCCAAGTTTATCGCGGGCGTTTACGCATAGATACTTCGCTGACGATTGCCAAGCAGATATTAATCCCCAATTTACATGATTTTTTAAGCCGCTACCCTGAGATAGATTTGGAGTTAGGTTGTACCGACCGCACCGTAGATTTATTGCAGGAAGGCATAGATTGCGCTATCCGCGGCGGCATGCCGATTGATGAATCTTTAGTCGCACGTAAGTTGATTGAAACGAGCCCAATCACTTGTGCCAGCCCATTATATTTAGAGCGTTATGGCACACCAAAAACACTGCAAGATTTAGCTGAGCATCATGTGATTCACTCCATTTCACCAAGAACGGGAAGAGTAACAGGCTTGCGCTATATGCAGGATGGAGCTGTAGTGAACCATGCAGGCAGTCGAAAAATTGCTTTGAATGATATTAATGCCTGTTTAGAAGCCACCTTAGCAGGGCTGGGTATTGCGCAACTGCCTTATATCAGCGCAAGAAACGATGTTGCCAACGGTAACCTTATTCGCATCTTGCAAGATTTTCCTGCTGAAACCTCTACGGCTTATATTGTGTATTTGCAGAATCGGCATTTATCTGCCAATGTGCGCGTGTTTGTGGATTGGGCGGCGGAGTTGTTTGCTAGAGAACAAGAACGGTATAACACCACTTGCTGCTATAAGAGGTTTGCAGCAAGTGGAGAGGTTGGTCGTTAGTTTATGCGTTTATCTTGTTCAATCAACGCATAAGCTGAGTGATTGTGTATAGATTCGAAACTTTAGCTTCGGCATAACCTAAAGGTTAGCCTGCAATTAATTTTTGCCAACACACATTGGTTAAATGCGTTTGTCCTTCTCAATGAGGGCGTATGCGCTATGGTTGTGAATAGACTCAAAATTTTCAGACTCAACCACAAACTTGTCAATGCGTTTTTCATCATTCAGTTTAGCGGCTACATCGCGCACCATGTCTTCCACAAATTTTGGGTTGTCGTAAGCGCGTTCAGTCACATATTTTTCATCTGGGCGTTTAAGTAGGCCGTATAACTCGCATGAGGCTTGCTCTTCAACCATGCGGATAATTTCTTCGACCCAGATAAAGTCGTTAATCAAGGCGGTGACAGTGACGTGTGAACGTTGATTGTGCGCGCCGTAATCGGAGATTTTTTTCGAGCAAGGGCAAAGGCTAGTCACTGGTACCAGCACTTTAACGGTAATATCAAATTTACCTTGTTTAATTTCGCCAATAAAGCTCACTTCGTAATCGAGCAAGCTTTGCACGCCAGAAATAGGGGCTGCTTTGTTGATAAAGTATGGGAAGCGCATTTCCACATAGCCAGATTCCGCCTCAAGGCGTTTCACCATTTCACGCAAAATGGTCTCGAAAGATTCTATCGAAATCTCACGCTCGTTCATGTTGAGAATCTCAACAAAGCGCGACATATGCGTGCCTTTGAAGTTGTGCGGCAAATGCACATACATATCAAACATGGCTACCGTGTGTTGCACGCCGCCTGTTTTGTCTTTGACCTTGACTGGGTGACGGATTGATTTAATGCCGACTTTATCAATCGCTAAATGCCTTACGTCAGGCGTGTTTTGTACATCTTCAATGGGTAAATCATTGGCTTGATTCATGCGTTTTCTCTTTATGATGCGTATACTTAATACTTGAGTATACTACTAGGTTAATTTTTTCTCAATTGCGGCAATAATGCCTGAAGCGTTGAGACCGCATTCTGCCAACATGGTTTCATGTACGCCGTGTTCAATAAAAGTATCGGGCAGACCTAAGCAAATAATTTCTGTGTGGAGGTTATTGGCTTGCATAAACTCCATCACAGCCGCGCCAGCGCCGCCCATAATGGCGTTTTCTTCAACGGTGATCAGTAAGCTGTGCGTGGCGGCTAATTCGCGGATAAGGGCTTCATCAATCGGTTTTACAAAGCGCATATTGGCGACTGTTGCATCGAGTTTCTCTGCGGCTTCAAGTGAAGGTACAACCATGCTACCAAACGCTAAAATGGCGATTTTTTTGGTGGCGTTGCTGCTAGCTTGGCGGCAGATTTCGCCTTTGCCTAGCGCCAAAGCTTTCATGGTTTTTTGCGGTTTTACACCAGTACCAGAGCCACGCGGATAACGCACAGCGGTTGGTCCATTATGTTGAAAAGCGGTGTACAGCATTTGCCTGCATTCGTTTTCATCCGCAGGCGCCATCACCACTATATTGGGTATACAGCGTAAAAAGGTTAAGTCGAAGCTACCTGCATGTGTTGGGCCGTCTGCGCCCACCAAGCCTGCACGGTCAATGGCAAATACCACAGGTAGATTTTGCAGGGCAATATCGTGTATCAGTTGGTCATACGCGCGTTGTAAAAACGTAGAGTAAATCGCCACCACTGGTTTTAGTCCATCACACGCCATTCCCGCTGCGAAAGTAAGCGCGTGTTGTTCGGCAATGCCTACATCAAAGTAGCGTTTAGGGTACTTTTCAGCAAAAGCGTTTAAGCCAGAACCGTCACACATGGCAGGGGTGATGCCAATTAAGCGTTCATCTTGCTCCGCCATGTCCACCAACCAATCGCTAAACACTTGTGTGTAGGTTTTTTTGCTGGCACTGCTAATGGATTGCCCATTGCTGGGGTCAAATTTTCCTACCCCGTGGAATTTTCCGGGGTTTTGTTCTGCAGGCTTAAAGCCATGACCTTTTTGCGTCACTACATGTAAAAATTGCGAACCTTTGAGTTGGCGGATATTGCTAAGTGTAGCGAGCAACGTATCTAAATTGTGCCCATCAATTGGCCCGATATAGTTAAAGCCAAACTCTTCAAACAAAGTACCTGGCGTCATCATGCCTTTAACGTGTTCTTCCGCGCGCTTTGCAAATTCCAGCATGGGTGGCACTACGCCTAGTACCATTTCGCCAGAACGGCGCACACTGTCGTAAAAGCGCCCAGAAAGCAAACGCGCTAAATAGTTTTGCAATGCGCCGACATTCGGTGAAATCGACATATCATTATCGTTGAGCACCACCAATAAATTAGCATCCATCGCCCCTGCGTTGTTGAGCGCTTCAAACGCCATGCCTGCAGTCATTGCGCCATCACCGATAATGGCGACAGAGCGCCGTTCAGAGCCGCTTAGTTTGGCTGCCACAGCCATGCCTAATGCGGCAGAAATTGAGGTGCTGGAGTGACCCGTGCCAAACGTATCAAACTCGCTTTCATTACGGCGCGGAAAACCTGCAATGCCGTTGGGTTTGCGTAATTCCGCCATGGAGGCGCGTCTGCCCGTTAAAATTTTATGCGGATAGGTTTGGTGACCTACATCCCATACCAAGCGGTCTTCAGGGGTATCGTAAATGTAGTGTAATGCAATTGTTAACTCAACCACGCCTAAGTTCGATGATAAATGCCCGCCCGTTTGCGAAACGCTATCCAGAATAAATGCACGTAGTTGCTCCGCTAGTTCTGGCAACTGTTTGCGGTCTAGCTTACGTAGCTCGGTTGGTGAGTGAATGGTGTCTAATAGTGGATACATAACAATCGTTTAAAATCCGCGCTGCGTAATAAACTGCGCTAATTGTTGCAGGCGTTGTGCCTCATCGCCATACTTGGCAAGCGGCTGAGTGGCGTTGTTGTAGAGTTCTTGTGCCAGTGCTTTAGCGCGTGGCAAACCTAAAATGGTGACATAAGTCGGCTTGTTGCTCATGGCATCTTTGCCAGCGGTTTTACCTAGGGTGGCGGTGTCGGCTTCAGTATCTAAAATATCATCCACCACTTGAAACGCTAGGCCAATATTTTGCGCATAGTGGTCAATCGCAGTAATACGTGCATCCTCTACATCGCCAGCGCTATAGCCCCCCAATAAAACGGCAGCACGTATCAACGCGCCTGTTTTGTGGATATGCATATGCTCCAACTCGGTTTGGGTGAGGCTTTGCCCCACGCTGGCAAGATCTATCGCTTGCCCGCCCGCCATGCCGCGTGAACCGCTGGCAATAGCAAGAATGTTCACCATTGCTAATTGGTGACGCGTGCTAATATCAGTTTCAACAGTAGAAATCACCTGAAATGCGAGTGATTGCAAGGCATCACCCACCAGTAAAGCGGTGGCATCATCATATTGTTTGTGGCAAGAAGGCTTGCCGCGACGCAAATCGTCGTCATCCATACACGGCATATCGTCATGCACTAATGAATAGGCGTGGATTATTTCAACAGCCGCTGCTGCTGCATCGGTCTGGCTTAAGTCCACCGTGCTTTTGTGACAAAACTCAGCGGCCGCATAAGCCAGCAGGGCGCGTACACGCTTGCCCCCGCCCAAAATAGAATAGCGCATTGCTTCATGCAAGCGTTGCGGGGCTATGTTTGTCGCTGGCAAATAGCCATCTAACACTTGCTCCATACGCGCCTGTATGGAGATCGACCATGCTTTAAAGTCACTCATTTCAGTATTTAATCGTCATTGGAGTAGGGTTGCAGTTGTTGCGCATCATTTAAAATACGCACTTGCTGCTCCACATTGTTTAGGGTTTGCTGACAAAATTGCAACAACGCAGTACCGCGTTTAAAGGCAGAAAGTGATTGCTCAAGCGGTAATTGGTTAGATTCCATCTGGCTGACGATAGATTCTAACTCTTTGATCGCATTTTCAAAGCTGGTGTCCGCTGTCATTGTGGCTGCGGATTCATGCAATATTGATTGGGAATCGCCGAGCGCCATTTCGGCTTGTTGTGTTTTTTTAACCATCCGCTATTTTAACCCATTCGGGTTAAAAAACAGCCAAAACGTGCAATATTTAACGCAGAATTTTGTTTAAGAAATCGCGTATATCGCTAATCTCTTCCATGCTGACTGTGTGTGCCATCGGATATTCATGCCAATCCACCGTGTAACCATTGGTTTTCAACGCATGTAAAGAACGCTCTCCACGCGCATACGGCACCACATTATCCACCGTGCCATGCGCCATAAAAATGGGGATATTTTTGTTTGCAGGGCTAGCTTCAGCGGCGAGTGAGCTTTCTAAGGCTAAATAAGTAGAAAGTGCCAAAATGCCCGCCAAAGGTTCGGCGTGGCGCAAGCCTGTTTGTAGCGCAATGGCGCCACCTTGCGAAAACCCCACCAATGCAATTTTTTTACTGGGGATGCCGCGTGCTATTTCCTGCGCAATCAGCCCCTCAATTTTTTGTTGTGTGGCCCGAATGCCAGCTTCATCTTCTTTGCTGTTGCCGCCAAAAGCAATAATGTCATACCAGCCTGGCATCTCGTAGCCATTGTTTGCGGTAATCGGCATATGCGGCGCATGCGGCAAAATAAAGCGCGTATTGGGGATTTTTAACATCTGCACCACAGGCTCAAAATCATGCCCATCCGCCCCCAAGCCGTGCAACCAAATCACACTCGCGTGGATGGGTTGCGAGGTTTCGATAACAACGCTTTCTAAGCTAGTGTGGCTGTGCATATTTCAAATCCTAACAATCAAAATTAAATCAGACTTACATCAGCCCAAGATGATATTAAAAACCAAGCGCTTAGGCTATACTTTATGCAAACAATTAGAACAAATCTTAATCATATGTATTAAGCGGGGAAAAGGGGTTTAAATGCAATTCACAGTCTTGGGCTGTAGCGGCGGCATCGGCGGGGGGCTACGCACCACCTCGTTTTTGCTGGATGACGATATACTTATCGACGCAGGCACAGGCTTGGGCGATTTATCCATTGCGCAACTCGCCAATATAGACCATATTTTTATCACCCACTCGCACCTAGACCATATTGCCTATCTCCCGCTGTTGCTCGATAGCGTAATGGAGCGCCGTCAAACCCCAGTCACCATCTACGCTACGCTAGAAACGCAACAAGCGCTAAAAACACATTTGTTTAATTGGCATCTGTGGCCAGATTTTAGCCAAATCCCCAGTATGCACCAGCCTGTCATGCAATATCAAACCATTCAATTGGGTGAAGTGGTGCAATTGGGTGGCAGAGAAATTACCGCGCTACCCGCCAATCATGTGGTGCCAGCGGTGGGTTATCAAATCAACAGCGGGCAAGCGAGCTTAGTGTTTACGGGCGATACCACCAGTTGCCCAGAACTTTGGGCGGTGGTGAATCAAATTGCCAATTTAAAATATGTGATGATTGAAACCTCGTATATCAATGCCGAAAGCGCATTGGCAATGCAATCCAAGCACTTATGGCCCACGCAGTTAGCGCAAGATTTAACGCAATTACAAGGCGATGCGGAAATTTATATCACCCATTTAAAACCCACAGGCGGTGAAGAGATTATGCAAGAAATAGCGCAAGCAGTAACAGCACAAGGCTTACGTTTTAAGCCGCAAGCGTTAAAGCAAGGGCAGGGGTTTGTGTTTTAAGGTGTGGGGGTTATATAAAGTCAAAGGGCAGAATATTCAAACTATTCTGCCCTTTGATATTTTGCGGTTCGGCGTATTACGCTTTGCAAATACGCCCTACGCTAGCTGCAGCAGTTTATGGTTGGTCTAGTTTGTTAATTTGAGCAGTAACAGCTGCATTTGTGATGCTAGCTGAGGGAGCAACTCTCCATTTTAATGATGTGCCATTAGCTGGTAGTGTTGGTGTAAACGTAATTACTCCACCAGTTATTCCACCACCGATTGTTCCCAACGTTAATGCAATAACGCCCGCACCTGTTACAGTAGCAGAAGCGGCTTCTTTTGTAGCAGTAAAGGTTGGAATGTTGGCAGCTGCCGTTGCAGTGTTGCAATTTGTTAAGTCACCGCCCGCTTCTTGACCACACATTGCAACAGCCGCTTTTAAAGATTCTACGGCACTTAATGCATTGCCAACCTTTGCTTTAGCTGTGTAGTCAGAATAAGCAGGAATCGCCACCGCTGCCAAAATACCAATAATCGCTACTACGATCATTAACTCAATCAAGGTAAAACCTTGTTGTACTTTTCTCATTTGCTTGTTCATGTTTGCTTCCTTTGTAAAAAAATAAACCCTTAATATTGATCTCAAAAAATAGTCATCAAATCGGGCAAAGCTGTTTTTAATTGCTTGAAACACATTTGCTTGCCTAGTGAGTGCATAGTAGCGCGCCCTAAAAAAAATGCGCACTGTTGCGTGAATCTGCCGTACTTACTTTGACAAAAATTGTCATAGACTTGGTTTGCTGCTAGTGCTATTTCGCGGGGGAGTTGGCTTGTTTATAGGGCAAAAATACAGTTGCTAGGCAATAAAAAAGCCCCTTGCGGGGCTTTAAAAAAATCTTTTTCAGATTTTGTCTGTTGGCTTACTGGGTTGCAGCTGGTTTATTTAACGCCAGCCCATGAGAACCATTTTTGCCAAAAAGATTTTTTGCTAGTTACTTTTTTGCAGGGTTTTCCGCTACTGCTTTAAGGCCTGCTAATGCTGGGTCAAAAAACTCGTTAATCGCTTTAGTCGCAGCATCATCATTTTGTTCTGGTTTAGGGATGTTAGATGAATCTGCACGAGTGTAGCTGCCTTTCACTGAGACAGTAGATTCGCCAGCCCCTGGGCCTGCGGTCACAGTAATCGCAGGGTAAAAGTTAGCCAGTTGTAGCGTACTTTTTTCTAACACGTATTCGTATTTTAGTTTCATGCTTGCGTCATCTGCACTGCGTAGTTTTTCGTACATGGTGCCGCCACCTTTTAATTTAACAGTGCGATAGGTCGCGTCGTCACCGTTTTCATCTTTTTTAGTTTCTAGGGTAGTAGATTCTACGTTTGGGTGCCAAGCTTGTTGGTTGCCAAAATCTTTTACCAATGCCCATACAGCAGCTGGGGCGGCTTTGATAGTGACGGTTTTTTCAAATCTTAAGGCTGCAGCACCGTGTGCTGAAGCTGTAAGCGGTAGTAGTGGTAAAGCAGCTAGGGCGATAAAAGCGAGGATTTTTTTCATTGAGGTTTCTCCAGTAAAAACTAAATTAGAACGACGACTTTAAAACGTTTAACTATAAAAAATAGTGCATCTAAAAAATGACACGTGACTTTACCTAAAAAATTAACATTTTGCGACAAATTCATGCGATTTTTTACAAAACGGCTGGCTGTAGGGTGTCGTGTGAAAGATTTTTCTCCTCTCGTCATTCCCGCTTATCACGTATGAATAATGCGCTTTAGCGCATATATGCTACGCGGATAACCTTTACGGTTTAGCGGGAGTGAACAATGTTGTTGATAGAAATGATAAATCATGGGTACAAAAGTTTTACCAAAAAATAATTATTCCGACTGATAAATAAAACGCCCGAACGAGCGACAAAGTTTACCGCTGGCAATGATATTAATGACTTTATTTGTTTTAGCATCAATCACGGAGACGTTATCTGCACCCCAATTCGCCACAAAAATGCGGTTGGTTGCACGGTCGTAATCAATGCCTTCAGGAAACTCGCCCACGGCAATGGTGGTGATGGTTTTTTTAGATTGTGCATCGATGACAGAAATACTATCGGCATGGTTGTTGGTGACGTATATCCAACGCCCATCAGGGCTAATTGCGACACCGTACGGGTGTTGCCCCGTTTTAACCGTTTCAGTAGTAAATGTTTTACTTGATGCGTTAAAGCTGCCAGTATCAACCAATGTTAATGTGTTACTCACTACGTTGACTACATATAAAGTTTTATTATCTGGCCCAAATGTGAGGGCAAATGGGTGCAAGCCAACGGGGATTTTGGTGGTTTGTTTGAGTGTTTTCGTGTCTATAACCGTAACATCATTGCTATCGCGATTCGCAATAAATAATTGGCGGTCATCTGCACTTACCACCATCCCCGCAGGGGTTTTGCCTGAGTTAAAGGTGCGTTGGTTTGTGGGGCGGTTTGCGTCAATGGCTAGCACTTGCTCGCCCTCCCAATCTGCAACATATAACGTTTTTCCATCATGTGAAATGGCAATGCCTACTGGCTGAACTTTCACAGCAATACTATCGACGACTTGGTTGGTTTTGCCATCAATCACCGAAATAGTCTGGCTATTGGCATTTGAGATGTAAATACGCTGCGTTTTAGGTGAGAGCGCCACACCCACAGGCGCTTTGTCGAGTGGGATGCTGGCGATGATTTTTGAGGTTTCTATGTCAATCACCGAAACGGTGTTGCTCCCTTGGTTGGTGATATAGGCAAAGCTGTTGGCTTGCGCTTGGCTACTCAACACAAGGCCTAAAAGCATTGAGATTAAAGTGGTTGATAGGATGCGTGTGAAATTAAAGAACATATTGGTTGCTTAGATGGTGTAATTCTTGGTTAAGTGTAAAACGCTTGTGAATAGCTTTGGTTTACCGTGTTCGTTCAAGTGTGCTTTTTCTGTGACTGTAGATTGTTTTGCAAGTCAGATATTTTGTATTTATTTTCAGTGAGTTGCAATCGAATAATGAAAAAGCATGTAAGCATTGCTTTCAATCTAACGCGAAATATGAAAAAATACGGTAAATTATTAAGGTTATTTTGTCATGATCGATCGCGATGGATTTCGACCGAATGTTGGCATTATTATATGCAATGCTAACAATCAGGTGTTTTGGGGTAAGCGTATTCGCGAGCACTCTTGGCAGTTCCCGCAAGGTGGCATTAAACAGGGTGAAAGCCCTGAACAGGCTATGTATCGGGAGCTGATGGAAGAGGTTGGCTTGAAGCCTGAGCACGTTAAAATTTTGGGGCGTACACGCGACTGGTTGCGCTACGAGGTACCCAATAATTGGGTTAAGCGTGAATGGCGTGGCAGCTACAAAGGGCAAAAACAAATTTGGTTTTTGTTGCGTATGGTTGGACGTGATTGCGATGTTTCGTTGCGCGCGAGTTCGCACCCTGAGTTTGATGCTTGGCGCTGGAGTGATTACTGGGTGCCGCTTGAAAGCGTGATTGAGTTTAAACGCGAAGTGTATAGGCTTGCATTGAATGAGCTTGTTGTACATTTAAACAGCGATAAACAACATCGCCGTCAATCAGTGGAAGTGATCTCTCAGTCTGTGGTTGAGGATTCAGTGAGTCTAGCCCCTGATACGGCTAGCTAATCAGTATTGCCCATCAACTCACCGAGTTTGATGGGCTTTTCAGTTTTCCATGCTTCATTAAATTTGAGCGTGTCTTTGGGGAAAAGCATCACTACGGTAGAGCCTAGCAGGAATCGCCCCATTTCTTCACCTTGTTTTAGCGTCATGTTTTTCTTAGTGTAATTCCAAGTACGAATTTTTTTGCTACGCGGCGGGTTGATAACGCCGTGCCAAACAGTCGCCATGCTACCCACAATCGTTGCGCCGACTAACACCAACACAAATCTACCAAACGCCGCTTCAAACTCACACACCACGCGCTCGTTGCGGGCAAATAAATTGGGTACACCTTGCGCAGTGCTTGGGTTCACTGAAAATAAATCCCCAGGTACATACGTCATGCTGAGAAGTTTGCCATCACAAGGCATATGAATACGGTGGTAATCTCTAGGGCTGAGATACAGTGTGGCAAACAGGCCGTGTTCATAGTACGCGGCAGCCTTTTCGTCGCCTGCTAGTAGCGTGCTTGTGGCATATAAATGTCCCTTTGCTTGAAAAATCTGGTCTTTTTCAATAAGGCCAAATTGACTAATCGCACCATCTACAGGGCAAATAAAGTCCGCTACAGCAAGTGGTCTAGCCCCTTGTTTGAGTGGGCGGGTGAAAAAGTCGTTAAAAGTGGCATAGTGCTTAATGTTAGGCACTTCGGCCTCGTTCATATTCACTTGGTAGCGTTTTACAAACCATGCAATTACTGCTGTCGTTACTTTTCCCGCATGTGCATTTGCCAGCCAGCCAGCCAGGGCGGTGATGGCATGTTTGGGAAGGGCGTATTGTAGTAGAACTTTAATTTCTGGCATTTTTGGGCTTATTTAAATAGATAGTGTTTTTTAAAATCAAAAAATTTAACAGATTGATTCCAAGTTTATAAAACCTTGCACTTCAAGGCGTTGATTGCATGATTTTATTACTGATACTGAAATAAAAAGGGTATAACACGTGAATGTTATACCCTAAACTGAATCTCAATATCACTAGATTTTTATAAATCTGCTTTTCAGAAATGCGATTTATTAAGTGAAATTGGAAATTAAAATTAGTTTTTGCTTTGGTCTACCAATTTGTTTTTAGCAATCCAAGGCATCATAGAGCGTAATTTTCCGCCTACTTGTTCAATTGGGTGAGCTGCATTTAAACGACGACGTGCTGTCATTTCTGGGTAGTTGGTGCGACCTTCTAAGATGAATTTCTTAGCGTAATCACCGTTTTGAATGTTAGCTAAAGCTTGCTTCATGGCTTTACGTGATTCATCGTTAATCACTTGTGGGCCTGTTACATATTCACCGTATTCAGCATTGTTAGAGATTGAGTAGTTCATGTTGGCAATGCCGCCTTCGTACATCAAATCTACAATCAATTTAAGTTCGTGCAAGCACTCAAAGTACGCCATTTCTGGGGCATAGCCAGCTTCTACCAAGGTTTCAAAGCCTGCTTTGACTAGCTCAACAGCGCCGCCGCACAACACAGCTTGTTCGCCGAACAAATCTGTTTCAGTTTCTTCACGGAAATCAGTTTCAATCACGCCGCCTTTTGTGCCGCCATTAGCCGCTGCATATGATAAAGCGATGTCTTTGGCTTTGCCGCTAGCATCTTGGTAAACCGCGATGAGTGATGGTACGCCGCCGCCTTTGAGGTATTCTGAACGCACAGTGTGGCCTGGGCCTTTTGGTGCAATCATAATCACGTCTAAATCTTTGTTAGGCACGATTTGGTTGTAGTGAATGTTAAAGCCGTGCGCAAATGCCAACGCTGCGCCTTTTTTCAAGTTTGGTGCCACTTCAGCGTGGAAAATTTCTGCCATGTTTTCGTCTGGCAATAAAATCATCACTAAATCAGCGCCTTTGACTGCTTTGCTGATCTCTTCAACATCGTGACCCGCTTTTTCAGCTTTAGCGTATGAAGCGCCGCCTTTACGTGCGCCAACGGTGACTTTAACGCCAGAGTCTTTAAGGTTTTGCGCATGCGCGTGACCTTGTGAACCGTAACCCACGATGGTTACTTTTAACTTTTTGATGATGGAAAGGTCTGCATCTTTATCGTAATAAACTTTCATTTTTCTTCCTCTAGGATGTATCTAAATTAATGATTAAACTTTAAGAATTCTATCGCCACGGCCAATGCCAGAAGCGCCTGTACGGACGGTTTCTAAAATCACTGTTTTATCCAGTGCTTCTAAAAATGCGTCTAATTTAGAGCCTGAGCCAGTCAGCTCAATGGTATAGCTACCATCCGCAACATCAATGATACGACCGCGAAAAATATCGCTGATACGTTTCATTTCTTCGCGTAATGCGCCTGTGGCTTTGACTTTCACTAACATGAGTTCGCGCTCGATAAAGCGTCCATCATTCAGGTCTAGCACTTTAACAACATCAATCAGCTTGTTGAGCTGTTTGATGATTTGTTCTATCACTTCATCCGATCCGGAGGTGACAATGGTCATACGTGACAAAGTAGCGTCCTCGGTAGGTGCTACTGTCAGGGATTCAATATTGTAAGCACGTGCAGAAAACAAGCCAGCCACGCGAGAAAGCGCGCCAGCTTCGTTTTCCATGAGTAATGAGATAATGTGTTTCATATTTACTTATAAATCTTCAGCTAGAATCATTTCAGAAAGGCCTTTGCCGTTTTCCACCATCGGGAACACGTTTTCAGCTTGGTCTGTTTGGAAATCCATAAACACCAAACGTTCTTTTAGCGCAGGACTAAAGGCTTCTTTCAGTGCCGCCTCAACGTCTGAGGATTTTTCGATTTTCATGCCCACATGACCATACGCTTCAGCCAATTTCACAAAATCAGGCAAGGCGTTCATGTAGGATTCTGAATAGCGGTTGCCATAGAAGAACTCTTGCCATTGCCGCACCATGCCCATATAGCGATTGTTTAAGGTAATCACTTTGACTGGGATATTGTATTGCTTACAAGTTGAAAGCTCTTGAATACACATTTGAATCGAAGCTTCGCCAGTAATACATGCGACTTGCGCCTCTGGGTGCGCTAATTGCACGCCCATTGCGTAAGGCAAGCCAACGCCCATGGTGCCCAACCCGCCTGAGTTAATCCAACGGCGTGGTTTGTCAAATTTGTAGTATTGCGCAGCCCACATTTGGTGTTGACCAACGTCAGAGGTGACAAACGCATCGCCTTTGGTCACTTCCCATAATTTTTCAACCACGAATTGTGGCTTGATAATTTCAGTTGAGCGATCAAAGTTTAAGCATTTTTTGCTGCGCCATGCTTCAATTTGTGTCCACCAAGCACTTAATGCGGCGGCATCAGGTGTTTTGGTTTCAGCTGCTAGAAGCTCGTTCATTTCTGACAGCACAGATTGCACGTGACCTACAATCGGCACGTCTATTTTGACGCGTTTAGAAATGGATGAAGGGTCAACGTCTACATGAATAATGGTGCGTGGACGGCTCAAAAAGTGAGCAGGGTTGCCGATTACGCGGTCATCAAAACGTGCGCCAATTGCAATCAGCACATCACACTCTTGCATTGCCATATTGGCTTCGTATGTGCCGTGCATACCCAACATGCCAAGATGCTGTTTGTCTGTAGCAGGATAGCCGCCTAAACCCATTAAGGTGTTGGTAATCGGGAAGCCGAGTTTACGAGTTAATTTAACCAATTGCTCAGCCGCGTCGCCAAGAATAACGCCGCCACCTGTATAAACCATGGGGCGTTTTGCGCCCAACATCAAATTCACCGCTTTTTTGATTTGACCTGTGTGGCCTTTCAAAATCGGGCTGTAAGAGCGCATCTCAACGCTTTCTGGGTAAGCAAACTCCGCCATCTGCATGGTGATGTCTTTAGGAATATCAACCACTACAGGGCCTGGGCGGCCAGTTGCAGCAATGTAAAACGCCTTTTTCATAACGGATGCTAAATCTTTAATGTCTTTCACCAAGAAGTTATGCTTTACGCATGGGCGGGTAATGCCCACCATATCAACTTCTTGGAATGCATCCATGCCAATCGCTGGGCTAGGTACTTGGCCGCTAATCACAACAAGCGGGATAGAATCCATATAGGCAGTGGCAATGCCTGTGACTGCATTGGTTGCGCCAGGGCCAGAGGTTACTAAAGCAACGCCGACTTCGCCTGTTGCGCGTGAAAAAGCATCTGCCGCATGCACTGCAGCTTGCTCATGGCGAACGAGTACGTGTTTAAAGTAGTTCTGGTTAAAAATGGCATCGTAAATATGCAGCACAGCCCCACCAGGGTAGCCGAAAACAAACTTTACTTTTTCCTCTTGCAAGCAGCGAATTACGATCTCCGCGCCTGTCATTTGTGTGTTGGATTGTTCCATAACTTTATATTGGTTAACTTTATATTAATGACTAATTTAGTATTAGCTGGTTGAGCGTAACCCTAGACAGTAACTCTTTGCAAGGTTTTGGTCAAGAATTCAACAACATTAATTTTTTAAATAAGCGCTGGATTATAAAATAATTAACTAAAATCAGCGAGATAAATATGCGTTACTTGGGCAGTGCCCTGTGGATGAAGCGTGAGTTCATCTGCCCTCTTTGGGTTTGATGTTAAATTCCAATTAATTCCATAATAAATACCAAAAAAACTTCATTTTTGAGTAAAAATAGTTTAAATTATGCAGGGCTTAAAATTGTTTGGCAGGGTGTTTTTGTTTAGTAAGTTCTGTTGATTTATTTATCGAGGTAAGTGCAATTTAAGGTAGCAGTTACTTTTGAACCGAATAAGGAGCTAAGTATGAAAAAACTGATAGTGTGTTGTGATGGCAGTTGGAATACCTTAGAGCAAGAGCATGATGGCGTGCCCGTGCCGACCAATGTGGGGAAATTGTATTTTGCGCTAGACCATAGCCAACCAGAAGCACAGATTGCGTATTATCACCCGGGCGTGGGCACTAGCCCTAGCTTGAACGATAAAGTGTTTGGTGGCGCTTTTGGTGATGGTTTGAGTAAAAACATTAAGAGTGCTTACCAATGGGTGTGCAGTCATTATGCACCTGGCGACCAGATTTTTTTATTTGGTTTTAGCCGAGGTGCTTACACAGCGCGAAGCTTGAGTGGCTTTTTAACGCGCTGTGGCATTTTAGATACCCATAATTTGGAGGATGATGAAGTATGGGATCGTGTAGATGTAGCTTATAAAAAAGGCTACCGCGAGCGCAGTGCCGATTGGTTGGGAAGTGGATGGAAGCATATCACCACGCCAGACCAAGTGAAGATTGATTTTATTGGAGTGTGGGATACGGTAGGAGCGTTGGGCATTCCCGATACTTTCGCTTTGTTAAGCTTGATGGATAACTTTTTAAAGCTGCGCTTTCATGACACAGAGTTGAGCGATCAGGTGAGAGTCGCACGACACGCCTTGGCGATAGATGAGCAACGCGCAAGTTTTAGCCCAACTTTGTGGGTGAATATTCCCCCAACTTGCGATGCTCAGCAGATTTGGTTTCCTGGTGGGCATTCTGATGTGGGTGGCGGCTATGTGCAAACGGGTTTATCTGATGCTGCATTAAAGTGGATGATTGATGAGGTGACTCCATTTGGCGTGGCGTTTAATCCCAAAAAAATCAGCCAAATCAAACCAAATTTTCAGGATGTGTTGCATAACACCTACAAAGGGTATCTGAAGTATTTAGGCTCACAGCCGCGAAGTGTGCCACCAGTAAATGCGCCCGATGTTCATCAAAGTGCTAAAGATAGAAACGCAGACCCAGCGATTACTGAAAAAAACTATATGCATACGGTGTGGTTGAATATGCATGATGAAATGCAGTTAAGAGTGTATGCCATTGATGAATGGAATCGCACAGGTGTTTATATGAGTGCGGGTGAGGAGTACGAGTTTACAGCGACTGGTGAGTGGATTGATGACAATATTAAGACTGGCCCTGATGGTTCACCGCAGGAAGGTAGCAGTCATATGGGGCAATTGATACACCAAGGGTTGGATTTGGTAGGTAAGTTGGAAGGCGTGTGGCAACAAGTTACGCAAAATCCTAGCGCGAACGTACTGCTGACCAAACGAGAAGAAGATTACCCGTGGTTCGCCTTGGTTGGTGTAATTGCTAATGGTGGAGAGCCGACGGTAGGTGGCGCACCTGCTAAACATGAAACCTTTTTGATTGGCAATGGTTGTCGGTATCAAGTGCAGAAATCTGGGTATTTTTATGCGTTTGCCAATGATGCTTGGCATTTTTACGAAAATAATCGCGGTAGTGTGAATTTGCATGTGAAACGGGTTTAAGCCAGTTTGGATGATGTTGCGCTGAATGAAGAGGAGGTGAGAATGGCGATTGATACACAAGCTAAATCTAATGGTGGCCTTGCGACTATTGTCTCGATTTGCAAAGATATTGTTACTTTACTGCGTGATGGTACATTGTTTTTGTTAGCCATTTTTTTGGTGGCTTTTCCATCTAAAATTAACTCTATGCTGATTGATGCTGGGTTTAAGGAGGGGAGTGTTGCTGGCTTTAAATGGGAGGCCAGTTTAATTAATTCCAATCAATCTTTAGAGGAGGCGAACGCAAAAATTGCTGATCTGCAAAAAGAAAATGATGAACAAATAAAAGCACTGTCAGAGGCAAGAGCGCAACTTAAGGATACCGCTTTGAAGCAACGTATCACTAAGTTGGAAAGTGAGAGTGTTACCCAAAAGCAGTCAACAGAAATGGTGCAAAGTGTAGTAGAGCAATCCATCAAAACTAATCGTATGTTAGTTGAGAAAACGCAGGTGATCCGCAATAAGTCAGACTATTTGGTTGGCTTGCAAACGCTGGGAGTTGCTGATTCTGAGCGCTTGGCTATTAATGATAAGTTGAGTGCTGATGGATATACTTTGGATAGTCTCACTTATTCTTATCCTGCTGGTGAGCGCCCTAATTGGTTTGCACCACGCTCTACGGTTTTTTATTACGCTGCCTCTGCCTTACCCGCTGCCCGTGAGCTTGCAAAATTCATGAAAAGCATCACCAATCAGGAGTTTGTCGTGCAGCGTGGGGCGGGGCTAGGGGTGGACCCGACTCGGCGAAATGTGACGTTTTTTGTGCACTTAGTGAAGACTTAGATTTGCTTGGGCTGGGTGTTAATTGTTGGGTTTGTCCAACCGTTACTCCAAAGGTGGAGCAACTTTCATTAACTCTTCAATTGTGGTGATGCCCGCTGCAATTTTCTCTGCGCCGTTGATCATGAGTGGGTGCATGCCTTCACGGTAGGCTTGTAGTTTGAGTTGCTCTAGGTCGGTTTCTGGTTTAATTAGTTTTTTGAGGTCAGCACTTACGGAGAACATTTCGTAAATGCCGCTACGCCCACGGTAGCCAGTATTTCTGCATTCTAGGCAACCTACAGCGCGGTATTGCTTTTCAGGTTTTGGTAGTTTCCAGTTGCCGACCACGGACGCCCATTCACTTGGGCTTATTGGCGCAGGCACTTTGCAGTTTGGGCATAATGTACGCACTAAACGCTGCGCCATGACGCCAATCACCGTAGATTGAATCAAATAAGACGGCACGCCTAAATCCAGTAGGCGCGTTACGGCTGATGGCGCATCATTGGTATGTAGGGTAGATAGCACTAGGTGACCTGTGAGTGCAGCCTGAATTGCCATGTCAGCAATTTCTACATCCCGAATCTCGCCCACCATAATAATGTCTGGGTCTTGGCGAAGCAGAGCGCGTATGCCATCGGCAAAGGTCAAGCCTATATTGGGTTGAACCTGCATTTGGTTAAATGCAGGCTCTATCATTTCTATGGGCTCTTCGACTGTGCAAACGTTCACTTCAGAAGTTGCTAGGTGCTTGAGCGTGGAATATAGCGTGGTCGTTTTGCCAGAGCCTGTGGGGCCTGTGACGAGTACGATACCATTAGGGTTGCTTGTCCATTGTTTCCATGTCGCCGCTTGTTGAGGCGAGAAGCCTAATTCGATAAAGTCTTTCACCAAAATATCAGGCGTAAAAATCCGCATCACCATTTTTTCGCCAAATGCGGTTGGCATGGTGGAAAGGCGAAGCTCGACCTCCTCACCAGTGGTGTTAAGAGTTTTGATGCGGCCATCTTGTGGGCGACGTTTTTCCACCATGTCCATTCGCCCAAGCAGCTTAATGCGGCTGGTGATGGCGTTCATAATATTGGGTGGCAGTTGGTAAACTTGATGCAACACACCATCAATGCGGAAACGCATAATGCCGATGTTGCGCCTTGGCTCAAGGTGAATATCACTGGCGCGTTGTTCAAATGCGTATTTAAACAGCCAATCTACAATGTTAACAACGTGCTGTTCATTGGCATCTAAATTTTTGTCTTTACCCAACTCAACCAGTTGCTCTAAATTTTGTACGCCAACAATTTGACCTGCTTTTGCCGCATTAGCCAAATGCATGGAGTTTGCTAGGTTGTAAATCTCGGGTAAATAGCGGTTGATTTCAAGTGGGTTGGCAATCACCAGTTTGATTTTTAAGTGAAGAACGCGCTCTAAATCTTGAATCCATTCCGTGTTGTATGGGTCTGCTGTGGCGATGGTGACGGTGGTTTTAGTCAGCAATACAGGCATGATTTTGAGGCGTTCTGCATACGCTTTAGTAACAATTTGAGCGATGCTGCCAAAATCCAATTTTAATGGGTCGATATGAAAATATTCGAGCCCAGCACGTTGAGCTAACCACGAAGTCAATGCTTCAATCGTTAAGGCCGTGAAAGGTGTTGTGAGCGATTTCCAGCGTTGATCTGCGATGACTACAAATGGATGAATATTTGAACTGTCTAAGCGGCGATCTTGGTAAAGTTGTTCAGCGGCCGCTTTTTCAACCAAGCCATCAGTGACCAACATACGTAATACAATACCAAGGGATAATTTGTCTTTGATGTCGTTTTTTGTTTGCGCTTTAATCATAGGGTGCTTAATGAATTTTCGTTGTAAACAGCTGACCCCGAAATTGAAATATAAGTTCTGTGCTGAATCGTTGAAATTATTTTGTGGTTATTATGCGCGAACTGAATTATTTTACAAGCCTATTTAATATCACTTAAGTCCGTCAATAAAATCTTAACGATAAGTCAATTGCTTGAATATGTTTCGTTAAACTGCCGATGGAAATGCGATCAACACCTGCTAGCGCAATCTCTCGCACATTGCGAATATCAATACCGCCAGAGGCCTCAAGGATGGCACGTTGTTTAGTGAGTTTCACCGCCTCGCGTAATTCCGATATTTCAAAATTATCCAGCAGAATGTTATCTGCGCCTGCTGCAATCGCTTCTTCTAATTGAGTAAGGGTTTCAACTTCAATCTGAATGCTTGGTGCTGGAGTGTTGGTTTTTGCCATGGATGCATGCTGCATTAATTGCCTAGCAGCTGATAAGGCGGCTCCAATGCTGCCTGCTGCCATGATATGGTTTTCTTTAATTAAAATGCCATCGTATAAGGCAAGTCTTTGGTTTAAGCCCCCACCAACGACAACCGCATATTTTTGCGCGATACGAAGCCCTGGAATGGTTTTACGTGTATCTAAAATGTGGGCTGAAGTTCCAGCAATTGCATCAGCATATTGGCGTGTAATAGTGGCGGTTGCTGATAATGTTTGTAAAAAATTCAGCGCGGTTCGTTCTGCGGTGAGTATTTCGCGGGCATTACCCTTGATTTCGCAGATAATGGCATTTGGACTTAATGCATCTCCTTCGTTTACAAGCCATTGAACATTAGCGTTGGGTGCAAGCGATTGAAAGCAGTGCTGCGCCCAAGGGATGCCACATAATACGGCATTTTCGCGGCTAATTATGCGTGCGTTGGTGGTTTGTGAAAAAGGGATGAGTTGTGCGGTTAAATCGCCTGTTGAGTCTTCTGTTCCAACATCTTCATCAATCGCGGCTTGCACATTTTGTACAACGATTTTTCCAAATTCCGAATTGGATAGTTTGAATGATGCGTGTTTTTTTAGGGTGTCGCTCATGTTTGCTATTATAATGCATGGGAACAAAATATCGTCCTAACTACTAGATTAAGCCCAAATAATATGAAACTTTTTTACTCTAAAAATAGCCCGTATGCTCGTAAAGTCAGAGTTGTGGCTGCTGAGAAACGTATTGATATTGAAATGGCGTTGGTGGATTTAGCCGACCCAAACTGTCCTGTCAGTCAATTTAACCCATTGGGTAAGGTGCCCGTGTTGGTGCTGGATGATGGCGAAAGTCTGTACGATTCACGCGTGATTGTGGAATATTTAGATCACCGTACGCCAGTGACTAATTTATTGCCAAGTGGGCAAAATTTAAAAATTCAGGTACGTAAGTGGGAAGCGCTGGCTGATGGGGTGTGTGATGCCGCTGTGGCGGCTATGTTGGAAAGCCGTCGGGCGGCTGAAAAGCAAGATGCCGCTTCAATCGCAAAACAATTGGCTAAGGTGGAGCGAGGTTTGCGTGCAATGAGTGATGCTTTGGGTGATGCTAAATGGTGTGTAGATGATACGTTTAGTTTGGCTGATATTGCCCTAGGTTGTGTGTTGGGTTACTTAGCTTTCCGTTATGTTGATAACCCTTGGCAAACTGACTATCCCAACCTTGCACGGCATTATAACGCCATGCTAAAACGTACTAGTTTTAGCGAAACTGAGCCTTCGTTGTAATTCTGTAGCAAATGACCCCAATAAAAAAAGCGCCTAGGCGCTTTTTTTATTGGGACTGTTGGCAGGCGAGGGTTTTCTAGATTGCCGCTGTAATAATCCCGCCACCTAAACACACGTTGCTTTCGTAAACCACAGCGGATTGCCCAGGGGTAATTGCCCATTGTTTTTGACCAAATTTAATCTCAGTGAAATCACCTGCTAGCTTATCAATTTCGCAAGGCGCATCGGGTTGGCGGTAGCGCGTTTTGGCGGCATACACCCAATTGGTTTGGGGCTCTTGCGGGCTAATCCAATGTAATTGGCTGGCTTGCAAGCCATCGTTTAATAACAGCGGATGCTCATGCCCTTGTACCACAATCAGCACGTTGTTTTGCATATCTTTGCCCGCGACAAACCACGGCTCGCCATTACTGATTTTAGAGCCGCCAATTTTTAAGCCTTGGCGTTGACCAAGCGTGTAGTACATCAAGCCGTGATGCTCGCCCACCACTACGCCTTCTGGCGTTTTCATTTCACCGGGTTTGCGTGGCAAGTAGCGCTCTAAAAACTCTTGAAAAGGGCGCTCGCCAATAAAACAAATACCAGTTGAATCTTTTTTGCCTGCCGTCACTAAACCTGCTTGTTCAGCAATCTCGCGCACTTCACGCTTTAAATATTTGCCCAGCGGGAACAGTGTTTTCGAAAGTTGCGCTTGGTTGAGGCGATATAAAAAATAGCTTTGGTCTTTGCTGCCATCTTCGGCCTTAAGTAATTGAAATTCACCGGGGCGCAAGCGGTTTTCTTGTACTTGCGCATAATGCCCCGTGGCGATTAAATCTGCACCCAAGGCCATGGCGTGGTCTAAAAACGCTTTAAATTTAATTTCAGAATTACAAAAAATATCAGGGTTGGGCGTACGGCCTGCTTGGTATTCATCTAAAAAGTTTTGGAACACACGCTCTTTATATTCTTTGCTGAAATTCACCGCTTCAAGCTCAATGCCGATTTTATCGGCAACCGAGGCTGCATCAATCAAATCTTGCTTGGCGGGGCAATATTCATCGGTGTCGTCGTCTTCCCAGTTTTTCATGAAAAGCCCGATGACTTCATAGCCTTGTTGTTTTAATAATAGCGCCGTTACCGATGAGTCAACACCGCCTGATAATCCCACTACTACAGTCTGCTTACTCATAAATGCTTCACAACCTCTAAAGGATAACTTTTTCCCGCCAAATAATCTTCCACGCACTTCAATACCTGTGGGCTGCGGTGAATGGCTTGGCTGGCACGCAGTTCGTCCACGCTCATCCAAACAGCACGCAAAATACCGTCATCTAATGGTTGCGTTGGGTGGTGCGCGCCAATCTTGCCGATAAAGGCAAAACGTAGATAGGTGATGTCTTTGCTTGGGCGTTGCCAGTGATAAATGCCTAATAAACTTTCTGGTGTGAAATCGTAAGCGGTTTCTTCATTGGTTTCTCGAATTACCGCTTGAATGAAGGTTTCGCCTTGCTCCAAGTGACCTGCCGGCTGGTTAATGCGCACGCCTTCTGCGGTTTCTTCTTCAACCATTAAAAATTTGCCGTTTTGTTCAACAATTGCTGCGACGGTGGTGTTGGGTTTCCATTGCATAGGGGAGGTGGATGTGCGTGTAAACCACTCATTTTACAGCAAGTTGCGGCAAGGCTACAGATGAAAGTAGCATCAGGGATCTACGTGTGAAAAATAATAAATGTAATAAAGTGTAAAAATTAGAAAAATGACTCAAGTTCTAAATGGTTGTGTCGTTAAAGCAAATATGAGGGCAACCGTTCTTTTTCTGCTGCTCTCCTGCCTCTAGAACGCTGCATTGAGGCAATAAATAGCGGCCTACTATTTTTAACGATTAAGATTGGATTAACTATGAAAAAATTGACATTGACAGCTTTAACTTTAACGTTACTTGCTACAGCTTCTTTAAATGCAGTGGCCGCAGAGGTTTGCAAGGTTTCGATGATGGGACGTGTTTGTTTTGAAGAGGGTAGTGAAGCCGCAACTGCAACTCACATGAAAGGTGATGCAGTGGCTGAAGCTGGTAAGAAAGATGCTGACGCTAAAAAGTTAGCTGCTAACGCTCCAAAATAAGAATTTTAAGTTGGAAATGTAGAATTTTAAGTTGGATAATTAAGTGATACATGGCTTAACCTAGACCAAGTTCTAGTTTACCCCTCTCTCCCAAAACGCTTACCAGTTACACAATTGGTAAGCGTTTTGTTTTGTAGATTAGCCTTCGTTACCTTAAAAGTTACCCAAAATGTTAAATAGTCAAAATAGCCTATTTTTATAGTGTTTATCTTTCGATGTCTTTGGTTTTTTTTGTCGCAAAATAAACCAACAAAAAATTTTTCAAGGTTTGGGGAATTTTGACGTAAACCAGTATGACCGATAGGTTTTGTAAGTTTAATGACGAAATATAACTGATGGAAGATAAAGTAAGGGCACTTAACTAATTGTCCTAGCTAATTACCCTAGGATATCTATAAATAGAAAGAAGTGGTGGATCAAATGACAATTGCAAAACGCATGTATTTATTAATTATATTGGCAGCGCTTGGTTTAGCCTCACTGTCAGGATTGGGCTTTTATCAAACTCAGCGAGTATATCAATCCGCTGACTTTATTAACGTCAATATCATCCCAAGTGCACAAGTGCTGGATGAGGCGTTATCAGATTTTGAGCGCATGAATGGATTAATCTGGCAGCATATGGCCACCACAGAAAATCAAAAAATGCAGGTTATAGAGACAGATGTAGCTAAAGTGCATCAGTCTTTGACGGATACATTGAAAAGGTATGAGCCACTCATTGCGGATGAGAAAGATGGTGCTTTACTTGCCAATGACCGCGCTATCCTAGCCAAGTATGACGAAATGGGTGGTAACGTTTTAACATTGTCGCTTGCTAACAAAAAACCAGAAGCACGAGATGCGTTGTTAAACGGAATTGATGCAATTAAAGCCATGCAGCAAGCGCTTGCTGATCATCGTGGCTATAACTTCGAGCTTGCAAAAAAATCTGCAGAAGAGGGCGCTAGCGTTAAGGAAAATGCAACCATAATGTCATTGGCTATTTCACTGGTTGTCGCTGCGGTTGTGGTGGCGTTAGGTTTATTTATCACGCGTAATTTGATTAAGCAATTGGGTGCAGAGCCAAGTGACTTAGCAAAAATTGCCAAAAACTTTGCTGACGGTGATTTAACTCAAAAATTCGCGGTCGCGGAAGGTGATAAAACCAGCGTGGCATACTCTATTAAAGTCTTACAACGCACCCTCGATGGCTTAGTTCAATCTCTAAACTATGTGAGTACCCAGCATGAAGCAGGCGATATTGATGTCGATATTGATGTCAGCCGTTTTAGAGGTGGTTATGGTGAGGTAGCCGCAGGTGTGAATAAAATGGTTGCTGGTCATTTAGACATGAGCAAAAAAGCCTTGGCCTGCGTAAAACGCTTTGGTGAAGCTGACTTAAATGCGCAACTAGAACAGTTCCCTGGTAAAAAAGCGTTTGTGAATGAAGCTGTTGAACAAGTACGCACCAATATTAACGCATTGGTAGAAGATGCGAATTTACTAGCCAAAGCTGCCGTTGCTGGCAACCTCAGCACCCGTGCTGATGCCAGCCGTCACCAAGGCGACTTCCGCAAGATTATCCAAGGCGTGAACGACACGTTAGACGCAGTGATTACCCCCCTCAACAATGCCGCCAGCTATATCGACAACATTGCCAAAGGCCATATCCCAGCAAAGATTACCGACACCTACAACGGCGACTTCAATGCGCTTAAAAACAACCTCAACCAATGTATTGATGCCGTCAACGCACTGGTTGCCGATGCGAATCGCCTAGCGAATGCAGCGGAGCAAGGCCACCTCAGCACCCGTGCCGACGCCACCCAACACCAAGGCGACTTCCGCAAGATTATCGAAGGCGTCAACAACACCCTAGACTCCGTCGTTGGTCCACTCAACGTAGCCGCTGAATGCGTTGCCCGCATCTCTGCAGGCGACATCCCAGCCAACATTACCGCCCACTACAATGGCGACTTCAACGTCATTAAAAACAACCTCAACACCTGTATTGGCGCAGTCAATCGCTTAGTAACAGACGCCAACCTACTCGCCGAAGCCGCCGCTGATGGACGTGTTTCTGTACGCGCTGACGTCAACCAACACCAAGGCGACTTCCGTAAAGTCATCGAAGGCGTCAACGCCACCCTAGAAACCATCGTACAACCCATCACCGTTGTCAAAGAAGCGGTAGAAGCCATCACCACGGCTGCAGGCGAAATCTCCAGCGGCAACAGCGACCTCTCAGCACGTACCGAACAACAAGCCGCCAGCCTAGAAGAAACCGCTGCCAGCATGGAAGAACTCGCCTCCACAGTCAAACAAAACGCCGAGAACGCCAAACAAGCCAACCAACTTGCCATGGCCGCCTCCGATGTCGCCATCAAAGGCGGCGACGTCGTCGGTCAAGTCGTCACCACCATGGCCGACATCAACCAAAGCGCACGCAAAATTGAAGACATCATCACCGTCATTGACGGCATCGCCTTCCAAACTAATATTCTTGCCCTCAATGCAGCCGTAGAAGCCGCAAGAGCCGGCGAACAAGGACGCGGCTTTGCTGTTGTCGCAGGCGAAGTACGTAACCTAGCGCAACGCTCAGCCTCAGCTGCCAAAGAGATTAAAGAACTCATCACCGACTCTGTACAAAAAACCACAGAAGGCACTACCCAAGTGGAAAATGCTGGTAAGACCATGGATGAGATTGTGAACTCAGTGAAACGCGTCACTGACATCATCGGCGAGATTGCAGCAGCCTCAGTAGAACAAAGCTCAGGCATTGACCAAGTCAACACTGCTGTGACTAACATGGACGAAGTCACCCAACAAAATGCTGCCCTAGTAGAAG
>CAZUGV010000009.1:0-78414 GCA_964620425.1 uncultured Methylophilaceae bacterium | reverse complement strand
CGATTTCTGCTGTTGAAGGTTTAGGCTATACCGTTGGTTTATATGGTTACTTCTACCCAGGTGGTACATGGAAGAAATATAACTTCCAAGGCACTCCAAATCAGACGCCAGAGGGTGGTAGCTGGAATACTTACGAAGCTAACTTTGGTATGTCATATAAATGGTTAAGCGCAAAAGCTTCAGTCACGTTGGGTGATTGGTTTGGTGCTGAAAAGAAAACAGGGTGGAAGGATAGTACTGGTGGCTCAACATACCTAGAGCTAAATGCTGCATATCCATTGCCGATGGTGGAAGGTTTAACCTTGGTTGGTCACGTTGGCCGTTTAAATGTTTCAAGCGAGTTAGACTTGAACGTTTCAAGTAGTGCTAATAATGCTAATAATGCTAACCCTGACTACACAGACTATAAAGCTGGTTTGAGTAAAGCGTTTGCGATTGGAAAATCAGAAGGTTGGAATGCTGGTATTTATTACGTAGGTGCTACAAATGGTGATAAAAAGACTGGATACTGGGGTTCTAATGGTTTCGGCGGCTCAAGCTTTAATGGAAGTTTTGAAACAAGAAACTTGAGTGATGGTCGCTTTGTATTCTCTTTAAGCCGTACGTTCTAAGTTAGTTTTAGCTTTAGCTTAATTTAGGTGGGGTAGACAAGCAACCTACCCCGCCGCTTAACGCAACACACGTTTTTATCCATCAGGAGGCAACATGAAATTTGTATCCGCAATAATCAAGCCATTTAAGCTTGATGAGGTGCGTGAGGCCTTATCCGCTATAGGCGTACAAGGTATCACTGTAACTGAAGTGAAAGGTTTTGGCCGTCAAAAAGGGCACACAGAGTTGTATCGTGGTGCTGAATATGTGGTCGATTTCTTGCCGAAAGTAAAATTAGAAGTAGCGATTAAAGACGATATGCTAGACCAAGTGATTGAAGTGATTGAAAAATCAGCCACTACAGGCAAAATTGGCGATGGCAAAATTTTCATCTTTAATCTTGAGCAAGTTTATCGTATCCGTACCGGCGAAACCGGTCCTGACGCGTTATAAGGGGACATAAAATGAAGAAAATTTTAACTACTCTCGCATTGGTAAGTGCCTTAGGTTTAGGCTTCTTCGGTGCGAGCCAAATAAGTTTTGCTGAAGATGAAGTACCTGTTGCAACGACTGAAGCCGTACCTGCGGCTGCCCCTGCTGATGCAGCGCCTGCTCCTGCGGCTGAAGCGGCACCCGCTGCCGCAGAAGCTGCTCCAGCCCCAGTGCCAAATAAAGGTGACACTGCTTGGATGATTGTGGCAACTTGCTTGGTCTTGATGATGTGTGTGCCAGGTTTGGGTCTGTTCTACGGCGGTATGGTGCGTACTAAAAACATGCTTTCAGTATTGATGCAAACATTTATGCTGACTTGTTTCTTGGGCGTGTTGTGGGCGGTTTACGGATACAGTATTGCGTTTACACAAGGTAGCACACCGTTCTTTGGTGGTTTTGATCGTTTGTTCTTGAGCGGTATTACGCCTGATTCAACTGTCGCCACTTTCAGTAAAGGCGTTGTGATTCCTGAATATATCTATATGTGTTTCCAATTAACTTTTGCGGTGATTACCCCAGCTCTGATTGTGGGCGCATTTGCTGAGCGTATGAAGTTCTCTGCAATGTTGATGTTCATGGTGTTGTGGTTCACATTCTCATACTTGCCAGTGGCGCACATGGTGTGGTTCTGGTCAGGCCCAGATGCATTTACCTCAGCTGAAGCTGGTGCAAAAGCGAATGAGTTAGCTGGTTTTATCTTCGGTAAAGGCGCATTAGACTTTGCTGGCGGTACAGTGGTGCATATCAACGCGGGTATTGCTGGCTTGGTAGGTGCATTGGTATTAGGCAAACGTGTGGGTTTTGGTAGAGAAGCCATGGCTCCTCATAGCTTGACCATGACCATGATTGGCGCATCTTTACTATGGGTGGGCTGGTTTGGTTTTAACGTTGGTTCAAACCTTGAAGCAAGCGGTTTTGCAACATTAGTATTCGCAAATACATTGTTAGCAACTTGTGCTGCGGCATCTTCATGGATGTTTGTTGAGTGGTTCTTCAAAGGCAAACCTTCTATGTTAGGCGGAGCCTCTGGCGCGATTGCGGGCTTGGTTGCAATCACACCTGCTTGCGGCTTTGTTGGCGTAATGGGTGCGATTGTGCTTGGCTTGTTGGTTTCACCATTATGCTTCTTCTTTGTAACTAAAGTGAAATCAATGATGGGCTACGACGATGCGTTAGACGTATTTGGCGTACACGCGGTTGGTGGTATCTTCGGTGCGTTGATGACGGGTGTGCTTGTAAACCCAGCATTAGGCGGTACAGGTGTTTACGACTACGCTGCTAACGCAGTTGCACCATATGACATGGTGGCTCAATTAACGAGTCAAGCATGGGGTGTGGGTACAACCATCGTTTGGTCTGGTGTAGTTGCTTTCATCTCTTACAAAATTGTAGATGTGTTGATTGGTCTACGTGTAAGCGAAGAAACAGAACGCGAAGGCTTGGATACTACTGAGCATGGCGAACGTGCTTATCACTACTAATCTTAATTAGATTAAAAGTTGAGCATTAAAAAAGCGGGCGAAAGCCCGCTTTTTTATCTATTCATTGGGCTACTATAAAAACAATCTTCGCATGCCCATGCGACTCGTTTGCCAGCCAAGATGATCGTAATACCCTATTGCAGGTTCGTTATCTAGATCTACTAAAAGTTGCGCGCGCGTTGCGCCTTTTTCTTTTGCCCATTCAAGCGCTGAACTTAATAGTTGTTTACCTATTCCTTGCGCACGATATTGTTCATTGACGACCATATCTTCTATCCAAGCTGAGTGCGTGCCTTGTGAAGTTGAAATCACCAGTTGCGCACTGACCATGCCTATCAGGTCACCGTTTTGATTACGCGCCACTTTAATCATCGCCTTGCTAGGGGTTTGTATCATTAAGCTTAAGCCTGCGATTTGTTTTTGTTCGTTTGGCTGAAAATCTTGCTCTATGATGAACAATATATTGAGTAATTGTACTAATGCAGGTAGGTCAGATAGTTCTGCATTACTGATAGAAAAATCAAGTATCTTCGTTATTTTGTTCATAGTGAATAATCGCTAAAAAGCGAATAGGCATGGCGAGCATGCGTTCAGGTTTATGTGGAATCTCACCTCTAAAAGTGAGCGAGTCGCCAGGCTCCAAGATATAAAGCTCTTCACCAACACGGTACTCTAACTTGCCTTCAAGCATATGGATAAATTCCGTCCCTGCGTGCTCAAATGCATTAAATTGCTCGCCTGAATCTTCGAGTGAAATCAAAAATGGCTCGAATGATTTTTTTGGGCCTTGATCGTAAGCCAACAAATGGTAGGTGTGTCCGTTGCGTGTGCCGCGGCGTACAACTTCCATGCCCGCCCCACTTTTAACTAATTGCGCGCCGCCTCGTGGTTTGTCGTAATTGCTAAATAGGTTGGATAAAGTCACGCCTAATGCGCCCGCAATTTGCACCAGGGTGTCCATGCTGGTTGCGGTTTGCGCATTTTCAATCTTGCTTAACATGCCGCGGCTGATGCCTGCGCGGTCTGCAACATCGGCAATGGTTAGGTCATGCTTTGTTCTTAGCTGACGAATGGTGCCGCCCAAATAGGCGACCAGTGTTTGATTGTTTTCTAGATTTGCATTTTCCATACGCGATTGTTTCATATAACGAATAAAAGTTAAACAAACGTATTGACATGACTTTACTAAAAGTTCATTATGTGAACTATTATTTCATGTAGATAAACAAATGCCGCTACGTTTACTTAAATATGCTTTTAGCAAAAAGCATCCTGATCCTGCATTTTTTACGCAGCCAGATGCGCCAAAGAAAAGCTACGATGCGATCATTATTGGCGGTGGCGGACATGGTTTGGCGGCAGCGTATTACTTGGCAAAAGATTATGGCATCACCAATGTGGCTGTGCTGGAGCGTGGTTATTTGGGCGGTGGCAATACAGGGCGCAACACGACGATTGTGCGCTCCAACTATTTAACACCTGAGGGGGTTAAATTTTACGATGCGAGCGTTAAGTTGTTTCAAGACCTTAGTGAAGATTTAGACATCAATCTGTTTTATTCAAATCGCGGCCACTTTACCTTGGCACATACCGAATCTGCGATGCGCACGATGCGCTGGCGTGCAGAAGTGAACAAGCATGTGGGGGTTGAAAGTTATGTGGTTGGCCCAGATGAAGTATTAAAGGCTTGCCCGCAAATTGATATTACTTGTAATGGGCATGCGCCTATTCTAGGTGCGCTGTACCATGCGCCTGGCTCGATTGCGCGCCATGATGCTGTGGCTTGGGGTTATGCACGCGGTGCTTATCAGCGTGGCGTGGATATTTTTCAAAATACCGAAGTGCTCGCGATTAAAACTGAGCATGACAAAGTGGTTGGCGTTGAAACAAGCCGCGGCTTTATCGCCACTAACAAAGTGTTATCTGCCGTTGCAGGCTCTACGCCTCGTATCACGGAAATGGTCAATTTAAAAACACCGTTGGTGATTCAACCCTTGCAAGCGTGTGTTACTGAACCAATCAAGCCTTGGCTGGATACAATTTTGGTGTCAGGTAGTTTGCATGTGTATGTGAGTCAGTCTTCACGTGGCGAATTGGTGATGGGGGCTTCGCTAGACCCATACGAGTTACATTCAACTCGCTCATCGCTGGAATTTGTTGAAGGCCTGAGTGCGCACATATTAGATATGTTTCCATTTTTGGCGAATGTGAAAGTGGTGCGCCAATGGGCAGGCATGGCAGATATGACGCCCGATTTTGCGCCAATTATGGGCAAAACACCTATAGAAGGTTTTTACCTAGATGCGGGTTGGGGAACGTGGGGTTTTAAAGCCACGCCGATTAGCGGAAAAACAATGGCAGAAACCATCGCTAAAGATATGGCACCTGACTTGATTCACACTTTTAGGCTTTCACGTTTTGAAGATTACGAATTGACAGGCGAAAAAGGCGCAGCTTCGGTAGGACACTAAATTGATGAAAACTTCGTCACAATACAGCGTTGCTCACCCCAATTTTACGCTTACATATCAACCATATGCCGCGCATAAAATTGGGGCTCACGCCTTGTCTTGTTTAGAACTTTGCATCAATTATCGTATGGCCAATTTAAGATAAAGAAGAATCCGTTGAAACTACTTACATGCCCAATGAATGGAACTCGACCAATCGCCGAATTTATCTTTGGCGGGGAGTATCGCACCATGCCTAATCCCAATACATCGACCGATGCGGTTTGGGCTGCTTATGTACACAATCGAGAGGGTGCGCCACAAATCAAGAAAGAATGGTGGTACCACGCTCCAAGTGGTACTTGGTTTATAGCAGAGCGCAATACCGCTACTGATGAAGTTTTGAAGACCTATTTGCCTAGCAAAATAAGTAGAGAGGCAAATCATGACTAAACGTTTACCAGCACAATCAGGTGAATGGATTAACCGAAAGAAAGTAATCAACTTCAGCTTTGAAGGGAAAATGTACAACGGGTATGCAGGCGACAGCATTACGAGTGCGCTGTGGGCATCTGGCGAAACTATTTTGGGGCGTAGTTTTAAATATCATCGACCACGCGGAATACTCAGTTTAGCCAATCATGATGTGAATGTGATGGTGACGGATGGTCTTGATACCAATATCCGGGGGGACGTTACACCCATACAAGTAGGCATGCGGCTCACCGCAGTCAATACGAGCGGTGGGGTTAAAAAAGATAAAAAAAGTTGGTTAGATAAAATTGCGCCAATTTTGCCCGTTGGCTTTTATTACAAGGCTTTTCATCGCCCTAAAATGCTCTTTCCATTTTGGGAGCGAGTGATTAGAAACTCAGCTGGCTTGGGCATCGTCAATTTTAATTATCCACGCAGCACTAAACGTAAATTGCATCAACATTGTGACTTGCTGATTATCGGCGCGGGTGTTGCGGGTTTGTCTGCCGCGTTAGAAGCTGCAAGTGCGGAGCTCAAGGTGGTGGTGGTTGATGAGAATATGCGTATTGGTGGTAGTTTGAGTTATGACAAAGCCGCTGATAAAACAAGTGATGCCTTGCTCGATACCTTAAGTCAACAAGTATCAACAAACAGCCATATTGAAATCATGACAGATGCCTATGCCGCAGGGTATTACGCAGATCATCTAATCCCCATAATTAGTGCTCAAGGCATGGTAAAAATGCGGGCAAAGTCTTTGATAGTGGCAAGTGGCGCATTTGAGCAAGCGCCAGTATTTAGAAACAATGATTTACCAGGTGTCATGTTGGGAACGGCTGCCCAACGCTTGGTACATCGATACAGCGTTAAGCCATTTAATCACGGCATCGTATTTACCGCCAATGCACAAGGCTATCGTGTAGCGCTTGATTTGCTAGCACAGGGGGTGGGTGTTAAGTTATTGGTGGATTTACGCAACAAGGCAGATCAAGTACTCGTCAATGCAGTAGAGTCACAAGGGGTAGCGGTGCACTTGGGATGCTGCGCGTTAGAAGCCCTACCGAATGCAGATAAAAGCGGGGTAAGCGCCGTGGTTATTTGCCCATTTAATGAATCAAACAGTACCGCTGATGAAGCAAAATCGCTCAAAATAGAATGTGATGGGATTGCCATGAGTGCAGGTTGGGCGCCTGCCGCTGCGTTGCTTTACCAAGCGGGTACAAAAATGCGTTATGACTATGCAGTCAATCAATTTGTACCACAAACGCTACCCAAAGGCGTATTTGCAGCGGGTAAAGTCAACGGGGTGTTCGATTTAAATGCACGCGTGCAGGATGGGAAACGCGCAGCACAAGCGGCGATGCAACATTTAGGTAAATCCGTTCCGCAGGTATTTGAAGTATCAGAATCAGATAGGGCGCATGGAGATTCGCCAAGTCATGCGTATCCAATTGTTGCGCACGCCAAAGCAAAAAACTTCATTGATTTTGACGAAGATATTCAACTCAAGGATTTTATCAATGCCGCACAAGAGGGCTTTGATAATATCGAGTTAATGAAGCGCTTTACCACGGTGGGCATGGGGCCAAGTCAGGGTAAGCATTCCAATATGAATGCAATTCGCATTCTGGCAAAAATACGTGATTTACCCATAGAAAAAGTGGGAAGTACCACTGCGCGCCCGTTTTTTCACCCCACCCCGATTGGTCATTTAGCTGGGCGAAACTTTCACCCAATGCGTTTGACTACATTACATGCTTGGCATGAATCAGCAAAAGCAGAGTTTGTGCAGGTTGGTGCATGGATGCGACCTGCTTATTACCATCAAGCCACCCTTGAAAAGCAAGCGTGTATCACCAAAGAGGTGCTAGCTGTTAGAAACTCCGCAGGCATGATAGATGCCGGCACCTTGGGCAAGATTGAAGTGTACGGGGCAGATGCGGCGTTGTTTTTAGAGCAATTTTACGCAGGTGATTTTGCCAACATGAAAGTCGGTACAACGCGATATGCGCTGGCGCTGGATGAATCTGGGGTGATGGTAGATGACGGCATTGCATGTAGATTAGCCAAAGAACTTTTTTATGTCACAGCCAGTACAGCTAACGCCGCAACCATTTACCGTGAGATGCAACGCTACCAGCAAATGTGGCAGTTGAATATTGGCTTGGTCAATGTCACTGGGGCGTATGGAGCAATCAATTTGGCTGGTCCCAAAGCGCAGGAAATTCTGGCTAAATTAACGCACGCAGATGTTTCAGAGGCAAATTTTAAATTTGGTGCGATACGTGAATTTGAGGTTGCCAATGTAACCGCACGGGTGATTCGTGTAGGGTTTTTCAGTGAATTGGCGTATGAAATTCACGTACCTGCGGGTGATTGTTTGGCAGTGTGGAATGCAATATATGCTGCGGGAAATGTGTATCAAATACGTCCATTTGGTGTGGAAGCGCAACGCTTACTCAGGCTGGAAATGGGACATCTGATTACTGGGCATGATACCGATGGGTTAACCAACCCGTATGAAGCGGCAGTGGAATTTGCCATCAATATGGATAAACCATTTTTTATTGGTCAGCGTAGTTTGCAGATTATCAATAAAAAGCCACTTAAGAAAAAACTGGTGCCTTTTACTTTAACGCTTAAAGCTAATACTGTCAGTCCGCTAGATTGCAATCTCATCATTAGTGAAGGCGAAATTATTGGTCGTATCACCAGTATTACCTTTAGTCCTACCTTACAAAAGCACATCGGCCTAGCTTATTTACCGCCCAATAAAGCGAAAAGTGGGCAACTCTTTTATATCCGAAACGATATAGGCGAACTGATTGATGCAACGGTTGCTGGTGTGCCGTTTTTGCAAGCAACGAGCGGGAGAGGTAATCATGACGCTGGCTAATAGAACAATTGTGATTAAAGACAACAGTCATTGCAATCGGGTTGGTTTAAAAGGGCCAAACGCGCAAACGTGGCTTGCTTCACAGGGGCTTACGCTTCCTGAATTGCCAAATAAATGGGTGGCTACTCCAGCGGGGGCCTTGGTGCTTAGATTGGGTCAAAGTGAGTTTTTGATTGAAGACCAACATGCGGCAACTATTGTTAACCCTTTAAAAGAGCAACTTAAAACGAATATGCAAGGCATCTACCCTGTTGCGCGTGCGGATGCAGCGTTTACATTGAGTGGCGAGTTGCTGCCAGAACTTTTTTCAGAAATCTGCCTGTTGGATTTAGCAGCAGAAACCGATAGCCAAACACTGCTCATGACACAACTTGCAGGGGTTTCCGCCACTATTTTGAAACAAACGCAAGCGCATGAAACGCTATATCGAATTTGGTGTGATGGCACTTATCACCGCTACATGAGAGAAACACTGACAACAATCGCTAGAGAAATTGGTGATTTAGAGTCGAAATTTATTTAAATACCTTGAAAAGGGGCTGGCAAATGAAATTGTTGACTGAAGCAAAGAAGTTTCTAAAAGAGCATGAGGTTAAATATGTGCTAGCGCAGTTTGTGGATATTCATGGTGCGGCAAAGGTGAAATCAGTGCCAGCAGTGCACCTTGAGGATATTTTAACCACGGGTGCTGGTTTTGCTGGTGGTGCCATTTGGGGCACGGGGATAGCGCCAAATGGCCCAGATTATATGGCGGTTGGCGATTTACCTACCTTGAGCTTAATCCCATGGCAACCTAGCTATGCGAGATTGGTGTGTGATGGTCACGTCAACGGTAAACCTTATGAATACGATGCGCGTGTCGTTTTGAAAAAACAACTCGATAAAATGTCCAAGAAAGGCTGGACGTTTTATACAGGCTTAGAGCCTGAATTTTCATTATTGAAAAAAGATGAGAAAGGCAACCTAGCGCCCTTTGATGATACCGATTTGCTCCAAAAACCTTGTTATGACTACAAAGGTATTACAAGGCAAGCTGCGTTTTTAGAAAAGCTGACTGATTCGTTGTTAGCCGTGGGGATGGATGTATATCAAATCGACCACGAGGATTCCAACGGTCAATTTGAGGTTAACTACACTTACACCGAGGCGCTAAAAAGTGCGGATAACTACGTGATGCTTAAAATGGGCGCGAGTGAAATTGCTAATCAAATGGGCATGATTTGCTCATTCATGCCTAAGCCTTTTAGTAATCGACCAGGCAACGGCATGCATATGCATATGTCGATTGGTGATGAAAAAAGTAGCAATATTTTTATGGATAAATCCGATAAAAACGGCTTGGGTTTATCAAAGATTGCCTATCAATTTCTGGCGGGTATTCTGGAACATGCACCCGCATTGGCAGCCATTTGCGCACCTACCGTTAACTCCTACAAACGTTTGGTAGTCGGTCGGTCGCTCTCGGGCGCAACTTGGGCGCCTGCCTATATTGCCTATGGCGATAACAATCGTTCCACTTTGGTACGCATCCCCTATGGTCGCCTAGAACTGCGTCTGCCTGATGGCAGCTGCAACCCTTATCTAGCAACTGCTGCGGTAATCGCCGCAGGGATGGATGGGGTCAAACGCGAGCTTAACCCTGGTAAACCTTGTAGCGAAAATCTGTATGACTATTCGCTTGCAGAAATTGCGAATAAGGGCATAGGTATTTTGCCGCAAAACTTAGGGGAAGCAATCACTGCGCTTGAGAACGACAAGGTGATATGTGAAGCATTAGGTGACAAACTCGCACAAGAGTTTATTGCGCTAAAACGCATGGAATGGGTGGATTACTCTCGACATGTTTCCGATTGGGAAGTGAATCGATATGTTGAGTTTTTCTAATAATATGAATGGGTTATTTAAGGAAATGATATGTGTGGAATTGTAGGATTACTGGTAAAAAACGAAGCGATGCGTGCCAATATTGGCGAGCTTATGATGCCCATGTTGATTGGCATGACAGAACGTGGCCCTGATTCGGCTGGCATGGCGGTTTTTGCTGAACCAGTCGCTAGCAATATGCGTAAATTCAATCTTTACGCACCTAGCATGAGTTACAACTGGGATGCCTTAGCACAAGAACATGCCAGTGTTTTTGGCAAAAAGCCTGTTTTAAATGCACAAGGGAATCATGTCATATTGGTTTCTGAAGTGGCGGTTAGCGAAATGCGCAATTGGTTAAAAAACAGCTATCCCAATATTCACTTGTTGTCAGTCGGGCAATCCATTGATGTCTATAAAGATACTGGTTTGCCAGCAGAAGTCGCAGCACGTTACAGCTTACCAACAGTCAGTGGTACACACTTGGTCGGGCACACACGCATGGCGACAGAGTCAGCGATTACACCTGCCCATGCGCACCCATTTACGGCGGGCGAAGATTGGTGTTTGGTGCATAACGGTTCACTCTCAAATGCTTTTAGTTTACGTCGCAAACTAGAAAAAGAAGGTATCACCTTTGAAACAGACAATGATACCGAAGCCGCTTGCCGATTTTTAGAGTGGCGTATGCGTGAAGGCGATGACTTAAAAGCAGCGCTTGAACATGGTTTTGAGGAGTTGGATGGTTTTTATACGCTATTGATGGGTACTAAAAACGAGCTAGCTTTGGTGCGTGACCCCTTTGCATGTAAACCAGCAGTGGTTGCTGAGCATGACGATTACGTAGCAATTGCTTCAGAGTTCCGCTCTTTAGCGCATCTACCTGATATTAAAAATGCCCACGTGTTTGAGCCTAGCCCAAAGGAAATGTACGTATGGAAAGTATAAAATTTGATTTAGATGCTACGCCATTACGGGAGGTTAATCAGTATTTGCATAGCGATGCCGCTACCTTATCAGGCAAGCAAGTGGCGATTAGCAACCCAAATGGCGCGCACAATATTGCGGTTGGTCTGAAGGCCAATGTCGATGTGACCATTGATGGCCATGCAGGTTATTACGCGGCTGGCATGAATCAGCTAGCCAACGTCACCATTACTGGCAGCGTAGGTACGGGCGTTGCCGAGAACATGATGTCTGGCAAAGTCCATGTAAAAGGGTTTGCCTCTAACGCCGCAGGGGCAACATCGCAAGGTGGTTTGCTGATTATTGATGGCGATGCTGGTTTACGTTGCGGCATCTCACTCAAGGGTGCAGATATTGTGGTTGGTGGTTCAGTCGGCAGTTTCTCAGCATTTATGGCGCAAGCTGGCAATTTGGTTGTGTTGGGCGATGCAGGTGACGCGCTCGGTGATTCGATTTATGAGGCACGTATTTTCGTGCGCGGCTCAGTTAAAAGCTTGGGGGCCGATTGTGAAGAAAAAACAATGGATGATGAGGCTAGAGGCATTCTAATTAACCTGCTCAAGCAGTCTGGTCACGCGGATATTGCCCTAGAAAGCTTCAAAGTCTATGGTTCAGCCCGCACCCTCTATAACTTCCACGTTGATAACGCTGGTTCATACTAAGGATTTATCATGGCAGATACTTCAAATATCCCACACACAACACCGCGTTTTTCAGCGACATTTGACCCGTACACCGTTTCAGAGATTCGTCGTGCAGCGGCTTCTGGCATTTATGATATTCGGGGAGGTGGCTCAAAACGCAAGCTGCCACATTTCGATGACTTATTGTTTTTAGGCGCATCAATGAGCCGCTATCCACTTGAGGGCTATCGTGAGAAATGCGGTACCGATGTCGTGTTGGGTACACGCTTTGCCAAAAAGCCCATTCACTTGAAAACGCCAGTGACTATCGCGGGCATGAGTTTTGGTGCGCTGTCTGGCCCTGCAAAAGAAGCGCTGGGGCGGGGTGCAAGCGCAGTGGGTACTAGCACCACCACGGGCGATGGCGGTATGACACCTGAAGAGCGCGGTCAATCTCAGACTTTAGTGTATCAATATTTGCCTTCACGCTATGGCATGAACCCAGACGATTTACGTAAAGCTGACGCCATTGAAGTGGTGATAGGACAAGGCGCAAAACCGGGTGGTGGCGGTATGTTGCTTGGGCAAAAAATCAGCGAACGTGTTGCCAAAATGCGTTGCTTGCCAGAAGGTATCGACCAGCGCTCTGCATGTCGTCACCCCGATTGGACGGGGCCAGATGACTTGGAAATTAAAATCGCAGAGTTACGCGAAATTACCGATTGGGAAAAGCCAATCTACGTCAAAATCGGTGCGACACGCCCATATTTTGACGTGGCGCTCGCAGTAAAATCAGGTGCCGATGTCGTGGTGTTAGATGGCATGCAAGGCGGTACCGCTGCTACACAAGAAGTGTTTATTGAGCATGTCGGCATCCCCATTTTGGCGGCGATTCGCCCTGCGGTCAAAGCGCTGCAAGATTTAGGTGTTTATCGCAATGGCAAAGATAGCGTACAACTCATCGTTTCTGGCGGCATTCGCACAGGTGCCGATGTTGCCAAGGCGCTCGCACTAGGTGCGGATGCCGTTGCCATTGGTACAGCAGCTTTGATTGCACTGGGCGATAATGACCCGCACCTTGAAGCGGAATATCAAAAATTAGGCACCACCGCAGGCGCATATGATGACTGGCACGAAGGGCGCGACCCAGCAGGTATTACCACGCAAGACCCTGAGCTAATGAAGCGCCTTGACCCTGTAAAAGCAGGGCATAGGCTAGCGAATTATCTGTCAGTACTCACCATGGAAGCACAAGTGATTGCGCGTGCTTGTGGCAAATCTCACCTACATAATCTTGAACCAGAAGATTTGGTTGCATTAACGGTTGAAGCTTCTGCCATGGCAAAAGTGCCATTGGCAGGTACGGATTGGATTCCAGGGGTAAGTAAGTTTTAGGATTCACGGAATAAGTGTCTGCGCGAGCGAATTGCTTCGTTGCGCGGTACTCGCAACCTCGCTGTATCATACATACTATCTCGGTTTCTGCGTTCCGTGCGCCTCTGGCGTATGAATAATGCGCTTCAGCGCATATATTCTACGGACATGCCCTTCACGGGTACACTTCTACCACAGGCATAAGTGAGACTAAAAGTCTCACTAAATCTCGCTCAACCACTTATTTCGTGAATCCTTAGGCATATAAGTTTTTGGCACGGAAGATGAACAGCGCACATTTTTCGTGCATTGTTCATCCATATCAATACACTAGGTTTTAGGAGTTTTCTTTAGTTTATTGATTTATATAGAAATTTAAAATTGGCATGCCGATTGCTTATATATCAGTGAGCGAAAAGCGCTCTGTTAGTCTCAGGACACAGAACATTTTAGTGCTTGTTTTTCATGTAATCTCCTCCTCCCTCAGGGCGCTTAATGCGCCCATTTTTTTTAGCGCTTTTTGCCGATTACTTTCGGTGTCTGATCTTAATCATGCGTTAATTTTCGCCATTGCTTTGCAACTAGGCTAAAATCTCAGGTTCTAAACGTTCTTAACTTTATGAAATCAGCAAAACTCATGGTTCCACATCTAACTACCGCATTAAATGGCCCTTTGCTCACACTAGAAAAACGCTTATTAGACGCCATGCCCAAGGTTGAACATTGGTTTCGTACGCAATGGCTAGAACATGGTGCGCCATTTTACGCCTCGGTAGATTTACGGAATGCAGGGTTTAAACTTGCGCCTGTTGATACCAATCTTTTTCCAGGCGGCTTTAACAATCTGAATCCAGAATTTCTGCCACTTTGCGTGCAAGCCGCCATGACGGCGATTGAAAAAATCTGCCCTGAAGCCAAGCGTCTTTTGGTGATTCCTGAAAATCATACCCGCAACACTTATTATTTGCGTAACGTGTCAGCACTTACTAACATTTTGCGCCAAGCGGGTATGGAAGTGCGCATCGGCAGTATTAACCCAGAAATTACAGCGCCAACCCATGTAGAAACTCAAGATGGGCAAACATTGTTGCTAGAGCCAGTGAAGCGTGTGGGCAACCGCGTGGTGTTAGATGATTTTGATAGCTGTGCCATTTTATTGAATAATGATTTATCAGCAGGTATCCCTGATATTCTTAAAAATCTTGAGCAATCTTTAATTCCACCGCTGCATGCTGGCTGGGCAACCCGCCGTAAATCTCAACATTTTGCTGCTTATAATCGTGTAGCAAAAGATTTTGCGGCGTTATTAGAGATTGATGAGTGGTTGATAAATCCATATTTTGATTCAGCAAGCGGTATTGATTTTCATGCGCGAGTGGGCGAAGAGGAGCTTGCTAGCAAGGTTGAAGTGCTATTAGCCAAAATCAAAAGTAAATACCAAGAATATGGGGTAGAACAAGAGCCATTTGTGATTGTAAAAGCGGATGCTGGCACTTATGGCATGGGTATTATGACAGTCAAGAGCCCCGATGACGTACGCGATTTAAACCGTAAGCAACGCAACAAAATGGCAGTAGTGAAAGAAGGCTTGCAAGTCAACGATGTGATTATTCAAGAGGGTGTTTATACCTTTGAAAACATCAATGAAGCCGTGGCTGAGCCTGTGGTATATATGATAGACCACTTTGTAGTCGGCGGTTTTTACCGCGTACATACTGGACGCGCTGTGGATGAAAACCTGAATGCACCAGGGATGCACTTTGTGCCATTGGCATTTGATCGCCCTTGTACCTTGCCAGATTGTGCGGATGCGCCAGATACAGCGCCCAACCGCTTTTATGCCTATGGCGTGGTGGCGCGGCTAGCATTATTAGCCGCCGCTATTGAGTTGCAAGAACAAGACCCCGATCAATAAGATAACAAGCCCAATAAGTAAATAAACCCAATAAGATAATAAGCCCAAGCCAATAGCCATGAAAATTTTACTCATTCTAGACCCAATCGATAGCTTAAAAAGCTATAAAGATACGAGTGTCGCTATCATGCGCGAGGCCGCAAAACGCGGTCATACCTTGTTTGTTGCGATGCAAGGTGATTTATTTTTACGTCAGGATAAAGTACGCGTGGTGGCGCAAACTTTTACTTTTGCGGATGGAGCTCAATGGTACAACCTAGGTGAATCCATCGAACACAATCCAGCTGATTTTGATGCCGTATTGATGCGTAAAGACCCGCCATTTGATAACGAATATTTGTACAGCACGTATTTGCTGGAGTTGGCGGCGAACCAAGGTGCAAACGTGTTGAACAACCCAACCGCCATACGCGGGTGGAATGAAAAATTATCCGTGGCGCGTTTTCCGCAATTTGCGCCTGAGTTTTTGGTGACTAGCAATCATCAACGCCTCCGCGAATTTTTAGCCACTCATGGCGATATTGTGGTTAAACCATTGGATGGCATGGGCGGAAGCAGTATTTTTCGCCTCACCTTGCAAGACCCCAATATCAGCGTGATACTTGAAACAATTACCGATTTTGAACAGCGCACCATTATGGCGCAACGCTATTTGCCCGCGATTAAACAAGGCGATAAGCGTGTGATTGTGATTGATGGCGAGCCGCTGCCGTATGCGCTAGCCCGTATCCCAATGGCAGGCGAAACACGCGGCAATTTGGCGGCGGGTGGCACAGGGGTTGCACAACCACTGACAGCGCGCGATCGTGAAATTGCGCTCACTGTAGGCAAAACGCTTAAAGCCGAAGGTTTGTTTTTGGTCGGGCTAGATGTCATTGGCGAACACTTAACGGAAATCAACGTCACCAGCCCCACTGGCATGGTGGAAATTGCCGCACAAACCGATTGCAACCCAGCGCAAGTTTTTATGGATGCTTTAGAAGCACAATGCGCTGGATAATCATTGCGGATTCACGGAATAAGTGTCTGCGCGAGCGAATTGCTTCGTTGCGCGGTACTCGCAACCTCGCTGTATTAGACATACTATCTCGGTTTCTGCGTTCCGTGCGCCTTGCACTTCATCTCGCTCAATCACTTATTCCGCGAATCCTTGTACTTGTAGGATTGGTCAGCCTCAGTTTTATGAATAGTTGTGGGCGCGAACCCTTGGTGCAAAGCCAAAGTTATGTGTTTGGCACCTTGGTTGACATTAGCATTTATGGCGAAGCAGAACCCCATGCGCGTGAGCTGATTAACCATGTGTTGCAAGACTTTCAAAGCCTGCATAATCGCTTGCATGCTTGGCAAAAAGACAGTGAGCTTTATGCGCTGAATGAGGCGTTTGCTAAGGGCAATCAGCCCGTGCAAATCAGCGATGAACTCGCCAATATTCTTCAAGATGCCACGCGTTTATCGCAACAATCCCAAGGTGCATTTAATCCTGCCATCGGTCAATTGATTGGCGTTTGGGGGTTTCAGCGGGATGAGTTTAGCCCTGTAAAAGTTGAGCCAGAGCAGATTAAAAAACTAGTAAGCGCTAACCCGCAAATGACGGATATTGTTATTGCAGGGAACAGTGCTTACAGCAAAAATCCTACAGTGAAGTTAGATTTGGGCGGCTACGCCAAGGGTTATGCACTTGATATGGCAGCGAGTTACCTGCGTAAACAAGGCGTGAAAAATGCCTTAATCAACATTGGTGGCAATATTATCGCTATCGGTCAACATGGTGAAAAACCTTGGCGTGTGGGTATACAGCACCCGCGTAAAGCTGGCCCTATTGTATCCTTAGATTTGCCAGATGGTTGGGCAATCGGCACATCGGGCGATTATCAGCGTTATTTTGAGTTAAATGGTCAGCGTTATTGCCATATTATTAACCCTGCCACGGGCTATCCAGCGCAAGGCACACAGGCCGTCACCATATTAGTTGCGCCGAGTGAGCATGCGGGTGTGTTGTCTGATGTCGCATCCAAGCCTATTTTTATCGCCCCTCAATCTGAACGTGCTAAAGCGGCAATGATGATGGGCATACAAAATGTCTTGGTGATTGATGCCGCAGGTAAAGTGTTTGTGAGCTCAGCCATGCAAAAGCGTTTGCAGTGGGTAGCGCCTAATCGAGCAGTTGAAGCGCTAGCCATTGAGTAAATTCTCCATCATTGCTTATGATTGCTAGCAAACTCAACAAATCATTATTGATTAAGCCTTTATTGGGCGATTATTTGGTCATGCTTGCTGGCGTGGCACTGGTGGTGTTGCTGTTTAAAACGCTATGGCAACATGAAGCTGCGGCTAAAATTATTATTCGCCAAGGCGACCATATTTATGCAACCCTGAGCTTAATTCAAGAGCGTAATTTGGTGGTGCATGGGCCGATTGGCGATTCGCATATTGTTATCCATCAAGGCAAAGTGCGTTTTGCGTCATCGCCCTGCAATAGCCAATATTGCGTGCATCAGGGCTGGTTAAGTCAAGCTGGGCAGGTTGCCATTTGTTTACCTAATCGTGTCAGTGTGGAGTTAATTGGCGCAACAAAAAATTATGACTCGCTAAATTATTAGAATGCACAAGAAAATCACCATTCAAACCACGGCAGATGACCACCGCATTGCGCAGCTTGCTGCGCTGGCGATTGGTTTGCATCTGGCAGAGGCTGTGATTCCATCGCCATTGCCGGGGGTTAAACCTGGCATTGCCAATATTGTCACTTTGTTGGTGTTGTATCGGTTTGACTTTGCCACAGCTGCATGGGTGAGCTTGTTGCGCGTGTTTGCTAGTAGTTTTCTACTTGGCAACTTTTTGTCGCCTACATTTGCCTTAAGTTTATGTGGTGCGTTGATGAGCCTAGTCGTTTTGGCGCTAGCGGTTCGTTTACCAAGACGATATTTTAGCCCAATCAGCTTAAGCATATTAGCCGCATTCGCACATATTGGCGGGCAGTTGATAGTTGTGCGTTTATGGCTGATTCCCCATGCAGGCGTCGCTTATTTAATCCCCATTTTTGCCTGTGCAGCCTTGCTGTTCGGCTTAGTGAACGGCTTTGTAACGGCTTATTTGCTCAACCCACCACCAACAGAGTAGGGAGCGACAGGCATGGTTGTTTCGTTGATGGTTGGTTTTAAACTAAACTCAATATCCTGAAACGAATTGACCTCTACTCCGTTTTTCTTCGCTGGGATAAAAGTTACTTCGTACAACAACTGCGCAAGCTTATCTGCCATCGCCTTGTCTTGTTCTAGTACTGCAAGCTGCTCGATACGTTTTACTTTGCCTTTGTCATCAATATAAACTCTAAACTGCATAGGGAAGGTATTGATGATTTCCCCTTGCAACTGACTAACATCGACATTCCCGAGTGGTAAGGCTTTGCGGTCAATATGTTTACTTGAGTAGTATTGATTAAGCGGGACTTCATTAACGGATGGTATCTCCTCTGTCTGATCATCGGCATTGTGTGCGGGTATGGGCGGCAGATTGCCCAACATCTCCGAACGCTGTTGCGTGGCATCGGCAAAAAGAGACTGCGCAATTTGGGTTGTGGAAGTAGAGTGCTGACCGCTTGTATCTGCGGGTAGTAAATGCACCTCTACCATTTGGTTTTGATGCTGATTCAGTTTTGCAGGTGTGGGTTTGCTTTCAAACGACAACCCAAATATCAACGCAATATGCAACACACCCGAGAAAACAATCGCTATCAGGCTAGGCAACCGCGCAAAATAGTCAGTTATCGCGCGCGTCATCGGTTAATCTGCTGTGGGCAACTCGCGCCAATTGAGTTGGGTAAAAGCATTGGTCGTTGAAAATTTAGGTGTGAACACCAGTGGTGGCTGATTATCAGCGCTGTTAATCAACTTTAAATTAGTTGGGTCAGAAAAGTTAGTCTGTACAAAATTAAGGCTAGTGGTTAATCCAGTACCAGCTATGTAGGTCACTCGGCTACCGCTAGCATCTTGCAGCGCAGATTGACCTGTGCCGTAAGATAACGCATAGGTTAAATTGCTCCCTGTGGGCTTACACACATCAGTGTTATCCACTGAGTTGGCTGCAAATGCGATAAGGCCTGCGGCACTTGCCAATTCAGTGTTGATAAAATTGGGTTTGCCATTGTTAGGGTTAGTGCCTAAATCAATAAAATAGCCCATTGGTTTAGCGCTATTTTGTGTAAACCCTGTGAGGAGAGATGAGGTAGCATCTACCATATCATCTCGAGTGATAGGGTAACCGCCAGCTACCGCTGGTAACGTTGCGCTGTTGTAAAAGCTCAATCTGCTACCATCATTGATTGCATAAAAAGTTTGAGGTTGCGTACTATTTAAATCTGCTGCATCTAGTAATTTGCCTGTACCAATAAAAACATAGCGTTTGCCAGTGGCGTTGTCTATCTCAATAATGGGTGAAGTCGTCACGGGTTGACTTGCGCCACTTGCAGTAGTGAGTGATGCAATTTTGAGGGCAGAGTAACTCGAAGGGCTGCCAGAAACATCCACACGCCACACATTGCCAAGTAAATCACCAGCGTAGAGTGCATCTGCCAAGCCTGAACGCGCATCTGCAACAAAGGCATTGATATGCGCCAAACCTGCATCATTAGCAACAGAACCCACATTTGTTGCTATCGGGTTTTCTTTCAACGCACCAGTCTGAGGATCTACGATAAAAATATACCCTTTGCCATCTGTATTGTTATAGCCAGAAGTTAATACAACGACCCAGCCATATTTGGCGGTTTTAACCACCAATGGGGTATCGTAAGTAAACCCCATCAGCGGGTGAGTAAACTCCCACAGCACGTTGTTCGCCAACGCGTTCTCGGTATTTAAATTTTGTGGGTTGGTGACATCAATTGCAAAGTATGATTTGCCACCTTTGCCTAAGCCACCAATTAATATGCTACGCCAACTGCCATCAGCAAACGTCACATCTGCCACTTGAGGGGTTGCGTCAACATAAAAATGATGTAAATAAGCAGTGCTGGCCAGTTGCGCAAGGCCATCTATAGCAGGCGTGGCGGGGGTTGATGGCCCCCTAAATAAAGCGTTGGGTACAAAAGCAAAACGCTCCACCCCAGTGGCGCCATCAAATGCATGCAACATGCCATCATTTGCACCAACGTACACCACCGTAGGGCGGCTTGCATTATTGGCTTTAAAGTCGGCATACCCAGGGTTAAACGAATCAACATAAGGTTTGTTGGGCGCGCCTATGGGTACAACTTTAGAGTTTACAATGTCGCCCAGAATTTGAACTCTATCCCGATACGTTGACCCTTCATTCACTGTTTCACCGCGAAGAAAGTTTAAAACATTGTTTTGTTTGATTGAATTGCTTCCAAGAGCATCTAGTTGGCTAGTGTTTAAATTTGAAAAGGTAAAACCCACACCACAATTACTTTGAGCGCCTGTTGCACCAAAAGCCGTTGCAGATGTGCAACCCGATTTTGAAGGGTTGACAGTTGCAATCACTCTGCCTGTATTCCAGTTTTGGCTGTCCAGCTTGGCAGCAGCGCTCCAAATAGGATTAGATATGCTAATGATTCCATTGCTATCAATATTAATTTGTCGGGCAGTCACATCTCCTATCCAGCCATTTGTATTGTAACTGCTTGCATAGGTTAAGCCACCAGATTGTATTGATGGCGCGGTCGTAGCAAAGGAAATTGAAGAGCCAGTAGTAGCTTCATTGGCAATTGCGTTAAATGCTGCCGTTAAACTACTTTGCATTAATTCAGGCTGATTTGCTTTAAAGTAGTTATCTGGCAAACCATCAGAATTTTTGTCCCAAGTTTGATCTCCCGTAGTAGTGCTTGGAATTGTTGGTGGTGTTGGACAAGATGCGCTTGTTGAACAAGATTGATAATTTGCGGGAACATCAAACCCGCCGAATTTTGTAGCGAGTTCGTATTGGTTATTGGCTACATAACCGCTTTCTAAAACATCTAACCAATAGGTACTAATGGTTTGGGTATTGGGCATTGCTGCATCCGTGCGAATGTCCCGCGTATGAGCATCAAAGGCGAGGCCAGCCATTAATCTTGTATTGCCATTTCCTATATTGCCCAACCCTTGTAATGCACCCACTCTATTTGTCGCTATTGATACATTAACCGTATTGTCATTGCTCACCTCACTTGGTACAGTGCCACTGGTGCTTTTGCTTCCTGGTAAATTGCCTGCAGTGGCGGTGTTGTTGTCACCGATACCTAATATGAAGTTTTTTTGGCAGCTATATAAAATTGGGTCAGACCATGTGTTAAATACAGGGAACCCATCTACTAACTGAGTTCTTTCTGCTTTACTGTATCCTAGTGTTGTGAGATTTGTATATGCATCCACATTTCCTAGGTTTTTGAAGTAGCGAATAGCCGCGTAATAAAGCTCAGCCGTGCGATCAAAAACTTTATATCGCCCTGAGGTTGAGCCAAATTTATTTAAATAGTTAATAACTCCGCTGTTTTGAACAGATGATGTGTCCAACCCATAGTTTGTAACGGTTTGGCTAGCTGAAGTGCTATCAGGGTTGAGTTTAAAAATACCACTTGCATCCCACTCACTTGCTGATGAGTTGTCTGATATGTTGCCATAAGTGCCAAGTGCACTAGGCCCAACAAATGCCATTTTTGCTCTTAAAACTCCACCCTGTAAATTTTGGTTTCTAGTCTGGGTTGTGACGCTGTAAGAGCCTGTGAAGTTATTATCGGTAGTGAAAGCAGGGTCTGCTAAATATCCAAATGCAGAAAATCTTAATTTTGTAGCGTTGCTCTGAATGAGTCCAGTCGGCTTGTAGCTAACGGTGCTAGCATTCGTATATTGGGTGCAATTTGACTCCATTGGCACGCCAGAAACATTGTTATCGCAAACCTTAACACGCACATTTTTTTGATAAATGGTATTTGGTGTTGGATTTGTTTCATCTGCGGTGTCCGCAAGTACGGAAGTATTCGCTACTAAAGTTAAGCTATTTGCAGCTGTAACGCTAGTATTTGAGTACCACATTTTATTTCCTAGCATGTCGATGCGAATATATAGATTCGTCCATGCTGCGTTATTTATCGGCGTTGATTGACTGATTAATGTTTGACCTGAGATCAATTTTTGACGATTTTTATACCCACCTTGCCCTGAAGACCATGCCTTTTCTAGGATTGTGGTTGTCGTTGTGTCAATAACCCGATTTCCCCCAGATAAGGTTTGTCTAAAGGGGTCTAATGACTGCATGGTAGCCCAATTTAAGAAATTACCACTCCATTGACCATTACATATATGATTATTGGCATTTGCAACGGGGTTAAAGTACTTACCATTTGCTGTTATAGGGTCAGACGTGAAGTAGCTATAGCATTTATTCGGATCAAAATACCCCAAATACTCAGTGCTAGTTGAATAGTTAGTTAGACCAGAGTAAGCGTAAGTTAAAGCTGTTGGAAATTCAGCAGAAATAACTAACGCCACGTTGCCAGGAAGGTTGCTTGCTGAGGCTAATAAGGGAGCATCTGCCAAGCTGGTTTCAGCCCTGACGGTGGTGCAGTTAATCAACAGCATAATGCCAAGTGATATGAATACACGAGATATTGTTGAGGTTAAGTATTCACAAGTCTGCATGTTGTAATGTTTGCCTGAGCAGCTTTTCTGTCAAAGTGAGTTGTTAAAACTTATAGCCAATTATGCAGCCATTTTAAGCCTAAATTCAAGTTGCCTATATGTAATTTAAACGGCAAATAATAGGCTATTTCAAATAGATGGCTTGGTATTTAAATCAAAAGCCACGGGCCGTGGAGGGATGACCCGTGGCAAGCATCACTAAAAGCTGTTACTTACTCATTTGAGCAAAGCCTCAGCGGATTACTCGGAGGTTGGTAGTTCACGCCAATTGAGCTGTAAAAATGATTTATTGGAGGCTAGGTTGATTTCAGTACCATTGCTGCCGCCTTTATCATTTGATGTAACAACATTGGTGTATTCGTGATCCATGCCATTCGCATCTTTATAGGTGACTTTAACAAATGCCACATTCACGCCTAGACCTACCCCTGACACACTCGCACCAGGGATTCTGCTGCCATTCACATCGAGCAACACATTGCCGTTAGCATCTTTTTGAAAAAGTACTGTTTGCCCAGTACCATAGGTCAATGCGTAGGTGCGATTGCTGCCAGAAGGGTTACATGCATCTGAGCTATCTACCACGTTGGCGATGAATGCAATCGCGCCTGATGCGCTCGCCATTTCAGCATTAATAAAATACGGTTTTCCGTTCGAAAAGCCCAAATCTACATAGTAACCCATTGGTTGAGCTGGGTTGTTGCCAATCCCAGTCAAAATGGTACTGGTGTTGTCGTTTAAGTTGGCTCTTAGAATGGGGAAAGTGACTCCAGTAGGCAAAGTGTTTGCATTAAAAAAGCTAGAAACCGTACCATCGTTAATGGCATAAAATGTTTGCCCTTGTGTGCGTGTCATGTCCGATGCATCTAATAATCGACCTGTTCCCACAAAAACATAACGCTTACCTGTGTTGGCATCTACCTCAATAATCGGTGAGGTGGTGACAGGTTGCGCACTGCCATCTTGTGCTTTGAGTGTGGCTAGTTTTAGCACTGTATAGGTCGTGCCTGTCAGGTCTACTCGCCATACATTGCCAAGTAAATCACCCGCATACAGTGCATCTGCCAAACCTGAACGCGCATCTGCAACAAAGGCGTTTACGTGCGCCAAGCCAGCATCAGTTCCTGCGGCTTGTCCAGCGTCATTGACGGGGATTTTTTCTAACAGCGTGCCGTCACTTGGCTTCACTAAAAAGAAGTAACCTTTACCATCTGTGTTGTTATAACCAGAAGTCAAGACCACGACCCAGCCATATTTCACAGTTTTAACGACTAATGGCGTGTCGTATGTGTAACCCATGTCTTGATGCGTAAACTCCCATTTAACAGCTGTGGCTATGCTTGTTTCACTGGTTAAAGGGTTAGGTTTGCCTGTATCACTTGGGTTCGTTACATCAATCGCAAAATATGATTTTCCGCCTTTGCCTAAACCGCCGAGAAGCAATGAGTGCCAATCGCCACTGCCGTTACCATAATCAACATCTGCCACGGTTGGCGTAGCATCAACATAATAGAGGTGACCATAAGTAGCATCCCCCAAGCGGGCGATACCATCTACACCGGGCGTGTTGTTTGGCCCATTTAATACTGCATTCGGTATAAACGAAAATAGCTCAGTTCCGCCTGCAAGCGAGCCATTAAAGGCGTGCATCATGCCATCATTGCCACCAACATATACCGTCGTTGGGCGGCTTGCATAGTTGGCCTTGAAAGTAGAGTAGCCGGGATTAAAAGTATCAATATATGATTTATTCGGTGCGCCGATAGGCACCGCCTTAGAGTTAACAATATCCCCTAAAATTTTAACCCTATCTCTATACAGTTTTGCGCCAGACGCCCCTGCATTGCTGCGGTCTCCGCGTAAAAAGTTGAGGATGCTTTGTTGGTTGGTTCCTGTTGAACTTAACAACGCGGCTTGATTGGCATCAATGCCTGTAGTTCCACCGCCACCCAATCTAAATGGCACGCCTGTGCATGTTTGCATGCCAAACGAACCTGCAACACAAGTCGCCGATGCAATTTTTCTGTTACCATCCCAGCCACTGCCAGAAGCTTGAGTTTCTAATTTATCTACCGCATTCCACACCTTGCTACTCGAAACAACACCAGTATTAGACACTATTAGCTGACTCGCAATTAAATCGCCAGTCCAGCCATCTGAGTTGTATGCGGTTGCGTAGGTGAGGGAGCCGTTTTGTACAGAAGGTGAGGATGTGGCAAACGAGATAGAAGAGCCTGTTAATGCATTGATAATGCTATCAAAGGTATTTTTTAAGCCAGTCTTCATTAAAGCTGGTTGATTCACCCTAAAGTAATGATCTGGGTCGCCATTATTGTCAGCATCCCAATCTTTAGTTGGTATGAGTTGTGAGCCAGTGTAGGGCTGAAAACCTTCTGGCACTTTAAAGCCACCGTATTTTGCGGTTAACCAAAATTGGTTGCGCATGCCAGCGCCACCCGAATCTTTTTGATCTTCAGACTCCAAAACATCTAACCAATAAGTAGTGATTGTTTGCATACCAGTCAGGTCTGAACGTATATCACGCGTATGGATATCGTAGGCAATGCCTGCCATCAAGTAAGTCGCTTTCCTCGCTGGTCCATGTGCAGTGTATCTCTCACCCAAATTTCCGTATTTATTCACATCCTCAATCTCACCCACTTTGTTGGTTGAAACTTTAACATCCATTAACCCGATATTCACTGCATCTGCAAGGTCGTTAGATTTGCTGGCATCATCTATCACCTGCTGTGGAAGGGCTAATTCAAAAGTTGATCTGATGGTGCTCCCAGGAAGGTTCGCATCTGCGTGGGTATTAGTATCCCCCACACCAATGATAAAGTTTTTCTGGCATGCATCTTTAATTGGGTCGTCCCAGTCAGTAATTACGGGGAAATTATCTAGCAGAGAAGCAGTAAACGTTGACAGCCCCGATGTGTATTCCGCTACATTGCCTTTTTTTCTAAAGTACCGAGTGGTTGCATAATACAATTCGCTGACAGGGTCTTTAGATTTGTATTTAATGCCACCTAAGCCAAACTTATTCAGGTAGTTGATAACACCGCTATTATTGATAGTCACTCCCGTGGCTTTAGTGGTGTCAGAGGCATCTTTGCTAGCAGGGTTAGGTACAAAAATGCCCGAAAATGCATCCCACTCTGCATTGGGGTTATCTACAATGGTAGAGCCAGACTTCATTTTTGGACCAAGTGCTGACATTCTTGCACGTAACACACCACCATCCCTTTCTCTCATTTCATCGTTTAAATAGCCAAACGCGGCAAAGTTAAGCTTTAAGGCATTTTTTTGAATTAAACCAGTTGGCTTGTATTTGCCACTAGGATACAACGTACAATAATCGCTAGATTCTAATAAGCTGGGCTTACATACATGCACTCTTGCCGCCATTCTATAAACATCACCTGCAACTGCAGAAGTATCACTGGTTGTTGAGGAGATTAAAATTGAAGGATTTGGTGTCGCTGGTTGAAGTTTTGCTGAATCCGTTGAGAACTGAAAATCTCGGCCTAAATTACCGACTCTAAAGGTTAATGATGCAAAATTGAATGGCGTTGATTTCTCGATATCTGTCGAGCCACTAATCGTGTGATTAGTGCTTGCATCCGCTTGGTCTGTTTGCCAGCCTTTATCTAAGATGGTGAAGTCTTCTCTATCGACTGAGCGGTAGCCACCTGTCAGGGTTAAGCGGAGCATATCAATCGCTGGGGTAAGCGCCCAATTTAGAAAGTTACCGCTCCAGCGCGCTGTTGGGACTCCAAAGCAATCATGCCCACTGGTGTAGCTTTCTGGTTCAAAATAGTCTCCATCTGCCCCTCCCGAAACAACATAGCGATAACATTTATCTGCATCAAAATAGCCTAAGTATTCTTGAGCTATCTTATAGTGCGTGCTTGTAGTGCCAGCTTCGTATTTGTAAGCAGGCTTAACCGCTGTTGGCCACTCTACGGAAAGCGATAGCGCAACATTGCCAGTTAAATTTGTGCCTACCGCAAATAGTGGTTTATCAGCTAGGTTGGTGGGCGAGGTGAGGGTGCTCGCAGCATTAGCTGTTAGGTTGCATAAGCTGGCAACTGCAAGTAATCCGCCGATTAAAACCTGGCGCAATTTTATGGTGTTTGAGCGTGTTTTCATGATGGATCATCCTTATTAATACGCGTGAATGCGTTATTGCACGGTAAAGGTTGACTGGAGATAGGCCTCAGTATTCCGAGGGCCTATCGCGCGTATGCTGATGCGGTAAATGGGGGTGTCTACGCCAGTTGGCTTGCCAGTTGTAGTCTTGGTGCCAGTTAGGTCGGTTGTGCTTTTGCTGATTGAACAAATGGTGGTATTGGCAACCAGCGCCGAGGTGGTGACTAAAGGCGCACTTGTTGCTGGCACGGGTGCTGGCGTTGGGGATAGGCACATACGGTCTACCATGTAGTGAATCTTTACCCCGCCAGTGGTGTTCACTATAGCGTTTGCATTTGTGAAGGCTGCTGAACCTTGATCCAACAAGCCTAGTGGTATGCCGAAACTATTACTCGGTTGAATCGCGGCAAAGTAATTGATGGTAGTTTCATCTTTTTCCCTTGAGGCTGTTGTTGATAGTTTGCCGGACGCAGAAAATAGTTTTTTAATTTCTGGGATAGTCAGCTCTGCCTGATTCACAATGTCACGCTTAAAACTCAAATGTCCTGAAGTCAGCAAGTTGGTGTCAGTGGAGCGAATCAAAGCAATACTGGCAAGCAACATAATCACTAAAGAAATCAGAGTCACAAGCATGACAATGCCTGATTGCTTGTTTTTTGCTGGGGAGCGTTCCATCTTGTATTGAGTTAACTTAATCATGTTCATCGCCCCTAATTATTGATCATCAGTGAGTTACGGATAGGGATGGTCACTTCAAAGAGGCGATAGCGACGGTCGGCCTGATTCACGGTTTGCACGACGGGAGTTGCTAGCTCGTTGGCAAATAAACTCACAGAGCCTGAAGCGCCAGTGAAAGTGACTCCGGGGGATGGAATGCTTGATTTCCCCGCAGGAATTTTTTCAGGCAATGCAGATTGCATGATGATGACCACTTTAACTGCTTTAATATTTTGTAAGAAACCATTGGCAGCAGCTGTCCCGGCTAGCAAGCTTGCTGGTGCGTAATTGCCTGTTGGTAGTGTCCAAGTGAGCGGTGTGGTTGCGTTGCTAATGCCGTAAATGGCATACATGGCATATACATTATCCGCAAATACGCTTGGGTTGGCGTTAGCGTCATTCGCTGTAGTATTGGCCGGGCGCAGTAAGTTGTAATTCATTAGAGTGTTGTTAGCACCGACACCAAACATATTAAATATTGGCGTTTGGCCTAAATTAAGCACGCTAGAAGTGGGTGATGGCGTGGTGGAAGAAAATCCAACCAGTGTGGTAGCACCAACATTTGCCGTGTAATAGTCGCCCGACAAAGGTAATGTTAAGCTGGTGGATGACGGTACAAAAGTGCTGGCGACTTGCTCCATCAAGCAGTTTGATACACCTGCACCCGTTGAACTATCCGTGACTAGAACAACATCATTCGCTCTAAATCCCGCTAAAGAGTTCAAGGTGAGGCTGTTGGCGGTTGGCTTGGCAGCAAAATCTGTAATTGCCTCACTCAACCCACCAGTGCCTGCCATGGTCATTAATACATCACCATTTGTGGTTGTTCCAGCAACGGCTGCCCCAGGAAAAATAATCACAGGCGCTAAACGAAGTGCTTGTGACACCGTAGCAAATGGCTCTGGGAAAGCAGCCCCAGCCGGCAAGACGGTAGTAGCGCCACCTATTTTGACTTGTAAGCCACAGCCAAAAGCACTGCCACTGCCTGACAATAAGGTGCTCGTTGAGCCACCAAACCCAGACCCAGCACTGCGAACCAGTTTGCTGAATTGGTAAATGGTATATGCACCTGATTGGTCAATATCATTGGTCGATGTGGTGGTGCGCCTACGCCCTTCGTTGGCTGTTAGCACGCCGTAAATTGCAAGTGAAACGACTAAGCCAATCACCATGGCAACCATTAGCTCAATCAAACTTACCCCAAGTTGGTAGCGTAAGTGGCTATTTTTTTGCGCATTTAGGCTTCTTGCTGTGCCCAGCCCAGACAATCTCTGCAATGATTTTAAATGGTTCATAGACTCTGCTTTACATGCTAAATTGGGTGCTGTACTGATGGGTGATTAGTGTAGATGAGCCGCCTGAAGATGCTGGCGATTTCCAAGTAACCGTCACCGTAGTAATGCCATTGGCTGTGGTAACGGTGGGTACTTCTACATTGCTCAAGTTACTATTCGCTACTCTCGTTTTCCATTTTTCAAAGTCGGTTTTAAGTGGTGTAGCTGTGACATCTGAGGACTTTCTCAGCCACATTTGAGCGACCATGTCATTGGCCAAGCTAGCCGCAGTGGTTCTATCCTCAGCGCTTACTGCATTTTTGGTGGAGATAGCTTGCATGCCAACCAAGCCTAAAATGCCGAATGAGAAAATTAAAATGGAAAACAAAACTTCAATCAGCAACATGCCAGATTGCTTGTGCTTTATTTGGATTTTTTTCAAGGGCTTGATTTTGATTTTTTTCATGGCGTTATCCTAATCAAATCAACTACATTGCTTTAGTGGTTGAACTTTGTCGCATGAGGTTAACAACATGGGATTAGCAACCTTCAGGGGTGGTGGCGGAGCGTGTTTTAGATGCATCACACATGCGGACACTGCCAGCAGGCGAAACCACCACATTTAACTGTCTTGGGTTTGTGCCCTGTGACGACACTATTTGAAAGGTCGCTCCAGTAGTGGCGGAGGCAACGCCTAACGTGTATGTTACTAGACGACCAATTGAATTAAACGTGATCATCCCGCTGTTGGTGTTGACCGCAGTAACAGTGGTATTGTTGGTTACGCCGCCTAAATTACCACCTTGCACAAAGGCAATCGGGTTTTGAAAAGTATCCACTGATCGTATTACCCAATTTAAACCATTCGCGTTGCTGGTCGCATTGATGCTAGGTGCATCATTTGTTAAGAAAAACTGCACTGGTCTACCGCCGCGCAAGGCTTCAACTTGCGCTAATCTCAGACCATTTTGCATGGCTTCGGCTACCGTTCTGGTTTTAGCATCACGTACCCATTGACTAAACGATGGCATCGCCATAGCCGACATGATGCCGATTATCGACACAACAATAATCAACTCTACCAGCGTAAAGCCAGCGTGGCTGAAGCGGTTAGGTTTAACTAACATCCACCACCTCGTCTTATGCTCCAGCAGGTGGCTGCTGCAGTTCCCCAGCCAGTTTTTAGGCTTTCAGTTTTTTGCACGTTATCTTGGTCGATTGAATAAGAAAAATCCGCTACAGGACCTTTACCAATGGCAATAATCTTATAAGTAGTCAATGTGGCTGGAGTCGTCGTGCAATCAAACCGCCATCTTGTTGTTTCGGTTGGGCAAGTGATGCCAATGTATGTGCGATTGTCTTGGTAAAACTGCTCCGCATTAGCGCGAGCCGCAGGTAGTGCGCTAGTCGCTTCAACTAAATAACCGCGTGTCACGTAATCAGAATAAGAAGGCATTGCCACTGCCGCCAAAATTCCAATAATCGCAACCACAATCATCAGCTCTATCAATGTAAATCCTTGTTGTATGTTTGATTTGATGTTGTGCATTACATTTCCTTTTTTCATTGCATTTCCTTCTATAGTCAATACACTATGCCAGTAATTATTTTCAACTGTCTAGCATAAACCGATAATCGGCTTTGTAGCGCTGACAAGCGGTATTGTTGCTATAAGTTGGACAGAGTTGGTCACTCTTTATGCTAAAATTCAATTAGTTAAATCATTAGTAAGTGCAAATTTGTCCAAGTGCAAATTTGCTAATAATTTGTATGCAAATAATTTTTAATTGGACGATTTAAAATGCGTTATTTTTTGTGCTTATTCTTGTTGGTGAATTTGAGTGCCTGCGGTATAAAAGGCGCTTTGTATCTACCTGAACAACGTTATCCACAAAAAAATGCGCCTGTTGCACCCACAACCGATACAAGTACAACTGCTCCATCAGCCACACAACCTATCAATAAAGAAACCAAGTAACTCGTGAACACCTTCAACTATAAAAATGGCGAACTACACGCCGACAATGTAGCTATTTCTAAAATCGCCCAAGCGTTTGATACACCTTGTTATGTGTATTCCAAAACCGCGTTGGAACATGCGTTTAAGCAGTTTTCCGCAGGTTTTGCAGGTACAGACCATTTGGTGTGCTTTGCCGTCAAAGCCAACCCAAGTTTGGCGATTTTAAATTTGTTTGCCAAGTTAGGCGCTGGGTTTGATATTGTGTCTGGCGGCGAACTCGCCCGCGTGATTGCGGCGGGTGGAGACCCCGCAAAAGTTGTTTTTTCAGGGGTTGGTAAAACAGAAACAGAAATGCGAGCCGCGTTAGAAGCAGGCATTTTCTGCTTTAACGTAGAGTCCGCAGCAGAATTAACGCGTTTAAATCAAGTAGCAGCAAGCATGAATAAAGTCGCGCCTGTATCCCTGCGCGTCAACCCAAATGTGGATGCAAAAACCCACCCTTACATTTCTACAGGCTTGAAAAATAACAAATTCGGTGTGGCGTATGAAGATGCGCTCAGTCTGTATCAGCAAGCCAAAAGCATGAGCAATATTGAGATTCACGGTGTGGATTGCCATATTGGCTCGCAACTCACCGAGCTTTCCCCATTTTTAGATGCGCTTGATCGCGTTTTGGTGTTGGTAGATCAGCTCGAAGCGGCTGGCATTACCATTCGCCATATTGATGCGGGTGGTGGCATTGGCATCTGTTATTCAGACGAAACTCCACCTGAGTTTGCAACGTATGCCGCTGCCATGCGTCAAAAGCTAGAAGGTCGCCAAGTAAAAATGGTGTTTGAGCCAGGACGTGCTTTGGTAGGTAATGCAGGTACATTGATTACCAAAGTGGAATATTTAAAGCACACCGAAAGCAAAAATTTTGCGATTGTAGATGCAGCGATGAACGACTTAATGCGCCCCGCATTGTACGATGCGTATCATGATATTGTTGCAGTTAAGCCTCATGGCGATACACCACAAGTGTATGAAGTGGTTGGTCCCGTGTGTGAAAGCGGTGACTTTCTTGGCCACGATAGAGCGCTCTCACTTGAGCAGGGTGACTTGCTAGCGATTCTCTCCGCAGGGGCTTATGGCATGAGCATGTCTAGCAACTACAATACGCGCCCTCGTGCGGCAGAAGTGATGGTTGATGGTGATGACTTTTGGTGTATCCGCAAACGTGAAACCATTAGCGCATTATTTGCAGCAGAGTCTGCGACTAGCGAGAAACCTTAATACAAAATACACATGACGTGACATCAGTTTGTCTTAAAAATACAGTTGCGTGCGCTGGCTAGAAAGCGTAGATTAGCACTTCCGAATATTGTTACGGAATTGTAAGTTTGTGTTAGTTATTGTGCATTTTAATGCATGCATTTTTTAAGAGTGCTATGCAGATGGAATGATTAAAAATCTAAAATTAAGGAGATGGAGATGAAGAAAGCATTACTTTTAGTATTGGCTGCATTTGCGTTAAATACCTTACCTATGGTTCATGCTGGCGATGCATTGCCAGAAATTGCACCTGTTGATGAACCTGTGATTGAACCATTGCCAGATTTTGTGCCTGCACAATAACCTGCGCCAAAAGGAAAAAAGCCAGACTGAATGTCTGGCTTTTTTGTTGGGCGTTGATTGAACGCAAATAACTTCGCATATAAATTAGCGGCCTAATCAAAAATCACTGTTTTATTCGCGTAAGGCAAAATACGGTTTTCCACATGCCAGCGTACCGCGCGCGATAGCACAATGCGCTCTAAATCGCGCCCCTTCTGAATCAAATCTTCTACTTGGTCGCGGTGTGAAATGCGGTCAATATCTTGCTCAATAATTGGGCCTTCATCTAGCACTTCGGTGACATAGTGGCTGGTTGCGCCAATCAATTTAACGCCGCGCTCAAAGGCACGATGATAAGGGCGTGCGCCAATGAAGGCAGGCAAAAATGAGTGGTGAATATTGATAATGCGCTGTGGATAGCGCTTTACAAAATCTGGCGATAAAATCTGCATATATCGCGCAAGAACGATTAAATCAATTTTGTATTCATCAAATAAAGCAAACTGTTGCGCCTCGGCATCCGCCTTATTTTCTTTATTGACGACAATATGATGGAAAGGAATGCCGTAGAAATCAGCCAAGCGTTTTGTGTCTAAATGGTTGCTAATGATGAGAGGAATATCACACTCTAGCTCACCACTTTGATGGCGGTGTAATAAATCTGCCAAGCAATGGTCATATTGCGAAACCATAATCGCAATACGCTGACGTTTTTGCGACAAATTGAGTTGCCATTGCATCTGTAAGCGCGTGGCAATTGGCATGAACAAGCCAGAAAAATTATCCGCATTTAAAGTGCAGTCGCTTAAATCCCATTCGACACGCATTAAAAATAAATTATTTTCAGCATCTTGGTGTTGGTCTGCATGTAAAATGTTGGCGTTTTGTTGAAACAAAAAATCAGCAATGGCGGCAACAATGCCTTTTTGGTCTGGGCAGGTGACGAGTAAAGTGGCAGTATTTTTCATGATGTTATTCAGTACATGAGTTTATTCAGTAAGATTAGACGCACATTATACAACTTAAGTTGTGACAACTTAAACTAGCTTCAACCCACGGGTAACCAACCCAAAGCGTGCCAATCAGAATATGCAATGCATCCTAGCATGTGGTATCTTCCAGTTGGCAGTTTACCTACTTGGCTTCAAATGATTAATTAAAGAAATTATTTTGTGAAAAAACAATTACCTTACTTTCTACTCGTATTTGCTTTGCCTGTCTCCACGGTGCTATGGTGGTGGGGGCTATTTTCTTCTGCATCGGTCGAGTTTACACAAGGTGGCGGCTACCATTATGTTTACTTAGAGGCGACAGGCGCGTACTCCAAATTAAGTGAAAAACAACAAGAAGTGTTGTTTTATTTAAAGCAGCAAAAAATTGAGCATACTGCAGAAATTACCTTGGTCATGACGGATCCAAGAAGAACGCCCTATCATGACTTAAAGGCGAGAATTGGCTATGTTGTAGATGAAAACGTGCTAATCAAACCGCCATTGTTGAGTGCGGATATTGCTGTTCAGCAAGTTGTGGTAGCAAAAATTAAGGCACACCCCTTGCTGGCTTATGGTAAAACTTATTCTGCGTTGCTAAAGTTTACACAATCACAAAACATACCATTTAATTTGCCGACCATAGAAACGTATCATAAGAGCGTACTAAAGGTTGAAATGCCTTTAAATAAAAATCAAATAGTGAAATAATCAGTGGCTAGAAAATGAAGTGATAAAATCATTACTATGAATTTACTCGCCCTCATCGGAGCGTTACTGCTCGGATATTACCGCCCATTAAAACAGAAAGATTGGCTCAAAGAGTTTTTTGCGCCTTTTGCCAAGTTTATCGAGCAAAATTTTAATGGTGGTCAATACGCCCACGGCGTTATCGCTTGGATTATTGCTGGTTTACTGCCCTCACTATTGGTTGCCGTTCTCTACTATTGGTTGCTAGAAATAAATCTATTGTTGGGCGTAGCCGTGCTTTATCTTACCTTGCGCTTTAGCCGATTTGGAAGTCATGCAGAGCAAATTGTGGTGGCATTACGTGATTTTAATATTGACCAAGCAAGACAATTGCTTTCAGCTTGGGACGGTTCTGCCAGCAACAACTACACCTTAAATCAAATTGCTGTTGTCAGTATTGAAACCATCTTTAGGCGCGCACATCATGGTCTGTTTGCGCCAATTTTTTGGTTTGCTTTATTGGGTCCCGCAGGCGCTTTGCTTTATCGCTTATCTCATTTACTAAAATCTCAATGGACTGTCGCCGATGGCAGCCCGTTTTACCAGTTTTCTCATCGTATGTTTAATTATATGGAGTGGTTGCCAGCGCGAGTCACAGGCGCGGCATTTGCGGTGGTGGGAGACTTCGAAGATGCGGTTTACTGCTGGCGCACACAAGCGGCATTATGGCCTGATAAATGTTTAGGTATTATCCTCGCGAGCGGAGCTGGTGCGCTTGGAGTTAAACTTGGCGAGTCACTTCCTTATCGCGGGATTATCGATTTTCGCCCCGAGCTCGGCTTGGGCGACGAGGCTGATGCGGACTACTTGCAAAGTGCGATTGGGCTAGTTTGGCGCGTATTAATTTTAATGCTAGGTTTGCTAGGTTTGCTTACATTCGCGCACTGGTTAGGCCGCTAGATCATTTGTTTATTTTCAACGTTTTGATTGTAGGTTTTTAATAATGGACATATTACTTGCTAATCCACGCGGTTTTTGTGCTGGTGTTGACCGTGCAATTATCATTGTAGAGCAAGCACTTGAGAAGTTTGGTGCGCCCATTTATGTTCGCCATGAGGTCGTACATAACAAATACGTGGTAGATGAGCTCAAGGCCAAAGGTGCAATTTTTGTGGATGAGTTGGAAGATGTCCCTGCTGGAAATACGCTAATTTTTAGCGCACATGGGGTTTCAAAGGAAGTGCGTGCTGAGGCCGAGCTGCGGGGCTTAAGAGTATTTGATGCGACGTGTCCGCTTGTGACTAAAGTACATATTGAAGTTGCCAAAATGCGCGCGGCGGATAAAGAAATCGTAATGATTGGTCACAAAGGGCATCCTGAGGTTGAAGGCACGATGGGGCAATCGGAGGGTGGCATGTATTTGGTTGAAACACCTGAAGATGTTGCTGCTCTAAAAGTAAAAGACCCCACAAAGCTGGCTTATGTGACGCAGACCACGCTATCGATAGATGATGCCGCCACCATTGTGACCGCACTTAAACAACGCTTTCCAGAAATCTCAGCGCCAAAAAGTGACTCCATTTGCTACGCCACTCAAAATCGCCAAGATGCGATTAAAGTCATGGCGAAGGATTGCGATTTAGTCATTGTGGTCGGTTCACCCAATAGCTCAAACTCTAACCGTTTGAGAGAGGTCGCTCAAAACCAAGGTGCAGAAGCTTATATGGTGGATAATGCCAGTTACTTAGACCCCGCTTGGGTTATCGGCAAGAAGCGTATTGGTGTATCAGCTGGCGCTTCTGCCCCAGAAATTTTAATTAAAGAAGTGATTGCTAAGTTGGAAGCTTTAAGTGGCGGAAAAGTGACTGAGTTAGAAGGCGTGGTTGAAAACGTAGTGTTTCAATTACCTAAGAATCTAACCTCAGCTTAATAAAAAAGCGTATTCAGCGCCTTTTTATTAAGCTGATACTTTGGCTTGGATTTATTTCTTTAAATTATCAAGGGAAAATGCTGTGTTTGGATTATTGCCAAGGCTGATTAAACCGCCAGCAATGCCTAAATATAAAAACATTACATCTAATACTACTTTTCCCAGAATAATGGCTAAAAATACTGAGAAGCCCGCCATCAAAAATGCAAAGAATCTAGTTTTGTAGCCTAGTAACAACGCAAGCCCACCCGTAATTTGAATTAAAATAAGCAATGGCGCAAAAATGCCAGGTAAGCCGAATTGCTGACCTAGGCTTTGTTGGTACATCAAATAGCCATCAGGCGTGTTGGTAATTACCATTAACTTTCCATAAACCAAGCCCAAAAAAACGAGTGATAACAAAACGCGTGCGACGAATCCTAAGTTTTTATTCATTACATTTACCTTTATAACCTTTATGATTTTACATTTGAGTAACAATTGCGAGAGCGACATAATGCCTGTAAGTGGTATTTGTCGCAATAGGCGAATCTCAATAGGCGAATCTTTAGAATAGAGGTATCGTGAGCATATCAAGCTAACGAATAAAAGCACAAATTCAATCAACCATGTTTACCATTGCAGAAACTACCTGGCAAAAAAATCAAGCTGCCTTAACCGCCATCCGTGAACAAGTATTTATCAAAGAGCAAAAAGTCCCCGTTGCGCTGGAGTGGGATGGGCTAGACAAAACCGCAGTACATTTGATTGCTTGGGATTTAGGCGGCTCGCCGATAGGCTGTGCCCGATTATTAACTGATTACAAATTAGGGCGTATGGCGGTGCTGCCAGATTATCGTATGCAAGGGGTTGGTAGCGCGTTGTTGCAAGCCGCTGTTGATTATGCGGTAGGTGCAAGATGGACGCACATTAGTATTTCTGCACAAACGCAGGCGATTGGCTTTTATATCAAGTCTGGTTTTGTTTTAACGGGTGGTGAGTATCTGGATGCGGGGATTCCGCATCGTGATATGTGCTTATATTTTAACTAGTTTAGAGTTTTGCTAATTCATGGCTTATCCATTAAAATTCATGCCAGTCAAAAATGCATTTCGTATTTCGTTCTAATTTTTAACCCAACTTTTCAACAGAAGGAAACTCCATGTCAAAAATCGTATTTAAAGCGGGCGAAGCTACCGTATTTTCAGAAGGTAAAGACGTTACAGCCGCAATGCCAGAAATTTTAATCGGTGCGGTAGATGGTCCAGTGGGCACTGCATTTGCCAACATGATGGCACAAACTAAAGGCCATACAGCGATGTTTGCTGTGCGTGATATCAACCAACTAGTACGCCCAGCCACTATGATGGTGCCAAAAGTCACTTTAAAAGACTCACTCAATATTGAGTTGTTTGGTGGCGTGGTACAAGCTGCGGTAGCTGATGGTATTTTAGATGCGGTTATCGAAGGCATCATCCCTAAAGATCAAGTGAATGATTTGTGCATTATTGCTTTATTGTGGATTGATCCAGGTTGTGCAAAAGAAGCTAATTTGGACAAAGCGGATATGTACAAAAACAACTACGAAGCGATTAAATTAGCCTTGAAACGTGCTTTAAATGATGAGCCTAGCATTGATGAGCTGATTGCTAATCGTCATAAAATCAAACATTGTATGTGGGACGAAAGCTGGGGCGAAATTTAATTCGGATACTCATGATTCCTGTACGTTGTTGCATTCGCTTGCCGTACTTGGTGTACTGTCTGCGCTCATGCGCCTAGTACAGAAATCATGATTAACCGAATTTGTCTTAGTCCAAGTTTGGTAAAAAAGCAGCCAATAGGCTGCTTTTTTGTTACTGGTGTTCTGCTCAAAACTTGCGCTAAAACTTTGGGCGGATATGCGGCAAACGCATAATTTTATCAATCACCAATCTTGCCATTGCCCAAGCTTTGTCTTCGCGCATCATTTGCAATTCAAACTGTTCAAAAGGCAAACGTCTGCCGCCATGCGTCAATGAGTAGCGCACCGAGCCTTCGATGTTGGTATAAGCCAACAACACATCTTGTACACGTTCATCACGGCATTTGTAGAGCGACGGCATGATAACTCCTATCTCACTGGTGTAATTGTCATGTTAAATCGTTTAGATAACACATTGCAACTAGCTATGATGTTATCACGGTGGTTTCTGCGATAACTTTAAAGCAACGCCCGATTGACAGCCTTAATGCGTCATTTGAAATTGGGTATTATTTGATAGAAAGCAGAATGTTTCTTACGGGCGTGGGTATCGCGGCAGTAATAGCATCATCAATGCTTAACCAAATCAAATTAGGTGCATTCACTTGTTTGGGTTTGTGTGCCAAGCGACATGGTTGCGGCGTAATGGCAAGCTTGAAGTGGGTAAAAGCATGATTGACGATGGCAAGCGGCTCTTCAGATTCCACCTCAAACGCAAATCTAGCGAGTGCTACCTCAGCCGCAATTTCGTGTTCGGCAATTTCTGGCAAACTCCACAACCCACCCCAGATGCCGCTTTGTGGGCGCTTTTCTAGCAGTACCTCGTTACCGTTGAGCAATAGCATCATGGTGGTTTGTTTTTGTGGAGTGATGGATTTTGGCTTCGGTGTAGGTAACTCTTTAGTACGGTTTTGTGCAAACGCGCCGCAACTTGCATTAAGTGGGCAAGCGTTGCATTGTGGTTTGCTTCGTGTGCAAATGGTTGCGCCTAAATCCATCAGGCCTTGGGTATAGGCCACCATGTCTGTTTTTGGGAGTAGACTTTCAGCTAACGCCCACAGTTTCTTTTCAACTTTTGGGCTGCTTGGCCAACCTTCCACCACAAAATGGCGGGCTAGCAAGCGTTTAACATTGCCATCTAAAATGGTTTGTATTTGGTTAAATGCAAATGAAGCAATGGCTGCCGCTGTGGAACGCCCAATGCCCGATAAGGTTTGTATCGTCTCAAAATTTTGCGGAAACTCACCATTATGCTCATCCATAATGGTTTGCGCGGCTTTGTGCAAATTACGCGCGCGCGAGTAATAACCCAAGCCGCTCCAATGTTGCATCACTTCTTCTTGCTCGGCATCAGCGAGTGATTTGATAGTGGGAAAGCGTTGCATAAAGCGCTGATAATAACCGATGACCGCAGTGACTTGGGTTTGCTGCAACATAATTTCAGACACCCAGATTGCGTAAGGGTCACGCGTATTTTGCCAAGGCAAATCATGGCGACCGTGTTGTTTTTGCCATGCGATCAGGCGTGCGGCAAAATCAGACATTTGAACAAGATGGCATTAAAAACGACTTTAAAAACCAAGTAACTTGTTAAGTTTTTTCTTGGCTTTATCTTCCACAGATTCTGGTTTTGCTTCGACTGGTGCTGTTTCAGTTGCTGGCGCTGTGCCTGTTTCAGCTGCAGGCGCATCTTTTTTCTTGCCCCCTAGCAGTGATTTAAGCGCATCTTCTTTGTTGCCACTTAGTAAATCTTTAACCGCTTGATTATTGCTACCACCAAGTTTGTCGGTCAGGCTGCTTTTGGCAAGTGCAACGCCAACGGCTGAATAGTCAACCCCGTACTTGGGCGCAGAAAATGTACCAGATACTTTTACTGGAATAGTCAGGCCATCCAGTGCGTTTAAATCGGCACCTTCTTGACCTTTGAGCGTTTTAACCAGTGTTGGCTTGGCTGTGTAGTTAAGCGATTCATTGCCAATATCAATATCACCAGTGCCAGCTAGACGAAATAACGGCGCCTTCATGGTTAGGTCATCATTATGAGCGACGCCACTTTTAATATTGAAGCTGGCTTTCATTTCGCTAAAGTCGGTTTTTTGTTTTTGGTCTGAAGCTACGTTAGTTTGCGTTTTTAAAATATTGATTTTAGATTTTAACTCCCGATATTTACCTGCAATATCAATGCCTTTTACCGCACCATCTGCTAAGTTAAGCGCAGCCGTGCCTGCGAGCGACTTTTTTAGTGCGCCCACGGTATTGCCTTGCGTCGTAACGTCTACATTTAAAGTACCTTTGCCATCCAGCATATCGTTGTTAATAGAATCGACAAGTAGCGGGCCAATCGTTATGCCCGACATCATTTGCTTAAAGGCAATGCTGGGCGTGCTACGTGCGTCTACCCGTAAAGAGCCATTCATACTACCTTCGTACAAGTTTGCTGAAAATGGTGCGAGTTGCGCTACCCCGTCATCTGCTTGCAGTTTGATGCGCACGTTGGTGGATTTTACATTCGCCAACTTCAACCAACCCACACGAAGTTCACCATCCGCATTGATGGATTTAAGCGCGCTTAAATCAATGGGGGCATTCGGGTCAGCTTTGGCTTGTGGGGTTTTAGGGTCGGCTTTGGTGATGTACTTATCTGCATCTAATTTATCAATATCCAAATCGAAATGATAAATGGGTTTGGCAAAACGGCTAATGCCAAAGCCGCCTTTGATATTGGTTTCATCAAACTTCACGGCAAATGGGTTGATATTTAATTGAGAACCATCTGCTTTTATACCAAAGTTAATGCCTGACAAACGGTATTTATCGTAAATGAGTTGGTTGATGGTGATGTGACCATCTAGCAATAGTTGGCTTAATGCAGACAAATCTGTCGGTTTGGATTTTGCCGTTTTGTCAGCACTGCTCGCTGCTGTTTTATTGCCCATTAACTTGTTAATGTCTAGGGTATCTGCATTTAAATTAAACTTGATGTTAGGTTTACTAAAGCTTGCAACTGCAACATCGCCTTTGAGTTTTGTGTTGTCTAAGTTCAAGTCAAAATTGCTAGTAATTTGTTGATTATTGACATCCGCATGCACTTTCAATGCAAAGTCACCTTTCACCGCACCATTCGGTAGCGTTGTGTCTTTCACATCTAGATTGCCCGCAAGTTTGGGTAAATCAAAAATCATTTGCTCAAAATTACCCGCAAAAGGAGATGAGAAATTACCATCTACCGTACGCGCACCTTGCTTCATATTCACAGTGCCCCTAATGCCGCTACTTTGAAATGCCTTTGATGAGCCTTTAATATCTGCAAGCGTCAGTTTGGCCTGCATGGTGTCGCCCGCTTTGTCTTGTGAAAATTTGAGTGTGGCTTCTTTGCCGCTGATTTCCTCTTTTAAAATTTTCAGACTAGGTGCATTTAACTCGCCTGCGAGCTTGGCACCATTCATATCGCCAGAAACCGCCAGTTTAAGACTATCAACCAAAAACTCCATATTGTCAGGTTTCACATCTACATCGCCTGAAACCTTGATGTTGGCGTTTTTGGTTGTTGCCAAATCACCTGTCACTAGCGCATCTAAGCCCTTAGCGACAAAATGTTTCGCATCAGGGTCTGCCATAAAATTGCCTTTGATATTGGCTTTAGCGCTAATAGCAGGCTTGCTGGCTGTTAATTCAAAATCTGTTGCGAGATCAAATGGCTGTTTAAGTGCGACATGACCCGTGGTTAAGTTAAAGTGTTTAACGCTGTATTTTGCATCTGCCATCTCATCGCTTAGATTCACGGATGCGTTGGAGACATGCACGCCATCAATATTAAATTTTATTTTTTCAGACTCTTCCTCGTCTTTGCTCATTAAATCGTCAAAGTTGGTAGTGCCATCTTTGTGGCGGATGATATTCGCAGTTACGCCATCCACATAAACGGTATCTACTACCAGCTCTTTTTGGAGCAATGGCAAAACAGCTAGCGAAACTTTTGCGCTATTCATCGCGGCAAATTGTGCCTCGCTATTTTGTTCTGAAAGTGAGATTTTGCCTAAATCAGCGCCGATTTTTGGCCAGAATGTCAGTTTGATGTCGCCATCAATATGTAGCGTGCGCTGTTTTTTTTCTTGAACCATTTTAACAATATAGGGTTTGTAATCATTTGGGTTAAATGTGGCTGCAAGGTAGGCAATCACCGCAACCAGCAGGACAATTAAACCACCAATACCAAAAGATAAATATTTAATGATGTTTTTCATTACCCACCTCTATTTTGTTATGGTTTTTAGCTTACTTCCAAAAGTAGGCTAATACCAAGATACCAAACACAATGCGGTACCAGGCAAACACTTTAAAGTCATTCGTTGAAACAAAGCGAATCAAGACCCGCACAGCAATTAAAGCGCTAATAAATGCTGTGACAAACCCCACTGCAAATATTCCAATATCCTCTTTGCTGAGTAAGTTACCACTTTTTGCAATATCCAACACAGTTGCTGCGACCATAATGGGTATCGCCAAGAAGAATGAAAACTCCGTTGCGGTTTTGCGACTTAACCCGAATAATAAGCCGCCCATAATGGTTGCCCCTGCACGTGAAAAGCCTGGAAACAAAGCTAAACACTGCACGCAACCAACCTTCAATGCGTGTTTCCAGTCCATCTCGTCTACACTGTGTGTATCGACTTTCGGCAGATTTTTTTCAATAACTAAAATCATAATACCACCGACAATCAGGGCATAAGCCACAGTGATAGGCGAAAATAAATATTGCTTAATGGCATGGTGAAAAGCTAACCCTAAAACAGCGGCTGGCATAAATGCAATTAGCAAATTGATCACCAAACGTTGGGATGATGCGTCTTTATTCAGGCTGGTAATCACATGTGTGAATTTTGCATGATATTGCCAGAGCACGGCGAGAATCGCGCCCAGCTGAATCACAATTTCAAAAACCTTGCCGCGTTCATCGTTAAAATTGAGTAAATCGCCAACAATGATTAAATGCCCCGTACTACTGACAGGTAAAAATTCGGTAGCACCTTCTACAATGCCTAAAATAAAAGCTTTGAACAGTAAAATTAAATCCATCAACTTCTTCCAAATAATAAAAAAGGGCGACCAGCGCCCTTATGCTAACACTTAAATATTACGCTTTAAGCATGCCCATCAATTGACCGAGTATTCCTGCATTGTCATCTGGCAATTCACCATTTGGTGTGAGTTTGTCTACAAGAACAGGGAGGTTTTCTGCAATTTGACTGCTAATGACCTCTGGGCTGATTCCAAATTTTGCCGCCATTTGTGCGATTTGACCATCACCCAACACCGCTGAAATTTGCTCTGCAGAGATAGGGAGATTCTCACCAGTGCTCACCCATGAAGCAACTTCGTTAGCTAATCCGCCTTCTTTAAACTTATCTAGCACACCACCAATACCACCGTGCTGATTAATTAAATCCATCGCCATTTGTACCATGCCGCCTTGGTCGCCAGCCAATTTCCCTAAAACTGCACCTGCTACGCTATCAAATAAACCCATTTAAATCTCCTTTGTTTTTTAAGTTGAAAGGTTTGGTTAAAATCGCTCATTCTCTCGTAAATACCGCCATTGTCCCATCGGCAATTGACCTAATGTTACACTGCCAATTCTGATTCGCTTTAAGCCAACGACATGCAAACCCACTAACTCACACATCCGCCGAATTTGACGTTTACGTCCCTCACGCAAAACAAAGCGTAACTGGTCTTCATTTTGCCATGAAACCTTTGCGGGTTTAAGTAAAACACCATCAAGCGATAAACCATGATTCAGTTTTTTTAAACCAGAGTCGCTCAGTTCGCCTTCAACCCGAACCAGATACTCTTTCTCTACTGTAGAATCTTCGCCTATCAAATGGCGCGCAATACGGCCATCTTGAGTAAGCACTAACATTCCAGTTGAATCAATATCTAAGCGGCCAGACGGAGCTATGTTTTTTAAATGCTTACGTGAAAACTTGATGCCTGATTTATCTTCACTCCATTGATTTTCAGGTTGAATTAGCACAACCGCAGGCTCGTAATCATCCTCTGCTTGCCCGCTCACATAGCCAATTGGCTTGTTAAGAATAATGGTGACATTTTCGGCCTGCTCTTCACGTGCATAATCACTGATAATAATTTCAGCATCTGGTGAAACACGCGTGCCAAGGGTATCGATAATTTCACCGTCGACCATCACCCAGCCTTGTTCTATCCAATCATCAGCTTCTCGACGCGAACATAAACCGCGCTCCGCCATCAACTTGGATAAACGTGGTAAATCGTTATTCGATGCAGTTTTGTTGCTTGGTTTAGGCGCGGGCGCGTTGGCATCAAAGCCATCCCGCACTTTGCCGCCTCTGCGCGGTGCTTGGCGGTAATGCGGTTCTTCTTGATTAAACTTGGGAGATACTCGAGTGTCTTGACCTGCCTTAGTTATTGTTGGTTTGCTAGGCGTATTTGGATTCTCTACTTTACTTTGTGACGGACGGCTGTCAATCTCTCTAGGCGTGCCATCCCAGCGATGATTACGCTGGCGATTCGCGTTTGGTTTAGGGTTTTTTGAGGTGATTTGTTCACCAGCGCGCGCGTCTGCGTTGTCATTTATTGTTTGCTTCGTGACAAATTCATTCGCTTTTTGAACGGGTTTTGGTGGAGGCTTCGATCTGTCACGTAGCGTAGGGGCAACTCTGCGCACAGGTTTTTTGCCTTCGTCCGCAGAGATGCTTGATTTCTTGATGATTTTAATAGTGGTCAAAATGGTGTATTCAGTTAATTTGTAAAGTCATTTTACCAAACTAACGCGAATATTTTTTATTTATAGTGGTTAAGCGAACAATACGGTTGCTAAATAAATAAAATACAGGCCGCCGTTAATCCAGAAGTGCCAAACCTTTAAGCCCCCTCGCGCAACGGTTGCACGTATCCAAATCGCAGCTAATAAAGTAATTAACACGCCAGTCAAGACCTCCACTCTAGGTTCCCAAGGCGTTAACATGATGCCGATGGCGGGTAGCAGTGTGCCTTGAAACACCATCGCGCCCGTAATATTACCGAAAGCTAAAGTATCTTTGCCCTTACGTATCCACAAAATGCTGTTCACTTTTTCAGGCAACTCTGTAGCAATCGGGATAATCAATAAAGAAAGCAACAAAGCAGAAATGCCGATGATTTGCGCCGCCTCTTGCACGCCACCGATAAAGCCTTTTGCACCCGCAAGCAACAGGCCCAAGCCAAGCAATAACTGCAACATCACCACAAACATATTTTGCGGCAAGCCGATGCGGCATAAGAACATATCATCTTCTGCCTCGGTAGCATGCCCATCCGCAACCAATCCTTTTGAAGCGCGTATCGTCATTAAAATATAAATAAAATAGGTAAACACCATCACAAAGCCAATGCCATAACGCACCACTGACTGCGTGTGCGGCACAAACAATGCCAGCGTTGCGAATGCAAAAGCAATAATAAAAAAGTTTAAATCGCGAATTAAACCCGTGCGTTCAGGGCGCAACGAACCATGCGCACCACGTGCTTTTAGTACAGAAAGCGCCATAAGCGAGATAGAAAGCGTTGCCAACATTAGCGGCGCACCTAAAATCGCCCCCACGCCAATTTCTTCATTCACATGTGTATCTTGTGTACCTGCCAGCAACGCAAGCAACGGCACAGAAGTCTCAGGCAATGCCGTACCGACAGCGGCAAATAGAGAGCCTGTCACTCCTTCGGAAATCCCCAGTTTTTCACCTAAATGCTCAAGCGCATTGGTAAACACTTCAGCTGCGATTAGAATAACCACCAACATCAGAAATAATTGAAGAAAAACCATGTAATATCCCTAGCGAGTTGTAATGTTGCTAATTTTATCGGATAAGCCCACATCACGCACAGATAAATCACCCATGAAACCTTTCACCATAGACCAAGCTGGGTTTTGCGCCCAAGCCACACAAATTGCCTCACCTAATTTTGACGCGAGGCCTGAAGGTGCTGAAGCCACGCTGATTGTGATACACAACATTAGCCTACCGCCGCAACAATACGGCGGCAACGGCATTATCGAGCTATTTACCAATCAGCTAAACTCCGATGAACACCCCTATTATGCGGAAATCAGCCACCTCAAAGTATCCTCACACTTTTTGATTCGCCGTGATGGCGCGCTGATTCAATTTGTCTCATGCCTAGATCGTGCATGGCACGCAGGCGTATCACAATGGCAGGGGCGTGAACGCTGTAATGATTTTTCAATCGGCATCGAGCTAGAAGGCAGCGATTTTGAAGCGTTTGAAGTTGCGCAATATCAAAAGCTGAATCAACTTGTTGTAAGTTTAAAAGCACAGTATAAAATTGAAGCAGTGACAGGTCATTCAGACATTGCGCCTGGCCGAAAGACAGACCCAGGGCCATTTTTTGATTGGTCTTTGTTGCTTAGCGAAAGTTAGGGAGTAAAGCATGTCAAATTTACATGTCACAGAAATTAAAGCTTTTGTTCCAGCCAAAGATTTTGAATTGTCTAAGCGGTTTTACCAAGACATAGGCTTTACCATGGCTTCGCAGGGCAGCTACGTTGCTTACTTTTATTTTGAACACGTCAGTTTTTTGCTTCAAGATTTTTGCGTTGAAGGTCTCGCGGAAAATTTCATGATGCATATGCTGGTTAGTGATGTGGATGCATGGTGGGATAAAATCAATCAAAGTGAGGTGGTCTCAAAATACGGGGTTAAAATCTGGCCGATTGAGCTACAACCTTGGAAAATGCGTGATTTTTGTATTGCTGACCCATCGGGTGTTATTTGGCGTATTGGGCAAAATGTTTAGCCTAAAAAACAGCAATTTATCTAGTATTTAATGGGGCGCGTTAAAGTGCGCCCCTTAACCAAACCTTAACCTTTATGCTCTAACCGTTTACCCAAGCTAATCGCCAACACCCCCAGCAACACTAAGGCCGTGCCAAACAACTGCACCAGCGTCACTGTTTCGCCCAAAAGTAAATAGGCGAGAAAGATAGTCGCAACTGGCCCAACTGAACTCATCAATGCGGCCTTGCTGCTGCCTAAATGCTGAATGCCAATATTCATCAAGATGGATGGCAATACAGTCGCCACTACCGCCATGAGTAAGCACAACCAGTACACTTGCGCGGGCAAATGCATCGCCACGTGAATATCTTCACTGATTGCAAAGTGCGCAGCGCTGGCGACGGTGGCAATGAGCATGGTGTAAGCCGTAAACAATGAAGCACCGAGGCGCGGAATAATGCGTCCGCTGCACACCAAGTAAGCGGCATAGGCAATCGCGCTAGCCAATACCAACAATGCGCCTAACAGGGTTTTTGCACTGGCATCGTGTGGTAAGCTAACGTCATGCCAAACCACTAAAATCACGCCAGCATAGCTCGCAACCAGAGCAAATATTTCACGACGGCTAATCGCGCGTTTAAAGACTGCAGCACTCATCAGTACCACCATGGTGGGGTAGAGAAACAAAATCACACGCTCTAAACCTGCGGTGACATACTGCAAACCCGCAAAATTCAACCACATCGAGCCATAACCGCCAATCACTGCGAGCAAAACAATGCCTACTAGCTCTGTTCGGCTTAAGGCATCTTGCGTATGTTTTGAGTGCGCCCAAATCGCCAGACTGACAAAAAACGGAATCGAAAAAAACATACGTAAGGCAATCAGCGTGGCCGCGTCAACCGCATAGACGTACGCCAGCTTCACAATAATCGCTTTAGACGAAAATGCGATAGCCGATACCAGCACCATGATGGAACCAAAGAAAATATGTTGTTTTTGAGTTTGCATGTTAAAGCCCTTAAATGTGGGGCTCAACGAGGTGGGGAACAACTTTAGATCAACCGCGGAGAGCCCGCGGTTGCAATGTTATGAAGACTTATTACGCACAAAAGCAACCGCAGCAGTAGTTGGCTCGCAGCCAGACCGCCTTGGCAATAATCGCTAATGTGGAAGTAAAGTTTTTCATAAGGGTGCGAACTTTACGCAAACCAAAACTTGAGGTCAAGAGAAAGTTTTATTTCACCCTTTTAACTCACTCATTTAATTCACTTTAAACGCCCCCACCTTGCGATACGCCGCTAATAATTGTTGATGCATTTGGCTGCCTTGCATATCTGCGCCCAAATTATCCAAGCCGAAAAACTGCACTTCGCCATTCACCAGCTGTTGCGCTTGCTTTAAGGTTTCTGCACCGTATAGCAGTGATAAGTTGACTTCGTAGGGGGCAATATCATCCAGCTCATAGGTATCCAGCATTTTGATGATTTTTTCTACGCAGCGATACACGCGGGCGCGGGCTTCTGGCAGTTCGCCAAACTGCTCTATCCACACACAGCCGTCTAAAATCGCGTCTTGGTCACCAATAGCTAACCCTAGTAGCGTTTTTATTTCGCCTACACGCAAATCTGCCCAAACGGTGTTGGCATCCGCACATAGGCCGATTAGCGTTGTCACTGGCAACTCATCTGCGAGCTCTAGCGATAAAAATGTATCTAAAAGCTCGGCACTTTCTTCTTCTGTTAAGTCTTGCAAACGCAACATGGCAGGGCGCACTTGGTTGCCTACGCTGTTGTTTTCCCACTGTAGCTCTTCTACTGGGTAGATTTCAGACATGCCCGGCACAAAAATACGGCAGGCGTAAACGCCTAAATGGGTGAAATCCGCCACATAAATATCGTGACCACTGGCGTGGATGGTGTTGACGCACCAGTGGTAATCTTCCTCAGTGGTTGTGCCGAAGTTCCAATCGACAAACTCAAAATCTGGGGTGTTACGCAGAAAATTCCAGCTAATCACGCCGCTGGAATCTACAAAGTGGATTTCTAAGTTTTGTGAATCGGCAATTTCTTCCATATCAAAACCTGGGGCGGCAAAGTTGGTGAGACCGTCAATGGCGCGACCTTGCAGCAGCTCTGTGAGCGCTCGCTCTAGCGCCACTTCAAAGCGTGGATGCGCACCAAAACTGGCAAAGCAGCCTTGGTCATCTGGATGCAATAAGGTCACGTTCATCACGGGATATTTGCCGCCTAAAGAGGCATCTTTTACCAATATGCCGTAACCAGCTTTGCGCAGACCAGCAATACCCGCCGCAATACGTGGGTAGCGATTGATGATTGCTTCTGGCACATCAGGCAGGCAAATGCCTTCACGAATAATTTTGTATTTAATGTCACGCTCGAAAATTTCGGCTAATGCTTGGGTGCGTGCTTCCATCATGGTATTGCCCGCAGACATGCCGTTGCTCACATAAAGATTGCCGATCAGATTGACGGGGAATAATGCGATTTTTTCATCACGCAAGCGAGTGTAGGGAATGGTGCAAATACCGCGCTCTGCGTTGCCAGAATTGAGGTCGATTAACTGGCTGGCAATCGCGCCACCTTCTGGGTTATAGAACTTTTGTAGCTCTGGCGTGAGTAGGCCTTTAGGCCACTTGTCGCCTGTTAGCGGAAACCATTGCTCGCTTGGGTAATGCACAAAGGGTTGGTTGGCGATGGTTTCGCCTAGATAAAAATGCGTCCAAAAATAATTGGTGCTGAGTCGCTCAAAGTATTCGCCCAAAGCGCTGGCACGCGCCGCCAATTGCGATGCACCTTTGCCATTGCTAAATAGGCGTGGACAATCGCGATCACTCACATGCACCGACCAGATATTTTCAATTTCATTGAGCCAAGAACGCTCTTCCACATGGAAACCAAGCGCTAATAATTTGCTTTGCAAAGTGCTGATGGAAGATTCAAGCGAGGCATCTTTGCTTGGGATAAACGTTTCAGTAGGTGTTAAATTTTCGGTAGTGGACATGTGGATAGTCGCCTAAATGTTGTGTCAAAAATAAAGTTAGTCAGCATATTACAGACTTATAGCGCAGCTTTAACAATCAAATGCGGTATATTGAAGCCATCAGTGTATTAGCCGCCAAGCGTGACGGGGTTTATATCAAAGCTACCTTGGCCATCACTCACTAAAATCTGTGCATCTTGTAGGGTGCAGCTGATGTTCATATTGCGAGAACAAGCATTGGTTAGGCTATCAGTCTCTGGCAGGTTGATTACCCTTAAGTTATTCAATTTTAATAATGCTTTGCTGTTTTGAGCCCACCACAGATCAGCGGCTCTACCACCATAGATGATTACTGCTACTTGGCTTGCACGACCACAGGCTTTGCGAAGAATGCGTTCATCTGGCAAGCCTACTTCAATCCATAACTCTATTGCGCCCGTCAGGTCTTTTTGCCATAAATCGGGTTCTTCATCGTCACTCAAGCCTTTGCCAAAAGCGAGCGTTTCAGACGCAAACAAGGTAAAAGCAATCAAGCGTACCATTAAGCGCTCTTCGGTTTCCGATGGGTGGCGGGCAAGTGTTAAGCTATGCTGCTGATAATAGTGGCGATCCATATCCGCCACATTCAGTTCAGCTTTGTAGATGGTAGATTTTAATGCCATATCATTTAAGCCTTTATTTAATAGGTGTGGATAGTACCAGTTTGTGATCAGGCAAGCGAAAACTTGTGTGTATGGCATGATAAGCAAATTGAGAGATACACAAGTTGAGCGCAATACAGTAAGCTAACGTTTTTGTGATTGCTTGAAAATAAAAATGGCTCAATATGTAATGTCGATGCTCCGCGTGAGCAAAATCGTCCCCCCTAAACGTCAAATTATTAAAGACATTTCACTGTCTTTCTTCCCCGGCGCAAAAATTGGTTTGCTTGGCTTAAACGGCTCAGGTAAATCCACCGTGTTACGCATCATGGCGGGTGTGGACAAAGAAATTGAGGGCGATGTTCAGCATCTGCCCAATATTTCTATCGGGTATTTACCCCAGGAGCCACAACTAGACCCTGAAAAAACCGTGCGAGAAGAGGTTGAAAGTGGCATGGGCGCGGTGATGGAAGCCAAGCAGAAATTAGAAGAGATTTACGCCGCGTATGCCGACCCAGATGCTGATTTTGATAAATTGGCAGATGAACAAGCCAAATATGAAAACATCATTGCTGCCAGTGGCTCCGATGTTGAGCATCAATTAGAAATCGCCGCAGATGCATTACGCTTACCTGCGTGGGATGCAAAAATCGGCCCGTTATCAGGTGGCGAAAAACGTCGTGTCGCCTTGTGTAAGCTATTGCTTTCCAAGCCCGACATGTTGTTGCTAGACGAGCCAACCAACCACTTGGATGCGGAATCTGTAGAGTGGCTGGAGCAGTTTTTAGTGCGCTTCCCTGGAACAGTAGTGGCGGTGACGCATGACCGTTACTTTTTAGATAATGCCGCTGAGTGGATTTTAGAGCTAGACCGCGGGCATGGTATTCCTTGGAAAGGCAATTACTCAAGCTGGTTAGACCAAAAACAAGAACGCTTGAAACAAGAGGAGTCGCAAGAATCTGCACGCCGTAAAGCCTTGAATACCGAGCTTGAGTGGGTGCGCCAAAATCCGAAAGCACGCCAAGCCAAGAGCAAGGCACGTATTGCACGCTATGAAGAACTAGCAAGCGCTGAATACCAAAAACGTAACGAAACGCAGGAGATTTTCATCCCCGTGGGCGAGCGTTTAGGCGACCAAGTTATTGAGTTTAACAACGTAACGAAGGCTTTTGGGGATCGCTTACTCATCGACAATTTAAGCTTCACCGTACCCGCAGGTGCGATTGTGGGTGTGATTGGCCCTAACGGTGCGGGTAAATCCACCATATTTAAAATGATTACGGGTAAAGAGCAACCCGATTCTGGCGAAGTGAACATCGGTCAAACCGTCAAATTGGCGTATGTCGACCAAAGTCGTGACAATTTAAGTGACACCAAAACGGTGTTTGACGAGATTTCAGGCGGCTCAGACATCTTAACCGTCGGGCGTTACGAAACCCCCTCACGCGCCTATATCGGCCGCTTTAACTTTAAAGGCGGCGACCAACAAAAAGTGGTGGGGCAACTCTCAGGCGGTGAACGCGGGCGTTTGCACTTGGCAAAAACCTTAATTTCTGGCGGCAATGTATTATTGCTGGATGAACCCTCAAACGACTTAGATGTAGAAACCCTACGTGCGCTAGAAGATGCTTTGTTAGAGTTTGCAGGCTGCGTGTTGGTGATCTCACATGATCGTTGGTTCCTAGACCGTATTGCAACGCATATCCTAGCGGCAGAAGGCGAGTCACAATGGACGTTCTTCAACGGCAATTATCAGGAATATGAAGCCGATAAGAAAAAACGTTTGGGTGAAGAAGGCGCTAAACCTAAACGTATTCGATACAAACCAATCACGCGATGATGGGACGTAACATAGCGTATTAGTGAAACTTACACGCTGAATCGAGACTCATGTTTGGCAAGATGACATTCAGTGGTTGCGTTGGATAAAAACTCCGCAACCACTGAGGTTCACTCCTAATTATTCTAGTTGGTTTCAACCGTTATTGGGGTTGGCAGAAGGTCTTCTGTAAAAACTTTTACTCGATTTCGCCCGTTTCTCTTTGCAAGATAAAGCGCTTTATCAGCTTGCGCGAGCAGGACAATCTCATCTAAATGTTGTGCTGGAATCAATGTGCTAACGCCAATGCTGACAGTTACAACTTTACCTTCTTGGTGAGGCAGTTTAGCTTCGCGTACTCGATTACATAGCTCAATGGCGACCTTTTCAGCCATCGCGGCATGAGTTTCCCCCATGACGATGATGAATTCTTCTCCTCCGAACCGCGCGACTAAATCAGAGCATCGATGCACAGATTGATTGATGATATTGCTCACTTTTATTAAACAATCATCGCCCTGAATGTGACCATACCTATCGTTGTATTGTTTAAAGTGGTCTATATCAATCAATAAAACACTCATGGGTTTTTGGCTGCGCAAACCACGTTTCCACTCGACCATTAAGAAATCATTCAGATGTTTTCGATTGGCAAGACCAGTTAACGGATCCGTCTTCGACAAAAGCTGTAATTTGTCTTCCATGATTTTTCTGTCGGTAATCTCTATGTGAGAGATGACAAATAGCTTGCTCTTCCAGCCTTTTAAAGGGGTCGCTCTTAAGATGTACCAGCGGCGTTGGTCTAGGCTGTCACATGGATATTCTGCTTCGTAATAGTCTCTAAGACCGTTCACCACTTCTAAAATACCGCTTGTCGTGTTGCAGACAGGATCGCCTGCGTCATCTAAGCCATTATGACAAACCTTCAAGTAGTTGCCACCTATCCACTCATAGTCAGCGTGCATGCCGTTCATCACACCATAGTTGATCCATGATTGGTTGACATAAATGATTACACCGTCTTGATTGATAACAGCAATTTGTTCGCTTAAAGAGTTCAACAGTAAGTTTAAAAAAAGATTGTTTCCTTTCACATATGCCTCCGCGCATAATGAAATTATCAAGCTTTCATCTAATAAACTTAAATTAAGAGCTGGATTTAAACCACGTTAAATTTCCATCGAAACTCTACATATTGAAAGCTTTACAATATTTACATCAGTGACTATCAGTAGTCTTTATGTCACTCTACTGTAACAGTTTTATATTGCAATTTAAACAAAAATTTACATTTTAAAACAATTTATTACATGTTGAGCATGGGTGAACCCACCTGCTCTGAACTCAACGGTTACCGTAAAAAAATAGACACCTCCAGCATGTCGAGCGCGATGATGTTAGACCGCAAAACAATGCGGCAGTTTTATGAAAATTGATTAAATAGATTGGATTTAGTGATTGATTGGTATGGCGTTGGTCCACCCATCTTTGCTTGATTTTCGCCCCAAGTATTGCATTTGTTGCCATCACAAACAACGCTCAGCAAACCTACCTGAGCGCGTGATACTTCAAATCTGCTAAGCTTACATGTGCTAAACATTTTTCATGCGTGGCCTCTAAAATCACTGGCGGGGCAAACCCTGCTTCTGCGGCTTCGTGCCATCTTGTTGCGCATAAACACCAGCGGTCGTTTGGTTTTAGTCCCGCAAACCCGTATTCGGGGCGTGCTGTCGATAAATCGTTACCTCGTGTTTTTGAGAACGCTAAAAACTCCTCTGTTACTTGGCAGCATACGGTGTGGCTGCCCGTGTCTTCAGCGCCTGTTTCACAGCAACCCGTTCTGGTAAAGCCAGTTAGCGGATCTAAACTACATGTTTGTAAAGGGGTGCCTAGTACATTTTTTGCCATTGGAATCTCGTTTAATGTGACTGTTGCAGAATTAGAACATAATTACGGTAGCTTGGTGTATTCAGACGATGATCCGATTATCTGCGAATATTTGATTTATCGTAAACAATAGACACCGTCAGCATGCCAAGCGCTACGATAACCCATATAAAATCCAAGCAATAAGGTGATTATTGTAAGGGGTATTTAATGCAACGTAATATCCTGAATGCGTGATTTATATACGGTGCTTTTACCGTGTGGGTGGAGGCAAAGCCGATATACCCGCAAGGGGCATGTCCGCCTCTACGGCGGCTAAAGCCGCTCGGAGTGGCGCCATACCCACAATGCAATGTGGCAGTTTTATACAAAATTGATTTTATAGATTGGGTTTAGTGATTGTTGGGTATCGGGTTGCTCCACCCAACCTACGAACGCTTAATCAGTAGAACTAACAAGATGATCGCAACTTACTTCTGTAAGTCCGATGTATGGGTACACATCCTTTGGCATTCTCTCAATGGTCAAATACCCGTCAATTTTTTTTACTCCCTTAAGGTGTATTTTTGACTCTGCATATTTACCTTCCGAATAATCGTCAGGACCTGGTCTTTCAGTCTCATTAAAATGGACATTCCAAAGTGACTCGAGACGTTCCTTAATGCTCAGGTAATTATCTTCAAAATAAATAGACATTATTGATGCGTCACCATAAGGGTTATTCTTCTGTCCTAAAACAAGCATCGAAGCATGCATACCCTCATATGATTCATTAATTTTAAAAAATGAAAGTTCGTTCTTGAGTAGCTTATGAAATTTAAAACCTTTGATAGCTTTAAGCTCTGGCGGGCTTACTTGTTTGGCATTAACGTCATACGAATATTGAACACTTTTGTCACACTCACGAATGTCCGCCATTAATTTTTTTAAAATTTTTTGCGAGGGTGTTCCTAGGTTATCTCCCTTGCCTTGAGATAGATGACTAATGCTGTCAATTTTATCCGAAGCATAAACAGAGATGCACCCCAACAGAAACATCCATGTAAATAACAAAACTATCTTCACTTGTCCGCTAACCCCCTCTTATTTTTCGGTTAAGACCAACATGCAAATTAAACTAAGCTAATTTTGGCAAACTTACGCTTACCCACCTGCGCCACAACCGTCACCCCTTTTGCAAGCTGTAGATTTTTATCTTCCACTTTTTCACTATCAAGCTTTACCCCACCTTGCTGAATGGCGCGTATGGCTTCGCTGGTGCTTTCTACCAAGCCGACCATTTTGAGCATTTGTGCGATGCCGATAGACTCGCCTTCTATAGTTAGGCTGACCTCTGGCACGTCATCTGGTATGCCGCCTTTTGATCGCAGCTGAAAATCTTCAAGGGCTTGTTGCGCAGCTTGTTGTGAGTGAAAGCGGGCAACAATTTCTTGGGCGAAGGTGACTTTAATATTACGTGGGTTTGCGCCCGCAGCTACTGCGGCTTTCCATTTGGCAATAGTTTCTAATGTTTCAAATGAGAGCAACTCTATATAGCGCCACATTAACTCATCTGAAATCGACATGATTTTACTGAATATAGTATTGGCGGGTTCTGCTACGCCAATATAGTTGCCGAGTGATTTAGACATTTTATTGACGCCATCTAAACCTTCTAATAAAGGCATGGTGAGTACGCATTGTTGGCTCATGCCTGCTTGTTTCTGCAACTCACGCCCCATTAGCAGATTAAACTTTTGGTCTGTGCCGCCGATTTCGACATCGGCTTTGAGCGCTACAGAATCGTAACCTTGTAATAGCGGATACATAAATTCATGGATTGCGATGGGTTGGTTGCCTTTAAAGCGTTTTGAAAAATCATCGCGCTCCAACATGCGTGCCACCGTTAAGCTGGCGGCGAGTTTTAACATACCTGCCGCGCCTAAATCGCCCAGCCATTTGGAGTTAAACACCACTTCGGTTTGTTCAGGCTTGAGTATTTTGAATACTTGCTCTGCATAAGACTTAGCGTTTTCTTGCACTTGTTCAGCCGTTAGCGGTGGGCGCGTTGCGCTTTTGCCCGTTGGGTCGCCAATCATGCCGGTGAAGTCGCCAATCAAGAATAAAACCTGATGCCCGAGTTCTTGAAACTGTCTTAATTTATTGAGTAAGACGGTATGGCCTAAATGCAAATCTGGCGCGGTTGGGTCAAACCCTGCTTTTACGCGGAGTGGCAAGCCTTTTTTGAGTTTCTCTACCAGCTCCTGCTCAATCAGTAGTTCATCTGCCCCGCGTTTAATTACGGCAAGATTTTGTTCTATTTGTGCTTGTTGCATCATTTAATGTTACCTATTTGTTTGATATACCCTATTTAAACTTCACCATGCAAAAGTTTTCTGTTAGGATTCTCTCTTATATTCAAGTATTTGAGGTATTGTGCTGTGCAGTTTAACCAACACAAAGAACAACATCACTCCGAAAACAGTATTTTAGCGCAAAACTTCGCTTCTCAAGCACCAAAGCTAGAGCGTCAATTTAAATTACGCTGGTTACTTACACTTTCTATTATTCCATTATTTGGCATCGTGACTGCATTTGGTATTGCGCCGCAAACAATCACCAGTAACATCCCAACAACCATGATGACTGAGGATATTGCATTGCCGCCACTTAACATGACGGCTGAAGCTGAAAGCAATTTTTGGCAAACCGAAGTGGTGCGCCGTGATGACACTCTGGCGAGTTTGTTGAAGCGTCTACACATAAAAGATAAAGCGGCAATTAATTTTTTACGCACAAGCCAAGAAGCCAAGGCGCTGGTTTCACAACTTAAACCTGGTCAACCTATTCAAGCCCAAACCAGTGAAGATGGCGATCTGGTGAAGCTAGAATACCAAGCCAACGACGATACTATGGTGGTTATTAACCATGAGGCCGACACTTATGCGGTGGACACTCACAGTATTCATACGACGTCACGAGTCGTGATTAAATCTGCAAACATTAAAAGCTCACTTTTTGGTGCGACTGATGATGCAAATATTCCTGATAGCATTGCAATCCAGTTGGCGGATATTTTTTCTACTGACATTGATTTTAATAGTGATTTGCGTCGTGGGGATCGTTTCAAAGTCATTTACGAGGTGAATGAGCTGAATGGAGAAGAAATCAGTGCTGGCAATGTATTAGCGGCAGAGTTTACCAATAACGGCAAAACGTATCGCGCTGTGATGTATCAATCTCCCGAGGGGAAAATCAATTACTACACCCCAGAAGGCAAAAATTTACATAAATCATTTCTCCGCTCGCCACTTGAGTTTACGCGCGTTAGTTCAGGTTTTAGCTTGGGGCGATTTCATCCTGTGCTCAATACCATACGTGCGCATAAAGGCGTTGATTTAGCCGCGCCAACTGGCACGCGTATCAAGGCATCTGGCGATGCGACAGTTGAGTTTGTTGGTGTTAAAGGTGGTTATGGCAACGTGATTGTGCTCAGTCACGACAATGGCGTTAGCACTGTGTATGGACATCTTTCACGTTTTGAATCTGGCTTGCGCAAAGGCATGAAAGTTGAACAAGGTGATGTGATTGGTTATGTTGGTATGACAGGTTTGGCAACAGGCCCACATTTACATTATGAGTTTTTGATTAAAGGCGAGCATCGAGATCCAATGACCGTGGCGCTGCCTAATGTAACGCCGATTGCACCTCAATATTTTGCAGATTTTATGACACGCAAAAATGTCTACATGGCACAACTTGGCTTACTTAACACCAATGTTGCTTCGTTGGAATAGTCTCGCCCGATAGTGTCAAAATCTTTATTTATTGGTTTAATGTCTGGCACCAGTCTGGATGGTGTCGATGCTGCACTGGTTGAGTTTGATGATGAACCTGCAACTCAACCAAGCGCAAAGACTCAAAACACAAAATGTAGACTAGTGCAGACGCACTCCCTCCCTTACTCTGCCGAACTTCGCGCAAACTTACTTGCGTTGCAAACTCCCAGTGAAAATGAACTTGAACAAGCGGCTTTGCTCGGCAATGCCTTGGCCACTTTGTATGCTAAGGTTGTTAGTCAGTTACTCGAAATTACTGGACTTAATCCAGCGAGTATTTCAGCCATCGGCTCACACGGGCAAACCATTCGTCACCGCCCTGAACTTGGCTTTACATTGCAAATAGGCAACGCTGCATTATTAGCAGAGCTTACGCAAATCGATGTTGTCGCTGACTTTCGTAGTCGAGACGTTGCGGCTGGCGGGCAGGGCGCACCGCTTGTGCCAGCATTTCATCAAGCTGTGTTTGCGCACCCAACTTTAAATCGCGTTATTATCAACATAGGCGGCATTGCCAATTTAACTTATCTGCCAAGCCAAGGAGCCATCTACGGCTTTGATTCAGGGCCGGGCAATATGTTGATGGATGCTTGGGTCGAGCAGCATTTAGGTCAGCGCTATGATGCTTCTGGGCAGTGGGCGATGACTGGCATAGTAGACCAAAACCTGCTGGATTCGCTATTATCCGACCCTTACTTTGCGCTACCACCGCCTAAAAGTACTGGCCGCGATTTATTTAATCTAAGTTGGCTAAAACAACACCTCACGCTACAAGCACCGCAAGACATTCAACGCACCTTGCTAGCGCTGACGGCGGTTAGTATCGCTAATGCGGTAGACCAAACATGTGCGAAAGTCGATGAGATTTACCTATGTGGCGGTGGCGCTCACAATACTGCACTCATTCAGTGCTTGCGGGAATTGCTCAATCCTGTAAAAATAAAACTCACTAATGATTTAAGCATTGATGTGAATTGGGTAGAGGCTACAGCCTTTGCATGGCTAGCCAAACAAGCCATGCAAAAATCCTCTGGAAACCTACCAGCCGTCACTGGGGCGATAGGTGCGCGTATACTTGGTGCAATTTATGCTAGGTAAGCAATCAAGGTCTAAGTTTTGTCACGAGTGACCTTTCACCTATAACCAACCTAGATTGCTTAGTCTTCTAAAGGTCAGCCTTTTTGGGGTTGTGCTGATACAGACTCAGGTTTTTTTACAAGTAAGGAAATTATGAACAAACCAACTAAAGTAACCCTTTCATTTGACAATGGGGCAGACCCTGTAGAGCTTCCTATTCTCTCTGGCAATCTAGGTTCTGATGTGATTGACATCCGCAACTTAGGTAAGCATGGCATATTCACTTACGACCCAGGCTTTCTATCGACAGCTTCTTGTAATTCGAATATTACATTTATTGATGGTGAAAAAGGCTTGCTCTACTATCGAGGCTATCCTATTGAGCAACTTGCTGAAAATTGTGACTTCTTAGAGGTTGCCTATTTGCTTTCCAATGGTGAACTACCTAACGCTGATCAAAAGGCTAACTTTAGCGCTTCTGTTCGCTCTCATACCATGCTGCATGACCAAATGGATAACGTATTCCGTGGCTTTCGTCGCGATGCGCACCCAATGGCTGTCATGGTTTCCGTTGTGGGGGCGATGGCCGCTTTTTATCCTGAAAATGCTGATGTAAGTGACCCAAAATTGCGCAATATTGCGGCTACTCGTTTACTTGCAAAAGTACCTACAATAGCAGCGTGGAGTTACAAGTACAATATTGGGCAACCTTTCATGTACCCACAAAACAACTTGGGTTATGCAGAAAACTTTATGCACATGATGTTTGCCACACCCTGTGAGCAATATACACCTAATCCAGTACTCGCAAAGGCTTTTGAGCGCATCTTAATCTTACATGCGGATCACGAGCAGAACGCCTCTACCTCAACTGTTCGTTTAGTAGGCTCTAGTGGTGCTAATCCGTTTGCTTGCATTGCTGCAGGTATTGCATCACTTTGGGGCCCAGCGCATGGTGGTGCAAACGAAGCCACACTTACCATGTTGGAAGAAATTGGCGACGTAAGTCGCATTGGTGAATTTATCAAACGCGCGAAAGACAAAAACGACTCATTCAGACTCATGGGTTTTGGACATCGCGTATACCGCAGTATGGACCCACGCGCCGCTATCATGCAAAAAACCTGCTATGAAGTACTGAATGTGCTTGGTCTGCATGACGACCCTATGTTTAAACTCGCGATGGAACTAGAGAAAATTGCGCTTGAGGATGAATATTTTGTATCACGCAAACTCTACCCCAATGTGGATTTCTATAGTGGGATCGTGATGCGCGCGATGGGCATACCTAACTCAATGTTTACCGCTATTTTTGCGTTGGCACGTACCGCTGGCTGGGTGGCACAATGGGATGAAATGATTGGCAACCCTGAGGCAAAAATTGGCAGACCACGCCAACTCTATACTGGTAATGTACGCAGAGACTTTATACCAATTAACCAAAGATGATTTAGTATAGGTAATAAAAAAGGAGCATAAGCTCCTTTTTTATTACCCTAACTGCTGCCGTTCTTTCAAACCGAATAAAATCGGTACCAGCTAAAGTTAGGCTGAGAAAGAGGATCCACAACCACAAGTTGTTGTGGCATTTGGGTTGCGGATTACAAATTGAGAGCCTTGCAGGCTATCTTGATAATCAATCTCGGCACCAACCAAATATTGCAAACTCATTGGGTCAATCAGTAAGGTCACGCCATCGTTATCGACCATAGTGTCATCGTCGTTGCTGGTATCTTCAAAAGTAAAGCCATATTGAAAGCCAGAGCAACCACCGCCGCTGACAAACACGCGTAATTTAAGATCAGGAGAGCCTTCCTCCTCAATAAGTTCTTTTACTTTTTTTGCTGCATTATCCGTAAAAACTAACGGAGCAGGTATATTTAAATCTTGTACTTCGGCAACTGCATTCATAATCAACTCCTTAAATTTACTACATATTTCATTATCGCGCTGTCATAGCAACGGGTCAATCTTTATTCGTCAACAATTTTACTTCTTGCTCACCTTGGTAAATTAAATTGCCTTCAATCACCGCACCAGTGTGCATTTCAATCACCTTGTAATATACATCACCTAAGACACGGGCTTTGGGTTGAAGTTCGACATAGTCCTTAGCGTGTACTGGGCCTATAACCTTGCCATTTAACATGATGCGGGAAACAACGACAGTGCCCTCAATTTGACCATGCTCACTTAACACAACGGTACCGAGCTCGGAAGATGCCTCCTTTACATCACCTTTAATGATGCCATCCACTCTCAATCCGCCAGCAAAATAGATATTACCTTCAATGCGCGTGTCGCTACCAATTAAGGTATCAATACGACTAGTAGGTTTGTCACTTTTTTTAAAAAACATTACTTCCTCTACTTTTGGAATCGATGATGGTTAAGTTGTAATATCTATTCTACTGAATATGTTTCTTTTCATTGACGATGTTTTTATAAAAAAGTACATCTTGTTTTAGCTTCAAGCTTTCATCTTGTAATGATTTTAAATCATTCGCCAGATTATTTTGAGCGACCTGTTGCACTTGTAGCTGACGCTCAAGCTGTATTACTTTAGCTTGTAAGCTTGAGTTTTCAGCAGTGATTTTTTGTATATTATCTGAAAAATGCCAAAATTTTCCACCAGTAAAATGCCAGTAAGCAATCAGGTAGCCTGAAAATATCAGCATCACCGCTAAGCCAAGTTGCCAATACCAAGGTTGTTTAGAGCGTACCGTCAAGTTTTTAGCGGATACGCCATAATGTCGCTTAAACTTTCTTGTAATTGGTGTAATGGCGCGTTTCATTTTCCAGCTTAAGGCAGTAACGGCACTACTTCTAGGCCCAAATTTTCAGCTAGATTAAACATAATATTCATGTTCTGCACCGCCTGACCTGCTGCACCTTTAACCAAATTATCAATGACTGACAATATCACCACAGTGTCACCACCTTGTGGTTGATGCACCGCGATACGACACTGATTTGAGCCGCGCACTGAACGGGTTTCAGGGTGACTACCCTTAGGCAATACATCAACAAAGCGCTCTTGTGCGTAGCGTGCTTCAAACAAACTTTGTAGATCAACATCTTGCTTATTTAATTTCGCATAAAGCGTAGCATGTATGCCGCGTATCATGGGTAACAAGTGAGGGGTGAAAGTCAAATTCACAGGTTTGCCACTAAAATTTTCTAGTCCCTGACTAATTTCAGGTAAGTGTCTATGTCCGCTAACACCATAGGCTTTGAAGTTATCTCCAGCTTCAGCCAATAAGGTATGCACCTCCGCCTTACGCCCAGCACCACTTACGCCTGATTTAGCATCGGCAATCAAAAAGCTAGGGTCAATCACGCCCGCCTCTAGCAAGGGTAAAAAACCTAGCTGCACAGCCGTGGGGTAACATCCTGGATTCGCCACCAATTTAGCATTGCGAATCTTTTCTCGATTGACTTCAGGCAAGCCATAAACTGCTTCAGCAACTAAATCTGGACAGGCATGCGTCATCCCGTACCATTTTTCCCATACGGTTACATCTTTGATTCTAAAATCTGCTGCCAAATCTACGACGCGTACACCTTTGGATAAAAGCTCGCGAGTTTGCTGCATGGCGATACCATTTGGCGTAGCAAAAAATACGATGTCACAAATGCTTAAATCTACTGTCGCAGGATCGGTGAATAGCAAATCCACATAGCCACGTAGGCTAGGGAACATATCCGCCACGGGCAAGCCCGCTTCACCACGAGAGGTAATGACAGTTAATTCAGCTTGAGGATGCAGTGCGAGCAGGCGCAACAGCTCAACCCCTGTGTATCCCGTTCCACCAACAATACCAACTTTTAATTTACTCATTACTTTATCGCAAACAATTAAACGCTAAACATAGATAGTAACAAAAACTTGGTGGTTTAAGAACTCATAATCAATATTAGCAAACATTAAACCGACCGAATATAAAGCAAAAAAGCCGCATACATGCGGCTTTTTTGAATATCCCAAGCGAAATATTAACGCTTAGAGAATTGTTTACGACGACGCGCTTTGCGTAGACCAACTTTTTTACGCTCAACTTCACGTGCATCACGTGTTACAAAACCAGCTTTTGATAATGCGCTTTTTAAAGCTGCATCATAGTCAATCAACGCACGCGTAATGCCATGACGCACCGCACCAGCTTGACCTGATTCACCACCACCGTAAACATTGACCATAATGTCAAAGCTACCAGTGTTGTTTGTTAACTCTAAAGGCTGACGTAAAATCATGCGTGATGTCACACGTGAAAAATACTCATCAACAGGCTTATCATTCACAATGATATTACCTTGACCTGATTTCAAAAACACACGGGCTACTGAGCTTTTACGGCGACCAGTCCCATAATTATATTTACCAATCATTTTTTATCCTATTCGTGGGCTTACGCTTGGCTTTTAATCACTAAAGGTTGTGGTTGTTGCGCAGAGTGATCGTGTTTTGCACCAGCATACACTTTCATTTTGCGGAACATTGCATAACCCAATGGACCTTTTGGCAACATACCTTTAACGGCTTTTTCTAAAGCACGGCCTGGAAAACGGTCTTGCATTTTGCCAAAGGTAGTTGTTGAGATGCCGCCTGGGTAGCCAGAGTGACGGTGGTAAAGCTTGTTTAAATCTTTAGTCCCTGTCACTTTGATTTTGTCTGCGTTAATCACAACAATATAGTCACCAGTATCAACGTGTGGCGTATAAATTGTTTTATGTTTGCCACGTAAACGGTGGGCAATTTCGCTGGCCAAACGGCCTAGCACTAGATCGGTAGCATCTACTACGAACCAGTCGCGCTTTACTTCGTGCGCTTTTGCTGAGAATGTTTTCATATGACTATCTATGAATCGCTGAAAAAAATTAAGAGCGCGATTCTATGTCGATTTGGAATGGTTTGTCAAACAGAATCTAGCTTTATTATGTATTTTTCTTAATTATCTTTCAACACGCAATCAATTTGCAGTTTTTAAATAGGCAATATTGTTAATGCATACTCAACAAGAAGCCCAGAAATATAGCCGCACCAAACCAATTGTTATGCAGAAATGCTTTGAAGCATGCATTTCTTTCGCGGTTTTTAATCAATTTGTAATGGTATAGCGCAATGATAGCCGCGATGGCGATGCCTATATAGTATGTCCAGTGCAATTCTACAATATAGCCAACCGCCGCCATTAGCACCAAGGTTGTGGCATAGCACATCATAATCATTGCAACATCTCGCCGCCCAAAAAATATGGCGGATGAACGAATGCCGATTTTTAAATCGTCTTCCCTATCTACCATGGCATATTCGGTATCATAAGCTAGCGCCCAAAATATATTGGCAAGCAGCATCAACCAAGCCACGGCTGGAACTTCTCCAGTGAGCGCGGCAAATGCCATGGGGATGCCGAAACCAAAAGCAATTCCCAAATACGCCTGCGGTATCGCAAAGAAGCGTTTGGTGAGTGGATAGCTTGCCGCTAAAAATAGAGCACAAAAAGACAGCTTGATGGTAAGCGGATTTAAAGATAACACGAAGCCAAATGCAATTAAACTTAACACAACCGCAAGCATGACGGCTTCTTTCACGCTCACTTCGCCTGTCGCTAGGGGTCTAGCTTTCGTACGTTCAACATGACCATCATATTTACGGTCAGCAATATCGTTCATTACGCAACCAGCCGATCGCATCAAGATTGTCCCCATCGTAAAAATGGCGACAAAAATCGGTTCAGGTCGCCCTTCACCTGCGATCCATAAAGCCCATAGCGTTGGCCATAGCAATAATAAAATGCCGATGGGTTTATCCAAGCGCATTAGGCGTTCATACGCATTTAATTTGTCGATGAGTTTTTTGTTAGCCATCTCTATTTTTTCGTGTGAGTTAACACATGCGGCAAAAACACTTCTGTAACCATAATTCTTGCATGATTTAACATAAAAATGGAACGCCTTGCCCATAATACATCAGGCTGATGTTGCTGTTGCAAATGCGCAGAGGCTAGTTGAAAGAGCCGATGATGAGGGTTTAATTTCTTAAACTCCATACTAGCTCGGCAAACTTTAGGGTTTGAAAACAAAGAAGCGCCTAACGGTTTGCTGCGGAGTAAACGCAACCCAAGCCACGCCCCACGCAAGTGACGACGCGGTAGCACACTGTGCGCAAATACCACGGGCTGAGATTTCCCCGACAAATGCACCTCTCGCACCAGTACTGGCTCTCGACTGGATAAACGCATTCTTGCAAACTCACCAAGCAGAGGTTTATCCATCTGCATGGTTAATAGTTGAACCGAAAAATCGGGAAAGTGTTGTTGTAAACGATGCGTTAAAGAGTCATTTGACAATAACCAAGGGCGATAAACCGAGCTTGAAATTGGTTTTTTAAGCCAAGATTGTCGCAATGAAATAAATTGAGCCGAATTTTTCACAGCAAGATTATCGCACAATAACTTACCATTATACTTTCACCCATTGCTCCGCCATGCCCATCCAGCGCGCCAAATGGCGCTCTACTTCATTTTGGTTGTTTTTAAGCAACTCGGCCGCTAAGGCTTGAGCCGCTTCTAATAAATCTACATCACGCTCTAAATCGGCAATTTTGAGCATGGGTACACCACTTTGCCGCACGCCCATAAACTCACCAGGGCCGCGTAAGGCGAGGTCAGCTTTCGCAATTTCAAACCCATCATTTGATTCAAAAATTATTTTGAGTCGGGCGCGCGCAGTTTCTGACAAGGGCTTTTGATAGAGCAAAATACACGCACTTTTTGCCGCACCACGCCCAACACGCCCACGCAGTTGATGTAACTGGCTCAAACCCATACGTTCAGCGTGCTCTATCACCATTAAACTGGCATTGGGGACATCAACGCCTACCTCTATCACTGTGGTTGCAACTAATAGCTGAATTTCACCCGCACTAAAGGCTTGCATAATGGCTTGCTTCTCAGCGGGCTTCATACGCCCGTGAACCAAGCCCACCCGCAGTTCAGGAAATGTTGCTTGTAAAGATTCAAAAGTATCTGTTGCCGTTTGCAGTTGTAAAGCTTCTGACTCCTCAATCAAAGGACACACCCAATACGCTTGTCGTCCTTCTAAACAGGCCGCACGCACTTTCTCAAACACCTCATCGCGGCGACCTGATGCAATGAGCTTGGTGGCAACAGGGGTGCGCCCTGGCGGCAACTCATCAATCACCGAAACATCTAAATCGGCGAAATAACTCATCGACAAAGTACGTGGAATAGGTGTCGCGGACATCATCAATTGATGTGGCGCAATTGCTTGCTCGCTTTGCCCTTTCTGTTTAAATAATAATCGTTGTTGTACGCCAAACCGATGTTGCTCATCTACGATGACCAAACCGAGTTTGGCAAAGCTCACTTGCTCTTGAAACAAGGCATGCGTGCCTACAGCCAACTTGGCTTGCCCATTGGCAATGGCTTGCAATGCAGGCTCACGCGCCTTTTTCGATTGACTGCCTGATAACCACGCAATTTCAACGCCTAGCGGTGCTAGCCAGCCCTGCATTTTTTTATAATGTTGTTCAGCCAAAATTTCGGTAGGCGCCATAATCGCTGCTTGAAAGCCATTTTCTATCGCCTGCAACGCTGCCATTGTAGCCACGATAGTTTTGCCACTGCCCACATCGCCTTGTAGCAATCGTTGCATGGGGTGAGGTTGTGCTAAATCTTGTCCAATTTCCATCGCCACCCGCTGTTGTGCTTGGGTAAGCGGAAACGGCAAACTTTTGAGTAATGCTGTAATCAACTTTTTTGAAGGCTGAAAGATTGGCGCGCTCACGGTACGCCGACGTTCATAGTGCCGACGCATGGATAATTGTTGTGCCAGCAATTCATCAAACGCTAAACGTCGCCATGCGGTTGAGGTACGATTTTCAATTGCCTGCAAACTAGTATCTGGGCTTGGGTGGTGAAGCGCGCTCAAACTACTAGCAAAACTCGGCAGTTGATATTGATTATAAATATGCTGAGGAAGTATTTCGGATTGATCACCGTTCGCCAACGCCCAACTGATTGCCTTGCGCAAACTGGCTTGACTCAAGCCAGCCACTGTAGGGTATATCGGGGTTAGCGCCTGCACCAAGGGCGTTTCATCGCCAACCTTTCGACACTGCGGATGCACCATCTCATACCCAAAAAAGCCGTGCCTAACCTCGCCCAGCGCACGTATCTGCGTGCCAACTTTGAGCGCTGAAATCTGACTTGGGTAAAAATGTAGAAAACGTAGAAGTAGCTGCTGACCGCCTGCATCTTGTAACTGACAAATCAGCGCTTTGCGGGGTTTATATTGCACTTCTGCATGGATGATTTCACCTTGCACTTGTGCTTGCTCACCTGTTCGCAAATCCCGAATAGGGGTGATATGCGTTTCATCCACATAACGCAATGGCAAGTGCAGCAATAAGCCTTGCACATCCACAATACCAAGCTTCTGCAAATTAGCTAATAGCGGCTTAGTAAAGCCTTTCACGCTGGATAGTGAAACTGCTGTGATTTGTACTTCAGGTGACGAAATCAAGAATGCACCTTAAATCAGAAGGCTAGTGGGTACTTTGTCCAACATGGAATCAACTCACTATTGAATACGCTGCTCAGAAGTGCCACCCTTAACGCGGTTAATGCGCACCACATCTGGAATTTTGCGTAAGCGACGCATTAAATCCGCCAAATGCACACGATTTTCCACCTGAACGGTAAAAATCATATTGGAGTAAGCGCTGTTATCTAGCTCTTCAATATTGATGTTATCAATATTTGAGCCAGCTTCCGCAATCCCTGCGGCAATCTGCGCAAGCATGCCACGTTTATTCGCAGCCGCGAGCTTGAGGTTGACCTTAAATAATCGCTTGGTATCTGGTGCCCATTCCACATCTAGCCATTTTTCAGGGTCAACGCGGAATTTACGGATTGCTTCACAATCATGCGTGTGAATGACCAAGCCTTTATCTTTATTGATAAAGCCTAAAATCGGATCGCCAGGAATTGGTCGGCAACACTGTGCAAACTGCACCGCCATACCCTCAGAGCCACGTATCGTAATTGACCCAAGTGGTTTGTTGGTATGTTTCGCGTGACGTTGCTCACCATGCTCCTCGCCCATTGCCATCAACTGATGCGCTACCATGACGTTGAGACGTTTACCCAAGCCAATATCGGTCAAGATTTCCTGCTTACTTTTTGCACCGTAATCACGCAATAATTTCTGCCATTGCGTGTCATCAATTTTAGCAACATCCGCATGCAATGCCCGCAGGGCTTGATTAAGCATACGCTCGCCCAAATGTGCCGATTCTTTAGATTGCATCGACTTCAAATAATGTCGAATGTGAGCACGTGCTTTGCCTGAAACCACATAGTTAAGCCACGCAGGATTAGGATGGGCATGCGCGGCGGTAATAATTTCGACATGATCACCATTGCGCATTTCTGTGCGTAACGGTGCTAGCTCTTGGTTTACTTTAACGGCAACGCATCGATTACCAATATCGGTATGCACCGCGTAGGCAAAATCAACAGCGGTGGCGCCTTTAGGGAGGGCTAAAATCTTGCCTTTGGGGGTAAATACATACACTTCATCAGGGAATAAATCGACCTTAAAGTGTTCCAAAAACTCTAGTGAATCCACACTTTCTGATTGAATGTCCAACAAGCGTTGTAACCATTGATGCGTTTGCTGTTGCAATGCGGTTAAATGCGCATCGGTTGTTTTGTACAACCAGTGCGCTGCCACGCCAGCATCGGCAATATTGTGCATTTCTTGGCTACGCACTTGCACTTCAATTGGCGTGCCAAATGGACCAAACAAAGTCGTATGTAAAGACTGATAACCGTTGGCTTTGGGGATAGCAATATAATCTTTAAACTTACCTGGAATCGGCTTATACAAGCCATGCAAAACACCTAGCGTTAAGTAACAAGTCGGCAAATCTTTAACGATTACCCGAAAGCCGTAAATATCGTAAATCTGTGAAAAGGTGATGGTTTTACCCGTCATCTTTTTGTAAATACTGTAGAGATGCTTTTCGCGACCAGAAATATCAGCTTCAATTTTCATATCCGCCAAACGCTGTTTAATCGCATCCAAAATTTTGCCAACCACCTCTTTGCGATTGCCACGCGCCGCCATAATCGCTTTTGAAATCACACGATAGCGCATGGGGTGCAGATACTTAAAGCTTAAATCTTCAAGCTCTTGATAAATTGCGTTCAGCCCCAATCGGTTGGCTATCGGCGCGTAAATTTCGAGCGTTTCTTTTGCAATACGCTGTTGCTTTTCTGCGCGCATCACATCAAGCGTTTGCATATTGTGTAAGCGATCTGCCAGTTTGACCAAAATTACACGTACGTCTTGTGACATCGCCAACAGCATTTTGCGGAAATTTTCTGCCTGCGCTTGGGTTGCGCTTTGAAACTCAATTTTATCGAGCTTAGAGAGGCCATCCACCAAGGCAGCGACCTGTTTGCCAAATTTGTCACTAATTTCTTGAGTGGAAATGCCAGTATCTTCAACCACATCGTGCAACAACGCAGCGATAATGGTCGGTGTATCAAGGTGCAACTCAGCTAAGATTGCTGCAACAGAAACGGGGTGAGAAATATAAGGTTCGCCACTACGGCGAAATTGCCCTTCATGGGCAGCAGCACTAAAACGATAAGCTGCCCAGATAGATTCAATATCTGATTGCTTGAGGTATTGCCTGAGACGGAGCGTGAGTAGAGAGCCTTCGCTATCTGCTGGTAGCAAAGGAACTTGTGTTTTTAAAAAATCAGCCGATCTTTTGGCGGCGTCATTAGGCATATCACTTTCTCTCTACTCAAACCAAAAACTAAATTACGCGTGACCGCGGTTTAATACTTCCAAACCCACTTTACCTGCTGCGATTTCACGCAAAGCCAACACGGTTGGTTTGTCTTTCAAGCCATGCGTATTCACCAGTGGTTCTGAACCATTAGCTAATTGGCGTGAGCGATAAGCCGCAACTAATGTTAACTGAAAACGGTTAGGGATTTTTTCTAAACAATCATCAACGGTAATACGTGCCATTTGTTTTCTCCAGTGTAAATAATGACAAACACACTACGAAATAATTCGCAATGCATTAAAAAATAGGTAATCGGCGGCTAATACTTTTAATGTTGGAAATGTAAGCGTTCAATCAAAGTAGCGCTTCTATCAACTGAGCATTTCGCACAAGCTGCTTGACTCGCAACAAGCGCTGCGACCTTACAATTGCGCGAATATCTTCAAAAGCACTTTCAAACTTATCGTTAATTGTAACATAATCAAACTCACCTACGTGACTCATCTCATCCCGCGCGGCAGCCAAGCGACGTTTAATCACTTCATCACTATCTTGGCCGCGACCGCGCAAGCGCTGTTCAAGCGCCTCTATGGATGGTGGTAGCACAAAAATACTGATCGCTTCTGGCAACAATTGGCGCACCTGTGCCGCACCTTGCCAATCAATTTCCAGCACCACGTCATTACCAGCCTGCAACGCCGCCTCAACCCGTTTTTGTGAAGTACCATAACGAGCGCCATGGACTTGCGCACACTCTAAAAAATCACCCTCGCCCGTCATGCGCAAAAACTCGGCATCATCTACAAAGTGGTAATCAACACCATTCTCTTCGCCTGGTCTAGGTGAACGGGTTGTATATGAAACAGACAGTTTAACGTGCTGATCCGCCTCTAACAACGCTCTCACCAAACTAGTTTTACCTGCGCCAGAGGGTGCGGCAACAATAAATAAATTTCCCATACCTTTTTAATCCTATTAAATCAGTCAATTACTCAATGTTCTGTATCTGCTCTCTCATCTGCTCAATTAAAACCTTCAAACTCATGGAGGTTTGCGTGACTTCAGTGGAGACAGATTTTGAGCCAAGCGTATTGGCTTCGCGGTTCAACTCTTGCATTAAAAAATCCAAACGTTTACCTGCCGCAACTTTATCATTTAGGATGCGTTTTACTTCGCTGATATGCGCGCCAAGCCTAGTCAGCTCTTCATCGACATCAGCGCGTTGCGCAAATAAAACCAGCTCCTGCTGCAATCGGTCTTCTTCTACTGTTTTGAGTATCTCTTGAAACTTGGCAGTGAGCCTAGCTTGATGAGCATGCAACTGTTGCACCAACAATGGTTTTGCTTGTGTCACTAACAGCTCCATTTCGGCTAGGCGGGCGAGAATAATCTCTCTTAATTTGGCCCCCTCTCTAGCGCGGGAATCAGATAAATCTTGTAGGGCTTCTAGTAGTTTAGTCGAAACCTCTGTCTGCAAACCTTCATCGGCATCACTTTCGCTAATGAGTACGCCTGGCCAGCGCAAAATCTCAGCGGTAGTCATTTGTGTGCTCTGGGGAAAGTATTGTTGTACATCTTGTGCAAGTTGTGCCAGTTGTTGTAATAAATCCACATCAATTTGCATGTCTGATGCTGCTTGTGATTTTCGTACCAAGCTCATGCGACACTCAATTTTACCCCGCCCAATTTTGCTACTGATTAGTTCGCGTGCTAGTGATTCGTAGCCACGCAAATGATCGTCTAGCTTCATTTGTAACTCAAGATAGCGATGATTTACCGCGCGCAACTCGATTAAAAGTGTGCCATTTTTGGTCGCATGCTCAAGCGATGCAAACCCAGTCATACTATAAATCATGATAACCTTATGTATATGAATTCAATAGTTTAAGATAGTACCAAATCAGCTGGATTCATGCTCAACTAACCACAGGATAAATAGTTTAATTATCTATATTACCTATGACATCCAAATACAATCAAGCCTTGCCAGATGGACATCAGCTTTTAGACTACTCAATTAAAAAAGTCTTGAAAATTGGGGGGTTTAGCTACGTTTATATTGCCGAAGATGCACATAAAAACATTGTAGCGATTAAAGAGTATTTACCTTCAAACTTAGCTGTTCGTAATGATGGCGTCAACCTAAGTTTTGCAAACTCTGAGGCAGAGCCAAGTTTTCGACATGGTTTGAAATGTTTTTTTGAAGAAGGCCGTGCTTTATCAAAAATTGATCATAAAAATATTGTGCGCGTGCTTAATTTTTTTCGTGCAAACGAGACTGTTTACATGGTGATGCAATACGAGCAAGGTAAATCTTTGCAGGAGTCGATACTGAAACAACAAATGCCTGTGAGTGAGGGGTTTGTGCGTCGCGTGTTTAGTGAGCTACTCAATGGACTGCGTGAAGTACATACCCACAAGCTTTTACATTTAGACATCAAACCGTCAAATATTTATATACGCAAAGATGGCTCCCCCGTGTTGTTGGACTTTGGCTCTGCTAGGCAAACATTGACCGATATTAAACCTCAGCTTGCTATTAGCTACACCCCAGGGTTTGCCTCGCCAGAGCAGTATACAGATCGCAGTTTGCTGGGACCTTGGAGCGATATTTATAGCATTGGCGCTACCATGTATGCATGCTTATCACGCGCTGCACCAATGGGCGCTAATCTTCGTGTTGAAAAGGATTTGTTAGTTCCAGCATCTGAAATTGGCAAGGATATTTACTCAGATGAGCTGTTAAAAATCATTGATCAATGTATGGCGCTTAATCATCTCGAACGACCACAAAGTGTGTTTAATTTACAAAAAGCATTAATTGCAAATATGCCCATTAAAAAAACGGTTAAAAAACCAAATTTAATGGGAAAAATTAAAAATTACTTGATGCAAGAATTATGAAATTCAGTATTTTCCAAAATAGCAAACAAGGCCCAAGGCTCTACAACGAGGATCGCCTAGCATACTCTTACAGCAAAGAGTCACTGTTAATGGTGGTTGCCGATGGCATGGGCGGGCATCATCATGGCGAAATGGCGGCTGAACTAGCAGTTAAAATGATGACCGAAGCTTTTCAGAAAGCTGCGCTGCCTACGTTAAAAAACCCTGCGGAATTTCTAGCGCAACAAATTCAATTGATACATACCGCAATTTCAGCGCTAAAAGAAAGCCGCAAATTGACGGAATCCCCACGCACGACTATCGTAGCGGCGATTGTTCAACACCATTATTTGTATGTTGCTCACGTGGGTGATTCTCGGCTCTATCACTTTAGAAGAAAACACCAGATTTATCGCACTGAAGACCATTCGGTGGTGCAGGCGCTTTACCGCAAAGGCGTATTAAAAATTGCCAATATCGCAAACCATCCAGAGCGGCATAAAATATATAACTGCCTAGGGGGAGATGACCCACCCAAAATTGATTTGGGCTTAAAACGTGAGCTCAAAAATGGTGATCGTATCCTGTTATGTAGCGATGGATTGTGGAGTGCGCTCACCGATGATGAACTGTGCAAGGTGCTGCATTCTGGCCCAGTCAGCGGTGCCGTGTCTGCATTGCTCAATTTAGCTGATAATATCGCGGGCGAAATGGGCGACAACATGAGCGCAATAGCGCTAGAACTCAGCCACGATGCGAGCGACCCCAGCTGGGTATCCACAGGCACTATGCCACTGGGTGAAACGACAACCATCATCATGCCGCCCACGCATCAAGAAGACGCGACCAATACATCACCAGATTTAGATCTTAGCGATGATGACATTGAGCGAAGAATCGCAGAAATTCAATTGGCGCTGAATAAATCCACTCGCTAAGTCAATTGCTACAGTCTTTTGAAACTGTAGCTTATAATTCCACCTTTAAATGTTTAAATCTGGAATTATCATGCGCCCTAGTGAACGACAACCCAATCAACTTCGCACTGTCGAAATCATTCGCCACTACACCAAACACGCGGAAGGCTCAGTGTTAGTCAAATTTGGCGATACACATGTGCTATGCACAGCCAGTGTTGATGAGAAAGTCCCCAGTTTTTTAAAAGGTAAAAATCAAGGCTGGGTCACGGCAGAATATGGCATGTTGCCGCGCTCAACAGGTAGCCGCATGGATAGAGAAGCCGCTAAAGGCAAGCAATCTGGTCGCACACAAGAAATCCAACGTCTGATTGGTCGGAGTTTGCGTGCAGCCATTGACTTAAAAAAACTGGGTGAGCGTACTATTCATTTTGACTGTGATGTGATTCAAGCCGACGGCGGCACCCGCACCGCAAGTATCACAGGGGCTTATGTGGCAATGCATGATGCTATTTCACACTTACTCAAAAATGGTTTGATAAAAGAAACGCCTATCATTAACTCAGTCGCAGCGATTTCAGTCGGCGTTTACAAAGGTACTCCCGTACTTGACTTAGACTATATTGAGGACTCGGACTGTGACACCGACATGAATGTGGTGATGACAGGTAGTGGCGGTTTTGTAGAAATTCAAGGCACAGCTGAAGGTGAGCCATTCGACCGCGACACCATGAATAAAATGTTAGATTTGGCGGTGCATGGCATTCAACAGCTAAGCCAAAAACAACATGAAGCATTAGGGCTTTAACATGCCGTTACCGTTTAAAAAACTCGTGATAGCCACTGGCAATCACGGCAAGCTAAGAGAAATACAACATATGCTTGCGCCGCTTGATATTGAGGTTATCCCGCAATCCACATTCAACGTGCCTGAATGCGAAGAACCGTTTTGCACTTTTATTGAAAACGCACTCGCCAAAGCGCGTCACGCCAGTAAGTTGACTGGCTTACCTGCATTAGCTGATGATTCAGGCTTATGTGTAGATGCGCTGCAAGGCGCACCTGGTGTGATTTCTGCACGCTATGCAGGCGAACCAAAATCAGATGATCGTAATAATCAAAAATTGCTAGAAGTATTAGGCGCTGAAAAAAATCGCCAAGCCCATTTTTACTGCGTGATGGTGCTGGTACGCCATGAAAATGACCCCGAACCACTAATTGCAGAAGGTCAATGGGCGGGTGAAATTCTCAACGAATACCGTGGCAACGATGGTTTTGGCTATGACCCTTTATTTTTAGATGCAAAAACGGGCAAAACTGTTGCCGAACTACCGTTAGAAATCAAAAGCAGAATTAGTCACCGCGGCCATGCAATGTCAAAATTATTGCAAAAGTTGGAAAGATTAAACGCATGAATCCCCATGAAAAATCATCATGGCCAAAATGGGTAAGAGACGATGGCTCAGTCGTTTCATGCACCGAAAAGGTCAAAGTAATGACTGAGAATTTTGACGAAATCAAACAAATCGCCCAAGATGCATTAGAAGACGGTCTCTTAATGGAGGTGTCGGAGCAGCAAATGCGTGAGGCATTGCATCAACTGGTGGATAGCTTAATTAACCCATATCAAAGTTAACTAATTTTTCCCCAATCTTGTCTAGAGTTGCGGAAGGCTGAGTCTTTTTCATTAGCATGTGGTTGGCTGAGGGGCAACTCAACGGCCAATCAACCTCCAAATCAACAAATTAAGCCACAAAAGCTTAACTACTTAATGCTTTAACTGACTAGATAGGAGCGCACAATTGGCTAACTGAAGGTTATAGAGGCTTTAATGAATAAACTCACCACTCTTCTAACATTTTACTTCACTGCTACTGTTACGTTTTCTGTCAACGCAGCGGTGTGGGTTCATTTGCATGAAGATAGCACATCTAAACTCATGCTAGACAAAGACTCTATCTTGGAGAAAGATGGGCTCAAAAAGGCTTGGGTTAAAATTGAGTATAAAATACCACAAAAGAACAATGAGTTAGTGGAAAAAGAGTACGACGTATCGAAGCTGCTTTGGTACTTTGATTGCACCGCTGATAAAGCTGCGACATCGCAAATTTTTCAATTCTATAAAAATGAGATCGTTTATTCTGCTGCAATTGAGCCTAAAAGTGCGCAGTTTCTTGAGCCTATTCCAGATACGGATATGGATATATCCATGCGTCATGTCTGCTTGCCGAAGAAAACTGCATCAGCAAAGGCTAATGATACGAGCAATGAAAAAAGCAAACCAGAAAAAACGAACTTAGAGGGGAAGTCTAACGATAAACCTAGCCCAGCTAAATCTAATTCAGATAAGCCCAGCTCCGATAAACCTAGCTCAGATAAACCTAACGGTAATCAATCCACAGAAGATCCCAAGCAAAAGCAAGCGCAAGCAAAACCAGTTGGTGATAGTGTAGCTAAAGATAAAGTAGACAATAAAGCCAAACCAGCCCCAGCGAAAAATGGGGTGGCAGCTGCGCCTGCATCCAAAACAGTCGCATCCACAACGAAAAATGAAGCTGGTAAACCACCGCATTGGGGCTACGAGGGAAAAGATGGTCCCGAAAATTGGGGCAAGCTGTCAACTGAATTTACGATGTGTGAAATTGGTAGGAATCAATCCCCCATTAATATTGACAACACCTTCCATGCCGTGTTGAAACCACTTAAAACGATACAAAAATTTGCTGCTAAAGAAATTCTTAACGATGGGCACACCATCCAAGTAAATTTCAAAGAGGGCAATATGATGGTGATGGATAACTCAGCATATCAAATGAAGCAAGTTCAGTTTCATACGCCCAGCGAACACACTATTCATGGCGAGTCATTTCCGCTAGAGGCACAGTTTATACATGCAGATAGCAAAGGCAACTTAACGGTAATTGGGGTGCTGTTTAAAGAGGGCAAGGAAAATGAAGGCCTCTCTAGATTGAGGGATCAATTGCCTACAGAGGAAGGGTTGCCTAAACCACTCAAATCTCGTGTATTGCCAACTGACTTAATGCCTAAAAACCCGACCTACTTCCGCTTTAGTGGCTCGTTGACTACGCCGCCGTGTAGCGAAGCTGTGCGCTGGATATTGATGAAAATCCCCATGACAGCCTCAAAAGAGCAAATCGAGGCGTTTAGGAAGGCAGTGCCGCATGAGAACAATCGGCCGATACAGCCTTTAAATGGTCGAGCCGTGTTGGACTGGTGAGCGACTAGCCTGAAATGAGTGATTCACAGAATTGTAGCGTATGTGCTGAAAGGTGCATGCGCCATTTTTTCGAGTTTGCGATTTTCCCTCATCCTAAAACTAATCACTAACCATAAAAACCAATCATGTCTTTACATTGCGATTTGGTTGTAAATCACGAAATTAAGTATAGATAGTCAATATTATAGATAGACCAATTTGGTATTTGGCTGGAATTTTTTACATGCCTAACCACAGTTTGGTGTGAAACACTCACTACGCAAGCACTGCCATAATTTCACACTATCAACCTTCAAAGCACCAAATTTATTCAAGTTTATGGTGAGTACAGCCGTACATGCAACAGTAGATTCATTCAACTGGAAGTGAATCATAAAGCAATAAATTAAAGTGTTTTTATTGCTCTAATTTATTAAACGGTATTTGTAAGGCTATGTAAGAATTTCTCATGTTTATTTGCTTTTGCATAACTTTATTCTGAGATTTTCTTTAGTTGATGGAATGCGCCGAGAATGCATGTTTGGTGATAGAAATAGTCACAAAAAATGGTCGAGATATGACAGCGATAGGTAAGTATAAGGGAAACATATGATTAGCTTAAAATCAAACAAAGTATTTGATTATTTTACCAATCTGAAATTACATATTCAGATTGTCGTATTAATTGTGACATTAGTGCTGGGTTTTGTAACCGCCATGTATATCCATCACAGATTTGATGTGAAACTGGAAGTGAGTGGTGACCAGTACAAACGCATTATGCAGCAAAAGGATATTTTGGCAGATGCTTTGCCCCCGCCAATGTATCTGATTGAGGCTTGGCAGATAAGTTTGGAAATGGCTACGATAAAAGCTCGACCATTACAAGAATACATCGATAAAGGAAATCAATTAAGAAAGGATTTTCAAGATAGATATGCATTTTGGAATGCAGGTTTAAGTAAAGATAACCCTCTTCGTGAAATAAGCACGGATAGTTATCAGCGCGGTATAAATCTTTTAAATATGCGCGATAACGAGCTGATACCAGCTATCAAAGCAGGGGATAAGCAGCGTATTGATGAAATCTTAAACAATATGCGTTTGGCTTACGATAAGCACCGTGTGATGGTCGACGTCTTAGTAGCACAGGCGAACGCTGATGCCAATAAGATTGAATCTGAAACGGCTATATTAAACACTAACAATGATAAGGTTAGTTTAATTCTTATCTCAGCTTTGCTGATACTTTTGTCTTTAATCAGCGTGTTGATTTTGCAATCTGTTTACAGAACATTAGGGGCGGATCCCAAAGAATTGGCAGACTTAACCTACAGCTTGGTGAAGGGGAATATTTATCAAACAGATGTTGTAGTCGATATTAAAAATCGTAATGCCGCAGAAAATATTAAATCTTTACAAAAAACATTAGATAGTCTGATTTCCTCCATAAACTATGTGACTGCTCGACACGATGAAGGCAGTATGGATGACATCATTTACGCTGATCAATTTCATGGAGCGTATGCAGATATGGCCGATGGCATTAACGCTATGGTAGCTGGTCATATTGAGATGAATAGAAAAATCATCGAATGCATTCGTCGTATTGGTGAGGGTGATTTAGATGCTCCGTTGGAAACTTTTCCTGGAGATAAGGTGAATCGACCAAGATGCAGTAGACACTTTTAAGCCTCATAATTACGCTTAAAAGG
>CAZUGV010000008.1:0-102031 GCA_964620425.1 uncultured Methylophilaceae bacterium | reverse complement strand
CAATGCTGAACGTGTCACTTTAGTTGGGTCTAACACGCCCATTTCAACCATGTCACCGTAAGTTTCGTTAGCCGCGTTGTAGCCGTAGTTGCCTTTGCCAGCCGCTACGTTGTTGACTACTACTGATGGCTCTGCACCTGCGTTTTGAACGATTTGGCGTAATGGCTCTTCAACTGCGCGAAGCACGATTTTGATACCAGCTTCTTGGTCTAAGTTTTCACCTTTAACTTTAGAGATAGCGGCGATTGCGCGAATCAATGCTACACCACCACCAGCAACGATACCTTCTTCAACCGCTGCACGTGTTGCGTGGAGTGCATCTTCTACGCGTGCTTTTTTCTCTTTCATTTCGATTTCAGTGGTTGCGCCAACTTTAATCACTGCAACACCGCCTGCTAATTTAGCCACGCGCTCTTGTAGTTTTTCGCGGTCGTAATCGCTTGATGACTCTTCCACTTGTTTTTTGATTTGGTCGATACGTGCTTTGATGTTGGTTTCGTTACCTGCACCGTCGATGATGATGGTGTTTTCTTTGCCTACTTCAATACGTTTAGCTTGGCCGAGGTCAGCTAATTGTACGTTTTCAAGTTTAAGGCCTAGCTCTTCAGCAATCACTGTACCGCCAGTTAAAATGGCGATGTCTTCTAACATGGCTTTACGACGGTCACCGAAACCAGGGGCTTTCACTGCGCAAGTTTTCAAGATGCCGCGGATGTTGTTCACAACCAAAGTTGCTAATGCTTCGCCGTCGATGTCTTCAGCGATGATTAACAATGGACGACCAGCTTTTGCCACTTGTTCTAATGTAGGCAATAAATCACGGATGTTTGAGATTTTTTTGTCAAATAACAACACAAATGGGCTGTCTAGTAATGCGATTTGACGGTCTTGGTTGTTGATGAAGTATGGTGAGAGGTAGCCACGGTCAAATTGCATACCTTCTACTACATCTAATTCGCTTTCTAAGCCTGAACCATCTTCAACAGTAATTACGCCTTCTTTACCTACTTTGTCCATTGCATCTGCAATGATTTGGCCGATAGAAGCATCTGAGTTAGCTGAAATAGCACCAACTTGTGCGATTTCTTTGCTGGTTGTACATGGTTTTGATTGTGTTTTAAGGTCTGCGATTGCAGCAGTAACCGCTTTGTCGATACCACGTTTTAAATCCATTGGGTTCATACCTGCAGCGACAGATTTCATACCTTCGCGGATAATCGCTTGTGCTAAAACCGTAGCGGTTGTTGTACCGTCACCAGCGATGTCAGAAGTTTTTGAAGCCACTTCTTTCACCATTTGTGCGCCCATGTTTTCGAATTTGTCTTTTAATTCGATTTCTTTTGCCACTGAAACACCATCTTTAGTGATGGTTGGCGCGCCGTATGAACGCTCTAACACCACGTTGCGGCCTTTAGGACCCAAAGTGACTTTAACTGCATTCGCTAAAATATTTACACCATTAGTCATTTTTTGACGGACTTCGTCGCCAAATCTTACGTCTTTTGCTGCCATGTTAAATCTCCTAAATTACTAAATTCTATTGAATAAGTTAAAAAAACGAGGGTGCGAATTACGCCTCAACCACGCCCATTAAATCTTCTTCGCGCATTACTAATAGCTCAGTGCCATCGACTTTAACAGTTTGGCCAGCGTATTTACCGAACAACACTTTGTCGCCCACTTTAACGTCGAGCGCAATCAATTTGCCGCTATCATCTTTTTTACCAGGACCCACTGCAATCACTTCACCTTGGTCAGGTTTTTCAGTAGCAGTATCAGGAATCACAATGCCTGATGCAGTTGTACGCACTTCTTCTACACGCTTAACAATGACGCGGTCATGTAAAGGACGAATTTTCATAAATTACTCTCCATAGTTAACAAATTACACTGATAAATTAAAAAACTACTTTTAAAACAAAGAATTCAATCTACAAGGCGGTGATAAAAAAGCAGTCTTAAATGCAAGCTGCTAGCACTCAAACCTACAGAGTGCTAATAATAGGGGCGATGTTGGATTATTTCAAGGGCAGATGAGTTTATTTTTAAATGCGTGCCTACAGCCTACACTAGCGGATTGATTAATGGGGACTCATTGTTGGAGTTTCATTACTGCGGATTTATTATCTAATCTATTGACTTGTTTGGCGCGCCCGGCGGGAGTCGAACCCACGACCTTTGGCTTCGGAAACCAACACTCTATCCAACTGAGCTACGGGCGCATGCAAAATAATATGCCGATTATAGCAAATAGGGGGGTGGTTGTCCTTTTGCCATTGGCTTGTTATCAGTATAATTGCGATACTTTAAAATTTTAGGGTAGATTGCCATGAGTGAGCACGATCACGATTTTCCAGCCACTACGGTTACACAAGTGGTTTTAGCGGTTTTGGGTTGTTTAATAGCGCCTGTTTTAGTATTTGTATTAATAGCCAAATTATTAATAGGTATTGAAGCAACACACATTGCTGATCCAACAATAGATACGTCGAAGGTTGAAGAGCGTATTAAGCCTGTTGCGCAAATTGAAGTTGCGCCAGTTGAAACTGGTCCGCATGTAGATAAAAGCGGTGAGGAAGTAACCAAAGCCGTTTGTTCTGCTTGCCATGCAGTAGGTGCACTTGGCTCACCAAAAATCGGCGATAAAGCGGCTTGGGCGCCACGTATTGCACAAGGTTATGAGACGCTAATTAAACATGCTATTGCGGGGATTCGTTCAATGCCTGCACGTGGCGGCAACCCTGATTTAACGGATGGCGAAATTGCAAATGCGATTGCTTATATGGCAAACCAATCTGGCGCAAACTTCAAACCACCAGTTGCAGGAGCAGCACCAGCGGCAGTCACTGAATCTACACCAGCACCAGCAGCTGTAACAGCACCTCCCGCTGAAGTTACAAAAACTGAGAAGAGCAATTCTTTTATAGATCAAGTGGCGGCAACAGCACCAAAGCCAGTTGAAGCTAAAACAGAGGAGACTCCTTCTGCAAAACCAACAGGCAAAACTGGGGAGCAAGTAGTCTCAGCCGTTTGCTCTGCTTGCCATGCAGTAGGTGCACTTGGTTCACCAAAAATTGGGGATAAGGCTGCTTGGGGTCCTCGTATCGCGCAAGGTTACGACACGCTAGTGCAACATGCGATTAAAGGTATTCGTATGATGCCTGCCAAAGGCGGTAACGCAGATTTGACGAGTGATGAAGTAGCACGTGCAGTCGCCAACATGGCAAACCAAAGTGGCGCTAATTTTAAAGCGCCTTAAGCATCTTGACCTCGGCCTAACTCAAGTTAGACCGAGGCGCCCTCTAAAATTATTGATTAGATAATTTATGTCAACCTACGCCATCGGCGATATACAAGGTTGTTTTCACTCGTTTCAACGCTTGTTGAAACACATTGAGTTTAATCCCCAAAATGATCAACTGTGGTTGGTGGGTGACATCATCAATCGTGGCACGGGTTCACTAGAGATGTTACGTTGGGCGTATGCGCATCAACAGAATGTAAAAATGGTGTTGGGAAACCATGATTTGCATGCGATTACAGTTGCTGAGGGGTTTGCGAAACCCCATCGAAGTGACACGTTGCAAAGTATTTTAGCGGCTCCCGATAAAGATACTTTACTGTCATGGCTACGTCACCAACCGCTGATTTATCAGAAAAACGATTATCTGATGGTACACGCGGGATTGTTGCCGCAGTGGTCAATTAGCCAAGCAAAAATCTTGGCTGGCGAAGTCGAGTCTGCATTACGCAGCACACATTATCGTGAGTTCTTAGCAAGCATGTACGGCAACTACCCAACAATCTGGCATGAGGATTTGCAAGGGTTTGACCGATTACGTTTCATTACAAACACCATGACACGTATGCGTATTTGTTCACAAGATGGCGAGTTGGAGTTTAAGCACAAAGGCGAGCTCGCAGATATTCCAGAAGGATGGATGCCTTGGTTTAAAGTGCCAAATCGGCATTCTAAGGATTGCAAAATTATTGTTGGTCATTGGTCGGCTTTGGGACTACACATAGCAGACAATATCTTCGCGCTAGACACTGGTTGTTTATGGGGTGGCAAGCTCACCGCATTGCAGTTAGAAACGCAGGCGGTTTTTCAAATATCTTGCGATGAGCGAGATTTATCCAGCATTAAAAACATCGCAAATTAAATCAAACTTCAAGCATTAAACAAGCCTGCAACTTGTTGTTATATTGGGTTATTCTTCATCACCAACTGAAGCATGCCCTTCAGCTATATTGAGCTTTTCTGCAATTTTTTGTCGGGCTAAAATCGTCAAACTTCTTCTATCATGCCCTTTTGGATTGATAGGGGTTAAAAACTCAAGTTCTACTATGGGATTTTTTAGCGAAACTATTTGCCACATAGAGTAAAGCAAGGTGGTTTCATCCGCGTATGCCATTTCAATATTGGGACTACCATCAGGGTTGGGATAACGAATAACAAAGGGGAAAACTGGCGCGCCATTATTGATAGCGGATTGCATTAAGCTACCTTTAAATGCTTTCAGCTGTGTACCGTCAGTGGTAGTGCCTTCAGGAAAGTAGCACAGGCAATCACCAGATTTTAAACTGTCTGTCGTGACTTCTACAATGCGACCAGCATCTTGCTTTCTTGCGCGGTCAATAAAGAGCGTATTTGCATTAACGGCTAATCGACCAAACACTGGCCAATTTTTAACCTCTGCTTTTGAAACAAATCGCACAGCACGAACACTATTTAGCGCGTGAATATCTATCCATGAAATATGATTGGCGACAAACATCGTGCCCGCAATGTCTCGGCTGGGAGGCGTGCCTTTTTTGATCACACGCACATTCATCACCGCCAACAAACTTGCCGACCATCTGCTAATAATAAGATCGCGCTGCTTGGGTGTGGCTTTAGGTAAAACAAAAGCGCCAATCAACAAGCCATAGAGCGTGTGTATTACCATGCGAGCAATACGAAAAACACGAACAATAGGCGATGAATAGCGCTTTTTTTTGATTGGGCTAACTGACAAAATTATTTAAAAAAGTGTGCTGCATATCGCCTGTTAATGCGAGACAAGGGCAGCATCACTAGCATATCCGCACTATTAAAATCAGGATCCCATGCTGGCTCACCACAAATATACGCGCCGATTCTTAAATAACCTTTAATCAGCGCTGGGCAAGCGACTTCCATGTCAGTAGAAAGTGCTTCTAATGGTAATGGGCAACGTGGAAATACCCGATACTCTGCTGGAGCGAGATATTTTTCTTTAAGGCTGTGGTAAAGACTAGCAGCCATGTGACCACCATCTGCCATGCCAACACTGCCACAGCCAATCATGTATTCATATCGATTCGTTTGCATGTACTTAGCCAAACCACCCCATAACATGGTGATAGTGCCGCCATTGCGATAATCTGGATGTACACAAGCACGCCCCACTTCAACCGTGCGATCAAAGAGGTTTTCCAAGCGGCTTAGATCAAACTCCGTGTTAGAGTAATAGCCACCTGCTTTTTTTGCCATGCTTGGGTTTAAAATGCGATAGGTACCCACAACCTCATTGGTTTCAGCGTTACGGATTAACAAATGCTCACAAAACTCATCAAATGGATCGCGATCATAACCATCTGTACTCGCAAGCTTTGCACCCATTTCTTCTGCAAATACTTTATAACGTAATCTTTGCGCCTCTTCTAACTCCGAAGCGTCGCGGGCAAAACTTGTGTATAACTGGCTCGGCTCAACATGAGAACCAAGCGAGGAATGCTTATTAAGCATGTTTAATCCCCAAGATTGATTTTAGACAGTTAAAACTTTACGAATATTATATGACATTACTGTGACTTTTTTTTGAAAATTAAGTTAATTGACATATTTCCGTCCCTAAATTGCAACAATAGCTTACAAACTAGCTGGTATTGCAAGTCGCTATTTATGACACCAACGCAATCAACTCAATTTCTTTCGTTTTCAACTTAACTAGGGAAAACACCCGTAGATAAATAGCGGTCGCCACGGTCACAAACAATCGACACAATCACCGCATTTTCTACTTGCTTGGATAATTGCAGCGCAGCATACAAAGCCCCGCCCGATGAAATGCCTGCGAATATACCCTCTTCTGTGGCAAGTTTGCGCGTGGTATTTTCCGCATGTTTTTGGCTTACATAAATTAATTCATCTACGCGACTTTTGTCGTAGAATTTTGGCAAGTATTCTTCTGGCCATTTGCGAATACCGGGGATTTGCGAGCCATCTTCTGGTTGCACGCCGATGATTTTAATATTTGGGTTTTGCTCTTTTAAGTAGCGTGAAGTACCCATAATCGTACCTGTAGTACCCATGCTCGATACAAAGTGCGTGACTTTACCATCCGTTTGGTTCCAAATTTCAGGGCCTGTACCTTCGTAATGCGCGAGCGGGTTATCGGGGTTAGCAAACTGGTCTAACACAATGCCTTCACCTTCCGCTTGCAATTTCATCGCCACATCACGTGCCAACTCCATGCTGCCATCTTTGGGTGTTAGCACCAATTCTGCGCCGTAGGCTTTCATGCTTTGACGGCGTTCCACACTTTGGTTTTCAGGCATCACCAACACCATTTTATAACCGCGCATGGCAGCCACCATAGCTAAGGCAATACCCGTATTACCACTAGTCGCTTCAATCAGGGTATCGCCAGGCTTAATGTCTCCACGTGCTTCCGCACGAGAAATCATCGAGAAAGCGGGTCTATCTTTGACTGAACCAGCAGGGTTATTACCTTCTAATTTGAGCAAAATGGTGTTGCTGGTGTTACCCGCCATTCGTTTTAATTTTACAAGTGGCGTGTTGCCTACAAAATCATCTAAAGTTTTATACATCTGAATTTAAGCTTTCAAGCGCGATAGAAAAATAGCATAAGCCGCTAAGCTGACGAAGGCAATTAACGACAATTGCGGAATCGTTAAGCCTAGAAACGTCCAATCAATATTGGCGCAATCGCCTGTGCCTTTAAACACGAGGTCAATGGCTTTTTTGAAGGGGAAGTTCTCAAACATATAATCAAAGCCCACGCCGCAATCGACAATCATTTCGCTTTTGTGGACTTGGATATACCAGTGACGAATCGCCACGCCAGCACCACCAATTGCGGTAATTACATGCAATACAGCGAATATTGTGCGCGCTAGTCCTGTAGGTTTAAAAATCGCTGCGGCTAAAAACAAGCCGCCCAAGCCCATAAAGACTAGGCGTTGAGAAATACATAAGGGGCAGGGCTCTAAATGATATTGCGTTTGAATCACCAGTGCCAACGCGACCAAGCCGAAACTCGCCAAAAAACCAAGCAAATAGCCTGCTCTACCAAATAACCGTTTAGTTAACATTCCTGTTACACCCTCTATCAAGATATGCATATTGTAATGGATAATAGCGGCTATGACTGAAAATCACCTGCAATCCCCCACCCCCCAACAACGCGTTCTGACTGTCACTGAGCTTAATCGTTCGGTACGCGATGTATTGGAACATAGTTTCCCTTTATTTTGGGTGAGTGGCGAAATTTCCAACCTCACGCGCGCGGCCTCTGGGCATTGGTATTTCTCACTTAAAGATAGTAGCGCACAAGTACGTTGCGTAATGTTTAAAGGGCGTAATAGTTATTTAGATTGGATACCCAAAGAAGGCGATAAAGTCGAGGCACGCGCTTTGGTGACGCTATATGAAGCGCGTGGGGATTTTCAGCTCACCATTGAGTTTCTACAACGCGCTGGCTTAGGCACATTGTTTGAGGCTTTTGAACGCCTGAAAGCCAAATTGCAGGCCGAGGGTTTGTTTGATGTGGCACGCAAAAAAGCAATCCCAACTCACCCTAAACAAATCGGCATCGTCACCTCTGCCGATGCCGCGGCTTTGCGTGATGTACTCACCACGCTTAAACGGCGTATGCCAAGCATCAATGTCATTATTTACCCAACGCCTGTACAGGGCAAAGGCGCGGCGGAAAAAATCGCAAATGCAATCCAACTTGCCAACCAACGTAATGAATGTGATCTGCTCATTATTTGCCGTGGTGGCGGTAGCATTGAGGATTTATGGTCATTTAATGAAGAAGTCGTGGCACGTGCCGTGGCCGACAGCAAACTGCCCACCATTAGCGGTGTGGGACATGAAACAGATTTTACCATTTGCGATTTTGTGGCAGACCAACGCGCCGCGACTCCAACCGCAGCCGCCGAGTTAGTTAGCCCGAACCGCGCAAGTTTAATCGCACAAATTCAACAACATGCCCTACAGCTAAACAGGCTAATGGAAAATAAACTCAACCAACATGCTCAGCAATTAGATTATTTGACTAAACGCTTGCTCTCACCTAGCCAGCAAATTTCTCATAAGCGCGATTACTTACAACAATTACAACTGCGCCTTAATCAAAGCATTTTTGGTGCAGTGCAACATAAAAGACAACAACTGAATAGCTTTCAACAAAACTTAACGCACTTAAACCCAAAATCTGTGCTAAATCGCGGCTTTGCGATTGTAGAAAATACTCATGGAAAAATCATCAGCGATAAAAATCAGACTGAAACTGGAGAAGCAATTCATATCACTTTCGCGCAAAGCAAAGTGAAGGCAATTATCCAAAATTAGTACGAAAAAAAAGCCCACCAAATAACTTGGTGGGCTCTAAAGTCGGCATTAACCTCAATGCCAACTTTCCCCGAAACTATTTTTTTTATTTAAACTGCCAATTTACGACGAGCAGCAAAGCCGATTAAACCAAGACCAGCCAACATCATGGCATACGCTTCTGGCTCTGGTACTGCGCTTGCAGTAAAGTTATCAATTTCAAATGCTGGATTCTTGCCATTGATTAACTTCACTGTATTGATAAACAAAGCACCTGAATTATAAGAAAATACTTTATCTGTTGTACCGTTGCTTGGGTTGAAAGATGCACCATTGATGTTTACTACATTATTATCACTCAATGTGATTTCAACATTGTTGTACCAATCTACCGTACCCCAAATAAATGAGATGTCGTTATAAGTGTTTGGTGTTAAATCAAGTGTTGCAGTGCTGTTTTTACCCACAACATAATAAGCCCCAAAGTTACCTTGTGGCTTCGCTGCTACACCACCAATGGATTGTGTGTAGATGCTACCGCCTGTAAAGCCACCAGCATTGCCGTTTGAAAAATCAATCACCAACGGTACCGTGTTAGCAAAGGCTGATTGTGATGCAAATAATGCTGCGACTAATGCTAAAGTTTTAACTGAGTTCATGTTGTTTTCCTTAAATAAAGTGTGCTAATTAATGTAATTGCTAGAAGGTGATTTGTTGCTGTTTCGTGTTGTTCACCATGGATTGCATCTTACGGACTGGTGCGCCTTAGCGAAATAGTCCATATGGACTAAAATGCCTTAAATCCTATAGTCCGTTTGGACTAATTTGCGGGAAATTGGGGGGAAAGTTGGACGAGGTGGATAAAAAAGAGAATTTAGCGCGTCAAAAGAAATAGTTTTTTGAATTAGGGTAAGTTTTGTGGAAGGGAAAGTTGATGTTGCTTTATCAGTTTGGTCGGGCTAAGTTAATCCATTAAATAAGTTTTAATACGTAGTGCGTTGAGCACTACTATCAGAGAGCTAACCGACATGCCAATGGCAGCCATCCAAGGTGAAATCAACCCCATTGCGGCAAAAGGCAATGCAAATAGATTGTAGGCTATTGCCCATATAAAGTTTTGACGAATGACTTGCATGGCAAATTTGCTGGTTTTGACAGCGTGTTCGATTTCTAGCACTTGTTCACTAAGCAAAACTACATCGCCAGTGGCACGGGCGATTTGTGTACCACTCCCCATAGCGATAGAGACATTTGCACCAGCTAGCACAGGGGCATCGTTGATGCCATCCCCCACCATTAGTACGGTTGCGCCTTGTTGTTGCAGAGCGCGTATTTGGGCTAGTTTTTGCGCTGGCGACAACCCAGCTTGCCATTGCGTGACACCTACACTTTGTGCGAAATGTGCTACGGTTGAAGCGTTATCCCCACTTAATATGCTGGTGTTAATATGTTGTGTGTGTAAGTTTTTGACCAGTGTTGGCACATCTGGGCGAGCTTGGTCTGAGAGTATAAAGGCTGCCAATAAAATATTGCCTTGGCTTAGAAACACTACGCTGGCACTGGGTGGAGCATCTATAGTAGGCATTGGTAGCGCATGTAATTGTGTATTACCTAGGCGGTAAGCTTGGTTTGCAATATTCCCTGTCACGCCCTGCCCTGCGATATTTTGACAATTCTCAACACTGTAAAGTGGTTGGCGCTCCATTGCTGAAAGAAAGCTTTTTGCAATGGGGTGTTCTGAGGCTTGCTCCAAACTTGCGGCAATTTTCAAACACTCCGCCGTCGTTAAGTTTGCATAGGCGATGGTGTTAATGAGCACGGGCTTACCAATGGTAAGTGTGCCTGTTTTATCAAATACGACATGATCGACTTTGGCGAGCGATTCCAGGGCGTGGCCTCGGGTCAGTAGCACTCCGCGCCCAACCAAGTGTGACCCTGCCGCAGCAAATGCGGCGGGTGCGGCTAGCGAAAGCGCACATGGACAACTCACTACCAAAACCGCGAGTACAATTTCGAACACTTTGTCTGGTGATTGCTGCCACCAAAATATGGCAATAAAAACCACTATCACCAGCAATGCGGAGGTGAAGTAAGCCGCGACGTGATCTGCGGTTTCTGCTAAAGGTGGCTTTTCTGCTTGGGCACGGTCTAACAAACGCGAAATACTGGCTAGCATGTTGTTCTCTGCCAAGGCCTGCACTTTTACGGTGATGGGGCTTTCGTAATTGATGCTCCCAGCATAGACATGCTCCCCCACAGATTTGGTTAATGCGCGACTTTCACCCGTGAGCAAAGATTCATCGACACTCGTTGTACCTTCCACAATCACGCCATCTGCGGCAATCGTTTCACCTGGTTTTACTAAAATATGATCGTTTAGTTGTAGTTCTACCACTGGCGTTAAAACAAACTCACCATGGCTTACTAAAGTGGCTAGACTTGGGCTTAACCGCAATAAGTTTTCAGCAGCTTCTATCGATTTTTCGCGTGCTCCCCGCTCTAAATAGCGCGTAACCAACAAGAAACAAATCAGCATGGTAATGGTGTCGTAGTAAACCGTTCCCTGACCTTGCACGGTAGCGATTGCACTACCTACAAAACCAGTAATAATACCTAGTGAAATAGGGGCGTCCATCCCCAATTGGCGATTCACCAAGCCACGCCAGGCTGCGCGGTAGAATGGCCATGCACAATAAGTGATGGCGGGGATAGTCAGCACTAAACTAAACCAACGTAGTAGCTGGGCATTAGCATACTCTAAACCCTGCGATGCTCCAGCATATAAAGCAACCGCCATCATCATGGCTTGTGCTGCACTTAATGCTGCAACGGCTAAACGCTTGATGCTTGATTTACGCTGTTGCGCACGGACAATATCTTGCTGTTGCGCACTAAAGGGATATGCATGGTAACCAAGCTTACGAATCTCAGCTAAAATTTGGCTGAGCTTAATCTGTTGTTCATCCCAACCAATACGCACTCGATGCGAGCTGTAATTGAAGGCGACCCTTTGTATGCCAACCAGTTGTTTTAAGTGGCGTTCATTTAACCAAATACAAGCGGCACAGGTGATGCCTTCTAAAATCAAAATCGCTTCTTTTGAATCGTCATCAAAATTAGAATCTTGCGCCCCAAATAGAAAGCTTTTTTGCACCTCTGGGTGATCATACAATGCGAGTTGCTTTAACGCATTCGGGATTAAATCTTCAGGGGTTTGCGGTAATTCAGTGCGGTGTTTATAGTAATCTTCAAGCGCGTTTTCAACGATAGACTCCGCCACAGCCTTACAACCTTGGCAACACATTGCGCGAGGCTCACCCAATACTGTCACAGCAAGCTTGATGCTGGGCAAAACCTCTAACCCACAGTGATAACATAGCACTTGGTTGCTCATGAATAACGACCGATTTGACAGAGTGTATATTTTAACGCTATTTAGACTGATCCGCGCTGCCGTGAACCTCTACTGGCAGCTGTTTCAAAAAGCTATTCACGCCTAATTGAATATGCAATTCAGATAACCATCGCCCCGCATCGGGCAAACTCATGCTCGCCTGATAATTGCCAGCTGATGTTTCTTTAAAGACAAACTGCTGGTCGTCGCGACTATTCGCCAAACGCCACATGATCATTTGCACATCAGCGTGACTAATTGCCGCCCCCTGTTTATCCAGCAAATGGAGCGTCACCGTGTGTGCTTGACCACTAGTCAAGCTATCTAATCCATCTAGTTGGACTTGCCAGCCAAGGTCACGTTGCGCTTCAATCTGTTTTAAATGTGATTCATACAGTTTATTTCGATCATGCGGAACAACCCCCGGAAAGGCAGTATGAATGGTTTGGTTCTGCTCATTTGGCAACAGAAAATTAGATACAAAATCAGGAATACCGCGCATCGCAATATTGAGAAAGACCGCATTCAACACAACCAAGCCAATAAAAAAACCAATAATCAAACGTGGTGCCCAATGCATGGTTTGATTTTTTTTTTGCATCCCACCAAATACCACAAAGAGGCTTGCACTCGCCAAATAAACTGCAAAGTGAATAGTGAGCACATCGCCACCAGCCCAGTGTTGTTGGCTGTAAACTAGATATAGAATAAATGGCAATACACCACTAAAAATACCAGCCCAAAAATTGGATAAACCTAAACGACGACTGAAAAAAAACAATGCCGATGCAAGTAACACACCACCAAAAAGCGTTTGTGTCATGGTTATTTCTGGAAAATTCAAATGTTTGTACCTTACTTATTTATATTAGGAATATCTGACGTTTGCTTATATTGCTTTACTGCCGAATCGCATTGACGATCAATCAATGCATCGTATAGTCGCAGCCTAGTCTCGCGGGCTACTGAAGTTGGTCTGGATTTCGAAATGCGCAATCTTTGGGTTATTGGGAATTATTATAAACTTAAAGTCTGCGTGACGACGCGCTTGTTCATACCCCAAATCAACTTTTGCATTGACCCCCAAACTCTCACCTGCGCGTACTTTAAATTGGGTTAGACTACCCATATCGAGTGCTTTGGTAGGGATTCCCTCAACACTCACTTTATATATTTGATCTTCCGCTTTCTTGTTGACAATATTAATTTGATAACGATTCCGCACCTGACCATCAGATAAAACGACAAATAACGGTTGTCGTACCTGTATTACAGTCACTTCCGTTTCGATTCGTGTGCTAATGCTATAAACCAAAAGGCTAGTCATCGCAATTAATGCACCAGCATAACCCAACACCTTGAGACGCTTCCACTCCAAACGCGGAGCTTTCGGCATTTCAGCACCAATATTTCGCTCAGAGTCATATCTAATTAAACCACGAGGGTAACCAACAGAATCCATAATATTATTACATGCGTCAATACATAAACCGCATGAAATACATTCAAACTGAAGCCCCTTACGAATATCAATCCCTGTTGGACAAACCTGAACGCAAAATCCACAGTCGATACAATCTCCATGCCCAGTGGCAACTCTGTCTTCATGGCCTTTGACACCTACAATCGGGATTGATCTGCCCTTTAACCCCTCACCGCGCGATTTGTCATAAGTGACGAGCAAAGTATCTTGCTCAAACATCACACTTTGAAAACGAGCATATGGGCAGAAAGTACAAATTTTTTCGCGAATCACTCCGCCAGCTAAGTAGGTCGTAATGGTGAGCACCAATACAGTTATGTAACCAGCGTAAGGCGCGTCCCCTGTAAATAATTGATGCACAAAATCTGGCGCATACATAAAATAACTGGCGAATGTAACAGCCGTCCAAAAAGACACTATAATCATTAAGCCGTGCGAGCTAGCTACTTTCATGACTTTCTCGGCACTCCAATCCTGCTTGATTAATCGCAATCTTGCAGGACGTTCACCTTGAATGAGACGCTCAATCTGAATAAACAAGTCTGACCAAATAGTTTGAAAACAAAAATATCCACACCAAGCACGCCCGACAAGTCCAGTCACAAAGAACAAAAGGGTTGCTGCAATAAACAACAGCATGGCAAGCCAAAATATATCTTGAGGATAAACAATTAAATCGAACACATAGAAGCGACGGGAGGATAAATCAAACAATAGTGCTTGACTTGGCGCATTCACTCTAGTCCAAGGCATCCAAGGTAACAAAAAGTAAACAGAATAAGCCAATATCATGATGGCTGTTTTGAAATTACGGAATTTACCCTTAACAGAGCGTGTAACAACTGGGATATGCTGATTTAACAGCGATGATTTTCTAATCCCAGATTGCATAATGGTGAATATCCCTCAACGTTTCACAAGTGAAAAATGGGGCGATCTATCCTCAAAAATTCATAAAGCTTGAATAAATCGCCACAATCAACCTATTTGTATTATCGGGATTTTAAGCAAAAACTTGATAACTTAATCGCCTAACTTTGTAGTTTTATTTACTACTCAACAAATTTTACTACCTTTTATTGACACGTTTGAAGCGAAATCAAACATCTCCTCAAACAGACAAATCAATAAACAATGTTGCTTAAATAACACTATTTATTTACCACCACCCAATGTGTCATGCACATAAACGGTTAGCAATTTAATTTGCTCAGGTTTCAAGCGCTGATTCCAATTAGGCATTACGCCCCTTGCCAAACCGCCACTGATAATATTTTTTACAGCTTCGAGCTTGGAGACTTGCGTCTTTTCTGCTGGCACATTCGCCCACAACCAAATGCTATCGACCAAGTTAGCAGACCCAATTTCTGTACGACCTTTCGCATCAGCGCCATGACAGTAAAAACACGCGGCTGTTTCACTATGGAATAGAGCATTACCTTTTTTAGCAGCCTCTGCATCATGAGGTTCTTTAGATATACTCAACACATAATTCGCCAATTCGGTAATTTGATTTTCGGTTAGCACCGCTTTGAATGGAGGCATATATCCACGACGACCACCTGTAATTGTCGTATGAATTGCATCGTAATCACCGCCATATTGCCAGTAATCATCCACCAAACTAGGGGCAAAACCAATCTTTCCTTGACCGCCTGCTTGGTGACAAGGCATACAGTTATCTGAAAATAGGTTTTTACCTGCTGAGTTCACAAACTGCATCAACTCAGGGTCTTTGGCAACATCTTGATATGACATAGATGCAACTTTATCCAATGACTTTTTCTGCAATGCTGATAGCTCATTCATGTCTGCCATAAATTTTGAGCGCATATTCCAATGGGTGGTTTTTTGTACTTCTTTACCATCCACAGTCACAGCAGTATAAGTAATGCTATTTAACCCAGGAACACCCTTGGTGTAGCTGCTACCAATTGGCCAAGCTGGATAAAAGAGCCAATAAATGATTGTAAAGGCAAATGTAAGATAAAAGCCCCAAATCCACCATGTTGGCAGTGGATTTGATAGCTCTTCAATGCCATCCCAGCTATGTCCTGTCGTTGGTACTTTATTTGTTTTTTGCTGATCCATTATACTTTCCCCTCACCGTTACTTGTTGACTCGCCTGTTGAATCATCAAGCAATGGGATGTGTTTAAACTGTTCTAACGTTTGTCCCCTCGCTTTGCTGCCGTACAAATAAAATACAACACCGCAAAACAAGGTAAAGAAAATCACCAACGATACTGGCTTAGTATTTTCAAACTTAGTAAACCAAAGAAAAATTTCCATAGCGTCACCCTAGCGGAATTTGACGAAGTAATCGTCATCATACTTTTTGAAATCCACCAACGTGCCCAACATTTGCAAGTACGCAACTAGCGCGTCCATCTCGGTAATATTGTCTGCATTTGTGTCAAAGTTACCCAATTGTGCCTGCGCAACAAGGTTTTTATCAGCATCTGGAATATGCAAGGTTTTAGCAACATCCTCACCAAAAGTTTTAACGTTGTTATCGTATTCAGCCTTACTCACTGAATAAGGCACACCTGTGGTACGCAGAGCTTTCATACGCAAGCCAACATCAGAGTAATCCAATGGTGTTTTGGCCAACCATGGGTAATTTGGCATCACGGATTGTGGCACTAATGAACGTGGTGCCGTCAAATGCTGCGTTTGCCAATCGTTAGAATATTTGCCACCAACACGCGCCAAATCAGGACCAGTACGCTTTGATCCCCACTGGAACGGATGGTCATATTTTGACTCCGCTGCCAAAGAGTAATGACCGTAACGCAATGCTTCATCACTGAAAGGGCGAATCATTTGTGAATGGCAGAGAAAGCAACCTTCTCGCACGTAAATATCACGTCCACGCAACTCAAGTGGTGAATATGGTCGCACACCGTCAACCTTTTCCACTGTTTCTTTAATAAAAAACAACGGGATAATCTCAACCATACCACCCGCACTAATCGCCAGCATGGTTAAAATTAACAATATTCCAAGGTTACGCTCTATCGTATCGTGTTTCATGTTTACTCCAAAAATCTTATATGCAAGTAGTCAATAATGAAGAGGCTTATTGCGCTGCAACATTGCCTTGCTTAATTGTTTTATACATGTTGTATCCCATCACCAACATACCTGCGAGGAAGAAGGCACCACCAAGTGCTCGCATGACATAAAATGGATGAGATGCAGCAACTGACTCAACGAAAGCATATTTAAGATTACCAAAATCATCGAAAGCGCGCCACATCAAACCTTGCGTAATGCCTGAAATCCACATCGCAATGATGTATAACAAAATACCAATCGTTGCCAACCAGAAATGTACATTAATTAACTTTTCACTATAGGCTGTCGTATTCCAGACACGAGGAATCAAGTGATACAAGCTACCAAAACTCACCATGGCAACCCAGCCAAGCGCACCTGAGTGAACATGTCCGATAGTCCAATCGGTATAGTGTGAGAGTGCATTCACATCTTTTAGTGACATCATAGGACCTTCAAAGGTAGACATCCCATAAAATGACAATGCCACAATGAGGAATCGCATGATGGGATCGGTGCGCAGTTTATCCCATGCACCAGAAAGTGTCATAATACCGTTGATCATACCGCCCCATGAAGGTAACAACAGCATGATAGAGAATGTGGCAGCTAGCGTACTTGTCCAGTCAGGGATTGCTGTCCAGTGCAAGTGATGTGCTCCCGCCCACATATACAGGAAAATAATCGCCCAAAAGTGCAACACTGACAGACGATATGAATACACAGGACGACCCGCTTGTTTAGGCACAAAGTAGTACATCATGCCTAGGAATGCAGCGGTTAAGAAGAAACCAACTGCGTTATGACCGTACCACCATTGTGTCATCGCATCTTGTGCGCCTGAGAACAAACTATACGATTTCATGGAAAACAGACTAACTGGCACGGCTAAGTTGTTAAACGTGTGCAACAGCGCGGTTGCCAAAATAAAAGCAAGATAAAACCAGTTTGCAACATAGATATGCGGCTGTTTACGTTTCATCAATGTTCCGACAAACACAATTAGATAGGTCACCCAAACGATCTCAATCAAAATGTCGATCGGCCACTCCATCTCAGCATATTCACGCCCTTGGCTATAGCCCAACATATTACCTAATGCAGCACAAACGATAATTGTTTGCCACCCCCAAAAGGTAAAGTTTGCCATCCCATCACTAAACAAACGTGCCTGACAAGTACGTTGCACCACATAGTAGGAAGTAGCAAATAATGCGCTGCCACCAAAACCAAAAATCACAGCACCAGTATGCACCGGGCGTAAGCGACCGAACGTGATAAACGGATTATCAAAGTTCAAGAAAGGAAACGCCAATTCAGAAGCGATATACACCCCTGCAAACATACCAATTGCGCCCCACACTAAAGTCATAATTGCAAATTTGCGAATGACCTCATAATTGTACTGCTCAGTTGGCTCGATAAGTGGCTTTGCCATTACGATAACTCCTAAATTTCTAAAACATTTAAATTAAAAATGGATGCGATTATAAGCACCAGAGCCTACAAAAACAACTTTCTTTTCATTGTTATTGATACAAAACTCTTGCGCCAAGCCTTAAAAAACTTACTCAAGCGTCGCGAAATCACTTGCGATTTCTTTTGGTTTTTGACCATACTTGAGATAAATTCTAATTTTTCCTTTTTTATCAAAAACATACGTACCAGCACTATGGTCTATTGTGTAACCACTTTGACCTGCACTGTCCTGCCTTGCGTAGAACACTTTAAATTTTTTAGCCACCTCAGCTGTTTCAACTGCATCGCCATACAAGCCAATAAAACGCGAATCAAAAGCAGGAACATACCGTGCAAGCACTTGTTGCGTATCTCGCTCCGGATCTAACGTAACAAACAACACTTGCACTTGATCAGACTGCTTTCCCAATAGCTTTAGCGCATTCGCCATATCTGCCAAGGTTGTTGGGCAAACATCAGGGCAATGGGTGTACCCGAAAAACAATGCAACAATTTTCCCATTAAAGTCTGATAACTGTCGCAACTTTCCCGTATGATCTTTTAAGTTAAAATCAGTAGCGAAATTCTCACCAGCAATATCAGCACCAAAAATTTTTGTAGATTGCTGCGCTCCTTGACAGGCTGACAATACAAGCACCATCAATATCAGCATGCTTTTCTTAAACATTTAATCTCGATTACAGTAATATCAAACTGCTTAAAATTGAAGTGGCGTTTAGCAGACAAAAACTTAATATAAAGCGCTAGCCAAAATTAATAAACATTTTACATAGTAAACAGTTTAAAGATAACAAATTGTTAGGAATTGTAAATAGACGTAAGTTATCTAAAATAATTCAATTGAATTATTACAATTTCAAGTGAATGTTGCTATTCAATCGCTAGCGCTTACGTTTACAATAAGCATTTTGCTTGCTGGAGAATGAAAATGGCAGTTGCCAAATCCATGGCTGACCGCGACGGTCTTATTTGGTATGACGGTAAAATGGTGAACTGGCGTGATGCCACCACCCACGTCTTGAGTCACACCTTGCATTACGGCATGGGCGTTTTTGAAGGTGTTCGCGCATACAAAACAGACAAAGGCACGGCTATTTTTCGCTTAAAAGAGCACACTGACCGGTTGTTTCGTTCCGCCCACATTTTGGGCATGAAAATGCCTTTTGACAAAGCCACTTTGATGGAAGCGCAAAAAGCCGCGGTTCGCGAAAACAATTTAGAATCCGCCTACATGCGCCCAATGGCATTCTACGGCCCAGAGGCAATGGGTATTTCTGCTAAAACTTTATCGACACACGTTATTGTTGCCGCTTGGACATGGGGCGCCTACATGGGTGATGAAGCGCTACAAAACGGCATTCGCGTTAAAACTTCATCGTTCGCGCGTCACCACGTTAACATCACCATGTGTAAAGCCAAAGCCAACGGTAACTACATGAACAGCATTTTGGCGCACCAAGAAGCTGCGCAAGATGGCTACGATGAAGCGCTATTGCTCGACGTCGACGGCTTTGTGGCTGAGGGCTCTGGCGAAAACATTTTCATTGTTCGCAATGGGAAATTGATTACGCCAGACTTGACGAGTGCACTCGAAGGCATTACCCGCGACACCATCGTTCAGTTAGCTGGTGAGATTGGGCTACAAGTGATTGAAAAGCGCATCACGCGAGACGAAGTCTATTCAGCAGATGAGGCATTTTTCACTGGCACTGCGGCAGAAGTCACGCCAATTCGCGAGCTTGATAATCGTGCGATTGGTGAAGGCAAACGAGGTCCTATTACTGAGCAATTACAATCCATGTATTTCGATGTTGTCAAAGGAAAATCAGCTAAACATTCTGATTGGTTAACGCTGGTTTAAAAGCCATAGCCATTCTGACCCTTACGTCAGAATGGCTAACTATGGAGATTTTAAGAAATGTCTGATATCAAAGAATTTGAAGTCACCGCAAAAGATTTACCTCTGCACTGCCCCACGAAAGAAGTAGAGTTGTGGGCATCGCACCCGCGTGTTTTTTTAGATATTGCTAAAACAGGGCACGTGGCATGCCCGTATTGCGGCACAAAATACAAATTAAGGGCGGGAGAAGTGATTTCACATCACTAATTATTTCCATTTAAACTACATTTGCATCATTTAGCGCAGCTTTTGTATTTGTGACATCTACACAACCCCAAGACGAAACACTCACCCTATTAAAAACGGGCAAACTAAAAGGCACTCAACGCCTGAAGTTAAGTTGCGGCTTAACACAATTCCCCCCAGAAATTTTCGAACTCGCCGATAGCCTAGAAATTCTAGATTTATCTGGCAATGCATTGAGTACGCTACCAAGCGACCTGCATCGTTTAAAAAAACTGCGCATTATTTTTTGCTCAAACAACCAGTTTACCCACCTGCCAGAAGTGCTTGGGCTATGCGAGAACTTAAGCATGATTGGTTTCAAATCTAACAAAATCAATCACGTACCAGAAAGCTCCATCCCCACCAAGACATTGCGTTGGTTTATCGTCACCGATAACGTACTTACCACCGTGCCTAATGCGCTGGGCGATTGCACTAAACTGCAAAAGCTAATGCTGGCAGGCAACCAACTCACCACGCTACCCAACAACTTGGCAAATTGCAACGCGCTAGAGTTGCTAAGAATTTCCGCAAACCTTTTCGAAACATTGCCCGATTTTTTATTCGATTTACCCAAGCTCACTTGGCTGGCTTACGCAGGCAACCCGTTTTGTAACGCAATAGAGCAAAACTTAATCAGCCAACATCCAATCAACCACATCGACTGGCAAAACCTCACGCTACAGCAAACGTTGGGCGAAGGAGCCTCTGGCATGACCTACCAAGCTTTACTACATCACAAAGACTCGCAGGAACCAGTGGCAGTAAAGTTGTTTAAAAGCGGGCTCACCAGCGACGGCTTACCAAGTTGTGAAATGCATGCCAATATGTTGGCAGGCGAGCACCCCAATTTAGTCGGTATCAAAGGCATTATTCAGAATCACCCGCAAAGCGTTTTGGGTTTAGTGATGCCTTTGCTAGATGCAGATTTAAAAGTGCTGGCAAACCCACCAAGTTTTGAGAGCTGCTCCCGTGATGTTTACGCAAACGACTTCAACCTAACGCCACAACAAGCCCAATTTATATTAAGCGGCATCACACAAGCGGCAGAACACTTGCATGCAAATGGCTTGATGCATGGCGATTTATACGCACATAATATTTTGTGGAATGCCGAAAAAGTGGTACTAAGTGACTTGGGCGGTGCGTCTTTTTTGCCGCCAGACAACCCAGACCTAAGAAATAAAATACTAAAGTTAGAGGAAAGAGCGTTGACGGTTTTAGCAGCTGAGTTGCAAAACTGTAGCGAATGAGAAGCCGTGAAATGATGATGTAAAAACAATAATATAATTGATGAGGTGTTGTTTCTACTAATCAATCTTGAAAACAAGTGGAAGTAAGTCAAACTTGGCCGCCAATACGGCTAAACTTATTGTGATTCGCTAAACTAATTCACAATCCTAGACTCGATTTTCCTGAACGTGATTGCCCCATAGTCGCTCGGTGATTTCCGCAGCATTTGCAGATTCACTGTTTGTCCAAAAGTGCACTTCAGCTTTTTCTGTGTTTTGGTTTAATAAGCCTTTTTCTTCTAGTTGACGCTTTAGCTGCTTTGCCACTGCAGCGCCTGTATCAATCAAAGTAGTGTTATCGCCCACAATTTCTTGAATGGCTTGTTTTACAAAGGGATAATGCGTGCAACCCAGCACAATAGTGTCTGCCCCTTCGGCCAATAAAGGTGCAGTATATTGGCGTATTAAGTCTTTGGTGTCAGGGGTATCTAACTCGCCACGCTCTATACACTCAACCAAGCCTATACAACCTTGCGTCACCACTTGAATATGTTGCCCGTAATTTTCCAACAAGGCGGCAAACTGGGCGCTTTTTAGCGTGCCTACCGTTGCCAGCACGCCCACCACGCCTGTTTTGGTTGCAGCGGCGGCTGGTTTAACAGCGGGTTCCATACCGATAATGGGCAAGGCGTAATGATGCCGTAGATGTGAAATCCCAGCGGCAGTGGCGGTGTTACAAGCTACCACCAAGGCTTTCGCTCCTTTTTCGATTAAAAAATCGGCAATGAATGTAGCACGCTCAATGATAAATTCAGGCGATTTATTGCCGTATGGCGCGTATAAAGAATCAGCAAAATATAGTAGATTTTCATGCGGCAAATGGGCGTGAATATGCTTGAGCACACTCAAGCCCCCTACCCCAGAATCAAACACACCAATCGCTTGAGAATTCATCCTACGTCAACGGCACTTAACATTTATAATACTGCCATTATAAAGGAAATCTTATGGGCAACCGACTCAGCAAAATTTACACACGTACTGGCGACCAAGGCACCACTGGCTTGGGCGATGGCAGCCGCATCAACAAAGACAGCTTGCGCGTAGAAGCCATGGGCGATGTGGACGAACTCAACTCGGTACTTGGTATTATGCTAACAGATGAGTTGCCTGAACCCATACGCATAGCACTCACGCGTGTTCAACATGATTTATTCGATTTAGGCGGCGAAATCTGCATCCCTGGGCATGCCATGGTGAAAGCCGAACGCGTGACCGATTTAGAAAATACTTTGGATACACTGAACGATGTACTTGAGCCACTGAAAGAATTTATCCTCCCTGGTGGCACGCAAGCCGCCGCCTATTGCCACCTCGCACGCACCGTTTGCCGCCGCGCAGAGCGCACACTGATTAAACTGGGGCGTGAAGAAGCAGTGACTGAAGTATCGCTAAAATACCTCAATCGCCTGTCAGATTTATTATTTGTGATGTGCCGCAGCATTAACTATGCTGCGGGTGTGAGTGATGTGCTTTGGAAGAATGTTTAAATTGATTTGATGTCGTTATTACAACTGCGTCAAAACCTCTAATTGCTTCTGCACAAACTCCATCGGCTTACGTTTAAAACCACTTTTGGCAAACTGTTGCCAGCGACCCGTTACAAAAGACACAATTAAATTTGCGCGTGCTTCAGGCTCTAATTTGCGCCCGCTTTCGGCTTCGGCAATACGTAGGCTTTGTTTGAAAGTGGATTCCAAGCGCTCATATAATTGATTGATACGTAGTTGTAGGCGTTCATTTTCATTCACGAGGGCATCGCCAATCAAAACGCGGGTCATGCCTGGGTTTTTTTCTGCGAATAGTAACAAGATGGATATGGTGCGGTGAATTTGCTTGATACCATCGGCTTCTTCACTGGTGATTTTATTGATAAGACCGAAGATAGTCTGCTCGATAAACTCGATGAGGCCTTCAAACATTTGCGCTTTGCTAGCAAAGTGGCGGTAGAGCGCGGCTTCGCTTACATCTAGCTTTTCTGCCAATGCGGCTGTGGTGATTTTTTCTGGTTTTGGGCTTTCTAGCATTTTTGCTAGGGTTTCTAAAATCTGGGTTTTGCGTTCGCCTGCCATGTTTTTCGACCTCGAAATGATTTAAATATTTGGTAAAGCTGTTTAAATATGACTTCTTAAAATCTGTTGAATACTCGAAATTCTTACATCTACAAAATTTGGCTTTGTCAGCGTTTTACTCACATAAACCGTCTTCATGCCCAGCCGTTTTGCGGTCATGAGCGCAGAAAGCGTATCTTCTACCATCACGCAATCGTGGGCTGCTGCACCAATCGTTTTGAGCATTCTAGCAAATCCGCGTGGGGATGGCTTGGGGTGAAACTGGCTGGATTCCACGCTAAACACATGCTCAAACACATCCTCAATCCCCATCAATTTTAACACACGTATCGCATATGCGATTGGTGCGTTAGTGAATACTACCTTACGCCCAGAGAGTTGCTGGATAATGTGTTTGAGTCCTTTGGTTTGCACGACCATATTGGGTAAATCGATGAAAGCATGGGTTTGATGCAAAAAGTGGAGCGGATCAACATTGTGATGCCGCATCAACCCTTTGAGCGTTGCGCCATAGATGCGCCAATAGTGCTGGCGCAATTGAAAAGCGGCTGGCTCATCTAAACTCAGTTCATCCATAATGTATTGCGTCATGGCGCGATTCATCACAGGGAAGATATGCGATGAAGCATCGTGTAGGGTGTCGTCCAGATCAAACACCCAGACACGTTGGTTATTCACAGCTTTTAGCTTTAACTCTATTTGGCCTTGATTAAAGTACCAACACCTTCATCAGTGAGCACTTCTAACAGCAGCGCGTGTTCTACACGACCATCAATAATATGTACTGATTTTACGCCGCTACGTGCTGCATCCAACGCAGAACTAATTTTAGGCAACATGCCGCCTGAAAGGGTGCCGTCTTCAACCAAATCATCAATTTGCTTGGGGGTTAAGCCAGTCAGCAATTTACCTGCTTTATCCAACACACCGGGGGTATTCGTCAGCAAAATAAGTTTTTCAGCGCCTAAAATTTCCGCCAGTTTGCCTGCGACTACATCGGCATTGATATTGTAAGTTTCGCCATCAACCCCCACGCCAATTGGCGCAACCACGGGGATAAAATCGCCTGTATCCAAAAAGTTGATGATACTTGGGTCTATGCTGGTAATTTCGCCTACTTGCCCCACATCAATCATTTTTGTGGGGTCTTTCATATCTTCCATCAACAATTTGTGGGCGTGAATAAAGTTACCATCCTGACCAGTCAAGCCAACCGCTTTGCCGCCGTGGCGGTTAATCAAGTTCACAATCTCTTTGTTCACCTGACCGCCGAGCACCATTTCAACCACATCCATGGTTTCTTCATCGGTCACGCGCATGCCTTGAATAAACTCACCTTTTTTTCCAAGTTTATCGAGCATATCGTTAATTTGCGGACCCCCGCCATGCACTACCACTGGGTTCATCCCCACCAGTTTGAGCAACACAACATCTTGTGCGAAACATTGTTTGAGATGCTCGTCTGTCATCGCGTTGCCACCGTATTTAATGACGATGGTTTTATCAAAAAAACGTTTAATGTAAGGTAACGCTTCGGCTAGTGTCTGTGCCTTTTGGGCGGCGGTAGTATCGTTCAGCATGGGTGTCTCTTTAGGTGTAAATTATTTTGACTGCATTTTACCTTGAAAAAGACATTGAAGCAGTGTTCTAATGATTGAAATTTGAAGGAGTTTACATGCCAAGCGATATTGAAATTGCCCAACACGCAAAGATGAAAAAAATATCAGAAATCGCCTCTTCACTTGGTCTGCCTGAAGAGGTTGTTGAACTGTACGGAAACTTCAAAGCCAAAATTGATGTTGAGACTTTTTCTAAGCTAGCTAAGAATCAGGTAGAAAACTCAAGCTCAAAAAACCACTTAATTTTAGTCACCGCCATTAGCCCCACGCCTGCAGGCGAAGGCAAAACCACCACGACAGTCGGCTTGGGTGATGCGCTTGCACGCATCGGCAAAAAAACCATGATTTGTTTGCGTGAGCCAGCCCTCGGCCCCATGTTTGGCATGAAAGGCGGCGCGGCTGGCGGTGGGTATTCGCAAGTCGTACCGATGGAAGACATTAACCTGCACTTCACAGGCGATTTTTCAGCGATTGCATCTGCGCATAATTTACTCGCAGCCCTTATCGACAACCATATCCACCACGGCAATGCTTTACAAATAGACCCGCGCCAAGTCACATGGAAGCGCGTGGTGGATATGAATGACCGCGCCTTACGCAAAGTGGTCGTGGGCTTAGGCGGCAAGGTCAACGGGCAAACGCGAGAAGATGGCTTTGATATTGTAGTAGCCTCTGAAGTGATGGCGATTTTCTGCCTTGCCACATCACTAGCCGACTTAAAACAACGCTTGGGCAATATTGTGATTGGTTATACCTTTGATGACCAACCCATCAAAGCCAGCGACCTGCAAGCCCAAGGCGCAATGGCGGTTTTACTTAAAAATGCGCTCAAACCCAACCTCGTACAAACACTCGAAAACACCCCAGCGTTGATTCATGGCGGCCCATTTGCCAACATCGCACACGGTTGCAATTCAGTCATTGCCACGCAATTTGCCATGTCGCTGGCGGATTATGTGGTGACAGAAGCAGGCTTTGGTGCCGATTTAGGTGCTGAAAAATTTATCGACATTAAATGCAGAAAATCTGGCTTAAAACCAGATGCCTGCGTGGTGGTTGCCACCATACGCGCCTTGAAATATCACGGCGGCATCGAAGTTGCCGACCTTAAAACAGAAAATTTATCTGCGCTCGCAGTTGGCCTAGTAAATTTAGAGCAACACGTGCAAAACGTCACACAGCAATACGGTTTACCCTGCGTCGTAGCAATCAACCGTTTTTCTTGCGACACCCCCGCTGAAATCAAACTTGTTAGCGCACATTTAGCCAAATTAGGCGTACAAGTTGTGCTGGCGGAACATTGGGAAAAAGGCAGTGCTGGTGCAGAAAATCTAGCGCGCGAAGTGGTCAACCTAATTGAAAACCCTACATCAAAAATGCGCTTTGTGTATGAAGATACCGACCCGCTATGGGAAAAAATGCGCAAAGTCGCCACTAAAATTTATGGCGCTGCTGATATTACCACCGCCCGCAGAATCAAAACGCAAATCGAAAAACTGCAAGCGGATGGCTATGGGCACTACCCTATTTGCGTCGCCAAGACCCAATACTCATTCTCTACAGATGCCAGCCTGCGCGGCGCACCCAAAGACCATATTGTCACCATCCGCGAAGTACGCCTATGCGCTGGTGCGGAATTTATCGTCATGGTGTGTGATGACATTATGACGATGCCAGGCTTACCCAAAGAGCCCTGCGCGCATCGGATCGATATTGATGAGGCGGGCAATGTGGTGGGGTTGTTTTAACTAATTTCAAAAAATTGCTAGCAGGCGATTGACATAAACCACTAGCTAAGTTCAAATACCATCATGATTTTTTGGCATTTAATTTTAACAAGGGTTTAAAGATGTCCTCAACGCTTAGAATTGTAGTTTTCTGCTTATATACAACTACCTACTTAAACGCTTCTGCCGATTTCTTGGGTACTGAAATGGGCAACTCAAAAGCTAAAACAACCGCAACAGGTTCAGCTGGCGGCTCAAACTCACAAAATGCAAATTCAGCCGTTGAACATTGCGACAAAACGCTCGGCACACTAGCGGTGGTAGAGGATCAAAACGCAGCTTGGTACGCCCAGTTGACTGGTCAGTATGGCTTAGGCTCTACCACTCCAGTACTCAAACTATTAGTACAACAATCTAACTGTTTTATGGTGGTAGATCGCGGGGCTGCTATGCAAGTAATTCAAGGCGAGCGCGAACTGCGTGACAGCGGCGAATTACGTCAAAGTAGTAACTTTAAAAAAGGTCAAATGGTGGCAGCAGATTATGCAATGAGCCCTTCTATCACCTTTAGCAACAATGATTCTGGCGGCATAGGCGGTGGATTAGCTGGCATTGCAGGTGGCGTAGTCGGCGCAATTGGTGGCGGTCTTAAAAACAAAGAAGCCAGCACCTTACTTACACTTGTAGATAATCGCTCGAGCGTACAAGTCGCAGCTGCGGAAGGTAGCGCAAAAAATACCGATTTCAGCATATTTGGTGGTGTATTTGGTAGCTCTCTTGGCGCGGCAGGTGGCGGGTATAGCAACACGGCGCAGGGCAAAGTGATTGTGGCTGCATTTACTGACTCTTACAATAACTTAGTGCGTGCAGTTAAAAACTACAAAGCACAAACTATTGAAGGTGGTCCTGGCACTGGGGGTAGTTTAGGCGTTCAAGGCGAAGATCCAGCACCAGCAGCATCAACAAGTAAAAAGAAGAAAGTCAGGCACTAAAGTGACATCTGTCTAATCGCTTACTAGGCAGGTCATGTAAGCCGTTATTAACAGAACCGTCATAAACAGTTGTTATATTGTTAGGTTTTCATGTTTTGTTTTGTATTTTAATAAAGGGGTGCTAAAAATGATGTTTAAAACAAATAAGTTATTAACAATTTCGGGGTTATCCATTGCATTATGCTTTGCAGGGTGCGCACCTACGATGAAAATGGGCGATGCAGGTGCCAAAACAACCGCTACTGGTTCTGCTGGTGGAGCAAACTCACAAAATGCTAATTCTCAATTAGAAAAATGTGACAAAACATTGGGTACTATCGCTGTGGTTGAAGATCAAAATGCGGCTTGGTATGGTCAACTCTCAGGACAATACAAACTAGGTTCTACAGTACCTGTATTGAAATTATTAATTCAACAATCAAACTGTTTTATGGTGGTGGATCGCGGTGCTGCGATGCAAGTAATTCAAGGTGAGCGTGGTTTGCGTGACAGCGGAGAATTACGTCAAAGCAGTAACTTTAAAAAAGGTCAAATGGTGGCAGCAGATTATGCAATGAGCCCATCCATTACCTTTAGCAATGAAGATGCTGGTGGTATGGGTGCGGCACTCGGCGCATTTGGTGGCGGTTGGGGTGCATTGCTCGCAGGCGGCTTAAAGTTTAAAGAAGCAAGTACTTTGCTCACCATTGTAGATAACCGCTCTAGTGTGCAAGTCGCAGCAGCTGAAGGCAGTGCAAAAAATACAGATTTTAATATTTTCGGTGGAGCTTTTGGCAGCGCTTTAGGTGGCGCAGGCGGTGGCTACAGCAATACTGCCGAAGGTAAAGTGATTGTGGCTGCATTTACCGACTCTTATAACAACATTGTTCGTGCGGTTAAAAACTACAAAGCACAAACCATTGAAGGCGGTGCTGGCACAGGTGGCCACCTAGGCGTACAGGCTGAAACACCAGCGCCAGCGGCTGCTTCATCTTCTAGCACAACAAGCAATAAAAAACCTACTAAAAGAAAGAAACCTGCTGCTAACTAGATCGGTTTAGTAGCAAAGATAAAAGCGATTGGCACTTATACCAATCGCTTTTTTTTATTTGCTACTCCCTGATTGCTTTTCAACAAAGTCCAGCTTAAAGCATCTTAATAAACACCTTAGAACGTCTTTGCAAGTTATACATTTTTTGTCTTTGTTCAGGTAAATCATCCACCGTTTTCTCTATAAACCCGCGCTCCAAAAACCAGTGCTCAGTATGCGTGGTTAGGCAAAAAATGCTGGTAAATCCTTGCTCACGCGCTTGCTCTTCGCAATAGTGAAAAAGCCTATCGCCACGGCCGTTGCCACGATATGAGGGATGAATTGCCAAGCAAGCAAACTCGCCTGCTTTATCTTCTTTAAACGGATACAGTGCGGCGCAACCAATCACGCGACCATCGTGTTCCATCAAGTAAAAGTGGTGGATTTCCATTTCCAAACGTTCGCGGCCACGGCGCACCAGCACGCCTTCAGCTTCTAGCGGCTCGATCAATTGCAGTAACGCGCCGACATCATCTATCTCGGCTTGGCGCAAGGTTTCAAGCGGCTCTTCGGTAATCATGGTGCCGATACCATCGTGCGTGAAAAGCTCTTGCAGAATCGCACCATCGGTATGGCGGCAAATCAAATGCGTTCTCGCCACGCCTTGGTTACACGCTTTAATCGCGGCAGGTAAATAATAGCCTTCATCTTCACTAATGCCCTTTGCGCCTTCTTGATTGGCGTGATTGAGCAAGTTTTGCGCTTTACGTGCGGTCATTTCACGCAGCAACTCGCCACGCACATTGTGAACGCCTGATGAGTCCATCAGAAAAATAAGCTTATCGGCATCTAGCGCAATCGCTGTGCTGACTGCGGCATCTTCTAAGGTGAGGTTAAACGCCTCGCCAGTCGGCGAGTAACCGAGCGGTGAAAGCAGTACGAGCTCACCATCATCCAATCGTTTTTGTATGCCGATAGCATCCACCTTACGCACTTCGCCCGTATGTTGCAGATCTACGCCCTCGCGCACACCAAGCGGTTTTGCAGTGATAAAGTTGCCACTCGCCACACGAATATCCGAGCCAGCCATGGGGGAATTGACCAAGCCCATCGAAAGTAAGGATTCAATTTCCACCCGAATCGCACCATTCGCTTCTTTCACAGCTTCAAGCGCCTCATCATCCGTCACTCGCAAACCGCCCACGTACTTGGGCGCAAGTTTAGCGCGTTTAAGACGTGATTCAATTTGTGGGCGCGAACCATGCACTAACACCAACCGCACTTCAAGGCTGGCGAGCAAGTTAAGATCGTGCGATAACGCAACAAATTGCCCGTCATCCACCACCTCGCCACCAAACGCGATGACAAAAGTACGCCCACCAAACGCATGAATATAAGGTGCGACCGAGCGAAACCAACTAACAAATTGCTGAGGTTGATTGACTGCTAATTTGGCATTGTTGATTGCGCCATATTGTGCATAAGCATCCGCCACACCTTTGGGCTTAGGCAAATCACTCTGCACGTACTGACCCACTTGTGCATACAAAAATGCAGGTGTGCAATTTAACGCAGCGCAAATTTTTCTGAGCGCGACATCGCCTATGTTTTGAACGCCACGCTCCATGCGTGAAAGATTGCCGCTATCAAGTTCTGCCGCTTTCGCCAGAGTTTCCAGCGTCATTTTTTGCGACTTACGCTGCTGACGAATCGCCATGCCCAGCGTAGTCAAAGAACAAGTTAGGGAGTTATCTGTTGAAACTGACACAACATCAGCATGAGATGGTATGGTTAAATCTGACATCATTTACCAATAATTTGTTAAATTAACAATATTATTGAATTAAATCGGCAAAAATTCAATCTAAATATTGTTTATTTAACAAAATCACCCCAAACCGTCTGTATGGCAGCCAAAGTTGCTAACGCCGCGGTTTCGGTACGCAACACTCTAGGCCCAAGACGCACAGGGGTAAAACCATTGACTGCGGCAAGCGAGATTTCATCATCCGTTAAACCACCCTCGGCGCCGATTAACAAGCATATTTCGCCTTGCGGCTTAGGTAAATCGTGCAAAGTTTGCGTTGCCGTTGGCGAGAGCGTAATGCGCGTCACAGCAACGGGATTGGTGCCTAGCCAATTTGACAAGGTCATCGGTTGCGCCACTTGCGGCACAAAAGCGCGACCAGATTGCTCGCAAGCAGAAATCACCACATTCTGCCAATGCTCCACGCGCTTTTCTGCACGGTCGCCAGAAAGCTTTACCACACTGCGTTGACTGGCAATCGGCTGAATATGCGTCACGCCCATTTCCACCGCTTTTTGTATGGTGAAATCCATGCGGTCGCCACTCGAGATTGCTTGCACTAGAGTAACTTTTAACGGGGATTCGCTACCAACCTCGACAATCTCTTTAATTTTGACAACAACTTCACTTTTTTTAATGCTGATAATTTCACACAAATAATCGTAGCCATCGCCATTAAACAACTTAGCCGCATCGCCAGTTTGCATACGCAAAGCGCGGCACGCATGAATTGCAGCATTTTCAGGGAGGTTTATCAGAGCGCCCAAAGCTAATTTATGGGCATCGCAAAAAAATCGAGGGGTTGCCATGCAGCGTCTTTTTCCATCTCACCAACAACTTGCTATATTCACAAACATGCAAGCTGCAAATGGTAAGATAATATGAATTGTAATTATCGTATTGTATTAGATGGAGCAGAAAAATGGTAAGTCTCACCACCCCAATTTGTGATTTTGGTTGGCCAGCGCCCGATTTTGAATTGCCTAACATTGATGGAAAACGCTATCGTTTGATAGATTTAAAAGGCGAAAAAGGCACGCTCGTGATGTTTATCTGCAACCACTGCCCTTATGTAAAAGCAATTTTACCGCGTTTGGTGAATGATATTAAAACGCTTCAGGCGCTTGGCGTAAACACTGTGGCGATTATGTCTAACGACCCCGCCGATTATCCTGAAGACAGCTTTGAGAACATGCAGGCTGTTGCAAAAGCCTTTGATTTCACCTTTCCATATTTGCTAGATGAAAGCCAGCAAACAGCCAAAGCCTATGGCGCAATCTGCACCCCTGATTTTTTCGGCTTTAACGCAGCGTTACAACTGCAATACCGCGGTAGATTTGATGAGTCTCGCAAAGAAACTGCACCACAAAGCACTCGGGATTTATTTTTTGCGATGCAACAAATTGCCGAAACGGGGCAAGGTCCAAGTGAGCAAATACCGAGTATTGGTTGCTCAATCAAATGGAAACAAGACTAATCGCTGATTATTTATTAACTTTCATTTGCAACCGATTGACTTTGCTATGATTACCCTCTAAATTTCCACTACATGTTGATTGGCAAGGAAAACCAACCATGCAAGTACTAAAAGGCGAGATTTACGGTAAGCAAACATCCACCAAAATGGTGATGTATCATGTATTAAAAATCAACAAAGGCATCATCACCCTACAAAATATCGACAACCCGTTGAGTTTTTTCGAATCTACCGCCCAAAAACTCAGCAGTGCAGGCTATATCAGAATAAGCCAAACTCCTTATATCAACACCCAAGCAACTACTCCCAAAAAACAAGCTGCCGCACGCAAACCTACCCGCTGCCCATTTACCCTAGATTTTTTAGAGGCGCGCGCTGACAGTGAAAGACCAGCGCCTGTGATATCTGATTTGTTTGCGTAAAACTACTGAAACAGGGCTATTTAGGTCGCAAGTTTAACTAGACTTATCAGTTTAGCGGCCAAAATTACTTGCTAGCACTACTAATAAACCTAGAATGGAATATCATTATTTTGGGTCGCCAAAAAAGGATAAAATTTTGGCTATTTTGGATTAAGAGGTACTTGTCGCGACCCTTAATATTTAGATTTTATTTGTCTATACAAAACGAAAAATGCTAACCACCTAAACAAGACCTCAAACGTTCGAGCAGAATTAACACCTAAACAGTTCACCCAGAAAAGTTCGAGTAGTTAGCATGAGTCGCATTTTAAGTGAATTTAATTACTTGGCACAATAGTCCATTCGTACCAATGGGCTACAATCGTGCGACAAATTACTGCACCAATCCTGTTATCCACTTTGTATACACCCCATGTGCGACTTGGTTTAACTGTGTCACCCTAGCTGGTAGCTCCCGTTGTATTTCATCCAAGGGCTGCACACCTGCACTAGCGAGCGACGCTTGCACTTCTTCTTCACCAATTTGACACCAAGTTTCAATCATACACTCTGTCATTTCAATATGGCATTGCAGTGCAACATGCTTACCAATTGCGTAGGCTTGATTCTGACAGTGTTGACTTGCCAGTAGATGTGTGGCGCCTTGCGGCAAGGTAAAAGTTTCACCATGCCAATGAAAGCTTAAAAACTGCTGAATGTCTCCAAACCATCTTTTAGCTTCATTGTTTTGACTCACCTCGACATTGCCCCAGCCAATTTCTTTGACTGGATTTGCAGAAACGACTCCACCTAAAGCCTTGCTAATCAACTGCCCCCCTAAGCAATGACCAAGCACAGGAATATCATGGCTAATAGCTTCTCGGATTAAATCCAACGCCAGAGGGATCCAAGGCAAATCATCGTTAACACTCATATGGCCACCCATAAAGACAAGGCCGCTATACTCTCTTGCCGTGATTGGCATAGGCTGACCTAAATCAATCCGCACTTCGCACCATGGAATATTTTGCTGCCCCAAAAATGTGCCTAAATACCCAGCGCCTTCAGTTCTGGCGTGGCGAAAGATAACAACTGGTTTCATTATGCCCCTCTAGTGAGATGTTTTATGGTTTGATTGTATATTGACCAAGCAAAATTCCATCCAGAGAATAAGTGCCAATTGCGTATCTAATTAAGCGTAACGTAGGAAAACCAACCGCAGCTGTCATGCGCCTGACTTGGCGATTTTTACCTTCTGAAATTTTGATCTCTAACCAAGTGGTTGGAATGGATTTTCGCTCACGAATTGGCGGGTTACGCTCCCATAAATTGTCTGGCTCATCCAGAATACGCACTTGAGCTGGTTGCGAAACAAAATCACCTAAATCTACACCTGTTAAAAGTGGCATTAAATCTGCTTGAGAAGCAGCACCTTCAACTTGAACCCAATAGGTTTTAATTTCTTTATGTTTAGGGTGACTCAAACGATGTTGCAATGCGCCATCATCGGTTAAAATGAGCAAACCTTCGGAATCTGTGTCTAATCGACCAGCCGCATAGACGTTGGGAATATTGATATAGTCTTTTAAAGTGGCATGTTTTTCGTGAGGGCTGAATTGGCACACCACGTTAAATGGCTTATTGAATAAAATAAGCATAGTCAAAATAAGTTTTAAACAAAATCATCATATATTTAGGATATTAGCAATGGCATCAAAAATTAACGTTCCAACTACTGGCTCTAAAATTACCGTCAATGCAGATAAATCGCTTAACGTGCCAGACAACCCGATTATCCCATTTATTGAAGGCGATGGCATTGGTATTGATATTACCCCACCAATGATTAAAGTGGTGGATGCTGCGGTCAATAAAGCCTATGCTGGTAAACGCAAAATTTCTTGGATGGAAGTATTCGCTGGCGAGAAATCGACCAACATTTACGATAAAGATACTTGGCTGTCTGATGAAACCATGGCAGCTTTAAAAGAATATGTAATTTCTATTAAAGGTCCGCTCACCACGCCAGTTGGCGGCGGCATACGCTCACTCAATGTTACGTTGCGCCAAGAGCTTGATTTATATGTTTGCTTACGCCCGATTCAATATTTCACAGGCGTACCGAGCCCTGTTAAAGCGCCTGAAAAAGTCGATATGGTCATTTTTCGTGAAAACACTGAAGACATTTACGCAGGGATTGAATGGGCAGCTGGTTCAGATGAAGTGAAAAAAGTCATCGACTTTTTGAGTGATATGGGCGCTCGTAAAAAAATTCGTTTCCCTGAATCATCAGCAATCGGCATTAAACCAGTATCAATTGATGGCAGCAAACGCTTAATTCGCAAAGCGATTCAGTACGCGATTGATAATAATAGAAAATCAGTCACCATCACCCACAAAGGCAATATCATGAAGTTCACCGAAGGTGGCTTTAAAAACTGGGGTTACGAATTAGCAAAAGAAGAATTTGGCGCAGTGGAAATCGACGGTGGTCCATGGTGTAAATTACCCAATGGCATTGTGATTAAAGACTGTATTGCGGATGCATTTTTGCAAGAAATTTTATTGCACCCAAGTGATTACGATGTGGTCACCGCGCTCAATCTAAATGGCGATTACATGAGCGATGCGCTAGCCGCCCAAGTAGGCGGTATTGGCATTGCACCAGGGGCGAATTTAAGCGATACCGTTGCAATGTTTGAAGCGACGCATGGTACAGCGCCAAAAATTGCAGGCAAGGACATGGCTAACCCAAGTTCGTTGATTTTGTCTGCCGAGATGATGTTACGTCATATGGGGTGGGTAGAAGCGGCTGATTTAGTGTTGGCTGGCGTGGGCAAAGCAATTGCTAGCAAACGCGTGACAATAGACTTCTCTTCACAAATGGAAGGCGCAACACAAGTTGGCAGCGCGCAGTTTGGCGATGAGATTATTGCAAATATGTAATTTGCAGATTAGCATTTAAGCGCATGTAGCAGTGCATAGCTACATGTGCCAAAACCCAAAATAAAATGGCTCATTTTTGAGCCATTTTTTCAAAAAACTGAAACCTAAGCTTTTTGAATATTTGAAGCTTGCTTACCCTTAGGCCCTTCAGTTACGTCAAACGTAACACGTTGACCTTCTTTAAGGCTTTTGTAGCCTGACTCCACAATCGCGGAGAAGTGCGCAAACAAATCGTCGCCACCTTCGTCTGGGGTAATAAAACCAAAACCTTTAGAGTCATTAAACCACTTTACGATACCTGTTGCCATTGAAGTGCTTCCTTGCAAAAACTTGATTATTAATAATGATAGGCTTGGCATCCCTTTAACTAGCGTTGTAGATAACAAAACGGGTAAGAAATGCCAACTCGCCTGCTTATAATTCTCACTTGATATATTTACATAAGTCAAGAGATATTTTTATCTCCTCACCTATTAAGTTGGCTGTATCCCCCTTAAAGATTACTCAAAAAATGTCGTTAAGTGACCATATATGACAAACTTTATTTTACGACATCAATACTCAGGTGCGTTGTTAAGCAAGCCTCATATAATGAGCCTCTGAGTGTGTGATTTAACCGATAGTTGAAAATCAATGGCAGCGACAACTCTCCCTAGCAAGCTTGGCGGATTAGCCCGATTGCTTGTGCAAGATAACCTCTTAACTGAGGATGAAGCACATGGTATTCAGGCGGAAGCCAATAACTTAAAAATACCATTTATCTCTCGGATAACGCAGAGTAAAATATTATCTCCACTTAAGGTTGCAGAAGCTGCTGCTGCTGCGTTCGGCTTACCTATATTTGATCTAAACGCGTTGAATATTGATTACGCGCCTGCCAAGTCAATTGATTTAAAACTCATGCAAAATAGCCGAGTGATGGCGTTACAAAGCCGCAACAACGTCTTATTCGTCGCAATTTCTGACCCCACTAATATTCACGCTTTAGATGACGTACAGTTTCAGGTTGGTATGGCACTCTCTCCCGTGGTGGTTGAAGATGACAAGCTTACAAAATGGATAGACAAAATCGCTGAAGGCAGTGATACCAGCCTCGCATCGCTTGGTTTGGATGAAGATATCGCGCTAGAGATTCAGAATGAAGACAGCAAGCAAGAACAAGAAAGTCAACAATCTCTTGAGGTTGACGATGCGCCAATTGTTAAATACATACAAAAACTATTGCTTGATGCCATCAACATGGGCGCATCAGATATTCACTTTGAACCGTATGAAAAATATTACCGCATACGCTACCGTATTGATGGCATGTTACGTGAAATTGCCCAGCCACCATTGGCCTTCAAAGATAAAATGGCATCACGCATTAAAGTGATCTCAAGCTTGGACATAGCTGAAAAACGGATCCCGCAAGACGGTCGCATGAAGTTAGTGCTGTCGAAAACGCGCACAATTGATTTTCGGGTGAGCACGTTGCCCATGATTAATGGTGAAAAAATCGTCATGCGTATTTTAGACCCCACCAGTGCAACACTTGGGATTGAAGCACTAGGCTATGAGCCTGAGCAAAAAGAAGCGCTCTTATCTGCCGTAAGCCGCCCATATGGATTAGTTTTGGTGACAGGGCCAACAGGTTCTGGAAAGACAGTTTCGCTTTATACTTGTTTGAACATTTTAAATAATCCAGGCGTCAATATTTCAACTGCAGAAGATCCAGCTGAGATTCCACTGCCTGGCATCAATCAAGTGAATGTCAACGATAAACAAGGCTTAACTTTCGCTTCTGCGTTAAAAGCATTTTTGCGACAAGATCCAGATATTATTATGATCGGCGAGATTCGCGATTTAGAAACTGCGGACATGGCCATTAAAGCGGCATCCACAGGACATATGGTGTTATCAACTCTACACACCAATGACGCACCCTCAACCTTGACACGATTGATGAACATGGGGGTAGCGCCTTTTAATATCGCATCAGCGGTCTCACTGATTACTGCGCAGCGGTTGGCGAGAAGGTTGTGCAAGCACTGCAGAGTGCCACTAGACTTGCCAAGAGAAGCCCTACTCAATATTGGCTTTCAAGAGGCGGATCTTGATGGCAGCTGGCAATTATATGGTCCAAATGATGACGGCTGCGACCAATGTACCGCAGGTTACAAAGGACGCGTAGGGATTTATCAAGTAATGCCCGTGACAGATGCCATGAGCCGTATTATCATGAAAAATGGAACGGCACATGATATTGCCGACCAAGCCAGACGTGAAGGCGTAAAAGATTTGCGTGCTTCAGGCTTATTAAAGGTAAAACAAGGGCTGACCTCTATCGCAGAAGTAGAAGCAGTCACCAATGAATAATACGTAAGAAAAAAACGTTAAGGAGCGCCGAATGGCTGCAGCAAAACCGACAAAAGAAGTCACTTTCCAGTGGGAAGGCACTGACAAAAAAGGCAAAAAAGTCAAAGGCGAAATAAAAGCTGGCGGCGAAGCTTTTGTCAATGCCACTTTACGTCGCCAAGGCATTAACGTCACTAAAATCAAGAAGCAAAGCGGCTTGCAAGCCAAGGGGAAAGTTACCGATAAAGATGTCACTTTATTTACTCGCCAACTCGCCACTATGATGAAAGCGGGCGTACCGCTACTACAAGCTTTTGATATTGTTGGAAAAGGCCACCACAACCCTGCGGTTTCTCGCTTACTGGGTGATATTAAGGGCGACGTAGAAACAGGTAGCAGTTTAAGCCAAGCGTTTCGCAAATATCCACTGCATTTCGATGCTTTATTTTGCAATTTAGTCGGTGCTGGGGAACAAGCTGGTATTTTAGACTCCCTGCTAGACCGCCTCGCCACCTACAAAGAAAAAATTCAAGCCATTAAAGGCAAAATCAAATCCGCCTTGTTTTACCCAGTCTCAATTATCGTGGTCGCGTTCGTCATCACAGCTGTGATTATGATTTTCGTTATCCCTGCGTTTAAAGAGCTTTTCAGCAGTTTTGGCGCAGATCTGCCCGCACCAACACTTATGGTCATGGCGATGTCAGACTTTTTTGTTGCCTATTGGTGGGCAATTTTTGGCTCAATCGTTGGTGGCATTTGGTTCTTCTTTTACACCTGGAAGCGATCAGAACAAATGCAATACACCATGGATAGATTGTTGCTCAAGCTCCCTATTTTTGGTGAGCTCATTCGCAAAGCCACTGTAGCCAGATTTTCACGTACGCTTTCTACCATGTTTGCAGCAGGCGTGCCATTAGTAGAAGCGCTAGACTCAGTCGCAGGGGCCTCAGGCAACCGCGTGTATTACGATGCCACAAAAAAAGTACAAAGCGAAATTAGCACTGGCACCAGCTTAACCGTTGCTATGCAAAACTCAGGCGTATTCCCTAATATGGTCATCCAAATGGTTGCAATTGGTGAAGAATCAGGCGCGCTGGATTCAATGCTATCCAAAGTTGCAGACTTTTACGAAGCAGAAGTTGATGACGCAGTGGAAGGCTTATCAAGCTTGATGGAGCCTGTCATTATGGTTGTGCTTGGTACATTAATTGGCGGCTTAGTGGTTGCAATGTACTTACCGATATTCAAGATGGGGCAAGCAGTTTAATCTTAACCACTTACTTATGAGTACTAAGCGCTTTGAGTACTAAGCGCTTTGAGTACTAAGTGGTTTAAGTACTAAATAGTTTGGGTTCTAAGGGTTTGACGAACTAAGGGGCTGAAACATATTGGCGGGTGTAAAAAAAGTGAACCTAAGTTCACCTTTTTTATTGATTACATCTGAACAGATACTAAACGATATCTTCTACCAATGGTTTTACCTCGTTAATACCTGCATCATCAAAGACCAGTCTGATTTCGTCTTGGTCATTTACATCAACTTTCACGTTACCACCGTTGGCTAAACGCCCGAACAACAGCTCATCAGCCAATGCACGGCGAATGGTATCTTGAATCAAACGAGACATGGGGCGGGCACCCATGAGTGGATCGAAGCCTTTTTTGCCGAGATAGGCTTTAAGTTTATCGGTAAAGGTTGCTTCCACTTTTTTCTCATGTAGCTGGTCTTCAAGCTGCATCAAGAATTTATCTACCACGCGCATGATGATTTCTTCAGACAATGGCGCAAATGATACGGTAGCATCTAGACGGTTACGGAACTCAGGGGTAAACATGCGTTTAATATCCGCCATTTCATCGCCCTCGTGTTTGCCAAGGGTAAAGCCGATGCTAGTTTTAGAAATCGCTTCTGCACCTGCGTTGGTTGTCATAATAATGGTCACATTGCGGAAATCTGCTTTGCGTCCATTGTTGTCAGTTAATGTGCCGTGATCCATCACTTGCAACAAGATATTGAAAATATCAGGGTGCGCTTTTTCAATTTCGTCCAATAGCAACACGCAGTATGGATGTTTGGTAATGGCTTCCGTCAACAAACCGCCTTGTTCAAAACCAACATAACCTGGAGGCGCGCCGATTAAGCGTGAAACTGCATGACGCTCCATGTATTCAGACATATCAAAGCGAATCAACTCAATACCTAAGGTATAAGCCAATTGACGCGCCACCTCTGTTTTCCCCACGCCAGTTGGGCCTGAGAACAAGAAAGAGCCGATTGGTTTAGTCGAGCTACCCAAACCGCTACGCGCCATTTTGATTGCGGATGCCAAAGCATCAATCGCTTTATCTTGCCCAAACACAGTGGCTTTCAAATCACGATCAAGTGTTTTGAGTGCACTACGATCATCCGCTGTAATATTTTTGGGCGGAATGCGCGCCACTTTCGCGATAATGTCCTCAATCTCTTTATTACCGATGACTTTTTTCTGTTTTGATTTAGGCAAAATACGTTGCGCCGCACCCGCTTCATCAATAATATCAATCGCCTTATCTGGCAAATGACGGTCGTTAATATATTTAGCTGAAAGCTCTACCGCTGTACTTAATGCAGAAGCGGTGTATTTAACGCTATGATGTTTTTCAAAGCGAGATTTCAAACCTTTTAGAATTTCAATGGTTTCTGGAATGCTAGGCTCTACTACATCCACCTTTTGGAATCGACGTGAAAGCGCATGGTCTTTTTCAAAAATGCCGCGATACTCTTGGTAAGTAGTAGCACCGATGCACTTGAGTGAGCCATTTGAAAGTGCCGGCTTGAGTAAGTTAGACGCATCCAATGTGCCACCGCTCGCAGCGCCAGCACCAATCAATGTGTGAATTTCATCAATAAACAACACAGCATCTGGCTGCTCTGATAGTTTTTTCATCACCGCTTTTAAGCGTTGCTCAAAATCACCGCGGTATTTAGTACCCGCCAATAAAGCTCCCATATCGAGCGAGTAAATAACGGCTTTTGCTAACACTTCAGGCACATTACCTTCAACGATACGGCGCGCCAAACCTTCTGCAATAGCCGTTTTACCAACGCCCGCCTCACCCACTAGTAATGGGTTATTTTTGCGACGACGGCAAAGTGTTTGAATCACACGTTCCAGTTCATGTTCACGCCCGATGAGTGGGTCAATTTTGCCAGCCAATACTTGTTGATTTAAATTCTCGGTAAAATTTTCCAATGCACCTGCTGGCGCTGGTTCTGCCTCAGTTTCTTGCTCATTCTCAACGCGTTTTGTTGTACTGTTATCCGCCACTTTAGCGACACCGTGAGAGATAAAGTTCACCACATCAAGACGTGTGACACCTTGCTGATGCAAGAAAAATACTGCGTGAGAATCTTTTTCACCATAAATAGCAACCAGCACGTTCGCGCCAGTGACTTCTTTTTTGCCTGATGATTGCACATGCAAAATGGCGCGTTGAATGACGCGCTGAAAACCCAGTGTTGGCTGCGTATCCACTTCATCGCTACCGTCTACGGTTGGCGTGTGCTCCTCTATATAACTCACCAATTCAGATCGCAAGTTATCAAGATTTGCACCGCAAGAGCGCAAAACATCTGCCGCTGTCGGATTGTCAATCATAGCCAGCAGTAAGTGCTCAACGGTAATGAGTTCATGGCGTTTTTGACGAGCATCCATAAAGGCCATATGTAGTGATACTTCGAGTTCTTGAGCAATCATTTTGTACACCTTGGTAAGATCAAAATTACTACTTTTCCCCACAAATAAAAACCGCAGGAATCAAAAGTACGTTTATTTAGCTTGCATATTCAGAAGCAATTTTAATTCCATGCAGAAGGCACGAAACTATAAAATTATGCTTCTTCCATGCCACACTGGAGAGGATGTTGATGTTCTTGTGCGTAGCTCATTACTTGATTCACCTTGGTATCAGCAATATCACGCGGATATACACCGCAAACGCCCATGCCTTCAGTGTGTACTTTCAACATAATTTGCGTCGCTTGTTCGCGGCTCTTAAGAAAGAATCGCTGAATGACATCAACAACAAACTCCATAGGTGTGTAATCGTCATTAAAAAGAATAACTTTATACATAGAGGGAGGTTTAATTTTCTCCTCTTTAGACTGCTCTAGTATATTTTCTTGATGCCGAGTACTTGCCATATTTGTATCTATTGTGAGCCTAATTGTAAAAATTTCAAGCCCTAATTAAGCCTAGTTATTGATGTTTTTTCTAAAAGTTTGTTTTACGCGTAAATTCGCACACTTTTAACTACTCGATCTTGCGTTTGTAATATCTCAAGGGCATGAACCCCTATTTTAAAACTGGTATTCGGTTCAGGAATATCTTCAAAATGCTCCAACACTAATCCATTCATTGTCTTGGGGCCATCTAAGGGGAAATCAAAGCCAAGCTTTTTATTGAGATCCCGCAAACTAGCACTTCCGTCTACAATCCAGCTACCATCTTCTTCCTGACGATAACTACCATGTTTTAGTGGAGATTGCGTGGTAAAGTCACCAATAATTTCTTCCAGTATATCTTCGATAGTAATCAAACCTTTTAGTTCGCCATATTCATCCACCACTAAAGCAATGCGGCGGTGATGCTCTTGAAATTGCTGCATTTGGGTATAGAGCGGTGTACTAGCCGGAATAAAATAGGGCTCTTTCATTACCTCTTCAATATCTTCAACCGAAAGATCGCCATCCCGTAAACGTGTCATGATTTTTCTTAGATGAAGGATGCCTACAATTTCCTCACCACTACTTCTCCGAACTGGCAAGCGCGTGTGGTTACTGGTACTTAACTTTTGCAAAATATCTTCAAGCGGCTGGTCTAAATCAACCGCTTCAATTTGCGTATGTGCTGTCATTACGTCATCAACGGTAGCACTTTCCAAGTCAAACAGATTGAGCAGAATAGTACGATTTTTTTGGGGGATATAATTGCCCGCTTCTGTGACGATACTTTTAAGTTCTTCTGTAGTTACAGCATGCAGACTTTCGCTAAAATTGAGTCTAATCCCCAGTAAACGAACGAATGCACTCACGAATAAATTGACAAAAGTGACCACAGGGTTAAACAGCCACAACAAAGGATAAAGCAAATAACTGCAGGCAAAACCAATTTTTTCAGGGTAGGCTGCAGCAATGACCTTAGGTGAGATTTCGCTAAAGACTAAAATAGCAAAAGTAATAACCAATGTACCCAGCATTAATATTAACTCACCCTCACCAAATAACTGCACAGTAAGCAAAGTAACAATTGTGGATGAGGCAGCAATACAGAGCGTATTACCTAATAAAATAACGCCCAACAACTTATCCGTTTGGGATAGGAGCTTGCGCGCTAATTTTGCGCCACGATGACCTTCATTCGCTAAATGGCGCATCCGATATCGGTTGAGCGACATTAAGCTAGTTTCAGCAATGGAGAAAAATGCGGAAATCAGAAGCAGTATGATTAAAATACCAAACTGCAGGGGTATGGGAATGGAATCCAATTAATTTCGATAGTGAATGAGATAACGTTAGTTTCTGCGTTATCTCATGGTGTTGTCAAGTTTTAACGTCTATGGTTTTACAAACAGATCCAATTAAGGCTTTCCGTCAATGTCTTCGGGCTTTTTCTCTACGCCACTCATGAGATTGGCGCGCGAAACACCCAAGTACATCGCGATTGGACAAGCAACTAATACTGAGGAGTAAATACCAAATACAATACCGATGGTCAGTGCTAATGAGAAGTTATGCAACACTTCACCACCGAACAAAAACATCGAAAGCACCATCAGCTGTGTACAAAAGTGAGTAATCACGGTACGTGACATAGTACGTGTGATCGCGTTATCAATCACATGCGTTACTGTAGCTTTGCGCATTTTGCGGAAGTTCTCACGGACGCGATCAAACACCACGACTGACTCATTGACTGAGTATCCAAGTACAGCCAAAATCGCCGCGAGTACAGTTAGGTTAAACTCCCATTGAAAAAACGCAAAAAAACCAAGAATAATCACAACGTCATGCATATTGGCGAGGATAGCCGCCACCGCAAAACGCCACTCAAACCGCAAAGCTAGATACGCAACAATACCAAACGAGACCAGCAGCAACGCTAGCGCACCACTTTCATATAACTCTTGCCCAACTTGCGCACCGACAGATTCAACACGGCTCATTTTAACAGTTGGGTCTGCCTTTTGAAGCGTGGCCAAGACCTGCTCAGATAGTTGCGATATTGAGAGGTTTGATTTTAATGGGAGACGGATCAGCACATCATGACTGGTGCCGAAATTTTGTACGGTCGCATCTTTCAAACCGATACTATCTACGGCTTCACGAATTTTCTGTACATCTGCCGCTTTCGGGTAGCTGACTTCCATCAAAGTGCCGCCTGTGAAATCTACCCCTAGGTTAAGCCCTTTTTGCACAAGAAAAAACACCGCCAATAGAAAGGTAATTAATGAGATAGCCGTGGTAACTCGACCATAACTCATAAACGGAATATCACGCTTTATTTTAAAAATTTCCATGGAATCTACTCTTAATATTCAATCTATCAAATGACACATTTGTTTTTTTAACTGTTTAGCCAATTGCTAACTTACTGATTTTACGACGATAACCGTACATTAAATTGACTAACACACGGGAGACGACAACCGCACTGAACATTGATGTCAAAATCCCCAACATATGCACCACAGCAAATCCTTTAATCGGCCCTGAACCAAAACTGAATAACATCATACCAACAATAAATGTCGTCACGTTGGAGTCTAAAATTGTATCAAAAGCCCGATCATAGCCAGCATGAATAGCGGCTTGCGGTGTGTTGCCATTGCGCAACTCTTCACGAACACGCTCATTCACGAGGACGTTCGCGTCAATCGCCATCCCCAAGGTCAGTGCGATCGCGGCTAACCCTGGTAATGTTAGCGTCGCTTGCAACATTGACAGCAAAGCGAGTAACAATAATAAGTTAATGCCCAATGCAACCACTGATATTCCACCAAATACTAGGTAGTAGATGACCATAAACACGGCAATCGCCGCAAACCCCCAAAGTGTGGAATGCATGCCCCGTTTGATATTCTCTTCACCCATGCTAGGCCCAACTGTACGCTCTTCAACGATTTCCATAGGCGCTGCCAAAGCCCCTGCGCGCAATAGCAATGAAATGTCTGTAGCCTCTTGCGTATTAGCCATGCCAGAAATTTGTACGCGACCACCGCCAATTTCTTCGTTAATCACTGGTGCGGTAATGACTTCCGCTTGCCCTTTTTCAACCAATAAAATTGCCATACGCTTGCCAACATTTTCTTTGGTCACTTGTTTGAAAATGCGAGCACCACGACCATCCAAGGTGACATGCACGACAGCACGACCAGCTTGCTGATCCATTCCTGGGCCTGCATCGGTAATATAGTCTCCAGTTAGGACAACCCCTTTTTTGACCAAAATTGGCTGTTGCGAGCGATCTACAAAGAACTCATCACCGAATGGCACTTGACCTTGACTGGCTTTTTCTAGCGTGGCTGGATCACTCTTCTCTTCATCCACCATGCGGATTTCAAGCGTCGCGGTTCGACCCAAAATCTCTTTCGCTTTAGCGGTATCTTGCACTCCAGGCAACTGCACCACAATGCGATCTGCGCCTTGTTGCTGAATAATAGGCTCGGCAACCCCCAGCTCATTAATTCGATTGTGCAGAGTTTGAATGTTTTGCTTTAATGCAAACTCTTGAGTTTGTTTTTGTGAGGCTGGACTAAGGCTAACTATCAATAACTTATCAGTGCCGTTATCAGTTTCTTTCAGTATTAAATCTGGGTAATCTTTAGCGATAATTTTGAAGGCTTTTGACATTTCAGCTTGATTACTAAAACGTAATTGCACAGTTTGGCCTTCTCTCGCAACGCCCAAATACTCAACACGCTCTTTACGCAATACCGTGCGAAAATCCCCCACAAATCGATCTGCGGCTTTGTCTAACGCGGCTTTCATATCGACCTGCAACAAGAAGTGAACACCACCACGCAAATCCAGACCTAGGTACATGGGCATCGCACCAATGCTAGACAACCAAGCTGGTGAGCGAGAAAGCAGATTCAAAGCGACAACATAATCTTTACCTAGTTTTTTTAACAAAACATCTTTTGCTCGACCTTGCACATCCACATTGGCAAAGGTGGCTTTGATGCTGTTTTTATCAACAAACACGCGATCATATTGAATTTTTTCATCTTTCAGTGCCGCTTCCACCTGTCCAAGTAGTCCAGGCTGTAATACATTGCTGTTTTTTGCAGCAGTAATTTGCACAGCTGGCGACTCACCAAACATATTCGGTAGTGAGTAGACAAAGCCTAAAATAATCACAGCAAGTACTAAAAGATACTTCCACATCGGATAACGGTTCATAACGCGGCTCGTGTTTTATGTTAAACCCCACTTAGTCCGTGGGGTGTATTGATAATTTAAATACTAAATTGCCTTAATCGTACCTTTTGGCAGCAAGGTTTGTACGGCTTGTTTCTGTACATTGATGGTTACATTGTCCGTAATTTCAAGCACCACAAAATCGTTGCTTACTTTTGTAATCCTGCCAACAACACCACCTGTGGTCACCACTTCATCGCCTTTTTGTAAGGCATCAATCATCGCTTTGGTTTCTTTAGCTTGCTTCATTTGTGGGCGGATTAGCATAAAGTAAAACAATACAAAAATAATCACCATAGGCGCAAGGCTCATCCAGTCTTGCGCTGGAGTACCAGAGGCTGCATATGCAGAACTAATCAACATAATTTAATCTTTCTATTTATCTTTTTAAAACTGCATTTTTTGAAATTTGAACGACACACAAAATATAACGCCACAGAAAATTTGTGCTACTTCAATAAAGTGCTGGATTTTAACACACCATCTGACATTTAAGCACTTTACGCATCGAGGGAAAGTTGCGCTCTTTGTTCAGCAAACGTTTGGGCAAACGCCTCAAATCGTCCAGCTTCAATCGCAGCACGCATCCCAGCCATTAATTCTTGGTAATAATGCAAATTATGAATCGTATTAAGGCGCGCACCTAAAATCTCACCTACACGGTACAAATGGTGCAAATACGAGCGACTAAAATTGCGACAGGTATAGCAAGTACATTGATCATCAATAGGCGAAGTATCTAGTTTATACCGCGCATTTTTCAATTTGATGTCACCGTTGCGCGTGAACAACCATCCGTTACGTGCATTACGTGTGGGCATGACACAATCAAACATATCCACACCACGACTCACGCCTGCGACTAAATCTTCTGGCGTACCCACACCCATCAAATAGCGTGGTTTATCTTGCGGCATTTGGGGCGCCGTATGCGCGAGAATACGCAACATATCCTCTTTTGGCTCGCCCACCGACAAGCCACCAATCGCGTAACCATCGAAACCAATCTCAGTTAATCCGTTTAAGGAAACATCACGTAAATCTTCATACATACCGCCCTGAATAATACCGAACAAGGCATTTGAGTTACCTTCATGCGCAACTTTACTGCGCTTTGCCCAGCGTAATGAGAGCCGCATAGAGTCGTTGGCTTGATTTGTGGTGGCAGGGTAAGGCGTACACTCATCAAAAATCATCACAATATCTGAGTTAAGCACCTTTTGAATGCGCATGGATTCTTCTGGCGTTAAAAAGCAACTATCGCCATTGATGGGTGAGCGAAACTTCACGCCTTCTTCAGAGATTTTGCGTAAATCGCCCAAACTCCAAACTTGAAAACCACCAGAATCAGTGAGTATTGGACCATCCCAGCCCATGAAATCATGCAAGCCGCCATGGGCAGCGATGACATCCAGCCCTGGACGCAACCAAAGGTGAAAAGTATTGCCAAGCAATATGTGCGCGCCAATCTCACGCACATCATGTGGGGAGAGGCTTTTAACAGAACCATAAGTACCAACAGGCATAAATGCTGGCGTTTGAACATCGCCATGGGCGAGATGAACGGTACCACGACGAGCGAGACCGTCTTGTTTGTGTAGTGTAAATTGCATAATCAAATAAACTTTGTGAAGATGCGATACTATCATATCCAACAAAGTTCATTCGAACTCTGGTTTACAGAAGTAGCATTAGGTCTGAAAAAGCTCCTCTCTTCCGAACTGAGCATTACTTCTAACTAAAAGATTTTCTGCCGAGAGCACTGTCAGCATTTTCGAGTCACCATCATGTGTCGCCACGGGCGTGACCCCAACAACCACATTATTTTTGGTGTTATTAAAAATATTGGTAATAGGTTCTATCTTTGCCTCGTCAATAGGCGGAATCTCACCTAACGCATTCACTAAAATTGCCGTTTCAGATGAATTATCATTAGCTTGTATCACAATCATTTGCATATTTTCTGAGATCTTCGAATTTTTCATCCCCATCATTTTCGCCAAGTTAACCGCAGGAATTACCTTACCTTGGTATTGGAATACCCCTTCAACACTGCTAATCGTATCTGGAATAGAACGCACATGGACATCTTGCAGCGCCTCTACCACGTTGTTTGTTGGGATCCCTAACCACTGACCATTAACATAAAAAGTCGCATACTCTTTAGTGTTAGTGCCGACCACGCTGGTTGAGGTTGGCTTAAACTCATTGTGCTGAATCGCTAAATCTGCCTGAATCAGGTCATCAATTGTTTCTGCATTCCCCAATGGGATAAAAATCATCGCCGTCATTTGATTTTTATAGTCATCTCCAACACCCTTGTATTCGCGATAACCAGAAGATGCTCGCGCACCAATCGCATAATAGTTCCCCTGATAAACAGCTATATCAAACGCCGAGTTACCTGGATCCATTTTACATAGCGCAGGATGAATTTTAAATTCACTACCTACAGCAAACTCTTTAGATGATGAAGAAACAACGTTTAAATTACCATCAACAAATAGAGTAAAACTGCCTTCAATCAACTTACCATTGTCATCTCTAGGTACAATATCTTTCAAAATTGCCTTAAACTGGGGCTCACTATCGAACACAATACCGATACCACCTACAATTGATAAGTTATCGGGTGAGCGAATAGGCGCAGAATAAATATAGGTGTGCTTATCCTTATAAAGTGGTGATGGCTCAAATCTTGAAACCACGTATTCCTGCGATGTTCTTAAGCCCTTTACCCTACTCACCCATTCGCTTTCAATAATAGAGCCTACACATTCATTGTAATTGGAGTTTGAGCAAGCAAGCACTTTGCCATAGCGATCAAAAATAACCAAATTATCATATACAGTATACAACTGATTGATATATTTTAATATTTTCTCAATTTCAGACAGATCGACTTTACTGTAACCCAATTTTTCCGAAGCATTAGCGGGCTTTGACAAAATCTTTCTAAATGAGGTCGTCAGAGCCCACCAGCGGCAATCGTTGGCTCGCTCGTATAGGTTTCTATCCATAATATCAACCGCGAGAAAAGCAAAAAAACTTGAATTTTCCAGCATAACAGAGACCACTGTTTGGTAAAGTTCTGTCACAGTTGTTTCAATTACATTTTGAGTTTTAAAGCCTGTATTACTAATTTCCCATAACAATGCTTTAGAAAAACTATTTTGACGTGCGTCAGATTGCTTGGTTTGCCAAATATTGCCGTTCCATACTGATTGATTCAACTTACTTTGAATGCTGGCTGCTTGCTTAGGGATATCCAATAGCTTTTGAGTGAATAGTGATGGGCTTCTCATCACTTTTGTTAGCAACTTGCTATCAATACCGCCAATAGTATCCATTAAATCATTTTCAAACATATGCTCTAAAGGAATCATCGAATGACCAAGCCAACCTGGCCCAATATAGCCTTGATAACCAGAAGTCTTGCGTGTAACGGCAATATACTCACGCCCTGCGAATTTTGTCAAAATCCAATCCTGCTTTTCTTCCGTAACCTCTAACTTAGCCCCCAATGGGATTTGATACTTATCACTGGTTGCAATTACAGAATGTTCGTGGTCAAGCATAACCCCTACAGCCCAATCATCTTTTGTGGTAATGTCTTGAAACACCCCCTCCATTTCATCTTCAAACCGGAAGCACAAACAGAGCACACCCAATATTTCACCGCCACCCGCACTGGTTACTCGATATGAGTAAATCAATGATTTCGCCTCATCGGGAAGCAGGTCAGAATGACGATAAGTTTCCACATAGGCTTGCTCAGTTCTAATGGACTCTTGTATCAAAATATCCTCTGACTTAGTGACAGTATTACTTTTGTCCAATTGTGCAATTACGTTGCTTTTCGTATCCAATAAAATAATATTGGAATACACCGAATATTTTTTGACATACTCATCAAATCGCTCTAATAGCTTGATTTTGTCTGACGGAGTGGATATCCCATTCAAATGCTTGGTCAAAAAATCGCGTATATCATCATCCGTTGCTAAAAAACCTATATCTGCAGTTCTTTCAAACAAATTACGAATCACGATATTGATAGTGACATAGGCTTTAGATGCCAATCGATTGATGGCTTTTTTTAACATTTCTTGTGACAGATCATCAATCACATCATTAGTCACCGCACCGAATGCAGCTCTAGTTTGCGTCATATCGGTGCCCGTACCCGACAACTGTGCAAGCAATGAAAGATTATCCCATACAGATTGTAATTGAAATATTGAATTGCGATGTTGATTCAGCCTACTCATATAGGCTTCTAGACGGCTTTTTTCTAATTTCAAACTATTCCCCTTATTAAACTCGATGTCATTTGTAAGGAAATATGCATTTAATATTTTCGCAACAATTCCTTAAGTCACACTTTTAATCAAGCACATTTCATTCCTATAGATTTTGACTGAGATCAAAAATATTTACAATTTCTTAGAATTGATATTTGAAATGTTTAACCCCAACTTTGTCACCAAAGCTTTGCTATACTTGCATACTCATATTTCGGAAGCACACAAGGATTAAATTAAATATGGCTGAACCAGTGCCACGTAACCGAAGAAGACAAGACCTTTTAAAGCCAAACTTGCGCGAACGCAGTATTTATTTACTCCCCAACTTATTTACCACTGCAGCCCTATTTGGTGGCTTCTACGCTATCGTACAAGCCATGAGTGGCAATTATGAGCAATCTGCCATTGCCATATTTATTGCCATGGTGTTGGATGGTTTAGATGGTCGCGTTGCCCGCATGACCAACACACAAAGTGCTTTTGGTGCTGAGTATGATAGCCTCTCTGACATGGTTTCTTTTGGCGTTGCGCCAGCATTGGTAATGTATGTATGGGCGCTAAAACCCATGCACAAACTTGGTTGGATTGCCGCATTTATTTACTGCGCTTGTGCTGCATTACGCCTCGCCCGTTTCAATACCAAATTGGATGAAAGTGACAAACGTTATTTTCAGGGATTGCCTAGCCCTGCTGCTGCTGCGTTATTGGCAGGGTTAATATGGGTTTCAAATGATAACGGCATTGCTGGCGATACCGTGTTTTTTAGCTGGCTTAAAATCAAATGGATAGCATGGTCAGTGACTTTATTTGCAGGGCTTACCATGGTCAGCGATCTTAAGTTTTATAGTGGCAAAGACATCAATCTGAAGAGCAGTGTGCCCTTTGTAGTGATATTGCTTATCGTGCTCGGCTTTGTATTAATTTCATACAGCCCTGCTGAAGTTTTATTCATGGTGGCCTTTATCTATGGCATTTCTGGTTATATTTTGTGGATAATGCGCAAATTAGACAAGAAAAAAACCGCCATCTAACGCATTGTTCATATTGCAAAAACTTTCAAAAATGATTATATTTGAAGCATGATTTTTCAATCCAAATCACTTCCACTTCAAGCACTGTTGGCATTACGCTTTGATAATGCGTTATCACGCCTTTGTTTTCTGTGCCTAGCATTTCTGCGCATTATTCCACTGCGCATGGCGCGCTAATTACCTAACTTGTTGTAATATCGTACTTATTTTGCACGCCATCATCATTGAATGATGGATATAATCTATAAAATATCAAAACTTGAATTTGATATTGGCTCGTTGAAAGAACATGATGAAAAATACTCAAAACAATCAATTAATTATTTTTGATACTACTTTGCGCGATGGCGAACAAAGCCCAGGTGCGGCCATGACCAAAGAAGAAAAAATCCGTATTGCGCGCCAATTAGAAAAGTTGGGCGTCAACGTAATTGAGGCAGGCTTTGCGGCTGCCAGCCCTGGCGACTTTGACGCAATTCACGCAGTTGCAGAAGTCATTAAAGAATCTACCGTATGCTCTTTAGCGCGCGCCAATGAGAACGACATACGACGTGCAGGCGAAGCAATCAAGCCAGCTAAAAAAGGTCGCATTCATACGTTTATTGCCACCTCGCCTATTCACATGCAAAACAAATTACGCATGACACCAGAGCAGGTATTAGAACGTGCAGTTCAAGCAGTGAAATGGGCACTTGAATATACAGAGGATGTCGAATTTTCGGCAGAAGACGCCGTGCGCTCTGAAATGGATTTTTTAGTGCAGGTGTTTGATGCCGTGATTGAAGCTGGCGCAAAAACCATCAATGTGCCAGATACTGTGGGCTACTCTATCCCAGCCTTGTGGGGCGAGCGTATGCAACAATTGATTGCACGCGTCAAAAATGCTGACAAAGTGGTTTGGTCAACACACTGTCATAACGATTTGGGTATGGCTGTCGCCAACTCCTTGGCGGCAGTGATGGCTGGCGCACGTCAAGTAGAGTGCACAATTAATGGCTTGGGTGAGCGTGCAGGCAATGCAAGCTTAGAAGAAATTGTCATGGCGGTAAGAACACGCCGTGACATTTTTAACTTAGAAACCAGTATCGACACTACACAGATTGTAGCTGCATCAAAGTTGGTTTCTACAATCACGGGCTACCCAGTACAACCCAATAAAGCGGTAGTTGGCGCTAACGCTTTCTCTCACGAAAGCGGTATTCACCAAGACGGCGTATTAAAGCATCGCGAAACTTATGAAATTATGCGAGCGGAAGACGTTGGTTGGGGCGCAAACAAACTCACCTTGGGCAAGTTGTCTGGCCGTAATGCATTTAGAAGCCGCCTGAAAGAACTAGGCATTGAGTTAGACAGTGAAGAAGCTTTAAACGCAGCATTTGCGCGCTTTAAAATATTGGCGGATAAAAAATCTGAGATTTTTGACGAAGACTTGCATGCTTTGGTTAGCGATGAGTTTATTTCTGAGGCCGCTGAAAATTATAAGCTGGTCTACTTACAAGTAACCTCGCAAACAGGTGAAGTACCGCATGCACAAATCACTATCAGCGATGCCGGTACCGAGAAAAAATCAGAATCTGATGGCGGTGGTCCAGTCGATGCGGCATTTAAAGCGATAGAACATATCGTGAATAGCGGCGTTCAATTGCTTTTATACTCAGTCAATAACATCACCAGCGGTACGGATGCGCAAGGTGAGGTAACGGTGCGTCTTGCTAAAGGCGATCGGATTGTGAACGGACAAGGCGCGGATACCGATATTGTGATTGCTTCTGCAAAGGCTTATTTAAACGGCCTAAACAAAATATGCGCCAAGTCTGAACGTGCACATCCGCAAGTCTAAATTAAGTAAATCTATAATTACGTTCATTTTTGACAATTAAATGTTCGTAAGTAGGCATAGGTTGGCATGCTGAGTTAAAGTCGGCATCCCAACCTATTTAACAATCAGTTTGGCGAGATACTGTAAATTCAAGCCATCAAGCTTGGGTTGCCATAAGCTGGGGTTTTCTGGAAAGTCTCTAAATTCCCCAGTGCGCACATAACCCATACGCTCATAAAAAGCGATTAACTCGTGGCGTAGCGAAATTACTTCCATGTAAAAGCCAATCACTCGCCACTCGCGCTGGCAAATGGCTTCTGCGGCTTGAATGAGTGACTTGCCGTAGCCTTTATTTTGCATGGTGGGCTTCACCGCAATCATGCCGAAATGCGCGGTGTTACTGCCTGACAGTTCTTGCCATTCGCAACAGATAGTGGCGACAATTTGCTCTCTCACTACGCCAATTAAAATGAACGCATCTTTACGTTTAATCACGCTCGCCACTTCTTGCGTTGTGGTGCGCTTACCTTCAAGCAAATCTGCTTCGGTCGTCCAGCCAGCACGGCTGGCATCGCCACGATATGCGCTGTTTACCAACTGCGCGATGGCCTCTGCATCGGCCAGTTCTGCTTTGTGAAACTGTAGCATAGTGCTTATTTCAAGAGTTTCTGCACGATTAAACTACCGACCATATCACCTTCAACATTGACAGCAGTTCGCAAGGTATCGAGTATGCGGTCTACGGGCAGTAAAATGGCAATCGCTTCGGCGGGCAAACCAACGGATTGCAACACCATCACCATGGTCACCATGCCTGCGCTTGGGATGCCAGGGGCACCAATCGCGGCAATCATCGCTGTGATAAAAACCACCACTTGTTGGGAAAAGCTGAGATCTATGCCCATCAAATTAGCAATAAATAGTGCGGCTGCGGCTTCATATAGCGCGGTGCCATCCATGTTCACGGTTGCGCCGAGCGGGATCACAAAGCCCGCAATTTCAGGTTTCACATGTAAATGCTGAGTGGTGCAACGCAAGGTAACTGGCAAAGTGGCTGAGCTTGAGCTGGTGGCAAATGCCGTGACTAGCGACTCTCTTGCGCCACGCCAAAACCATAACGGTGTTTTGCCTGTGAATAGAAACAGAATCAACGGTAAAATAACAGCGCCATGTAATAGCAATGTCCCTGCAATAAGCGCCACGAATTTAGCCAAAGTACCCAACATCGCAACATCTTGCACGGCGATCAGCTTAATCAATAAAGCCGCAATTCCATAAGGCGCCAGCCGCATCACCCAATGAACGATTTGCATGGTAATGTCCAACGCCTCTTGCAGCAAGCTTAAAATATTTTTATAGCGCTCGCCACCCACCACTAATGCAATTCCCAAGAATATCGCGAATATGAGCACGGCTAAGACATTCCCTTCAGCCAACGCTTTGAATGGATTCACAAACAAGCCATGTAAAAATGTCGTGAGAAATTCGGGCAACGGCATTTGTTTTGCCTCAAAGTTTTGCATCGCCTCTTGAAACAGCCCAACGGTTAAGCCACTGCCCGGTTTAAAGTAAAGACTTGCGCTCATCCCCACCAGCATGGCGATCGCCATGCTGCTTGCAAAAAAGATAAGTGTCGTCACCCAAACTTTGTGCATTTGCTGGTGCTGGCGCAAATTCGCTATGCCGCAAGCAATACTACAAAAAACTAAGGGTATCAAAATCATTTTCAGCAAATCGACAAACAGCGTGCCGATAATGTTAGCGGCATATAGGCCGCTTTTTACTGCATGATGCTCAGCCCCCAAGCTGTGAAAATACACCCCTAACAGCACGCCAATCACTGCACCGATAAGGATTTGTACATTGAGGCTTAAGCTGGCAGATTTCAATCTACTTCCTTTGTATCAGATAACGCATCACTCTTAGCTTCCGCCGTTTTTTTAACTGCGGCGGCCTTTTCAAAAACAGCCGCAAAGAAACCATCAGTTTGATGTAAATGCGGCAACATTTTTAAATAGTCGCCTGTATTTAAATCAATTTGTTGTTGTGCCAACACTTCATGCGCTGGCACAAGTTTGAACTCGGCGTGGCTGGCTAAAAACGCTTCTGCAATTTGCTCGTTTTCTTCTTTTATCAAACTACACGTCGCGTAAACCAAGCGTCCACCTGCTTTTACCAATTTTGCAGCGCGTTCTAAAATTCGGGTTTGTTTCGCGGTTAGCTCAATAATATCTTGTGGGGTTTGACGCCATTTTAAATCGGGGTTGCGGCGTAGCGTACCCAAGCCACTACACGGCGCATCCACCAACACTCGGTCAAACTTACCATTTAAGCGTTTTAATTTAGGATCCGCCTCACTCGTAATGACCTGCGCATGCAAGTTGGATAAGCCCGAACGCTTGAGACGCACACCTAAGTTATCCAATCGTTTTTCAGACACATCGAAGGCATATAAACGCCCCGTGTTGCGCATGATTGCGCCCATCGCTAATGTTTTTCCGCCTGCGCCTGCGCAAAAATCTGCAATCATTTCACCGCGTCTTGGGGCGACAATTTGCGCTAGAATTTGGCTACCTTCATCTTGCACTTCAATTTTGCCATCGGTAAACATTTTATGGCGGCTAATCGTCATTTTTTGCGGCATACGCAAACCGAGCGGTGAAAATGGTGTGAGCGTTGGTGCGGTGTTTTCTTTAGCAAACAAAGCCAATATATCTTCTCTGCTAGCTTTCAGGGTGTTCACACGCAAATCTAAAGGTGCTGGCTGGTGCATGCTACGCGCTATGGTGAGTGCTTGCTCTTCACCATATTGGGTCACCAAAGTATCCCAAAACCATTCAGGCAAGTCAGCTTGCATATACTTAGGTAAGTTATCGGTATTTTTCGCTTTAATTTCTTTCGCCCACTCTTTTTGCTGGCTGTTGAGCGTTTCCTCTAAATCACGCATGCTCATGCCTTGCACGCGCAATAGCAAAGCCAATAGGAGCTTACGCGGGTCATCGCCATCGCACACATACTCGAGGTAAGATTTGCGGCGCAACACGCCATAGACTGATTCCGCCACAAAAGCGCGGTCTTTAGTGCCTAGCTCCCGATTTTGTTTAAAAAACCAGCCTAACTTGGCATCGGCTGGGCCTGTATTAGTCAGCACATCGGCTAACGCCATGCCCGCGAGGCGTAATAAATTGGGGTTGATACTTTGCATTGTTGTTCTCGATTAAATGGTTATTGCTGCTATTTAGCTTTAAGCGAAGTAATCACTTGCTCATACACTTTGTCATCTTTGTCTATTTTACGGATTTTCATGGGTAAATAGTGATAATCTACGCCCAGCCAAAGATCAAGCTTACCTTCACTTTCATTGCTGTTTTTCGCAATGTGTAAAGTTCTAACTTTGCCCAGACTGGTTTCAATTTCCTCTTCCCCCTCAAAGCGGTAGGCATATTGATTTAGTTTTCGTCCATTCGTGATAAACACTTGCATCTCGGTGAGTGGTGGCACATAGATAAATTGAAACATAAAACTCAGCATATCTTGCGTGCCTTGTGGCAGCGTCACGGAATTGCTTACACCGTTATTTTGCATACTTAGTTGGGTTGTTGCCCAATCAAAATCCGCATGATGGACTTTTTGACCATTTTTACCAAATTGATGCGTGAAGCTGGTAGGGGATAACCCTCTCGCTGTTACCAAGCCCTCACTCACTTCTATATCTTTCGATTTAACAAAAAATGCCGCAACACCAGTCGCCCGCCGTTCGCTGGTGAGTCGATAATGCCCATCTGTGCTATTCACAAAATGCACTTCTGCTTCACCGATTTTACCTTTGTGTAGCACATCAAATAGCATATCGATTTGCGTTGGTGGTGGTTGCAACTGCTCAACCACCCCACTATCTGCTAGCTTCGGATCACCTGTCTGCGCTACTGACTCTGTCGAACTTTTGCTATCTAAACCCACCTCAGCTTGATGAATTGCGTTATCTCCTGACACCTCAGGCGCGGCAACCAAACTATTTTGCACATCCCCCCCAATGGGATCAGGCGATGGCGTTGATTGGTGAGTTGGTTGGGCTGTTTTGTTCGATGTAATCTTACTAGTCGGTTTAAGCTTACTAGGTTTTGCTTGGGTTAACTTTTCGGCGCTAGGTTCAGACGCATTACCCGCGGGCGCAATTAGCGGTGGTATCAACACAACGTCAATCTCATCATGCACTAACGCACTACTCGCTAATTGCCAATTAAAACTATCCAGAAGCAACCAATGTAAAAGCGCAGAAATCAACACCGCAACTGCAAGCCGTTTCAGGTTTTGCATATCCATCAAGGTTGTCGCTTTATCAATGTTCCCAAGCAAAAAATGGGGGAACTACTCAATAGTGACGCTAGAGAGCACTTGCTCAATCGTCGCGCCAGTGTCGTCATGCAAAACAATTTTGACTGGCAGGTGATGATTTTCCGCACCTAACCAGAACTCTTTTTTATCATCTTTTGGGTCGGTACTCGCATTGATTAAATGCACTGTTTTATAATTTGCGACAGGGGTTTCTAAAACCACATTTCGCTCAAGCACTTTGTAGTGATACCTGCGTAAATTTCTACCTGTAGTGAGTGGCAAATTAACCTCGTCAGCTTTTACAGGGCTAAACATAAACTGGTAAGAAAAGCTGGCTAAATCTTGTGCGCCTTTCTCTAAGGCGACTGTTTCGATATTGCCTTTGTTGTTTAAGGTCAAGACATTCGCTTGCCAATCAAAATCTGCTATTTGCTTTTTGACATTATTTTGCAATGCCTCAAAATGGCTTGGTTTCAGGCCTTCAGCAGTGACTTCGCCTTCGCTCGTCAACACACGCTTGCCGAATAACACGTAAACACCTTTACCCTTGGTTACGCTTTCGAGCGTGTATCGGCCATTTTCAATCACAAATCGCTCATTCAGCGTGGCAAAAGGTTGACCATTTCTTGTGACCTGATACTCCATCTCAATTTTTTGCGGTGTTGCAACTACTTTATCCGCTGCAAAGCAAGCATTGCTACTAAAAGTCAAACTCAACAAATACAAACTTAGCAAATAACGGTGCGGAAGTGTTCTCATGTTTTTCCTCAAAAATAAGGTAAGAATTGTTTACTGTGAGAAATTCAACGCACCAGCCAAATTTTGGTTGGCGATTAAATCACTACAGTTGCATGTTCCCCAGCAGCTTGCTTGCGAATGTGACCGATTTTCCAGACTTGCTCACCTTCAGACAATAATAAATCATAGGCAGCTTGTGCGTTTTCAGCAGACATAATCACTACCATGCCAATGCCGCAGTTAAAGGTTTTATACATTTCAGAATCTGCCACATTGCCTTGTGCTTGCAACCACGTGAACAAAGGCGGCATTTCCCAACTGCCTTTTTTCACTTCCGCTGTTAAGCCTTCTGGCAATACACGCGGTACGTTTTCGGTAATGCCGCCACCTGTGATATGCGCCATGCCTTTTACAGACATGGTTTCGATTAGTTTTAACAAAGGTTTTACGTAAATACGTGTTGGTGCCATCACCACATCGCGGAATGGCTTACCGTTAAAATCGCTATCCATATCAATGCCTGATTTTTCAATCAATTTGCGAATAAGTGAATAACCATTTGAATGCGCACCACTTGAAGCCAAGCCAAGCACCACATCGCCTTCTGCAATCGTAGTGCCGTTAATGATTTTTTCTTTATCTACGCAACCTACTGCAAAGCCTGCTAAGTCGTATTCACCAGCGGGGTACATGCCTGGCATTTCAGCCGTTTCGCCACCCACCAACGCGCAACCAGATTGCTCGCAACCTTGGGCGATGCCCTTAATCACGTCAGCAGCCGTACCTACTTCTAGTTTGCCGCATGCAAAATAATCCAAGAAAAACAGCGGTTCTGCGCCTTGCACTAAAATATCGTTCACGCTCATGGCGACTAAATCAATGCCAACGGTATCGTGCTTATTGAGTTGGAAAGCTAGCTTTAGCTTTGTACCCACGCCATCCGTACCCGAAACCAGCACAGGGTTTTTAAATTTTTTCGGCATTTCAAAAAGTGAGCCAAAGCCACCAATCCCACCCAAAACTTCTGGGCGCATGGTACGCTTGGCAAAAGGCTTAATTTGCTCGACCAAAGCATCGCCTGCCTCAATGTCCACGCCAGCATCACGATAGCTGATTGAAGGGTTTGCAGATTGATTGTTTGATTGGTCAGAATTCAAGTTGCGTCTCGCTTTCCACAAGATAAAAACAGCCCATACTAAAAATAGCCGAGCTAAAAGGTTGTTTGAATACTATAATTTTAACTAAGATGACAATTTTACCCGAAATGCCTCAAAAAAATGAAAAAGGATTACCAGATTACCGCTTGATTTTGCTCGCGGTCGCCTGTTTGTGGCTTGTTTACTTGCTTTTGCCCATACTTTCGCCTTTTTTAATTGCAGTTATTCTGTCGTACATTTGCAATCCACTTGTCGATACATTGGCGCAAGTGCAAATAGCTAAACGAAAAATTGGTCGCATATGCGCGAGTCTTGCTGTCATGTTACTGTTGGCGCTGGTGCTGTTGGCACTATTGTTAATTGTGACCCCCCTCTTACAAAAAGAAACCAATACCGTTATTGAGCGCCTACCTTATTACCTCAACAACTTTCGTGTGCAAGTAGAACCATGGTTGATGCAACACTTTGGCATCAGCCCAATTTTTGATACTGCGCAACTACAAGAGGTACTCACCAAAAATTGGAAAAGTGCCTCAAATTATCTTGGACAATTTTTACTCGCACTGAGCAATCATGGATTAGCGCTTATCGGCTGGCTGGCGAATTTATTGTTATTGCCTGTGGTGCTGTTTTACTTATTGCGCGATTGGCACGCGCTAGTTGCCAATATTGCCGAAACCATTCCACGCTGTTGGCTCGATAAAACTACAGAAATAGCGCAGGAAATCGACCAAGTGCTTTCAGGTTTTTTACGTGGTCAACTTTCTGTCATGCTCACCATGAGCTTTTTATATTCGGTCGGGCTATTATTCACAGGTTTAGAACTCGCCATCCCCATTGGTTTACTATCAGGGCTACTTGGTTTTGTACCGTATTTGGGCATCATTACAGGCGTTTCACTCGCCATCATGGCCGCTATTTTGCAATATTCCAGCTTAGATCATTTGATACCAGTACTCGCCGTTTTTGGTGCAGGACAAGTGGTGGAAAGTATGTGGCTTACACCTTGCTTAGTGGGTGATCGCATCGGCTTGCACCCAGTGGCAGTCATATTCGCCTTATTGGCAGGTGGGCAATTATTTGGTTTTACTGGCATCTTGGTCGCATTGCCAGTGAGCGCTGCCATTGCCGTTGGTTTGCGTCACGCCAAACAACACTATTTTCAAAGCGACTTTTACGGAAAGACTGAATAAGTGTCTACGCGTGCAAATTGCTTCGTTGCGCGGTACTCGCAACCTCGCTGTATCATACATACTATCTCGGCTTCTGCGTTCCGTGCGCCTCGCACTTCATCACGCTCAACGACTTATTCCGTCTTTCCTTACCTCAAATAAGCACCTCCACACATGAAGCAGTTATTGTTAGATATAGCCCCACCTCCCAAACCCAGTTTAGAGAACTTTGTTATCGGTCGCAATGCAGAAGCGCTGAACAGCTTGCAGCTTGCCATCAGCAGTAACGCACAAACACCATTTATTTATCTTTGGGGTGAAAAGGGCAGTGGCAAAACACATTTGTTAGAAGCCGTTAAGCAAAGAGCGCAAATTCAAAACATTCACTTTGCCGATGACGTACACAAGTTATCAGATGAGCAACAGATTGAATTATTCAATACCTACAACCAACTACGTGAAAATGGCGGCACACTCATTACCGCTGGCATCGCCGCCCCCACGCAAATGGGGTTGCGTGATGATTTAGCCACGCGCTTGGCTTGGGGCTTAACCTATCAACTACACCCGCTAAGTGACGAAGAAAAAGCGCAAGCGCTTAAAAACTACGCCAATGCGCGCAACATGAAACTACCCGATGAAGTGATTGAATACTGCTTGCGTTATTTGCGTAGAGATTTACCATCGTTAGTCGCTACCATTAACGCTTTAGATGAGTGGTCACTTACCTACAAGCGCACAGTGACCATTCCGTTGCTGAAACAACTTTTGCAGTTTCCGCTTAATTTAGAATGACGCTACGCCAGCACTACCTGAATTTGCTGGCTACTAGTTTGACCTAAATTATCCATCCAATTCACCGCAACCGTATCGCCCACTTTTGCGTTTGCCAGCCTAAAAGTTAGGTAAGGGTTTTTAGAAACGCCAGTACCCCATTGCGCTTCAAGCACTGTTTTGCCGTTGAGGGTGGCGGTGACAAGTTGCACAAAATGCGCGGGGATGACTTCATTCGCTTCATTTTTGCGGCGACCAGTTTCCATTGGGTGGCTCATCAGCACTTTCACCTCAGTGAAATCGCCTTTGAATTGGGCACGCATTTTAATATCGTTTGCCATCGCCTTAACCGCACCCATTCTCAAGCACTTCAACGCGCTTGCTGGCAGTAAAATATTGATTATTTGCCTTAACCACCACTTTTAAATCGCATGTTTCTGCCATTTTGATGCGCGTAACCACATAAGGTAACGCTCCGATACTAAACACATATTCCGCCACAAAAGGGGTGGGATTTTTCTCAGAAAAGAGTGAAATAGATTCTGTATTGGCAATATGACTGTTAATTTCCACCTGCACCACTGCGCCGTTTTCGGCTTTATCTGGCGCAATAATTTCAATTTTAGAACTCTGGATTTCTGATTTTATATTGAGATTTTTGGTAGCTTCAGCAAGCGTTACAGAATCGAATGCTGATTTATTCCAAACATTAGCCAATGCCTTCATCGGCAACAACAGCATCGCTGCACTCAAAGCGCAGATGCGACCTAAAAACTGCCTACGCGTATGCTGGATATTGTTTTGAATTTTCATATTGCCTCAAATGTTTAAACTCACCAAAAAACCCCTTTTTTCTCGGGCGCGACCACTTTTAGCTTCAGCTCTTTCAAGCGTGCTTCTACGATAGATTGTTGATAAAAATCGCCATCGCCCGCTTTAGTCGCTAGCTCCATCTGCTCAATCGCTTTTGGTAAATTGTAACGCCTAAAATACGCCTCAGCTTGGGCTTGGTGACGCAATAAATTTTTGCCTTGCATCGTGTAAATGCGAGATTTTAATTCATAAAAAATAGGATCGTCTAAATAAAGGCTCTGCTTACTTTCGATGAATGTTAGAGCAAGCTCTAGTTGATTGGTTCTTATCATGTGCTCTGCATAGCCATCAATCAAGGCACGGTTTGTTGGGTAATCGGCCAAGCCTGCCACATAGGCTTTGGCAGCATATTCTGGTCGATTTTTTGCCACTTCAAGATTCGCTGTCAATACTGCAAACATAGCATGTTTAGGTGCATTTTGCTTAAGCCATTGCAACGCTTTATCCGCTGCAATTAAATCGTTTTTGCGGAGATAAGCAAGTGCTAAACCATAATGCTGCGATGCTTCGTTGTTGTATTTTTTTTGCTCTAAATTACCCTTAAATATCTCAATTGCAAGCACGGGGTTACTCAAGCTCGCAATCAGTTTAGCCTTTACATAATCAAAATCTGGGCTATATGCCATCATTCTAAAATTGGCGTTTGATTCACGACTTTTCACATCCGCAATCCGCTCAACGGTTAACGGGTGAGTGCGCAAAAACGAAGGTGAATTACCCTCCGCAAAGCGTGAACCTTTCTGCAAAGTTTCAAAAAAAGTTGCCATGGCATGCGTATCAAAACCCGCTTTTTCTAAGATTTGCATCCCCACACGATCCGCCTCGCGTTCATGCTCGCGTGTATAGTCTAACCGCTGCTGAACGCCATTTGCCATTGATGCAGTCAACGCCCCAGAAGCCAACTGCGGGCTACCGCGCGCCACTAAAATTGCCGCAGCCATCCCCACCATATTGATAACCGAATCTTGCTTTTGTTTCGCAACCATACGTGCCATATGGCGCTGCACCACATGCCCAATCTCATGCCCCAATACGCCCGCCACCTCAGATTCACTGCTTGCTGCCAAAATTAACCCCGTATGCACCCCAATTACACCGCCAGGCATCGCAAACGCATTGATGGATTTCTCATTTAACACAAAAAAGTTAAATTTTTGATTTTTATCAGGCCCACTCTCCGCCAACCGATTTCCCAGTGCCTGTACATAATCAGTGACCTCCGTATCGCCAACCACATCATCACTCGCCATCACTTCACGCATAATCTCATCGGCAATACGCTGTTCTTGCAATGGCGACAAAACGGTTGCAGATGAATCACCCAAATCGGGCAAGTCATTCTCATCGCCAACACTCAACATAGCAGTGCAAAACAAGGCTAAACATAAAACAACACGCATTATTTTTGTGTGTAAATTAGTAGATAATCTCATCATGATTGTTATGATAGCGATATTCGCTAGCAAGTTCTTACTTCATGCAATGTAATCATCAGATATTTTAACTACCCACATTTAACCACAAAGACTTTAATTGATGAACGAACTCACCCACTTTGATCAAAGCGGACAAGCCCATATGGTGGATGTCGGCACAAAACATGAAACACACCGAATTGCCATTGCCACTGGGTATATCCACATGCTACCCGCCACCCTGCAACTGATTATCAATGGCGACGCAAAAAAAGGCGATGTGCTTGGTATAGCTCGCATTGCCGCCATTCAAGGTGCCAAACGCACTGCAGATTTAATCCCGCTGTGTCACCCCATTGCGCTGACTAAAGTAAGCGTAGCATTTGAAATTGACGAAGCAAAATGTAGCGTTCACTGCACTGTAACTACCGAAACCGTAGGCCGTACAGGGGTGGAAATGGAAGCACTAACAGCCACCAGTGCCGCCTTGCTTACGATTTACGATATGTGCAAAGCTGTAGATAGGGGTATGGTGATTAGTGAGGTTAAACTGCTAGAAAAACAGGGTGGAAAATCAGGCCATTGGGTTTCTGCCAAGTAATTCGCTTGTACTTTCTTATGGTTTGAGATTTTTAGTTGAGTTAGAATCCATCGCATGATTTGAAAAACATGAGGATAAGGTTTTTCTATGCTAGGGCATCAGTCGCTTTGTGTCGCTGCATGGCTCCCAATGGTATTGATGTTCAGTTTCTCAATGGCATTCACTTATGCTGGAGGTTTTAATATTCTTAGTATCAGGCAGAGCATTCAATGAGATGGCAGCTCGTGGCGAAGTTGCGCAATCAACTTGAGCTCATTATATACGCGCTTAGAGAGGCGTTTGTTTCGCTAATCCCATTTCTCGTACTTTCATCAATCGCAACATTATTGTTGCAAGTATTACCCCTTTGGGGAAGCTCCCGTCACTTAACAACACTGCACTTGGGCGCAAAGTTGATGCAAGATGCGCTACCAGTGTTCTTGTTGATAGCGATTTCTTTTCAGCTATCGAAACTGAAAAATATTGACAGTGCTGGTGCTATTACGCTGTCAGTGGCACTGCTAATTACCATATTCCCATTCAAAATAACTTTAATCAATGCTGCATTCAGTTCTAGCAGTTTTTCTGTTTTCTCAATTTTAATTCCTGTTGTTTCTACCCTTAATATTTGCCAAATTTTTAAATTGCAAATGGATGCTCTATCCACAAACAATCCAATTAGCTGGTAGTGTTCGCATGATTTATCGTCATACGCCAGCTTTTATTCTTAGCTACGCGACAAGCTTGATTGTGTTTGAGTTTATCCATATTACTTTTAATCAGGTAACTAGCATGGCTAGCTTGACCACTCTGCAGTTTGCTAACCACCCTGAGCAGATGATTGCGTTTAGAACAGTTTGTTCTCATTTACTCACATTTGTTGGTGTGCATGGCACCAATATTTTTGATTTAATCTTTGGTACTAGCCAACTCAGCCAGCTGATTATGCCGAATCTCACGGCTAAAAACCTAATAGATACTTTTGTGATTTTTGGCGGTGTTGGTGCGAGCTTGTCGCTTGCTATTGCGATTTTAATTGTTGCAAAAGATGGTCACGCCATTCGAGTCTCAAAAATTGCACTCCCTTTCTTGGTGTTTAATGTGACAGAAATTTTGCTGTATGGCTTGCCCATCGTATTAAACCGAAAAATATTGGTTCCATTTATACTGGTGCCCTTAATGAATCTGGCTGTTGCCTTGTTCGTTGTGCATGCTGGATTTTTTACGTTCTCGGCCACAGAGCTTCCATGGACAACGCCTATCTTTGTCAGTGGCTATCTGGCGACGAATGGAGATTGGACAGCTGTTCTGTTTCAAGCCTTATTATTGAGTGTAGATATAGGTATTTACGTGTTATTTGTTCGTACCTACGTCAATACGCAAAGTACTACTGCACATTTAGAGTTACTTAAAGAAAAGCTACACTTATCCGAAAGCATACAAACAAAGCAGGGGCTCAAGTTTCAAGAGGCGCAAACTTTTTTGGTGAATGCCCATTTGGATACGCATCGCATCATTGATTTGATTGTGAATAATGAGCTTATCATGTTCTATCAGCCGATTATTGATATTGAAAATCAACAATGTAACAGCTTTGAAGCACTTCTGCGGCTCAAAATGCAGGATGGAAAAATTGTTGGCCCTTACTTTATTCCAACATTAGAACGCGCGGGGCTTTCAACCGTGATTGACCTATGGGTGTGCAAGCAAGTGCGCTTAAACCTAGAGGCGTGGCATAACGAGGGATATTCCCCATTTATTAGCATCAATCTTCACCCTGATACTATTTTGGATGAAAAGGCGATGAATACGGTTGTAGAAATCTTGTCAGGTTTTGATGTGCAATTTGAGGTGATTGAGCGCGCATTTTTACTCCGTGAAAAAGCAGATAAAAATATACAGTTGCTACGAAATAATGGGTTCCAGCTGGTGATTGATGACTTTGGTACAGGATATTCAAGTCTGGAACACTTGCATATTACAACGGCAAAAACCATTAAATTTGACAAGCAGTTAATCGATATGGCGAAATCTGATAGTGGTTGTAAAATATACATGCACAGTAGCAAAATGTGTGCTGATTTAGGTTTTGTTGTGGTTTCTGAAGGGGTGGAAACAGAAGCGCAGCTGAATATTGTCAAGCAAGCGGGCGTTCAGTTTGTGCAAGGCTGGTACTTTTCTAAAGCATTGCCTGCAAACGAGGCTAAACAGTTTGCACTTAGCTTTAATCAAAACTAATTAGCTGTTTCTACAGTAAAAGAAGCATAAATGACCGAATCAGATTTCCATAAAATATCTCTAAAAGACCTAGAAATAGGCAGCCCTATACTATGGAATGTCTATGATGCGAATGGTCGATTACTTGCGCGTGTAGGCTTTATTCCACAATCAGAAAAGCAACTGGAAACCTTGATTGAGCGAGGGCTGTTTGTGAATGAGGCAGAATACAGACAATCCAGTGCACAGGGCGCAAGCGCACGAGGGCATGCCACCAAAAATACAAGTACGGCTGTAGGGCATCAGGTATTAAGCAAACTGGGCAACGCACTCACCATCATTCAAAACGTTAACCTAGGGGTAGTTGCCAATGCGCCATTGCCCCAAGTCCCTGAAATGGTGATGCAAGTGGTGCGGGTGCTGAATGAATCGGTCTCTACCAACCCTGACATTGCAATTGCCAACATTCATTTCAAGCAAACACCAGAAGGCTATGCAAATAGACACTTGATTGATACCGCGGTTTTGAGCCTGATTGTGGCAAAAGCCATGCAAATGTCTGAGACCGAAGTAGAAGCCATTACCGCCGCCGCGCTCACCATGAATATCGGCATGTTGTTTTTGCAGGAAGATTTACAAAATCGCGCTACGCCGCCTACTGAGGAAGAGCGTGCATTGATTCGCAAGCATCCTCAATTATCTGTGGCATTGTTAAAAGAGGCGGGGGTCACCAATCTGGCCTGGCTGTCCTATGTGCTTAACCATCACGAACAGCTGGATGGCAGCGGATACCCAGCAGGCATCTCGGGAAATAGCATTCCGCTTGGTGCCAAGATTATTGCGCTGGCGGATCGCTATACCGCCATGATAGCGCCTAGAAAAGTGCGTAAAGGCATACACCCAGCCCAAGCATTAGGCAGTCTGTTAGTTGATAACGATAAAATTTTTGATGCCAAAATTACTACGTTTTTCATCCAAGAGTTGGGTATGTATCCTCCTGGCTGTTGTGTGAAACTAGCTAGCGGGGAAACAGCGGTTGTCATGGCTAAGGGAGGCTCTACTACCACCCCTGATGTAATGGTCATTAAAAACGCCAATGGAGATGTCTTGCCTTCTCCAGAGCTTAGAAAAACTGAAGCAGAGGCTTTTGCTATTAAAGAAGGCGTGGCGTTAGAAGTAAACGACATTCCGTTTACCGCAGAGCAGATTTGGGGCGCGCAAGCCGCTTGAGCTACCAGCCAAAAATCTGCTTAATTCAGTGCTTCAGTGTAAAGCGGGGCACCTCAGATTCGATTGATTGAATCCAAATACACGCTTAAGCTTCTCAGTAATTTTGCTCAATAGCGCTTCTGATTGTGATAGCGCCTCTTGCTCTTTTTGTATTAGTGGTAACGCCCCCCCATAACCTCTAAAAAATGATGCGAATGTATCCAAAACTCGCCATTTATTTTTCGCACCCCCGTTTAAACCCACTAAAGTTTTCACTTACGGCATCCGTAAAAGTAATACATACAAAGTAACTAAGAGGTTTATATGGATACATCAAAAACTACAAACGCTAACAAGGATCTCTATATTGACGAAATAGTTGAACAAGAAGCGATTGGCGCAAAAAAAAGTCGCTACGCTAAAGCGATTGAAGATAGTGACGATGACGCAGATTTAGATGAGAGTTTTTCTGATTTTGCATTTAGTGATAGTGACTTCAATTCAATTTACGATGACACCCACTAATATTCATCAGCTTACGTGAACATCAGAAATAAATAAACATTAATTAAATGACATCACTTTGTTGATATAAGTATTTTTGAAATCTAACAAATAGTTGCCTAATTTCTGTGGTGTTACCTAACTCTGAAGTAGCATCGTGAATAGATTGGTATTTCAGACCTATCAAATCCTTTAGTTTTTCTTGGCTTAACTCATCCACACCTTGCTTAATATATTGCCCTAAAACAAAATCAATAAAAGCGGATTGTTTATCAGCAAAGTGTTGGTGAATTTCATTTTTTGCGATGGCAGCACGATTGCTGCGCGTAAGTGGTTGCAACGCAAAAGCTACGTGCGCTAACACATCAAACAGATCACTATTTTCTGCATCAATAATGCGTTGCATTTCGGCCAATACTTCTTTATTAAAGCCTTTTTCGCTCAAGCCATCCAACAGCTTTTTGCGCGTTTCGGGGGCGCTCCAAATTTCACGCAATGTATCTTCATCTCTAAAGAACTCAGGTAAAACACCAAATAAGCTTTCTAAAAACTGAGCACTCGACATAGGCTTACCATCTGCGCCCCAAAAACTAGTCGCCATCATATGTTGAATCTGACGAGTTTTTCCATCAGACAGTTTAATCAAAATTTTCTCAGGTTTAGGCTCAGGAGTATAAGGTTGTTGAGGTTGCTCAACCGTATTTGGTTTGGTCACATGTGCATTTGGTGCTGTTGACTCAGGCGGCTCAGGCTCGCCATCCCACTCAGGGTCGGAAAAGTGATGATGTGCTTTTACAAAATCATAAATCGTAAAGTAGTCTTTGCCATCGTATAGTCGAGTACCACGCCCAATAATCTGCTTAAACTCAATCATGCTATTCACTTCACGCATCAGCACAATATTGCGCACGTTACGTGCATCTACACCAGTTGAAAGCTTTTGTGATGTGGTCAAAATGGTGGGGATCGCATTTTCATTGTCTTGAAACGCTCTCAGATATTCATCGCCACGTGCGCCATCTGCTGCTGTAACCCGCACGCAGTAGTCTGGGTCTTTGCTCGTTTTAATCTGATTAATGTAGTCGCGTACTTCTAACGCGTGGTCTTGCGATGCGCAAAACACCAAGGTTTTTTCACGCTGATTGATTAACTCCATAAACAATTTCACTCGGTATTGCTCACGCGCGGGGATTTTAATAATCCGATTAAAATCGCTTTCTTTATAAAGTCTGCCAGGTTCAGCCTCACCTTGTACCACCACGCCATCCCCTGGCGTATAGATATATTCATCCATCGTGGTTGCAATTTGCTTCACTTTAAATGGCGTTAAAAAGCCATCGTTAATGCCTTCTTTAAGTGAGTACACATACACAGGCTCACCAAAGTACGCATAAGTATCTACATTGTCTTTACGCTTAGGCGTAGCGGTTAAGCCTAACTGAACCGCGGGCGAGAAATACTCCAAAATTCCGCGCCAATTACCCTCATCATTCGCACCGCCACGGTGGCATTCGTCGATGATAATAAAATCAAAAAAGTCGGGTGGATATTCACCAAAGTTAGGCGCAGGGTTTCCTTCAGCATCCGTGCCGCTCATAAAGGTTTGGAAAATCGTAAAAAAGATATTGCCGTTCTTGGGTACGCGGCCTTTTTTGCTAATTTCATCAGGCGCAATGCGTACCAAGGCATCTTCAGGGAAAGCAGAAAACGCGTTATACGCTTGGTCTGCCAAACCATTGCGGTCAGCTAAAAACAAAATACGCGGTCGGCGTGGTTTATCACCATTGAGTTCACGGCTTAAATTCCAGCGGCTATAAAACAACTTCCAAGCTAACTGAAAGGCAATAAAGGTTTTGCCTGTGCCAGTCGCTAGGGTGAGCAATATGCGCGCTTGGTTATTCGCTATTGCCTCAAGCACTGCCTCAATCGCATTGTGCTGATAATAACGCGCACCAAAATAACCGCCTTTATCTTCAAACGGAATCTCAGCAAACTTATCGCGCCATGCATTTTGCTCCGCAAAGGTTAAACTCCATAATTCGTCTGGGCTGGGGTATTTAGCAACATCCGCCTCTTTACCCGTGTGCATATCAATGCCATAAATCCGTTGCCCATTGGTTGCATAAGCAAAACGGCTATTCAGCTTTTGCGCGTAAGTCTTAGCCTGCGCCACACCCTCGGTGTAAGGTTTATCCCAAGCCTTTGCCTCAATCACCGCCAATTTATGGTTTTTATACACCAACACATAATCGGCAATTTCTTGTTTGCTACGCTTGCCGCCGCCCTGCAAACGCCCAAGTGTGATGTACTCGCGCTTGATATAACTGCCAGCTACCACGCCCCAACCAGCGGCCTTCAGGGCTGGGTCTATATGTTCTGCGCGTGTTTCGGCTTCGTTCATAGCTCTGTAATATACCTTAAATTATCCGCTTTAGCATTTCTGTGCTAACCCAATCTGGCAATCGCTGCTCGCGCCATATCGAGTCGGTTTGCAAGCGCTGCAATACATACAGCAAAGCGCTGGCTAAAGGCATCTGAGTTACGAACGCGAATTAGAAACTCGCCCGCCAACACCCCTGCGCGTTGCCAAATATGGTTTGGAACATCGGCAATTATGCTTGCTTGGGCAACGCTATCTGGCAAACCTCCGCCGCTACGTGGTGCAAACCCCATGGTGGTCATGTCATACGCGGGTGCAATGGCGTAAGGTCTTCCATGCTCAGCAATAAAAGATAAATTACCGTTGTGCATATCCGTATTGCCTATTAGCGTACCAAACGCCCATAGCAATGCAGCAAGCTCCACTGCCTGAGGTTCAATCTGACCTGATTCTGCAAGGCGACTTGAAATCTGCGGCCAGTTTCCATTACCTGACCCCACAAACTCGGCATCCAGTGCAGTCAATGAGTGCAATGCGCGTCGCCCTAAACTGCCCACACGGTCAAATCGCTCCACTTCAAGAAATCGCTGTCCGCCATGGTCAAATACATAGGTCTGTGCAGCAGAAATATTCGCGCCACGCAAAGTTTCCAGTGCCAAGTGCTCAGCCAACAATAAATCGCGCCAACGCTCACTCACCGAGTTATCCTCTGACTCGCTAAATTTCACCAACAAATGACGCGCTCCAGCGGACGTGTCTGCAAACACCGTAAATTTTGGCTGCTCACCACCCGCTGAAGAACCCGCCACCTCACCACTCGCTGCATCCAAAGCAAGTTGACGATAAACCTCAGCTTTATCCTGCTGGGCAACAGGGTTAGGTAGTGGCGCAGAAAGAAAGCGGTCACGCGCCAAATCGCCTAGCAGCAAGTTGCCCACCACATCATGGCCATGCGCCAGTAGTGCGCGCAGGGCATGCTCATCGCGCCACTCGTTCAGTTTTGCTGGCAGCCCTAGTGCTGCGGCATGGTGTGCGGCATAAGCCCGACCAAGAAACCCCAGAGGACGCATATCAAATAACCACCATGGCAAACCGTCACTGTGCAAGGTTGCACCATCCAACTGCCGCATCACAAAACCCTGCGGGCGTACTGGCACTAAGGTACCCAAATTGCGTATTTGTCCCTCGGTAGTCACCCGATAAACAGGAATATCAGAGATGCCGCGCGCTGTGTCTCGCAAGGTATATTGAATAGATCTCGCCGCCCCCAGACGCACCACCTCATCGCCAAGGCGACTAAGCGCACGCGATAAGGTAGGCTGGCTAATCCCTATATTTTCAATCAGTTGCAACGCTGATTGAGGGCCCGCTGCCAGTAACAAACGAAGAGCATCAAGATGCGCTGACATAAAAGTGAATACAAATTGAATAGTTAAATGAATAGATATTATGTGCTTGCGTAACAGTAAACGCAAGCTCCAGCATAATTTGCCGACTTTTAGGGTGTGTTGATGGCGGCGAGATAATAAAAAAGTGACAAGCTTGTCACTGTCTAAAGTGTTTTAGCCAGTTCGTTTAGTTTTCGCTCAAGCAAAGGCAAACGGCTTTGGCTTGCGGCATCGGGTGATAAATGCCCAGACAATGCTTGTCTAAACGATGGGTTATTCATCAACTCAGCAAATTTTAATTGTAAATACGCCTTTAGCTCAGGGGTTGCTTGGTTGCACTCATCCAGCAAACTGTCGCGCCCATCCACAATGGCAATAATATCGCCTAAATCATGGCTAAACAAAAAGTCGCCCTTGCCACGGTCTGCAAAAGCTTCCAATTTTGTTGCTACAAATACGGGTGCAATAATCAGCTTAATAACTTTGCCACTCGGCAGAGCAAAAGGTTGCGCCGTCGCCACGGCTAAGGGATACCAGCGGTTAGCAAAGCCTAGCACTGTTTTTTCCATCGGCATCACATCGACTGTGAGCAAGCCAATACGCCAACGGCAAATGGGCGCATCGGCTGACATATCCTGCACAAACCCTTGCGCCTTCAAAGCGGCCTCTGCAGCATGGTACTCGCGCAACACCGTCGCTTGCACCACTAAATCCACATCCTCTGTTGGGCGTATGCTAGGCATCGCAGGGTCGGTAATCAATAAGCCCGCCACCGCGCCACCCACAAACACCATGCGCTCAAGTAGCTCCGCGCCCAAATGCTGGGCAACTACTTCTAGCAACATCACATTGGGGTCATTGGCGTTTATACTCATGCGCTCAACCGTTCACTCAACATCTCTTGCGCCAAATTGCGCTCACGTGCGCTACCCGCGCGCAAAGCATCAAACAACACCAGCAACTCATACAAGTCAGGGTTACGGTTTGCGGCATCGGGTACGCTAGGGTAAAGCGGATAAAGCGCCATACCGCGTACTTTGCCGTTTTTATCAGGCCACACAGGCGGTAAATCGGTGGTTGCGATTATTTTCTCTTTAATTGGCGAGGCGGCATACAAAGTAGGCAAGCCGCGTGTCAACTCACCATGAAGAGTAGGGAAAGCATAACGCGCCCCATATAGCACAAACTGTTTTAAAGCCTCGCGTACCAAACGCGGCTTGCCATCTTCACCTTTAAACACCAATTGCGCCTGTTGCGCACGCCCTAAACTAGCATGAATCTCAGAAGCAGTAATCCCCAACTCATCCGCCAATTGCGCATAAGTCGGCATAGCGTCTTGGCAAAGTGACAGACGTAACAACACCACCAAATCTTGTGGCTTTAAGGCAATTTGTGGGTTAGTGATTGGTCTAGCCATGTTTATTTCCTTTTATTCGCTGTTCGCGAATAGAGAATATAAACATAATTTATAAATATAACAATAGCTTATTATAAATAATTGCTATTCGCGAATAGAGAATGTGCGCCTTATATGCTATATGCAAATAGCATATAAGGGGATGGAGGCTACAACTCCCCAGCAAAAGCCTGTTGCAAGAGGGATTTTTTCAGTTCATCGAGGCAGGCGATTTTGCGTTGGTAGAGGGCTTCTAGGCGTTGGGTTTCTTTTGACAGACCCAAAAGTTTATCAACTATGGAAATTTGCTGTTCAATTGGCGGGATAGGAAGATTTACCATTTTAACCAAATCACCACTGATGTTTTTTACCACTGAACCACTTGCCAATCTAGTGAACTGCGATTGAACAAAACTAGAAGATAATAAATAATAAAAATAATCACTGTTGATTTCTAAATTCAACCGTAAAACAAACCATCCGTCATGGATGCATCCGCTAGTTTTCATGATGTAAGGTCGCCCATAAGACATCGAGTTTGTTAGGATAAAATCTCCTTCTTTAACAAACCGCGATTGTTTAGCGCCTTCAGGTGTAATTTTCTGAGCGGTTTTAAAAACGTACTTTCCGCCTTCTTCAGTATCCCCAATTTTAATCCAGTTGACTCCATCAGGCTCTGTAGTAAAAAAGTCTTTAATCGGTCTTGGCGAACTACCTCTCTCAACAATGCAAACTTGGTCTAAGGTTTTATCAACCCAGCAATCACCGCGCCGAGTGAATACCGATTGTAGGTGGCTTTCAAACAAGGCGCGGGCATTTTGCCGGTTTTGTTCTGCATTTGCGCGCGCTTTGGCAATGCTCTCAAACGCTTGGTCGAGTATGGCTACGATGCGTTGTTGTTGATCAATAGATGTTGGATAACTAACTGAAAACTTTTCTGCCAAAACTGAACGAGCAAGCTCTGTTTGACCACCACATCCTTCACCAGCCTCTTTAATTGCTTCCTCAATTAAAATAAGCATATAACCAAAGAAGTCTTGGTAGAACTTACCTTCTCTTGGGCGAACAATGGTAACGTGAGAATCAACAGTAGTTGGTTCTTTTGGGGTTTCTCTCACTTGTGCCACACGTCCAAGTGTTCCAGTTCCAGTCGAGTTAACCAGTACATCCCCAAGCTGAATCAATCTTTCTGCTGAAACTGATTTTGCAGAAAAATCATGCCTACGTGCTTGTTCATAACTAACACGATGGTCGCGAATACATTTTTGGTTGAGTACGCAAATGCCGCTGGTATCTATATATTTAGGTGAAATACCTCGATTCAGAAATGAGCATACTTCACCTAGTTTTTCAGTCTGCCACCCTGCCTTCATAGCAACGCCTTAATCCCTGCCAACACTTCCTCACTTTCCGCATCCAGCTTGGCAATTTCTTCCATAATCGCTTGCGGGCTGCGGTGCGCGACTTCTTCATTGCCGTTGGGGTTTTTCACGGATAAATCGTAGCCTTGGGCTTCGGTGATGGCTTGTGTGTTAACGCTCCAGCTTTTGGGGGAATCGGCAAAGGTTTTTTGTAGGGCTATAAATTCTGCCAAGTCATTATCATTGAGCGGTTTGGTTTTGCCCATATTGCGGCCTGGGTCTAGGACATAAAACCAAGTGTTGCGGGTAGGCGCGCCTTTTTCAAAAAACAGCACCACGGTTTTTACGCCTGCGCCTTGAAACGTGCCGCTTGGGCAATCGAGCACGGTGTGCAGATTGCAACTTTCTAGCAACAGTTTACGCAGGCTGACTGAGGCGTTGTCGGTATTGCTTAAAAAGGTGTTTTTAATCACGACCGCAGCGCGGCCGCCAGCACGTAAGGTTTTAATAAAGTGCTGTAAAAACAAAAAGGCGGTTTCGCCTGTTTTGATGGGGAAGTTTTGTTGCACCTCAGCACGCTCTTTTCCGCCAAACGGTGGGTTGGCGAGAATAATATCAAAGCGGTCTTTTTCTTGAATATCGCTAATATTTTCCGCCAACGTGTTGGTGTGGATGATATTGGGCGCTTCTATGCCATGCAGAATCATGTTCATGATGGCGATGACGTAGGCAAGGCTCTTTTTCTCTTTGCCGTAAAACGTGCTGGTTTGTAAGGTGCTTAAATCACTGGTGGATAAATTAGGCTGACTACGCAAATAATCAAACGCTTCGCATAAAAAGCCTGCACTGCCAACTGCGCCGTCATATATCGTCTCACCAATTTTTGGGTTAACCACTTGTATCATGGCGCGAATCAATGGGCGCGGTGTGTAATATTCGCCGCCGTTACGGCCTGCGTTGCCCATGTTTTTAATTTTGGCTTCGTACAGATGTGAAAGCTCGTGCTTTTCTGCTTGGGTATTAAAGCTGAGTTCATCAATGCGCTCAATCACTTCACGCAGGTTATAGCCACTTTGAATTTTGTTGTTAATCTCGCCAAAAATTTCACCGATTTTATATTCAATGGTGTTGGGGCTAGTGGCGCGTTGCTTAAAGCCTTTTAGGTAGGGAAAAAGTCTAAGATTCACAAAATCTTTAAGGTCATCACCCGTTAAAGCATTGTTGTGGTCAAACTTACCATCAGCGGTTTTAGGTGCTGCCCATGTCGGCCAGCGATAAGCGTCGTCAATAATAAAGCTGTAGGCTTTACCTTCTAGCTCGGCTTCCATCGCTTTGGTTTGCTCTAAAGCATCCAGATACTTTAAAAACAAAATCCAAGAGGTTTGCTCGGTGTAATCTAGCTCGCTGGTTGCGCCTGCGTCTTTATGCAGAATGTCGTCGATGTTTTTAAAGGTTTGCTCAAACATGAATACCCCAATATTTTTGCTTACATCATTATGCACGTGGCAATAAAAAAGCCACACCCAATGGATGTGGCTTTTTTGGTTATTGGTGGTGAAAGAGGGACTTGAACCCTCGACCCCAGGATTATGAATCCTGTGCTCTAACCAGCTGAGCTACATCACCGTTTTGTTTGCTTTTAGCCTAGAACATACGTAGCCTAAAAGCTTAGCCGCGCATTATAACACTGTGCAATATACTTGGACAAGGCGGTTGTCTACTTTTGGATAGTGAATCCGTTTAAGCTATTGATTGTGTGGATTCTGTTGGCGTTGATACCGTTTAAATGCTTGCTACCGTATAAATAAAAATGGACACTCAAAAAGTGTCCATTTTTATATCTAATTGGCTCCTCGACCTGGGCTCGAACCAGGGACCTACGGATTAACAGTCCGGCGCTCTACCGACTGAGCTATCGAGGAATCGGTGAAGGCGTGATAATAATGACTATCGGCCGATTGGTCAACAAAAACCGTTCAAATTTAATCAAAATATTCTAAATTCGCGCAATTTTTATGGGTTTAATGTTTGAGTTAAATTTATCTGCGGGGGATGTAATATTGACGGATGATCCGCACAGATTATCGGTGTTTGTGGTTGAGGGTGGCTTTTGCCTCGGCTAAACGCATTTGTCGCGCGGCTTCATCTTCTCGCGCTGCATCAATCACACGCACTACACTTTTTAAATCGACTGGTTTTAAATTTTCTTTAAATTTTCCAGTCAGTTCGATCTCTGGGGTGAGTGTACCTTGTGCATATAAGGCCCAAATTTCTTTGCCATATTCTGTGGCAAGTAAATCGGGTGCAAATTGCCCAAAAAATGTAGCCAAATTTCGGACATCGCGTTCCAACATGCTTTTTGCGTGATTATTGCCCGCTGCATCTACCGCTTGGGGCAAATCGATAATCACAGGACCAGTGGCGCTGAGTAGGATATTAAATTCAGAAAGGTCGCCATGTACAATGCCAGCGCACAGCATGCGCACTACTTCATTGAGTAGTGTTTGGTGGTGCTGTTGTGCTTCTTCAGCGGTAAATACTAGATCGTTGAGCCTAGGTGCAGCATTGCCATCGGCATCTGCAACGAGTTCCATAATCAATACGCCTTCGTAAAACTGATGGGGTTTGGGCACCCTGACACCTGCATTGGCCAGCCGATACAAGGCATCCACTTCCGCGCTTTGCCATGCTTCTTCTTGCGCTTGCTTGCCGTATTTTGAGCCTTTTGCCATTGCGCGCGCTTGACGGCTACTTTTGACTTTTCGACCTTCAGTGTAATCCACACTTTGTCGAAAGCTGCGTTTATTTGCTTCTTTATATACTTTGGCGCAGCGCACTTCGTCTCCGCAACGCACTACGTATACGGTTGCTTCTTTACCACTCATCAATTGGCGCATCACTTCATCAATAATGCCATCTTCAAGCAGTGGTTCTAATCTCTTAGGGGTTTTCATGAGGCTGATGATACGTGGTTGTATTGGGGGCGGTCAATGTGAATTCCCATCCCGTGCAGATCTATGAGCCACCTAGCATCACCTTTGCTAGTCGCCCGACCTCTCTGACCGCTTGTTCAATTTCAGGCGCCCATTGGTGACTGTAGTTCAGACGAATATAGTTAACCAACGATTTTTTGCGGGTAAAAATAGGTCCGGGGGCGATGCTAATTCCTTGATCGATACATTGGCGGTATAGCGCTAGTGAATCTAGGCCCTCTGGCAATTGCACCCATATCACGTAGCCGCCACATGGGGTTGATTGGATTGTGCCCTGCGGGAAGCTTTCGGCAATGACGGTGCGCATCAACACTGCGTTTGATTTAAGCGTGTGGCGCAGGTTTTTTAGGTGCGCTTGGTAGCTAGCGCGCATCATCAGTTTTGCAATGGCTATTTGCGGGGCGGATGGAATAGATAGGCTATTCACAAACATGAGTTTTTCAACATCAGCGCGATATTGACCAGGAACTGTCCAGCCGATTCTATACCCTGGAGCAAGTGATTTTGAGAAGGATCCGCAGTGCATTACCAAACCAGCTTTATCGTAGGCTTTCGCTGGTTTGGGGGCTAGTTCACTAAAATAGAGCTCTTGATATACGTCATCTTCAATCAAGGGAATGTTATGCTCGGCTAAAAAATCGACTAACATTTTCTTTTTGGCTTCTGGCATGATGCCACCAAGCGGGTTTTGAAAGTTAGCCGTTAACAACACAGCAGAAACGCTTACATTTTGAGTGAGTGCTAATAAGGCATCGATCTCTATACCTTCGGTTGGGTGAGTACGCACTTCGGCCACCTTCATTCCCATTCGCTCTACTACGTTGGCTAATGCGTAATATCCTGGGGTTTCTAATGCAATGGTGTCTCCTGCTTTAGCCACTGCCTGCAAGCAAAGGCTAATAGCTTCAGTTGCACCATGCGTGATGACAATATCATCCGGTGAAATATCTAGCCCCAGAAACTGATAGCGCCGCGCGATTTGTTGGCGTAGATTTTTATTGCCGGGCGGTAGATCATTGAGCACGCCCCACTCTGTATCGTCGGCACTAAGTGCTTTTTCATATCGCCGAATTTGTTTAAGCGGGAATAAATGCGGATCAGGAAAAGGGGAGCCCAACGGAATAGTGCCAGACTCACGAATTGCTTTAAGCGTAGTAAGCACTAACCTACTAGGATCCATATCAAGAATATTGAGGTTTTTAGCTACAAGTGATGTCGTTTTTTTATTTGCTGACGTTTTGTTGGGTTCACGATGTGCTACATAATAACCAGATTGCGGATGACTTGCGATAATGCCATCGGCTTCTAAAATTTCGTAGGCTTTGAGCACAGAGCTAATACTACAATTGAAATGCTGACTAGCATGGCGTAATGAAAATACTTTCCCACCTGCCTTAAATACGCCTTCATCAATGAGGGCTCGCATGCGTGCGACGAGCGATAAGTATAACTTCATGTAAGTGCCTTAAAATCTGTAGCGAATCTAGAAATGAGGAATATCTAAAAATACAGTACAGTTATTTTAATGCAGTTTCAGGGTTAACTATAGCGCAATATATAAACGTCTTAACATCACACAGCCACATAAAACATCGCGATAGTTCAAGCGACAGTTTTTAAGGCTTTACCTAAAAACCACCATGCCCTAGAATGGGTTAACGAATTTAACACTATTAAATGTATGCAACAATCAGTAATAAATATAGAAAACCGTGTTGATGAAACGTTATTTAGACAACTTATTTCAACCTCACACATCCCGCTCATTGGCAGTGCGCTTGGAAGCATTCTTGTAACAATTGCACTTGCCACCACAAGCACCAACTCACTCCTATTCTATTGGCTTGAATTAGTTTATATCACCATTGCAATTCGTACATGGTTAACCTTCCGAGCAAAACAAAAACTAAAAACGATTGGCTATGAGCCGAAATCAGCAATACAGTATTCGCTGACCTCAGCGCTATCTGGCATTGCTTGGGGCGCTGCCTCGTTACTGATGATAGATGCACCTCACACCACTGTCATTATCGTCACAACTTCCAGTTTGGCAATGGTCATGGGCGGGATTTTGACCTTGGGTAGTTTTATACCGGCGTTTTTTGCTTTTGCTATCCCAGCCATCATTCCTATGATTGTTGTGTTTATCCTCAGCGGTGGCACAGTGAACATGATACTTGGCGTGTACAGCGCAATCTTTTTTGGATTGATGATTAGCATTGCACTGCAATTCAATAAATCTCTTCGCAAAAGCAGTCGTACCACATTCGAGAAAGAAGACCTCATCCACTCACTCAGCGAAGCCAACGCTAGAATTTCGACTCAAAATATGGAGTTGAATCATGCCGCCTATCACGAGCCACTCACGGGGCTTCCTAATCGCATGTTATTGGCGCACCGTATGCAACAGGCTATTGCCATGAACCAGCAAAATCAAAAAGAAGTGGCGGTGCTATATATCGATTTGAATGGCTTTAAGCCAATCAATGACAAGTTGGGGCATGATGCGGGAGATGCCGCTTTGCGCGAGGTATCAAAAAGATTGAGCAAAGCAATCCGTACAAGCGACACATTAGCACGCGTTGGCGGTGACGAATTTGTGATTCTTATTTCTGAGGTAAGTGAGCATATTAAAGAGGCGGTTGAGTTGGTTGCTCAAAAATGCCTAGCGGCTTTTGAACAACCTTTCTTAATTAACCAACACGCTTGCCAATTAGGCGCTTCGATTGGACTTGCTGTTGGGCGGCAAGGTCTAGCAGCAGATCAGTTAATAGCGGCCGCAGATTTGGCGATGTATAAGGCAAAAATGACGGGGGTAGGTGGTTTTTCATGGGCTGATTCTTCATCAATACTGTAAATCTGCCTATACTTCAATCACCTGGCATTACAATCCAACACCATGAAACACCTAACAACAATTGCTTACTAAGCTTCCACAGACTCACAAAATTCAATACCGTCGATGGTTAACCATGTTGTCCATCGACCAGCATCATCGCAGCGCATATCGACTAGCGCATGTTCAGCCAATGCAGTTAGGTGGCGCTGCAATGAACTCATGCGAATATCCAAACGCTTGCATAGTGCGGCCATCGGTATAGTAGCACGACCTTTTTTTGCTTCTGCAAACATTTGCTCTAAGATTTGCGCCCAAATCGGGTTGGGTGCGTAGGTGTTAATTTGATGTAATTCACTATTAAGCATGTGATTTCTCCAATCTAACAGCTACCGATTTTGACGTAGGCGTATGCGAAAGATCCGCTACGCTATCTAACGGTACTAAATTGTTTGTTTCAGGGTAATAGCCACCTAAGCAGCCACGTGGAATGTCATACTCCACTAACATAAATTTATTGGCTCGGCGTGTCAGTCCGTCATCCCAAATACTGATGAGATCTACCCAATCACCAGCTTTTAATCCTTTTGCAGCCATGTCTTCACGGTTGATAAATATCACACGGCGTTCGCCAAAAATGCCGCGATAACGGTCATCCATGCCATAAATTGTCGTGTTGTATTGATCATGTGAACGCGTAGTCATGAGGTTGAACACTTCGTCGCCATGCAATTTTCGCGCTTTATGTATAGGTAAATCACGCGGAACAGCATGCGTCATAAAAGTAGCTTTGCCGCTTGCGGTTTTCCACAGGCGTACACTTGAAGGCACGGGCAACCTAAACCCACCCGGCACTTTGATGCGTTCATTGTAATTCGCAAAATCGGGCAATACTTTTTCGATGTCACTACGAATTCGGTCGTAGTCTTCTACATACCACAACCAAGGTGTTCGGCTATTTTTGAGAGTGGCGTGAGCAACCCCAGCAACAATGCTGGTCTCAGAACGTAAATGGGGAGAAGCTGGTTTGTTCATGCCGTAAGAAATATGCACCATGCTCATGGAATCTTCTACCGTAATCCCTTGTGCGCCGCTGGCTTGCTGATCGACTTCGGTGCGACCTAAACACGGTAAAATTAAGGCGTGTTTGCCATGCACCAAATGGCTACGATTGAGTTTGGTGGTGATGTTGACGGTCAACTCACACTGGCGCAAACCTTTCCAGGTTTGGTCAGTATCTGGCGTAGCAATAGAGAAATTGCCGCCCAACGCCATAAACACTTTAACGTGACCATCTAACATGCCCCGAATCGCATCAACCACGTCATGCCCATCTTCACGTGGCGGTTCAAAACCATACACGCGACTAAGGCTATCTAAAAACTGTGGCGATGGTTTTTCGTAAATACCAATGGTGCGGTTACCTTGCACATTACTGTGACCGCGCATTGGGCATAATCCCGCACCAGGCTTGCCAATATTGCCACGTAGCAACATTAAGTTAGTAATCATCTGCACTGTGGCAACAGAATGTTTGTGCTGGGTAATACCCATGCCCCAAGTTGAGATAACCGCCTTACCAGCCGCATAAATACGTGCAACGGTTTCAATCTGCTCTTTAGATACGCCAGATTCTTCAACAATCACCGCCCAATCTTCATCGCGTGCATCTTGCGCCATACGCTCAAAATCACTAGTGTGTTGGTTGATGAAATCCACATCTACCACGCGCTCTGCGCCTGTGGATTTTGCTTGGTCATCCCACTCAATCACGAACTTAATCATGCCTTTAACCAGCGCCAAATCACCGCCTAGTTTAGGCTGTACAAAATGTTCGCTGATTTTTGTACCGCCAAAAGTAATCATTTCCAGCGGGCTTTGCGGATCGGCAAACTTTTCTAAACCACGCTCTTTTAAAGGATTGATAGAAACAATACGCGCACCACGGCGTGAGCATTCACGCAACTCACCCAACATACGAGGGTGGTTAGTAGCAGGGTTGTGACCGAACAGCAGTAAGGTATCTGCATGCTCAAAATCTTCTAAAGTGACGGAACCCTTACCAATCCCAACCATTTCAGGCAAGCCTACACTGGTTGATTCATGGCACATATTGGAACAATCAGGAAAGTTATTAGTCCCAAACTCGCGACCAAACAATTGGTATAAAAATGCAGCTTCATTACTAGCGCGACCCGATGTATAAAACACGGCTTCATTTGGGTTGCTTAAAGCATTTAACTGCTCCGCCACTAAATTAAATGCGGCATCCCAAGTAATGGGGACATACTTATCAGTAGCACTGTTATAGCGCATTGGCTCGGTTAAGCGACCTGAATCTTCAAGCGCATGATCGCTCCAAGCCATTAATTCAGTCACGGTATGCTTTTCAAAAAAACTGGGGGTTACGCGTTTAGCAGTAGCTTCTGCCGCAACCGCCTTGACACCATTTTCACAAAACTCAAAAGTTGACGTGTGCTCTTTGTCAGGCCAAGCACAACCAGGACAATCGAAACCATCAGGCTGATTCTGAGAAAAAAGCGTAATAACGCCTTTAGCGGGAATGCGATGATGAATAAGTTGATGCGCCACATTTTTAAGCGCACCCCAGCCAGCAGCAGGGTGTGGGTAGTGTCGCACAACTTTTGTATTGTCTGTCATATTGAACCTTGAGTTTGTATTTTTCACGCACTTATTTCTTTTTCCAGCCAAATTTCATTTCCGTTTGTAATGCACGGTATAAAACTTAACGGCAACAGAAGATAAAAGCTTTAAATTGATAAGCAATAAATTATTTTGATGATGCAACTGTACTGGTTTTTATCATCCATTATTAGACACAGATACGCTAAAATTTAGCAGTACAGTTATAAGTGAATTATTGGCGAAACATAGGATTCATGAGGGTTAACATGAGAAAATCTATCATTTCATTTGAACTTGTGTTCACCTGAATTGGCGACAGATTGAAGTATTTTGATACACCATAGCTGCATAACTTTACAAACGAATTTTTAAACGATTACGCAGTTAAACTAGGATACCCATTACACTTTAATAATCACATTTTCTTTTGTACGGGCTTTTGCGCTTAAGGGGTGACGGAAATTTGCATAAGAATAAATCTAAATAGGAACTATTCTTGACAACAAACATCATATACAATGATAATGATTCTCATTAAAAAAACCAATTTGGAATAGTAGCGAACCAATATGTATATTTGCGTATGTAAAGCCGTCACTGAAAAACAAATTTTTCAAGCCGTACAAGCTGGGGCAAAACACATCAATGATTTAAAAAAAGAGTTGGGTGTTGCAAGCGAATGTGGACGTTGCTCAACATGCGCAAAAAACTGCTTAAGTGACGCCAAAAAAGCTTTGGCAGTGAATAGCGGTAAGGCAAACAAGCATAAAAGTATTCAGATTACTGCATTAACAATATAGTTAATCAAACAATATTGTTAACCAGACACAGGGTAGCGCAAATAATTTTGCACTACCTTGTCTGATTGAAAATCACAGCTAAATGATTGAAATAATTTAGCTTCTCAATGCCAACAACGATTTATGAAGCCTCAATGTGGGCTTGTAAGTAATTAGGTAGTGTTACTTCAGCAATTAAAGACTGTTGTGTTTCTAGCCAATCTATCGCTTCTTCACAATGCTCTAATAACTCTTCTAACAAATCACGCGACACAAAATCTTGTAGGGTCTCGCACAAAGCAATTCCTTCAATCAATAACGGGCGTTGGATTTCTTTTTCGTATTGCAGATCACCTTTCAGACATTCCACTACATTTTCACCAATCAGTAGCTTGCCAAGATTTTGCAAATTGGGAAGCCCCTCTAAAAACAACACACGCTCAATGATTTTATCGGCTTCTTTCATCACACGGATGGATTGTTTATATTGGTAATCGTTGAGCTTCTCTAAACCCCAATTGCGAAACATACGCGCATGTAAAAAATATTGATTAATCGAGGTTAATTCATTTTTAAGTACGCTATTGAGTAGTGCTATGACTTTTTTATCGCCCTGCATTGTTTGCTCCTTAAGCTGCGCCGCCAACACTCATTTGGCTTTGTTGATAGTTGGCTAGGCCTACCAGCTTAATTAAACCAAGCTGTTTCTCTAACCAATACGCGTGATCCATTTCTGTATCATCCAGTTGCACAAGCAACATATCACGAGTGACGTAATCTTGTAGTTTTTCACACAAAGCCATGGCTTTTTTGAGCTCGCCTACCACGTGGTACTCAACATCTAAATCCGCTTGTATCATCTCAGGCACCGTCTTACCGATGGTAATTGGCGTGCGCTTTTCCATATTGGGCTTGCCTTCAAGAAACAAGATGCGCTGAATGATGGCACGTGCGTGACTGCGCTCATGTTCTGACTCATGTAGGCTTTTTTCTGCAAGATGATGCAAGCCAAAATCGGCATACATTTCACCATGAATTAGGTATTGATCAGTCGCCGCTAGTTCACCAGCAAGCAACCCATTCAGCACCTCAATAATTTTTTTATCACCTTTCATTTCTGTTCTCCACGCTTACCATTGACGTTGCCATGATAACTGAAATCCACAAAAAAGTATTGCAAAATAAAATAATGTATCTATATGATTTTAATGGTTAATTTAAATATAAATCTCAATAAAAACCATTCTCAATCAAGTCGAAAAAACTATATCCAAAGTTCTTTTAGCCAGTTTCTCACAAAAAAATAGCCCAAGTTACCTTGGGCTATTTTCAATGAATCAAACCTAACCAGCTTATTTTTTAGCTGCAACTTTCTCTAGCGCGGCTTCAATATCTTTAGCTGGATAAGCACCTGTCATACGACGGCCATCCGCAAAAAACATGGTAGGCGTGCTACTTACACCCACTTTAAGACCAAGCTGTAAATTTCTTTCTAAAGGTGTATCGCACTTAGCATCATTCTTGGCGAGCTCTCCTTTTAATACCCAGTTTGTCCAAGCTTTCGCTTTATCTGCATCACACCAAATCGCTTTAGATTTGTTCACTGCATCTGGATGCAAATCTGTCAGTGGGTATAGGAAAGTGTAAATGGTTACATTATCAATATTAGCTAATTCACTCTGCTCTAACTTTTTGCAGTAAGGGCAATCCGGGTCAGAAAATACCACTACAGTACGACTACCGTTACCTTTAACAACTTTAACTGCATCTTTAAGTGGCAATACTGAGAAATCAATTTTGCTCAACTCTTCCATTCGCTCACCAGTAAGATCGCGTTTTGTTTTGGGGTCTACCATATGCCCTTCAGCGATTAAAAAGCTGAACTTCTCATCGGTATAAATAATTTGACCGCCAATAAACACTTCATATAAACCAGCATAGTTGGTTTTAACTATGCTTTTTACTTCTGCTTTTGGGTAGGTGTCTGTAATCGCTTTGCGTAATGACGCCTCATCAGCTGTACAAGCGCTACTCAATAACAAACCTAACAAACCGACTACGATTCTTTTAAACATATATAGCTTTCTTAATAAATTCAAACAAAAAACTGTGATTTAGATAATGGCATGTTTCACCAATAAGCGTTTTAGCCACGCTTGCTGATTCGTTAACTCCATGCCTACATTACGTATTTTTTTAATACTGGGCAACTCATTTTCAAACAACCACTGCAAACCATGCGTTAAACTGCCCAAACTCAGCATGTCAGCTTTTCTCGCACGTTCATAGGCGCGGAGAAGAGCAACATCACCCACAGATTGATAGCGATTACGCCGACTTAATGCTTCAACCAACCCAATCACATCTCGAAAGCCAAGATTTACACCCTGCCCTGCAAGCGGATGGATGCGGTGTGCAGCATCGCCCATCAAAGCGAGTCTAGCTTGCACCATGTTAACAGCGCTTTGTTTCACTAAAGTGAATTTTGCGGCGGGTGTTAATAAACTTAATTCCCCCAAACAATGTTGACCAGCTTGCGCTACTGCTTCAACAAACTGAGCTTCTGGCAAACTCAGTAATTGCTCAGCTTGCGGCGTTGACCAAACAATGGACATACGATTTTCCGCCATCGGCAAATACGCCATGATGTCGTTACCCCTAAACCATTGCCTTGCGATCTTGCCGTGTGGCAAAGCAGTGGTAAAGTTTGCGACTACCGCTTGTTGCGCATATTGATGCACTTGCACGCCAATACCCGCTTGCGCACGTACCCATGAGTTGCCGCTATCTGCCCCAATCACCAACTCGGCGTGCAACTCGGTTCCGTCGGCTAAATGCAAAATAGCTTTTTCTGGTAATTGCGCTAATTTTTCGCACTCAATGCCAAACTGCGTATGCACATCCAAGGCTTGCAATCGCTGCCAGAGCGCTTGGTGAATTTGTTGGCTTTCTACAATCACCCCCAAGTTTGCGGCATTACTTGCATAGGCATCAAAAATGAGCGGCTGCGCTGTATCGTCACCCCACACTTGCATTTGGTCGATGTCGCATAAGCGTGTGGTATCGACCAACGGCCAAACCTCTAATTTTTTCAACCACGCCACATTACCAGGGCTGATGGCGTAGATGCGACTATCCCATTCGGCTGGGTTGTCATTAAAAACGGGGACTTTTCTATCGACGATGGCAACGGAATATCCTTGTTCGGCCAGTGCGACCGCCGCCACTGCACCGACTAAGCCTGCACCTACAATCACAATATCAAAACTTAAATTAGCCATGGCTGCCAAAACTCATTTTGTTGACGAGTTTGCGTTTCAGAGGTTTAGCTAAGTCAAACAAGCCTAAGCCAACCCCACGCAACGTGGATAAACCTACAATATCATTCGAGAACACATTGACTAAAAAATCGGTAAATAACAAACCACGCTTGGTATCGGTTTGTCTGCCTTGCTGATAGGCTTTGAGCATTTGCGCACTGCCATAATCGGCTGGATGCGTCGCCACAATTTGTTGCCCCAATTCAAAGGCATCACGCAAGCCTACATTAAAGCCCTGCCCCGCCACGGGATGCATCGTTTGCGCGGCATTGCCAATCACCGCAAGATGCGGTGCGGTTGCAGCGCTCAGCGTTGCCAACTTGAGTGGAAATGTCATGCGTTTGCCCACATGGGTAAACTTGCCCACACGGTCACCAAAATGGCTATGAAGTTGCGCTAAAAAGGTGGCATCATCCAAAGCCAACAACGGCTGAATTTCTGCGGATTTACCTGTCCAAACCAACGAAAATTCTTCACCATTGGGTAGTAAAGCCATGGGACCTTGTGCAGTAAAACGCTCGTAGGCAATATTGTTATGCGCCAGCTCAGTTTTTACTTTGGCGACCAGCGCATCATCGCCATATTCTTTCACCTCGCGCTTTAAACCCGCAATATCATTTAAGCTGCGTCCGCCATCGGCCAATGCTGCAAGTTGCGCTTGGAGCTTGTAAGTATTGCCTCGCGATTGGTAATGGATATGGGCAAATTCTAGCTGTGGCTCAATTGAGGTTACCTCAGCTTGGTACAGAATTTCAATCTCAGCATGCTTCAGCAAAGCCTCATCCAAAGCAGCACTTAACACACCATAAGAAACCACATAGCCGAGCGAAGGTAAATCATGCTCATGCGCTTTTAATACAGAACGACCCAAGCTGCCCTTTTGCGAGACGTGAATGGTGTTGATAGCTGTAACTTTAGGCACGAGAGCATCCCACACGCCTAAGCGCTCCAAAATCATTTTTGTGCCGTAAGACAAAGCTAACGCACGTCCATCGGGGTAGCCAACGCCTTTGGCACGCGCCTCCAAAAGTGTTGCCGCAACGCCTTTTTGAGCCAATGCCAATGCAAGTGTCGCGCCCACAGGCCCTCCACCCACAATGACATTACCTTGGTGATTGATTAAATCTGCATTCATTGCGCCATCAGGCTTTCAATTTCAACCACGGTTTTCGGCGCTCCTGCGGTGATAATTTCGTAACCACTTTCCGTGACAACAGCATCATCTTCAATACGGATGCCAATATTCCAAAAGTGTTCTGGCACATTCTCCGCAGGGCGCACATAGCAACCTGGCTCGACAGTTAATACATTGCCCGCTTGCAGCATACGCCATTGCCCAGCTTGGTCTTTATACTCACCTGCATCATGCACATCCAACCCTAGCCAATGCCCTGTGCGATGCATGTAAAACTGGCGATAGCTTCCATTTTCCAGCACTTGTTCGCGTGTACCTTTGCATAAGCCGTAGTGAATAAAGCCATCTACCAAGACATCTAAAGCCGCTTCGTGTGGGGCATTCCAATGGTTTTGTGGATTCACTTTGCTGATTGCCGCCGCTTGCGATGCAAGCACCAATTCGTATAAATCTTTTTGTGGCGCACTAAATTTTCCGTTGATGGGGAAAGTGCGCGTAATATCAGAGGCATACCCATCCAACTCACAACCAGCATCAATCAACAACAAATCACCATCCTTTAGCACAGCGTTATTTGCGTTGTAATGCAAGGTACACGCATTAGCTCCACCTGCGACAATGCTGGTGTAAGCTGGGGCTTGCGCACCTTTGCGATAAAATTCGTGCAGAAATTCCGCCTCAATTTCATATTCCATCTTGCCGACTTTGGTTTTTTGCATGGCGCGTAAATGTGCACCTGCCGCGATGGTTGCCGAGCGGCGCATTAAATCTAACTCATAGGGCGATTTTAGCAAACGCAACGCATCCACCAGTTGACGCACATCAAGTACCGCATCTGGAACCCGAACTCCAGATCGAGCCTGCTCACGTATTTGATTCAACCAAGCTGTGGTATTTGTATCCCACTTAGCATCTGCACCTAAACTAAAATATAACTTAGGTTGGTTGCCCATCAACTTAGGGATCACCTCATCTAATTCATCTATCGAATAGGCCTCATCAAAGCCAAACTCAACTTTCGCTGCTTCTGGCCCATAACGAAAACCATCCCAAATTTCGCGGTCTAGGTCTTTATTACGGCAAAATAAAATGGATTTCGGTTCAGCCCCAGCGATTAACACTAGCAAAGATTCAGGTTCTTTAAAACCAGTGAGGTAATAAAAGTAGCTATCAAATCGGAAAGGATAATGGCTATCGCGATTGCGTATACACTCAGTGGATGTTGGAATAATGGCGACGCCCTCTGCCATGCCCTGAATAAGACTCAACCTGCGCTGTTTAAACTCGTTTAAATCAAACATTCTTTTGCTTTCATTGCCAATCTTGCATTGACCATGATTTTACACGGAATGTTTCATTTCATATTTGTGAAATATAAAATTACAGCATGATTGTGAACGAATAGCTTAAGAAAACGTTGCACTTGGCGATAGCACTGGGCGATAGCATCCCCAAATGCAGAAACGATGATATAGCCAGGGCTACGCGAAGGTATCGACCAAACCATTGGTACTGCGTACCACCGCAGCCGAACCCATCAGATTTTCAGGCACGGCGTTTGATGTGCCGTGATTAGCCAATGATTTTCCTGCCTGTTTGCTTGCCTGCTCAAAATTTTGCTGTGCTTGACTATTGGTGCTGACATTTGCCTGCCCTAGCTCGACACCCGCTTGTTGCATCATATCGCGCAGCGTAGACATGCTCTCTTCTAAGGCCTTACGTACCTCGACATTTTGTGAAATAAACGTAGTATCTGCTTTGTCATTATTCACATTAATCACCACTTGCAATGGCCCTAAATCAGGTGGATTTAAATTCAGCGTAGCAGACTGCTCACCCGCACCCACCATCCAGACCACTTTTTGGCTCAAGGCTTGATCCCAACCTGATTTACCAGGCGAAGCCGCAATATAGTTGCTTGCGCCATTGGCAGCGGTGGAAGCATTCAGATTGTTGGCTGTGGATTGATAAGCACTGACCTGCGACATACTAACAGGCGCACTTACCTGCTCCGCGTTTTTCATTGTTGCATTCTGTAAAGTTGCGTTCTGTAAGTTGGCTTGCATCGCTTTTTCTGCTAAGTTTTCCGCAAAATTGGCAGCTTGTTTATCTGCATTGGCTTGTGAAGATTTGCCCGCTACCCCGTCTACCCAAGCTTGTTTGCTTAACTCTGATTGTTCACTTTGTTTGTTTAGGCTCTCTTGATCTAAGCTAGCATCTTGGTCAGTGCTAGTCGCATTTGGCTTTGCTGTTAGGTTTAAGTCTGCGCCAATCTGACTAGACTGCGCTAACTTTTGTGCCCCATCACCCTCAATTGAATCTACCGCTGATTTAATAGCAGCGTTGGTCATCTCTGGCATCGGCTTTTGCGAAACCAGCTGTGTTGCGACCAGTGCGGCTGCTTGCAACGCCTCTTGAGTCAAAATATCTTGTACGTTGGTTTTGGTCTTATCTTTAACTGACGCCTCATCCTCACTAGCTTCATCAACAGTGGCATCTGCTTTACCTTTTGATTGTGCTAATTTCAAATCAGCCACTAAATCTGCGGTGGTGATTTTTTTAGCCAGCGCAATTTTCGTCGCTTGCATATTGGCTGCATCCTCAGCCGTCTCTTTTGCGCTTGCATCCTGAGTCTTGGCATTTTCATCTGCATTTTGTTTTTTGGGTGGCTCTAAATTGGCTTGGGTTGCAGTTGCAGTTGCAGTTGCATTGGGCTTTTCAACTTGGCTTGCGTTTGCAGACTCCGCGTTGGCTTGTTGTGCTTTTGTATTGGTCTTCTGGTTTTCTAAAGTTTTATTTGCTTGGCTCTGATTCACTTGCTGTTGATTCGCAAGCTTATTGGCTTGCTCTTGCTGTAGCTTTTTAGAAAACATATGCTGAAAACTATTGGGCGACTCTGCTGCGTTTACCGCATTAACCTCAGACTTATTACCCTTCGAATTATCCACCAAGCTGGATAAAGCCAAGCTTTTTGACGAAATCATGTTTGAGTTTTGCATATTCTGTTTCCTCTATTAAACCTCATTAAAGCGCTAATGTTTAGCAGGCAAGTTGATCACAGCCTAGCTACACAGTGCGTTGCGCTTTTCACTGCTTTGCCTGTTTACTTTTACTGCGCATTGCATATTCATCCATCATTTTTTGATCGCGCTTTAATTCCAATTTATGCGCTTTTGACTCAGAACGACTCACTAACACTTCATACGATAATTTTTTACGCTGCGCCTCTTGCCATTTCTCGCGTTGCACTTGCAAGCTAAGCTCTGCATGCGCCACCAACTCATCTTGACCCGCAATCGCTTGGTCTAATTTATACAAAAAATTCTGAAAGTTCTGATACCCATCTTTACTCAATCCAGCATGCATAGAGGCTTGCAATTTATCGACATAATCTTGCCGATATTGACGTAACAGTTTTGCTTGAGCATAGGCATCATCTAATACTTTAGTTGCACGCCCCAATTGCTCAGTTTGCAACTCCAATTCTTTGGTTGCAATTTCAATCAAGGTCACCAGAACAGTCGGTTGCGACATGACAAACCTAACTTTTACACACGAATCTTACGAAACATAATTGATTCAACTTTTCTCAATAAACTCAATACATCAGCACCGAAAGTTCACTCAAACTCTGTGATACATCAGCACGCTCATGAATGGCTTGCTGTAAAAAATTCTCAATGCCTTGATGCTTAGCAATCGCCTCGTCTAATACTGCATCGCTGCCTGCTTGGTATGCGCCAACATTGATTAAATCAATACTGCGGCTATAACGCGAATTAAGCTGTTTGAGCTTGCGCGCAGCTTGTTGATGCTCTGGGCTAGTGATGTTATGCATGGCGCGGCTAATAGATTGCTCTACATCAATTGCAGGATAATGCCCACTTTCAGCTAAGGTACGGCTTAATACAATATGTCCATCCAAAATCGCACGCGCCGAATCGGCAATCGGGTCTTGTTGATCATCCCCCTCTGTCAATACTGTATAAAAAGCAGTAATAGAGCCTTCTCCGCGTTTTCCGTTGCCCGTACGCTCAACCAAAGCAGGTAATTTAGCAAATACTGACGGTGGATAACCTTTGGTCGCAGGTGGCTCGCCAATGGCCAAGGCAATTTCGCGTTGCGCCATGGCATAGCGGGTGAGTGAATCCATAATGAGTAAGACATTTTTGCCTTCATCACGAAAACGCTCAGCAATCGTAGTAGCGTAATTAGCACCTTGTAAGCGAAGCAAAGCTGGTGCATCAGCGGGCGCCGCAACCACAACAGAACGGGCTAAACCTTCCGCGCCTAAAATTTGCTCAATAAACTCTTGCACCTCTCGACCACGCTCACCAATCAGCCCAACCACAATGACATCGGCAGTGGTGTAACGCGCCATCATGCCAAGTAACACACTTTTACCTACGCCTGAACCTGCAAACAAGCCCATACGTTGTCCTCGCCCAACGGTTAACATGCTATTGATAGCCCGCACACCTACATCCAAAATCTCTTCAATCGGTGCGCGTTGTAGCGGATTTAACGGACGCGCATTCAAGGGTGCACTGTGTTCTGCATTAATCTTGCCCAGCCCATCTAGCGGATTGCCTGCTCCATCCAATACACGACCCAGCAGGCACGAGCCTACTGGTAAATGTCTTGCGCGATCAGTCACACGTCTACGTGGCGGATTGCTGTAATGCGGCTTGGGTAGTGCATCAGCCACATCCAACGCAAATACTTTTGCGCCTGGCACAACACCATCCACACTGCTTTGTGGCATTAGCAATAAGCGCTCACCATCAAAGCCAACCACTTCTGCCTCAACTCGGCGTCCTTCTCCCAATGGCACATAGCAAGCACAACCTACGGGTAATTTAATGCCTACAGCCTCCATCACTAATCCTGTCAACTTTGTGATACGCCCGGCAACCTCAAGCGGCTCGACAATACGCAAAATTTCAGCGCAATCACGCAAGTGACTGGCCCAACGTTGTTGGTGTAACAGCGCAGGTGCGATTTGTTCATCCTCTTTCAAGGTGGATTCAATAGCTTCAGTTGTCATGGGAGCAACCATTGATTATGCTGCCCCAGCGATTCACTAATACGCTTCCACCTAACATCATTCGTTGCGTCAATTTGATTCGCACCAGTTTCTACAGTGCAACCACCGCGCTCAATTTGATCATCTTCTTGCACTTGCCACACACTCTCGGACAACTCTTCACCCAAATAAGCTCTAAGCAACTGTGCGTCTTCATGATTTACGGTAATTCTGGCGGGTTTTTGCACATGTGGTAGGTAATGAATGGCGTCTTGCACCACGGGAATCACGCTTGCTGGGTCAACATTCAGTTTAGTTTTAATCATCGCTTTGGCAATATCCAACGCAAGCGCGAGTAAGTTCTCGGCAATTTTTTCATCGGCAGTGCCTAATGACTTTTCAAACGACTGCATCAACCGAATAAAACTTTGTCTATCGTCTTCCGCGCACTCTCTGGCCTTTGCCATCCCAACCGCAAAGCCTTCCTGCATGCCTGCGGTGTAAGCCTCTTTCCGCACACTTTCGTATAATTGTGCAATTCTTTTGGAGTCTGCTTCCTGTTCTTTTTTGGTTCTGCCATCAAGCAACTCTTCGCCATCAGGCGCAAACGATGACATTTCCCAACGTTGGTAAGCGGTTTGTTGTTCTTTGGGCATTGCCATACTAGACATATTGATCGTCTCCGCCTTTACCGCCTAACATGATTTGACCTTCATCGGCAAGCCTACGGACAACCTGCAGGATTTGTTTTTGTTGCGCCTCAACCTCAGACAACTTAACTGGCCCTTTACTTTCCAAGTCCTCACGCATCATTTCAGCCGCACGAGAAGACATATTTTTAAAGATTTTGTCGCGCATTTCAGCAGTAGTGCCTTTTAAAGCAACAATCAAGGTTTCGGATTGCACTTCGCGCAACATCACTTGAATCCCTTTATCATCAATATCAATGATGTCATCAAATACAAACATTTCGCCCATAATCTTGTCGGCAATATCGGCGTCATAGCTTTTCAAACCATCCATCACGACAGATTCAGTTTCGCCATTCATATAATTCATAATCTCAGCGGCTACTTTAATCCCGCCCATTTTCTGCTTCTTCACACCTTCATTGCCCGCCAACACTTTTGCCATCACATCATTCAACTCTTTAAGTGCCAATGGTTTTACACCGTCTAAGGTGGCAATTCGCAGCATCACATCTTGACGTAATCGATCAGTAAAATGCCCAATCACCTCCGCTGCTTGATCTGGCTCTAAATGCACTAAAATTGTGGCAATAATTTGTGGGTGTTCATTTTTAATGAACTCTGAAACAGTGAGCGAATCCATCCACTTCAAACTTTCAATACCACCAGCATCGCGATTGGTTAGAATACGATTTAGTAAATTGGCTGCTTTATCTTCACCTAATGCTTTATTCAATACAGAGCGGATATATTCATCAGAATCTAAGCCAAAATCGCTGCTTTTTTCAGCTAATGTTAAAAACTCCTCAATCACGCCAGAAACTTTTTCACGCTCCACCCCCTTAAGGGTTGCCATTGCCATTCCTAACTTTTGCACCTCTTTCGGTGTCAAAAATTTCATGATCTCAGCGGCCTCATCCTCGCCAACAGCGAGCATGAGAATCGCACTTTTCATTACGCCCTCTTCACTCATTTATCGTTCCCACTTGCCCAGCCTGTGACTAACCCCGCTACCATTCTTGGGTTCTCTTTCGCAATTTGTTTTGCTTCCTCAATTCGCCGCTCGTACTCGGCGTTGCCAATACGTCGCACTTGCCCATCTTCACTAGTAATCGTCACCATCGTATCGTCATCGCCAGAAGTACTATTTTCTAATTGTGCAGATTCTGACACTGGCGGCAACGCAGGTGGTGGTGTGAGCTTAGCCAACATGGGTTTTAATAATTTTTTATGGAGCATCATCAACACAACCAAGCCAATGATGAAACGTAATGCATCTTTTGCGTACTCAATCATTTCTGGCTGCTTCCAAAGCGGCACTTCTGGCAATACCTCTTCTGGCGTGCTGGCAAAAGAACTATTCACTACAGTGAGTGAGTCTCCACGCTCTTTATTAAAGCCCATCGCTTGCATGGCTAAGTCATTAATTTGTTTCTTCTCGGCCTCGGTCAACGGGCGATAACTCACTTTGCCTTTTTTGTCGATGACTTGCATGTTGTTCACCACAACTGCAACATTCAGGCGTTTAATACCCCCCATCGATTGCTGCATATAACGCACTGTTTTATCTACCTCATAATTGGTAGTCGAGTTTTTCTGGGTATTGACTGGAGGAGCTGCCGAAGCGGCTGGTGTTGCTGGCGCGTTCGGATCAGTTGCTAGAGGCGCCGTCGCGGGAGCGGGTGGTTGGTTTGACAATGCACCTGTGACACCAGAAGTGCCTGCTCCACTCGCACTTTGTGACTCATTACTTTGTTGGCTACGAATGGCTATTTCGTCAGGTTTTTGATTCGGCTTATAGGTTTCTGCGGCTTGTTCTAGAGAAGAGAAATCAATCTCTGCACTGGCTTCAGCATGCACGTTTTTTTGCCCAACAATCGGTGCTATAATCGACTCTACTCGTTTAACAATACTCTGCTGCATATCCTCAACGTATTTCAGCTGATCAGGGTCTAAGTTATTAGGCCCTTTTTTCTTGCTAGTGTCTGAAAGTAAATTGCCATTTTGATCGACTACCGTCACGTTGCCCGCTGGCAGATCTGGCACACTTGAAGCCACTAAATGCACAATAGCGCTCACCTGCTGCGCATCTAAACTACGGCCTGCACGCAAGTTGAGTAGCACAGAAGCCGTTGGCTTCTGTTGATCACGCACAAATACAGAAGGCTTAGGAATCGCCAAATGAATACGCGCAACCTCAACAGCGCCAATTGATTGAACGCTTTTCTCCAACTCACCTTCTAAAGCGCGTTGAAAATTCACTTGCTCAACAAATTGTGAAACGCCGAATTTTTGGTTTTCTAATACTTCAAAGCCAATATTGCCGCCTTTGGGCAAGCCTTGCGATGCGAGTTTTAGACGCGCCTGATGCACTTCAGCAGCGGGCACCAGAATCGCAGTACCGCTGTCCGAAAACTTATAAGGGATATTCATTTTCTCAAGTTCAGCCACAATTGCACCACCGTCTTTATCGGCATAGTTTGAAAACAACACGCGATAATCTGGTTGCTGACTCCACAACCAAAACACAACCATGACAGCTAATACGGCGGCAATGCCTGCAACGAGTAATAATTTGTTACCTAACTGCCCAGGCCCAGTTGGGTTAATCGTACTAGCAGTATCTACAACAGCTTCAGCCATCTTAAATCTCCGTTATACCTTGCTTCTGAATATGTATATGACAACACATCAAATAATTTGAATCCATTATCTCGTTTTTTACAAAAATCAAAGGTTGGAATAGAGCAATTTTCCTTGGCTTATTTGCAAGCTAGTCAACATTGAAAAATGCTAAATTAGTCACATCAATTAAAGTTAGTGGAGGTGTAAGATGAAAGCAGGTGGAATCGACTCAAGCCGCATAGAGTCTATGCTCGCGCAACTCAGAGCTGCAGCGCAAAAGCCGCAAACAGATAGTGTTGCTAGCAGTTTAGGTTTGCATGGGGCTCAATCGACACAAAGCAGCACCAAGCTTGATTTTTCTAAAGCCTTAAAATCTTCTTTAGATCAAGTCAATAATATGCAAGCTAGTGCAGACAAATTAGGCAAGCAGTTTACAGCGGGTGATGACAGTGTCAGCTTATCAGACGTGATGATTGCAGGACAAAAAGCTAACATCTCCTTGCAAGCGACTATACAAGTCCGCAACAAATTGGTTTCCGCCTATCATGACATTATGAATATGCAGGTTTGATGAGTCAGTTCAATAAAAATCAAACACCTGATCAAAACAAATGAATGGATAAATGCAATGTTGACCGAGATGACCAATGTAACACCCCAGCACTCCACTTATAACTCAACTACAAGTAACTCAACGACAAGTAATTCAACTGTAAATGACACAGAACCACATAAAGACAGTGCACACCTGAATCTAACCGACTCAAATGCGCGACGATTTGCAGCGCTTTATCAACAAGGTATGTATCTCTACTCGCAGAAAAACCTCGCAGAGGCGCTAGAATATTTTAATCAAGCACTCGCCATTAACCCTAATGACGAAAGTGCACTGATTAACTGTGGCAATGTGCTGTATGAACTAGAGCAGTTTGAATTTGCGTTAGCGCACCATGACTTTGTGCTCACCAAAAACCCGACATCGCTAGCCGCATTAAACAGCCGCGCAGTGCTTTTATATTGTTTGCAACGATATGAAGATGCGCTAACCACCTGTAACCAAGCCCTTGCCTTAGCCCCAAACCTAGCAGAAGCATTACTTAATCGCGGTAGCGTCTTCAATGCGCTAGGTCAACATCAAAAGGCATTACAAGATTACCAAACAATTCTCGATTTAAACCTACAAAGCACATTAGCCTATTGCAACTTAGCGAATTTGCATTTAGACATGCAAAATTACGAAGCCGCACAAGAGTGCTATATGCAAGCACTCTTGCTAGAACCCAACAACCCATCAGTGCACTGGAACTTCTCCATATTTTGCCTATTGATGGGCGCTTACGAACAAGGTTGGCAACTGTATGAAAGCGGTCGTCATGCCTCCCACCTACCACGCGGAAAACGCAAGCAATGTCCACAACCCGCATGGCTGGGGGAAGAATCAATCGCAGGCAAACGCATATTGCTTTACGCGGAGCAAGGGTTGGGCGACACCTTGCAGTTTTGCCGCTATGCCAAACTGATTGCCCAATTAGGTGCGACAGTCATTTTAGAAGTACCAAAAGAGTTATGTACAATCATGCAAAGTTTAAGCGCAGAGATTGAAGTAATAGAAGCTGACACTGATTTTACAAACTTTGATTATCATTGCTCGCTCATGAGCTTACCTTTCGCGCTCAAAACCACGCTAGCCACTATTCCTGACCAATCCCCCTACTTGTTTGCAGATAATGGCAAAGTTAAGCAATACCAAGCAAAAAATAGCGAAAAAATTCGTGTAGGCATCGCATGGTCTGGATCTACAAGTCATAAAAATGACGCCAACCGAAGTATTGCGCTAGAACAACTGCGCCCAATACTCAACCTAGATGCAGATTTTTATTGTGTGCAAAAAGAAATTCGCGAGAGCGATTTAGCAACATTAAATACTCTCCCCAACCTCCAACTGTATACCGATCAATTGCAGGATTTTTCTGACACAGCCGCACTCATCGAGAGCATGGATTTAATCATTTCTGTTGACACCTCCGTCGCCCATTTAGCTGGCGCCATGAACAAACCAGTGTGGATATTAGTACCAAGCAACCCAGATTTTCGCTGGCTACTCACACGCGACGATAGCCCATGGTATCCCTCTGCCGTTCTGTTTAGACAAACCCAAATGCAACATTGGGATCCAGTCATCTTTAAAATAAGTAACGAACTAAAAAAAGTAGTGAATCGTAAACAAGCCACATACGCTTAAAAGTTAAGCGAAGTTAAGTACTTATCAACGATCAGTATGTTTAATTATCTTTGCTCACCTTAGTGAACAAAGATAATTAGCATCTAATCCTCCACGACACTACAGCTAATGTTAAAGCCTCACGCTCATTACAAAAAAATTAAATTTCTTTCGTTTTACGCCGATAGGACAAATAGGTTCAGGGGAATTCTAAAAACCTGATGGACTAGCAAACAATTTATGGCCTAAAACGTGCTTAATTTAATAGCGATATAGTCCATTTAGACTAATGATTTTACGATACATTAGTCCGAATGGACTATATCGCTAAATAATTTTGACCTGTATTATAAGCGCCATAGTGATCAACAAGAGGCAGCGACAACCACCCTTTTGCAGGCTTACTTCTTGGAATATTTTTTAAGGACAACATCATGAACTCAATCAAAACTTTAGCGCTAGGTGCAGCGCTTTTTGCATCCCAATCTGCAATTGCGGCTAATTACAACTTTGGTTTAATGGGGCCACCCGCAAATGCCGTAATCACGGTCAACACTTCGAGCTTGAGTCTTATTTCAGACACTTTTACATTCTCTTTGGCTTCTTCTGCAGATGTATCAGGCAAAACATCTGAAAACGGCAAATATCAATTCGGCTTCATTCTCAGTGGCGCTGATGTTAAAAGCGTGACTTTATATAACAATGCATCGAATACACTGATGAAAGTGTATGAAGGGCTAACAAACTTGGACTTAACTCCAGCAAGCTTTACATTTGAAGATCTTGCAGCTGGAAGTTATAGCATTTTAGTAAATGGCATTTCTGGTTTTGGTAAAGGTAGTTACTCTGTAACTTTAGCTACTACTTCAGTAACAACAGTTGCATCAGCAGTACCAGAACCAGAGTCTTTCGCCATGATGTTAGTTGGTTTAGGTTTAATCGGGTTTACTGCACGCCGTAAATTGGCGAAATAGTTGCACTTTTCTAAACAACTCAGCTACCCACATTAACATGCGCTGACTATAAAAGCCCCACTTTGGGGCTTTTATGCTGTTAAACCACCCAAATTGCATGCTTTAACATCCTCCGATACAACCCACATCCAACAGTTTGCAGGTAATATTATGCAAACATAAATACATACGTTAGTAATCTTTGCAAAACTTAGTCGCCAGTCTCAACCGCTTTTTACTGCCGCAAACATGCTTGCTATGTGCTGATTGGCATGGGGGCGAACATGGTTTGTGTGCAGATTGTTTACAAGACCTACCTTGGCATGACTGTCCGCAGTGTCCGCAATGTGGTCTGCCTGCCTATGACAATCAGCTATGCGGCAACTGTATTCAATCCCCTCCAGATTTTGATGCAACGCGCGCTTTGTTTCGCTATGCGTTTCCAGTGAGCGCAATGTTACAACGCTATAAGTATGGCGAGTTACTCATCTTAGGTGAGACATTTGGCCACTTACTTGCCAAATATATTGCAAAAAAAAATGATAAGCCTGATTTAATTATCCCCATGCCCTTACACCCTCGGCGCTTGCAAGAGCGCGGATTTAATCAATCATTAGAAGTGGCACGTATCGTCAGTAAAAATCTGGGGATACCTCTCAATCACAACGCCTGCGAGCGCATCAAACTAACGCCACCGCAAGCGAGCCTGCCGCTAAAAGAGCGGGTAATGAATATGAAAGGCGCTTTCGCTTGCAACCAAACTTTACATGGACAATCCATCGTGGTGATTGATGATGTCATGACCACAGGGGCCAGTTTAAATGCGCTCGCGAAATCCTTAAAAAAAGCAGGTGCAAGCAGCGTTGATTGCTGGGTCATTGCGAGAACATTGGCAAACGACTAAAGACTATTCGTATATGGCGATTAGGAAAATAACACAACAAACTTAAAGCGAGTAATTTACGTCCACCAAACATGGTCGTATCAAGTTGATCACGCAAATTAAACAACAAGGGCAACCATAGGCTGCCCTTTTTTACTACTCTAGTTGCCGACTAAATAAGTCAGAAACTCTCTTACTTTTGTGTACGACGACGAGCAACAACGCCCATGATACCTAAACCAGCTAATAACATAGCGTATGTATCTGACTCTGGCACAGCGGTAATGCGAATCAAGCTGTCATTGCCGTTGGTTGGATGTTGAATGTTAACGTAAGCAACATTTGGGTTAAATTTATCAAAGAATAAACCAGTAAATTCTGAACCTTGTGTCCCGTTAGAAGCCCAACGTGCCAAGCCCTCACCTGCGTCTAACAAATCACCATCTTTGTTGATATCTTTCGCAAACCAGATGTCATTATCAACACCACCATTACGATCCTCGATGATGTAGATGTTTCCGTAAGCATCAATCGCAATATTGTCTGGGCTAGTGAAAGCACCAGCACCTACAGCCAAACCAGTGGCCAAATCGATTGTGTTTGCGTTAGCGAAAATACTTGATGTATTTGTCGTTAGGTTAAACATATACACTTCATTTGTTGTAGTTGTAGCAATAAACATCGCTTCATCACCGTTTGCCAACGTTTTGATTTCCATATCTTCTGGACGTTGGTAATCAGTACCACCTACAGTGTTAGCTGTTACACGACCATCAATTGTGCCATCCGCCAATACGGTTGAGTTTGCTAAAGCACCACCAGTTGCATTAGTAATCGCCTCCCAAACAATGCCACCGACTGCATTAGCGTTGTTTCCACCGTTCACTTTAGCTACAAAAGTTTGACCAGCCGCAAAGTAATCATCGCCATTGGTTGCGTTAGCATTTGCAGAAACGAATTTGTAGATAGAACCACCGTTTAACTCAT
>CAZUGV010000007.1:16585-132024 GCA_964620425.1 uncultured Methylophilaceae bacterium | reverse complement strand
AAAGGCTAATACTCTCATAATGGTGAATGCTGAGTTATACATAAGCGCTAACGTAAATTAGGCATCCTATTTGACGCAAAACTTTCCGTCAAGCAGAATTTTATGTTGCAAATATATGACAAAATATATAATAGAATCATATTTTTAAACTTTGATACGCTATCCTAAAGTAAAATGGTGTATACATCAATCGTCACTAATGCTTTTTAACCCGCAGCTAAAAAAAAACATCTGTTTGCAATGGGGTTACTGTGACACTCACTTTTAAGTGCTGCTTGCCGCCACCTAACACTACACCGCGCATGGGTGATACATCGCTAAAATCTCGCCCCCATGCCACGGTGATATGTTGGTTTTGCACTAGGCAGTTGTTGGTGGGGTCAAAATCTACCCAGCCGTAAGTGGGGCAGTACACTGATACCCATGCATGGGAGGCATCTGCCCCAACCAAGCGGGGCTTGCCTTTGGGTGGCGTGGTGAGTATGTAGCCACTCACATAGCGGCATGCCAAACCAAGTGATCGCAGACAACCTATCATGAGGTGTGCAAAATCTTGGCACACGCCACGACGCCCCGCTAATACCTGATTGAGTGGGGTGGATACATCGGTGGCATCTGGATCAAATTCAAACTCTCTAAATATGCGTTGAGTGAGATCAAATGCGGCTTCGATAATAGGGCGGCCTGGCCAAAAGCTTGGCAGCGCGTAAGCAGCCAAGGCGTCATTACAGGGCACATTGGGGGAGTTAAATCGATAGCTCATCTCTTGTTGATAGTCATGATGATTGGTGTTGAGTGCGTGTTTTACACTTTCCCACGCAGGGCTGTGCATGAGCTGTTGCATGGTTGGGCGGGCATTTAATGCCACGGTGGATTCTGATAACACGGTGAGCACTTTGTGTGGCGCTAATATGGCAATACAGTTGGTGACATTGCCAAAGTAATCTTTTCGCTCGATCATTTCACTGGGCTGAGGATTGACGATGATTTGATTCGCCACGCTGTGTTGCAAGGCAAATTCACGCGGTTTCATATGCAGCATTTGTTGCGACAAGGTGACGTTGTAGTCGTACCTGTACTTGGTTTCATGCACTATGGAGTAACGTATCATCTCTGAGGTTTCGCGGTGGGGATGGCACTGTAACTAAAGAAACGTAAGCTCAGGCGATCTGAAATATCAATACTGGCTTTGTACGCATTGTTGAGCCAAGCAATTAACGTAGTGCTGCCATGGTAGAGCACTAAATCTGCATCAAAGGCTTTAAGCGCTTGTAAAGATTGGTTTAAATCATCTTCAATTCGGGTGGTTTCGCCTGCTTGCTGATGGGCATTTGAAATTTCGGTTAAATATTTCACTAAGCCCTTTAGCTGAAATATCATGGAGTTCGGGTTGTTTTCATCCATTAACAATAAATCGAGTACTGGCAACCACTCTGGCTGTGCAGAATAGCGTGCGCGGTAAGTCACAATGCTATCGGTGAGCTCTAGCAACCAATCTAGGTTACTTTCGGCAGGCATGGCGAGCGCTTGTTGCAAGAGTGCGGTTAAAAATTGCAGGCGCTCTATACGCCGCCCAATTGACATAAACCGCCAGCCTTCATCACGCGTCATGCCATCTAAGGTAAACCCTGTGAGGGTAATCAACGAGCTGGTGGTTTCGTCTAAATAGGTGAGCGTTTGCGCAATTGTTGGGTTGGCTTCTATTTGTGTGACACGTTGCGCCATTTGGTTAACAATGCGCCAATTATCGCTAGAAAGGCGCTCACGCAAATTAAATGTGAGCTGAAAAAACTGTTGAATGTTGCCGGCAAGGCTCACGCTATCTTTTGAAAATACCGCACCGATGAGCAAGTGCTCAATCTCTTCATCTGTCAATGGTTTGTGGTCAAAATCGGGGGTTTCTTCTTTATCCTCTTGTGCTTTGATGAGCGGCATGAGGCTATACCAAATGCATAAATGATGCACTGCTGGCCATTCTATGGCGCGATGCTCGGCTGAGAACTCTAGCAAAAAACGAATCGCCGTGCGTAGCAAGCGCGATATTAAGGTATTGCGCACTGTATAACGACCAAACCAGAATAGATTTTCTACCATGCGGCTGGATAAATAGGTATTTCCTCGTACTAAATCTTTGCTTGAGGTGGTTTTTCTTAGCAAACTAAGCTGGTTTGAAATATAGGGCGAGGTGATCCAAGTATCTTTACTGATGCCACCTCGCTGCATTGTAATGACGCGTTCATCTACACCACTTGCTACACGGGTTAACCCCCCTGGCATGACCACATATCCATTGGGGGTAGCGCAGGCGTATACACGCAAACCAACGGCTAATATATCCAAGGTAGATTGATGCATCTGGTGGTTATCCACGTTGTTCCATACGGGGGCTTCTGAGATTTTCACCAACTCTTGCGCAATGTAGTTTTGCGGCGCGGCGCGGAGTTTTTGTATTAAGGCTTCACGCGCTTGCGGGTTGAGGTCTTCCCCAAAAATAGGGAACTCTTGAATCTGTGGAAATGCTGGTTTGATCACAAGTCGATGTAAATTGGCGATAACAGTTTCTAGCGCCTTGGCTTCACCGCACCACCAAGTTGCCACGGATGGCATCAGCAATTCTTGCCCCATCAGATGTCGACTGAGCACTGGTAAAAACCCGAGCAACGCACCAGACTGTAAAATATTGGAGCCAAGCGAATTTGCAATCAGCACATGTCCTTGGCGCACAACTTCTGTGAGACCTGATACACCTAGTAACGAGCCTGCGTTTAATTCAAGCGGGTCGCAAAAATCATCATCTAACCGACGTAAAATAACGTGAACAGGTTTAAGCCCTGAAATGGTTTTAAGCCACACCACACCATTTCGCACGGTGAGGTCGTTGCCCTGCACGAGTGGAAAACCCAAATACCCAGCCAAATAGGATTGCTCATGATAGGTTTCATTAAACGGCCCTGGGGTGAGGATGACGATCAGCGGCTGTTCCCCAACACTCAAGGGCGCGATATTGGGGTTGGATTGATGTTGTTTTTGCGCACATTGTCTGCCCCAATGCGATAAGCTGTCGCGCATGCTACTAAAGAAACCACTGAGACGTTGAATATTTAAATCACGGAATAATTCTGGAAAAGCACTGGAAATAATCGTTCGATTTTCAAGGGCATAACCTGCCCCAGTGGGCGCCTGCGTTCGGTCTGACACAACCCACCATTGACCATTGGGGGCTCTGGCAATATCCACCGCATAGGAGTGCAAGGCAATATTATCTAAATGCTCTACTCCATGACAGGGGCGCAAAAACCCCGCATGTCCGTGAATTAATTCCGCAGGCAATAAGCCTTGGCTGAGTATGCGTTGCTCACCATAAATATCGAGCAAAATAGCGTTCATCAAATTCGCACGTTGCACTACCGCCGCTGAAATCTGCGCCCACTCTTCATGTGGCAAAATAAATGGCAATACATCCAAGCCCCACGGACGCTGTAGACCATCGGTATCGTGATACACATTATAAGTCACACCGTTATCGCGCACTTGGCGGCGCACCGCATCTACACGCTGGCGCATTTGGGCGGGAGCTTCATTGGCAAGCGTCTGCATGCATGCTTGCCAATGTGGGCGAGGCATTCCATTATCGTCTAGCAACTCATTGTAGTGATCGCTTTGACTAGGGGCTAAGTTGAGTGAAGATTGCAACATATGACAAGGATAATGCCTTGCACTATAAATGCAAAGAAAAAAGCACTGCCCAAATTGTTAAAATTTGCATATTGATTAGTTACAAATGGCGTGTGCTAAATCATCTGCCAGCGCAAGTCCAAGGTAAACGGAAAGCGCGGATTACGCTCTTGGCTTGGCACTTCCACTTTACCGGGCGTATGTCCGTAGCTCCAAAACCTAGCAAATCTGCGGGCTTCCGCCTCGTTGGCGTTAATCGGGAAAGTGTCGTAATTACGCCCACCCGGATGGGATACATGATAAGTACAGCCGCCAATCGCGCGGCTACTCCACGTATCGACCAAATCAAACACCAACGGTGCTTGCACACCGATGGTGGGGTGCAATGCGGACCAAGGCGCCCATGCTCTAAAGCGCACACCCGCCACATATTCACCCGCCGTGCCTGTGGGTTGCAGCGGCAATGCGCGGCCATTACAGGTGACAATGTGGCGACCATCGGTTAAGCCGCGCACACGCAATTGCATGCGCTCAACCGATGAATCGACATAACGCGCTGTGCCACCACCGCTCATTTCCTCGCCAAGCACATTCCAAGGCTCAATGGCTTGGCGTAATTCCAGCTCCACGCCTTGATAAGCCACTGTGCCATAACGCGGAAAGCGGAACTCGACAAATGGGTCAAACCAATGTTTTTCAAATTTGTAGCCATAATCGCGTAAATCTTGCACCACATCGGCAATATCTTGTGCGACAAAATGCGGCAACATCCAGCGGTCGTGCAACTCCGTACCCCAATGAATCAATTTTCCTTGATACGGCTCTTTCCAAAAACGTGCCACCAGCGCACGTAGCAACAAGCTTTGTAACAAGCTCATGCGCGCATGTGGCGGCATCTCAAAAGCACGAAACTCCACCAAACCTAAGCGCCCCGTTGGGCTATCTGGCGAATATAATTTATCAATCGAAAACTCTGAGCGATGCGTATTGCCTGTGAGATCAATCAACAAATTACGCAACAATCTATCCACCAACCACGGACGCTCGCTTTCCGCCATATCGGGCAACACTTTATCCATTTGCTGAAACGCAATGGCAAGCTCGTATAAGTTATCATCACGCGCTTCATCCACGCGTGGCGCTTGACTGGTAGGGCCAATAAACGTGCCCGAAAACAAGTAAGACAACGCAGGGTGATTTTGCCAATACGTAATCAAGCTTTTCAGCACATCTGGCCGACGCAACATGGGGCTATCGGCAGGCGTAGCGCCGCCAAGCGTGACATGGTTGCCACCGCCCGTGCCTGTGTGACGACCATCGAGCATAAATTTCTCAGTACCGAGTCTGGTTTGTCGCGCTTCTTCGTACAACAGCGTAATGTTGTTGACCAAATCTTTCCAACTTTTGGCGGGGTGAATATTGACCTCAATCACCCCTGGGTCAGGTGTCACGCTTAACAATTGAATCCGCGCATCGCGTGGCGGGGTGTAGCCTTCAATCCATAGTTTCAGATTAAGCGTTGCGGCTGTATCTTCCACCGCAGCCACCAGCGCCAAATAATCTTCTAAGCGATTCACAGGCGGCATAAACACATGCAAACGACCATTACGCACTTGCACGCACAATGCTGTGTGTATCACTTCACGCGGCAATGGTTTTGGCGTTTTGTGTTTGGTTTTTACGCTGATTTTTGTTTCGTCATTTAGGTCAGCATGCGCATCAAACGGGTCAACAGGGAACTCAGGCTCCATCTCCTCAGGCAACACCCAAGGCAGAGAGGCAAGCGGCAAGCGCAAGCCCATGGGCGAATCGCCCGAGAGCAAATATAAATGCTCGCGTTTAAGCGGCCATTTGCTGGTCAGCCATTCGCCTGCTTTTTTGGTTTCAACAGGCTTAATCGGCATCACATAACCCACAATGCTGTCCAGCCCCATATCAAGCAAACGCGCCAGCCTGCGGCGCTCTTCGCTATCTTTTAAATTGGCTTTGAGTGGGTCAATATTCTCTGGCAACCTATCTTCAAACTGCGCTAACGAAACCACATCTTCATACGCAGGAATCAAACACGCCTTGGGGAAGCCCAAGTTTTCAGCTAGTTGATTGGCAAAGGCAGTAGCCTCTGAAAGCGTGTAATCATCTGGTACGGTTTCGTCAGAAAACAAATTTGCATCGCGCCACATCGGCTTACCATCGGCACGCCAATAAATATTGATTGCCCAGCGTGGTAACGGCTCCCCTGGATACCACTTGCCTTGCCCGTAATGCAACATGCCACCTTTGGCAAAATAGTCTTTTAAGCGAATGGCGAGTTTGCCTGACAGTTCGCGCTTTTTCTCGCCATGCGCTAGCGTGTTCCACTCCGCGCCTTCCATATCATCTATGGATACAAACGTGGGTTCTCCGCCTTGCGTCAAACGCACATCTTGTTTTTTGAGGTCGGCATCGACTTTGTTGCCCAGCTTGTCGATTTTCAGCCAATCGGCTTCGCTATAAGGCTTAGTCACGCGCGGATCTTCGTGGATGCGCGTAATCGTCATTTCATGCGCAAACTGCGCTTCGCAAATATCGGTAAACCCCGTAATCGGCGCGGCAGAAGACGGCACAGCCGTACACGCTAGTGGAATATGCCCCTCACCAGTCAATAAGCCAGAGGTTGGATCCATGCCCACCCAACCCGCCCCAGGGATGTAAATTTCCGTCCACGCATGCAAATCGGTAAAATCAACCGCCGTACCACTAGGGCCATCCAGCGCTTTAATATCTGCCGTCAGTTGAATCAAATAACCAGACACAAAACGCGCTGCCAAGCCTAAATGGCGCATAATTTGCACCAGCAACCAAGCCGTATCGCGGCATGAACCAGTGCGCTTGGTTAAGGTTTCTTCTGGCGTTTGCACCCCCGGCTCCATGCGTACCAAATACCCAATATCACCCTGCAAACGCTGATTAATCGCCACCATAAAATTGGCAATACTAATCTCTTGGTTTAACACCTCGCGTTTGGCGGCAGCCAACCAATCTTGCAATGCCTGACAAGCTGGCTCAGGCGCTAAATATGCACTTAATTCGACCGCCTGCTGTTCGGTATATTGAAAAGGATAATGCTCGGCATATTTTTCCACAAAGAAATCAAAGGGATTGATGACCGTCATGTCTGCCACCAAATCAACCGTAAACTCGAGCGCACGCACCTTTTCGGGGAATACATACCGCGCAATGTAATTCCCGTAGGGGTCTTGCTGCCAGTTAATAAAGTGTTTTTCTGGCTCTACAGTCAAGGAATAAGACAAAATCGGCGTGCGTGCGTGCGCGGCGGGCTTTAAGCGCACCTCATGCGGAGAAAGGCTGACAAGCCGATCAAACTGATAACTGGTTTTATGGTGCAGTGCGACGCGTATTGCCATGTTTTCCCTTAAATTTCACAAGCTAGATAATCACTATAACAGCTACATCAGCATGATTTATGCCAATCTTTCAGCCAGTTTACGCTTGATTAGTCCATTCGGACTATAGGTTTTAGGCTGGAATAGTCCCAATGGACTATTTCGCGAATGGGTTGATGTCCGTAAGATTCATTCCATGGTGAACGACACGAAACAAGCAACAAACACTAACTCAAATTAAATTTTTAACAACTACTTTTAAACAATTAACAATAACATTTAAACGAAAGGCAGCACCATGAAATTACTTAAAAACACTTTAATCGCTTCTGCAATTGTTTTATCTATGAGCAACGCTGCCAGTGCAACTACTTTAAATGTCACCAACGGCATTTTAATGGGGGCATCAGGTGTTAAAGTGAGTGGTGAGTTATATGATGTTGTGTTTAAAGATGACATCGTAACTAATGGCATTAGTGCCTTTACCACGTCAGCATCAGCCACAGCCGCCTCACAGGCCTTATTAAGTCAAGTATTTAACGGAACCGTGTATAGCACCAACCCTGAAAAAATTAATGGGTGCTCTGACAAGTCAAGTTGTTTTATCTATACCGCTTATTCATATGCAAACAACTTTGTAAATGAATCTCACCTTACCATTAACGCGGGAGCAGCAACCGACACTGTAGGTGGTGGTGGAGCTTATTATAAGACAAGCTCTATTGGAGCAGCCAATCTCACCCTCGCCATTTGGACTAAACAAGCCACTGCCACCGCCGTGCCTGAGCCAGAAGCTTATGCCATGATGTTGGCTGGTTTAGGTTTGGTGGGTTTTGCGGCACGCCGTCAACAAAAGGCTGCTTAATCTGCACGAACTCTCAAGCGCTTTAAATCTGCGCTCAATGCTGGTTTTAATGATGTAGCCAAGCACAAAAGCCACCTCAGTTTTTGAGGTGGCTTTTTTATTGCTAGCGGCCAAGATAAACATTGGGTGAGTGAGCCAACATGTAATTTGTGTTGTCGCTCATTAATCGCGTGGGTATGATTAGCCCTTTAACCTTTTTCTTACTGTTAAATTATGACTTATTGCGTTGCCTTATTACTCGACCAAGGTTTAGTGTTAGCCTCTGATACCCGCACCAATGCTGGGGTTGACCAAGTCGCTGTTTTCCCCAAAATGAATATTTTTGAGGTGAAGAATGAGCGCGTCATTACCATACTCACGGCTGGCAATTTAGCGATTACGCAAGCGGTGGTGAGTAGCTTGCGTGAGACGGCGAAAGCCAACGAGGGCGCACATTTGCACAATGTACCCAATATGTTTGAAGCCGCCAAATTGGTAGGCGATGCCATCCGCAAAGTGTTTGAGCGTGATGCAGAACACCTTAAAAATCAAAAAACAGATTTTAACGCCAGCATTTTGTTGGCTGGGCAGATTAAGGGTGAAAAGCCGCGATTGTTTAATATATATTCGGCTGGAAACTTTATTGAAAGCTGTCCAGAAACGCCCTACTTTCAAATTGGCGAAACCAAATACGGCAAGCCTATCCTCGACCGCGTGGTGCGCTCTAACACTGATATGATGGATGTGGTGAAATGCGTGCTGATTTCATTCGACTCAACCATCCGCAGTAATATCTCTGTGGCTGCCCCGATTGATTTACTGCTATACCGCGCCGATAGCTTTGCTGCCAAGGATCAACACCGCATTACCGAAGCAGACCCTTATTATGCTTCTGTCCGCAAAGGCTGGGGCGAAGGCCTGAAAAAAGTGTTCTCGGAATTACCTAGCCCTGATTGGCAATAATGCTGGTAGCCAGCAAGGCTGGCTTCTCATTTTGCTCTATTTTTCTAGCTAAACCTTTCTAAGCAACTATCCATTCTTGCACACCATGGTTACATACTATGGCTGGATAAGCAGGCGCATGAATTTTAGCACCACTTGCTAAATACGAACCTGCACCAACGCGCTTAGATGGCAATCCGAAAAAAACTGAACATTTCATCATGGCACGCTTGCAATATTAAATGATAATCATTATCATTTGTATTTACATCTAGTATCTAGAGGATATGAAAATGCGTCAAACAACCGAATATGAATACACATTACCCTCACATGCAGAATGTCGCGTGATTTATCACAAATCAAAAGATGCTGTTGAAGTGATGGTTGGTAGCACGTCATTACGACTGAAAGCAGATAACTTCATTCTATTGAATGAGTTAATGCGGAAAGCTGCAGCAAAAATAGTGATGCAAACTGAGATCAAGTCAGCGTACTAACAATGGGTGCTGATGTTACTTAAATACGCATAAATATTGCAAATTTCAGTTGGCCATGCGGCTTTTGCGTATTTGCAATTTTAAGTGACGATGCCCCCTCCCGCTGCATGCGTAAAAAGGTGGTGGAATATTCCCCTCAATCGCTTTTAATGAAAGGCTAGAAAAAATTGTTACATCTATCAACCCCAACTAGAAAGGGAAAAATTATGAATGCGCATTCAAACTGCAAGAGAGTGCTGTTGGCAAGTAATGTTGGTGGTTGCCGTGTGGTGTATTGCGAAGCACACAACACGGCAGAGGTGGAAATTGGAGCATTAAGTTTACGGTTTGATGTGGAAGCGTTTGCCTCATTACATGAGCTATTTGATGAAGCAATTAAAAAAATATCCGTCATTCAATCATCTCAATCCATGCATGAATCATTGATGATCAAGCTCAGAAAAGCTCACTAGTACACCTCACCAGTAAAATTGAAATGGATTTTCGATTGAAAATTTATCAATCTACTTGCTTGACCAAAGTGCTCAACTATGTTGTTTCAAGCGTTGCTGAAATCCATGCATGAGTTTTTTTCAGTATCCGCAAGAAATTGATTGATAATTTTAATGAGAATCATTATCATTACAGAAAAATAGAAAGAAAGCCAGCCATCCCTTTTCATTAAGGTAGCCAGCCAAAGAATTTAAATTGGAATTGACTACTTAAGGGAAATGGCATGAATCAATCAAATAAATTGCATGAACGTAAGCCGTTAGTTGAGGCGCTTATGCATGCGTTCAACACAGATCAAACGGGCAAACATCACAAAAGGAGCGTTTTTTCATTAGGTGTATTACTGGCTTCGCTGGTCATACCTAACACGTTGCTTGCTGAAGAAACTAAGACCGCTACTAAACAAAGTACAAAAGCAAACAAAACTACTGTCGCTGAAAATAACCAAGAACAGACACTGCCAGAGGTGAGCGTAAAAGCTGGCAGTGAAGTGGTCAAGAAAAACTATCAAGCCACCAAAACGCGTGTTGGAAAAATCGTGCAAGACCCGCAAGATGTTCCGCAAGCGATTACCACCATCACGCGTGATTTAATGCATGACCAACAGGTTGGTTCTCTGCGAGAGGGTTTGCAAAATGTTTCTGGCTTAACTTTCAATGCAGCTGAAGGCGGACGCTCTGGAGACAACTTCAACCTGCGCAGTTTTTATACTTTTGGCGACATTTACTTAGATGGCATACGCGATACCGCGCAATATAATCGCGAGACGTTTAATCTTGAGCAGGTAGATGTTCTGCGTGGCTCTGCCGCGATGTTGTTTGGGCGTGGGCAAGCTGGTGGCGTCATTAATCAAGTATCAAAAATGGCGACGTTGGGCGATAAAAATGTTGTCACAGGTAGTGCTGGCACTTACGGCTATAACCAAGAAACAGGCGATTTTAACAAGCAACTCTCAGACACCATGGCGATTCGTCTGAATGTAATGAATAGACAAGAAGAAACATTTCGCACCAACCCATCGAATGGCGTGAATCCTAAGCTTGATAGACAAGGCATTGCGTTTAGTTTTGGTGCAGGCATTGGTACAGGCAATGAGTTTTTCTTGAACCATGTATATACCAAAACGCGGGATATTCCAGATTACGGTATCTCATTTCAGAATAGACGCCCAATTAATACAGCTTCAATCAACAACAAAACGTTTTACGGCAGTAGTAACAACTTTGATGACAGTGACACCAATATCACCACGGCAATCTTTACCCACAAATTTAGCGAAGATAGTCAGTGGCGCACGCAATTAAGAAGTGCAGATTATGAGCGTGCTTACTGGGCAAAAACGCCGAATGCAAACTTTACCCCTACGGCTAACGGCAGTGTTGGGGGCAATCCAACAAGAAACTCTGACTATGAAACAGTGAATTTACAATCGGACTACAGCAGCAAGTTTGAGTTTGCAGGCATGAAGCACCAATTTTTAGGTGGGTTTGAGTATTTAAATGAAAATTCAAAAAGGGTTGCCTTGCAAGCCTACAGCCCAATTACAGGTCTACCAACCACGGTCACCACTAATGGAGTAGTTTTCTATAACGATAGAACCTCACTCACCAATGCGCAATTAAATCGGTTTACAGCTGATAACTATGCAGTGTACGCACAAGATACTGTAACAATAGTGCCGAAATGGGATGTATTAGTGGGGGTGCGCCGTGATGAGATGCGGGCTAATTACTCCAGTGCAACATCGCCGAATTTAAATTATGGCGAAAATAGCTACCGCACAGGTTTGTCATGGCATCAATCTGAAACACAACACTTCTACTTAAGCTATAGCGATTCGTTTAGCCCAACCGCTGATTTGTATCAACTAACTGTAACACCGCTACCACCTGAGCGAAGCACCACCTTAGAGTTAGGTCATAAGTGGCTACTACGTGATGGCGAGCTGGCATTTAGAACTGCGGTTTACACCACCACCAAAGATTGGGAGAGAAATGCCGACCTTGAAGCTACTGCCACTATATTGACCAAAAAGCGTCGCACCAACGGTATTGAGTTTGAACTTTCTGGTGAAGTAACCGAGCGTTTGAATGTGTTTGCGGGCTTGTCGTTAATGGACGCTAAGATTTTAGAAGTTGCTGAGAACGTGAATGCAACCACAGGCGCGATTACACTTGCAGATCCACGGTTTGTTGGGCAACAAGCACGCAACACCCCCGATGCAACATTCAATCTCTGGACTACATACTCTTTGATGGATCACTGGAAAATTGGTGCAGGAGTTGAGGCAAAAGGTGAGCGTTATGGTTACGTGCCTTCGCAAACTGTAGCGCAAACATCGGCAGCAGGTGGCGTATTTAGCACTGGTAGCTTCGACCCCAATAGATTGCCAGGTTATGCAAGAGTAGACGCTATGGTGGCCTATGAAGAGAAAAAATGGGCGTTACGCTTAAACGTGAAAAATCTATTGGATAAGACTTATTACGATGGAATTTACGACAATGGAGGCTTCACCGTGCCCGGCAATCGCAGACAAGCCATTTTAACTGCCGAATATAAGTTTTAAAGGATAAAAATGCTATTACATGTACCAGCAGTACTAAGTCCCGATGAATTAGGTCAATTGCGTTTGTTGTTATCAACCGCCGATTGGTCGGATGGCAAAGTAACGGCTGGTACGCAATCTGCACAGGTTAAGCGCAATTTGCAACTACCTGAAACATCGGAGTATGCGGAGGAAGCAAGACAAATTGCATTAAGGGCATTAAGCCGAAACGCTTTGTTTTTCTCAGCAGCATTACCTAAAAAAATCTATCCACCGCTATTTAACCAGTATCGAGCAGGCATGGATTTTGGCGCGCATATTGATAATGCAGTGCGCACCCATGCGGTTTCTGGCATGCATGTACGTACTGATATTTCGTGCACCTTGTTTATTACTGACTCTGAGAGTTACGAAGGCGGCGAATTGGTGATTGAAGATACCTACGGTCACCAAATGGTGAAATTAGCCGCAGGTGATATGGTGCTTTACCCTGGCACCAGTCTGCACCATGTGCGCCCTGTCACAAGCGGGGCGCGCATGGCGTGTTTCTTTTGGGTGCAAAGCATGATACGGGACGATGCCCAAAGAACATTGTTGTTTGATATGGATGCCGCGATTGCCACCCTGCGACAGCAGCATGGCGATAGCTCTGCTGTGATTAGGCTCACTGGTAACTACCATAACCTGATTCGCATGTGGGCAGATACTTAAGGTAATTACTCGTATCATTAAATAGAGAATGGAGAGCAATATGAACACCGCAGACCAGAGAAAAACTGACAAAGCACCTCGTATGAATGCAGAAAATCGCACTCACAATGCAGAGCTATTGGTTGTTGAGAGTCATGCCTTGCTGAAAGGTCAACGTCAGATTGTAATCGCACATGCTGGAGATCAATATACCTTGAGTGTCACCAAACAGGGAAAGTTGATTCTGACTAAGTAGACGCTAATGACAACGACGACACAATTAAAAAATGTAGCGCAACACGTTACACCGCTCAACCTGCTTGATTTAAAGCAATATACGCCACTTCCCTCAGATGAGCGCACATCAAATGGGCGGAAAGGCCACAAAGCACTAGAGCACAAGAAACAGGTATATAAAAACCCAGAAAAAAACACTTTCGCCAAGGAGTGTCTGGTCTTGTGTATGGTGGTGTTGACGCATATCTTGATCGCACTCATCGCCTTTAGATTAGCTACGACATTGCCTACCCCACCAACCCCTGAGCAGCCTATGATGGTGAGTTTGATTGAGAATGCTCCAATTATTGAGCATGTAAGCACACAACTACAACATACAGCGCAACAGCAAGAGGTAAAGCCTCAGAGTCAACCGACGGTTAACCCCGTAAGCAAAACACATCCTTTTCAAGCGAATATCCCCGCCATACAGGCGCCAGCGACACAGGCCGTGACTAGCGAGGAAAAAGTGAGTCAAGAAAACGCACCAACAACACCTGCGCAAACAAAGCCTGATGATGCAAAAAGCACGTCTGAATTAGCGCAAAAGGTAGCAAACGAATCTCCAATTAAAGAAGATATAAAGCAAGATGTGGTCGAACCACCGCGTTTTGGGGTGGCATATTTAAACAACCCAAAACCCAATTACCCCAATTTGTCTCGCCGTGCTGGGGAACAAGGCAGAGTGCTATTTAAAGTGCTGGTGGGTACAAACGGTGAGCCTGAATCCGTGGAGATTGCCAAAACCAGTGGATTTGAGCGATTAGATCAAGCGGGGCTAGATGCGGTCAAACAATGGCGCTTTGTGCCAGCAAAGAAAAACAATCAAGCGATTAGCGCATATGTCGTTGTGCCCGTGAGCTTTTCTCTTGAGTAAAAGAATCATGTTGTCAACAAACACATTAAGCAAGATTTTTTAATAGTTTTAAAGCGATAGGAAAAGAGGAATAAAGATGAATAATGGTTATGCATTTGACGCAATCAGTTTTATTACCAAAGGCGGAGTCGTTTCTACAGCAGTCGCACTCGCACTAGTGTTCATGTCGGTTGCCAGTTGGTACTTAATCATCACTAAAGGCTTGCAGGCAATGCAATTGCAACGCAAGACAAAAAACTACATACAACAGTTTTGGAACGCAAGTACAGTGCAAGCTGGTCTAGCGCAGGGGGATGCTGACATCCCAGTCGCGCGACTTGCCATACAATCTGTTGAAGCCGCAGAGCATCACAAACAACATGCTGGTAAACAACTTGCTGATATTTGCAGCCAAGATGAATTTATCGCCCGCAGCATGCGCCGCATGATCGCCGAAGAAAACGCACAAATTGAATCAGGGTTAACCGTGCTCGCCTCGGTCGGCAGTGTTTCCCCTTTTGTGGGGTTGTTTGGCACGGTCTGGGGAATCTATCATGCGCTGGCAAGTATTAGCTTAAGTGGGCAAGCCACTTTAGATAAGGTAGCAGGCCCTGTGGGGGAAGCGTTAATTATGACCGCGTTAGGCTTGGCGGTTGCTATCCCTGCGGTGTTGGCTTACAACTCGCTGGTGAGAAGTAACCGCGTGTTAATTGGACAGCTAGAAGGTTTTGCACACGATTTACATACTCTTTTAACTACAGGCGTGGCATTGATTGTAGCGCACCATCAGCAAGACCATGAGGCTGACAAAACAAAGAAATTTACTAGATCACCCACCCAACTAAAAGAGGTAAGCGCATGATTGGTTCAGGTAACGGCTTTAATAGCACGCCACATCAGGCACCGATGGCTGAAATTAACACAACACCCCTAGTGGATGTCATGCTGGTGTTATTGGTGATTTTCATTATTACTGCGCCGCTACTCACGCATGCGGTAAAAATTGATTTACCTAAAGCGAGCAGCACCTTATTAAATGAAAAGCCAGAAGTCATTTCGCTTGCTATTGACGGCGCTGGGCAAATGTATTGGAATGATGTTTTGGTATCGCCTGAAGCATTAACCACAAAATTGGCGGATGCTGCCAAGCAAACGCCACAACCTGAGTTTCACATTAGAGCCGACAAAGAAACGCGCTATCAGGTATTAGCGGAGCTTATGGCGAAGGCACAAAATGCTGGATTGCAAAAACTAGGGTTTGTGAGCGTTCCTCAATAGATAAGCGAATCAAGGAAAAAATTGGATATTCAACGTATTAACCCAAGTGCAAGATGGTCGGATGTGACCATCTTCAATCAAACTGCCTATTTTGTAGAAGTGGCGGTAGATTCAAGCGGCGACATTCAAGCACAAGTGAATCAAGTGCTGAATCAAGCCGAGCAAACTCTGCTGGGGGTGGGTAGTAACAAATCTCGCATACTCTCAGCCACTATTTACCTGACAGACTTTGATTTTTTACCAGTGCTAAACCCTATCTGGGAAACATGGTTGCCCGAAAACTGCGCCCCTAGCCGCGCATGTATTAAGGCAGAACTTGCAGACCCTAGTTTATTGGTAGAAATTGCGTTTGTGGCGGCTGTGCTTTAAATACTCTTTTAGAGATACTGTTTTAGATACGCTATAACCAACATCAAGCGCTAAATCCAATAGTAAACCACACTCAATCATGCGCTCTGATTTTTTGCACTAGCAACACAAAACCCAAGGTTATCGCGCCTACTAGCACGCCAAGGCAAGCATCTGCCATCACTTGCGCAATGCTGAGTGCATAGCTCGCCAGCCCCCAACTTTCCAGCACATGATGGATGGTTTCATGTATTAGAGGTATGGCATGCGCAATGATGCCACCACCGACCATAAACATGGCAAGGGTGCCGATGATTGCGAGCATACGCATCAAGTAAGGCGCAGAACTTACCAGCACACACCCTAGCTTACGTTTTACCATTGCCAGTAGCGCATCGCCTTGCGATTTCATCAAAAACAACCCTGCGTCATCCAGCTTAACAATGCCCGCCACCAAACCATACACGCCCACGGTCATGATAATGGAAATGCCAGCAAGCACTAGCACTTGTTTAGTAAAAGCAACGCCCACCAAAGTGCCAAGTGTAATGACGATAATTTCGGCTGAAAGTATAAAGTCAGTACGGATAGCACCCTTTATTTTTTCCTGCTCGTAACTGGCAATATCCACATTAGTGTCGCTTAATGCCTCCGTCAGGGCTTGATGATGCGCCTCAGTTTCAGCTTTGCTGTGTAACAATCGATGGGCGATTTTCTCAAACCCCTCGTAGCACAAAAAGCCACCGCCAATCATCAGCAGAGGCAGAATTAACCACGGCACAACCGCACTTATCAACAAAGCAGCAGGCACCAAAATTAACTTATTCTTGAACGAACCTTTAGCAACTGCCCACACCACAGGCAACTCACGCTCAGCACTCACACCCGCCACTTGTTGCGCGTTAAGCGCCAAATCATCGCCCAGTACGCCTGCGGTTTTGGTGGCGGCAACTTTGGTCATCACCGAAACATCATCTAATAAGCTCGCAATATCATCAATCAGTGCGAGTAAGCTACTTCCAGCCATGTGTTGCTCCTTGTGTTAAAGCATTAAACCGCATGTTTCATCCGCCATAGCGAAGTCACTTCCGCAGCCCGTGCTTGGTGTAGCGGGTCGCTCGCATCTGCCACTTTTGGGTGGTGCGGCTTTATATCATGTTTTTCGATGAGCGTTAACTTGGCATCGGCTATCCACTGCAATAGTTGCTCGCGTGAACGCAAACCAAGATGTTCGGCAATATCCGATAAAATCAGCCAGGCTTCACCATTTTCGCTTAAATGATTGGCAACTCCGCTTAAAAATCCTTTTAGCATTTGGCTATCAGGGTCGTAAATCGCATATTCAATCGGGGAACTTGGGCGTGCGGGAATCCACGGCGGGTTACACACAATCAATGGCGCCTTACCCTCGGGGAAAAGATTGGCGTTTACGATGGTCACTTGCTTTGTTAAATTCAAGCGCGCAATGTTTTCAGTAGCACAAGCCAGTGCGCGTGCGTCTTGATCGGTGGCGACAATCTGTTTAACACCACGTTGCGCAAGCATTGCAGATAGCACCCCCGTGCCAGTGCCTACATCAAAAGCTAACTCAGTGCTTGGCAAGGGCGCTTGTTGCACCAAACTTAAATACTCGCCCCGCACTGGCGAAAACACACCGTAATATGGATGAATTTTTGCTTTCAGCGCAGTTATTTCTACGCCTTTTTTGCGCCATTCATAAGCACCGATTAAACCTAAAATTTCGCGCAATGAGACCACATAAGGCTGAACGCTTTCGCCATACACCGCTTGGCAAGCATCCACCAAATCGGGCGCACGCCGCAAATTCAATACATGATGCGGCTCAAACGCAATTAACAACATCCCCAAAATACGCGCACGGTGCGATTGCGCTTGGCGGTGCAAATGAAATGCAGCGGCAGCTTCAGCAGGTTGCGCTTTGGCTTTGCGTGGCTTGTGGTCGATGCGTCGCGCCAAGGCTTGCAGCAATTGCTTGGCATTTTGAAAATCCCCGCGCCAGAGTAAAAACGTACCTTCGCTAGTTAATTGATAAGCGCGATCCGCCTTGAGCGTATCATCCACCACCATCACCCGCTTGGGTACCGCCACATGCGCTTCTGAACGCCAGATGGCGGTTTTTGCAATGTCATTTTCGATCCAAGTGACTTGCGCTGGCATTGGGGAACTTGGGGTATTTTGCATGTAAGCAGTCAAAGATAGGTTAAACGCCATTCTAACAAAAATAGCGAACACACATTTGATTAAGCTAGGCGCGTATAATCTCGTCTAGCTTTTAAATACAACACCTACAAACCAGCGCATCCCCAAAGACGCTTTTTAGCAAATTAAACAAATGAGCAATTTAAACAAGGTGTTTGCCGCCGATGGTCCATTAGCCGAAACCATCGCTGGCTACAAACCACGCCAACAACAGCTAGAAATGGCGCTTGCGATTGAAGAAGCCATTGCAAATAATCAACAACTGATTGCTGAAGCAGGGACAGGCACGGGCAAAACCTTTGCTTATTTAGTCCCCGCCTTGCTGTCTGGTGGCAAAGTCATTGTTTCCACTGGTACCAAAACCCTGCAAGATCAACTCTTCAGCCGCGATTTACCCGCAGTGCGCGACGCGCTAAAAGTACCTGTGACGGTTGCCATGCTCAAAGGCCGCGCCAATTATGTGTGCCATTTCCATTTAGAACGCTCCGCCAACGAAGGCCGCTTTATTTCGCGGGAAGATGCCAACTACGTGCATATGATTCGCAATTTTGTCGAAAACAGCAGCACGGGCGACAAAAGTGAACTCACGCAAGTGCCTGAAAACGCGACTATTTGGCCTGCGGTGACCTCGACACGCGATAACTGTATCGGGCAAGAGTGTAGCTATTACAAAGATTGTTTTGTGATGGAAGCGCGTAAACGCGCCCTTGCCGCTGATGTAGTGGTGGTCAATCATCACCTATTTTTTGCTGACGTGATGTTGCGTGATGAAGGTGTGAGTGAGCTATTACCCAGCGCCAATACGGTGATTTTTGATGAGGCACATCAACTGCCAGAAGTGGCAGGGCTATTTTTTGGGGAAGATGTTTCCACCAGCCAACTAATGGAGCTAGCGCGGGATAGCGAGGCCGAATACGTCACCACCGCCAAAGATTGCCCTGCTCTGCAAGAATCCGCCAAAAAACTAGAAAAAGCCGTGCGCGATTTCCGCTTGATATTTGCCTATGAAGGCTCGCGCATGCCCGTGCAAAAAGCCCTCGCGCTAAAAGGTTTTGATGAAAACTATGCGGAAATGCAAGCCAAACTCAAAGAACTCAGCGCCGTATTAGAAACCCAAGCCGCACGTGACCCCGCGCTAGAAAACTGCTGGCAACGCGCCATGGCGCTAGAAGTGCAATTACAACGCTGGCAAAAAGCCGATAACGAAAACCTAGTGCGCTGGGTAGAAGTATTTACCCAAAGCGTGCAACTGCACGCCACGCCACTCTCGGTGGCAGAAGGTTTTGGCAAACAACTCAACGCGCAACCACGCGCATGGATATTCGCCTCCGCCACCCTTGCAGTCAAAAGTGATTTTGGTCACTATATCCAGCAAATGGGCTTGGTCAACGCCGCCACAGGGCATTGGGATAGCCCGTTTGACTACGACAAACAAGCCCTGTTTTACGTGCCGCAAGAGATGCCAGACCCGAATAGCGCTAGCTATATCGCCTCCGTTGCCGCCGCCGCACTGCCAGTGATTCAAGCCAGTGGCGGACGCGCTTTTGTACTCTGTACCAGCCTACGCGCCATGCGCGAAATTCACGCTCTGCTCAAAGAGGCGTTTAGCATCAACGGCATGGAATACCCGCTGATGATGCAAGGCGAAAGCTCGCGCAGTGAGTTGCTAGAACGCTTTCGCAAACTCGGCAACGCGGTATTGGTCGGCAGCCAAAGCTTCTGGGAAGGCGTGGATGTACGCGGCGAAGCGCTGTCATGCGTCATCATCGACAAACTCCCCTTCGCCCCGCCCGATGACCCCGTGCTCTCCGCCCGCATCGACAAAATGAACCAAGAAGGCAAAAACGCCTTTATGGAATACCAATTGCCGTATGCAGTGATTACCCTAAAACAAGGCGCAGGCAGATTGATACGCGACGAAACTGACCGCGGTGTGCTGATGATTTGTGACCCACGGTTGATTACTAAGCCTTATGGTAGAAGGATTTGGCAGAGTTTGCCGCCGTTTAGAAGGACTAGGGTGTTGGCGGATGTGGAGGCATTTTTTGCCTCGAGCGTTGGGTAAGTGCTTTTTGCTTGACGCAAAATTGAGTGTCAAATAGGATGGCTATTTTATGTTAGGTGCTGAGCATATATGCTTAAAGTAATTTGGAATGATCCAGTTTGGAGTAAGGTAATTGCCGCAGGAATTCTTGCTCTTGTAGCTGCGCTGACAACATATCTATTAAATTGGTGGCCTAAAATAGGTGGTTATATTTCAAATAGCTGTATGATTATTAAGTCATATTCTGTAGTTCCAAATTGGTTGTTAGGTATACTTGGTTTATTGGCAATCCCAACAATACTGCTAATCATCGCTTTAATTTACTCCCTGTTAAACCCAACCCCTCAAAAGACCCCAGATTGGAAAACCTACACAAATGATACATTATTTGAAATACGCTGGCGTTGGAAATATTTCAATAATGCCATTTCTGATATGCATACTTTTTGTCCTCACTGTGATTTTCAAATATATCCTCAGAATGCTAGTGGTTTTAACGCCATTGACCGCATTACTTTTTATTGCGACAGCTGTCATAAAAGCCTTGCTTCATTTGATGAACCTTATTTCTCTCTTGAAAATAAAGCCAAAAGATTTGCAGAACAAAGAATCCGTAATGGTTCTTGGAGCAACAAAATTGTCCCCTAAACCATCATTCAAGCTTTATGCAATGCCTGTAAGGGAATTATATGGGTGAGTATGTTTTAGGTTTCATTAGTGCATTAGCATCTTTAATTGCTGTTATTGATTGGGTTATAAAACATAGAAATGGAAGCTGGAAAGAAAAGGTTTATCCAATAGCTATAGTATTACTCACGGCATTTGCGACTTTCCAGTTTTTAGAAAATCACAGAATAATTTCAGCTCAACGTGAGGCGTCTGCACTAATTTCAACCTGGCCAAAAGTTAATGATTTAAAATTTCGATCCAAGGGTGAAAGAATCGGTATCGCATTAGCAGGTCTAGCTTTTCTTGAGAAGAACAAAGAAAGTTTTCCCGAAACCTACAAAGCAGCGAAAGATTTAGTTGAAATCCGTTCAAAAAAATTTGCGCCTCCAAAAGATCTAGAAAATGTATTTGAAGAGTTTGATTTGTTGGAAGACGTTTCAACCGCAATGATTCAACTAATTTCATCTGTAGCTAAAGAAAAGGTTGTGTACAGTGAGTGAATGCATTAAAAAAGCCAAGTAGGGTGGGCAGACTCTACCCACGCGTAAAGACTCATTCCACAGCGTGGGTAAACAAGTTACCCACCCTACAAAAACTCGCCCTAGCGGCTTGCACAAAACACCAGCCACCGCGGAGCTCAAACAGGCGATTGCCGAAACCTCCCACTTACACTGTGCTGCTCAGCGCGACAGGAAGGGACTTATGATGAAATATGAAAGTGAGTATTTTTTATTTGGAAAAATTAAACCAAGCTCTTTATTTTTTATTTCCAGAAGAGCTTCCAACTTCAGCGACTATCCCCTGCTGCCATGCCGAGCAACGCAAACAAGCCAAGGGATTTCGGCGAGGACTGTCTGAGGGCAAAGCCCGAGTTCCGCAGCCGCTTGGCTTGTTGAGTAGCGCAGGGAAGCCGTAGGCCATGGTAGGGGGTAGCCTTCTTTTTGGTTACTTTTGCTTGGCTAAGCAAGAAAAAGTAACTCGCCTACAGGCGAAATAGAAACCGTCATGCCAGCCTACTTACTTGAAAAGTAGAGCGATTGTAACAATGAAATAAAAAACGGGAGCAACCGCCCCCGCCTTTTTTATTCAATCCATCGACTAGCAATTAGTCTTAGCCTTGCGATAAAACCTTACGATTACGGCTCTTCTTTTTATTGTGCGCTGCAAAGCCAATTAAACCTAAGCCAGCCAACATCATGGCATAAACTTCTGGCTCTGGCACAGCGGTGGCCGCTGGTGAAGTAGCTTTTTTAGTCCAAAAAGCAAGGGTTTCAGCAGTAGTTCTAGCGGTGTCAAATGATGCAGAAAAAAATGTCCCCGAACTCTTTGTGTCAGTACCAGTTCCAGCAACATTTGTAATGTAACTGAGTGATGCATTTCCAAAAGAGTTTAAGTAGCCTGTACTAATGAAACAGGGGCCTCCAACACCGCAGCCATTAGTCCTTGCTTGGTTGGTGTCATAGATATCACCTTTGTTAAAAACCTGATCTAACAATGCTTGTGATGCAGCACTTGCAGAAGCTAATGTAGTAAATGTGCCATTATAGGCACTTCCCAATGTACCATCTCTAAATACTACATCGTAAAACGTTCCATCCACATTCACATCATAAGCGCCCATCAAAATACTGTTGCTCACATTATATGTAGCAGCAGAAGCACTCGTATTCACACCTAAAGCGATTAAAGAAGCGATGATTGATTTTTGTATTAAGTTCATTTTCAAGTTTCCTAAAGTTAGAGTAGCAGTTAAATACATGAGCGAAATACATCAATTTATAAATTTAACTTTTATAAATTTGCCAGCTCATCTTCTGGGTTAAACATGCCCCGCAAAATGTGTTTGACGATGGATAGTCCCTTTGCTATCTATGATTACGGAATAAAGTGGGGAAACTTTAGAGCATGTGAGCAAAACGCTTTATCTTGCACACCACTCAGTCACAATTCATACTATCAATGGTGGGCAAATCTAAATTTGCGTCACTTTACAAAAACGACCACACAAAATATCAAGACAAAACCAAATGAAAAAACATCTAATTTTCGATTTAGACGGCACGCTCATAGATTCCGCACCCAGCATTTTAGCGAGCTTTGCTCACGCTTTTGTAAGCAAAGGCATTACCCCACAACTGCCGTTAACGCCCGATGTGATTGGCCCACCGTTGATGCAGACATTGGCTAAACTCTCAGGGGTGGATGATGCAGAGGTATTAAGCGATTTAGCGCAACGGTTTAAATCACATTACGACACTGAAGGACATAAGCAAACACTAGTTTATGAAGGGGTGGAGGCTTTTTTAAGAGCACAGCAAGCCGCTGGTTTTAAGTTGTATATTGCGACTAGCAAACGCTATGTGCCTGCGGTAAAAATTATGCAGCATCTCAATTGGACGCAATATTTTGCTGGCGTGTTTGCCTTAGATTATTACACCCCGCCGTTGGCTAATAAGGGGCAAATGTTAGGGCAGATTTTGTCTGACTTAAATATTGCGCCCGCAGAGGCTTTATATATTGGTGACCGTTATGAAGATGGCATAGCGGCAGAGCAAAATGGTTTAGCGTTTGTGTTAGTGAACTGGGGTTATTTTGATGAAAACATCGCGCAAGCCAAACCCGAGTGGTTAAATTTTGCCAATATTGAGAATATGAGGGCATATTTTAGCCAATAATGTTAGAAAATTAATTGTAGTCCTATTGAATTAACCATGCTCGCCCCCATAAATTGGGTACAATTCTGCACACTATTTTGATTCACTATTTAAAGGTTGTTTATTTTGAAATTTATTACTGACAATATCATACTCATTGGCCTGATTATCGGCTCTGGTGTTATGTTGATTTTGCCTTTGGTCAGAAAAGGCGGTGGTGGCGCAAATAACGTTAACCCCAACCAAGCGGTGATGTTGATTAACCGTAACAACGCAACGGTGCTTGATGTGCGCGAAGATACCGAATTTGCGACAGGACATATTACGGATGCTAAAAATATCCCCTTAACGCAATTGGAAAACAGACTAAAAGAATTGCAAAAATTCAAAGACAAGCCGATTTTGGTGAATTGCCAAGGCGGAGTGCGTTCTGCCAAGGCATGCGCGTTACTGATTAAAAACGAATTTAGCGCTGTACACAACCTTGAGGGCGGCATTAACGCTTGGGTGGAAGCTAAACTACCTGTGATTAAAAACAGTTAACAACCCACCAGACCAATAGAAAAATCAAATACTTAGAGATTAAAATGGCAAAAGTTACCATGTACTCAACCGCTGTGTGTCCATATTGTGTGAATGCAGAACGCTTACTAAACAGCAAAGGCGTAAAAGAAATCGAAAAAATTCGTGTCGATTTATCCCCCGAATTACGCGTGGAAATGATGGAAAAAACTGGTCGCCGCACTGTGCCGCAAATTTACATAGGCAATACCCATGTAGGTGGCTTTGATGATTTACGCGCTATGGATTTAGCGGGCGAGCTGGACGCTTTATTAGCCGCATAATTCGCAATGCATGATAGCGGTTTAAACCTATTGTCATAAAAATATGGGATTATTTGAGTCGCATATCAGCTTTAAGTTAGAATGCTGTTTTTATTAAAGTTGTTGTTTGTTTAACCAGTTGTTTTTTACTAGTTTTTTATTTAACTAGTGTTTATTTAACCGTTAGCTTGGCTAACAAAATTAGGAAATGTCATGGCAGAAGAAAATGTAGCAGCAGAACAGCAAGCCCCTCAACCAAGTTTTTCAATTGAAAAACTGTACGTAAAAGATATGTCATTGGAGATCCCCAATGCGCCACAAATCTTTATGAACCGTGAAACGCCTCAAGTGGGCATTGAGTTAAGCAACAATGCTAGCAAGCTGGATGAAGGCTTTTATGAAGTGGTAACGACTGTGACTGTGACTTCAAAAATCGAAGACAAAACAGTGTTTTTGGTTGAAGTTGCGCAAGCTGGTATTTTTCAAGTACAAAACGTGCCTGAAGATGGCTTGGAAATTATTATGAGCATCGCTTGCCCAAACATTTTGTTCCCATACTTGCGTGAAGCGGTTTCTGATATTGTCACGCGCGCTGGTTTCCCACCTGTGTTGTTAAGCCCAGTGAACTTTGAAGCGCTGTACCATCAGCAAAAACAAGCACAGAATGCGGCACCAACCACGCACTAAGTTTGTTTTAATTGCCACACTGCTTGCGCTGCTGCCAAATCTGGTGGTGGCGCTTGAGTATCGCTCGGTTTCTGCTCCCAAAGCTGTTTTATATGACGCGCCCTCTCCGCAGGGTAAAAAGCTCTATTTACTTGGTCAGGGTTACCCTGTCGAAGTGATTGTTAACCTTGGTGATTGGGTTAAAGTGCGAGATAACCAAGGCGGTTTGAGCTGGGTGGAAGTTAAGCAATTAAGCGCTGCAAAACGCACAGTGTTGATTACGCAGGCACAAACTGAGCTGCGTAAATCTGCCGATGTCGCTTCTATACTCATCGCAAGACTAGATAAAGATGTCGTGTTAGAGTTATTAGAGCCAAGCAAAAATGGCTGGGTCAAAGTAAAACATCGAGATGGGCTGACTGGTTATGTTTTAGCCAGCTCAACCTGGGGTAGCTAGGTATTGAGTTAGCTAGGCATTTGCGCTGCAAATGTTAGCCTTGAGTTCTCGAATTTCAAATAAATTATAAGTAAAAACACCTATGAAAATTGCCGTGTTAGGCGCAGGCGCTTGGGGTACAGCCCTCGCCATGCAAATCAGTCAACGCCACCAAGTGAGCCTTTGGGCGCGTAGCTCAGCGCATGTTTCTGGCATGCGCAATGTTCGCGCCAATCCGCGTTATTTGGGCGATTTCAAATTTAATGACAATCTGAGTGTTGAATCCGATTTAAGTATTGCGCTTGATGGTGCGGATTTTATTTTGTCTGTCGTCCCAACCGCTGGCTTTCGCGCGATTCTGCAAGACATCAAACAACTTGGCGTACACTTGCCTGTGATTTGGGCAAACAAAGGCTTAGAACCTGCCACCGCAAAACTACCGCACGAAGTTGCGCTTGAAGAGCTAGGTGCTGAACAAGCTTGGGGTGCGCTTTCTGGTCCAAGTTTTGCGGCTGAGTTAGTGCGCGGCTTGCCGACTGCGGTGACATTAGCGGCTAACAATGCAGATTTTGCCACAGAGGCAGGCGCTGCCATGCATGGTGGTAACTTCCGTGTTTATACCAGCCAAGATGTTGCTGGCGTAGCCGTTGGTGGCGCATTAAAAAATGTGATGGCGATTGCCGCAGGTATTTCAGATGGTATGGCATTTGGCAACAACGCACGTGCCGCCTTAATCACACGCGGTTTAGCGGAAATGACGCGTTTTGGTTTAGCGCTTGGCGGACAAAAAGAAACTTTCATGGGGCTGGCTGGCGCAGGCGACTTGATTTTAACCTGCACGGGGCAATACTCACGCAACCGCGAAGTCGGCTTGCAACTCGCTACGGGCAAGCCATTGGCGGAGATTTTGCAAAACTTGGGGCATGTCGCAGAAGGCGTACACACGGCGCGCGAAGTGGTGAAACGTGCCGCCGATTTAGGCGTGGATATGCCGATTACTTATGAAGTAGACCAAGTGTTATCGCATGGGAAATCCGCTCGAGAGGCGGTGATGGATTTACTCAGCCGCGAGCAAAAGCCCGAAGGCGTTTGATTCATTTCAAACAGCTATACTCAATTTCCACATGCTACATATCGCCCTATACGAACCAAAAATTCCACAAAACTGTGGCAATGTCATCCGTCTCGCCGCGAATGGTGGTTTCACTTTGCATTTAATCGGTGAAATTGCGTTTAAGTTTGACGATAAAAATTTAATGCGCGCAGGGTTGGATTACCACGACATTGCCGAGATGAAAGTACACGCAAGTTATCAAGATTTTCTCGACACCATCAAACCTGCGCGTGTATTTGCGCTGACCACCAAAGGCAAAAACTACTATCATGAAGTCGCATATCAAGCGGGAGATGTGCTGTTGTTTGGCTCAGAAACCGCGGGCTTGCCAGATGAAGTGCGTGAAGCGGTGGGGCAAGCGCATTTATTGCGCATCCCCATGTTGCCCAATAATCGCAGTATGAATCTTGCTAATACAGTGGCGCTGGTGAGTTTTGAAGCTTGGCGGCAGCTTGGGTTCAAAAACGGGATTTAACTGCCTTAATCCGCCACAGGCTCAACCGCTTTACGCTGCCCAAATATCACAAGCAATCCGCCTAATGCAATAATAAACATCCCGACAAAAGCAAGTGTATCGGGAATATGATCAAACAACATATACCCAATAAAACCCGCAAAAGGCAGTTGCAAATAAGTAAATGGCGCCAAAGTGGAAGGATTTGCATGATGGTAAGCGTGCGTCATCCATAAATGACTAATCAATGCAGAAAAACCCAATGCGACCATCAGCAAGCCGAAATGTAAGGTGGGCACTTGCCAGAAAAACGGTAAAAGCAAGCTCGTGACAGCCACGCTCACCAAACCACTGATAAAGTTGGATACATTGGCACTATCCGTTTTGTTTAATTTGCGTGTAACCAACTGATATAAGCTAAAACTGCAAGCCGCGCCGAGCGCCAGTAGTGCAACAGGATGAAATAACGCCCCGCCTGGACGCACAATCAACAATACGCCAATAAAACCAATCACCACCGCAACCCATTGCAAACGCTCCACTCGCTCCCCCAGCAATGGCCCTGATAGCACAGTCACAATCAGTGGAGTGAGATAGACAATTGACGTGCCCTCTGCCAATGGGATAAAACACAATGCTGAAATAAATAGCAGGTTAGTACATGACATACACAGACCGCGCACCAACTGCAATTTTGGGTTAGCCGTGACAAATAAAGAGTGTATTGATTTGGGGCGTAACGCAATCAACATCAGCAACACATGCACCACGTAACGCACCCACAACACTAAGACTACAGGATAAAACTGCGTGAGGTATTTTGATAAAGCATCACTCCCTGCAAACAAAAACACTGCGCCTAAAATAAACAAAATGCCTTTAAATGGATGGGCTTCTCTCACAACACTATCACACAAAATAAAAACCTCAGTTTATCGACAAATGCCATGCTATAACAGCTAAACTTCTCCATTTACCTGACCTATTATATGATACGCACCTAATCTTTTTATTTGGAAATTAGTCCATGACACAGCCTACCGTTTTAATCACTGGCGCTAATCGCGGCATTGGTCTTGAATTTGTAAAACAATATGCAGCCGATGGCTGGCAAGTGCTAGCGTGTTGTCGTGAGCCAAGTAGCGCAAGCGCGCTAAACGCACTCGCTACAGAGTTTGCAGATAAAGTCACCGTTTATGCTTTAGATGTAGCAGATTTTTCTCAGATAGAAACCCTTGCAGATAAATTGGCTGCTCACGCGATTGATGTGCTGATTAACAACGCAGGCGTTTACCCAGAAAGCGCTTTGGGCGAAGTGGATGCTGATGCTTGGGCGCAAGCATTTAAAATCAACAGCATCGCCCCACTTAAAATGGCAGAAGCATTTACCGCTCACGTTGCCCGTAGCAAACACAAAAAAATAGTCAGCCTTAGCAGCAAAATGGGCAGCATGGACGACAACACCAGCGGTGGTAGCTATATCTACCGCAGTAGCAAAGCCGCAGTCAACATGGTGATGAAAAGCTTAAGCATAGATCTTAAACCCTATGGCATCGCCTGTGGCGTGCTGCACCCTGGCTGGGTGCAAACCGATATGGGCGGGCCAAATGGCCTAATTAACACCCAACAAAGCGTGAGTGGTCTGCGTCAGGTGATTGCACAACTTACTTTGGAGAATGCGGGTAGATTTATTGCATTTGATGGAAAAGAGATTGCTTGGTAGCCTCAAATCATCGCGCTTTGCCATCAATTGGCGTCATTAAAGCACTTTCGCTCAAGCAACCCTACGCATGGCTGATTGCTAACGGTTATCTAAAGGTGGATGACCGTACTTGGGGCACATCATACCGCGGTCCTATGCTCATTCATGCCAGTAAAGGCTTGTATGAGCAGTTTTACCATTACATTAAAACAAACACTGATATACCAATCCCCGACCTAGAAAAACTAGATTATGGCGGGGTGGTTGGAGTAGCGCAGTTAGTCTTATGCTGCAAACCTGATGAATTACCAGCGCATATCAGCCGCGAACAACGCACGCATTTTGGCGGCGTGCATCAAGAATATTATGGATTTTTATTTGAAGATGCCCAACCTGTAGATTTTATGCCATGTGCGGGCAAGCTAGGGATTTTTGAGATTGATATAGGCGCGCTATTATCTGCACCCCCTGCCGCACAAGCAAAGCTATTCTAAAAACAATTTAGCATCAATTAGCTATAAATCAACTAGCTATAGATCAAATAGTTGGAATAGCAAGCGAGTAAGCGCAAGCGCTTCAACCTACTCAAAGAAAATTATTTTGCCATACGTAATTTAGTCGCCGCTAGAGAGGCTGCGGCGGTTCTGGTTTCAACGCCAAGCTTTTGAAATACATGCTCAAGATGCTTGTTGATGGTTCTGGGGCTGGTGCCAAGAATATCGCCAATATCGCGATTAGTTTTACCTTTAATCGCCCAATACAACACTTCAGATTCACGCTTGGTCAGGCTAAAAGTGGTCATTAACGCTTCAATTTGCGCGGCATCAGATTCTTCTCTGAGCAGAATCACCCAATGCTCATCGCCCGAAAAAGCCGCAGCGCTAAAAATCAGCCGATCCGCACCTTTTATGATGACGAGAGGCTGAATTGCGCCGCCCTTATCAATCTCAATCAGTGACGTTTCCATCCAATTTAAAATCGGTGTGGGTGTGGGGTGTTCATTGCTTTCCAGTGTGGGTGAAAAATACTTTTGCAACAGTGCACGCGCAAGGGGCGTTTGCCAAACGATTTTGCCATCGTTTGGGGTAACCGCAATCGAAGCCTGCCCAAACGCATCTAAAGTGCTACGCGCTTGTTGCATCATTTTTGCGGTTTGGATATGGGCAGAGATTCTGGCCAGTACTTCTTTGGGGCGGATGGGCTTGGTCACATAATCCGTACCGCCCACGCCAAACGCTGCGGCCACATGCTCCGCCTCCGTCAATCCTGTCATAAAAATCACTGGGATACTGCTCGTGTTAATGTCCGCTTTTAGTTGGCGGCAGACTTCAAAACCATCCATTTCTGGCATGATGGCATCCAGCAAAATAACGTCTGGCTGGGCTTGATTGGCAATCTGAATCGCGGCGATGCCGTTACTTGCCACTAACACCACGTAGCCGGTTTCGTCTAGCGCATCATGCAATACGGCTAGATTATCCAGCACATCATCCACAATGAGCACGGTAGCGGGTTGATTACGATTTAGTCCAATATTGGTCATGCCTGTAACTCTTGCATAAAGTTTTTCATGGATTCGATTTGAAACTGGCTAGAAAACTGACGCATCATTGTAACAAACTCTTCATAACCACCGCCCATCAACGCAATTTCATCCAATTTCTGATTGATACCCTTGATATAACCCAAATTAACCAAAGCCAACAATTCATTCAGCACTTGTTCAGGTGGGGTTTTGAGTGGCTCTGCCTGCATCTGCGCAGGTTGATACTGATGTTGCTGTTGGTCTAACAATATCCCGCTCTGATTCAGCTCACCATCATCATTCACCCATGTGAGTTTAAGTGCATTACCAATCCAATCGAGCAACTCTTCGACATTAACAGGTTTTACAATAAAATCGAGCGATGAAATGCCTGCCGCATTATCTAAATTTTTATCATAAGCATTGGCAGAAACAATGGCGATGGGTATATTGGATTGATGTATCTTGCGGATAATGTAGGAAGCTTCCCAACCATCCATCACGGGCATGGCTAGATCCATCAAAATCACGTCAGGGTTAAACTCTTTATACACGGCCAGAGCCTCTTCCCCTGTCGCGGCCTCTGCCATTTCAAAACCAAGCGGGCTTAGAATATTGACCAGCAACTCACGGTCAACGGGTTCATTATCCACCACCAACACCTTACGGCGAACACCTTGGTAAGCGATACGGTTCAGCAAGCTGACAGGCTCATCCGCACTAGCGCGATGAATTTGCGATAAAAACAAGCGAATCTGAAAAGTCGTGCCCTTGCCTACTTCACTTTTGAAGTTAAGCTCACCGCCCATTAAACCAGTTAATAACTTGCTAATGGTTAAACCCAAACCAGTACCGCCAATGTTAATTTGATTCGCCGCACTGCCGCGCGCAAATGGCTCAAAGATTTTGTCGCGCTCTTCGCGTTTAATGCCAGGCCCAGTGTCTTCGATTTCAATATGGGCGATTTCACGCGCATATTGAATACGAAACTTAATACTGCCAGCTTTGGTAAATTTAACGGCATTACCCAAAATGTTAATCAAAATTTGCGTCAGGCGTTTTTGATCTGCTCTCACTAATTTTGGCAACTCGCCAGTGACTTCATATTTAAAATCCAAGCCTTTGTTACGCGCTTGAATTTCAAACATGCTCACAATTTGACTGATAAATTCAGGGAAGCGCACAGGCTTCATATCAAAAGTGAGCTTACCGCTTTCGATTCGCGCAATATCCAGCGTACCTTCAATCAGCGACAGCAAATGTTCGCCACTGCGCCTCACCACGCGAATCGCGTGCTTGCGATTTTCAGGAATCGTCGCATCATTATCCAACAGTTGTGCATAGCCTAAAATACTGTTCAAGGGTGTTCTAAGTTCATGGCTAATGCCAGTAATATAGCGGCTCTTAGCTTTATTGGCTTGCTCGGCAACATGGCGCGCCAGTTGTAGTTCAGTATCGGTTTGTCTGTGTAGTTCAATCTCGCGCAAAAGCAAGCCAGTTTGGCGATTAGACTCTTCTTGCGCCACACGACGGCTTTCTGTGGATAGCACCAGCCACCAAGCCACAATACCACTGGCAAATACCAAAGCAGTAAACACTTTCAAATACCCTGCGCGTAGTTGTGGTAATAATTCCGCAGCAGCGCCTTCCAAGGTGATGGTTTCGTGATAGTAAATCAAACCGAGTACCGCGCCAAAAAACAGCAAGGCAATACTCATGAGTAAAATATAATGCGCCACCCCACCTTTTAGATACGTCCAAAAAACTTTGGGCAGAATTCTTTTGCTTAACCCTATCCATTGGCTTGATAAACGCGCATGCGGCTTACAGGCGTCATTACAGCGCGCATCTAAACAGCAACAAAGCGAGCAAATTGCACCTTGGTAAGCGGTGCAATGGGCCATATCTTCGCTTTCATATTCACGCTCACACACCACGCATTTGTGTAGCGATTTAATCGGCAGAAAAATATGTGGCTTGCGGGCAATGTAGTATTTACCTTGTGTTGCCCAAGCAATCAAGGGCGAAGTCACCAAGGCTGTGCCTAAGGCAATAAAGGAAGAAAATGACTGGGCGGCTGTGCCAAATATTCCCATAAATGCGGCAATGGAAACTAACGAGGCTAACAACATCGTGCCAACGCCCACAGGGTTAATGTCGTACAAATAAGCACGCCTAAACTCAATTCCTTTTGGGCTTAACCCTAGCGGTTTGTTAATGACTAAATCCGCCACTACAGCCGTTATCCACGCGATGGCAATATTAGAATACAAGCCCAGCACTTGCTCTAGCGCTTTAAAAACATCTAACTCCATGAGCAAAATCGCAATAATCGCATTAAAACCCACCCACACCACGCGCCCTGGGTGGCTGTGCGTGAGTCGCGCAAAAAAGTTAGACCATGCTAGCGAACCCGCATACGCATTGGTCATATTCACTTTAATTTGCGATACGCAGACAAACAGCGCCGTCACCGCCAACGCCACTTGGTGCGAATCAAACACGTAATCAAAACCGACTAAATACATATGGGTTGGATTGACGGCAGATTGATACGACAAATCATTTTGTATCACCAAATACGCCAGCAAAGCACCGCCAAGCATTTTAATAATGCCCAACACCACCCAGCCAGGCCCTGCGACCAACACGCCAAAATTCCAACGCATACGGTTCTCAGGGGTTTTCTCTGGCATAAAACGTAAAAAATCCACTTGCTCACCAATTTGGGGAATTAACGCCACGCCAACCGCAGTCGCTGCACCAAACATGAGCAAATTAAACTGCCCAGCAGTGCCAGATTCACCACCAAACACCATCAAGCGGGAGAAAATATTTGGGTCTTGATGAATCACCGCAATAAATGGCAACAGCATTAAACCCAACCAAATAGGCTGTGTAATCATCTGGATACGGCTAATCAGCGTAACCCCATGCGTCACTAGCGGAATGACAATGAGCGCACTCACTAAATAACCTAAATACAGCGGCAAGCCAAAATACAACTCAAGCGCATACGCCATAATAGCGGCCTCGAGCGAGAACAAAATAAAGGTAAACGAGGCGTAAATAAACGAAGAAATGGTCGAGCCAATATAGCCAAAACTCGCGCCACGGGTCAGTAAATCCATATCTACGCCATATTTTGCGGCGTAATAACTAATGGGCAAACCCGTTAAAAAAATAATCGCGCCAACCGCTAAAATCGCCCAAAATGCATTGATAAACCCATAATTTACGGCGATTGTGCCACCAATCGCCTCAAGCACAAGAAATGAGATTGCCCCTAAGGCGGTATTAGAAACGCGTAAAATAGACCATTTACGGTAAGATCGTGGGGTGAAACGTAGCGCGTAATCTTCGATAGATTCATTCGCCACCCAAGTATTGTAATCACGGCGTATTTTGACAATACGTTGCGTAGGCTCTGTATTTTCAGAAACCTGATCGTCAGTAACTTTTCTTTCCGCTACAGCGCCTTCAGGCACAGTCAATGCGATGTTTGCAACTGTCAATTTTCCCCAACCCCGATTTTATTACTAGACATAGTCAACGTTGGCAACATTATCCTCCATTACCACTCCAGTTATTATCAGCAATAACTATGCCTTGGCAGCTTAGAAAGCCCCATTTTATAGTAACCGATTAACCAAATGAAATATGTACGTTGAATGACGTATTAGATAGGACTTTCAATTTCACGCAGACAAATCAGCTATTGATTAACTGTTAATTGATACCCTAGCAACAAATCGCAGCCACACAAAGCCCAACACCCCCGCCAACAGCGATGCCATGAGTATCGCCATTTTTGAGGCGTTAATTTCGGGCAAGTTACCGACAAAAGCTAAGTTGGTGATAAAAATTGACATGGTAAAGCCGATGCCACCAAGCATGCCTGCGCCTATCACATGCGTCCATTTAACGCCTTGTGGCAATTTGCATAAACCTAAGCGAATGGCGATCAAGCAAAACAGGCTGATTCCTAATGGCTTACCTAAAACTAGCCCAGCCATGATGCCTAAGGCGTTTACATCGCTTAACATGGTGTGAACAAAATCACCGCCTACGACCACGCCTGTGTTGGCGAGCGCAAAAATAGGCAAAATCAGATAGGCCACGGGGCGATGCAAAAAATGCTCTAGTTTGTGTGAGGGTGAGGCAACATCGTCTTGCTTAGCGGTAAACGGGATGGCAAAGGCTAGGGCAACGCCTGCAATGGTGGCGTGTACGCCTGATTTCAGCATGAACACCCACATAATCACGCCGCCGATTAAATAGGGGATAAGCGACATGACTTTAAAGCGTTTTAGCGCGAACAAGACTAAAAACACGGCTATCGCGCCCAACAAGTGCAATAGGGAAATTTTTGCGGTGTAAAACAGCGCAATCACCAGCGCCGCGCCTAAATCATCTATCACGGCAAAAGCTGCCACAAACACTTTGAGTGATAGCGGGATGCGATCACCCAAAATCGCCAAAATGCCGAGTGCGAATGCAATATCGGTGGCCATGGGGATGCCGATGCCCGCTTGTGTAGGTAAGCCGGTATTGAAACAGTAATGAATCAATGCTGGGAAAATCATGCCACCGAGTGCGGCAAATATAGGGAGTAACGCCTTTTTAAAATCGGCAAGCTCGCCGTTATAAAGTTCCCGCTCTAGCTCTAGACCTATCATTAGAAAGAAAATCGCCATCAGGCCATCGTTTATCCAATGCTCTACACTTAATGCACCGATATGCACATGCCAAATCGCGAGATAGGTTTCACTCAGGCTGGAGTTGGCAAGCGCGAGCGAGGCGATAGTGCAAAGTATGAGGAGAACACCGCCCGATTTTTCGGATTCAAAAAACTGGTTAAAGGTATCTGACAACTTAACTGCAATTAACTTCATAGGACTCGCCAAACAATATGTGACTTTGAAAGTAACATAAATTTGCCCGCCTCACTAGACACTATTTTTGTAGTGTCTAGCATGAGCCGAGAAGATAAGCAGTGTCAAACTACGCTATAAGCAAATAAGCCCCGACTATTAACATGAGGTAAGCCGTTAATTGTTCAACGTGATGGGAAATCTGACTGCGTTGAGCGCCTAAGATCAAACCAATGCTATGTAAAATGGCCGTTGCCGCCAACATGCCGCCCAATGGGTAAACCATTGACGATGATTGCAACTCAACGCCATGCGCCATGCCATGAAACAAAGCAAATATTGCGGTGATGCCTAATTGCATTCCAGTGTTCATTGGCATGCGCAACATCAACAACACGCCCATCGCCATAACACTCGCCGCAATTGCAGTTTCCACGCCAGCGAAGTAAATGCCTGACACCCCTAAAATAGCACCGAATGCCATCATGGAAACAAACGTCAGCGGCAATTGCCAGCGTGCTTTACCGCCTAATTTAGCTGCCCACAGGCCGATTGCCAGCATCACCAAAAGATGATCCCAACCTGACATGGGGTGCATAAAACCCGCATATGCGGTATCTAAACCGTGACCTGGATGCGATAGGGCTAGGCTTGAAATACCCAATAGTGAAGCTGTAAGTAATAGCTGTTTTTTCATATGATTCTCCTAAAGAAATAAACCTTGTTTTTCAATAAACTTCACAATATCTTCTAAGCCCTGCTCGGTTTTTAAATTGCTAAAAATAAACGGTTTTTCACCGCGCATGCGTTTGGCATCTACCGCCATCACTTCTAACGAAGCGCCTACCATCGGTGCTAAATCAATTTTGTTAATCACTAGCAAATCCGATTTAGTAATCCCAGGCCCACCCTTACGCGGGATTTTTTCGCCTGCGGCAACATCAATCACGTAGATAGTTAAATCGGACAATTCTGGGCTAAACGTAGCTGCCAGGTTATCACCACCGCTCTCAACAAACACAATGTCTAAAGTTTGAAACCGCTTGCTGAGTTGATTCACCGCTTCTAAATTCATCGAAGCATCTTCACGTATCGCCGTGTGTGGGCAACCACCAGTTTCTACACCGATAATACGCTCTGGCACTAGAGCCTGATTTCGGGTTAAAAACTCGGCATCTTCTTTGGTGTAGATGTCGTTGGTGACCACTGCGATATTGTAAACATCGCGCAAACGTTGACATAACGCCAAGGTTAGCGCGGTTTTACCTGAGCCGACAGGCCCACCAATGCCCACGCGTAAAGGCTCTTTAAATGCGGCAACTTCAGGCGTTGGGGTTTCAAACTGTGTATGTATTTTCATGATCTAAATAACCTGCTGTATTGGGTTTCATGTAAACACCCAGCAATGCTGAGTAGCGGATTAAAATTACTGATTTCTTCATCTTGTAGCGTGATTGCGCTTTCCACCACGCGGGGTAATGTTTGCCCCAAAGCAAACAAGATTTTTTGCCCAGCCACCTGCCCTAACGGCACACTTTTCATGGCGGCACTGGCTTGATTTTCCAGCCAGCCCCAAGCATAGGCTTGCAGAACATCTCTTACAGGGATTTGCCAATACTGGGCGATTGTCGCGTAAACCGTGGGGAAAGCAGGTTCACGCAAACTATTGATATTGGCAAGTAAATCTGCTGGCAATTCGTTTAAATCGTTGAGCAATCGGCACAATGAATAGCCCATTTGTTTGGTTTCAGCAAGCGCTTCTGCAGTATCGCGCCCTGCTTGATAAAACGCATCCCACTCGCGCACGGCAGCCATATTGTTAGTTTGCCACGCCTGATACAAACGGTACAACATCGGCAACTCAAAACTGGCTTGGTAGATTTCTAGCGCATCGCCTATCCATGCTTTTGCGGTGTCTAAGTCGCGCACATCGCCGCACTCAATCGCCCACTCCAAGCCTTGCGAATAGCTATAAGCACCGACTGGCAACATCGGGCTAGCAAGCTGCAACAATCGACTCAGCGCAAGTTTATTCGCCATTTTTTAGCCTTGCGGGTGAACTTGATTTTGATAACCTTGAATTTGGTGAACGCAGATTAGCCATCGCATCATCATCGTGACCATGTCGATGCCCGCCACCATAAGCACCCGCTTCTGGCTCGAATGGCGCAATCACCTCGCTGACCTGCATGCCCAAACCAATTAACATATCTTTCAACACATAGTCTTGCTCAAGCCGTAACCAGCCATCGCCAATTTGCAAAGGCACATGGCGATTGCCCAAATGATAAGCTGCGCACATTAAATCTCGTTGCGTGGGCGCGATGACGTTATAGACAGGCTCTTGTGCTGCGACAACCTGTACAACGATTGATTTACCATTAAGCCCATCTTCCGATTTAAGCAAATCACCACCGCGTAAAATAATGCCACGCGTTAAAAATAAGGCGACTTCTTGTCCTGAGGCAAGTGTGACGCGCAAACGACTTTTTTGGCGCAAGTCAAAAGGCAGTTCTAGCATGTCATCAATATGACCAGAAAGCGCGATGCGTTCGGTTAAATGAATCATCATTAGAATAGGAAATATCTTTGTGCCATAGGCAACACGGTTGCAGGCTCACACACCAAAGACATACCATCTGCCAGCACTTCATAAGTTTCTGGGTCTACCTCGATTTTTGGCATCCAACTGTTATGTACCATGTCTTTTTTCTTGACATCGCGCGTGCCTTTTACTGCCACTAAAGGCTTATTTAAGCCAAGTGCCGCGACAGCTGGGTTTTTTAAAGCGGCTTGTGATACAAATGTCACTGACGTTTTAAGTGCTCCACCAAATGCACCAAACATCGGGCGATAATGCACAGGTTGCGGTGTTGGGATAGATGCATTCGGGTCGCCCATCGCTGCAGCCGCTATCATACCGCCCTTGATGATGGTAAATGGTTTAACCCCAAAGAAAGCGGGTTTCCACACCACTAAATCCGCCAACTTACCGACCTCAACCGAACCGACCAAATGGGCGATGCCATGTGTAAGCGCTGGGTTAATGGTGTATTTTGCGATATAGCGTTTTACGCGGAAGTTGTCGTTTTCTGCGTTTTTATCCTCCTCAAGCGCACCACGTTGCACTTTCATTTTGTGCGCGGTTTGCCAAGTGCGAATAATCACTTCACCTACGCGCCCCATGGCTTGTGAGTCGGACGACATCATGGAAAATGCGCCTAAATCGTGAAAAATATCCTCGGCGGCGATGGTCTCACGACGAATGCGGCTTTCCGCAAACGCAATATCTTCGGCAATGGCGGGGTCCAAATGGTGGCACACCATGAGCATGTCCAAATGCTCATCAATAGTGTTAACTGTGTATGGACGTGTTGGGTTGGTGGAAGACGGCAACACGTTAGCATAGCCCGCAGCTTTGATAATATCTGGCGCATGCCCGCCCCCTGCCCCTTCGGTGTGGAAAGTGTGGATGGTGCGGTCTTTAAATGCGCCTATGGTCGTTTCCACAAAGCCAGATTCATTCAAGGTATCTGAGTGGATGGCGACTTGAATATCCATTTCTTCCGCAACGCTTAAGCAGTTATCAATCGCGGCTGGAGTGGTGCCCCAATCTTCGTGCAATTTCAAACCAATCGCACCTGCTTCAATTTGCTCACGCAGTGGCTCAGGCAAACTGACATTCCCTTTGCCCAAAAAGCCCAAATTCATGGCGAAAGCATCTGCTGCTTGTAGCATTTTGTGAATATGCCAAGGGCCTGGCGTACACGTAGTTGCAAACGTACCCGTTGCAGGGCCAGTGCCGCCACCTATCATGGTGGTCACGCCAGACATTAACGCCTCTTCGATTTGTTGCGGGCAAATAAAATGGATATGCGTATCAATGCCGCCTGCCGTAATAATCATGCCCTCGCCTGCAATCACTTCTGTGCCACCACCGATGGCAATGGTTACATCGGGCTGAATATCAGGGTTGCCCGCTTTGCCGATAGCGGAAATATAGCCATTTTTAATGCCAATATCGGCTTTCACAATACCCCAATGGTCAATAATTAGTGCATTGGTAATCACGGTATCCGCGACTTCAGCAGACACTTTTTGCCCTTGCCCCATGCCGTCACGAATGACTTTACCCCCACCGAACTTTACTTCTTCACCATACACGGTAAAGTCTTTTTCAACCTCTACCCACAGCTCAGTATCCGCCAAACGCACTTTATCGCCCACGGTGGGGCCGAACATTTCAGCGTAGGCTTGTTTGTCGATTTTCAATGCCATTATTTCAATGCTCCCATGACCTTACCCGCAAATCCATATACTTTTCTATCTCCAGCTAATGCTACTAGCTCTACCGTACGGGTTTGCCCAGGCTCAAAACGCACTGCCGTGCCTGAAGCGATATTCAGCCTAAACCCATAAGCGGCTTGCCTATCAAAACTTAAAGCCTCATTGGTCTCAAAAAAGTGGTAATGCGAGCCGACTTGTATCGGACGGTCGCCCTTGTTCGAAACATCAATGGTCACAGTAGCTCGACCAACATTTAAGTCAATCTCGCCTTTTGCTACTTTATATTCACCTGGAATCATAAAAACCTCTTATTTCTAAAAATGATTAGCACTAAGCCAGAGAAGGCAGCGCGTAAAAAAGACCGACGCAGCATATACACAATATGTAAGGAGGGATTTTTTACAAGCAACGCAGTATGGCGACGTGGTTATCATTTTTTATGGGATAGGGTGATGGACGGTGACTAGCTTGGTACCGTCAGGAAAAGTCGCTTCAATCTGAATGTCTGGAATCATCTCGGCAATGCCTTCCATCACATCATCACGCGTTAACAAGGTTGCGCCATAGCTCATAAGCTCAGCCACGGTTTTGCCATCACGTGCGCCTTCCATAATCGCGGCGGAAATATAGGCAATCGCTTCTGGATAATTGAGCTTTAAGCCGCGCGCTTTGCGACGTTCTGCCAGCAAACCAGCAGTAAATATGAGGAGCTTATCTTTTTCTCTTGGGGTTAGTTCCATGGGGTTAATTCCATTACATTTGCTCTTTAATTGATATAAGTTTAAGTATTCCAAATCCTTGGGCGCGTTTTTTCTCGCCCTGCATACCAAGGTCGCAATATTTGCCATAGCTGCTCAAAATATTCGCGCGCTTGCGGGGCAGACATGCCCACATAACGTGCAGAAAAAATCTGCGGCAAAGCAGTCACGCCAAATTTTGCTTGCCCATATTTTGCATGACTGGTCAGCTTTACTTCTCTGCATGCGGCCAAAATCTCTTCTGGCACTCGCGCTGCGGCGACAACAAAACTACCAGTGACCAAATTTCCGCGCAAGCCAACCATTGAATCAAACAAGCGATGTTGCGCATTAAGCAAGGCGCATTCCCGCCAGATTAACGTTTGGTCACGCCAAATGCGCAGTGATTGCTGAAAACGTCCTGTTTGCCATTGTTCTTGCTGTGCTTGTCGCCCAAAACAGAGAATTTCCCAGCCCGCATAAACGCTAGTTTCTGCTAATTGAATATCTGCCGACAATGCTAATTGTGAGCCATCAAACAGTATATTTTCTTGTGGCAACCATTCTAAACAGGTGGCATTATCTAAAGTAAAGTCCAGCACTTGATGCGCTGCATTACCATTCGCCTTGTACCACTTAGTCGCACCTGGAGTGGTCAATAAGGCATTCGCATTTTGCGCTAGCGTGGCTTTTAATACGAGATGATCGCCGCCCGCGATACCGCCAGGGGGATGGACGATAATGCCATGACAAACTGCATCACCTTCTGGATGCAGTGTTTTTTGAATCACCAACGGACCAGTGTGTTTACGCCGCGCCAACAGGGTTCGCCCCAGACGCGACTCAAAGCCTAAACTCAATTCAGCCTGCCAGCGACTAACCCCAAGGTTATCCGCTGGCGGGTTTGATTGAAGCCTATTCCAAAGCGCTAAATCAACTGCATTCATGAGCTATGTAGGCTTTGTGGGATGGAATTAAACTGAGAGATAACCTTTAATTTTTGCTGCATCTACATTATCTCGCGTATCTTCGTGGATGAACTTGCCTTTATCAATCACGATAATACGGTCTGCAATTTCCATTGTAAAGCTCAGCACTTGCTCAGAAACAATAATCGTAATTTCGCGCATCTTGCGAATTTCATTCAGCACTTTGGCAATGTCTTTGATGATGGAAGGTTGAATCCCCTCGGTAGGCTCATCCAGCAACAATACTTTTGGGTTGGTTACCAAAGCACGCGCAATCGCCAATTGCTGTTGTTGACCGCCTGATAAGTTACCGCCTTTACGTTTACGCATTTCCCACAACACAGGGAATAGCGCGTAAATGTCTTCTGGGATTTCTTTAGTTTTAGATTTCTCTAAACCCGTTTCGATATTTTCCTGCACGGTCATACTAGGAAAAATCCAGCGACCTTGCGGCACATACGCCAAACCTTTATGTACGCGCTGATAGCTATCAGAACCCACAAGGCTGACACCATCCACCGTAGCTTTGTTCACTTTGCTTGGCAAAATACCCATGAGCGATTTAAACAGCGTGGTTTTGCCCATACCGTTGCGACCCATAATCGCCAAGGTTTCGTTTTTGTTGGCCTTAAAATTAAGCCCGTGTATGACTTGGCTTTGGCCATAGCTTACTTGTAAATTTTCAATTTCAAACATCTCAAGTCTCCTTAATGGCCTAAATAAACTTCAATCACTTTTTCGTCAGCTTGCACTTTATCCATCGCGCCTTCGGCTAAAATTTTTCCCTGATGTAGCACGGTTACTTTATGGGCGATTTTTTTCACAAACTCCATATCGTGTTCAATCACCAACACAGAGCGGTTGCTACTGATTTTATTCAACAAATCAGCGGTTTGATCGCGCTCTTTCGCACTCATGCCTGCAACGGGTTCATCCAGCATGAGCAACTCCGGGTCTTGCATGAGCAACATACCAATTTCCAACCATTGCTTTTGACCGTGGCTTAACAAGGCTGCTTCCATATGCAACATATCGGTCAGCATAATTTCTTCAGCGATTTTGCGGACTTCCGCATCCACAATTTCTGTACGCTTAAACATCAAGCTGCCGAATACACCTCGACCTTTAGGGTAAGAGACTTCAAGGTTTTGGTATACGCTCAAGTTCTCGTAAATCGAAGGGGTTTGAAACTTACGCCCCACCCCTTCACGCACAATTTCATGCTCTGAAAGCTTGGTGAGTTCTTTGTTCATAAACTTGATAGAACCTGAGGTGGATTTAGTTTTACCGCATATCAAATCCAGCACCGTTGTTTTGCCAGCGCCGTTAGGGCCAATCACCACGCGCAGTTCATTTTTATCAATGTACATGGTCAAATTATCAACCGCTTTAAAACCATCAAAGGAGACGGTTAAATCTTCTATCGCGAGGACAAAGTCTGTATTACTCATGCTTTTGCTCCTTTAATATTAACCACTTCAGCTGCTGAGTCGTTGGCTGGTGCCATATCCTTTACATCAGCACCAACTACTTTGCTAGTAGTTGTTGGGTCAGTCGGTTGATCTGATCCGTAAAACTTACGTAGAAATTTAGATTTTTTTGCAAATTTTGAGTAAATACCCGCCAAACCATCTGGGAAGAACATCACCACGGTGATAAACAAGCCACCCATTAGGAACAACCAAAGTTCCGGGTAAGTTTCGGAGAAGAATGTTTTACCAAAGTTAACAAACAAGGTGCCGTACACCGCACCAATCAACGATGCACGCCCACCCACCGCACAGAAAATCACCATTTCAATCGATGGCACAATGCCGATAAACGAGGCAGACATAAAGCCAACTTGCAGCGTAAACATTGCACCGCCAATCGCTGAAATCATTGCAGCCAAACAGAAGATAAATATTTTGAAGTTAGATACGTCATAGCCTGAAAAACGCACACGTTCTTCTTTATCTCGCATCGCTAACAACAACATGCCGAACTTGCTTGACAACACATAACGAGATAAGAAAATAACCCCAAACAACAGAATGCCATTCATGTAATAAAGAATGTATTTTGCGCTGCTGGTACGGGTATCCCATCCAAGAACTGTTTTCAGGTCGGTAATGCCGTTCACACCGCCTGTATAACCTTGCTGACCAACGATTAAAATCGTGAGAATCAAGGCGATCGCTTGGGTGATAATCGCAAAATACACCCCGCCTACTCGGCGTTTAAACATGGCAAAACCGATGATGTAAGCAAATAAAGCTGGGATAGTTAGAATCGCAATAATAGTCAGTGGCAAACTCTTGAAAGGCAACCAAAACATTGGCAACTCTGTGATTTGGTTCCAATCCATAAAGTCTGGGATACCAGGTGTCGTTTGAATTTTGGTAGTAATTGGGTCAGAAGCTTCTAACTTCATAAACATCGCCATCGCATAGCCACCTAGGCCGAAGAAAATCCCCTGCCCCAAGCTCAAGATACCGCCATTGCCCCACAACAATACTAAGCTAATTGCCACAAAGGCGTAGGTCAAGTATTTACCTACTAAGTTTAGTCGAAAAATGTCCAGCCCTAGCGGCATTACTACAAAGATGATTGCTGCGAGCATGGCTAACCCCACCGCCCCTTCTTTGCCGCCAATTATTTTGCTTGATAATAATTTCATTGCGTACTCCTATTCAATTATTGATGCTGATTACTTGCACTCTTTGCTTGCTAGACTCATTACTTACGTAGTTTGGAAGCAAACAGACCTTCTGGTTTAATCATCAAGATCACTACAATCACGAGCAATGTTGAGACTTTACCCATCGAACTGGTCATAAAGAACTGAAGTACAGATTGTGCTTGGGCGATACCGAATGCAGATGCAATCGTACCCATCAAGCTTGCCGCACCACCGAATACCACCACCATAAAGCTATCCACAATGTAGAGTGAACCGCTGGTTGGGCCTGTAGAAGCAATCGTGGTAAACGCTGCACCTGCCACACCTGCAATGCCGCAACCTAACGCGTAACTCACACGATCTACCATTTTGGTATTAATACCTACTGCACCCGCCATTACACGGTTTTGTACAGTAGCGCGAACACGTAAGCCCCAACGTGATTTGAACATAAACATATACACACCAAAGGTCACCAAAGCGGCCAAGCCCATCACAAACACCCCGTTAATCGGAATATCAATATCAGGCGTTGGTTTGAATGAACCAAGCAACCACTCTGGCAACTCAGCACTCACCTCTTTTGCCCCAAAGCTGGAACGGAAAATTTGTTGCATAATCAGGCTAAGCCCCCAAGTCGCCAGTAGCGTATCCAAGGGTCGCTTATACAGATGCCGTATCATGATAAATTCGATAAAGTAGCCCACCGCAAAGGCGATAATAAAGGCCAAGATAATGGCGAAAACAAAGTAGTACGCCACAAGGTTGTATGAGACTGCTAATTTTGAGAGCATTACTGTGGTATATGCGCCGATGGTCATAAACTCACCATGCGCCATATTGATTACGCCCATTTGCCCGAAGATAATCGCCAAACCTAAGGCCATGAGTAGCAACACGCTAAACATACTCAAGCCCGAAAAGCCTTGCATGACCATGATATTGCCAATGTCTGCCATTGAGTAACCGAACATAATAGGTCTCCAACACTTGAAAATTCTATGAAAAAAATAAACAGATAAACTACAAGAAAAAACGAGAACAAAACTTAATACTTATATCAACACCACTTTAAAACCTACATTACTCTTCAGACAGCTGACTTGCAGACTGCGGTGGTTATTTGCTAACCACCGCGCCTTACATTCAATTAAGCAACAAACTAGCCAACTTTTAAGCTGGCTAGCCCATTAATCTTATTGATAACCTTTTGGAAATGGATCAGGTTTGATGTAGTCAGAAGTGTAAACAATCTTAGCTTGACCATCTTTTTGCCATTGACCAATACGTAATTTAGTCGTTAAGTGATGGTTAGCTTCAACAGTTACAGGGCCTTCTGGTGCTTCTTTAAACACGTAGCCTGGCAATGCAGCTTGTACTTTATCTACGTCAAAGCTACCAGCACGCTCAACCGCAGCTTTGTACAACCATGGGCCTAAGTAAGCAGCTTGTGTTACGTCACCAATCACAGATTTGTCACCCCATTTTTTCTTAAATGCAGCAACGAAAGCTTTGTTAGTTGGTGTATCTAAAGATTGGAAATATTTCATCGCTGTGTAGAAACCAGTTAAGTTTTCACCGCCAATGCCTAGTACTTCATCTTCAGTTACTGAGATAGTCAACATGGTTTGTTTGCTAGAGTTTAAGCCAGCAGCGTTCAATTGTTTGAACCATGCAACGTTACTACCACCCACTACCGCTGCGTAAATCACATCAGGTTTTTTCAATTTGATTTTGTTAATTACAGAACCGAATTGTGTATCACCCAAAGCAATGTACTCTTCACCGACTACTGAACCACCTAAGTGTTGTTCAATATGTTTACGTGCAATTTTCATTGAAGTACGTGGCCAGATGTAGTCAGAACCAATCAAGTAGAAAGTTTTAGCTTTCTTCTCTTTTGCAATCCAATCTAAACCTGCAAGAATTTGTTGTGTAGCTTCTTGGCCTGTGTAGAACACGTTTTTAGATTGCTCTAAGCCTTCGTAGAAAGTTGGGTAAAACAATAAGCCGTTGTCTTTTTCAAACACTGGCAATGCAGCCTTACGTGATGCAGATGTCCAGCAACCCATCACTGAAGCCACTTTGTCGCTTTCTAGCAATTTTTTCGCTTTTTCAGCAAATGTAGGCCAGTCTGAAGCGCCGTCTTCTTGAATCACTTCAATTTTACGACCCAAGATACCGCCCATCGCGTTGATTTGCTCAATCGCTAATTTTTCAGCTTGGATAGAACCTGTTTCACTAATCGCCATGGTGCCTGTGGCTGAGTGCAAAATACCCACTTTAACAGTGGTATCCGTCACTGCGAGACCTGTTGTGTTCACTTTAGCTGTCGGAAAATCCGCAGCAAAAGCTGAGCTAGAAAGCATACCAGCAGCTAACATTGAAGCGGCTAATAGGCTGCTAGACTTGATAAAGTTACGTCTATTCATCTTACTCATAAAAGTCTCCTAATTAAAAAAACAACTCACACAGAACTACATTAAAAAAATTACTGATTTACCTAAATTTCCTACTAAATAACCATGACTTCCTACCAAACAACTATGCTTAATGCCCCACCATCCAAGGCCTTGCGGTCTTTTTGGTTTGCATTTGAAACGCTGGTGCATTGGTATCAGATTGATTACCCGCAGCCCCTTTATTTGATTTAGCACTTGCCGCTTTATTTTCTGTGGTTTTACAAGTATGAGAACCTGTACAACCACAGCTTGAACGTCTAGACACACGTGGTTCATTTGCAGCCTTTTCATTCCGCTCATGCGCTACACGCTGTGATTTATCAAGAATCGCCAAATGCGGTGCGGAGATAATCCGCTCACTCATTTCGCCGCACTCTTCACACATCACTGCCAAGCTTGATTCGCTCATTTTGCGGAGTGCTGAAAACACTCCGCAACCTGTACATTCATATTCATAAAGTGGCATCGCTAACTCGCTTTCACTGGTTCAATCGCGTTGAAATGTTTGATTAAGTGGCTACCGAAGTATCAATGCCTGGGGTCACCATAATTTTGGGGCCATCAGCATTTGGTTTAATATCAAAATCAAAAATCTCAGTCGGCAACCATAAAGTCGCACATGCGTTAGGAATATCCACAATACCGCTGATATGCCCTTCCACTGGTGCAGTACCCAGAATCGACAAGGCTTGTGCGCCGCTGTAACCAAATTTCTTAAGATACTCAATCGCATTTAAACAAGCTTGGCGGTAAGCCACATGCACATCGAGATAGTGCTGTTTACCTGCTTCATCGACAGAGATACCTTCAAAAATCACGTAATCACGATAAGTGGGTGTCAATGGGCTGGGTTGGAAGATTGGGTTTTTAATACCGTATTTCTTCACACCCTCTTTGATCAGGCTTACTTTCAAATCCAAGTAACCCGCCATCTCAATCGCACCACAGAAAGTAATTTCGCCATCGCCTTGTGAGAAGTGCAGGTCGCCCATAGAGAGACCACCATCTTTCACATACACAGGGAAATACACTTTAGAACCTTTGGTTAAGTTCTTAATGTCGCAGTTACCGCCGTGGTCACGAGGTGGCACAGTGCGCGCGCCTTCCAGCGCAGCTTTTGCTGCTGCATCACCGCTTAATTTACCCATCACCGCTGATTTTGGCTCTGGAGGCAAAGCAAGGGCTGGCACGCGATCTGGATCAGTCGCAATCAAATCTGCTTCGCGTTTGTTCCAAGTTTCTAACAACTCGCGTGATGGCAAGCAACCAATCAAACCTGGGTGCATAATGCCCGCGAATTTCACGTTAGGCACGTGGCGTGATGTGGTGTAAATACCGTGAAAATCCCAAATTGATTTACGCGCTTCTGGGTAATGATCGACCAAGAAACCGCCGCCATTTTCTTTAGCAAAAATCCCGTTAAAACCCCATTGGCTATCTTCAAAGGTTCCCACGTCAAGAATCTCAACCACCATCAAATCGCCCGGCTCAGCGCCTTCAACGCCAATCGGACCACTCAAATAGTGCACTTGGGTCAGGTCAACATCACGCACATCATTCGCGCTATCGTTGTTGCCAATTTGGCCGCCTGTCCAATCCATACACTCCACGCGGAACTCATCGCCGGGCTTCACCATGGCAATCATCGGCAAATCTGGATGCCAACGGTTATGAATCTGACCGTCTTGCTCCCAAGGCTTTTTATCTAAATCCAACTTTACGATTGTTTTCATTACATGGCCTCCTAAGTATTCAATTCAATCTGAGAAATTTTTTGAGCTACTTCTGGATAAGTGGTTTTGTGAACCACTTATCCATCGGCAGTTATTTAGAATTGGAATTGCGTTTGGATGTTGATTGAGTCGACATCTTTTGTTGCACCTGTTGTAGCATTGGTTACAGTTTCAGCATTAGAATAGAACGCTGAAATTTGTGCGTTATATCCATCAATAATGTAAGCAGTACCTATGTCATACTGTTCAATAACTTTTTGAGTTTTAGCTGTAGATTTAGCATCAGCATCAAACTTTTGATAGCGCACAAATGGTTGGAATTGTCCCCAACCTACAGGCTCTTTGAAAATATATCCCAAGCCTGCTGAGTAAGCTTGACCCTGCTCGGCTTTAATCACGCCATCAGTATCATAATCATAGTAAGCAGCCTCAACAGATACTGCACCAGGACCAACATCTTTCTTCTCCATCAAGAAATCAATACTCCAAGATGTGTAGTCACCTTTGGCTGTTGGGCTTAAAACTGCATCAGATTTGAAACGACCAGCAATACCAATAGAAAGAATATCTTTACTACCTAAATAGTTGCCAGAATAAGCATAATATCCAGGCAAAGCATCCCAAAAATCATATTGCAATCTACCCGCGTACATAAGGTCGTCACCAGGTTTTGTGGTATTTAATGGTGTAGTTTGTGGGGTTGCAACTGATAAGGTTCCCGTGTTGAAGCCCAGTGTTTTACCTTCAAAAACACCAAATGCATATTGGAATTTTTTATCGGCTAATGAACCTTCTACCGCAACACCATCATCACGACCAATATAGCCTTCATTTGCGCCGTATCTTGAAGCCACAGTTGACCAGTAACCACCACCTAATGTGAAATAAGGACCTGCCATATTTGCTCTGTCACTAGGTGAAAGGAATCTACCTAGCCAAATCGTCATCTCTGGAATCACTGCCAACTGCACATTAGCATCCATTGTTTTCATGCCAGATGTGTCATCATTTTGGGTGTTTAACATCCCTTTGATGTATTTGTTTAAAGATCCACTCAGGTAAATACGTGAGTTATCTAAAGATAAATCGTTTGTGCGACCACCATCGGGTGCTGCATCATCCACACTAGAATATCCAGCACGGAATCCAAAACCAGCGGACAAATAATTATCCTCACCAAAAGTAATCGTAGCGCCTGCGTTTGCAGTTAATGCTGGTACCGTTGTTGCTGCAGCTAATGCACAAAGCACTACACTTTTTTTCAATTCAAATTTCATCTCAACACCCCTTCTTGGTTTAAAAAACACTAAAATCACTATGTGTATGCCATCAAAATCATGTGACAGCTCCAACGTGTTGCTAGATTAGCGATTGAGTGGATGAGATTAAATACGTCAAATTGCGTAGATAAATGTTATGGCGTTGACTTAAATTTATGTTAAGTTTTGTCCTGATTTATGATTCATCAGCCTAAAATAAAAGCAACATACAAACCATTTTCACTGAAAGATTGATATGAAAAGATCTGCATTACTATTACTCGCCATGCCTTTATTAATCAGCAGTTGCGGGGAGTTTGCCTATAAACGCGGGGCTGGCGCGAATGATTTAGCATCAGATAAAAGAACGTGTGAAGCAATCAGTGGTGATCACAAAAAGATAGAACAATGCATGCAAGATAAAGGTTGGACAGTGCAAAAACTAGATGACCTAGACCCGTTTGCAACTGCTTCGGTCAACCCAGATAATCGGGTTATTTCACCTGACACCAACACATATACCAAAAATACAACACTTTCTGATGGTGGTAAGGTGGAATTCTCCACTCAAACGACAGATGGCTCAACATCTAATACGGCAAAAATTGCAACGCCAGCACCTGCGGCTGACCCTTTGGATAAATTTATTATCAGTTCATGGTGGAAAATTGGCGGTAGTGCAGAGAGTTTACAAGTTGCAATCAACGATTGCGTGACAACATTAGGTGAAGCGCATCGACCCAACCCAACAACCAATGAAGCGACCCGCGGCTTGGGCGTATGTATGAAGGATAAGGGTTGGCGCGGCTTAAAAGCGCAAAAGTAGTCACCAAAACCACTCAATAGTTGAACAAACCGTGATAAAAATTCAGAATAATCATATGCAGTACAAAAGAACTACATTGCTGCTGTTCTTTACCACATTTTTTTGGGGCTTCATCAGCTCTGCACACGCGGTTGATTGGTCAAATGTCATTAAAAATCAAGATGCTAATATCGCCGTGGACATGGATTCATATGATGAAGCAAAAGGTTATCCTTCTATCATCACTAAAACAAGATTTACTAAGCCCCAAACAATTGATGTCAACGCAAAAAAAGTAATTTATATAGAGCAGCGTGCGATGCCTCAATTTAATTGCAACACGCATCAAATCAAAACACCTACAATCGATATGTTTGATAAACACGGCAAAAAAGTGACTACGGATACCAGTAAAAATCTTTTCACGCCTGTGATGGCCGGCTCAGTGGATGCGCAACTGGAGAGCTTGGTGTGCCAAGTACATAAAATGGTTGGCGGTATGTAAAAAGCACAAGACTTTTACTTATTTTGCGTAGCGTTTTAAAAAATCTTCAAAGTAAGCCACCACCTTTTTCTCGGTACAATGTGCCTCGGCAAATGATAGTGCATTTTCGCTGAGCTGATTGGTCTTGACTTGATCTTCCCATAACTCGGTAATTTTTCTGACTAATTCCTGAGTATCTCTAGGCGAGTAAAAAACACCCGTTTCCTCATTTTTAATGTAGTCATGCACACCCTTAGAGTTTGCCGAGACAATCGCCTTCTTGAGAAACATGGCCGCCACAATCGTCACATGCCCGCACGGCACTTCACTATCGCGCAACGGCACAACCATAAAGCGACTGTGCATCAAAATGTTAGTAGCTTTTGTATAAGGAATATTGGTATGCACAGTCACATTGTCTGGCACATCCAAGCCATGAATACTATCTGGTGTTGCAACAATCACTAAGCGAATATTCGGCATTAACTTCATCGCGGCAAACAAGGTTTCGTAGTCCCGACCTTGGCTACCAAGTGCGCAAATATAATCACCAGACTCAACTTGGGCTTCAGTGAAATCGACTTTAGGTGGATGCACTGACCAATGCATCATGTCGATTTTCTCGATCGGAATATCAAAGTACTCAGCATACAAGGTGCGCTCTAAAGTGGAATAGCATACAAACTTTGTCACTTGCTTGAACGCGCTTGCCATCATCTTGCGCTGAGTATTGCCAGGTAAATTAGTAAAGTTAAATGAATACATCAAGTGTGGTAAATCTGGACAAAATAGTTTTGCCATTGTGCCACTGTACATTGCAGGTCTTGGACCATGCGATACCAACACGGATGATCCCTTTTTAGCATGACTCACAGCCTGCCAAGCAGCCAAAACTCTAGCAGCTGAATCTTTCTTGGGTATGATTTTAGGCAGTTCCATACCCACACTAGAGTAATGAAACCAAGCCTGCCCTTGCCCCCTGTCTTGCCCTACAAATTCATCACGTAGCCAGTTCCAATCTTTAGTTAAATCACTTAAGTTAATTATATTCATTACTGCAACTCATCCTTAAAATCGTTTAACCAACTGGTCACTCTTTCAAAAAAGCATAACATATTATGCACCCGCTATTGGATATTGAATCATACCTATGCGCAAGAATGACAAACATTGTTCAAACTAAGGCATGAGCAGAGAGAAGCTAAGAGAGTACAATATCGCCTTTTCAAGCTTTAGGCACACACACCCAACATGTTACGACTTTCTGAAATTAAACTACCACTAGATCATACTGAAAGTGCATTAAAAAATGCAATTTTAAGCCGCTTGGGCATCAATGAAGACGCTTTAAAAAGCTACTCCATCGCTAAAAGCAGCCATGATGCGCGTAAAAAGCGCACGATTATCTTCTTATATTCGGTAGATATTGAACTGGTCGGTGAAGAAGTTGCTGAGGAGTTGTTGCTTAAAAAGCTGAAAGATGAAAAGCATCTCGCCATCACCCCTGACACCAGCTATAAAACTGTCGCCACTGCCCCTGCTGACTTTGCAACCACACAAAGCCGCCCTATCGTCATTGGCACTGGCCCTTGCGGCATTTTTGCGGGCTTAATGCTGGCAAAAATGGGCTTTAATCCGATTATTTTGGAGCGCGGGAAAAAAGTACGCGAACGTACCAAAGACACATGGGGCATGTGGCGTGGCGCAAAACTCAACCCAGAATCGAACACACAATTTGGTGAAGGTGGCGCAGGGACATTCTCCGACGGCAAACTTTACACGCAATCAAAAGACCCCAAGCACTATGGTAAACAGGTGATACGCGAATTTGTAAAAGCTGGCGCACCTGAAGAAATTCTGTACATGAATAAACCACATATCGGCACTTTTAAATTAGTGGGGATTGTGGAAAACCTGCGCGCGCAAACCGAGGCGCTAGGTGGCGAAATTCGCTTTCAACAAAAAGTGCAAGATATCGATATTGTGGATGGTAAAGTCAAAGGTGTAATTTTGGCAGATGGCAGTTACATCGCCAGCAATCACGTCGTGCTGGCCATAGGCCATAGCGCACGCGACACCTTTGAGATGTTGTATAACCGTGGGGTACATATCGAAGCCAAGCCATTTTCTATCGGCTTTCGTATTGAGCATCCGCAATCACTCATTGATTTAGCACGTTTTGGTAGCGCCACGCCAAATCCTCACTTGGGCGCGTCAGACTACAGCTTGGTACATCACGCTAAAAATGGTCGCTCAGTATATAGTTTTTGCATGTGTCCAGGTGGCACGGTGGTTGCCGCCACATCAGAACCCAACTGCGTAGTCACCAATGGCATGAGTCAATACTCACGCAACGAACACAACGCCAATGCTGGGATTGTAGTGGGCATTACCCCCGCAGATTTTCCAAGCGCACACCCACTAGCTGGCATTGCTTTTCAACGTCGCTGGGAAGGGCGCGCATTTGAATTAGGCGGCGAGAACTATAACGCTCCCGTGCAAATGGTGGGAGATTTTATTGCCAAGAAAAATTCAGGTATTTTGGGTAAAGTCGAGCCATCTTACACGCCAGGCGTGACGCCAACGGATTTGCAAACCGCACTGCCCGATTACGCCAGCAATGCGATTCGCGAAGCCTTGCCGATGTTTGATCAGCAAATCAAAGGCTTTAATAAATACGATGCCGTGCTCACTGGGGTAGAAACGCGCACTTCATCGCCCATCCGCATCACCCGCAATGACGAAACACTCCAAAGTTTAAATACAGAGGGTCTGTACCCTGCTGGCGAAGGTGCAGGGTATGCAGGGGGTATTTTAACAGCAGCGATTGATGGAATTAAGGTGGCAGAAGCGGTAGCGCTTCGCATCACACAAACCAACAAATAGCTCACAGAGCTGGGCTGTCAATAAACCCTAAAACACGGCAACTAATTTAGTGGGCTTATCAGCCTCATTATTGACCAATCGCTCACTAGAAAACACGGCTGAGAAAATACTGCCTTTACCAAACTCGCTTTCAATTTCTAGCCACCCAAGATGTCGCGTCAGAATGTGCTTTACAATAGATAAACCCAAGCCTGTGCCGCCCGTTTCACGAGAGCGACTGCGGTCAACGCGATAAAAACGCTCAGTCAGCCGATCAATATGCTTTTGCTCTATGCCAATCCCCGTATCTTGCACAACAAATACTGCATCTGCGCCTCGCATCTTCCAGGTCATGATGATTTGTCCTCCCGCTGGCGTATAACGAATCGCGTTGCCCACCAAGTTTCCAAACGCGCTATGTAGCTCTTGTAAAGATCCAGTTAAATGTACATTACTTTCTTGCTTAAATGAAATCTGATGTCGCCCATTACTTAAGCTAATTGACTCACTCAGCACCTTATTTAGCAATGCAGGCACATCAACATCTGTATCTTGTTGCGGCAAACTACTACTTTCTAATTGCGATAACGCCAACAAATCCTCAATGAGAGAACGCATGCGTGCAGTTTGGTCTTGCATCATGCCAAAATACCCACGCAAACTTTCTGGCACAGCATCATCCATATCTGTAAGTGTTTCTAAAAACCCGCCAACCACGGTTAGAGGCGTGCGTAATTCATGTGATACATTGGCAATAAAATCTCTACGCATATGCTCAAGCTTTTCTACTTGACTAACATCGCGTGCAATCAACAGCTTTTGATTTTTACCAAACGAAACCAACTGAATTTCTAACACAATTTCTGCGCTAATCCACGACCGCATTTTGATAGACTCATTTGAATCGCAATCTTTCAAATAATCAACAAAATCAGCATGTCGAATTAAATACACAATACGCTGCCCAACATCTTTAACGAGGGAGAGTCCGAGCAGTTTTTCAGCGGGCGCATTACACCATTCAATATGGTGCTGCGCATTAAGCAACACCACACCATCAGGCAATGCACTAGCAGCATGCATAAAACGATCTAAAGTTGAGCTTAATTGCGCTTGGCTTCGTTGATGACGACGTTGAAACTGATACAAACCACTGAACACATCTTCCCAAATACCAGAGCCAGCGGGTAAAGACTCCAACTCTGCTGTTTTCAGCCAAATAAGAAGCTTTTCCAGCCAGAAAATATGCTTTAGAAAATATAGAAAAATGGCTGTAGAGAAAACAGCCATTGCAATGAAAGCGGTAAATTTTGCCCATACGATCAGACAAATTACCACCAATAACATTAAGTACCAAAAAATGGTTTGTCGAATATCTTGCACGCTTGTGCTAACCCCAATCTAACAAGGTGCTTATTATGAGCTACTGTGCTGAGAAACGGTAGCCGACGCCGCGCACAGTTTGAATTAAATCTTCATGCCCTGAATCTGCAAGCGCCAATCGCAAACGACGAATATGCACGTCTACCGTACGATCCTCTACAAACACACGATCGCCCCAAACACGGTCAAGCACTTGGCTACGAGAATGCACACGCTCTGGATTAGACATTAAATAGTGCAACAAACGAAATTCAGTTGGACCAAGCTCCAAAGATGCGCCATTCCCCGTCACCCGATGGGTTGTTGGGTCTAAACGAAGCCCACTTGCCTCAATCGGGTCATCCGTCATCTGAGGTGCGCGGCGGCGAAGCACTGCCTTGATACGCGCATTTAATTCACGGGGGCTAAATGGTTTAGTCACATAATCATCTGCACCCACTTCTAGCCCACGTACTTTATCCGACTCTTCGCCACGGGCAGTCAACATAATAATTGGGATTGCTTTTGTCACGTCATCTGTTTTTAGTTTGCGTGCGTACTCAATGCCGCTCATCCCTGGCAGCATCCAGTCTAAAATAATCAAATCGGGTAATGTTTCACGAATCAACAATTGTGCCTGCTCAACACTCAAGGCGCGAATCGCATTATGACCTGCTTGCGTGAGGTTGAGGGCGAGCAATTCTTGAATCGCTGGTTCGTCTTCAACAACAAGGATATTGGCTGGCATTTAATGGCTCTCTCTTATCGAAGGTTATCACAACACTGGCGCACTATATGACGTTAATATTACATTGTTATGACAAGACTCAATAAAAAATATGCATAAGCTTTGGCATTTTTACAAGCATTTATCGCAAACGAACGCATCAATTCAAATTGCATTTGCCTCACATCACGATGCTAGTGCCGTCCTATGTTAGAATGTAGTTCTTTACATTGTTTTATTTCAATGCATTGCTACATGCATTGAAATTTTGGCAAAACCTTCACATGAGGGTTCACGTTTTAAGGAATAACTTTGAAAAAAACTGAAATTAATCTTAACGGCAAAGGGTTGCGTATCGGCATCGTGCTCTCGCGCTTCAATAACAATATTGGAGAAGGCTTGCTAACAGCTTGTCAAACAGAACTGATTAAACTAGGCGTTGCGGCTGATGACATCACGTTAGCAACCGTACCTGGTGCGTTAGAAACACCCTTGGCGTTGCTTGCAATGGCAGACTCGGAAAACTTTGATGCGCTGATTGCGCTCGGCGCAATTATTCGGGGTGAAACTTATCACTTTGAAGTGGTCTGCAATGAATCGGCTCGCGGCATTTCAGAAGTTCAATTAAGCACAGGCATCCCAATCGCAAATGCTATTTTAACTACTCAAAATGATGCGCAAGCTGAAGAGCGCATGTCAGTTAAGGGTGCTGAAGCAGCAGCCGTAGCAATTGAGATGGTTAACTTACTCAAACAACTATAATCAACACCATGACCGATACCGAAAAAAAAGCCAGTAAAAAACCGAGTAAAAATCGCCGAAAATCGCGCGAGCTCTGCCTGAAAGCAATTTATCAGCATCTAATTAGCCCAACTGATTTGATGAAGTTACTAGGCAATGCGGTGGATGATCCAGAGTTTAGACATGCAGATGAAGACTACTTTAGAAAGCTAACAACTGGCGTATATAACTACATTCCCGAGTTAGATATACAAATTGCTGGCTTTGTTGACCGCAAATTAAATGAACTTAGCCCGATTGAGCACGCCATTTTATGTATTGCCGCATTTGAGCTGATACATGATGCAAGCATTCCTTACCGCGTGGCCATCAATGAGGGGGTTGAGTTAGCTAAAATCTATGGTGGTACCGATGGACATAAATATGTTAACGGTGTATTAGATAAAATTGCAGAAAGCGTACGTCCTCAGGAGTTCAATCAAGCGGGAAAAACAAAATAAGTGGGGGCTTTGATAGTCCTCAGGCCTATCAAACATAAGGTACCAGTTGAGTTTTAGTTAAATTAGCTTAGTCAATTAGTTTAGCCTAACCTGACTACATCCACTTGCATCTAAGCGCAAGCAACTTCCCTGATCGTACCAATCTCCCAACACCCATCGCTCACTCGCGTGACCATCTATACTTAATAAGTGTTGCGCGGGTCTATGTGTATGTCCGTGAATCAAGAGTTGTGGATAATCATATTCGCGGAAAACATCCTCGATAGCGTGAGAGTTAACATCCATAATTGCCATGGATTTTTGTGATTTCTCATTCTCACTTCGCAAACGCAATGCCTCAATCTGAGCCTTACGTGCGACGAGTGGCTGACTTAAAAACTGCGCCTGCCAGACTGGGTTACGCACTTGCTGGCGGAATGCTTGGTAGGCAACATCATCAGTGCACCAAATATCTCCATGCCCTAGTAAAACACGCCACCCATGTAATTCAAGCACACTAGGGTCATCTAAATACTGCCCACCGATCGCTTGAATAAAGACATCTAACAAAAGAAAATCGCGGTTGCCACGGACTAAAAACAACGCAGTGCCTGCGTCAGTCAACTCACGTAAACCGGCGATGATACTCGCGTTAAACGGGTCAGACAAATCGTCATCCCCAGCCCAATATTCAAATAAATCACCGAGAATAAAAAGAGATTGTGCTTGTCGAGCAAGCCCTCGCAAGAAACCTAAAAACTGGGCTTGAATTTCTGGTCGCGACTGGCAAAGATGCAAGTCAGAAATAAACAAGCTATGCGCTTGAGTGTTTCTGACGTTATGCATGGTTTTTCTTAAAGCTAAAAATTGTAATGCCTTTGATATCGAAACTGATTAAATTAGCAAATTTCTGTACGTTGAATGATCACAGCCTCTTTCGGCACATCTTGGTGACCCGCACTATTGCCAGTTTTTACTTTCGCGATTTTATCAACAACTTCAGTTCCCGCAACCACCTTCCCAAACACGCAGTAACCCCAGCCTTGTGAAGTCGGCGCGGTAAAATTTAAAAAGTCGTTATCCGCAACGTTGATAAAAAACTGACTGCTTGCTGAATGCGGATTGGGTGTGCGTGCCATAGCAATGGTATATTTATCATTTTTAAGACCATTGTTTGCTTCATTTTCAATATTCTCGCCTGCTGACTTTTGTTTCATATCAACATCAAAACCACCACCTTGAATCATAAAACCGTCAATCACGCGATGAAAAATCAAGTTGTCGAAAAAGTTGTTTTCAACATATTGTAGAAAATTTGCCACTGTTTTTGGTGCTTTTTCAGCATCAAGTTCAAGGGTAATTTCACCAAAATTGGTATGTAATTTGACCACAAAACGCTCCTTTAAGGTAATACTTCTAAATTGAAACCGCTAAACTTACATTTGAAACCACTGAACTTACCCAGGCCTTCACTTACCCTGGCCCTTCACTTACGCCGGCCCTTCATAAATAATTTTCCAGCGTTGGTTTTCTTGCACCCAATATTGACGTTTGCGCATTTGGCTATCCAAGATGGCATTCTTAAATGACTGATTAAACGTGACCACAACCATAGGCTTGTTATTATTCGGGTAATTAAAAACACTTACATTCGATATTTTAATATCCACTTTAGGTTTGCTAGCTTGAATGCGGCGCTTTTCAATCGCCCACTGCGAAAAGGTCATATCATTTGTAGCAAACTGTTGTGAGTAATGACTCAAATACATCTCTGTATTTTGTGACTGCCAATCCTGACGCCATGTCTCTAAAGCGTTTAACACATCGTTCTTTTTAGCCATTAATGACTGCGGACTCACCCAGCGCAGGTTCTGCGCAATAATGACAGGCACATCGCCCTTCTGCAAGATGGGAGACATAGAATCTAAATCAGGGTTAGATACGACAACACATCCATCACTCGCATTTGGTGGGCGGCTATATGTATCTTGTGGCGTGCCATGAACCCATATACCAGAACCAGTTTTGCCTTGACGTCTATCCCACTCGTTAGGATAACTGAGTGGATATGCTGCATCGCCATAAATATCTGCCAATTTTTGAGTCAGCTTAGCGCCAGTAAAGTAAACCCCGAGTGGTGTTCGCTTATCGCCTTCGGACTGCTTCTGAATACCATTTTTACCAATTGTTATATAATAATCAGCAACATAACGTGGCAAGCCATTCTCATTACTGTAGAGATATAAGCGAGAATTATCAGTATCGACAACAATAGCAAATTGCTGTCGAGCATCCATTTGCCACAAAGGTTCTGGCAGACTGTCGTTTTTGCTTTGCGCAAGATAATGCTCAATACGCTTGCGTGCTTCCTCTTGAAAACCGACCACATGTTGCGGAACGTTGACCGCCACACTGCCAAATGCTTGAAACTGATGCGCCTTAGCCATTAGCAAGTCACCACGCACCAACTGTGCCAATTTAAAATTAGGGGCAATTTTAATGACTTGGTCAATCGTTTCAGCAGCTTGCTGTAGCTGACCTCGCGTGATCTGCAACAAACTTTTAACCAGCAAATCTTCAGTTTGATGGGTGCTAAATTTGATGGTTGATGCACGGCTACTAATGACATCGACTTGCGCTGCAGCAAAAGTCACAGGGGCAGATAATGCTGAGACAGCGCTTATGATACAAGCAGATTTAAACATCGACATAATAATAAACTTCATAAAACCTTGATTAGCGCTCGGTGCATTTCAATTTGCTGAGGCTCTTGCAAACTTTAAAAGCTGCAACTTAATTTGCCAACTCTTGCTCAATCAACCATCGGTCACCGACTCGCTTCATATTCAATACCTTAGAAGTGCGTTTAGACAAACTACCAGAGTTATAACTTTGCTTAAAGCTTGCTTGTGCATGCGTTTGATCAATCAATTTAATATTAAGCTTAGACACCTCAACCGTGATTTTTTCTGGCTTATCAATGCGTGTACGGCGAGTATTTTCCCACTCTTTACGGGATTGTCCATCAGGCGCTTTAAATGAGTCAGCATAAGCATTTAAATATCCATCCACATTTTTGCTGGACCATGCTTTTGCCCATTGATTGACTGCACTCGTAATGTCACGCTCATAATTAGCGTGTGATGTGGCCTTCTCAGGCTTGGCAGATTCAACCACTTTGGTTTCTTGAGGTTTAGGCTCAACAGGCTTTGCGACTTCAACTGGCTTAGCTGGCTCAATTGGTTTAATGGCTACATTTGCACTACTGACAGGCTTAGCTGGCTCTTTAGGTTGCGCTGTGCGATTTGCCAACAAGGCAGGCTTACCCGTGCTGAACAAATCACGAATTAATGATAATTTGCTTTGCGCGCGTGTATTTGCACCATCCAACTGCAAAGCTTTTCCATATGCCTCTGAGGCCATTTTGGCGTAAATATCACCTAAGTTTTCGTGCGCTGTAGCGTAACTCGGGTTAGTCTTAATAGCACTTTCCAACGCCTTTCTTGCTTTGTCGTATTGCCCTTGATCCGCATAAATCACTGCTAAGTTGTTATAAGGTTCAGGTAAAGTTGGATACTTTTCCGAAATATCAGTAAAGGCTTTAATTGCATCTTCACGACGATTTTGTTCTGCCAAAATAACCGCGCGCATAAACATGGCCTGAACATCTTTCGGGTTTGCGGCAAGATGTGCATTGATACGATCAAGTGCAGCGTCTTGTTGGCCTTGATTCGCTTGCTGGGCAATATCTTTAAGGTCGTCAGCGTAAACACAGAAAGTCACTGATAACATCAACGTGAATATAACCTGTGCTGTTAAAGTGCGTAATTGAGGCATTGTGATATACTTTTCATTCAAATATTTTTTGAGTTTTCAATTCTAACAAAAAGTCTATCAAATAGCCTAACAAAAAGCGCCGTCCGTCATATTAGTCTAACAATTGTTTACTAAACTAGCTTAGTAAGTAATGATAGATTTAATGCAACTGCGCTCTTAACTACTTCACTTACTCCACGATTATCTATGCTAAAAATCTACAATAGCCTCAGCCGAGAAAAACAAACATTCACACCAATTGTCGCTGGCAAAGTCAGTATGTATGTTTGTGGCATGACGGTTTATGACTTTTGTCACCTTGGTCACGCACGCGTGATGGTAGTGTTTGACATGGTGAGTCGCTGGTTACGCGCTTCAGATTATGAAGTCACCTATGTGCGCAACATTACCGATATTGACGATAAAATCATCAAGCGTGCCAATGAAAACAATGAATCTATTGGTGAATTAACTCAGCGCTTTATCACAGCGATGGATGAGGATTCTGCCGCTTTAGGGGTGTTGCGGCCAGATATTGAACCGCGTGCGACCACACATATACAAGGTATGCTTGAACTCATTGCTGCGCTGATCGACAAAGGTCACGCTTACCATGCTGCCAATGGCGACGTATTCTATTCAGTCAATAGCTTTGCAGATTACGGCAAGCTATCGGGCAAATCAGTTGAAGACTTACGCGCTGGCGAACGTGTCGAAGTGGATAATTTCAAAAATGACCCAATGGATTTTGTGCTTTGGAAATCAGCAAAACCGGAAGAGCCAAGTTGGGATTCGCCTTGGGGCAAAGGCCGCCCTGGCTGGCATATTGAATGTTCAGCCATGAGCGCCTGTCATCTGGGTAAACACTTTGACATTCACGGTGGCGGGCAGGATTTACAATTCCCCCACCATGAAAATGAAATTGCGCAATCTGAAGGTGCGCATGACTGCCAAATGGTCAATTATTGGATGCACAACGGTTTTGTGCGCGTGGTCAATGATAAAGACGGTCAAGAAGAAAAAATGTCCAAATCTTTGGGCAATTTTTTCACGATACGAGATGTGTTAAAAGCCTATGATGCTGAAGTCGTGCGTTTTTTCATATTACGCGCCCATTATCGTAGCCCGCTCAACTACTCAACGCAACATTTGGGAGATGCCAAGCAAGCATTAGCAAGACTTTACAATGCGCTTCGCGGGTTAACATTGACGGATAATGCGATTGACTGGTTGCACCCAAGTGCGAGCAAATTCAAATTAGCCATGGATGATGACTTCAATACGCCTGAAGCCATTGCAACTTTATTTGAATTAGTCAATGACGTTAACAAAACGCGTGACTTAACCCAAGCAGCGCTTCTAAAAGGGTTAGCAGGGATTCTTGGTTTATTACAACGCAATCCAGAAACTTTTTTACAGGGGGACGTGTCGGACGACAGCATCACCCCAGAGCAGATTGAAAAAATGATTGCGCAACGTAATGAGGCTAAATTAAATAAAAATTATGCCGTTGCAGATGAAATACGTAAAAACTTGCAGGCACAAGGCATTGTACTAGAAGACACGCCACAAGGAACAACTTGGCGCAGAACCTAGCTAAAACAGGCATGGTTATTGCTTGAATATGGATTTTTTATAAACACCAAGACCAACCATTTAGAAAAAATGCGCATTTAACAACACATGGCAATCAATAAAACCCTGATTATTGTATTCAGCTTGCTGATGGCGCTTGTGCTATTTACCAAGCACGTGGATCAATGCTGCGATGTATTTGCAGACTCAAATAGCGCTATTGCTGACATACAAATAGCGGATGAAGACCATACGGATGCAGACGAGCCAGCTGTTTTAACCAATCACCCAGTTTCATTTCACCCAATATTAGCTAACACACTCACGGTTGTTTTGACGCAATATAATCAACCCGACCTAGCTGTTACCCTTAAACCGCCCCGCGGTTAATTTATTTAAACTTCCAGCTACATATCTATTGGCTTGGCACTTGCTAGCATTTAGATTTGTAGCTAGGAGATGACGCGAATTGCCTTTGCGATAAACTTTCATCGCCATACAACTCGCGTCTAACCCATAAAACCCTAACCATTAAAAAAAGTAAATTTATATGCAAAAGCAACAAATATCGCAGCAACATGGTATGACGCTTCAGCGATTCCACAATTTTTGGCTGTCTTCCATACTACTTGTAGGCGTGAGTATTGGGTTCAGTTTATCTTTGCCAGCAAAAGCGGCTGAAACTTTCACTCTTGCACAAATGATGGATATTGCAGTGGAACGCAATCCAGCTATGAATGTCGCCAATGCGCAAGCATCGGCAGCTTTGGCAAACCTCATCACGGCAAAGTCTTATGCAAATCCCGAGTTGGAGTTTGGTGCTGGCCCCAGCCGTTATAAAGTTGGCAACCAAGACCCCAGAGCCAACTGGGGCGTAGGTTTATCGCAAACGCTTGAGTATGGTAATGTACGTTCAGCAAGGCGTGAGTTGGCTGAATCTAACATTCAGATTGCGGAATCAGGTAAACAGGTTACCCGCGTAGAATTACGTAATCGCGTAAAAGATGCGTTTTATAATGTAATACAGCGCCAAGCCATTCTTAAGCTGGTTGAGGGCGATAGGCAATTACTGATACAGATTCGTGACCGTGTTAAATTGCGAGTAGATGTAGGTGAGGCTCCTAAATACGAGCTCATCAAAGCAGATACAGAACTATTGGCAGCAGAACGTGACTACCAAACCGCTCTGGTGCGTATCACTGAAGCTAAAGCCTATTTGCGCGGCCTTAGCAGTAATACATTACCATCCGATTACGAACTCGCTGGCGAGTTGCCGATGCAAGCAACATTACCGCAAGTAAGCGAACTAAGAGAGCGTATTGCAGAAAACCCTCAACTCGCTCAACTACGCGCAAGTACAAAATCAGCCGAAGCCAAACTGCAACTAGAAGAACGGTTGCGCTACCCTGGCCTAACCGTTAAGGCGGGGATTGAACAAGACCCAGACATCACCAGTATGCGTTTAGGCATTGCTATACCTCTTCCACTCTGGAATAAACGTGAAGGTCAAATTGCTGAGGCTAAAGCCAATATCAACCAGACACAAGCAGTACTCACTGAGCGTGAGTGGGCGCTTAACCGTGATTTAGAATCAGCTTATCAACGTTATTTAATCGCGCAACAACAGGTAAGCGCTTTTGAAAGCGGTCTATTGAGTCAATCAGAATCGGTATTAAAAACTGCCGAATCGGCTTATCGTTATGGTGAGCGCGGCATTTTGGAATATCTCGACGCACAGCGTACTTATCGAATTGTGCGTAAAGACTACATTGCAGCGCGTTACGACTACGTCAGCGCCATGCTGGAAATTGAACGGCTGCTTGGTTCAAACTCATTATTTAATGCGCAGTAGTTTAATAAAGATTCAGGAAAATCAAATGAAAAAAATCACCAAAACACAACAATTTATCGCGCTAACGCTTATTGCAAGCATCATCCTAGCTGGTTGCGAAAACAAAGAAACCGCCAATCAAGAAAAACTTGCAACACAAAAACAGGCCGTTGACCCGAACGTGGTTGAAATAACGCCAGAACTACAAAATGAGATTAAAACTACAACAGTTGCAAGCGCTGAAATTCGTGATTTATTGCGCATTCCCGGCAGCATTCAAGTAGATGAGCAACGCATGGCGCGCATTGGTGCGCCTGTAACGGGCAGAATTACCGAGATTGACGTTATCCTTGGACAAAACGTCAAGCAAGGTCAAACGCTTGCCAGTTTAAATAGCACCGAGCTAGCGCAAAATCAGCTCACTTATATTCGAGCAATGCAACAAATATCGTTGCAATCGAAAGCGGTGGATCGTGCTAAGTTGTTGTTTGCCTCTGATGTGATTAGCGCGGCGGAGGTGCAACGTAGAGAAGCAGAACTCAGTGGTGCGCAAGCGGACTTAAATGCCGCCAAAGCCCAGCTAATGATTCTAGGCATGTCTAAACAGGCGATTGATCGCCTTGGTCAAACCGCTCAAGTACAATCGTTTAGCACCGTGTCTGCACGCCTAGGTGGCACAGTGATTGACCGAAAAGTGAACTTGGGGCAAGTGGTGCAGCCAGCTGAAGAGCTGTTTGTAGTTGCAGATTTATCGCATGTTTGGGCAGTGGCTGAAGTACCTGAGCAACAAATTGACCTAATTCAGAAAAATGAAACCGTTAATATCGAAATCCCCGCGCTTGGCAATCAGCAGCTCAGTGGCAAGCTGATTTTTGTGGGTGATGTAGTCAACCCACAAACGCGCACAGTGACAGTAAGAACAGACATTGAGAATAGCGCACACAACATTAAACCAGCCATGTTAGTTTCAATGGTGGTGCATTCAAAATCCAGCCCTAAAACTGCGGTGCCTGAACAAAGCGTCATTCGTGAAAACGATAAAAACTATGTGTTTGTGCAAATCGCCCCAAACCAATACAGATTAAGAGAGGTGACGCTAGGCACGGAATACAATGGATTCGTGGCCGTTTCAAGCGGTGTTGCTGAAGGTGAAGTCATTGTGAGTGAAGGGGCTTTCCATCTCAACAACGAACGCAAACGCAAAGAATTGGAGTAAGTCATGATTGAATCTCTCATTCGAGGGGCGTTGCAACAACGCCTCATTGTGGCTGTGCTCGCCATCGCATTACTCATCGCTGGTTTATTTTCCGTTAAAAAACTCTCAGTTGATGCGTTTCCTGATGTGACTAACATTCAAGTACAGATTGCTACCCAAGCGACGGGGAAATCTCCAGAAGAGGTGGAACGATTCATTACCGTTCCGCTAGAAATGGGGATGACTGGTCTGCCAGGGCTTACTGAAATGCGCTCCCTCAACAAAAACGGCTTGTCGCTTATTACACTCGTTTTTACAGATAGCACCCCCGTTTATTTTGCCCGCCAGTTAGTGATGGAGCGCTTGATGGAGGTCATGGAAAAAATGCCGCAAGGCGTTACACCTGTACTTGGCCCAGTTTCAACTGGCTTGGGCGAGGTCTATCAATACACCCTAGAGCGTGATGATGACGGCAAGCGGACTTTAACAGTGGATGAGTTAAAAGAGCGCCGTGCAACACAAGATTGGGTGGTACGTCCGCTATTACGCGGAATCCCTGGTATTGCCGAAATCAACTCTCAAGGTGGCTATGTTAAGCAATATCAAGCATTAGTAAACCCAGATAGAATGAATCACTACGGCTTAAAACTACAAGATATCTATACAGCTCTGGCACGGAATAACGCCAACAGTGGTGGCGGTACGTTACCGCATTTTGCCGAGCAATATTTAATTCGTGGCGTGGGCTTGATTAAGAGCGTTGCAGACATTCGCAACATCGTGCTCAAAGAGCAAGGTGGCGTCCCAGTTTACATGCGTGATGTTGCAGAAGTGACGATTGGGCATGAAGTGCGTGTGGGTGCCGTGATTAAAAATGGTGACACTGAATCCGTTGGCGGCATTGTGATGATGATGCGTGGCGGCAACGCTAAAGAAGTGGTGACTCGCATCAAAGATCGCGTCAAAGAAATCAACGAAAAAGGCATGCTGCCGAACGGCCTAAAAATTGTGCCGTTTTATGACCGTAGTGAACTGGTCGATGCGGCACTGTTCACTGTGGTAAAAGTGCTGATTGAGGGTGTTTTACTGGTCATCGTCATCCTGTTTTTATTCCTAGGTGATGTACGTTCCAGCTTAATTGTGGTCGGCACACTCATACTCACGCCATTGGTTACCTTTATGGCGATGAACCACTTTGGCATTTCCGCCAACTTAATGTCATTAGGCGGTTTGGCGATTGCAATTGGTTTGATGGTCGATGGCTCTGTCGTGGTAGTGGAAAACGCCTATCACCACTTGGGTCATCGCAAAGATGAAAGCAAAGTACGTGTTGTATTTGAAGCAACGGCTGAAGTCGCCACCCCCGTTTTATTTGGGGTTGGCATCATTATTTTAGTGTTTTTACCCCTCATGACGCTAGAAGGTATGGAAGGTAAGATGTTCGCGCCATTGGCGTACACGATTGCAATTGCGTTATTTGTCTCGTTAATGCTTTCGATGACGCTCACCCCCGCGCTGAGCTCCTACCTTCTAAAAGGTGGTAGCGGCGAGGACACACGCATCATTAAAGCGATGAAAACGCCGTATCTCAAGCTACTTGAAGCTGCCGTGACTAATTCAAGAAAAACCGTTTTCATTTCGGTTGCGGCATTGATTGGTACAATCATGCTATTCCCGTTGCTGGGCACCGCATTTATCCCCGAAATGAAAGAGGGCTCAATTGTTCCAAGCATTGTGAGAACACCCAATATTTCAATTGAGGAATCAATTAAACTAGAAACCACCGCCATGAAGGCGATTACCGAAGTGCCTGGCGTAAAAGTAGTGGTGTCTGGGGTAGGACGCGGCGAGAGCCCCGCTGACCCACAAGGTCAAAATGAATCCACTCCGATTGTTAGCCTTAAACCAAGGGCTGAATGGCCAAAAGGGTGGAATCAAGACAGCATTGCAGATGCCATTCGCGAAAAAATCAAAAGTATTCCTGGTGTTCAGGTTGTACTTTCACAACCAATTGCTGCTCGCGTGGCGGAGCTAGTCACGGGCGTGCGCTCAGATGTTGCGGTCAAAATTTTTGGTTCAGATATTCAAGTGTTAAAAGCGAAAGCCGATGAAATTGCCAAAATTGCAGGTGGCATTCAAGGTGCAAGTGATATGCGCGTTGAAAAAGTCACAGGGCAACAATACTTGGTGATTGATATTGACCGTGAAGCCATCGCGCGTCACGGTATTAACGTAGCCGATGTGCATGATGTCATTGAAACCGCCATTGGCGGAAAAGTAGCGACAGAAATCTTTGAAGGTGAACGCCGTTTTGAAGCTGCGATTCGTTTCCCAGAACAGTTTCGTAGCGATGAAGATGCAATTGGTCACATTTACCTTACCTCTGCTAACGGCTCAAAAGTCGCGCTTACAGATTTAGCTAAAATCGAAGTAAAAGATGGTCCCTCTCAAATTAGCCGAGAATCTGCCAAAAGACGTATTGTGGTGGGTGTAAACGTCAAAGATCGGGATTTAGGCGGTTTTGTGGCAGAGTTACAACAAGCCGTGGATAGCAAAGTCAAGTTACCCGAGGGCTATTATTTGGTATGGGGAGGTCAGTTCCAGAATATGGAACGCGCCATGGCGCACCTGATGGTGATTATCCCAATTACCATCGCAGCCATTTTCTTCTTGCTATTCTTGCTATTTAAATCAGTCAGATTTGCTGGTTTGATTATCACGGTATTGCCGTTTGCATCGATTGGCGGGGTTGTCGCACTCTTTGTTAGCGGAGAATATCTATCCGTACCAGCCTCGGTAGGGTTTATCGCACTTTGGGGGATTGCTGTTCTGAACGGCGTGGTACTGGTTTCTTACATCCGCAGTCTGCGCGATGAAGGCAAAACACAACTGGAAGCCATTATGGAAGGTTGCGCACAGAGATTCCGCCCTGTCATGATGACGGCAACGGTCGCCATGCTTGGGCTTGTGCCATTCTTATTTGCAACAGGCCCTGGCTCAGAAGTACAAAGGCCGTTGGCAATCGTGGTGATTGGCGGTTTAATTTCTTCAACACTTCTCACCTTGGTGGTAGTTCCAACGCTATATCGTTGGTTTGAAGAAGAGCGTATAGAGGCTTAAGGAGAGATCCCATGAAAGAAATTAAAGCAGTCATCCAGCCGCACAGGTTAGCAAAAATCCGCTCAGCATTCCGCCATATTAAAAACTTTCCAGGCATGACGGTCGCAAAAGTAGAAGGCTGCGGCCACCATCTAGCCAAACCCGCCCATGGCATTCGCGAAGAACTCACCGACTACTCTCCAAAAGTAAAGATTGAGATTATTGCCCCTGACAGCATGTTAGAAGGACTGTTACAGATTTTGGTGGAGGTCGGTCATACAGGGCAAGCCGGAGATGGGATTGTATGGGTGACTGAAACAGAAAGAATGGTTCGTTTATCTGAAAAAATTACCGTCATAGATACCGAGTAATATAAATACCGAGTAATTTAGTTTCCAAGCTTGCAGGGCGAAGCAGTACCATCTACATTTTCGCCTTGCCATCCCCGCTATCACAATAGCTATCTGCTTTATCAGTTGCACCATCAACCCAATACCCAATATGATATGGGTTCATTACCTCCCAACTCTCGAACTACCAGAAATATTACATAAAAATGAGGAATCCCAAGCATGATAGAGTCACTGATTAAAACAGCCCTTCAACAGCGACTCGTCGTTATCGTGCTTGCGTTGGCGCTGCTGGTCGGAGGGATATTCGCTGTCAAAAAGCTTTCAGTAGATGCTTTTCCTGATGTCACCAATGTACAAGTGCTCATCGCTACGCAGTCTGTAGGTCAATCACCCGCAGAAGTTGAGCGTTTCATTACCGTGCCACTTGAAATGGCCATGACTGGTCTGCCCAATCTGGTAGAAATGCGATCGCTTAATAAAAATGGTTTATCACTCATTACGCTCGTATTTACCGACAGTACCGATGTCTATTTTTCGCGCCAATTAGTGATGGAGCGTTTAATGGAAGTGATGGAACGCATGCCAACGGGTGTCACACCAGTGCTTGGCCCTGTCTCTACAGGCTTAGGAGAAATCTATCAGTTCACATTAGACAAAGCGGATGATGGTAAAAAACCGCTCTCCGTACAAGAGTTAACTGAGCGCCGTTCGGTAGAAGATTGGGTGGTGCGCCCCATGTTGCGCGGCATCCCAGGTGTTGCAGAAATCAACTCGCAAGGGGGTTACGTAAAGCAATATCAAGTGCTGGTGAATCCAGACCGCATGAACCATTATGGCTTAAAACTACAAGACATCTACTCCTCTCTTGCGCGCAATAACGCCAACAGTGGCGGAGGCATTTTGGCGCATCATGCCGAGCAATATTTAATTCGAGGCATCAGTTTAATTCAATCACTAGACGATATTCGCAATATCGTTTTGCAAGAACAGAATGGTGTGCCAATTTATATGCGCGATATTGCAGAAGTCAAACTAGGCTATGAAACTCGCGTGGGCTCTCTCATTAAAAATGGGGATACCGAATCGGTAGGCGGCATTGTGATGATGATGCGCGGGGGCAATGCCAAAGAGGTAGTCGGCCGCATTCAGGCGCGTGTGAAAGAAATCAACGAAAAAGGCATGTTGCCAAACGGCTTAAAAATTGTACCGTTTTATGATCGCAGTGAACTGGTCGATGCTGCTTTACACACTGTATCTAAAGTATTGCTGGAAGGCATCGTTCTGGTTATCGTGATTTTATTTTTATTCCTTGGTGATGTCCGTTCCAGCTTGATTGTAGTCAGCACACTCATACTCACCCCACTCATTACCTTTATGGTCATGAACCATTACGGCATTTCTGCCAACCTCATGTCCTTGGGTGGATTAGCCATTGCCATTGGCTTAATGGTGGATGGCTCGGTGGTGGTGGTAGAAAATGCATTTCACCATCTAGGTCATCGCAATAATGAAAGCAAAATCCGTATCGTACTAGAAGCCGCCGCCGAAGTAGGTACGCCCGTATTGTTTGGCGTGGGCATTATCATTTTAGTATTTTTACCACTCATGACACTAGAAGGCATGGAAGGCAAAATGTTTGCTCCGCTTGCCTACACTATTGCCATCGCTTTATTTGTATCATTAGTGTTATCGCTTACACTCACTCCCGCCCTTTGCTCTTACATACTAAAAGGCGGCAGTGGTGACGATACAAAAATCATTCAATCCATTAAAACACCCTACCTTAAAGCACTCAACTGGGTGCTGGTGAATGAAAACAAAACGATTGGTACTGCCAGCCTTATATTTATCGGCACCTTACTGATTGTGCCATTTCTAGGCACCTCGTTTATCCCAGAAATGAAAGAGGGGTCAATTGTGCCTAATATTTTGCGCGTACCTAATATTTCATTGGGTGAATCCATTGAAATGGAAAAAACCGCAATGGCGATTATTGCAAAAATTCCAGGCGTAAAATCTGCCGTTTCGGGTTTAGGTCGAGGAGAAAGCCCCGCCGACCCCCAAGGGCAAAATGAATCATCGCCGATTGTCAGCCTCAAACCCCGCAGTGAGTGGCCTAAAGGCTGGACGCAAGACACGATTGGTGAAGAAATTCAGAAACGCTTAAAAGTACTTCCTGGTGCACAAGTCGTGATGGCGCAACCGATTTCCGATCGCGTTGACGAGCTACTGACAGGGGTACGCTCTGATGTAGCGGTTAAAATTTTTGGCGACGATATGGAAGTACTCAAAGCGAAGGGAGAGGAAGTTGCCCACCTTGCGGGTCAAATTCACGGAGCGACCGATATACGAATCGAAAAAGTCTCAGGCCAAGAGTACCTCAATATCAGGGTTGATCGCCAAGCCATCGCACGTCAGGGTCTTAACGCATCAGATATTCACGATGTGATTGAAACAGCAATTGGCGGCAAAGTAGCCACCGAAATTTACGAAGGCCAACGCAGATTCACTGCCGCAGTGCGTTTCCCCGAAAACTTTCGCAATAATATTGAAGACATTGGCAACATAATGCTCACCTCACCACATGGCTCCAAAGTCGCCCTCAAAGACTTAGCGAGCATAGAAGTGCATGATGGTCCTGCGCAAATTAGTCGAGAGTTTGCCAAACGTCGCATTGTGGTTGGCGTGAATGTGAAAGACCGAGATTTAGGTGGATTTGTCGCTGAACTTCAGCAGACGCTTGATAGTAAATTTAAGCTACCTGAAGGTTATTATGTAGAATACGGTGGTCAATTCCAGAACATGGAACGCGCGCTAAAACACCTATCTATAATTATCCCAATCACTATTGGTGCAATATTCTTCTTGTTATTCTTACTGTTTAACAGCGTACGTTATGCCGCGATGATTATTATGGTGCTTCCATTCGCATCTATCGGCGGCATTATTGCACTATTTATCACGGGAGAATATTTATCGGTGCCCGCCTCTGTCGGCTTTATTGCCTTATGGGGTATCGCCGTGCTCAATGGTGTTGTGCTTGTGTCTTACATCCGCACCTTGCGGGATGAAGGGTTAACTCAGCTAGAAGCTATCCGCCAAGGCTGCGCCCAACGGTTTAGACCCGTCATGATGACCGCAACCGTCGCAATGCTGGGTCTTGTGCCATTCCTTTTTGCCACAGGCCCTGGCTCAGAAATTCAGCGCCCACTCGCAATCGTTGTGATTGGTGGTCTGATCACCTCTACACTGTTAACCTTGGTGGTGGTTCCAACGTTATATCGTAAATTTGAAGAACCACGCATTGAGGGATAAAAGGTCAAATTATGAAAGAAATCAAAGCGATTATACAACCAGCTCGATTAGCAAAAATTCGCTCCGCGTTACGCAACATCAAAGGCTTCCCAGGGATGACTGTGAGTAAAGTAGATGGTTGCGGCCATCATCTCGCCAAGCCACAGCTAGGCATACGCGAGGAGCTCACAGACTACAGCCCCAAAGTGTATATTATGCTAGTCACACCAGACGAGCTAGTCGAAGGCATATTGCAGGTAATCGTAGAAGTTGGTCATACTGGACAAATAGGCGACGGTATCGTTTGGGTCACGCCTGTTGAACGCATGATAAGTCTATCTGAAAAGATACAGGTATTTGATTGCTAGGAAAAATAAACTAAAAACCAAGCCCCGCAAGGGGCTTTTTTTATGTCAAAAATTTGTATTGCTCTCGTCAAATAAACAAGCGTATACTTATCTGTATAGCAAGCGTTTTTCTGAGTAGTCAGTTTTAGATTAAAAAAATAAAACATCAACAAGGGAGAGTTGCAAATGAATAAAATCGCTGAAAATGCTCAAGCATTCCACGGCGCATGTCCGCATGATTGCCCAGACACCTGCAGCATGGTGTACACGGTCAAAGATAGTAAACTCATTTCAGTTACCGGCAATAAAGATCACCCCATGACGCGTGGCGGTTTGTGCGTCAAACTGCACGATTACGAAAAACGCCATTACCACCCAGACCGTTTGCTATACCCCATGAAGCGCACAGGCCCCAAAGGCAGCAAGCAATTTACCCGCATTAGCTGGGATGAAGCGCTAGATACTATCGTCAGCAAATGGCAAGGCATTATGGCCGAATATGGCCCACATGCCATTATGCCGGCGAGCTATTTAGGCAACCAAGGTTTGGTGCACGGTTTGAATGGCGGTGATGCCTTTTTTAATAAACTGGGCGCAACGGTTTGCGAGCGTACTTTTTGTGGTGAAGGCTCATGTACCGCATGGTTATTGACTGTGGGGCCAACTGGCGGTGTAGACCCAGAAAGCTTTATCCATAGCAAATACATCATTATTTGGGCGTGCAATTCAGTTTCTACGAACTTACATCACTGGCACATCGTCAAAGACGCGCAGAAAAAAGGCGCGAAAGTAGTGGTGATTGATAGCTACGCCAGCAAAACCGCCAAAGAAGCAGATTGGCACATTGCCCCCAAACCAGGCACCGATGGCGCACTGGCGATGGCGATGATGCACGTGATTATTGAAGAAGGCCTGCAAGACCAAGATTATATTGACAACTACACACATGGTTATAAAGATTTAGCCGCGCGCGCTAAATCGCGTACGCCAGAATGGGCTGAAGAAATTACAGGTATTCCAGCGGAAGATATTCGGAAACTCGCCCGTGAATACGCTACCACACCGCCAGCGGCCATTCGTATGGGCATTGCGCTAGAGCGCAACTATGGCGGTAGCCAAGCCATTCGTGCTGTTTCATGCTTGCCCGCGCTCATAGGCGCATGGCGGCATGTGGGAGGCGGTGTATTGCAAATGCCAATTTGGGAGCACCCATATGATTTTATGGCGATGTGCCGCCCCGATTTAATTCCAGAAGGTACGCCTGTGGTGAATATTCTGCAACTAGGCCGTGCATTGATAGGCGAAACGCCACTCAAAACGCCGATTAAAGCGCTGATGGTGTGGAACACCAACCCCGTCACGCAATCGCCCGAAACCGATAAAATCATCCAAGGCTTGCAACGCGAAGATTTATTTACCGTGGTGGCTGATCACTTTATTTCAGACACCGCTGCGTATGCGGACATTGTTCTGCCAGCCGCCATGGGCGCGGAGCTTGAAGATATTGTGGTGTCTTGGGGGCATTTCTACCTCACCTATAATGAAAAATGTATCGAACCACCAGGTGAGGCGATTCCCAATAACGAGATTTTCCGCCGCCTAGCAAAATGCCTAGGCTTTACCGAGCCGCAATTTAGCTGGAGCGATGCCGAATGTTTAGAACATTACATCAACTGGGCATCTCCCACTTGCGATGGTATTGATTTAGCTTATCTACGCAAAAATGGCTACGCGCGCCTAAAAGTCGGCACCAAAGATGACCGCGCACCCCACAAAAACGGCAACTTCCCCACGCCCACAGGCAAGGTGATGTTTATGGTAGAAGGCGCAAAAAACTTTGTGGCAGGGCCTTTCCGCCAAATGTACGAAGGCTTTCAGCCCGGTCAAGATTTAGACCCATTGCCCGATTACATTCCATCACGTGAATCAGTCGCCAGCAACCCAGCCTTGGCGAAAAAATATCCGCTCAATATTATTTCGCCAAAAAGTCATGGCTTTTTAAATTCATGTTATGCCAATATGGAAGGCAAAATCAAAGGCCAAGGTGAGCAATTTGTGCTGATTAACGCGGTAGATGCTAAAGCGCGCAAAGTAAAAGAAGGCGATAAAGTCAAAGTGTTTAACGACCGCGGCGCGTTTGAAGGCGTGGCTAAAGTTACAGATGACGTCAATGCAGGTGTAGTGGTGGCAACGCTTGGTTATTGGCGACAACTTAATAATGGTACAGTCAATTGCATTAGCTTGGCGGAGTTTGGAGACATGGGGAATTCGGCGAGTTTTAGTGATAATTTGGTGGATGTGGTGTTGGGGTGAAACCCAACACCAGAAACATATCTATCACAATTAAACAATGGGTTAAAAAGAATATTGGCTAGGAATCTAGGAAATCGTCATTATTTTTAGCGTTACAGTAAATCTAAAAACAATAAACTACCCAAAAAACGATTTTGGGATGTTTTTAATAATAGACAGGTATTGGCTTCTTTGATTTTTAACCCAAATATCATCGTTAAGGTTACTTTCACTTTTTCTGGTTTGTGCAATATCGCTTTGTATTATTTCAGCAGAGACCTGTGAGGTAATCATTGGTAGCGTCATGTATGATTCAAACTGCTGAAAAAAAAGCACATCAATGGGCAGTCCAGAGTATGGCGTTTCGGCAAGCTTTTTCATTCCTTTACGGTTAATAATGTAAGACTGTGTGCAAAAAACGTTACAGCCAACAACGCCCCAGTTCCTTGTGAGCCAATTACGTCCGAGAATTGCACCCAAGTAAAAGAGCTCGCCAGTATTCGAAAGCAGATGCTTGTTAAATCGCTCCATTTCCTTCTCTGATGGTATGCGGCTAAACTGTACATCATCTTCAAATATCATAATGCGGTCTAAATTGTTTTTAAGCCCATATAGCGCAATATCTCTATGCGAGTTATAGCAACCTCTTTCTGGGTTTTCCGAATCTTTCTCAACAAGCCAAAACTCAGCTTTACTAACAAGAGGGCTTAAATTTTTAGTAGCGAGTGCTTGTTTGTCATGTCGACTATTAATGCTGATGCAAAAGGTTTTATCGACTTCAAATTTCATTATATATTTCCAGTAATGTAATTAATGATGAACGTATATAGTACATTGACGTAGTATTTATTCCAATGAATGATGGTATTAAAAACGTGGGTCTGTTTGGGTTGACTCAGCTTTATTATGACTCACCGTTTTAAACACCATGAGTTATGGCAATACGAGTGGAAAAGCTTGAAATCCAATATATACAACCACCATCGTCAATATAATAAAGGAAATGTCAATGCTTGCTAACCAAACCCTGTATTGGTGTTGAACATAGACCTCTATTAGATAATTAAGGATTGGATATAAGGCAATTGCAATAATAATTCCATTTGAGCCAGCGATCTGATAACCCACGAATATGGCGATAAAATAAAAGATCGATTTAACAATAGTTAATTGCATTAATACCTTGCTGTTACCATTAGCGATGTAAAACTGACCGATCCCAGAAATGATATACGGCACTGAACCCAATGCAATTAAACGCAGAATCCAACCCCCACCGTGATAACGATGATCAAAAATCAGATCCACAACTTGCTGACCAAAAATAATCAAAATCCATAATGGAGGTAAGAATAGACCAATGACAGCAAGTTTAATTTTGGCAATTCGCTTTCGCATTTCAGCGTTTTCTAAATCTCTGATTTTGACCAACAATGGAAAAATAACGCGATTATCAACTTGCTGATATACCTGAACAACCATGTTAGCTAAGGTGAACGCTAAACTAAAAACACCTAATTCAGCCATTGAAACAAACTTACCCAAAATCAAACCTGACCCACTATTCACAAAAAAACCAAATATCGTGCTAATGAATATCCAGCTACCAAAATTCACCATATATTTTACTTGGCTTGTATCCCAGTGAAGTTTATTTCGAGCGCCCGCAAATAAAGTATGGCTTAAAATCACTTTAACCAATGCCCCTGACAAACTGCCTGCCACTAATGCCCAAACAGAAGGGTAAACTAAAGCCCACAACAGCATAATTACAACATTGAGTAATTGTGTTCCTAACTCAATAAACGTAAGCGTTTTTAGCGATAAGTTTTTACTTGCCACATCCAGAGCAGTTGAGTTAAATGATGAAATGACGCTCGCAAAACCAGCCACAGGAATCACCCATAGCAACATTTCATTATGATAAAAAAGTGACATAGGGTAAGCACCAATGATACAAGCCAGCCACAATATAAAGCCTCTGGCTATTTGCAACGTCCATGCTGTATCTAAAAAAGTCTGATCATTTGAGCGATCAGATTGAATGATATTCTGACTCAAACCAATATCAGAAAACATGCCAAGACCTATCATAAACACTGTCACAATAGCCATTAATCCAAAATACTCTGGGGCTAAAATGTGCGTTAACACTAAGTTGCTACCAAACCGAATCGCCTGCGAAACAGCATAGGAGCCAAAAGTCCAGTAGGCTGCATTAATTGATTTTTGTTTTAAATTTTGCATATGATTAATTTCTTTAATATTGTATTCCAAGCTAAGCGCAAAGCTCACTGACAAAAACATTGGTTAATGTATTGCTCAGCTTTCGGAATCAAGTTACAGATTATGCAACACTTCCATGTTTAGGACATCAACATCTTCGACGAATAGACAACTTTTGACAGCTTCAATGATGGAGATAAAACCTAAAATCACTTTCAAGTCTATAAGTTAATTGAAGTTGCTGTTTACTTTCGCAAATCAATTTAAGACAACTTATAAAAAAACATCATATAATCATTAAGTGTAAACAAATAAAAAAGGTAGCACTTTGGCTACAACAGCAATAACAGACTTGTTGCAAAAGCTAATCACGATAACTAGTGAGCGTGAGCCATTAACTTTAGAGCTGATGTTGCTTAAAACCATATCAGATTTTACTTCCCAAGACTCCACAGTACTTTATACGCTAACGGATAAAAAGCTTGAGATCTTTTCTGCCTTAAGTTCAAATGGAAAAAACCTAACCATCAAACTTCCAGATGCATTTAAAGCTGAACTGATTAAAAGCTTTAAATCCTCAAAACCTATCATTTTGGATGTGCCGATAACACCCTGCCGCGCACTGTTGTATCCGCTAAAAAACAATAAAAACGTTATCACCTCGACCATCGCAGTATCGCTAAATCATGCTGACCCCAATACTGAAGTAATCATTAAAAGCCTGCTCAAGATTTACCAAAACTATATCGGGCTTATCAACGAAAACGAACGGGACACTTTAACTGGTCTACTCAACCGCAAAACTTTTGACACTAAAATTAATAAAGTTTTTGCGGCACTTATTAGCCAACACGCCCGTAAGGACGACAAGCTGGAGCATAAAAGCTTCCTAGCCATATTTGATATTGACCACTTTAAACGCGTAAATGATGACTTTGGCCACTTAATTGGCGATGAAGTACTGTTGCTTTTCTCACAGCTCATGACCCAAACGTTTCGCGAACAAGATTTACTATTTAGATTTGGCGGAGAAGAGTTTGTAGGGATATTTGATTGCCCATCTTTAGAAGATGTCTCACGCGTCATTAATCGCTTCAGAGAGAAAGTATCAGCATTTAACTTTCCGCAAATCGGCTTGGTCACAGTCAGCGTAGGTTATACCCAACTTTCATCTGATGATAATGCCTCGTTGTTAATCGATCGTGCTGATGCGGCTTTATATTACGCTAAAAACCATGGTCGAAATTGCGCCCACAGTTACGAGCAACTCGTAGCAAACGGTCATCTGCAAGAAATTAAAAAAGATAGCGATATCGAATTGTTTTAGCTTGCCACTGACAAACTTGGCACACAAGATTATTCAAAACTACGCAATTTTGGTTACCAATCCATCAATCTCGTTTAAAATCCACGCGGTACGGTTTTTGGTATTGCCGAAAATGATTATCTAGGCAATAATCGCGAATTGTTTTTAATGCTTGTATTGATTGCAAGCTATCTGGTTGTAATACAGAGAATAAAGTTTATCAAAAGACATGTTCAGCAGATTTGTTAAGTGGCCGCGCTAACGGCACCTTTATATTGTTTTAATTAACCTCTAGGGAGAACTTCATGGCAACACGTAACGACTTATGTAATGCTATCCGTGCCTTAAGCATGGACGCAGTGCAAAAAGCTAACTCTGGTCACCCAGGCGCACCAATGGGTATGGCTGAAATCGCAGAAGTAGTGTGGAATCACAACTTAAGCCACAACCCAAACAACCCAAAATGGGCTAACCGTGACCGTTTCGTATTGTCTAACGGCCATGGCTCAATGTTGATTTACTCATTATTACATTTGACTGGCTACGATGTAGCAATGGAGCAAATCAAGACTTTCCGTCAATTGCACTCACAATGTGCTGGTCACCCAGAGTACGGTTATGCTGCTGGCGTTGAAACAACGACTGGTCCTTTAGGTCAAGGTATTGCTAACGGTGTTGGTTTTGCGATGGCTGAAAAATTATTGGCTGACCAATTCAACAAACCTGGCCACGACATTGTTGACCACTACACTTATGTGTTCTTGGGCGACGGTTGTATGATGGAAGGCGTTTCTCATGAAGCTTGCGCATTGGCAGGTACATGGGGTCTAGGCAAATTAATGGCATTCTGGGATGACAACGGCATTTCTATCGATGGTCATATCGAAGGTTGGTACACAGACGACACACCAAAACGTTTTGAATCATACGGCTGGCATGTAGTTTCTGTTGATGGTCACGATTCTGCTGCAATCCAAGCTGCAATTGATGCAGCTAAAAAAGTGACAGACAAACCATCATTGATCTGCTGTAAAACAATCATTGGTAAAGGTTCACCAAACAAATCTGGCTCACACGATTGCCACGGTTCTGCATTAGGTGACGACGAAGTTGCAGCTACACGTGCTGAAATCGGCTGGCCACATGCGCCATTCGAAATTCCTGCTGACGTTTACGAAGGCTGGAATCAAAAAGACAAAGGCGCTGCACGTGAGTCTGCATGGGATGCTAAATTTGCTGCTTACGCAGCTGCATTCCCAGCTGAAGCTGCTGAATTCAAACGCCGTATGGCAGGTGAATTGCCAGCTAACTGGAAAGCATTAACAGACGCAATCATTGCTGAAACTAACGAAAAAGCTGAGAAATTGGCTACACGTCAAGCTTCACAAAAAGCAATCACTGCATTAGCACCAATTCTTCCAGAATTCTTGGGTGGTTCAGCTGACTTAACAGGTTCAAACCTAACAGCTTCTAAAGCTTTCAAACATGTAAGCGGCAAAGAGCCAGGCAACTACATCTCTTACGGTGTACGTGAGTTTGGTATGGCTGCCATCATGAACGGTATGGCATTGCACGGTGGCTTGTTGCCATACGGCGGTACTTTCCACATGTTCTCTGACTACATGAAAAACGGTATGCGTATGTCTGCATTAATGCACCAACGCGTTGTTTATGTATTAACACATGACTCTATCGGTCAAGGTGAAGATGGTCCAACCCACCAACCAGTAGAAAACACATCTGGCTTGCGCATGATTCCTCGTATGGATGTATGGCGTCCAGCTGACTCTACAGAAACAACCGTTGCATGGGTTGCTGCAGTAGAGCGCACTGAAGGCCCAACCAGCTTGGTATTAAGCCGTCAAGCAGTGCCAGGCATCAAACACGACAGCAAAGACTTTGACTTAATCCGTAAGGGTGGTTATGTGTTCTCTGACGTGGCTGGTGCACAAGTCATCATCATCGCTAACGGTTCTGAGTTAGATTTGGCTATTCAAGCGGCTGCTGAGTTAAACGCAGCAGGTACAAAAGTACGCGTGGTTTCAATGCCATCAACTAATGTATTTGACCGTCAAGACCAAGCTTACAAAGACAGCGTATTGACGCTAGGCGTTAAACGCGTGGCTGTTGAAGCTGCTCACCCAGATTTCTGGCGTAAGTATGTTGGTTTAGAAGGCGCTGTAGTTGGCATCGATACATTCGGTGAATCAGCTCCTGGCGGTGCTTTGATGAAGCACTTTGGCTTCACAGTTGAAAACGTAGTCAATACAGTTAAGTCAGTTCTCTAATTTTTAGCGACTGACTAACTAAAAAGCGCCTCTTTTGAGGCGCTTTTTTTATGTCTATGCGTATCGTATATAATGGATGAAACTTCATTAAAGAAAATTCTCATGCGCACAGAAAACAATATCAAACCATCCACCATCTACCTAAAAGATTACACGCCAGCCGCTTACAACGCGAAGAAAATCGAGTTGGTTTTTCAGCTATTTGAAGAAAAAACCATCGTCACCGCCACAACGCAATATACAAAAAATCCTGCATCAACCAGCCATGATTTAGTGTTAAATGGAGAAGCGCAAACCATTACTGCCGTTTTGTTGGATGGTAAACCGTTTGATGGCTACACAGTAAGTGACGGCAAAATGACCATTGCCAAATTGGGCGAACAATTCACCCTCAGCATCACCACTGAAATTGACCCCGCCGCCAATACCGCGCTGGAAGGCTTATATAAATCACAAGGCAACTACTGCACACAATGCGAGGCAGAAGGCTTTAGGCGCATTACCTTCTACCAAGATCGACCTGATGTGCTGAGCATTTTCTCAGTGAGAATCGAGGCCGACAAAACCAATTATCCTGTGCTATTATCTAACGGCAATTTGGTGGCGTCTGGCCATTTAGACAACAATCGCCACTTTACTCAATGGCATGACCCTTTCCCCAAACCGAGTTATTTATTTGCGCTCGTCGCTGGCAAACTTGAGCGTGTGGCAGATAGTTTTACCACCATGTCTGGCCGCAAGGTGGATTTACATATTTATGTGCGCCCAGGTGATGAAGCGCAATGCGACCACGCCATGCAATCGCTGAAAAAATCCATGCGCTGGGATGAAGAAAAATACGGGCGCGAATATCAGCTAGACTTGTTCAATATTGTTGCGGTGAGCGACTTTAATATGGGTGCGATGGAGAACACCTCGCTCAATATTTTCAATACCGCGCTGGTGCTGGCGCACCAAGAAACTGCCACCGATAACGACTTTTTGAGTGTAGAAGCCGTCATTGCACACGAATACTTCCATAACTGGACAGGCAACCGCGTCACCTGCCGCGATTGGTTTCAACTCTCGCTCAAAGAAGGCTTTACCGTTTTTAGAGATCAATCCTTCAGCGCAGATTTGAACTCCCCTGCCGTGCAACGGATTGACGATGTGGATACGCTACGACGCATGCAATTTGCGGAAGATGCCAGCCCTTTAGCACACTCGGTACAGCCTGATAGCTTTATCGAAATCAACAATTTTTACACCAAAACCATCTACGAGAAAGGCGCGGAGTTAATACGCATGCAGCACACCTTGCTAGGTGCTGAAACTTTCCGCAAAGCCACTGATTTGTATTTTGATCGCTATGACGGCAAAGCAGTGACTTGCGATGATTTTGTGCAATGTATGGCGGATGCTTCTGGTCGCGACATGTCGCAATTCTTTTTGTGGTACAAACAAGCTGGCACACCCACGCTGGAGATGCTTGCAGACTACGATGCCACGCAGCAACGTTACAGCCTCACATTCACCCAATCGCAACCCGACACGCCTGAACAATCGGACAAAAAACCGCTACATATCCCCATTGCCGTGGGTTTACTCGATGCGCAAGGGCAAGAGATTCTACCCACCCGAATTTTAGAAATGACGGCACGCGAGCAAACTTTTAGTTTTGATAATATCTCATCACGCCCTGTGCCTTCGGTGTTGCGCGGCTTTTCCGCACCCGTGAAACTCAGTACTGACCTCAGCGACGACAATTTACGCCTATTGCAAGTGCATGATACTGATGGCTTTAACAAGTGGGAGGCTGGGCAAACGCTGGCGCTCAGAAATATCGAGCGCGTGATGGCAAACCCCGAGGCCGATATTTCGCAGTTTATTGCCGATATTGGCGTGTTAATTGCACAAGGTTTAGCAGAAAAAGGCGACAAAGCCTTACTGGCACGTGCCCTCACCCTGCCCTCTATCGCCGTCATTTCGCAACACCAAAAAGTGGTTGACCCTGCCGCGATTGACCAAGCCCGTACGCACCTACTCACCAGCATCAAGCGCGCGCATAAAGACGCACTGGCTGAACTCTATGATGCCAACGCCAACACAGGCACGTTCTCCATCACCCCACAAGCCATGGGGCGCAGGGCTTTGCAAAACACCGTATTAGAACTGCTAACCGCATCTAACGGCACAGGCTGTGCGGCACGTGCCAAAGCGCATTATCTAGCTGCTGACAATATGACAGACCGCGTCGCCGCGCTGGCGTGTTTATCTGACAGCACCAAGCCAGAACGCAGCGAAGTATTTGCCGACTTTTACGAACGATTCAACACCTACCAATTGGTGGTGGATAAATGGTTCTCGCTACAAGCAATTGCCAATCGAGATGCGATTTTTGAAGACTTTGCCCAACTGCGCCAGCATGCAGAATTTAATATCAAAAACCCAAACCGCGTGCGCTCGCTTTACTCCTCATTTGCCATCAATAACCCCGTGAAATTCCACCACCCAAGCGGACAAGGCTACGCCCTACTCCGCGATGTGATTATTGAATTAAACGGAATTAACTCGCAAATGGCCGCTCGCCTAGTCACCCCGCTACGGGAATGGAAGCGCTATACGCCAGCACTACAAGCGCAGATGCAAGCGGCTTTGCAAGCAATTTTAGAAACGCCGAATCTATCGAATGATGTGTTTGAGGTGGTGAGTAAGAGTTTGAAGGGGTAGAGACAAAGCAGCGTGAGCTTTTCGTACCCACTGCGTTGCAATGTTGTCATTTAATTGACACCTTATTATAACTGGACTAAACTTAGTCCAGTTATGTATTCAACGTAAGTATTTCTTAAGGCACAACATGCAAACAATTAACATTCATGAAGCAAAAACCCAGCTTTCTCGTTATGTTGACCAAGCCGCAACAGGCGATGAAGTTATTATTGCGCGCGCTGGCAAACCAGTTGCTCGCCTTGCGCCACTGGCAGACAAACAAATGCGTCAGCTTGGTTTAGGCAAAGGCAAATTCTCAATCCCTACACATTTTGATTCTTTGCACCAAGAAACCATACAACAAATGTTTGAAGGCAATTAGCAATGGCACAACGAACCCTGTTGCTGGATACCAATATTTTGTTATGTGCGCTTATTTCACCAGAAAAGTTAAATGCAGAAATACAAGCGCAACTCACCAACAGCGAAAATAACATCTACTTTAGTGCAGTAAGTATTTGGGAAATTGCCATTAAAACCAGTCTGAACAAGGCTGATTTTGATTTTTCACCACAAGATATACACGCACTGGCACTGCAAACAGGCTTTACCGAACTCCCGATGGAATCCTCGCACACCTTTGCAGTGTCGTCTTTGCCATGGCATCACCGCGACCCATTTGATAGACTTTTAATCGCACAAGCGCTCGCCATGCCAGCCTATTTGTTAACAAGCGATGCTCAATTAAAAGCATACTCCGAACTCGTCCAAATAGTGAATCTTAAATAAGTAGCTTGCGTCATATATAAAACAAAGTAAAAAATGCCCTACCTCGCAAACGACTTTGGATACGCCTAATTTATCGAATGATGTATTTGAGGTGGTAAGCAAGAGTTTGAAGGGGTGAAGGTAAAAGCATGCCAGTGAGTATATTGGTTTTTGGCATTGATCTAGAGTTTTATACTTGTTATTATTTTTTCCAGACTCACTAAGGTATAAATATGAATCTCCACAAACTCGATTTTGTACTTATTAACCAAACTGCTTATATTAGTTAGTACTAATGGAAGATCTTATCAGAATTCTCAGGTCTAAGAACGAACTCGTGCCAAGACCGCTACCAAAGCCAAGCCTTGCTGATTTTGAAAATGCCGAGCGTATTCTTGGTATGAAGTTGCCTGCAGACTTCATTCAATTGCAACTTGGTGCTGGTGATGTAGTTTTTGGAACGATCGAACCAGTAACTTTGCCACTCGGAACTGGACATACCTATATTGGTAACGTTGTATTGAGTGCGCGGAATATTGGCGTGCCCAATGAACTCATTCCCATTTGTGAAGATAACGGTGACTTTTTTTGTATAAAGCCAGATGGAAGTGTTCAGCTTTGGTCACATAACGGAAAGTCAAATGAAAAGTGGGACTCTCTATATGACTGGGTTAAAGATGTTTGGTTACAAAGTTAAGCCCTCTGGCAACCATTCCGCAGGCTTACATCCAAAATTGATAAGCTCTTAATTAAAAAACTGTGTTTGAAATGTTCTAATATAAAAGCCTTTACATGCCCCTAAACCCAACCCCTCGCATTGAACACAGCAACGAAATGTTCCTCATTGGTTTAAGGCAAACCCATGCATTTGCTAGCTTGGCAACGGAAATCCCCAAGCAATGGGTCGCCTTTAAAACCGCGTTTGAATTCGCGCGCAAAAATGCCGTCACTTATGGTGTGATTTGTGGGGTTGGCCAAGCGCGGATGGACTATATGTGCGCTGTAGAAGTACCCTCATTCGACACCGCGCCAGCCAATGCGGGCAAGTTGATTGTGCCGCCACAAAAGTATGCGGTTTTTGTGCATGAGGGTCATATTGCTGAAATTGGTGCCTCTTGGGATGCGATTATTCACCAGCTTATGCCTGCGCTAAAACTTGAAGATGCCAACACACCCAGTTTTGAGCGTTATGACCATCGCTACGATGCAATGTCTGGCAATGGGGTGGTGGAAATTTGGTGTCCTATTAAGTAAATACGCGTTCCTGTTTTTGTCACCCTTAAGCGAAACTTATCCATTCATTAACAACAAATTAGGCATAAATCGCTAAAATACTGGCTAGCTTGTGTTACGATTTACGCTCAAACTGCACATGTTTGATTTTTCTATTTTTTTATGAGTATCAGGGAAGAAATTTATGACGATTCGTGTTGCAATTAACGGTTTTGGCCGCATTGGCCGTATGGTGTTTCGCGCTGCGATGAAAGACTTCACCAATATTGAGGTAGTAGCCATTAACGATTTGCTTGAGCCAGATTATCTCGCTTATATGTTGAAACACGACTCTGTACACGGAAAATTTAAGGGCGATGTCGCGGTTGATGGCAATAGTTTAGTCGTCAATGGCAAAAAGATTCGCCTAACTGCGGAAAAAGACCCTGCAAACCTGAAGTGGGACGAGGTGGGCGTAGATGTGGTGGTGGAATGTACAGGCTTTTTCCTCACCCTTGATACTTGCCAAAAACACATTGATGCGGGCGCGAAAAAAGTGGTGCAATCTGCGCCGTCTAAAGATGACACGCCAATGTTTGTGTATGGTGTAAACCATGATATTTACAAAGGCGAGGCCATTGTTTCCGCCGCTTCTTGCACCACTAACGGCTTGGCGCCTGTGGCAAAAGTGTTGCATGACAATTTTGGCATTAAACGCGGATTGATGACTACTGTGCACGCCGCTACAGCCACACAAAAAACAGTCGACGGCCCTTCAAATAAAGACTGGCGCGGTGGTCGCGGTATTTTAGAGAATATTATCCCTTCTTCAACTGGTGCGGCAAAAGCCGTGGGCAAGGTGATTCCTGCACTCAATAAAAAACTCACTGGTATGGCGTTCCGCATCCCGACTTCTGATGTTTCTGTGGTGGATTTAACCGTTGAGTTAGAAAAAGAAACCTCTTACGAAGCAATTTGTGCCGCGATGAAAACGGCTTCTGAAACCACACTCAAAGGCGTGCTGGGCTACACCGAAGAAAAAGTGGTTTCAACTGATTTTCGTGGGGAAACCTGCCCATCTGTATTTGATGCAGACGCAGGCATTCAACTCGACCCAACTTTTGTGAAAATCGTAGCTTGGTATGACAACGAGTATGGCTACACCTGTAACTTAATGCGCCTTGTAGAATATATCTCCAAATAATAATAAGGATAATCACCATGTCAGTAATCAATATGACGGATTTAGATTTAAAAGGTAAACGCGTTTTTATACGCTCGGATTTAAACGTGCCTGTTGCCGATGGCAAAGTGACTTCTGACGCACGTATCACTGCTTCGATGGCGACCATTGAGTTTGCATTGAACGCTGGCGCTAAAGTGATGGTGACTTCACATTTAGGTCGCCCAGAAGAAGGCGTTTACTCAGAAGAAAACTCGCTCAAACCAGTTGCGGATGTGATTTCAGCCAAACTAGGCAAACCCGTACGCCTGATTAAAGATTGGGTGGATGGCGGTTTTGAAGTAGCCGATGGCGAGTTGGTGTTGCTTGAGAATTGCCGTTTTAACAAAGGCGAGAAAAAAAATGTGGATGAAACCGCACAGAAATACGCCAAACTTTGCGATATTTTTGTGATGGATGCATTCGGCACAGCGCACCGTGCAGAAGCATCAACCTATGGCGTGGCGAAATTCGCACCAGTTGCGGCTGCGGGCATTTTGTTAACTGGTGAATTAGAGGCTTTAACCAAGGCATTATTAAGCCCAGCCCGCCCATTGGTTGCGATTGTAGGTGGCTCAAAAGTATCGACCAAATTGACGGTGTTGGAGAGTTTGTCCGAAAAAGTGGATCAAATGGTGGTGGGCGGTGGGATTGCCAACACTTTCTTAAAAGCCACAGGTCACGAAATTGGCAACTCTTTGTGTGAAGATGACTTAATCCCAACCGCAAAAAGCTTGATGGAAAAAATGTCCGCACGCGGCGCAGCCGTGCCAATTGCGGTGGATTTAGTGGTCGGCAAAAACTTCTCCGCTACTGAGCCAGCGATTCAACGTGATGCCAATGCAGTGCAAAAAGACGATATGATTTTTGATATTGGTCCAAAATCTGCCGCGCAGTTAGCCGAAATTATTATGAAGGCTGGCACTGTGGTTTGGAATGGTCCATTAGGCGTGTTTGAATTTGACCAGTTTGGCGAAGGTACTAAAGCCATTGCCATGGCGATTGCAAAAACCAAAGCATTCACCCTTGCAGGCGGTGGCGATACCATTGCGGCAATTCAAAAATATGGCATTTATGATGATGTTTCGTATATCTCAACTGCTGGCGGCGCTTTCTTGGAGTTTTTAGAAGGTAAAAAACTGCCTGCCGTCGAGATTTTGGAGCAACGTGCAACAGCATAAATCAGCGCAAAATCATGAGCTAAGGTACAAATAGCATGCTGATTTTAAATAACAATTTACACTTAGCCGTGTAACATGAGGGGAGTCTTAGGACTCCCTTTTTTTATTTTCACGCTAGCCGGACTTACCCCAATCAAACAACGGAGCAACCCATGAATATACGCAAAACCAAAATCGTCGCCACGCTTGGGCCTGCATCAACCAGCGCAGAAATGTTGCAGAAGCTGATGGAGGCTGGTGTGGATGTAATGCGCCTCAATTTTTCGCACGGTACAGCGCAAGAGCATATTGACAGAGCTAGGCTTATCCGCGAAATTTCCATGTCGCGTCGTCGCTCCATTGGTATTTTGTGTGATTTACAAGGCCCTAAAATCCGCATTGGCAAATTTGAAAACAGCAAAATCGTACTCGCTACTGGGGACAAATTTATTTTGGATGCAAATTGTCCGTTAGGTAACCAAGAACGGGTTGGCTTAGACTATAAAACACTGCCTAACGAGGTTGACGCAGGCACAGTGTTGTTGCTAGATGACGGTCGCGTCGTCATGCAGGTTGAGCGCGTTGAGGGTGCTGAGATTTTTTGTACGATTATTACGGGTGGCGTCCTTTCCAATAACAAAGGCATCAATCGCCAAGGTGGCGGTTTAGCCGCAGAAGCGCTTACAGATAAAGACCGCGAAGACATTAAAACTGCCGCAGCTTTAGGCGCAGATTATGTTGCGATTTCGTTTCCGCGTTGCGCGGCAGATGTTGAGTTAGCACGTACTTTGGTGAAAGAATCAGGCGGTTACGCGCATATTGTGGCAAAAATTGAACGCGCTGAGGCGATTGATGCGCTAGAAGAAATTATTGAAGCTTCAGACGTGATTATGGTAGCGCGTGGCGATTTGGGTGTAGAAGTGGGCGATGCCGCAGTCCCTGGTCTGCAAAAACGCATGATTAAACTAGCTCGTGCGCGCAACAAAGTCGTTATCACAGCAACGCAAATGATGGAGTCGATGATTTCCAGCCCTATCCCGACGCGTGCGGAAGTATCTGATGTGGCGAACGCAGTGCTTGATGGCACCGATGCGGTGATGCTCTCTGCGGAAACGGCAGCAGGTCAATACCCAATTGAAACCGTTGAAGCGGTACATCGCGTCTGTATTGAAGCTGAAAAAGAATATGAAAGTAACATCATCAAACGCCGCGCCGATGACCAATTTAAAAAGCTGGATGAAGCCATCGCCATGTCAGCCATTTATGCAGCACATCACTTTAATGTCAAAGCAATTGTAGCCCTCACGCAATCTGGTAGCACGGCAAAGTGGATGTCACGCGCTGGGGCAAATGTACCCATCTACGCACTATCTCCGTTGAGTGTTACCAGACGAAAACTCAAGCTTTACCGAGGTGTTTACCCATGCCCAATGGAGACTGAATCGCACAATCTCGAAGAAGTGCTAGCCTACGCCGAAGATGAGATTTTGCGCCAAGGTGGCGCTAAGATTGGCGATACAATCATCATCACCAGTGGCGTGCCAGTTGGCAAAACAGGCAGCACCAACTCAATCAAAATCATTAAGATTGGTGAAAATCGCTAAACCAATGCTTACTAAAAAGCCATCTATAAGTCAGAAATCTGCTTCAACTCTGTTTCTAAGCGAGGCACATCCATTGGTGATGCGCTGTAACGCTGAATGAGCACTCCTTGCTTATCCACCACCCAAAGAATGGTCATGTGATTTTTGAGCACATCTTCACTTTGTTTTGTTTTTAATTTTTCAATGTCAAATTTAGGGTGGGCTGGGTTTTTCGGATTACCAAATAAAAAGAGCTTATCCTGCAGAGATTTAATATCGTCATAACCACCCGATACAAATTGCCACTGCAGTTTATCTGCGTGCATCTTTTCTGCATACTTTTTAAGTACATCTGGCTTATCGTACTGGCTATCTAAAGAAATTGTCACAAACACAATTTTGTCCTGATACGCCTTAGGAAATCGGTTATAAATCTCAGCCAGCTGTTTAGTTTGAGTCGGGCATATATTGTTACATTTGGTATACACAAAATTGAACAGTGCGACTTTGCCAATGAAACTTTCAGGTTTAAATGAATGATTGTTTTGGTCAACAAAGTGCGTGTTTGTAAAATTGGTATAAAAGCTTGTGGCAGGAATTTCTTGCGCATCACTTTGATTACAATTAAAAATAAATAGCAATGAAATCCAAAAGCGATTATTAAACAACATACTTAGATAACTCTCCGATAAAGCGATAGGCATAATAAAAGAAGGGTACGAATAGTATCGTACCCTAAAATTATATCAAACGCATTTGATTGCTCACTTTATATCAATTAGCCAGATACCTACATGATTTAACAGTTCCAGGGATAGGGTCGCCAAATGTTATGGTGTTGCAACTAATGCTAACAGAAACTCCAGTCCTAACTGCCCAGCTTGAATTTGCACCGAACCAAACTGTTGCTGTTCTGCCTGTTGGTATTCTACAGGTTCCATTTTGACTAGCACATCGAATAGAGTTAGCTGGGGGCATAGGTGCATTCACAGTCAGACTCACGGCCGCACTGGTAGTAGCTGCGCCTGTGTTGTCAAATGCTCTGGCGGTTAAACTACGTGTGCCAGTTGCGGTAGAAGTAGTAGTGACCCAGCTGTAAGCATACGGTGCTGTCGTGTCTGTGCCGAGCAAGGTCGCACCATCGTAGAACTCTACTCTGGCTACCGTGCCGTCACTGTCTGCGGCTGTTGCTGTTATCGTGACCGTTGCACCTCGAGTAATTGTGCTACCTGATGTAGGCGCAGTTATAGCAACCGTTGGGGCTACGTTGGCTGGTGCATTCACAGTCACACCAACCGCAGCACTGGTAGTCACTGCGCCAGCATTGTCGTAGGCTCTGGCTGTCAGACTATGTGCGCCAACCGCTGTGCTGGTCGAAGTGACCCAGCTGTAAGCATACGGTGCTGTCGTGTCTGTGCCGAGCAAGGTGGCACCATCGTAGAACTCTACTCTGGCTACCGTACCGTCACTGTCTGCGGCTGTTGCTGTTATCGCTACAGTTGCACCTCGAGTAATTGCCCTGCCAGCAACAGGCGCGGTAAGCGCTACCGAGGGGGCTACGTTCGCAGGTGCATTGATTGTTACACCAACCGCTGCACTAGTGGTGACTGCGCCAGAATTATCGTAGGCTAAGGCTGTTAAACTATGGGCGCCAACCGCAGTCGCCGAGCTAGTTAGCCAGCTATACGCATACGGTGCAGCATTGTCTGTACCAAGTAAGGTCGCGCCATCGTAAAACTCTACTCTGGCTACCGTGCCGTCACTGTCTGCGGCTGTGGCAGTAATCGCTACAGTTGCACCTTGGGTAATTGTGCTACCTAATGTAGGCGCAGTTATAGCTACCGTTGGGGCTACGTTGGCTGGTGCATTGACTGTCACATCAACCGCTGCACTGGTGTTGACTGCGCCAGTATTATCGTAGGCTCTAGCTGTTAAGCTATGGACGCCAATAGCTGTGGCCGCGCTCGTGACCCAATCAAGGGCATACGGGGCTGTAGCATCGGTGCCTAGTAAGGTGGCGCCGTCGTAAAACTCTACGCGGGCTACCGTGCCATCACTGTCTGCGGCTGTGGCAGTTATCGCTACCGTGGCACCTTGAGTAATTGTGCTACCTGATGCAGGCGCAGTTAATGCAACTGTTGGCAAGGCGTTGGGAGGAGGAGGTGTTACTGTGCCACCTTCGCCGCGAGCTTGATATAGGCCAGCAACATCTGCATCCGTGAGGGTGCGATTATAAACACTGACACCATCCACAGCGCCTGCTACCCAGTCGTTTGGTCCACCCCATTTACCACGCCCAACATTGAGTGCGCCATTAGATGCCCAACCTCCAGCCCAAGGAGTTGTACCTTCTAATTGACCATTCACGTATATCTTCATCGTGCCAGCCACTTTATCTCGCACACCAACGAGGTGATACCACTGTCCTACGATTGGAGTGGTAGTGGAAACTGCACGCAAAGCACCACTGGCAGTAGCGTCTACATCATGCATGGTGAGCATAAATTTACCACCATTGACGTATTGACTAAATTGCAACCAGAAACCACTTATATTCACACCATCTTGATTCACAATTGTTTGCCAACCGTTTAGGTTGTCTAATTTAACCCAAGCTGAAATTGAGAAGCTAGCAGCGGTATCAACCAAGGCTTGTCCAACCGTGCCTGATGCATTCGCACCATTCAATTGTGCCGCTTGGCCACTGATGCCAGCAACCCACGTGGCATTGCTTAAGGTAAGGGGGCGGTTGTTACCACTAGCATCGGCAACCGTAGCGCCCACACCTTCGTTAAATGACCACGAGCCTGCAACGCCATTAGGAACTATGTTACCCCCCCCTCCACTGGCTTCCTCACTCCCAATTTGTTGCACATAAGCGACAACATTCGCTAAATCAGTGGCGCTGAGCGTTAAGTTGTTATGCGCTTGTACCGCCGCTGTGACAGTGGGCGCACTACCGTTATGCAAGTAAGGTGCAGTGGCCCATACATCACGCAGAGTCGGTACATCAAGCCCTGTTAATGCAGCACCCAAACGTTGGCCACTGAGTGCATTGATGGTGCCAATGGTTTTCAGATTAGTGCCGTCAGTGCTGGTGGTGAAGTTCGCCCCACCATGGCAGCTTGCACAGCTGTTTGCAAATACAGCTTTACCTGCCGTCGCTGCTGCTGTGAGCGTACCATCAGCATTGCGGTTTGGGCTTGGCGCAAAGGTATTCAGCGATGTGACATAAGCTGCTAAGTTATCTAAGTCTGCACTTACACCAGCTTTTTTGTCACCCAAGGGTTGATTACGTGTGCCTGTATTAAATTGGGCATCTGTCATCAGGCCAGTACCGCCTGACAAGGTGCGGATTTGCCCTTCAAAGTCTTGCAACTCGTCAAAGTTAGCACTCCAATGCAGGTTACCGTGACCCATCGCTGCGCGACCTTTCAGGTTAATGGTGTTACGCAAACCTTCACCAAAACCAGTTAAGTCCCACACACGACCATCGTGACCGCCATCGTTATGGCAACTCGCACAACTCATGTAGCTATCAAGCGCCAATCGACGGTCTTTTGCATCGTAAAACAGTTGTTTACCCGCTAATATATTCGCAGGTAGCTTTTCTGTATTAACAGTAGATGGTTGTGCTTGTAACGTAACACCTGCCACATTGGCCTGACCATTTAAAGCAGCTAGGTCATATATGCCAACTGTTCTACTCATAAAGTTTTGTACAAACAATTTGCTACCATCTGGGGCAATAGCAAGTCCTTGTGGTGCTAGCCCCGTATCTAAATGACCGACTAAAACACCATTTGTAGGATTGATAATAGCAACTTGACGACTAGTTTCCAAAGCCACAAACAGGTATGTTCCGTTTGGATGGTAAAGTGCGGCAGAGCCGAGACTTGAGTTGTCATGATCAACACGAAGCGCGTAATCTTCTGCCAACGTTGTCATGTCAATACGTGAACTAATCGCACGCACCGTATTTTGGAAGTTAAGCGGCAGCCCATTACGTGCCATACCACGTTTAATATTATCTTGCTTAGATGGCACCCAAGCAGATTTGCCATCTGGAGAAATGGCCACAGCACCAAGATAGTTTGGTATACCGCTACCAGTAATGGTGGTGTCAGCTTTATCGCTATGGCGCAATACGATTGTTTTATTCAGTGTCATCGCACCCGTATTCACTGCAAGCACCTCAGCGCCCGCCGTAGTTGTATCAACGGTGGCAGTGCCTTCACCGGGCAGTGATGGTGTGATAAAACGTGAAACTAGCGCTGTGGCTGAATCAGCGGTCACAGAAACATGACGCGGATTGCTGCCCACAGCCAAAGTAGCTTGCAAAGCACCATTAGTCGGGTCTAACTTCCTCAACTCACCTGATGCCTCTAGCACGACAAAAGCACTACTGCCATTCGGTGCAAAGGCTAAACCAAAGGGTTGTGAGGCACGCGGCATGGCGATTGTTTGCACCACGGCTAGCGTAGTTGGGCTAATCACAGAAATAGTCGCTGACTCTTTATTCGTTACCCAAATATTGCCATTAGGCGCAATCGCTATTGTGCGAGGAGCAATCCCCACTGGAATAGATTGAATCAGCGCGTTCGTTGTCGCATCTAACACGCTGACACTGTCGTTGTCAGGGTTAACCACCCAGACACGGTTATTTGCACCTGTGCGCTTCTCGAATACGATAGCGGTGGAGGCGGTTGGAGCTGGCCCCGCCGCTGGAGGCGTCACTGCGCCACTAGTATCACGTGATTGATATAGGCCAGCAACATCTGCATCCGTGAGGGTGCGATTATAAACACTGACACCATCCACAGCGCCTGCTACCCAGTCGTTTGGTCCACCCCATTTACCACGCCCAACATTGAGTGCGCCATTAGATGCCCAACCTCCAGCCCAAGGAGTTGTACCTTCTAATTGACCATTCACGTATATCTTCATCGTGCCAGCCACTTTATCTCGCACACCAACGAGGTGATACCACTGTCCTACGATTGGAGTGGTAGTGGAAACTGCACGCAAAGCACCACTGGCAGTAGCGTCTACATCATGCATGGTGAGCATAAATTTACCACCATTGACGTATTGACTAAATTGCAACCAGAAACCACTTATATTCACACCATCTTGATTCACAATTGTTTGCCAACCGTTTAGGTTGTCTAATTTAACCCAAGCTGAAATTGAGAAGCTAGCAGCGGTATCAACCAAGGCTTGTCCAACCGTGCCTGATGCATTCGCACCATTCAATTGTGCCGCTTGGCCACTGATGCCAGCAACCCACGTGGCATTGCTTAAGGTAAGGGGGCGGTTGTTACCACTAGCATCGGCAACCGTAGCGCCCACACCTTCGTTAAATGACCACGCACTAGAAACACCCGCAGGGAGTGCACCTGAACCAGTACCGCCTCCGCCAGCAGGAGCATTGATGACAATACCACGCACTGCACTAGTGGTAGATGCGCCTGCATTATCTACAGCGACCGCAGTAATATTGTGGTTACCCACTGCCGTGGCGGCTGATGTTACCCAATTAAAATCGTAGGGTGCTACTGTGTCAGAACCAAGTAATGTGCCTCCATCGTAAAAATCTACATAAGCCACTGTGCCATCGCTATCAGCCGCAGTGGCTGTCATTGCTACAGTTTCACCTTGGGTATAAGCTACACCCGCAACTGGTGCTGTTAATGCAACCGTTGGTGGTACATTCGCTGGAGGTGGAGGAGGTGGTGTTACAGCACCTGGGTTATAAGGGGTGGTCCCCACTTGTGGCGCTGCCATTTGTGCGCCAACCGCAATCACATTGGCGTAAGAGGGCACGCCTTGTGCATTTAAAGCCACTACTTGGTAATAACCAGGCAGCGTTAGGTTGGCGTTGGGGATGGTGGCAGTTAAGCGATTATCTTCTTGCGTAAACTGTAAGGGAATACGGCGTTGACCATTATTGAATGAGTGCGTACCGTTACTTAGAGCAATAAGAGATAGGCCTGTTATTGCCGCAGTTGAATCCATATCCATCTGCATGGTTGCACCATGCGCATATTTTAGGCCACTAATCCCTCTGATTTCGGGGCGTTTTGCAAGCTGCGATGCACCACCAACTTGTTCAAACAAATAAGGCGGGTAGTAAACCTCACCAGTTTTGTTGAGCACTGGGCCAGGCGTACCGCCACCTGTAGAGATAATCGCGCCGTTTAACAATAGTGAGTTAATAGAGTGATAAACACGGATTGTGGATGCGCTTGCACCTAAGCGCCAGTTATTTGCAACTGGATTCCAAATTTCAGCAGCGTAAACAGCGTTATCCCCGCCATCATTACCAAATCTTGTACCGCCAGTAATGACCACTTCACCGTTGGCTAACACAACACCATTGCCATAGCGGCGTGGGATATTCATGCGCGGTAACTCCGTTAAAACAGGCGCGCCACCATTAATATCAATATTGGTCGCTTTGTTACTGGATGGAAAGCCATCGCCGTTAAAGCCCCCATTGCCACCTGCTTGTATAATTTTGCCGATGTCATACATCACAGCAACACTCAGCGCGCCCACATTGTCTGGGTCAGCTTTGTTACCATACCCAGGTTTAAATTGACCGTAGTCATAAACAGCGCCAGCACCATTGTTGGCGTTCACATCCAAGTACCACATTCTGTCTGCAGAAATGCCAAATACTTGACCGTTTGGTGCAACAAAAGCATGCGGGAAAGAAGTGCGAAGGAAATCTGGGCCAAACGCTAAACGGCTATTAGCACCCAATAATGAACGCCAAGCACCATTCTCATAAATTTCAGGCGTCATCGAAGGCTCGCCGCGCGTAATAGCACCTGCAGGGTCGTTATACATACCCTCTGTATAAGGTGCCATGCCGCCCATGACTAACTTGCGACCGTCAGGTAATCCAATCATAGTGGAATACCAGCGTGGCAGCGCTGTTACAGCTTGTGCTGTTGCTCGGCTATTGTTCACAGGATTGTAAATAACACTCCCTTTACCAAAGCCACCATTACCGGCATTACCACCAGTAATGAGCATGTTGCCATCGTTCAGATATGCGGCTGTCGAGCAAAAACTATCTTGCTGTGCGGCTTGGAAGCTCGTATTGTGACTATTAGCACCAAAACCTAAGCTAGGATCCCATATATCAAAAGTACGCCCCTCTTGCGCACCGCCGTCCGCATTCGTACCGAAAGTGAGCACTTTGCCATCAGGTAGGATCATGTTGTGTAAGCCATTCATTGGCCATGCAAATGGCGCTGACCACATCCCCTGCGTTGCAGCAGTAGCAGGAATGTTGAGATTCTGCATGAGCGGGTCTGCCTTAGGCGTCACCGTTACCCACACATTGGGGTCTGTTAGCAAAGCAGCAGCTTGAGCTGAACTACCATAATTGATGAGTGGAACTACTGGAATATCCAACACTAACATTGAAACAATAAGTGTTTTAGCAACTATTTTACGCGTGCGCTCAAAAAAATTGCTTGGCAATACCCCGCCAAGAGGCTGAACTGACTCTCTGTACATTAAAATCCCCGATGCGAAAAATGGTGGTTATGCTTGTTCGATGTCACTCGAATCTGCAATACACATGTATAACGTAAAAATTAAAAAATACTTTATGTTGTAGGCTGGGAAACTTTCCCTACCTTTTTATTGTTGTGGCGATTGTATTTGCCTAGAAAATTGCAGACAATAGTCCATTTGGACTATTGGGGATGATAAAAACACAAGGGACTTAAAAATAACCTTATAAAAACAATCACTTAATTTTAACGCTAAACTTCGTTAAATCCAACACAGGGCAAATACTTGCTATTTCTTGTAGCATCTACCCAGCAAGATAATGCCCAACAGCACCATGGGCAGACTTAGCCATTGCCCCATACTGAGACCGAGTTGCAATAGACCGAGATAGCTATCTGGTTCACGGGTATATTCTGCTAAAAATCTGAAACTTCCATAGCCGATCAAAAATAATGCAGAAACTGCACCTGTTGGACGCGGCTTGCTGGAAAACAGCCATAAAATGGTAAATAAAACGACCCCCTCAAGGGCAAACTCGTAAAGCTGTGAAGGGTGGCGAGCGACCAGATCCACCTTGGGGAAAACCATACCCCAACTCGCATGAGTGGCACGCCCCCATAACTCACCGTTAATAAAATTACCTAAACGTCCAGCTCCGAGGCCAATGGGGACTAACGGGGCGACAAAATCCATAATGCTCAACCATGATTGTGCTTTATATTTTCTGGAGAAGAAAAACATAGCGAGTAGTACGCCCAAAAAACCACCGTGAAATGACATGCCACCCTGCCATACGGCAAATATTTCGAGAGGGTGATGCATAAAGTAAGCACTTTGATAAAACACCACGTAACCTAGGCGACCACCCAAAATTACGCCTAAGGCACCGAAAAACAAGGCATCATCTAACATCTCATTGGTCCAACCACGCCATGCCTGATTGGCAATACGTAGTCGGCCCAATCCTAGAAAAGCCATGAAACCAGTGAGATACATCAAGCCGTACCAATGCACGCCAAAACCACCTAGGTGAATTGCTATTGGGTCAAACTCAGGATGCGTGAACATGAGTAAACGATCTTTATGCCATTTTAGAAGCGCATATTTTACTGCCTAGTTTTAAATCTTGCTGAAAAGAATTTATTGATTCAAACTAACGCTAAAATGGTGCTTGTTTTTGATACCATTCAGTACCAATAACTGAATAACTGTGAGTTAGGACGTTTGAAATGCAAGAACCTCAACAAAATGACTTCAAGCTGCGTCAGGTAAAATTTCAACTGACCAACAACAAATTGCTCGACACCTTGGGTTTCGCGTTTGAATCACTTTTTAATTTATCTGAAGACAATGTGCATATTACCGACCATCTCGGGCGACTGGTATACATGAACGCTACCACGTTAAACACCATTGGTAGATCACTTGATGAGGTGCTGGGCCATAAGGGAATCGACATACTACCTAATGACACGGCCATGCAACGTTATTTTGACGCGGTAAAAACTGTCATTGAAACCAAACAGGCAACCACAATCTTAGTCGTCAAAGAAAATAATCATCCTGGTCGTGCCTTGTACGATGTCGTCACGATTACCCCCATTATTGATCAAAAAAACAAACTGATTGGTACGCTTTCGATTGGCAGAGAAAACTCCAATGAGAAATATCTTGAAGATAAAGAAATTAAACAACAAGAACATTACCAACGCGCACTGCTAGACAACTTCCCTTTCATCGTTTGGCTAAAAGATAAGAAAAGTCGCTTTTTGGCAACGAATGCTGCCTTTGCCAAAGTTGCAGGGGTGAATAGTCCAAAAGAATTAGAAGGTAAAACAGATTTTGACTTTTTCCCCGCCGAACTCGCACAAGGTTATACCGCACAAGATTTGCAAGTATTAACGTCGAATGAGCCGTTAAGCGCTATAGAAAAAATTAAAACAGCAAATGGCGAAGAGTACTTAGCTGAAACCTATAAATCTCCTGTTTCTATCAATGGTCAGGTTATCGGTACAGTAGGCTTTTCTCGCGACATTACCGAGCGTATTCATTTGCTTTCTGAAATCTCCAACAAAGACTCGGCTTATAACTCATTAGCAAAAAATTTACCTTTAGCCATCTTTCGTTATGATTTAAATTGCAAACGTACCTTTATGAATGGTAGCTATAAGAATCTTGATGCCGAGCTAAAACAGCGCTGGGGTAAATCCCCCTCGGAATCGTGGGACACAAATATAACCAGCATTACAGGGGCTGAATATCAAGAAATATTAGTTACTGTGATGAAAACAGGCGAAGTTAAACGGATAGAGATGACCACTAGGCAGGGTGACAATGAACAAGTAAGCTTGGTAATTATCGCCCCTGAATACAATGCGCAAAATGAAATTATTGGTGCGTTAGCGTTATCTAGCGACATTACAGAAATCACGCAATATCGCCAACAGTTAGAGCAATTGGCTTATCAAGATTCGCTAACAAAACTACCTAACCGTGAATTTTTTTATGACCAATTAGCGATTGCAGTTGAGAGTGCTACCAAAAAAAATAGTCCATTCGGAGTCATGTTCCTAGACCTAGATTACTTCAAGTCCATCAATGACACATTAGGACATTTTGCAGGCGACCAATTACTCGTTCAAGCATCAAAAAGAATCTCGTCATGCATCAAAGGCAACAACATCTTGGCTAGAATCGGTGGGGATGAATTTGCTGTTTTAGTTCGTAATGCTAACGAAGATGATTTATCCGCACTCGCATCTGAGATTGCAAGCACATTAGAAGCCCCTTTTGAAATAGAACAGGCTAGTTTTTTTATTACCGTAAGCATTGGTATATCCACCTATCCCAAAGACAGTAACGACATTGATGGTCTGATGAAGTTTGCCGACACCGCAATGTATCAAGCCAAGAAAAAAGGCAGAAACAATTTCCAGTTTCACAATAGAAACGCTAACTCAATCATGACAGAACGCTTGGTTATTGAAACGGCGTTACGATATGCATTAGAAAAAAATGAGCTTTCATTACATTTTCAACCCAAAGTCGATGTTTTAACTGGCAACATATTGGGCGCTGAAGCCTTGCTACGCTGGACTAATCCAGAAATCGCCAGACTGGAACCTGCCCAATTCATCCCCATCACAGAAGAAAGCGGCTTAATTGTCGAAATTGGCGCGTGGGTTTTAATGCAAGGCTGCATTGCAGCCGTTAAACTTAACAAAGATCGCATGCTTACTCATACGAAACCAATCGTTATTGCAATGAACTTATCTTCTAGGCAGTTCTTGCGTCACAACTTACTTGCAACCCTTAAACACTGCCTAAAAACAACAGGTTGCCAACCAGAGTGGATCGCCCTTGAAATCACCGAAAGTCTTCTGTTGCAAGATAGCGTGGATGTTATGCTAACGCTGACCAGAATTAATCAAATGGGCATAAAACTAGCAATTGATGATTTTGGCACAGGCTTTTCTGCGCTCGCCTACTTGAACAAGTTTCCCATTCAGCAAGTAAAAATCGACCGCTCATTTATCCGTGACATTTGTACCAACGAAAAAGCCGCTTTATTGGTCAAAGCAATAATCGCTATGGCACAAAGTCTAAGCATGGAAATTGTCGCAGAGGGCATTGAAAATAAAGAGCAATCCGCTATATTAGCCAGATTTGGCTGCTACGAAGCGCAAGGGTATTTATATGGCAAACCTTCACCTTTTGAAGATTTTCTGAAGCTACTCAATAGAATATAAGCACTTTTCATCAAAAGCCACACCAAACATCGCATTTAACTAATGCTGATTACTGCTGGCTAGTTTAAAATTACACTTTTGATTTAATCGGAAGTTGCCATGCCTAAATACCGTTCCCACACCACCACCCAAGGCCGCAATATGGCGGGCGCTCGTGCTTTATGGCGCGCCACGGGGATGAAAGATGAAGATTTTTCTAAGCCGATTATTGCGATTTCTAATTCATTTACGCAATTTGTGCCGGGGCACGTTCACCTCAAAGATTTAGGTCAATTGGTGGCGCGTGAGATTGAAAAAGCGGGCGGTGTGGCAAAAGAGTTCAACACCATTGCGGTGGATGATGGCATCGCCATGGGTCACGGCGGGATGTTGTATAGCTTGCCTAGCCGCGATTTGATTGCGGATAGCGTGGAATATATGGTGAACGCGCACTGTGCTGATGCGCTGGTGTGTATTTCTAATTGCGACAAAATCACCCCCGGCATGTTGATGGCGGCCTTGCGTTTGAATATTCCAGTGGTGTTTGTGTCTGGCGGCCCAATGGAAGCGGGTAAGGTCAACTGGCAAGGCAACACGCATAAACTAGATTTGGTGGATGCGATGGTAGCGGCGGCAGATGACAAAGTGAGTGATGCCGAAAGTGAAGCGATTGAACGCGAAGCTTGCCCAACTTGTGGTTCTTGCTCTGGCATGTTTACCGCGAACTCCATGAACTGTTTAACCGAGGCGCTTGGTTTAAGTTTGCCAGGCAACGGTTCCACACTTGCCACCCACGCCGCACGTAAAGAATTATTTTTAAAAGCAGGCCGTCTGATTGTCGATTTGGCGAAACGACACTATGAGCAAGATGATTACAGCGTATTGCCACGCAATATTGCGACGTTTAAAGCGTTTGAAAACGCGATGGCTTTGGATGTGGCGATGGGTGGCTCGACCAACACCGTGTTGCATTTGTTGGCGGCGGCGCATGAAGCAGGCGTGGATTTCACCATGAAAGACATCGACCGCATGTCACGCAAAGTGCCGTGTGTATGTAAAGTGGCACCAGCCACGGCCAAATATCACATGGAAGACGTGCACCGTGCAGGTGGCGTGATGGGGATTTTGGGTGAGTTGCATCGCGCAGGCGTGATTCATGGCGATGTGCCAACCGTGCATAGTCCAAGCATGTCAGAAGCCTTGGCAAAATGGGATATTGCGGCTTCACAAGATGAAGAAGCGCACAAACTCTATAAAGCGGCACCGGGGGGCATTAGAACTACCATCGCGTTTTCTCAGAGCATGTTATGGCCTGAGCTGGACATTGACCGTGCGCAAGGGTGTATTCGCGACAAAGCGCATGCTTACTCACAAGATGGTGGTTTGGCGGTGCTTTACGGCAACATTGCGCTCGATGGTTGTATTGTGAAAACCGCCGGCGTGGATGACAGTATTTTAAAATTTACTGGCCGTGCGCGACTTTTTGAATCACAAGATGATGCTGTTGAAGGCATTTTAGCCGACAAAATCGTTGCCGGTGATGTTGTCGTGATTCGCTACGAAGGTCCACGCGGTGGACCTGGTATGCAAGAGATGCTGTATCCAACCTCATATTTAAAATCTAAAGGGCTTGGCAAAGAATGTGCTTTACTCACGGATGGTAGATTCTCAGGCGGCACATCTGGTTTAAGTATTGGGCATGCTTCGCCTGAAGCGGCCGAAGGCGGCGCGATTGGCTTGGTAGAAGAAGGCGACACCATCGAAATCGACATTCCAAACCGAACCATCCACCTGAAAGTATCTGATGCAGAATTGGCGCAACGTCGCACCAAAATGGAAGCAAAAGGCAAGGATGCTTGGAAACCGACCAACCGTGAACGCTATGTGTCGCCAGCGTTACGTGCTTATGCAGCAATGACTACAAGTGCGGCATTCGGTGCGGTACGTGATGTGACCTTAATCGAAAATAAATAACACACTCATTTAAATCAGTACTAGCGGACGAACCTATGACATCTGATGCCACAAAAGAAAGCGCACCTTGTAATAGCACCACATTACCAATGAAATTATTTCACCCCAATATTCAACTCACCGAAGATGGGAATGGATTGCAATATCTTGAAATTGACAATCAGTTTGCCACTGCAAAAATTGCATTACAGGGGGCGCACGTGATGCATTGGCAGCCAAAAACTGAGAAATATCCAGTATTATGGCTGTCTGACCATGCACGTTATGTCAAAGGTCGCTCAATTCGTGGTGGCGTGCCCATTTGCTGGCCTTGGTTTGGCGCACACCCCACAGACAGCACGCTTTGCCCACACGGGTTTGCACGCGTCATTCCGTGGGAAATCATAGACGCGGATTCCACCTACACAGGCGCCACCCGCATCGCCTTACAAATGCAACAAACGCCAGAGGCGAAACGTCAACTTTCTTACCCGTACAACCTTACGCTTATGCTCACCATTGGGCGTAGATTGCGTATTGAGCTCGCCACCACAAACTTGGCAGAACATCCATTTGTGATTGGTGAAGCGTTTCACACCTATCTAAATATCAGTGATATTGAAAAAATCAAAATCACAGGCTTACAAGAATGTGTCTATGCCGACAAAATGCGCAAATATGAGCGACATGTTGAAAATGGTTACCTGAAATTTAATGGCGAGTTTGACCGCATGTTTCTTAACCACACGTCTGACTGCGTGATTCATGATGCTGGCTACAATCGACTAATCCGCGTCTCAAAATCAGGTAGCAACAGCACCGTTGTCTGGACACCAGGTGCAGAGAAAGCCCACGCCATGGGCGACATGGGTGATGGTGACGAATGGCGCAAAATGATTTGTGTGGAATCCACCAACGCGATGGAAAACTCCGTTGTGATTAACCCAACGCGCACACACTTGCTAACGGCAGAGTATAACGTTGAGGCTTTATAGAGACATAACGTTTCTATCAAGAGACACATCAAAACTTTTTGTAAACTTTTTTGTCAACGCATAAGTGACAAAATACGTTAATGTTACACACTGTAAAACAAAGTTAAGATTTCCGTGTTCAGTGCTAGGCAGTAAAATTAAAAATAGGTAGTATGTCGGGCTGAATAATTAAGTAAGTGATGGAATATGCTGTGAAATTTAAGCAATTAATACTATTTAAATTATTCTTTTTTTGTTTCATCAACTTGTCACATGCTGAAATGCCGTACGATTTAGCACAAAAATACGGTTGTATGGCGTGTCATAGTGCTACTGAAGGCTTGATAGGCCCTTCATTTAAAGCGATTGCAATTAGGTACAAGGCTGACCCTGATAGTAGGAAAAAGCTGATTGCAAAACTTAAAAATGGCGGTCCAAATCTAGGTGAAGATGGCGTTTGGGGGCGTAAAGTAATGCCTCCATTTAAAGATGAAATAAAAAACCAAGATCACTACGCTATTTTAGTAGATTGGGTGTTGTCGCATTAACAATATTTTAATTAAGTAAGGAGTTGGGGAATGAGTAAATCTTTAATGAGTTTGTTATTAGCTTGCGGTTTAACTGCATTTGCAACACAAAGCTTTGCTGATGCAAAAGCGGGTGAAGCTGTAGTAAAAGCCAGCGACTGTTTGTTATGTCATGCTGTTGATAAAAAAGTAGTTGGTCCAGCACTTAAAGACATCGCTGCAAAATACAAAGGTGCTGATAAAGCAACGATCGCAAAACTGGCTGAAAAAGTTAAAACAGGCGGTAGCGGTAACTGGGGTACAACACCAATGTCTCCACACCCAGCTTTGAGCGAAGCAGATCGTATCAATGCGGTTGAATGGGTACTTGCTCACAACTAATCTGTATTACTTGAAGGGTGAATGCCATCCAACCTTGAGCATTCAACTTTAAATCCGCCATACCACTGTCGGTACATCAAACAAAAGCCAGTTCAAAAGACTGGCTTTTTTGTCACCATGTTTCTAAGTTGATTGAGGCATATTTCAGCCAAGTTTGTCGCGAATTAAATTGCTCTCAATTTACTATGATGCATTGAGTATACAAAATAGAACACAACGCCCGCTAATAGCCACATTAAGAACCGATGCCATGTAGCAGCAGGTAAAAATGTCATTAATGCCCCGCAAGATAAAATCCCCAACACTGGGATTAAAGGATTCCAAGGATTTTTAAATGGACGTGCTAAGTCGGGCTGTGTTTGGCGAAGGCGAATCACGCCCACACAGACCATCACAAAGCTTGCCAACGTGCCGATATTAACGGTTTCTGCCAACTCTCCTAGTGGGATACAGCCAGCGACAATCGAAACAACCACACCACACATTAAAATCACTTTACTTGGCGTTTGGCGGTCTGGGTTAACTTCTGAAAACATATGAGAAATCAATCCATCGCGACTCATGGCAAACAAGATGCGTGTCAAACCATACAGCAACACTAACAGAACGGTAATCAAGCCAGCAAGCACGCCTGTTGCTACTAAAGTAGATGCCCATGTATAGCCCAATGAGGACAAGGCATAAGCCACGGGGGATTTGGTGTTGAGCTCAGCATACGGCACAACACCCGTTAGAATGCCTGAAACGATAATGTAAATAACAGTACAGAAAACCAGTGATGCTAATAACCCAATCGGTAAATCGCGCTGTGGATTTTTGCACTCTTCCGCCGCGGTAGAAACTGCATCAAATCCAAAGTAGGCGAAAAACACCAGTGAAGCGCCAGCTAACACACCGATGTTCTTACCATCAGCTAAAGTCTGAAACCAACCAAATGGCATAAACGGTTGCCAGTTTGCGCTATTGATATGCCCTGCTGCCAGCGCAATAAAAATAGCAATTGTGCTAAGTTTAATGATGACGATGATATTGTTAACGCGGGCGCTTTCTTTGACGCCCACCATTAAAAGTATCGTGAGCACCCATATAATGGCGAAGGCAGGCAGGTTAATCACCCCGCCTTCCATTGGTGCTTTGGTCAATCTTTCGGGCAGTACAATATTAAAACTGGCGAGGGTATGGATAAAATAACCCGCCCATCCATTGGCAACGGCGGCGGCACCCACTCCGTATTCCAGCAACAGCATCCAACCCATCAGCCATGCAATAAACTCACCAAAAGCCACGTAGCTGTAGCCATAAGCACTGCCTGAGCCGCCGATAGATGCGGCTAATTCAGCGTATGATAACGCGGCAAAGCCTGATGCAACGCCTGCAAAAATAAATGACAGCACTACAGCAGGGCCAGATTGCGTGGCGGCAGCGATACCTGTGAGAACAAATATACCCGTTCCGATGGCACACCCAATCCCAAGCAAGGCTAAATCAAATGCAGACAGACACTTTTTAAGCCCTGTATCAGTATGACCAACAATCGGTTTGGTACGAAAAAGTTGCTGCAGCATAAACAATCCCTTTTATAATTTTTCTGAAATGATGCACTAACTATGCCAGTAACAAGGCACTTAAATTCTTAAAGCGACTAAACACCTAACCAGTTCTTATCAATTAAGAAATCAGTGTATAACTTATCTTCATGGCTGCCTGCTTCTGGTTTCCAATCATAGCGCCATTTCACGATAGGGGGCATGGAAAGCAGAATAGATTCAGTACGTCCGTTTGATTGCAAACCAAACAGCGTACCGCGGTCAAACACTAGGTTAAATTCGACATAACGCCCACGACGATACGCTTGAAAATCGCGCTCGCGCTCAGTATAAGCACTGTCTTTTCGTCTTTGTACAATCGGCAAGTAGGCTTGAGTGAATGAATCACCTACCGCACGTTGCATGGCAAAGCTTTGCTCAAAACCCAGTTGATTAAAGTCATCAAAGAAAATGCCACCGATACCGCGTGGCTCTTGACGATGCTTGAGATGGAAATACTCATCGCATTCTTTTTTAAATGCTGGGTATAAATCTGCACCAAATGGGGCTAATGCATCGCGGCAGGTGCGATGAAAGTGGATGCAATCCTCTTCAAAACCATAGTAAGGCGTCAAATCCATACCGCCGCCAAACCACCAAATATCTGCATCGTCACTATTTTGTGCTTTAGCCACAAAAAAACGCACATTCATATGCACGGTTGGAATATAGGGATTGCGCGGATGAAACACCAGCGACACGCCCATGGCCTCCCAAGGGCGACCTGCCGCCTCAGGGTGCGCCACGCTTGCTGCTGGCGGCAGTTTTTTACCAATCACATGTGAAAAACCCACGCCAGCACGTTCAAACACGTTGCCCTCTTCTAACATACAAGAAGTGCCACCACCACCTTCAGGACGCTGCCAGCTATCGTGCAGAAAGTTTTTGCCATCCACCATTTCCACGGCTTCAACAATTCTGGCTTGCAAGCTTTGCAAATATTCGAATACAGCTCGACTGTTAATATTGGCAGAGCTTGGAGCGCTATTCATTGCGATTACTTTCTTAAAATTTTGCCTGTTTCTAAATCTTGTATGGTAGATGGTTTTTTATAATGCCCGACGCGCCCTCGCATCACCCAAACACGACCAGAAAACTTTCTATACGCAGCAAGATAGGTTTTAATGGATTTCTGACCACTGATATTTGCACTCGTCGAGACTACCGCCATACCAGCCGATTGACACAATTCGCGCGCGCCTTGATGCGCAGGCACGCGTACCGCGATGGTAGATTTACCACCAGTAAGCGCATCGTCGCATTGAGCATTCGCCCTAACCACAAACGTATGTGCGGCGGGCCAAGTTGCTTTTAATTGAGCAACTTGCTTAGTATTTAAATCATCGCACAACGGCAATAATTGCTTAAAATGCGCGCCAATCACAATCATGCCTTTTGAGGCATCACGCTGTTTTAGCTTGATTAACCTGTTCAGTGCGAGTTTATTTTTAGGATCGCAGCCCAAGCCAAAACAAGATTCGGTGGCATAAGCGATAATGCCGCCACGCTTCAGAAAACAGCGAAGTTTTGCATTAACCTTTAATCGCACGATAACCAATGTCCTTGCGATACTGCGCTCCATCAAACTGAATATCCTCTATCAAGCGATACGCTTGCTGCTGCGCAAACTTGACTGTTTCCCCTAGTGTAGTCACGCACAATACGCGCCCACCACTGGTGACCACTTGGCCATCTTTGAGGGTGGTACCCGCATGAAACACGTAAGCATCTTGAATATCAGATTTTGGCAGGCCAGTGATTTCATCGCCTAGTTTAGGGGTATCAGGATAATTTGCGCTCGCCATGACTACGCCTAACGCGAAACGCCTATCCCATTCGGCCTCAATTTGATTCAACGTTCCCTCTACCGCATGTTGCGCTAAGGTCAATAAATCAGATTTTAAACGCATCATAATGGGTTGCGTTTCAGGGTCACCCATACGGCAGTTAAACTCTAACGTTTTTACATCGCCATTTGGGCTAATCATCAAACCTGCGTAGAGAAAACCAGTGTAGGGAATACCATCCTTCGCCATCCCCTCAACGGTTGGCTTAATAATTTCGCGCATCACTTTGGCGTGTATATCAGGGGTTACCACTGGGGCTGGTGAGTAAGCGCCCATTCCACCTGTGTTCGGCCCTTGGTCTTGATCGAGCAAACGTTTATGGTCTTGGCTGGTAGCCAGCGGCAAGATGTTTTTACCATCGACCATCACCATAAAACTGGCTTCTTCGCCCACTAAAAACTCTTCAATCACAACACGTGCGCCAGCATCGCCCAACTTATTATCTGAAAGCATGGCATCAATAGCGGCATGGGCTTCAGCCTCTTCCATCGCTACTACAACACCCTTACCCGCCGCCAAACCATCGGCTTTAATCACGATAGGCGCACCCTGTTGGTTCACATAATCATGTGCCAATTTTGCATCGGTAAAAGTGGCATACGCCGCAGTGGGGATGCCATGACGGAACATAAAGGCTTTGGCGTAATCTTTGGATGATTCGAGTTGCGCGGCTGCTTTAGTTGGACCAAAAATCTTTAAGCCGTTGGCGCGAAACGCATCTACCACACCTTGAGAAAGTGGCGCTTCTGGACCAACAATCGTGAGGTGAATTTTTTCATCCAAGGCAAACTTTACTAGCTCATCCACTTTGGCAATCGGCACATTCACCATATCCAAATTGGTTGCCGTACCCGCATTACCAGGCGCCACATACACACGACTCACCTCTTTATTTTGTGATACTTTCCATGCGAGTGCGTGCTCACGCCCACCACTACCAATAACCAATATTTTCATTTTAAACCTTTTTAATTGCGGGATTTTAATGACGGAAATGACGAATGCCAGTGAGCACCATTGCCAAACCACGCTCATTAGCCGCAGCAATCACCTCTTCATCACGCATACTGCCGCCTGGGTGAATCACGCAGCTTGCGCCTGCATCCGCCAGCACATCTACACCATCACGGAACGGGAAGAATGCATCAGAAGCCACCACTGAACCTTGCAAACTCAAACCCGCGTTTTGCGCTTTAATGGCGGCAATTTTAGTGCTGTCCACACGGCTCATTTGACCTGCACCAACCCCTAATGTCATACCATCACCACAGAATACGATGGCATTAGATTTAACATACTTCGCCACGCGCCAAGCAAACAGCAAATCTTGCATTTGAGCGGGCGTTGGTTGTTTCTGTGTGACGACTTTTAAATCGGCCACGTTAATTTCGTGGTTATCAGCGGTTTGTAGCAAGATGCCAGAACCCACACGTTTTGAATCAACAGCGTTGCGACCTTTATCCCAAGCTTTCTCGCCACCTGTTGGCAATGCAATTTTAAGCACGCGCACATTGGCTTTTGCTTTAAAAATAGCCAGCGCTTCTGCAGTGAAATCAGGGGCAATTAGCACTTCTACAAATTGCTTAGAAACCACTTCAGCCGCTGCGCCATCCACCACAGCATTGAAAGCGATGATGCCACCAAACGCTGAAGTTGGATCGGTTTTAAAGGCTTTAGAGTAGGCATCTAATGCGGTTGTACCCAACGCCACACCACAAGGATTAGCATGTTTTACAATAACGCAGGCTACTGAAGCGCCTAAAGTGCTAGTGGAGTTATCAAACGATTTGACACACTCCCAGGCGGCATCCGCATCGGCAATATTGTTGTAGCTTAACTCTTTACCTTGCAACTGTTCTGCCGCGACTAAAGACCCAGGGGCTGGGTATAAATCACGATAAAACGCTGCGCTTTGATGCGGGTTTTCGCCATAGCGCAAATCTTGCACTTTGACAAAACGGCTATTCATTTGAGCGGGATAAGCGTTGCGCGACCCATCGGTGTTGAAGCTACTTAAATAATCACTAATCGCGCCGTCATAGTTACTAATACGATTAAAAGCCGCCACAGATAAGGCAAAACGGGTTGCCTGGCTAGTCGCGCCATCGGTCGCTTTCATTTCGGCCAACACCTCTGCATATTGACTAGCATCGGTTAGCACCGCAACATCTTTCCAGTTTTTAGCGGCAGAACGCACCATCGCAGGGCCGCCAATATCAATATTTTCAATCGCATCTTCAAGCGTGCAATCTGGTTTTGCAACAGTCACTTCAAATGGATATAAATTCACCACCAATAGATCGATATTAGGAATACCAGCGGCTTGCATGGCAGCTACATGTTCAGGCAAATCACGGCGACCTAACAAACCACCATGCACTTTGGGGTGTAAGGTTTTGACGCGTCCATCTAACATTTCTGAAAAGCCCGTGTAGTCACTGACCTCAATCACGGGAATGTTGTTATCACGCAAAAGGGCAGCTGTTCCGCCTGTGGATAATATCTCTACGCCAAAAGCATGTAAGCCGTGCGCTAATTCGAGAATGCCAGTTTTATCAGATACGCTGATGAGTGCTCTTTTTATAATTGCCATAGTATTTTTGAAGTGTTTAGGAAGATTAAAAATTTAAGAAAAGTATGGAGTAAGAACTTACTTGAAAGCATTAGTGGTATCTAACACCCAAGCAGGCAAGGTTTACTCGATATGATATTGCTGCATTTTTTTACGTAGAGTATTGCGGTTTAAGCCCAAAATTTCCGCAGCTTTACTTTGATTGCCACCTGCTTGATGCAAAACAAACTCAATCATCGGCTTTTCAATGCAAGCCAACACCATGTCATAAACCGCATGTGGTGGCTGACCATCGAGATCTTTAAAATACTCTGCCAATGAAGATTTCACGCTATTTGCCAAATCACAATTATTCATTACGCCGCCAATGCCTCGTTATTATCACCGTCATCAGATGCCGCATCGACTTGATACTGCAAACGCTCACCCTGTGTTTCCAACATAGCAAAAAACGCACCAATCGAGGCCAATTGCTCTTCTATTGTTTGCAGTTGATTCATCTGATGACGGAAATTAGCCGAATCTTTCAGGCCTTTGGTGTACCAAGAAATATGCTTACGTGCCACGCGCATACCAGTCAAGTCACCGTAAAAATCATATAAATCATGAATATGCTCAAGCATTACTTGATGAATTTCTTGCACAGTTGGTGGCAACATATGCGTACCAGTTGCTAAGTAATGCTCAATTTCGCGGAATATCCAAGGGCGACCTTGCGCTGCACGCCCAATCATCACGGCATCGGCACCCGTGTAATCGAGTACAAATTTGGCTTTTTCGGGGGTCGTGATGTCGCCATTGGCAATTAAAGGAATTTTAATCGCTTGTTTAACCGCAGCAATCGTATCGTACTCGGCATCGCCCATGTATAAACAAGCACGGGTGCGACCATGCATAGCCAGAGCTTGCACGCCTATGTCTTCCGCCATTTTGGCGACTTGTATCGCATTACGGTTTTGCTTATCCCAGCCCGTACGGATTTTCAATGTCACAGGAACATCCACTGCCCCCACAACTGCCTTAAGAATTTGTGCCACTAATGGCTCATCTTTCAAGAGCGCAGAACCTGCCATCACATTACAAATCTTTTTGGCAGGACACCCCATATTGATGTCGATAATTTGTGCGCCATTATCCACATTGTGTTTGGCTGCTTCCGCCATCATTTGGGGATCAGAACCAGCAATTTGTACCGAAATCGGCTCGACTTCACCCTCATGATTAGCCCGACGCAAGGTTTTTGCGCTGCCATAAAGCAACGAATTTGAGGTCACCATTTCAGAAACAGCTAACCCTGCTCCCATTTTTTTACAGAGCATGCGAAAAGGTCTATCCGTGACCCCAGCCATGGGGGCAACCACTAGATTATTTCTTAAGATATACGAGCCAATTTGCATGAGTTTCTGATTTTTTCTGATTTAATTGCTTATTATTTAAGCAATTACAATATTGTGGGAAGCTGCTCATTTTATACGCAATTTGATGAAGATAAAACCCAAAAATGCGTTAAAACCCATTACAATTCGGAAAAATTTGAATCATCTCAAATGAATTGCATTATTCAATGGCATTTTTTACGTTATTTGCTTAAAAAAGCTAAAAAATCAATGTACCAAACAAGATTCACCTAACACTATTTAGGGAGTTCAGATGCGCTTATTTTCACTTTTGTTTTTTTGCATCATTAGTCTGCAAACACACGCCGCTGGATTTGGCTTATCCGAACAAAACGCGAGCGGTTTAGGCAACGCATACGCAGGCGCTGCGGCTGTGGCTGAAAACGCCAGCACGATTTTCTTTAATCCAGCTGGTATGGTGTATTTAAAGGGTCAGCAACTTTCTTCGGTAGTTCATGCCATTAACCCCTCATCGCATTTCCGCAATACTAATTCTGCGCAATTTGGCGCAACTGCTCTGGGTACTGAAGGTAGCGATATTGGAGATTTAGCGTTGATTCCCAATTTGTACTACTCAAAGGAAATCAACCCATCCCTATTCATGGGAGTTGGCATTGGTGCGCCGTTTGGTCTAAAAACAGAATATGACAGCCAATGGATGGGGCGCTTTCAGGCACTTAAATCAGAGCTAAAAACCATAAACTTCAACCCTGCTATTGCTTATCAAATTAATGATAAGTTGGCACTCGGTGGCGGCATTTCAGCAATGTGGTCGCAAGCAGAAATAACAAAAGCACTGAACACCGGCACAGGGGACACCATAAAAGTAAAAGGAGACGACTGGGGTTTTGGTTTTAATGTCGGCGCGATATACCAAGCAACCACCGATATGCGCATTGGCATCGCCTATCGTTCACAAGTGAGACAAAATCTCAGTGGGGAATCAAGCTCTGGATTTAAAGGGTTTGATAGTGACCCAAACAGAATACTCAACACTCACATTTCAGCAGATTTAACCTTACCAGCGAGCTTCTCAATCAGCACACTTAACCATTTAAATTCAAAATGGGACGTCATGGCAGACATCACATGGACAGGTTGGAGCAAGTTTCAGGAATTAAAAATCGTGCGCGATAACGGCTCGACCCTCACCAGCAGTCCAGAACGCTGGGAGGACACCATGCGCTACTCAATTGGCGCAACTTATCAATATAGTGAAAAGCTGAAACTCCGAACGGGTGTGGCATTTGATGAAGAAGCCATCAGCGATCAATTTCGGAATGCGCGCATCCCTGGCAATGACAGAACTTGGCTCGCTTTTGGTGTAAATTTTCAGGTATTTGAAAGAGACAATCTTGATATAGGCTATGCGCATATATTCGTTAAAAATTCCACCATCAACGACAACCAAAACACCGTAAGCAAAGGCTTTAGTGGCAATTTGATTGGCCAATACCAAGGGCATGTTGATATTTTAAGTGCGCAATATACACACCAATTTTAATGGCACTGCTTCAGCAAAAATCTCCTAGTAGTCATTCAGCTTAACCAAAGCCATCCCCACTAAAGATGCATTAAGGTTTTGTGGCTAGCTCCAGTTGCGTGAGCCAAGCAATCGCGTATTCGCGTGGGTTTTGCAAAGCATCAGTACCGCACATTTCTTCACTTGGCTGCAAGCTTGCACAAAATGCTGGGCGTTCTGGCTTACCAAAAATCTTACAGCGATTCTCATTATCCAGCTGAATACAAGGCACACCCGCTGGCTTACCGTTTGGCATATCGGGGATAGGGCTATTTATACTGGGTGCGGTACAACATGCACCGCAATTGGGTCGGCACTTCATTGCGGGAAACCAAAAATTTCAGCAAATTGGGAGGATGAGCGCGTTTTCATAGATCTTGCCAAGGGTAACCCAGCGCGGTTACCCCCTCTTTTAACGCTTGCATCGCGAGCTTTACCTGCGCTCTTGCGCCTTTCATGCCCACTTCTGTGATTCTGCGTTGGTTGGTTCTCGGCAAACTGAATAATTTTAATGCGGGAAAGTTATTTAACATAGCATTCATCAAATCAATCAAGTCGCTCTCACCAGCTTCTGTCACGATAATTGATTCTTCAGCATAATCTTGGGTGTGAAACAAATCGCTGTAATAAGTCTCCAGCACCCACTCCACCATCGGGTGCGCCATTTCAGGAAAACCCGGTACAAAATAATGCTGGTTAATGCTAAAGCCCGCCACGCGGTTAATCGGATTGGGAATCAAATCAGAGCCTTGCGGAAAATCTGCCATCAATACACGTTTAGGGTAAGCGTATTCACCATATTGCTCGACAATATTTGCAACCGCACCCGCATGGCGTTCAATCGGTACGCCTGCTGCATCCGCTGCGCACTGCCGCGTGTAATCGTCAGGCGTTGCGCCAATACCACCAAAGCTAAACACAATATCGCCCCGCGCCATGCTGGCTTTAAGTGAGCTAGTAATTTGCTCTGGAATATCGCCCAAATAATTCGCCCAGCTGAGCTGTAAACCGCGTGCAGAAAGCAAGGCTATCACTTTGCTCAAATGCGCGTCTTGGCGTTTACCCGAAAGGATTTCATCACCGATGATGTAGATACCGAAAGTTTGCATATCGAACATTTTAACCGACATTATCGCCACCTGTATCGCACAATCATGCTTGGCTTGATTATTGCTGTTTTCGTGCGATAAACATCAAAATCAACCTAGGAGAAAAAAGCATGAACCGCAACGATGTCACCGAAATGATTGTCACGGCAAAAATCAACAAAGGCCTTAAATGGTCTGACATCGCAGCCCAAATAGGCCTTTCAAAAGAGTGGGTAACCGCCGCCTTACTCGGTCAAATGACACTCACAAAAGCGCAAGCAGATACCGTAGGCAAACTGCTCGAACTGCCACCAGAAGCAATCAACCTGTTGCAAGTGGTGCCCTATAAAGGTGCGTTGCCCACCGCAGTGCCAACCGACCCGCTACTCTATCGCTTTTACGAGCTTATCAATGTATACGGCACCACCATTAAATCGCTTATTCATGAAGAATTTGGAGATGGCATCATGAGCGCCATTGATTTCTCGATGGACATTCAACGCGAACCAGACCCCAAAGGCGACCGCGTGAAAATTGTGCTCAACGGCAAGTTTTTACCATATAAAACGTATTAATTTTAGCAGCGTGGGTAACTTGTTTACCCACGCAAAAGGCTGTTGAAGGGTTGGTTACGCGTCGATTAGCGCGTCATGACGCTGACCTGATCGGATTTCATCAGCAATAATAAATGCCAAAGTATTCATGGAATAGATTTTCAATAACATTACCACGCCCTGCATCGCACTTCTCACACCAGATTAATGTGGCACAAATAAACCACCTTTAATTCACCATCGGTCTATGATGAAAACTGCAGTTAATCATTAGGAGAACTATCATGGCAAAAGGTCAACAGCGCGGCAACAAAGAAACCAAAAAACCAAAAAAGAGCAAAGATATAGTGGTGCCTGCGGGGTTTATCACCCCAGCAAAACCGAGCCTACCAACGAAAAAATAACCATATACTTAAACGCCCTCGCTTAAGAAAAGTCATAAATTAAAGCATTTCACGAAAAACTTTTAGATTGCGTAGGGCGCTAAAAAGCTCTTCAAAAAGAAATCAAACAAAGGCTTATTTTTTATAACAGCATCTGCTTGACTGCCATCAAAAATTCACAATCACCCGAGTGTTTATAGTTCTTTATATAGTCCGCATGTAAAACCCCTGCAATAAAACTATGGCATGATTCTGGCAACAACACCAAATCGCTACTGGATATTTTTGACTAAAGGGGGTCATGATGTACACACTCAATCTTACGCGCATAACGTTTGCTGGCATCATGCGCCTAATTTCAAAAAGTTATTTCTTTCTATTCCTATTGATCGCAATGCCAGCTTTTGCTGTTTCGTTGCCGAATGGTGGGGTAGTTTCTGGGGTGATTGTGGTTGGTGGAAGCGCGACGCACACTCTAACAGCAAACGCAGGGGAAACAGTGAGAATTTCAGTAGCTAGAACTGGCAGCTCTTCACTTGCTCCAATCATTCAATTAT
>CAZUGV010000007.1:0-16485 GCA_964620425.1 uncultured Methylophilaceae bacterium | reverse complement strand
ACAGTAATGCAGGCGCCTACAATCTATATTATGCAAAAGCTCCAGGGGCTAATGAAGGTGGCAATTTAACTAGCGGTGCTAGTCTTTCAGGTGCAATTGATTTGGGTGATATAGATTCATTTACAGTTTCTGGAGTTATTGGTAGGACATTACGTCTCTCTGTTACAAGAACTGACAGCTCCTCACTTGCTCCAATTGTTCAATTATTTAATGCAGCTGGGACACGTGTCGACTGGTCAATAGTTAACTCAGTCACTAATGTTATCCAATATACCCCAACCGCCTCTGGTACTTACACCGTTCTGGTTAGTGATTATTGGAACGGAAATACAGGTGCCTATAACTTTGGTCACTACTCCCAAACCATCACCTTTCCAACGATTGCTGACCAAGCGTTAAGCACAGGTACAGTAGGTGTTTCCGCGAGTGCCAGCTCCGCCTTACCTGTGACCATAAGCTCACTCACCACAACAAAGTGTACTGTTTCGGGCAGCACTGTCACACTGAAAGCACTTGGCACTTGTACTTTACAAGCCAACCAATCAGGCGATGCCAATTACCCTTCTGCCTCACCAGTGAATATGAGCTTTAATATAGTCACAACTGTGCCTGGCGGCGGTGGCTCAAGTGGTGGTAGCGATGGAGATGTACCTTTACCTAACTGGGTATTGTTGCTGATGACAGCAGCTTTGTTTGGGATTATGGTAAAAGGTCGACAAACGCATTAGTTTGAAGTTTATTTGGAGGTGCTAGTGCGCACGTTTGGGCTGACATTTGGAAGCCCAACGAGCTCTGTGCGAAACCCTGCTACACACTACGCGGGAATGACGGTTAAGCGTTTAGGGTGCTAATAAGTGAAGCGAATTACACCGTATGATAGACTTTTCTTTCGGCGTATTACGTTTCACTAATGCGCCCTACTCGCTAAGCTTGCTTCGCAAATTGCATACCCCTTGCTGTTGCGCCGAGGAGCAGACTGTAAGTGGGGGTATTTGGTAATCGCATGTTTGAGCTCCGCCGTGGCTTGTGGTTTTTGCAAGCCGCTAGGGCGAGTTTCACACCAGAACACTTGCTTTAGCAATTTGTGATGTTGGGGAAGCCCTTTATGGGCTTACCACCCACTGTAACGAGCAGCGCAGGGAACAAGCGGCAGAGGGGTGTCATTTTGTTTGGTATCTTTATTTGGATAAGCAAATAAAGATACACGCCTAGAGGCGAAAGGGGCTGGTGCAATATTTACAGTTGTTACGCGTGGGTAAGCAAGTTACCCACCCTTGGTTTGGCTTCAAGCGTCAGTATGCCGCTTTGCTGTAAAGGCAATTGAGCGCCGACTCTTAGTTGACTTTACTATGCATAGCAAACCAACCATTAGAAGGGCTAAATTACTCGGTTCAGGGATGCTAGTAACGACAAACTGACCGTGTATGTAAGAGCTGGGTTCTTGATGAATGCTAAAAAGATTTATATCAACATAGTCGGAACCTTGGCTCCATGTCAAACCACTTAGATTCGTTTGAACTATTAAGTTAAAGTTTGTTAGTAAATTACTAGAGAAGTTTAAATCACTTATTCTCAATATAGTTCCGTCTTGCCAGCTATTTGAACTTAAAAAATCTACATCAAAAGAGAGATTGTCTACATTAAGTATAAACGCTCCACTATATTCTTTTTGATCTGTGCTTCCTTGAGAGACAACAAAGGGGGAGTCTAAGCCATAACCACTAATTCTACCTACCCCATAAAACGGATCATAAATTGTCCTGATTACAGAGGCATCAACGCTATCTCCTTCGAGTCCGAAGGAGTCAGCTATTGCCAAATTGCAAAAAATAGAAGAAAGTGCAAGACATGATATTAAAAAGTAATGTTTCAAAATTAAGCCTTTTTATGATTTGATAAATTTAAAGTAAGCTAACATTAATTAATAAATGTTATGCAAATATTAAAACTTAAAATAAATCATCTAGAAACTTTATATTTCTTTTTAATGCGCTCCTTCCCAATTACTCCCCACGCCCACTTCCGCCAGTAACGGCACATCTAACTTCGCCACGCCTTGCATCAATTCTGGCAATTTAACTTTCACTAACTCCAACTCATTATCTGGCACTTCTAGCACCAGTTCATCGTGTACTTGCATAATCAGTTTGGTGTGTAGTTTTTCTGCTGTTATCCACTGTTGCACGGCTATCATGGCGAGTTTAATTAAATCCGCCGCGGTGCCTTGCATGGGGGCGTTGATGGCGGCCCGTTCTGCACCGTTGCGCCGCTGCACATTCGGGCTATTGATTTCTGGCACCCATAATCGGCGGCCAAAATAGGTTTCGACATAGCCTTTTTGTTTGGCTTCCGCACGGGTGTTTTCCATATAGGCTTTTACGCCGGGGTAGCGGGCAAAGTAGCGCTCAATATAGCTGGCGGCAGCGCCACGTTCAATGTTTAAGTTTTGCGCCAAACCAAACGCACTCATGCCGTAAATGAGGCCGAAGTTAATCACTTTGGCGTAGCGGCGTTGTTCGTTATCCACGGCGCTGCGTTCTACGCCAAAAATCTCAGCCGCGGTGGCGCGGTGAATATCTTCGTTGTTGGCAAAGGCTTGGAGCATGCCTGCATCTTGCGAGAGATGCGCCATAATGCGTAGCTCGATTTGTGAATAATCGGCTGACACAATATGCGAGCCTTGCGGCGCAATAAACGCCTCACGAATGCGACGGCCTTCTTGGGTGCGCACGGGGATATTTTGCAAGTTAGGGTCGCTACTCGCCAGCCTGCCCGTAATCGCCACCGCTTGGTTGTAGCTGGTGTGCACGCGCCCTGTTTGCGGGTTAATCATTTTGGGCAGTTTGTCGGTGTAGGTGGATTTTAGCTTGGCTAAACCGCGATATTCGAGCAGCACTTTGGGCAAGGGGTGGTCTAGCGCGAGTTCTTGCAGCACATCTTCATCGGTACTTGGTGCGCCACTTGGCGTTTTTTTCGTGGGTTTAATGCCGAGCTTGCCGAATAAAATTTCTTGTAACTGTTTGGGTGAGCCCAAGTTAAACGGCTGACCAGCCAGCGCATAAGCTTGGTTTTCTAGCGCGACTAATTTCATACCGATTTCATTACTTTGGCTATTTAGCATATTGGCGTCTATCAGCACGCCGTTGCGCTCGATGGTGTATAGGCACTCCATCGAGGGCATTTCAATTTGGCTGTAGATAAAGTTGAGCTTTGCGTCTTTTGCCACTTGCGGATGCAGGTTTTCGTGCAGTTGTAGCGTAATGTCAGCATCTTCTGCCGCATATTCGCTTGCGGTTTCTACCGTTACTTGGTTAAAGCCAACTTGCTTCGCGCCCTTACCTGCAACTTGCTCAAAGCTGATGGTTTGCACGCCCAAATGGCGCATGGCGAGGTCATCCATGCCATGTGTACGATGACTTTCTAGCACGTAAGATTGCAGCAAAGTATCGTGCGCGATACCGTTGAGCGTGACCCCATGATTCCCCAAAACGTGTTTATCGTATTTTAAATTTTGGCCGACTTTTTTAATGTTGGCGTTTTCTAAGATCGGTTTAATTTTCGCCAGTGTTTCCGCAAACGGCAGTTGCACTGGCGCATCAAAATAATCATGCGTCAATGGCAAATAAGCAGCTTCGCCCGATTTTACCGCGAATGACATGCCGACCAGTTTGGCGGTCAGTGGGTCTAAGCTGGTGGTTTCTGTGTCAAAACAAACCAGCTCGGCTTGGGAGAGATTGTTAATCCAACTATCTAAATCTGCAGTGGTTAAAATGGTGCTGTAATTGCGTTCGGTGTTGACTGTTGCTGCAAATAAATCTGTGGTGGCTTGTGCCATTTGTTGTCTGGATGCATCGGACACTGGCGCCTTTGCCACACCCTCTGGCGTGGCGCCATTCTCAGACATATTGTCTAGCTCACGTTTCCAGCTTCTAAATTCAAAGCGGTCAAAGAGTTCAGCCAATTTAGCTTTATCGGGCGCTTGTTGTATTAGCTCATCAAAATGCTCGCGGATACCGACATCGCAACGAATGGTAATTAACTCGCGTGCGGTGGGCAGCCAATCTAAAGCCGCACGTAGATTTTCCCCCACTTTGCCTGTAATGCTATCTGCATTGGCGACAATATTATCGAGCGAACCGTATTGTTCTAGCCACTTTACGGCGGTTTTTGGGCCAACTTTTTCCACACCCAGCACGTTGTCTGAGGTGTCGCCGATCAGCACTAAATAATCAATCATTTTGCTGGGTGGCACGCCAAATTTGGCGGTTACGCCAGCAATATCCAGCACATCATCCGTCTTGCGGAAAGCATCGCGCATGGTGTTGACCACGGTGATTTTTTCATTCACCAGTTGTGAAATATCTTTATCACCCGTGGAGATAATGGTTTTCATGCCTTGGCGTTCAGCCTGTTTGGCGAGCGCGCCGATGACGTCATCCGCCTCAACACCTTCCTCAACAATCAACGGCCAGCCCATGGCGCGGATGGTTTCAAATAGCGGTTCGATTTGCACACGCAGCTCATCGGGCATGCTGGCGCGGTTGGCTTTGTACTGCGGATAAATGTCATCTCGAAATGTTTTGCCCTTGGCATCAAACACACACGCGCTATAATCGGCAGGGTAGTCTTTATGCAAGCGACGCAGCATATTAAGCACGCCTTGAATCGCACCTGTGGGTTCATTGGCGCTGTTGCGTAAATCGGGCATCGCGTGAAAGGCGCGGTAAAGGTAGCTTGAACCGTCAACCAAAAGTAATGTTTTCATGTCAAAATCCAGCTGTTGCAAAAAACGTTAAAAATAACTAGCACTCATCCATAAAACTAAGGCGTTATATCATGGCAGTTAAGCACAAAATACCAAAAGTTGTTGACCCAGACCTATTAGATAAAAATCATTTAGCAGGTGAATCATGGCATGCATTTGAGATTATGGCAGAGTTTGTCGATGCCACCGAACATCTCAAACAAATCACGCCTGCGGTTTCTATCTTTGGCAGTGCGCGCACCAAGCCAGATCACCCGTATTATCAACTGACAGAAGAAATTGCTCGATTGCTTTCAGATGCTGGCTTTAGTGTCATTTCAGGCGGCGGACCTGGCATTATGGAGGCGGCAAATAAAGGCGCATTTGCTGGAAAATCCCCCAGCATCGGTCTAAATATTGAGTTGCCACATGAGCAATCGGGCAACCCTTACCAAGATATTAGCCAAAACTTTAAACATTTTTTTATGCGTAAAGTCATGTTTGTGAAATACGCATCGGCTTATGTGGTGATGCCCGGCGGCTTTGGTACGCTTGATGAACTGATGGAGGCGATTACGCTGATTCAAACGGGGAAATCGCGCAAAATCCCGATTATCTTAGTGGGAAGCCAATTTTGGGGCGGCTTAGTAGCATGGGTACAGCAAACACTGGTGGGCGAGGCAATGGTATCGCCATCGGATATGGATTTAATCCAAGTCATCGACGAGCCAGCAAAAATTGTTGAGGCCATTTTTAAACATTATGAAACACGCGGTTTTGAATTATCGCCAAGCGAGCGACAAATCCAACTTTATTTGTGATTGTAATATTCCGCGCGAATCAACTCAGCGCGGATGCACGCTTTTTGTTAGAATCTAATCTTAGCACATGGGAAAGTTTGAGGTTTGTATGAAGATTATCCGTAATATCTTGCTTGTTGCATTGTTCATGCCCTTACTAGCATTAGCGGCTGATAAAACGCCTTTACTAGAGCCTCTGCCGGAAGCATTACCACCTCCCACAGCCAAAGATTTGGATAAAGAGCTAAAAGAAACGCCTGAAATCACGGTTAGAAAAAAAGGGCGAGATAAAGTAGAAGAGTATCGTATCCATGGCGATCTATATATGATGAAAATCACACCGCCTCACGGCAAGCCTTATTACTTATACAAAGAAGACCAAAATGGCGCGTGGGAACGCTTTGACGGGGTAACGCCACCTGTTTCAGTACCTAAATGGATTTTGTTTCATTTCTAAAGTTTTTTCCAAGAGAGGCAGTGACCTCTCTTTATTATGTTGAGTTTTTATGTCTGTATTTACAACGGTTTCCTTTGAGCAATTGCAACAATGGCTAACCGCCTACCCGCTAGGCGAGTTGCTGGATCTTAAAGGCATTGCCGCTGGCATTACCAATACCAACTACTTTGTCACCACCAGCACTGGTCGCTATGTACTCACTATTTTTGAAGAGCACACCGCAGAGGAACTCCCATACTACTTAGACTTAATGTCGCACTTGGCAGACAATGGCGTACCATGCCCACATCCCGTGGCCAACATCAACGGTCAAACGCTGGGTGAATTAAATGGAAAGCCAGCGGCCTTAGTCACTTGTCTCGCAGGGCGAGATTTAGAAATGCCGTCAGTCACACAGTGTGCTGAAGTCGGACGCGTGTTGGCACAAATGCATTTAGCAGGCGCTAACTTTAAAGGGCAAGGTCGCAACACACGCGATGCGGCTTGGCGACATGACACTGCGGCGAAAGTGCTCCCAAAACTATCTGAGGATGAAGAGCAACTTTTAATCGCAACGCTTAATTTTCAAGAAAACTTTAACACCAAAGCACTACCGCAAGGCTTGATACACGCTGACCTATTTCGCGATAACGTGCTATTTGATGGCGATAAAATCGGTGGCTTAATTGATTTTTATTACGCATGTGATGACGCCCTACTCTACGATGTTGCTATTACCGTCAACGACTGGTGTACCGCAGAAGACGGCAGCCTAGACCAAGCGCGTGCGCAACCTCTGCTTCAAGCGTATCATCAAACACGCCCATTTAATAAAGCTGAAGATATTGCATGGGCGGGCATGCTGCAAATTGCCGCATTGCGCTTCTGGTTATCAAGACTTAATGATTACCACTTTCCACAAGCTGGTGAATTAACACATGCAAAAGACCCGCACTATTTTGAACAAATATTAAACATGCGAAAAAAACACCCACAAACCTTAAAAGCAATGCAGATAAACACTACTGACTAAGCTCAATCATTGAGATTAAACGAAAGCATTAATTAAGGAAAGTTATGGATCAGACAACAGTATCGGCAAAAAAAGTACCCGCAAGCCACGGTTGGCAATGGATAAAAACAGGTTTTAACTTGTTCAAAAGCAACCCTGGCATGTGGATGGTGCTTTTTATCATTTATTTCATCATCGCGTTTACCATGACATTAGTTCCGTATATTGGTCAGGTTGCGCTGAACTTGATTGCACCAGTATTTTTAGCTGGCTTTATGATGGGATGCCGCGCTTTAGAAAACAAGCAAGATTTAGAAATAAACCATCTTTTTGCAGCCTTTAAATCTCACGCATCACCACTGATTAGCATCGGTGGCATCTACTTGGTTGGTATTATTGTAGTGGTTGGCGTTGTGTTACTACTCGGGGTAGATCAAGATGCACTTAAACAAGTGAGCGATGTTGAGAATATGCCAGATGAAGCAAAGCTTGTATTAGTGACTGCTTTTATGAAACCATTAATGATTATTTTACTTTTATTGACGCCATTGATGATGGCATATTGGTTTGCGCCCGTATTAGTGATCTTTAAAAATCAAACCCCAACAGATGCAATGATGTGTAGCTTCAAGGCCTGCTTGACCAATTTGATACCTTTTTCAGTATATGGCCTCATTTCAATGTTATTGCTCATGTTAGCGTCTGTCCCGTATGGCTTGGGGCTTCTGCTAATAGTGCCTGTTATGATGGCTTCGATCTACGCGAGCTACCAAGATATTTTTGAACAGCCTGCAAACACAGATACAAATACCGTCATTCAGAAAGTACTTTGATCAATAAACCTTGTCTCGCCAGCACTTGAGTATCGCGGGCTAAGGCTTGTTTGGCTGAAATGCGATTGGCTTAGACTTTCTCCAACTTGGCATATTCCATCGCCAGCCATTTCAAGCCTTCACGCCCAAAATTGACTTGTACGCGCATATCATTGGCGTTCCCTTCATAACTCACCACCACGCCTTGGCCAAATTTTGCATGCGCCACGCTTTGACCAATTTTCCACGGCATTGCGCTTTTTTGTTCGGTACTTTTATGCTTGCCCATCACCGCGGGCAACTCGTTGTAATCGCGCCCCATGCTTGGTTTGGCGACTGGTTTTGCGTTAAGGTGCTTTAGCAACTCTTCGGGGATTTCATCTAAAAAACGTGATGGAATGCCGTAACGCACTTGCCCATGCAACATGCGGCTTTGCGCATGGCTTAAATACAGGCGTTGGCGCGCACGTGTCACCGCAACGTACATCAGGCGACGCTCTTCCTCCAACCCATTCGCTTCATAAGTGCTTTGCTCATGCGGAAACAAGCCTTCTTCTACGCCACTAATAAATACAGTTTGAAACTCCAAACCCTTGGCGGCATGCACCGTCATGAGTTGTAGTGCGTCACGCCCAGCTTCGGCTTGATGCTCGCCAGCCTCTAAACTTGCGTGTGTTAAAAATTGCGTAAGCAGAGAACCAGCGACCTCACCATTTTCATCCACATTGGTCATGCCTAAATCCTGGTTCATAAAGGCGGTGGCGGCGGAAACTAGCTCTTCCAAGTTTTCGATGCGGTCAGCGCCTTCTTTTTCACCCTGATAAAAAGTTTTAAGCCCAGAAAGCGTGGTCGCAAGCTCGGCAATTTCAGGCAAACTAATGCCGATAGACTCTTCTTGCATTTGCTTAATCAGCGCCACAAACGCGCTGATTTTACCTGTGCTCTGTAAAGCGGCCTGCCACAAGCTAGTGTCTTGGCTACGTGCAACTTCTTGCAACTGTTCTAAACTACGAGCACCAATGCCACGGGTGGGGAAGTTAATCACACGCAACAAAGCGGTATCATCATGCGGATTAGTCATTAAGCGCATATACGCCATCGCATGTTTGATTTCTGCACGTTCAAAAAAGCGCAAACCGCCATATACCCGATACGGCATTTGGGCGGCAAACAAGGCCTGCTCTAGCACGCGTGATTGCGCATTGGAACGGTACAACATGGCAATTTGGCTTAATGCTATCCCATCGCGATGTAGTGATTGAATTTCTTCTACAATAAAATTCGCTTCGTCTAAATCGTTGTAGGCTTGGTAGACGCGCACTGACTCGCCTGCGCCTGCGGATGTCCATAAATTTTTGCCTAAGCGATTGGTGTTATGCGAAATAATAGCGTTGGCGGCATCGAGAATATTGCTGTAAGAGCGATAGTTTTGCTCTAACTTCACCACGTTTTCTACTGCGAAATCTTGCTCAAAATCGCGCATATTGCCGACTCGCGCGCCACGGAACGCATAGATAGATTGGTCATCATCACCCACCGCAAACACCGCATTATGCGTACCTGCCAGCAATTTTAGCCATAAATATTGCAGGCGATTGGTGTCTTGAAACTCATCCACCAAGATATATTGAAAGCGGCTTTGATAATGCTCGCGGATATGTGGTTCACGCTGTAATACTTCATAACAGCGCAATAACAACTCAGCAAAATCAGCCACACCTTCGCGCTGACATTGCTTGTCGTACTCTTCATAAATTTCACGCATTTTGAGCGAGTGCGGGTCATAGGCATCCACCGCGCTTGCTCGCAAGCCTTCTTCTTTACAACTATTGATATAGCCCATCACTTGTTTAGGTGGAAATTTTTCATCATCCACTTGCATCAGCTTCATCACACGTTTGATGGCGGAAAGCTGGTCTGCGGTATCTAAAATCTGAAAGGTAGATGGCAACAATGCCTCACGATAATGCGCACGTAGCAAACGATTACACAAACCGTGAAAAGTGCCCGCCCACATGCCGCGTGTATTGATAGGCAACATGGCAGAAATACGCGTGAGCATTTCTTTGGCGGCTTTGTTGGTAAATGTGACCGATAAAATACCTTGTGGCGAGGCCTGCCCAGTTTGTATCAACCAAGCGATGCGCGTGGTGAGTACGCGGGTTTTACCGCTACCTGCACCCGCTAAAATAAGCGCGGATTGTCTGGGAAGTGTAACGGCTTCGAGTTGTTTGTCGTTTAAGCCACTGAGTAAGTTTTGTGATGGATGCTCTAACATGGGTGAATTATCGCAGGTCACGTAGTTTTATAGAAGTAACTTTGTGATATGCGTGCAAGCAATTAAAAAAACCAGCCAAATCAATTGCTTTTTGTTGAATTTATAGTTGAATTTATATCAGATGGAGAATAAACAGAGAAAAGTCTGTTTATTTGCGGGAACTAAAATAAATAAGGCCGTGTCATAATTGCACGACGACGTTAAACATCGTCCCACGCTTTCTCCTCCCTGAGCGTGGAGCCTTATCTGATGAGGCTTTTAATCCCCGATTTTATCCCCTTTAATCGGGGATTTTTTTGTTCGTTAGCTACGTAAAGGGCTTCAATCAATCAGTAGCTCAGGGAACGCTCAGTATAATCGGAATCGCATCAAAATGTAAATAATTTGTAATTGATTTGTAAGTTTTCTGCTATTTTCTTTTTAAATTGGTTAAAAGTAAGCATCTCAACTAAATTATTGTATGTGATAGTCAAGTAATTGTTCTGACAGCACCTTATAATACGACCTAATCAATTTTTATGCGTCTTTGTAAGTAACATGAGCCCAATTAAAAAAATCGCCACTGATGATGTTCGTATCAAGGAAATCAAAGAGCTAAGACCACCCTCTGATTTATTGAACGAGCTACAAACTAGCGAACAAATTTCTGACAATATTTTGGCACACCGCAAGGCTATTCATAGCATTTTGCATAATGCGGATGACCGCCTGTTAGTCATTATTGGCCCATGCTCCATACACCATCATGATGCGGGCATAGAATACGCAAAACGCTTAATCGAACAGCACCACAAGTTTGCCAAAGACCTGCTGATTGTGATGCGTGTGTATTTTGAAAAACCTCGCACCACCGTTGGTTGGAAAGGCTTAATTAACGACCCCTTTTTAGATGGCAGTTTTGCCATCAATGAAGGTCTACACTTAGCGCGTAAATTCTTGCTGGAAGTGAACGCGCTAGGCATGCCCGCCGCCACCGAGTTTTTAGATACGATTACCCCGCAATACACGGCGGATTTAGTCACGTGGGGCGCGATTGGCGCACGCACGACAGAATCGCAAATTCACCGCGAATTGGCTTCTGGCTTATCATGCCCAGTCGGCTTTAAAAACGGTACAGATGGCAATGTGCGGATTGCAGTAGATGCAATTAAGGCCGCCGCCAGCCCACACCACTTTTTATCGGTGACCAAAGAAGGTCATTCTGCGATTGTCTCCACCACGGGCAATGAAGATTGCCATGTCATTTTGCGGGGCGGCAAAACGCCAAACTACGATGCAGCCAATATTAACGAGGCTTGCAAAGTACTGGCTGATGCTAGCTTAGCCGCTAAAGTGATGGTGGATTGCTCACATTCAAACAGCTCTCGCCAATACAAATTGCAAATGCAAGTGGCCGAAAGCGTCGCCCAACAAATGTCGGATGGCGATCAGCGCATTTTTGGCGTAATGGTGGAATCTCATCTGAATGAAGGTCGCCAAGACCATGCGCCAGGTTGCGAGCTGGAATACGGAAAATCTATTACGGATGCCTGTTTAGGTTGGGAAGATACCTTGGTGTTGCTAGAAACCTTAGCGCAAGGGGTGCGTGCTCGCCGTAAACAACATGATGGCACGGGCGAAGAGTAAGCCTAAAGGGTAAGACTATAACTGCCAATCAATCGGCGTTTGACCATGCTCAGTTAAATACCGATTGATGGTGGAAAATTGATGGTTGCCAAAAAAGCCCCGATGCGCAGAAAGCGGTGAAGGATGAACTGACTTCAACACTAAATGTTTTTTCTCATCAATAAACGCGCCTTTTTTCTGCGCGTAACTGCCCCATAACACAAACACCAAGCCTTCGCGGTGCGCATTTAACGCCGTAATTGCGGCATCGGTAAACGCCTCCCAACCACGCCCTTGGTGCGAACCTGCTTGAGCTTGCTCCACCGTGAGCGTGGCATTTAGCAACAACACCCCTTGGTTCGCCCAAGGTGTTAAATCACCGTTTCGGCTCATTTGAATATTTAAATCAGAAGAAATTTCTTTGTAAATATTCAGCAGAGAAGGCGGCAACGCCACGCCTTGTGGCACGGAAAAACTTAAACCATGTGCTTGCGGTTGCTCTTTATCCTGTCCGTGATACGGGTCTTGCCCAATAATCACCACACGCACCTGTTCAAATGGGGTGTGATTAAATGCATTAAAAATCAGCGGGCTAGGCGGATAGATAATTTTGCCAGCCGCTTTTTCCTGCTTTAAAAAGTCACGCAGAGTTTGCATGTATGGCTTTTCAAACTCATCGCCAATCACGGCTTGCCAAGAGGGATGCAACTGACCTTGTTTTTCTGGTGACATTTTAAAAACTGCTAAATGGAAAATCCTGATTATAAAGCGCTAATGGCTAACCTGCGCAATCAATTAGCCGTTAAGAAACGACTCTACAACGGCGATAAACGCTTGCGGCTGTTCTGCATGTACCCAGTGGCCAGTGGGCAGGCTTGCAAATTGAGCTTGAGTGAAATGTTTTTTGATATGCGTGATGGCATTATCACTCACGTAATCACTGCGCTCACCACGAATAAATAAACAGGCTTTATCATACTGCGCAGATTCGCATACCCCTTGTTGCAAGGCTGGATAATTCGTCTTTAATGCTGGCAAGTTGATTCGCCATGTTAATTGGTCATCAATTTTCACCAAATTCATCAGCAAAAACTGCCTAATTTGTGTATCGCTAATCGCAGCGCTTAATTCTGAATCAACCGCATTGCGCGTGCGCATGGTAGTAAGGTCTACTGCCAGCATTGCATCCATCAAATGCGTATGCGCATCGGCATAAGCACGCATCGCCATATCAACCACGATTAACTTTTCAACCCGCGCTGGAAATTGTGTTGCAAACTGCATGGCGACTTTGCCACCGAGAGAATGCCCTAGCAAATGCACTGTATTTAAATTAAGCGCATCACACAACTCAATAATGTCAGCCGCCATATCAGCATAGGTTTGCGATTCACTGTGCGGTGAATTGCCATGATTACGTAAATCCACGCTAATGACCTGAAAATATTGCGAAAAATATTTTGCCACCACGCCCCAGTTATTGCTCGCACCAAACAAACCGTGTAGCAATATAAGCGGCTGGCCTTCACCTAGTGTTTGGTAATGTAATTGCATAAATACGGAATAAAATTCTTAATAAAAAGGAGCTAACACTTATTGGAAAGTGACCATTTACTGCGGACATTTAATGCGAATGAATGACTTGATGAAGACTCGTCTGCAAGTCGAGTAACGGCTTTTGACTTACTTTTATCAAACCTTGTCTGGGATGATCAAGATCCAGAATCGCGTACACCAGCATAACAATCAGCAAAACCATGAGGCAAGTGATTTTAGAAGGCCTTTGTTGCCTAATGCCTGCGCTATAGCCAATCACAATACTGGTCATGGTAAAAACTATCGTCAGCAAAGCTAACACTGCGTCTGGCACATGTCGCTCGATAACAGCACTACGGCGACCAAATGAATCAATCATCTCATTAAGCGATTGAACAAATAGACCGATAGTCGCTGGGTTAGCGTTAGCGGGCACTTGCTTCATGGTGTACTGCCAAAGTTGATCGAGCGCAGAATTAGCCTCATCAGACAGTTGATCAAGTTCGGTTTCTCGATTGAGCGGCAATATACTGGCTTTGACGCGCAAATCGACATAATGACGCAAGGCTAGCTGGATGTCAGCTTGATTCTCAATAGGCAACAATTGTGTACGCAGATACGTTGTGCCTATCGCGTTGGCTTCATCAACCACCGCATCGCTGCGGCTATCATAACGCTGTAACGCCATAGAGAAGGTAAAAGCAATCAACAGCGCCAATAACCCAAGTAACGAGGTTTGCACAGAATCTATCTCTGCACAATAAGATTCTGGCAAACGCTTTCTCATTGACTTAGCTGCTCTAAAGCCCAGCTCTATTGCCAAAAACATGAGCATAAACAACACAAAAGCAACTAGCAGACTACTGTGGCTATAAATCACACTATCCATTGCTCAGCCTTCACTTTCTTAAAGAAATGTACTTTAAAAGATAGCGACCACTTACTTTTATGCGCCAAAAGGGTGGCAAGCCACCCACGCTAGGCACACATTTTACTCGATGCCCAATAATTCCACTTCAAAAATCAAAGTCGCATCTGCACCAATCACAGGGCCACTGCCATTTGCGCCATAAGCCAAGTTTGAAGGAATCACCAACTCAAACTTACTACCCACAGTCATTAACTGCAAGCCTTCCACCCAACCAGCGATTACGCCCGTCACAGGAAAAACAATCGGCTCGCCGCGATCATAAGAACTATCAAACACCGTACCATCAATCAAAGTGCCTTTGTAATGCACTTTTACGCGATCACTTTTGCTCGGTTTTGCGCCAGCGCCAGCCACCAATGATTTGTATTGCAAACCGCTATCTGTAGTGATGACCCCTTCTTTTTTAGCATTTTCAGCCAAATAAGCCGCGCCTTCCGCCTTGTTTTTTGCGGATTGCTCAGCTTGCATCGCCCGTTGTTTTTCTTGGCTAACCTTTTGTACTTCATCAATCGTCGTTCTTTTTTCCGCATCCGTCAAACGTGAAGGGCTACCCGCCATCACGTCATTCAGCGCGAGAATAAAAGCCTCAGTATCTAATTCCAACCCATCACCCATGAGTTGACGCGCCATGTTTTCGCCCAAGATATAACTTAAGCGCTGAGTTAAGGTTTCTAATGTGTTTGCCATTATGTTTTCTTTCGTTGTTGAGAATAGCCGTGTGCGGCATAACCCGTAATTATGACGGAGAATGGCGATAAAACAAAACTCAGATTGATAGGTTTTGCAATAGTGTTAGTCAGCTTTAAAGTTAATTTTCAGCGCGAGATATGCATAAAAAGGAGCGGCAATTTTATGGCCAAGCCAACCAATAAAGTGTTACCCAAGTTTGCTAATGAGCAAGAAGAGCGCGCGTTTTGGGAAAACCAAGACAGTGTGGATTATGTCGATTGGACAAAGGCAAAAAATGTGCGCTTACCCAATTTAAAACCAACCACCAAGGCTATTTCTATTCGTCTACCTGTCGATATGTTAGAAAAATTAAATGTTGCCGCTAATAAAAAAGATGTGCCTTATCAATCATTGGTCAAAATTTGGATTGATGAGAAGCTGGCGTAGTTTGAGAAAGTTTACATGCGGCGGATTACGCAAGCTAATCCGCCCTACCGTGCTCGCAATCCGCGCTTAGGTGCGCGGCTGAATCGGGAAGTCTGAGGGCAGCGGCGATGGAATAGCTCGAGAAAAGACTTCCGCCCAGGGGTCGTGCATGTCAGATTGCGTCAATGGCTCAGGGGGGCTAAGGTATATACAAAAGCAATTGCACAACCGAGACGCAAAATCACACATGCGAATAAATTGATGCAGCTCTTGAAGGTTTATTTCTTTTTTGTTTGAGAAGTCATAGTGAAACCCAGCCGGCCTAAGGGTGAGCTGCACCGACGCATGATCGCCGATATTACTTACAACAAACCAATGAACTATGTTGTTGCGTTTTTGGTCTAGTGGGGCTATGAGCTTTTTGAACGACGTCCAAAATTTTTCATATTTCCCTTCATAGATTCTTGCTAGAAGGGTTTCAATCATCTCCAATCGAGCCCTAGAGTTGTTTATCCTGAAGAATATGATATGTGCTACTTCAGGCTCCATTTTCCCGACTATCGAGAGAAGAAAACATAGAGATTGCTCTATGGATGCATAGGAATTTATTGCATGACCACGCGCCGCCCATAGAGGATCAAACTGAGCCTGTGAAAGCGCAGCGCCTAGATCGATGTTGTTCGTTTCTTCGTTAGACATTTTTATTTAAAGGAGCCTAACATAAAGTAACCATCCTAAATGACGCTTTGTTTTACGTCAAACAGCAATATCCAATAATCTCGCTAAAGATAAATAGATAGAGTTATCAAAACTGAATCAACAGATTTAGATAAACACAACCCGCCGAAGCGGGTTGTGTTTTTTGAAACGCTGGTTATGGCATTTCAGCAAGTAAAAGAGGTTAGCGCAAGGCGCATATCCGAAGGCAGTACGATTTGTACGGCAAGGATATGCAACGCGGCGATCACCTCTTTGACGCCGCTGAAAAATTACATCATACCGCCCATGCCACCCATACCACCCATATCTCCACCCATTGCTGGTGCGTCGTCTTTTGGTAGTTCTGCGATCATGCAATCAGTCGTCAACATTAAGCCAGCCACTGAAGCTGCATTTTGCAATGCTGAACGTGTCACTTTAGTTGGGTCTAACACGCCCATTTCAACCATGTCGCCTTAAGATTCGATAGCCGCGATGTAACCGTAGTTGCCTAAGCCAGACGCTACGTTGTTGACT
>CAZUGV010000006.1:0-159817 GCA_964620425.1 uncultured Methylophilaceae bacterium | reverse complement strand
TAATTCTATTATCAAACTTTTCTTCTAATAGATTTGGCGTTCTAGTCGCTGTAGAAATGCCCAAACGAATCGTTTGTTTGGGGCTTAGCTTGAAGTTGACACTGGCGCGTGGTGAAACGTCTGTGCCAGTAAAATCGTTATGTTCAACCATGGCTCCGGCGTTGACGACCACATTTTTTGCCGCATGCCATTCAGCTTGTGCAAACAATCTTTGCAAATTAAAGTCCTGAGCATCAGACTTGCCTAGCCAAAATGGCGAAGTGGTTTTGTCTAGCCTGATATTACCCCCCCATACGACTCTTAATGCCTCAGATATGGCCTGTGTCTGTTGCAACTCTAGGTCAAATCGCTCTATTTGCATCCGCCCATCTAGAAGCTGAAAAGGGTTTAATACAGGGGGAAAGCCAAATGCAAGTAGCCTTGAATTATATATGGACAAATCGCCAGTAAGATTGGTTTCATAAGCATTACTTACCGAATGATACGCCTGAATTTGCAAATCACTACTTGCACTAAAGCTTCTGCGCCATTTAACCAGCTCGAAATGATTGTCAATATCCTTGGTATGTGGGAGCGAAAACGGAAACTGGTCTATTGCTCCCTCTTCACGTAAACCTTCAGCAGCACCGAATTGAAACTCTAACTCATCACGACTATTGATTTGGTAATTGGCGCGTGCAGATAGCATATTGGTACGTTTGTAATCGCTACGATTATTCAAACCAGTATCTTCTCGCCGCCCAAGCGTGACACGGTATGATAAATCATTCGTTTTACCTCCGTAACGATAAAACTGCTCATTTCTACCATTGGCCGCAGAAATTGAAACCCGACTTCCTTGCGCATCATTTGGGTTTTGCGTGATGATATTGATAACACCTGCAAAGGAATTTGCGCCATAACTAGCCGCATTCGGCCCGCGCGTGACTTCGATACGCTCAATATCTTGTATCGCAAGGGGAATCTCGCTCCATTGAACACCGCCATATAATGGTTCATATACGCTACGACCATCAATCAAAACCTGCATATTCCCAGGGTAAGCACTAGCCATGCCATGATAACTCACCACATGATTCGTATTTTGAATAAACCCCGCATTCACTCCCACGTAAAACCCTGGTACTAAACGGAACACCTCAGGCAAATCGATAATGCCTGCCGCGCGGATGGTTTCTTTATCAATCACTGTCACCGCAGATGGCGCATCTGCAATCGGTTGCGAAAGACGTGATACTGTGAGTACGTTAGGAATATTTTCAAAATATGTATCTTCATTCATCGCTATCGGATCAACTGATTTTTTAGTCACATCCAAATTAACACCTGCACTAGATTGAGGTTTATTGGGCGTTGCTTGATTAGAATCAGCGGCAATAGGAATATTATCGGCAGCGTTAGCATGTACTTGAATCACAAGTGCCGTAATAAAAAAACAGATTGAATTGGGTTTCATCTTATTCAGCAAGGTCAGTATTTTCGTCATAAACTATATGCTTTATTTTGCAGTAAAATTTAAGGGATTAAGAGGTTATGCTTCACCCGAGATCATGTTTGGAGAAATCACGGCCTTGAGTGTGACTTTACGTGCACCTAACTTTTCTTTACTGCTCAACCACCAAAGGTTGGCTTTTTTAATGCACCAATATTGCTTGTTTTCAGTCAGCGCAAGCGCAGCTAGTGCGCCTAAAGTGGGCTGGTGTCCTACAATCAACACCCCTCCTTCAGCATCTGGCCAACCTAGGTCTGTTAAAACCCCATCTGAATTAGCCGTTGGAGAAATGCCAGCATACGTTTCAAATGGCAAATCGAGGGCTTTGGCAGTTTGCTGCGCACGAGTTGCTGGGCTCACTAATATTCTTATGTTTTCTGGTAAACGTGGTTTTAACCAACGTGCGATAATATCGGCCTGTTGGTAACCTTTTGGCGTGAGTTCGCGTGTAATATCTGGGCTAGTATCAAAAGCTTCTGCATGACGCCAAATAAGTAAATCCATATTTTCTCCTTAATATTCTGTATATTAACCTCTAGTATAGGTTTGGTGCTACCTTGCACACTAAATGTAAGCTAAAAAATTAAAGAATGAAATCTCTATGACTACCATAAAAGTCTATTTTGATGGGCTGATGCAATATCCCCAACATACGCAAAGCAACGCTGCATTTCGCAAGTTAGTCGCAGTCGGCCAGACCAAAGCGGTCGATAAGGATTCGGTCAAAAACTCATTACACGCTTTGTTGTGCTACGACTGTGGGCTCAATCTTGCTGGCGACTGCCCTATCGCAGCATTGACGCAGCTTGGGGAGTTCAACGAGGCAACTGATGCGACAAGCTATTGGCTACTTGCCAGCCCAGTACATTTGACATTGCAACGCGATTTTTTTTCGATGACCGAAGCCCCGACACTGAGCGAAGCTGAATCCCTAGCATTCATCGCCAATTTAAATGCACACTTTGCAGATGATGGATACGTATTTAGTCTAACGCCATCTCTGCAATGGCTATTAACTGTGCCAAAAAAGCATGAACTATTAACCACACCACTGGCACAAGTCGTTGGGCAAGACACTCGCGCTTACCTACCTAAAGGCACAGATGCGGCATGGGCTGCACAACTGACCAATGAAATAGAAATGCTACTGTTTGAGCACCCAAGTAATCAAGCGCGTGAAGCACGTGGTGAACTAGCGATAAACAGCATTTGGTTATCTGGCACAGGTGCCTTACCTGCTGCGCCTAACAACAAAGCAAGCAAATCAATATACGCGGATAACGGCTTCGTCAAAGGGCTCGCTAGACGCACCCAATTGCCCTTATTGGCAATACCACAATCTATTTCGCAGCTGTTAAGCCATCATAAAATGCAAGGTGACAGAAGCGAAACCATCATCTGGATTGATGGTAAAGACACCCAGCATGATTGGTTTACTGAGATTTTGCAGCTATTACGAAGACGCAAACTGTGCAAAACCCAGCTTTATTTTGACTGGCAAGGTTCTGTGGTAGAGTTATCGCTCACCCAATGGGATGTTTGGAAGTTTTGGCGAAAAAGCGCCAAATAACTACTCCTCACTCAAATCGCAGCACTTACCAGTCTTGTAAATACGCTTATACATTAAACAGGAAATGCATCACATCGCCATCTTGCACAATGTAAGCCTTACCCTCAAGACGCATTTTTCCTGCCTCTTTTGAGCCCTGTTCGCCTTTATTTTTAACGTACTCATCGTACGCAATCACTTCTGCACGAATAAAGCCGCGCTCAAAATCAGTATGAATTACGCCTGCTGCTTGTGGCGCTGTAGAACCTCGTTTGATGGTCCAAGCGCGGACTTCTTTGACACCCGCAGTAAAGTAAGTCTCTAAGCCGAGTAAGGCGTAGGCAGCACGAATCACGCGGTCTAAGCCTGGCTCTTCTAAACCCATTTCGGCTAAAAATAGGGTTTTGTCCTCTTCTTCTAAATCTGAAATTTCAGCTTCAATCTTGGCGCAAATTGAAACCACAGGGGCGTTTTCTTTAGCACCTAATGCTATTACTTTATCTAGCAGAGGGTTGTTTTCAAAGCCATCTTCATTGACATTGGCGATATACATCACGGGTTTAACGGTAATCAAACATAGTGGTTTGATAATCTGCAATTCATCGGCATCTAAACCAAGGGTACGCACTGGGTTACCTTGATCTAAACACTTTTGCACTTTGTCGAGAATGGCACACAAGGCTATCGCATCTTTGTCACCAGATTTTGCTTTTTTACTTTCACGCTGGATAGTTTTCTCAACAGTTTCCATGTCAGCGAGTGCTAACTCGGTATTGATGGTTTCAATATCAGCAATTGGGTCAACCTTGCCAGCAACGTGAACTACGTTACCATCTTCAAAACAACGCACCACATGCGAAATCGCATCGGTTTCACGAATATTGGCGAGAAACTTATTGCCCAAGCCTTCACCTTTAGATGCACCTGCAACCAAACCTGCAATATCTACAAACTCTACAATGGCAGGCTGTACTTTTTGCGGCTTAACTATATCAATGAGTGGTTTTAAGCGTGGGTCAGGCACTTCTACAATGCCCACGTTAGGCTCGATGGTACAAAATGGGTAGTTTTCTGCGGCAATCCCAGCTTTGGTAATTGCATTAAATAACGTTGATTTACCTACGTTGGGTAGCCCTACAATACCGCACTTCATGTTTGTTCCAATCTCAAAATTGTGAATTTAATTCTATTTAGCTTGTTTAAAATGATTCTAGGCTTATCCGATTGCCCTAAGTCACTATTTTTTGGTGTGTAATTTTAACATTGCTTCTTCAAACTTACCTGCCAATAGTTGAGGTAAGACAGTGGTACTTTCGTCAATATTGCTTTCTATGGCATGCATTTCATCACGCGTTGGGGCATGTAATACAAAGTTTGAGACAAGATTTCTATCACCAGGATGCCCAATCCCCAAACGCAAGCGCCAAAAATTGGGTGTGCCTAATTGAGCGCTAATATCTTTTAAGCCATTGTGGCCGCCATGTCCGCCACCTTGTTTTAGCTTGACCGTACCTGCTGGCAAATCGAGTTCATCATGAACGACTAAGACGGACTCTGGTGAGATTTTATAAAACTTTGCCAACGCGCCAACCGCACGACCACTCAGATTCATAAATGTGGTTGGCTTTAACGCCCAGAACTCTTCTCCTGCAAGCTTTACCCGCCCCGCGTGTCCAAAGAACTTAGCTTCAAAATTGAGTTTAGCGCCCGTTTGTTGGCACAGTTGGTCGATCCACCAAAACCCTGCATTATGCCTTGTAGATTCGTATTCTGAGCCTGGGTTGCCTAAACCAACAATTAACTGGATGCCGTTCATAGTTGTTTATTGTAATGTATAAATGAAAACGCGCGTTTCAGAAAACCGAAACGCGCGTTAATGTACAACAAAGGCACTAAATTTAAGCTGCTGGTGTTTCTTCAGCTGCTGCACCGCCACGTGTTTTGGCAATACTTGCAACTGCTGCGTCATTACCATGTGATAATTGAGTAAACTCAACCCCTGCTGGCAATTTGATTTCTGACAAGTGAATTGAGTGACCCATTTCTAGGTTAGTCAAATCAACTTCAATAAACTCTGGCAAATCTGTTGCCAAGCAGCTTACATCTGCCTCAGTCAAAATGTGCGCAACGATACCACCGCCGAGTTTCACACCTGGTGCAATCTCCGCATTGATAAAGTGGAATGGCACTTTAACGTGAAGCTTCTCTGTAGCACTCACACGTTGAAAGTCAACGTGCTGAATGGTGTTGCGCACTGGATGCATTTGGTAATCACGCAATAATACAGATTCCTTCGTACCATCCACGTCCAAGGTCAAAATAGAAGCGTGAAACGCCTCATGACGGAACTGCATGAACAAAGCTTTATGCTCAAACTCCACACTTACCGCATCTTTACCCGCGCCATAAACCACACCAGGCACATTACCTGCGCGACGGAGACGGCGGCTCGCACCCGTACCTTTGCCTTCGCGTTTTGTTGCTTTAATTTCAATTTGCATTTTACTACTCCTAAAAAACTGCTATCCGCGACCAGATAACAGGGTTGTGATCACTGACAGAAAATCCATCGGTGGTCGAATTCTCACGGCATTTAAGAACAAAATATTAAAACAATTAAAATCTTAAACTAAAAACAAACTGCTGACTGAGTCTTCATTACTAATTCTACGTATGGTTTCCGCTAGCAATTCCGCAGCATTTAACTGGCGAATTTTGCTGCAAGCTTGCGCATCTGCACGTAATGGAATGGTATTTGTGACTACCAATTCATCCATGCTTGAGTTCATTACACGCTCAACCGCGCTTCCTGAAAGCACAGGGTGAGTACAATACGCCACCACTTTTACAGCGCCTTGAACTTTTAGTGCATTCGCTGCTTCACACAATGTGTTGGCAGTATCTACCATGTCGTCCATAATCAAGCAGGTGCGTCCAGCAACATCACCAATAATGTTCATTACCTTAGCTACATTTGGCTTAGGGCGACGCTTGTCAATAATCGCCAAGTCGCAACCTAATTGCTTGGCTGTTGCTCGCGCACGAACCACACCGCCAACATCAGGTGAAACAACCACTAAATTTTCGTATTTTTTCGCTTCAATATCGCTCAATAACAGTGGAGTTGCGTAAATATTATCCACAGGAATATCGAAAAAGCCTTGGATTTGATCTGAGTGCAAATCCATCGTCAACACACGATCAACGCCAATACTAGTCAGCATATTAGCGACAACCTTAGCACTAATCGCAACACGAGCCGAACGCGGACGGCGATCTTGACGGGAGTAACCTAAATATGGAATCGCAGCAGTAATGCGCCCAGCAGATGATCTACGCAACGCATCTGCCATCAACATGACTTCCATCAAGTTATCATTGGTTGGCATGCAGGTAGATTGCAGAATAAACACATCTCTACCACGCACGTTGTCCAACAACTCAATCATGACTTCACCGTCACTAAAACGATTTACGGTGGCACGTCCCAAGCTCATTCCTAAATGGCTTACGACATCCTGAGCAAGCTTAGGATTAGCTGTGCCTGTGAACACCATCATTTCGCCTCTGCTCACGCCATGACCCCTTTAGTATCTACCTAGCAAGCTTGAATTAAATTCAGATTACTTTCGCTAACAAACCAGCAAAAAAATAAAAGCGTGTAGAAACTTGTCAGTTTCTTCTCACGCTTTCACATACAACTTAAAAATATTGGCTGAGGAGGAAGGATTCGAACCTTCGCATGCCGGAATCAAAATCCGGTGCCTTAACCAGCTTGGCGACTCCCCAATTAATCTTTCCAACTACTCTAAAGTAGCGATCTCAAACTAAATTATACAATGGATGTTGAGATAATCCACGCGCTACACACTTAAAAATAGGCAAATCTGCCATTTTTTCTGGTACAGCCAGCATCACTTGCTGCGCTTTCGTTACATCATCAAACTCTGCAAATACGGATGCGCCAGAACCACTCATTTTCGCATAGTGCTCTTGAGCCACACCAGTATTATCTTTGCTGTTGCTTCGTGCAAACTGATCTAGGTATTCTGCACAAGCCAGCACTTGAGGGTACTGCTGAAAAACAACCGCTGCCAAATCATTTCTGAATATTGGTGCGCCCTGATTTTCCACCCTATTTTCACCACCAAGCTGCATTTTTTTAAAGCGGTCTTCGTGAAAGGGCGCTATTGTGGTGGGAAACGTGTTTCTTGTCAATTCTTTACTGCTAAATACTTGCGCTGTTGATACATGTATTTGTGGTGTGAGTATAACAAAATACCCCAAATTCAATGAAATAGGCTGAATTTTCTCGCCAACCCCCTCTACCCAAGCATTTTCACCAAAAATAAAAAATGGCACATCGGCACCTAGTTGCAAACCCAACTCCATCAATGTTTCACGACTCAGATGCAAATTCCATAAGTGATTGAGTGCGATCAATACAGTAGCGGCATCTGAACTACCGCCACCTAAACCACCACCCATGGGGATACGTTTATCTACTGCGATTTCAACCCCATTGCAACAGCCTGTATGTTGCTGCAACAAACGTGCAGCGCGCATGCATAAATCTTGTTCTTCACTCACATTGGGCATGGGTTTTGCACGTAAAACCTGACCATCTTCACGTACTTTCAAATGCACCGTATCATATAAATCAACCAGCACAAAGACACTTTGCAACAGGTGATACCCATCTGCACGTCGCCCCACGATATGCAAAAAAAGATTTAGTTTGGCGGGTGCCAAAAATGATTGAAAGCCTTGCATCAATATGGTTTCACTTCTAGTGACTCTTTAGAGGTATGAATTTGCCAGCGCTCGACAATCAGCTTGAGGTAAAGCTTGGCGTTACGCAGATTTAATTTGCTAGGTAAAGAGTACCCTTCAACATCTTGGTAAGTGATGTATTCAACCTCCCACCCATTTTGGGTGAGTTTGCTAAACCTACCAGCCTCATCCCAAGTAGCATTTGTAATAGGCGCATCTGTTGCACGACCGAGCACCCAATCTTCAAGGTGCTGGGCAGGCAAGCGCCAACCCATCGTCTGCTCGGTGAGCGATTCGACATCGCTAGCATTCACTGTGTTTCCATCACTTGAGGTCAGCGTCACTCCATCTGAGTTGCTTTCGATTGCAACCATCTTGCTACCCAAGGGTGAATATAAATCAATGCTGTTATATGCATTCAAATGCCGCCAGTGCATTTTACCAGAAAAGCCACGACCATCGGCTTGCACCCCAATACGACCATCTTGCGTAAACCCTTTGATCTCGGCAAGTTGAGACTGATGCTTTGCTTTCATTACTGCTTGTAAGTCAGAATTAACTTGTGTGGTAACAGTCGTTGTCGATTTATTTTGTAAATTGGCGCAACCTGTCAACGCACACGTTGCAAGCAAAATAACCAAACTAAAAAAAACAGAAAAAACCATCTGTGCAAGACAATCCCCGCAGGTGCTTAACAAGCGCATTGAAATAAACTCAGGTATTTATTTAGGATTAAATCTTTTTGTCGTTTCAAGCAACGGTTGACTATCTGGATGCGCTTGCAAAGCGTCGCTCCACATTTTAATCGCTTCGTCTTTTTTGCCTTGCTGCCAAAGCACTTCGCCCAAATGTGCAGCAATTTCAGGGTCTGCTTGAGTCGCATAAGCTTCTTGCAAATATGAAACTGCTTTTTCTAAATCCCCTAAGCGATACTCCACCCAACCCATGCTATCCATAATATAGTGATCTTTCGGACTCAGCGATAAGGCTTTTTGAATCAGCTCTTTGGCTTCTGGTAGATTGATATTTCTATCAGCCAAGGAATAGCCGAGAGCGTTGTAAGCTTGTGCAAAGTCTGGCTTAAGCTGTATTACCTTGCGCAATTCTTTTTCTGACACAGCGGTTTCATTTACGCGCTCTGCTGCCATCGCATAATCATAGCTCAGCGCAACGCTAGTAGGCATATTTGCAACGGCTTTACCCAATAACTCATAAGCCTCTTTGACGCGCTTGTCCTGCCCAAGTAAGTTGGCCTGCGCCTGCACCACTTGCGATACCTGTGCATCAGTTAAATCTTTCAGATCATCAAGCATTTGAATGGCTGCATCCACATTTTGAGTACGCGCAACCACATTAGCTGCGAAGACTTTTGCTTCAACAAAATGACTGCCTGGCTCCACCTTTTGATACCAAGCCAAGGCTTGCATCAGGCTATTTTGTTTTTCTGACACCTGACCCAAGTAGATAAATACTTGGTCTTTATCTTTCACATCCGCCTTCAAAGCAGCTTCAAAGGATTGTGCGGCCTCCACATAATCTTCAGCCTGCGCAGAAAGCAAGCCAACCACTACTAAAATTTCTGGAGTGCTGCTACTAGCTTTTATCAGCTTTTGAAACTCTGGCTTGGCTTCAGTTAAACGCTTTTGATTGACCAGTGTTCGGGCTAAGTTCAATCTAATCTGATTAGACTCTGGGTATTTTTTTAGATGAGTGCGATAAAAATCTATGGATTTATCAGGGCTATTTTCGTATAAAACCTGCCCCTTGAGCATTGCGTTAATTTCCCACCCTGCATACAGTGCGTCGGCTTTATCACATTCAGCAATCGCCAAGTCTTTTAGACCCGCCGCCCATGCGGCATGCGCAATCGTAAAATGCGCTTCGGGCAACTTGGGATATGGCTGTCCAAGCGCCTGCACTAAAGTGAGCACAGCTGCTTTATCTTTTTCTTGCGCAAGTAATGTGTTGAGGTATAAAAAACCGCTAGCGCGACTATCTTCTTTCTCAAGTAGTTTTTGCAAGTGAGGTTTTGCTGCTGCTAAATCACCTGTGCTTAATGCAATTTGTGTGCTGGCCTGCTGCGCCTCTTGCGAGTCTGGGTTAAGTGTTACCCAAAGCTGGGTGGCTCTAGTCGCTAATGGTAAATTTCTGCTGTAGATTGCAGACTTTGCTGCACGCTCAGCGATTCTCGCGTCTTGACTAGACTGAGCCAACTCGTAAAACAACTTGCTCGCCAAATCAACCTCACCGCGCTGCCCTGCGATCTCACCGACCAAATACTTGAACACAAACTCAGCTGTTGCACCCGTTTGCGCTATAGTTTCTTTAGCTGCTGGCTGGCTGGCTGGCGCTGCCATCGAAGCACCCTGAAACAGTGTTAAACTCAGCAACACATTGCACAATATAGGCTTTAAACTAAATATTTTAGACATAAATATCTGGGTTCTCGTATCAAAATTAAGATGAAAATCAACGTTAAGGGAAGTAATCTACAACGGTTAGTCCGTGACAGTGCTAGCAAGTTCATCCATAATAGAAGCCCGACTATAGCTTTTTGGGCAGAACTTTCCAATAGCCTTGGTCTCAATATTTATCATCATGCAAATTTAATTGGATATTCACCAAAAACGCTTGACATTTGTTAAGTGTTTTTCTAATTTAGCACCCTTTACAGAATTGTAACAAAATGTTTTTTGGCATTTTCCTTCACTTGCAAGTACTTGAGTTTAATATATGACCACTATCACCGTTGAAGCCAACGATCTCACACGTATTTATGGTGGCCGCGAAGCCGTAAGCGATGTCAGTTTCACCCTAACCAAAGGCGAGGTATTGGGGTTTCTAGGCCCCAATGGCGCGGGTAAATCCACCACCATGAAAATGCTCACTGGCAATCTGGCGCCAAGTAAAGGTTCTGTCAAAATCTGTGGTATCGACATGATGGAACAACCTAAAGAGGCGAAAGCGCTGATTGGTTATTTGCCTGAAATGCGTCCACTGTATAAAGAGTTGACGGTGGATGAGTACCTCACCATCGCAGCTAGATTGCATCGCGTGAGTAGCTCACATATTAAAAAGGCCGTTGAGGTTGCAAAAGAGCGTTGTGGTTTATCACACATGAGTAAACGCTTGATTGAAAACTTGTCGAACGGGTATCAACAACGCGTGGGCATTGCACAGGCGATTATTCACAACCCAATGGTGGTTATTTTAGATGAACCAACCGTGGGCTTAGACCCCATTCAAATTCGCGATATTCGGGCTTTAATCAAAGAAATCGGTGGCAACCATAGTGTAATTTTATCTACCCACATTCTGCCAGAGGTGGAAATGGTCTGTGACCACGTGCAGATTATTGACAAGGGTAAGCTGGTGTTTAATGGCTCCATTGATATTCTCAAACAACAACGTAATGGCAATAAGCTGCTTGTAGGCTTTAGTAAAGCGCCTACATCTGAAGCGCTGCTTGGGATTAGTGGCGTAACCCACGCAGAACAGTTACCAAGTGGCTTATGGCGCATTCGTTTTAGCGACGGTCAAATGCCATCAGAAACCATCGTACAAACTTCGGTGAGCCACGGTTGGGGCTTGTATCAAATTGGACCAGATCAAACCAGTTTGGAAGATGTGTTTGTTCAACTCACACATCAAGAACAAGCGGCTTAACCTTCGCCAATTTGATTGTTTGGCTTCAATCTTTAATTTTAGAGAGTAATTATGATTTTCAATGTGGCAAGAAAAGAACTTAAAAGCGTGTTCGCTTCGCCGATGGGCTGGGTGATTCTGGCTTTATTGCAATTTGCATTTGGCACTTATTATTTGAATGGTGTGAATCAATATTTCGAGGTGATGTCAGGTGCGATTCGCCCTGCTGAGCGCACAGGTGTGACAATGTTTGTGGGGCAAAGCGTGTTTGGGCTTGCTTCATTCGTGATGTTGTTTGCTGTGCCTTTGTTATCCATGCGCTTGATTTCAGAAGAGCGCCGCAATCAAACGTTACCATTTTTGTTTAGCGCGCCTTTATCGCTCACAGATATTGTTTTAGGCAAGTTTGTCGGCTTGGTTTCATTTTTGAGCATCTTAATTGTTTTGATTGGCTTAATGCTTTCTACACTTAGCATTTGGTCCGACATTGATTTTGGCTATTTATTATCAAACTTGCTAGGTCTTTGGCTTTTGGTTGCCAGTTTCTCTGCGCTTGGCTTGTATTTCTCCAGCTTAACTGCGCAACCCGTTGTTGCTGCGATATTCACCTTCGTTGCATTATTTGTATTGCTGATTTTAGACCGTTTTTTTGCTGGGGATCCGACTAACACTATCAGCTATTTATCGTTAATGCGCCATTTCCAGCCTTTTTCACGCGGATTGATTGACACGGCGGACATCGCCTATTTCTTACTGTTTATTTTGACATTTTTAACACTGACGATACGTCGTTTAGATGCAGATCGCTTACGTGGCTAACATAAAACCTTGAACATTAGCCCCATCCATTTATAGAAATTAGGCTTTATCAGAATATGAAAATTAACCGCAAACTTCGCTTTCAGATGTTCATGCAAAACAGTATTTTTGTACTGTTATTTATCGTGCTCGTTATGATGTTAGGGTATTTGTCACATGAATATCACTGGTCGCAAGACGTTACACAAAGCAACAGAAATACGCTAACGCAAGGCAGTATCAACATTGTGAAACAGATGAAAACACCCATCAACATCACAGTATTTGCTTCGCAAGATAACGTGGCGAATGGTGAGACCTACCGCAAAGGTGTGGCTGATTTTATTTCACGCTTTCAAATGATCAAGCCTGATATTCACGTAACGTTCATCAGCCCTGCGGAAGAGCCAAAACTGGCACAAGAGGCTGGCATTAAGGCCGAAGGTGAGTTAGTGGTTGAGTACGAAAAGCGTAGCGAGCACTTAATGCCACCTTATGCGGAACAAGAAATGACCAACCTACTGGTTCGTTTATCCCGCACCCACACACAAGCAGTGATGTACTTGGATGGACATGGTGAGCGCAACTTGTTGGGCGTTAAAAATCATGACTTAGGCGAGTTCGGGAAACAGCTAGAAACCAAAGGTTTTAAATTAGCCAATCCAGACCTCACCATTGCCCAAGAAGTGCCTAACAACGGCGCGATGTTAGTGATTGCTAGCCCTCAAGTAGACGTCAGCGAAATTGAGGTGAAGAAAATCCAGACCTACCTAGAAAAAGGTGGCAATTTACTGTGGTTATTGGATGACGAAAACCTACATGGGCTTAATAAAATAGCTGAATATATCGGCTTAACTGTGACGCCTGGCATGGTGATTGATGCTGCTGCAACCCAATATGGTGCTGATAACAAAGTGGCTTTTGCCAATGCTTATGGGGACCATGCGATTACCAAAAACTTTATGTTGCGTACACTTTTCCCTGAAGCGAGAAAAGTAACTGCACAAGGTAATTATGACAACGGCTGGCAAGTTAGCAACTTGATTGAAGTTGCGCAAAATGGCTGGCTAGAGGTTGATAAAAAAGAATATGTGGGTAAAGATGCAAAAGCGACTTTTGAGAAAACCACAGATATAGCAGGGCCTATTAACATCGCTGTGGCCTTAGAGCGCAAATATGGCAAAAAAGGCCAACGGATTATTGTTGTAGGCAACGCTAACTTTCTGTCCAATACTTTTATTACGAATGGTGGCAACTTAGACTTAGGCGTTAATATGGTCAACTGGTTGGCAGGAGATGATCGCTTAATCACCATTCAACCCATGCCACTTAAAGATATCAATGTCACTATTCCAAGTGGCACCATCCACTTTATTGTGGCTTGGATGGTATTCCACGCATTTCAGTTTTTTATCCCCATTGCCTTGTTAGTGGCAGGCATTATCATTTGGGTTGTGCGCAGAAAAGCTTAAGGTCATCGAAGGTTAAAGAAAGATTCACATGAAGTCTCGTTGGTTAATCAATTTATTGTTACTGCTTTTGATAGCTAGCATTTCTATTTTTCTGCATTTGCGTGGCAAGCAGCCTGTTGCAACCACCCAAACATTTGAGGTTTCAAACCTAAAAATAAGCACTTTCAATACAATTAGTATAGAAAACCCTGCAAAAGCGCCTATTGTTTTTGAGAAAAAAGATGGGCGCTGGTATTTGGAAAAACCTTACCATGCGCGCGCAGAACAAATGCTAGTGTTGCGAATTCTGAGCTTAGTGGGTGCAAAAAGCAGCAATCAGTTCCCCGCAAATGATTTAACGCGCTTTGGTTTAGATGCACCAAAACTTAAATTACAGTTTGATGATGTTACGTTTACATTTGGCGCATTTAACCCAGTGACTTCAGAGCAGTATGTGAACTATCAAGACCATGTGTTCATGCTACCTGTTCATTACTCAGAATATGCACAAATGCCAGTGGTGGAATACCTCGACAAAAGCCCTTTACGTGTTGATGAAAAGATTGTGGGTTTTGATTTCTCGCACTTAGAACAATGGGAGGACAGTCGCCTCAATGTAGATTTAATTGATGGCAAATGGAAAGCTTCCGAGCCAAAAGCGAAACCTGTACAAAATGAAATGAACGAGTGGATGGATAGCTACTGGTCAAACATGAGCGTTGCCTCAGTCGAACCCTATACCCCAGACCGCAAAAAAACTTACCCTTCGTTTGAGGTTAAGTTAAAAGATGGTAAAAAAGTGCATTTTGACAAAATTCAAGAATCACCAGAGTTACTTTTAGCGCGCCCCGATGAAGGCATGCTCTACCATATTCAGCAAGATATTGGCTTTAACTTGCTAAACCCACCAGTCAATATTCCCAAGTAAAAACAATGCCCGAGTTGCCAGAAGTTGAAATTACCATGCGCGGCATTGCTGGGCTGGTGGGGCAAACTGTGCAGTCTGTCACCATTCGTCACCCGCAACTTAGATGGCCTATTCCAGCCGATTTACCTACTTCACTACCAAAGCTCACATTACGCTCACTTGAGCGACGCGCTAAATATATTCTAGCCAATTTTGATACTGGATCGCTCATTTTGCATTTAGGCATGTCAGGCAGAATTTGCCTGTTACCGCAATTTGAAGCAGCGCAAAAACACGACCACTTTGATATTCAATTCAGTAATGGGCAAGTATTGAGGCTACGTGACCCAAGACGATTTGGCGCAATCTTGTGGTCAACCCAGCCATCTCAACACCCACTCATCTCATCATTAGGCCCAGAACCGCTAGATGAGGGGTTTAACAGTGATTATTTACACGACAACCTGCGCACCCGAAGCGCTGCCATTAAAACCACCATCATGGATAGCCACTTAGTGGTTGGTGTCGGCAACATTTACGCCAGCGAATCGCTATTTCGTGCGGGCATTAACCCCAACAATCACGCTAACAAAGTTAGCAAACCTCGCTGTGCACGATTAGTGCAAGAAATTAAAGCAACCTTAGGCGATGCCATCATGGCGGGCGGTAGCAGTCTGCGTGATTTTTTTGGTGCTGACGGTAACCCTGGCTATTTTCAACAAGCATATTTCGTTTATGGTCGCACGGGGCAACCCTGTAAGATATGCCAAACCCCAATCAAACAAATCAAACAAGGTCAACGCTCTACATTTTACTGCCCAAGCTGCCAAAAGGCTTAATCTCACTTCAACGCTACAATTAAGTCATTTCAAAATCAAGAATTGAGCACTTTTAGTCTATTTATTTCAATCATTTACATTTTCACTCCTCAATTATCATAGGCGTAATTGAGGAATGTGATTGATGGACATGACGATAAACAAAGTAACATCTTGGATAGACTGTTTAAGCAAAACGGACATCCCCGTACTTAGACATACGGCTCGTGAGCTTGCCCGCTTAAAAGCTGATGATAGCAAACTAAGCCCTCGCGCTATTGCGAATGTCATCATCAACGACCCTTTAATGATATTTCGATTGCTGTCGTACGCGCAAACCCACAAAAGCAAGCACCAACAACACGATGTCATACAAATTGAACAAGCTATTATGTTGATGGGAACAGACGCATTCTTTAAAGACCTTCCTACTAATTGCATCGTCGAAGACATTTTACACAACAATCTACCCGCACTAACGCATCTGCTGCGGCTCATGAAACGTTGTCATCGCGCGGGTCATTACGCCATGGATTGGGCAGCACTTCACAAAGACGTACACTTTGAAGAAGTTCGCATTGCGGCGTTGCTACATGATTTGGCAGAGATGTTGTTGTGGTGTTTTGCAACAGAGCAAATGACTACAATTTTTGATAAGCAACACGCCGATAAAACCTTGCGCAGCAAAGATGTGCAAGAGCAAGTTTTAGGGTTTAGATTGCACGATTTACAAAAAGAATTGGTTAACACCTATCAACTACCACCACTACTCTCAAAACTAATGGAAGATGACGCAGTGGATGAGCAGCGCGTAAAAAATGTAATATTAGCGGTGAATCTAGCAAGACACTCGGCAAATGGATGGGATGATGCAGCACTCCCTGATGACTATCATGACATCGCAGAATTTTTACGTGTAGATGTCGAACGAGCGAAATATATTATTGGCGTACCCGAACAGCCCGAGTCTGAGTAACACTCACTGTAAGTGCATCGACAATAATCGCCACTCAAAATAGGTTGCTTAATACGCTACCAATCAGCACCACAATTAAAATCAACACCAAAGCTGTCAACACATCAATGACCCGACGCTGATGCTGCTGTTGGGCTTGCAAACCCACTATCTCAGCGGTTAATCTTGCTTCAACACCTGTTTGACTGGTTAAAAAAGCATCTACTTTACTTGGCAGGCTAGGCAGCAAACTCGCCCATTTCGGGGCTTCTTTTTTCAGGCTTTTCCAAACACCCCGCCAGCCGACTTGCTCTGACATCCATCGTTCTAGGTAGGGTCGTGCCGTTTTCCACAGGTCTAAATTTGGGTCTAAATCGCGACCTAAACCTTCCACATTTAACAAGGTTTTTTGCAACATTGCGAGTTGTGGCTGTATTTCCATGTTAAACCGACGAGAAGTTTGAAAAAGTCTTAACAGCACTTTGCCAAATGAGATTTCATGTAGCGGTTTATCAAAAATAGGCTCACATACCGCACGGATGGCGTTCTCAAAATCAGCTGCGTTGGTTTCTTTAGGCACCCAGCCAGATTCAATATGTGCATTGGCTACTTCACGATAATCGCGTCTAAAAAAAGCCAAGAAATTACGGGCAAGGTACTGTTTATCCTCATCAGTCAACGTGCCCATAATACCAAAGTCGAGTGCAACATATCGTCCATCACGCGCCACTTGCACATTACCCGGGTGCATATCTGCGTGAAAAAAACCATCGCGAAACACTTGCGTAAAAAATATCTCCACACCATCGCGGGCAAGCTTAGGTATATCCACGCCCATTTCTCGCATATAAGCGACTTGGTTTACAGGTATCGCGTCCATACGCTCCATCACCATGATTTGCTCATGACACCAATCCCAATAAACCTCAGGCACAATCAGCAAACGCTTATCAGCAAAATTGCGACCCAACTGGCTACAATTGGCCGCTTCCAACATTAAATCCAGTTCACTCTCAATATGCTTACCAAACTCGGCAACCACTTCACGCGGCCGTAAACGCTTGCCTTCTGACCATAACTTTTCCATGAGCCATGCAGCGCTATCTAATAGCTTTAAATCATTTTTGATCACTTGCTGAATATTTGGTCGCAAAATTTTAACTGCAACAGCTCGCCCATCTGGTAGCTTGGCAAAATGCACCTGTGCAACAGACGCACTAGCAACTGGCGTGGTGTCAAAGTCAACAAACACCTCCGCTACGGGTTTCCCGTAAGCCTTAATCAGACGCGGCTCAACCTCTGCATAGCTAAACGGCGGAACGCGATCTTGGAGCTTGGCAAGTTGATCGGCAATATCCAGTGGGATTAAATCTCGACGGGTAGAAAGCATTTGACCAAACTTGACAAAAATCGGCCCCAAACTTTCAAGCGCAAGGCGTAAGCGTTCTGCACGAGGTTGACGCTGACTTCGCCAAAAGAAGAAAACCTGAATCAATAGCTTAAGCACGCTAAATTGATCGCGTTTAAGTATAAACTCATCTAAACCAAAGCGCAGAGCAGTCAATAAAATATAAATAAGTCTAATCAAATACATAGCGCTTGCCAGAATATAGCTAGCGTAGCTTTATTAACTACGCATACCATTCCAAATTTTCCTTGATTGCAAAAACGATCATTGAATAACAGTTACCGCTTAAAACTAAGGCGGTCATTAAAGTGTGATGGGAAAACTCAACTTATCCCTTCGCTATGCGCATATTATATCGCTCTAGCTTTTGTAACTGTAGTTTTTGTCATGATTAACTAAAAGTAAAAACAAAGAGAGCGCCTCATCAAATCAGCTTAGAAAAAACATCATGAAAATGTCATAAAAGTAAGTTAAATACTGGTAAAATTAATTCAATAAAAGGTTGCTAGCATTTTATAATGCTAGCACTATCCAAAAGCGGCTAAACTCAAACTTGTTTAGTTTAAGCACGAATAATAAAAATCACACAATAAAATTCAAAAAAGTCTTTAATTTGTCATCGGGGTCTTTAGTTTGATGTTAATTAAGGTCGTCTCATGTTTATTCGTTTTTTTGTTTACCTGTCCGTCAGTATCGGACTACTTGGCTTCGGCTTATCACCTGCATTGGCAGTAAATAGCCACTCCATCCAACTCGCACCTATTGCCAATCACTTAATCACCGATGAGTCAGTGGACATTAATGTAATCGCAAGCTCAAATTTAGCTATCGAGTTCAACGCGCTAACACCATTAACTTGCTCCGTTTCAAATAAAACCATTAGCTTAAAAAACTTGGGGCTTTGCACCATTAGCGCGAAGCTCACAACTGGCGGAAAAGTCGATTCACATACAGCCTATCAAAGCTTTTACATTAACAGCGCTATTGCAGCAGGATATTTTCATAGCTTGCGAATAAATGCCAACGGCAATCTCTATGCATGGGGCAATAACAGCAATGGTCAACTTGGTGATGGAACGCAAGAACAAAAATCTTCGCCCACTTTGGTTAACTTACCTGCTGGCGTAAAGGCGGTTGCAGTAGCGACTGGCAATAGCCATAGCTTAGCGATGGGTAGCGACGGCAAACTGTACGCTTGGGGTAATAATAATTTTGGACAACTTGGTGATGGAACAATCATTGACAAACCCACTCCAGTTCTTGTCAATTTGCCAGAAGACGTCGAGCTAATGAGCATTGCTGCAGGGGCTTATCACAGTATTGCTATTGATAAAAACGGGATACTGTATGCTTGGGGGAACAATGCTGATGGGCAACTTGGGATTGGCTCAAACGTCAATCAAGCTACGCCAGTTGCATTCACTTTACCGAATCGCGCATTTCCACTCAGCATTTCTGCTGGTCAGTTGCATAGTTTAGCGATTGGTAGCGACAGCAGGCTGTATGCATGGGGAGACAATCACTATGGGCAACTGGGTTATGGTTCAAAATTATCACTCAATAAACCCATGGCGGTAAAACTTGCTAGCAACGCATACCCAATATTGATTAGCGCTGGCGCTAATCATAGCCTGACATTAACTGGCAATGGCGACATATATGCATGGGGGAGCAATTTTGCAGGTCAACTTGGCGACAACAGCGAATTAGATCGCACTTATCCAGTCAAAGTTTATGTTCCATTCGGCGTGAATATCACCAGCATTTCAGCTGGCGCAAACCATAACACCGCGATTAGTGAAAGTGGAGAGCTCTACGCATGGGGCTTTAATATGTTTGGTCAGTTGGGTGACGGATCTAAATCAAATCGAAAAATACCGACCAAAATAGACGCTACTGGCACTATTGGGTCAGCATCTGTATCGGTTGCTGGGGCGATGCATAGCATGATGCTAAACAGAGAAAGTAAGGTATTTTCTTGGGGTGGCAACAGACTGGGACAGCTGGGGATCGCACCCGCTTATTAATTGGAAAAGCATGTTAAATAAGCTCGACCCAACCACATCAAACGTTCGAAACCTAGAGACTTAGGCTGGATTTAGCGTTAAGCTGGATTTAGCCTAATTTAAATTGATTAAGATCGCTTTACAGACAAACTTACGTGGTTTCTTTAATTCGCTGAAAAAAACTTATCTAAACGCTTTTCTAGGCGATCAGCATCTTCACGTAACAGGTCAACTTCTTTGATAAATTGTTCAACATGATGCTTTTTGGCAATCAGCGGTTGCTCCTCTTGCCAATACTCGGCTAACATTTCAGCCAAGTTCGTCAATTTAGAACGACTTTCGGCCAAGCTTGCTTTGCCAAAATTCACGATTCGATTGGCAGGGGCATCACCCATCAAGTGACTCAGATCCTCCTCCACATCCCAAGATATACTCTGCATCACTTTGGCAAGCTCAGTCGCTAATGCAGTATTACCTTCAAGCTTAATCATGCTACTGGCAGCCACGTCTTTTGCCAATAAACGTAATGCTGTAGTTGGGGTTAAGGTAATGATAGCATCGGGTTGATTAGACTCACCCGCCATCGCCAAGCCACCATCCTCTAGAACCACCAAACTAGCACTAGCAGGGATTAAATTAAATCGAACCGTCTGCCCGCCAAATGGCATTAGCATAGGCCTTACCCATTGATTTTGGTTGATAAGATGCGCCAAAATTTTGGTCAGTAGTGGTTTAAACATGTTGAGCCATTACACCTTCCAGCCTTTGTGTAGGGCAACTACACCAGCAGCCAAATTGTAATAATCCACCTTACCGAACCCTGCATCAAGCATCATTTGTTTCAGAGATTCTTGGTCTGGATGCATGCGGATTGATTCGGCAAGGTATTGATAACTATCAGCATCTTGCGCAAACAACTTACCCATAATAGGCAATAACTTGAATGAATAAGCATCATACAATGGCGCTAATGGTTTCCATACCTGTGAAAATTCTAACACCAACAAACGCCCACCTACTTTAAGCACTCGCTGCATTTCCCCCAACGCTTTATCTTTGTGTGTCATATTGCGCAACCCAAAAGCAACAATCACGCAGTCAAAATACTGGTCAGGAAAAGGCAATTTTTCTGCATCACATTGCAAGGCAGGCACTGCTACACCATCATCCATTAGCCGATCACGCCCAACAGCTAGCATCGAAGCATTAATATCCGTTAAGATAACCTCGCCTGTGCTACCCACTTTTTTTGCAAACAATCGAGATAAATCACCACTACCACCTGCCACATCAAGCACTCGGTCACCCGCTTTTACTCCACTCACTTCTACGGCAAAGCGTTTCCAAGTGCGATGTAACCCTGCGGACATAACATCATTCATCAAATCATATTTTTTTGCGACCGAATGAAAGACCTCGCCTACTTTACGCGCTTTTTCTGCTTCATCTACGGTTTGAAACCCAAAATGTGTTTTTTCCATGCTGTGCCTTTAATTGCTTGAATTGAAACCTAAAGCTTATTACTTCAATGTGGGATGTGTAATGCCGACTTCGGCCAAGCGCTGACAATACTCAAACCACAATGTGTCATAATCTTTAGCAAGCTCATAGAGATAATCCCAAGAATACAAACCTGTGTCGTGTCCATCTGAAAATACTAGCTTGACTGCATAATTGCCAACGGGTTCTATAGCGGTAATATTCACTTCTTCTTTACCAATTTGCAGGGTTTCCTGCCCCACACCATGCCCTCGCACTTCAGCAGATGGCGAGTAAACACGTAAAAATTCGCAGCTATACGTGGCCTCGGTGTCATCATCAAAGGTGATTTCTAAAACGCGTGACGCTTGATGCAACACTATATTGATGGGGCGAGGAGAATCTGGACTTAATCCGCTCATTGCATCTACCAATTTCTTAAAACAGTAATAATAGCAGAATCGTTCGGCTTACTTATTCATTTAGTCACCAGATTTTTTATAGGCTTTGCCTAACAAAACCAAATCACCAACAGCTAGCTGATTACTTCAACTTTTAAGTTGACAAAATACGTCACGTTACATACTTTAGAGCACTGATTTCTCTGATATTTTATAGGCAAATGCTAAAGTGCTCTGTATGAAAAAAGATTACGGGGATTTTCATGTCAGATAATAAGCTTAAACAACAGTTGGCAGCCTATGCAGACTGGCGTAGGGCGTTGGCTGAGCGTATTGCTGAATATCGCGTATGGCTCAACAACCAAGACATGAATGACTCTCAAACAGATCAACGCATTAATCAACTTTTAGAGCGGCTTCAACAAGATAAACTAAATGTCGCATTTGTTGCAGAATTCTCTCGCGGCAAATCAGAACTCATTAACGCCATATTCTTTGCTGATTATGGTCAACGCCTGCTACCTTCAAGCGCTGGCCGTACCACGATGTGCCCAACTGAGTTGCTATATGACGCTAGCAAACCATCGTCACTTCAACTATTACCGATTGAAACCCGCGCTTCAGATGCCACAACCAGCGAATTCAAAAACTATCCCACTGAGTGGACGGTATTTGAATTTGATGTTGACTCGGGAAGCAGCATGAGCGAGGCCTTTAAACAAGTCAGCATGACTAAGCGCGTATCTGCGCAAGAGGCAGAGTCTTACGGGTTGTTTGACCCAAACAACCCAGATGACAGCATGAATATCAACAGCGAAGGCTTGGTGGAAATTCCCTGCTGGCGCTATGCAATGATTAACTTCCCGCATCCCTTACTTGAACAAGGTTTGGTGATTTTAGACACGCCAGGTTTGAACGCTGTGGGGACAGAGCCAGAGCTCACGCTCAATATGTTACCAAACGCACATGCCGTTTTATTTATTTTAGCCGCCGATACTGGTGTAACCAAGTCAGAAAGTGATGTTTGGCGTCAATACATCAGCGGTGCCCGCTGGAATCAGAAAGGTCGCCTCGCAGTCTTAAATAAAATTGATGGTTTATGGGATGAACTAAAAGACGTATCTGAGATAGAAAAAGAAATTAATAAACAAGTCGCTACCAGTGCTGAAATGCTCGGGTTATCTGCAGACCAAATTTTTCCCATTTCTGCACAAAAAGGCCTAACAGCTAAAGTGAATGGCGATTCCGCATTATTGGCCAAAAGCCGATTACCCGAACTGGAAAAAGCGCTTTCTGATGAATTAATTCCATCGAAAATGGAAATTGTGCGCGACAACACGCAAGGGGAAGTTGAAGATTTGTTCAAAAACGCTCAACTCATTTTGGAGTCACGTAAAAAAAGCATCACCGAACAACTGGACGAGCTAAAAGGTCTACGTGGCAAAAATGAAGATGTGGTAGAACACATGATGAACAAAATAAAAGTAGATAAAGAAAACTTTGAAAAAGGTTTACAGCGCTACCAAGCATTACGTAGCATTTTCTCGCAACAGACTAACCAACTATTTGGTTTGTTAGGGATGGATGCACTTCGAAACCAAGTGCGTGCAACTCGCGATGAAATGATGGCAGCAAGCTTTACCAAAGGCATTCAAACTGCCATGAACAACTTTTTCATCGTCATCAAGGATCGCCTGAGCAAATCAGATCGTCAAGTCGATGAAATCAAACGTATGATGGATGCAATGTATGAAAAATTTTCTGAAGAGCACGGCCTACGCGAAGTAAAACCACCTGCTTTTTCAATGACTCGCCACCAAAAAGAGGTAGCCAAACTTGATCGTGCTTATCGAGAGCAATTCAACACTGCGTTTAATATGATTGCCAATGAGAAACTTTCACTAACCTCCAAGTTCTTTGAAACATTAGCGAGTCGTGTTGTCCATCTTTACGAGATCGCCAATCGCGATACAGAAACATGGCTAAAAGCGGTCATTGCTCCAATGGAGTCTCAAGTGCGCGAACATCAGTTACAATTGCGCCGTCGCCTAGAAAGTATTAAACGAATATATAAAGCCACCGATACGCTGGAAGATCGCATTAGCGAAATGGAAACCGTAGAAAAAGAAATCATGCAACAGCAAGTGGCACTGAGCCATCTTCACGAACAAATGCTACAAGCATTAACTTATGAGCCGCCAGAGGAACAAGCGCAAGCAGCATGAGTGCAACAACACTGCTATTGCAGTTAGGATTAACTATTGTTTTTTTAGCGATTGCCGCTGCGGGGATAATCTGGGCGATTAAAAATGGGCAATATGACGACTTTGAAGGCCCTGCACAACGCATTTTAATGGACGACGACGACCCAATGATCCCATTTAACACAGATCAAAAAAAAAAATCCGACACTATTCAAGTTGAAACAAAAAGCCATAAAGAATAGAATACATGCAACTCGAATATTACTTTGTTGATGTAAAGGCAATTAACCATGAAATCTTACTTAACTTTTGAAAACGCTCCACTTACCATCGTTTGGGCCTTAATCGCTTGGTCCTGGTTTAGCGCGTTATCAGTAATTTTCTTTTCATAAAAGTCCGTATCTTAGACTTCAAAGAATCAACCTAGCCCATGTTTTGTGTTTTGCGTGGGCTAGGTTTTTTTAGAATCCTCTCTGTTTCTATTTTAGCAAGCAAGCCTGCGACAAACTAAGATTGGCAAACCGAGATTGGCATAAAACCAACAGCTCAATCAATGCGTTTCTCTAAAAAAGACTGGGCTGCTTTTTAATAACAGGTTTGCTGTCTTGCAGTGAATGTCCCTTTTTAGCGCGTTTTAGCAAATATTTTGCTAAAACTTCACCTTCAAACACCTTAGCCTTGCCTTTTATCATGACAGTTAAGCACTGTCCGTCACTTAACTCAACACGAGATAGCGCGTATTTTTCTGGAATATCCATCACACGGACACCTTTCCCGCCATTAGGGTATTCATTGACCTCACTGACAGGAAACACCAACAATTTATTTTCCGTTGAAGTCACCGCAACGTGCGTGCGCTCATCCAACTTAATAGGTGGCAGAATAGTCGCTTCATCTTCTGGCTTCATAAAGGCTTTGCCTGCTTTGGGTCTTGCCACCAAACCTTTAAGCGGCGCGATAAAACCATAGCTGTTGGAAGTCACAAATAGGTATTTTTCATCTTCTTTACCAGAAATGGCGTGAGCCAATTTTGCACCATTTTGCACCTCGATGATTGAGCTAATCGGTATGCCATCCCCCTTGCCTCCTGGCACTGTGGAAGCATCAAACGCGTAACAACGACCATTGTTATCCAGCAAAACAATCGGCAACACTGTACGCGTTTCAATCACGGCAAACTCGCTATCCCCCGCCTTCCAAGAGATGGTGTCACGCGCGACACCGTGACCTTGTCTGGCTCGAATCCAGCCATTTTTAGAGAGTAGAATGGTCACAGGCTCATCCACCACGAATGCTTTTTGACCGCCTTGCGTGCGCTCTACTGGCTCAATTAAGGTACGTCTATCATCACCGTACTTTTCTGCATCTTGCTTGATTTCTTTTGCGGTGAGCCTGCGTAATTTTGTTTCGCTGCCTAAGATTGTTTGCAACCCATCCGCTTCTTCGCGTAAATCTTTTAGCTCTTTCTCAATCTTAAAACCTTCTAAACGCGCTAATTGGCGCAGGCGGATTTCTAAAATATCTTCTGCTTGAATTTCAGTGAGTTGAAAAGCTGCGATTAAATCCGTTTTAGGCTCATCGGAATTGCGAATGACCTTAATCACTTCATCAATATGCAAGAAGGCAATCATGCGGCCTTCTAGAATATGAATGCGCTTGTTGATTTTGTCTAAATCAAACTGACAGCGTCTGCGCACCACATTCAGGCGAAAGGCAATCCACTCTTTGAGTATCGGAATCAGCCCCTTTTGCGCTGGGCGACCATCGGTGCCTATCATGACCATATTGACGGGGCATGATACTTCTAAGCTCGTATGCAATAACAAAAATGCCATCAGTTCATCACTGGAAACCTTGCTGGTTTTCGGCTCAATAATCAGGCGAACATCTTTTTTGCCTTCGCTTTTGACGGTATCTATCATTCTCAAGGCTGATTGCTTCACTAGCAACTGATCTTGGTCGATCGTCTTTTTGTCTTTTTTCGGCTTGGGGTTGGAGATGCCAAGAATTTCATCTTGTATGGTTTCCACCGAAACGCCATGCGGTAACTCATTGATAATGATGCGCCATTGGCCACGCGCCATCGGTTCGACTATCCATCTGGCGCGCAATCTTAACGAGCCGCGCCCAGTTTCGTAGGTGGAGAGAATATCAGTCGTTTGCGTAATCAGTTGACCACCCCCAGGGAAATCTGGGCCAGGTACATGCTGCATCAACTCCGTCATGGTGCAATCGGGGTGATCCATCACGTGCAGCACGGCGTTGGCAATTTCACGCATATTGTGTGGCACCATTTCAGTCGCCATGCCAACGGCAATGCCAGAAGCGCCATTGAGTAACATCATCGGCAAACGCGCTGGCAACAAGACAGGCTCTTGAAAAGCACCATCGTAGTTGTTTTGAAAATCTACCGTGCCGCGGTCTATTTCTGAGAGTAACAAATCGGCAATCGGCGATAAACGCATTTCGGTGTAGCGCATCGCGGCGGCGCCATCACCATCTCGTGAGCCAAAGTTGCCTTGCCCATCAATCAATGGGTAACGCAATGTAAAATCTTGCGCTAATCGCACGGCGGCTTCATAGGCCGAGCTATCCCCATGCGGGTGATACATACCCAGCACGTTGCCCACCACACGGGCAGATTTCACGGGCTTGCTACCAGAAACTAGCCCCATTTCTTTCATCGCATATAAAATACGGCGTTGCACTGGCTTTTGCCCATCTTCTACCGATGGTAATGCGCGCCCTTTCACTACTGAAACGGCATAGGCCAAATAGGCTTCTTCCGCATATGCGCCAATCGGCACTGCGTTTTCGTCGTTGTTATTTTCTATTGTCGTATCCATTACACATCTGCCTCAACATCATTACCACGGCGCTCCATCCACTCTTTACGGGCAGCTGATTCATTTTTTGCCATGAGCATATCAAACATTTTATGCGCGCCTTCCACCTCGCCATCTGGCAAACGCACTTGAATCAAACGACGCGTATCCGGGCATAAAGTGGTTTCCCAAAGTTGCTCTGGGTTCATTTCCCCTAAACCTTTAAAGCGCTGAATGCTTAATTTTTCTTCTGCAATCCCTTCACGTTTGAGTTTTTCTATCATGGAGATTTTTTCAGCATCGTCAGATACATAGAGCTTGCGTAAAGGTTTGTTTTTACCTTGCGCTGGCACATCAATACGATACAACGGTGGTTGCGAAATATACACGTGACCACGCTCAATCAGCTTGGGCGCGTGTTTCAGCAACATGGTGAGCAGTAACACTTGAATGTGCGAACCATCCACGTCCGCATCTGACAATATGCACAACTTTCCGTAACGTAAGCCTGAGAAATCAGGATTATCTTTGAGTGTGTGTGGCTCTATGCCTAGCGCCACAAAAATATCGTGTACTTCAGAGTTGGCAAAAATTCGCCCTGCATCCACCTCCCAAGTATTCAGCACTTTGCCGCGCAGAGGCAATAATGATTGAAACTCGTTGTTGCGCCCCATTTTTGCACTGCCGCCAGCGGAGTCACCTTCCACCAAAAATAATTCAGCTTCCATCGTGCCAGCAGCTTCACAATCTGTGAGCTTGGCGGGCATTAAGTTAATGCCTGTGGTTTTACGCTTTTCAATTTTCTGTGTGGATTTATTGCGCGCTGCGGCGGAACGATTCACCAAGTCTGAGATGCGTTTAGCATGCTCCACGTTTTGGCTCAGCCACGTTTCCATAAAAGGCTTAACGGCAGAGGCGACCATTTTCATGGCATCGCGGTTAGTCAATTTTTCTTTGGTTTGGCCTTGAAATTGCGGGTCTAGCACTTTTGCCGCCAGCACGTAACAGACGTTATTCCACACATCTTCAGAGGAGACTTTAACGCCGCGTTGCATCATACTGTGATGTTCCATAAACGACTTCACCGCCTCAAACACTCCGTTACGCATGCCTGCTTCGTGCGTACCGCCAGACAAAGTGGGAATCAAATTCACATAAGATTCACCGCGACCGCCACCTGAGCCAAACGACAACGCCCAAATTGCACCCTCGCCTTTTGAGATGCCATCGGTATTTTCACTATGGTAAAACTCGCCCGAAATAATCGGGATAGGCGCTTCATTATCCTCAAGCTGACGTTCGCCGATTAACTCATCTAAATATTGCGGCAAACCATCGGCATACGTCCAAGAGCGCTCCTCAAAGCCTTCATTTCCTTCGATAGACAACGTAACGCTGACACCACGCAACAGCACAGCTTTGGATTTAATCAGATGCTCTAATTGCGCAATTGAAACTTTGGGGGAGTCAAAATACTTGGGGTCAGGCCAACATTTGACCGTAGTGCCTGTGTCTTTTTTCAAACACTTGCCCGTTTCCTGCAAGGGCTGAACGCAGTCACCATTCTCAAACGAAAGGCTATGCACCTTGCCATCCCGCTTCACCTTCACTTCTAAGCGCGTAGACAAGGCATTTGTGACAGAGACACCAACCCCATGCAAGCCACCAGAAAATCGATAAGAACTGTTTTCATCTTCCTTATCAAACTTACCACCTGCATGTAGTTGCACAAACACTAGCTCTACCGCTGGTTGCGTTTCGCCTTTAGGAATCTCTACAGGAATACCGCGACCATTATCCGCCACCTCGACCGCGCCATCTTTAAAAATGGTGACTTTAATATTGGTTGCATGACCGCCCAATGCCTCATCCGCCGCGTTATCAATGACCTCTTGCACAATGTGCGTGGGGGAATCGGTACGCGTGTACATGCCTGGTCTGGCACGCACAGGTTCCAGCCCTCTAAGCACCTTAACCGAATCTGCGTCGTATTCTTTTTCTGCCATTACCCCAACCTTTGAAATTTATGCATATGAACTATATCTACCAAGTTTAAATTAGTCCGCGCAATTTTAAATAACTAATTCGCATTTTGGCGAGCGTCTATTACAAATTTCTAGAAAAATTATTTAGGAAGGGAAATTTCCATCAAGAAGAACATTTTTGGTGGGCACAATACAGTTATGCTAGAAAGCAATTATGGCTAATTTGAATGGATTTTATTTAAGCGCTGATGGCTTCAGCTTTTTTGAGCAACAGCAAGTATTGGCTTTTTAAAAAAACATTCACCAATCAATAAATCTGGTTAAACAGGTGGTATTGATTGGTGACCGATGTATTTTGGACAGATTTATCTGAGTCAACAACGTGATTTAAATTAAGCTTTGCTTTCAATCATAGCTAGCTTCATTTTTTCCATTGCTTTTTGTTCAATTTGGCGAATACGTTCGGCAGAAACACCAAATTCCGCAGCCAAATCATGCAAGGTAGCACTATCTTTTTCTTGCAACCAGCGAGCCTGCACGATACGGCGGCTACGCTCATCCAAGCTTTCCAAAGCATTGGCTAAGCCTGTTGTTTGCAAATAATCACTTTCCTGCTCAGCAAGAAAAGTACAAGGTTCTGGACGCTGATCTTGCAAATACGCAATCGGGCTAAAGTTTTCATCATCATCTTCATGACTGCCTTCAAGTGAAATTTCATGCCCGCCCATGCGAGATTCCATCTCCAGCACCTCTTCAGGTTTAACATTCAACTCGCTTGCAATATGTGCGACTTCATCGGGTTGCAAACTACCCGCACCTTGCTTCATGCTACGCAAATTAAAAAATAATTTACGTTGAGCCTTGGTCGTAGCAATCTTTACCAAACGCCAGTTTTTCACGATATATTCGTGAATCTCGGCCTTAATCCAATGCATGGCAAATGAAACCAAGCGTACGCCACGGTCTGGGTCAAAACGCTTCACGGCTTTCATCAAACCAATATTGCCCTCTTGTACCAAGTCTGCCTGCGGCAAGCCATAGCCAGAATAGCCACGCGCAATGCTCACCACAAGGCGCAAATGCGAAACGATTAGTTTTTTAGCGGCTTCTAGATCATTATCATTTTTAAGGCGAGTACCTAATTCATACTCTTCCTCAGCGCTTAATAAATTAAACGCACGTATTGAGCGCATGTAATGATTAAAACTGTCAACCGAGGTAATTGCTGGTAAGGTTAATGCACTGTTCATAGAATTAATCCATTTATGTTCATTAAAACTGCTTTAAGCGTAATCTTAGCACTCCAGCTTGGAGAGTGCTAGCAGAATAAAGTTCATTTTTGCTCTCTTATTGTTCTTTGACATTAAAGTCGCTTACATGCCAATAAAGTCGTTTACTTGACAATATAGTCGTTTACAACACGATTTAATTAACCACGCACTACTCTGCTCTAATTTTTGTAGTTAGTAATTGATGTACATTAATTGAACTATAGAAATATGAGTAGTTTTCACTCTGAATAATAAATTACTTAGTTAAGAATTTTTCTCCAACCTCCAACAAACTTCATTCCAATAGATCGAGATGAGAGTAAGGAGCAGGTCAAACCGTCCGCCTAGGGCCGATAGGTAGGGGGATGACTGTCTGCAATGCGACATCAGCGAGCTTTCTTTTTGATGTCATAATCAAGGTATATTGTGAGAATTATATTTCTAATTTATATAGCAACCTACACGATGACTTGGTTCTTACATAAGGCATTTTCTGTTGCTGCTAAGAAAGGATGTCCTTGTGAAGAAGTTCAGTGTCGCAACCTTTAACCTGTTCAATCTGAACGAACCCGGTTTGCCCATGTATAACGACACCAAAGGTTGGTCTCAGGAACAGTATGACAGAAAAATTGCATGGACAGCCCGTCAAATCGATTTGCTCAAGGCCGACGTGATGGGCTTCCAAGAGCTGTGGCATGCCACGTCACTCAAGGAGGCATTCAGTCAGTCATCGATGGCGGGAGACTACCAATTACTGGTGCCGCCAGACGCGACGGGCAAGAAGATTGTCTGTGGAGCGGCAGTGCGCCGAGAGATTCCTGTTGAATCAGTAGAATGGATTGAGGATTTTCCAGAGGGTTTCATACTCAGTTCGGCCGGTGGCGATGCACAGACGCCAACCATCAGTGTTGCAATAAAGGGTTTCTCACGTCCTGTGCTGCATGCTCGCCTAAAGCTGCACCCGAACGAATCCCCGGTACACTTATACGTTTGCCATTTTAAATCGAAAGGGCCGACCAATCTGTTCCGCGAGTCTTGGTATGATAAGGATATTCACGGTGTGCACCACACTGCATTGGGTGCTGCTATCTCAACGATTCGTCGTACCGCCGAAGCCGCGGCGATGCGCGTGATCTTGAATCTGGTTATGAAGAAAACCGACGAGCCGGTCATCGTTATGGGCGACATCAATGACGGGCAAGGTAGCAATACGCAGAACATACTTACAGAGCAACCAGGGTACCTCTTTGGCGACTCTAAGGGGGGTGGCGACACGGCTTTGTACAGTGCGCAGATCATGCAAGAGTTCCGAGATACGCGTGATGTGCTCTACACCTATTCGTACAAAGGTATGAAGGAGTCATTGGATCACATCCTATTCAGCCAAGAGTTCTATGACCAGAGCAAGAAACGCCGTTGGATGTTTGATGGTCTCTTCGTTAATAACGATCACCTTAATCAAGACGACCACAAGGAAAGTGGTACAAACGATCATGGCATCATCAAAACCAGCTTTAACTATCGTCCGGTAACCTCTGTGTGACCGTCTGCTAAGGGGATCTTTGAGCCAATCGCTATTGTTTAATAAATAATCAAATTGCAAAGCTTCAAACACCATAGGGCTCATATGGTTTAGATAGCCATGTTGCGATGCAAGTATTTGCAAATATAATACTTGTGAGATTTGTAAACGACTTTAATGCAATTTATATATCTGAGAAGAAGAGAAAAGGGCTAATTGTAAACAACTTTAATTTAATTTAGCCCTTTTCTAACCAATTGATTTATATAGGTGCACTGTAAACGACTTTAATGGCAGTGAACACTTATGACAATAAATAATTCAGTCCCAGTGCTAGTGATTAAGCGATCAGTTGTCGATACTTATCAATGTTGACACTCGCAAGCTTGGGTTTCTGTTGATTTAGATTATGCGTGCTTGATGAAGCGTCTCGATCAGGTGGGTTTTCAATACTAAACACGCTCACAGCACTCAATAACTCGTCAGCTTGTTCCATGAGCGACTCTGCAGCGGCAGCCGCCTCTTCCACCAAAGCAGTATTCTGTTGCGTTACATCATCCATCTTGATAATCGCATCGTTAACCAACTCAATACCTGCACTTTGCTCTTGCGATGCCGCGCTAATTTCACCAATAATGTCGGTGACGTGACTAACAGAAGCTACAATTTCCTCCATGGTTTCACCTGCATTGGCAACTTGCAGACTACCTTCGGTGGTTTTGGCAACTGAATCTGAAATCAACTCTTTAATTTCTTTGGCGGCACTTGCTGAACGTTGGGCTAGATTACGCACTTCACCAGCCACCACCGCAAAACCACGACCTTGCTCACCAGCCCTTGCGGCTTCTACCGCAGCATTCAAGGCTAGAATGTTAGTTTGGAAGGCAATACCATCAATCACGGTAATAATATCTTCAATTTTACGTGAGCTTTCATTGATAGCACTCATCGTTGCTACGACCTCACCGACAACGAAACCGCCTTTTTTAGCCACCTCAGAGGCTGCTAGTGCAAGCTGATTCGCCTGTTTGGCATTTTCTGCATTTTGTTTTACGGTAGATGCTAACTCGTCCATGCTAGAAGCTGTACGCTCTAAATTTGCCGCCTGTTCTTCGGTACGGCGACTCAAATCAACATTCCCTTGCGCAATTTCTTTAGCAGCCGTATTGATCGAATCAGATGCTGCTTTCACTGTAATAATAGGGCTAACAATCATATCTAAAGTTTCGTTCATGCCTTCTACAATTTTTCGATAATCCCCGAGATGGCGACTAGCATCAGCACGCGTGGAAACTTTGCCCGCCCGTGCGGCAGATGCAAGGGTTTGCGCATCTTCATTCAATGCCTTTAAGTTGCTACGCACTTGCTCTACTGTATTGTTAATAAAGCCTTTTTTTCCAGGGAATCTTTCTAGAGGCGCATCAAAGTCTCCCTCACCAAACGCCTTGACCACAGCCATGGATTTTTCATTCATGTCCAACAGGCCAGACATCATCTTATTAACCGAGTTTGCCAAAACACTAAAATCACCCTTAAACATATCGGCTCGCAAATTCATATCTATTTCGCCTTTTTCATGCTCACCACTGACATAGTTAACCGAGTCAATTAATCCTTTGAGATTGCCACCAATCTTTTTGACCCCTTTGTTAATAAAGGCTTTATCTCCGGGGAACTCTTTAATGGTCGCGCTAAAATCTCCATTGCCAAATTGAGCAATGCAATCAATAACGGTTTTGTTTTCCTCGATATACTCTGCGACCATTCCGTTAATACCGATTGCCACCAATTGATAATCCCCAGAAAACTTATTGGGATCAATCATAACGCTGATATTGCCCTCAGCATGCGCTTGGGACATATAACGTAAATCAGAAATCAACGATTTAATATTGTAACGTAGGCCTTCTACTCCATCATTTACCGAAGCCAATTGCCCTGGGAACTGCTCTAACTCAACCTCAAAATTCCCCTGTGCTAAGCCATTAATGCAAGTGGTTGATTTTTTCATCACTTCAATATGATTCGCCACCATACGGTTAATGCCTATCGCCATCTCGCGGTAAGCCCCTTTGAATTTGCTAATATCAATATTCACATCAATATTGCCTTGTTTATGCTCCTCTTCCATCCGCGCCATTTCGTGATCAATTTCTATTAATGTTTCAGAAGCTAGGTTTAATGCACTGATCACACTGGTAGCGCCATGCACTTCAAAATCTTTGGCAAGTTTAAACTCACCATCCGCAATACTTTTTGCTGCACTCAACGCCTCATGGGCCTCGCCACCCAATTGACGAATGACATTGCCAACCACCAGAAAAATTGCCACTAATGTACATAAAACCACGCCCGACACCACTGCTAAAGAAGTATGGCGCACCTCTTGCACTTTCGATGGCACAGCAACTTCAATTTTTGCTGCATCAGCGGCTGCAAGCTTCACCAATGCATCTACGGCATCACGATGCTTTTGGTAAGCGCTCTTTAAGTGAGACAAGCTCGCCGCAACCTGGTCTGCATCAGCAGATTTAAGCGCTGGTATAAACTCATGGTCACGAACTCTCAAGAAAGCCTCACCGCTGGGGATCAAGTCTTTTTCTAAAACATCCTTCATTTCTGGATTCGTGAGCGAGTCTTTCCATACCTTGGTTCGCGTTTCAAAATCTTTAGTGAGTTGCTCACCTTTGTCAATTAGCAGTTGCAATGAACTATCTTTTATAGCGACCATTTCCAATGCCACTTGCCATGCCTCTATCAAATAAGCAGGTGGGGGCAAAATGTCAGCCGTTAAATCTTTATTCGCCACAATCTCTTGATAAACATCCCCATTCACCAATATCTTGCTAAACAAGCGATCGCCAATTAAACCAGCGACAGCAAAACCCAGAATCATGAATGACAATAAAACACCTAATTGCGTTTTAAGTTTTAAGCTGAAAAAGCGCGAAAATATTGAGCTCGATGTCGGCTTTAATTGAATCTCCATAACAATACCTTTCATATCGAATCATTCGTTTGATTTTTTTGTAAGTAAGCTGAAGATAAAGAAAGGGGAGGTTTGTGCTTGATATGATTGCTATCGTTAACGACCCATCACCTAAGATATGCCAATTGACTGCGTGTCATGGCAACCGATCTTTATTTTCAGCATGTTTCTAGGCATGATTTGGGCCTAACGGCTTCGCTTAATATTTGCGAAACAACCATGCATCAATATAGCAAATGGTTGCGCGCTCCATTGCAGCGAATAACAAGGCTTATATCGGCTAATTTTTAGGTTACTTGAGTGTTTTCCTCAAGAATGTTGTTTTGAATGACAATTGAATGACAAGAAAACCTCAAAGGCAGACTGCCCGAGATTTAGCAGGAGGGGGTAAAGCTTAATCTTCTGAGAAGCGCTGTTCTAAAAATGGAAACGCATCATTATGATAGCCGCGCACTTCCCAAAAACCAAGACGGTCTTCTTCATGCAACTCTATCGCTTTGAGCCATTTTGCACTTTTCCATGCGTAACGTTTAGGCACTACCATGCGAACAGGGCCACCATGTTCGGCAGTGAGTGAGTGTCCCAACACGCTATGCGCGATAATGACATCATCATCTAACAAGGCTTCTAGCGGGAGATTGGTGGTATAGCCATCGTAGCTGTGTAAGGTTACAAATTTTGCCAAAGGTAATGGAGATGCTTGCATCAATATCTCGCGTGCAGAAACGCCCTCCCACACCATATCCAACTGCGACCAGCGCGTGACACAGTGAAAATCAGACATATCTTTAACCTGAGGCAAGCTACGAAATTCCATCCAATTAAACTCTAATGGATTTTCTACCAGCCCAAACACACGCAGTGACCAGTTAGTCGTATTGATATTCGGGCGTATACCCAAATCCAGTACAGGAAAATTCGTCACCTGCTTTTGACCCGCAGGAATACGCTCATTCTCACTTGCCTTGCTTGGGGTTAACCCTTTTTTAGCAAGCGCAACTTTTGCAGCGATTAGCTTTTTCCAGTCTGGCATCTCCACTCCCCAATAAATACGACTACTTTTTTAGCCTGATAAATACTTCCTAATCTATCGGCAATTTTTTAATTTTATTTATGTTTTTTTAAAACTATCTAGCAGCAATAAACCAACCCCACAGGTAATCGCAGAATCGGCCACATTAAACGCGGGAAAATCATATTGTAGGTAATGAAAGTACAAAAAATCAATGACATAACCGAGCGAAATACGGTCTACTAAATTACCCAAAGCACCGCCCAACACCAAGGCCAAACCAAAACAAAATAGTTTTTGTGACAAATTTTGTAATAGCAAGCGCACGATAATCACAGCCGCAACAATGGCGATTGCACTAAAAAAATACTTTTGCCAACCACCCGCAGAAGCTAAAAAACTAAACGCGGCTCCTTCATTATGGTAGCGCACCAAGTCAAAAAATGACGTGATTGGCAAATGCTCGCCATAAACAAAATGATTAACAATCAATTGCTTGGTATAAAAATCCAACCCAATCACCACAGCGCTCAGCGCTAACCACAACCACAATGGCTTACGCATATTTTCTAACCTCACCTGCCCCAAATAAGTTGCTCACGCAACGCCCGCAAATACTCGGATGTTCTGCATCTGACCCAACATCTTCGCGATAGTGCCAGCAACGGTCACATTTTTTATAAGGGCTTGGTTTTACCAGTATTTTTTGCTCGACCTCGCTCGCCACTTTATAGACTTTAGTGCTTGAAGTAATCATGGCAAAGCGTAAATCATCACCCAAGCTATTCAATGCTTCAAAAGTAGCTTCTGGCGCGTGGAATTCTAATTCAGCTTGCAATGAAGAACCCACTTGACCAGTGCCACGTAGCAACTCTATTTCTTTGGCTGCATAAGCACGGGCAGAAATAATCGCCTCCCACGCTTTAATACGATTATCGCTCAAGCCATGCGCTGGCAAGTCATACCAAAGCTCTTCAAACACTGTGGCTTCTTGGCTTAGATTTAGCGTTTGCCAGATTTCATCCGCTGTAAAGCTCAAAATCGGCGCCATTAAGCGCATCATTGCATGGGTAATATGGTACAAAGCGCTTTGCGCGGCGCGGCGTGCATGTGAAGTCTCGCCGCTGGTGTACAAGCGGTCTTTGAGAATATCCAAATAAAACGCGCCTAAATCTTCTGAGCAAAAGCCCACAAATTTTTGTACGGCTAAGTGAAACTCGTATTTGTCGTAATCTGCCAAAATGGCAGTTTGAAGCTCATGCGTTAGGTGCAGTGCGTAGCGGTCAATTTCTAACCAATCACTCACTGGCAATAAATCTTTGTTCGCATCAAAATCGGCTAAGTTAGAGAGCATGAAACGCAAGGTGTTGCGAATACGGCGATAACCATCCGCCACACGTTTTAAAATCTCGTCACTAATGGTTAACTCACCTGAGTAGTCAGTGCTCGCTACCCACAAACGCAAAATATCCGCGCCATACGTATCCATCACCTTTTGCGGCGCGACGACGTTGCCTTTAGATTTACTCATCTTGTGGCCTGCACCATCCACCACAAAACCGTGCGTCAACAGTGCTTTGTAGGGGGCATGACCATCAATGGCACAGCCAGTTAATAAGCTAGATTGAAACCAGCCACGGTGTTGGTCAGAACCTTCCAAATACAAATCGGCAGGGTGTTGCAACTCAGGACGGCGTTTTAACACCGCGGCATGCGTACTGCCAGAGTCAAACCAAACATCTAAGGTATCGGTGACTTTTTTGTAAAGACTTGAGTCAATTGTAGAATGCTCTTTTAGGAACGCCTCCCCATCCAGACTGAACCATGCCTCTATGCCAGACACCTCAACCAATTCACACACTTTTTCTAACAAAATATGAGTTTCAGGATGAACTGTTCCAAGCTCTTTATGCACAAAAAACGGCATGGGCACGCCCCAGTTCCGTTGGCGAGACACGCACCAATCAGGGCGATTTTTAATCATCGCCTCTAAACGCGCGCGACCCCAACTTGGGAAAAAGGCAGTATCATCGACCGCTTGATTTGCCAAACTCCGCAGACTAACCCCCTCTCCCGCTGGGAGAGGGCTAGGGTGAGGGGTTGCAACCTCACCACCCTCACCCCCCGCCCCTCTCCCGCTTTCGGTAGAGGGGAGTACATTCATGCCGATAAACCATTGATGCGTTGCCAATTGCATCAGCGGTGTTTTATGTCGCCAACAATGAGGAAAGCTGTGTCTTATAGTGAGCTCTCGTGGGGATAGTAACGTACCGTTATCTAGCAACTTATCTAAAATAATGTCATTAGCTTTTCTATAAAACAAACCGCGAATATCAGCAAACTCCACTAAATCACTGCTGAAAAATTTACCATCACCACCCATCAACACGCGTGGTTTTTCATTCGGGAAATTTGCACGCATCACCAGCCAGTCATCGTTACCGTGTGCAGCGGCAGTGTGGACTAAACCTGTACCTGCATCGGTGGTCACGTGGTCACCAAAAATCACTGGCACTTGTCTGTTGTCGAAAGGATGTTTAAGTTTTAAGCCACCAATTTCCCTTCCATCATCCTTAAGTAGTACCGCCAATTCAAAACCAGAAATCTCAGCAACAGCTTCATAGCTATCAACTCCATAGCGAGCCATGGCATTAACAACTAATTCAGTGACCAAAATAAATTGCCTGTCACCTGCCTTAATTAGTGAGTAATTTAGTTCTTGATTCACACACACTGCTTGGTTCGCTGGCAACGTCCAAGGCGTTGTCGTCCAAATCACGGCATAAACATCGCCCTCGACTTTGTCCAAACCAAATGCTTTTGCTAATGCGGTGTTATCCACCACTTTAAACCCGACATCAATCGCAGGTGAGTTCACATCTTCATATTCCACCTCAGCCTCAGCCAATGCAGAACCGCAATCCACGCACCAATGCACAGGTTTTGAGCCTTGATAAAGGTAGCCGTTTTTATAAATATCGCCCAAAGCACGCATGATGTCGGCTTCGGTTTTGAAATCCATCGTTAAATAGGGCTTATCCCAGTCGCCAAGCACACCCAAGCGAATAAAGTCTTTCTTTTGCTTTTCCACTTGCTCGGCGGCATAGGCGCGACACAATTCGCGGAACTTGGCAGGGTCGATATTCTTCCCGTGATTTTTTTCGACGACCAACTCAATCGGCAAGCCGTGGCAATCCCAGCCTGGCACGTAGGGCGCATCAAAACCACTCATGGTTTTAGATTTAACGATAATGTCTTTTAAGATTTTATTGACCGCATGGCCGATATGAATATCGCCATTGGCATACGGGGGGCCATCATGCAGAATGAATTTTTTTGCGCCTTTGCGCGCTGCACGAATACGCTCGTACACTTTGCGCCCTTGCCAGCTTTTGAGCCATGCAGGTTCGCGCTTAGCCAAGTCCCCACGCATAGGAAAGCTGGTCTCAGGCAGATTGAGTTTGTATTTTGAATCTTTGTTTTCTTCAGTCATGTTCGGTTCTAAATTATCTTTTGAAATATTCTTTTGCTACTACTACGTCTTTGGCAATTTGCGCTTTGAGCGCATCTAAGCTGTCAAACTTCATTTCATCACGCACTTTGTGGTAAAACTCGACATGCACATGCTTATCGTACAAATCACCTTTAAAATCAAACACATGAACTTCAAGCAGTAACTTGTTCACGCCAGCAATGGTGGGGCGCACGCCTAAATTGGCGACCGCATTCATACAATCCAGTTTGCCAACACTCAATTTTACTGCATAAACCCCTGTTAATGCAGGTCTTTCATGGCGCATATGCACGTTAGCGGTGGGGAAACCTAATTGACGACCACGCTTTGCGCCATGCACAACTTTGCCGCTGATGCTGTAAGCGCGTCCAAGCAAGGCTTGCGCTTGTGTTAAATCGCCAGCCGACAAGGCATTGCGCACTAAAGTGCTAGACACGCGCTCGCCATTCACTTGCACTGGTGCAAAATCGATTAAATCAAAACCTGCGTCAATAAAACTCTGCACGGTGCCTTGACGCTTAGCGCCAAAACAAAAATCGCCACCCACTAAAATGGTGTTGGCATTGAGCGATTCACGCAGTATTTTTTGCATAAAATCTTCTGCGCTAATCGCCGAGAATGCTTGATTAAAGCGACAGATATAAACATCATCTATCCCAGCCTGTTCAAAATATTCCAACTTTTCGCGTAAGGAAGATAATCGTGCTGGCGCATTTTGTGGCGCAAAATACTCACGCGGATGCGGTTCAAACGTCATCACCGCAGCTTTTAAACCTTGCGCGCGCGCGACATCCACCAACTTAGCCAGCAAGGCTTGATGACCTAAGTGCAAGCCATCAAAATTGCCGATGGCTAACGCTGTGAGGGCTTGTGGGCTAACAGGTAATTGTCTAAACACGCGCATAGAAATCTAGCTCTCTTATATAGTTGCTTTGCGCATAAAATCTTTAACGCGAACACCCAGCAGCAACAGCGTTGCAAAATAAGTCGCCGCACCCGCAACTAGCAAAACGAGCAAATGTAATAATTTTGGCGTTAACGCATAGGCCATCCAAATGGCATCAGCACCCGCCACATAATGCAATACGATTGCCATTGCGCCAACTGCGATTGTCAATTTAAGCATAAACATAAACCAGCCTGCTTGCGGACGATAGACATCTGCTTTGCGTAAGTGATAATACAACAAACCTGCATTCACACATGCGCCCAAGCCTATCGACAACGCCAAGCCTGCGTGGTTTAGATGTAGCACCCATACGAACAAATAGTTCATTATTTGCGTTGTCGCCAATACAAAGATGGCGATTTTTACTGGAGTTTTGATATTTTGACGTGAGTAAAATGCAGGCGCTAACACCTTCACCAAAATTAGCCCCAGCAAGCCCAAGCTATAAGCCATTAAAGCTTGACGAGTCATTTCTACATCATGCGCAGCGAAAGCGCCGTAATGAAACAAACCCGTTACCAACGGCGTTGAAAGTACCGCCAACGCAACCGCTGCTGGTAAGGCTAGTATAAATGTGAGGCGTAAGCCCCAATCTAACAATTGCGAGTACTCGCGATTATCTTTATCCGCCACGCTTTTAGATAAGCTCGGCAATAAAATTGTGCCCAACGCCACACCCAACACGCCCGTGGGGAACTCCATCAAGCGATCCGCATAGTATAGCCATGACACACTGCCACTCACTAAAAATGAAGCAAAAATAGTGTTAATCAACAAAGAAATTTGCGCGATAGACACCCCAAACACCGCTGGCCCCATCAACCGTAAAATGCGCCACACGCCTTCATCATGCAAATCCAAACCAATACGTGGAATCAAACCAACTTTGTTTAAATAGGGTATTTGATACAAGAGTTGTAATACACCACCCACAAATACCGACCAAGCTAACACCTTAATCGAGTTATCAAAATAAGGCGCTACAAACAATGCCCCTGCAATAAACGCCACATTCAGCCAAACTGGGGTAAAAGCGGGTACTGAAAAATTACCGTATGTATTTAGCACGCCACCAGCTAACGACACCAAGGAGATAAAGAAAATATAAGGGAAGGTAATGCGCAACAAATCAACGGTTAAATCAAATTTAGCTTTATCCGCGGCAAAGCCAGGCGCACTGACTTCCACCACCCAAGGCGCAGCCAACATACCAATAATGGTAATCATCACCAGAAACAAGCCGAGCAAAGTCGCGACATGGTTAATCAGCGCGTGAGTTTCGTCGTAAGTGCGTTGCTTTTTGTACTCCGCCAAAATCGGCACAAAGGCTTGTGAAAAAGCACCTTCAGCAGAAATGCGACGCAATAAGTTGGGGATTTTAAATGCCACAAAAAAAGCATCGGTCATCATGCCTGCGCCAAAAATTCTGGCGATAAGCGTATCTCGAACAAAACCCAAAATCCGCGATAGAAAAGTCATACTACCCACGGTGGCCAAGGCTTTTAGTAAATTCATTGATTTATTTTTTATATAATTGAGTGGTTAAATGTCTGCTTCAGATCGTGATTTTAGCATGAGTCATGAATAAGCCTGAAAAATACAGTACAAATATCCTTGCATTTAACAAACTAAAAAGTTAAAATGTTCGGCTTCGTATTTTATAAAACTAATTTTAGGAACCATTCATGGCTAATACCGCTCAGGCAAGAAAACGTGCCCGTCAGTCAGTAAAGCAACGCGCTCATAACGCTAGCTTGCGTTCTACCCTGCGCACCGCGATTAAGAAAGTAATCAAAGCGGTTGAGGCAGGTGATAAAGCTGCTGCGATGGCAGCTTACTCAGAAAATGTGGCCGTAATCGACCGCATTGCTGACAAAGACATCATCCACAAAAACAAAGCTGCTCGTCATAAAAGCCGCTTAAACGCATCAATTAAAGCAATGGCTTAATTAAGTCTGTTTTAATTTGAAATGTAAAAAGCCGAACAAATTGTTCGGCTTTTTTATTTGCTATATTGCAACTAATATAAATTACGAATAGCTGTTATTTACCAATACCTAATACTTCTCGCGCGGCATTCGCAAGCACGACAGCACTATCAACATCTCGATCTAACACTGTGAAATGTGCCATTTTTCTGCCCGCACGCGCCTCTTGCTTGCCATAGAAGTGCATTTTTAATCTGGGATTGGCTAATACAAAATCCCAATTGGGGCTGATTTCTTTACCCGCTTTATCAAACCAAACATCGCCAAGCACATTCACCATGACGGCATAACTATGCATCCGCGTTTCACCCAAAGGCAAACCAACTAATGCGCGCACTTGTTGTTCAAACTGGCTAGTCACACAGGCATCAATTGTATAGTGACCAGAATTATGCGGGCGTGGTGCCATTTCATTGACCAACAATTGTCCATCACTGACAAAAAACTCAACCGCCAGCACGCCAATATAATCAAGCTTTTGTGCAATATAGCTAGCCAATTGATGCGCCTTCGCCTGAACTTCTTGCGGCACTCTCGCTGGCACAATCGTGGTGTCCAAAATGCCATTCAGATGACTATTTTCCGCGGTTGGAAATGCCGCCACTGTACCGTCTGCCTCTCGCGCCAATACTACTGAGATTTCGGCATCCAGCTTGACCATTTTTTCTAGGACGCATTGCTCTTGCTTGAATCCGTCAAATGCCGCCAACGCCTCTGCCTGATTTTTAACACGCGCTTGACCTTTACCATCGTAGCCAAAGCGGGCGATTTTTAAAATGGCGGGATAGATTTCCGAACCATCAGCGGGAAGATCTTGTGCAGCGTTAATCACAACAAAAGGCGCGACAGGCAAACCTGAATCACGGATAAAAGTTTTTTCCATTACACGGTGCTGAGCCACTGAAACGGCTTTAGCAGAAGGGCGAACCGTACGCGTTTTTTCAAAAAACTCTAAAGAAGCCGCGGGGATATTTTCAAATTCAGTGGTAACTGCTTCGCAACTCTCCGCCATTTTTTTAAGCGCATCTTGATCATCATAAGCTGCACATAAATGCACATCGGCAATCTTGCCCGCAGGACTATTCTTATCTGGGTCTAATACGGTAACTTTGTAGCCCATTTCGTGTGCGGCGATAACAAAAAAGCGCCCTAATTGGCCGCCACCCAACATCCCTAACATCGCTGGAGGAAGTATGATTTTTGATTTACTCAAGATTTACCCCTAAACGGTGATTGTTTTTTTAGTTTACGGCTGATCTGGCAACTGCATTGCCAACACTTTTTCGGATAATGCGACTCTAAAATTTACCATTTTATTGGCTAAATCTGGATCTGAAACTGCCAAAATAGAAGCCGCAAACAAACCTGCATTCGCCGCCCCCGCCTCACCAATCGCAAAAGTCGCAACGGGGATACCCTTTGGCATTTGCACGATTGAAAGGAGTGAGTCTTGCCCTTGCAAATGCTTAGAGGCGACCGGCACACCCAACACGGGCAAAGTCGTTTTGGCGGCAACCATCCCTGGCAAATGTGCGGCGCCACCAGCGCCTGCAATAATCACTTTAAAGCCTTGCGCTGCTGCATTTTCAGCAAATTCAAACATTAAATCAGGCGTTCGATGTGCTGAAATCACTTGCGCATGATAACTCACACCCAAATCAGCCAACATTGTAGCGGCAGCGCGCATGGTTGGCCAATCGCTATCTGAACCCATAATGATGGCAACTTTAGCCTGTTCTTGTTTCATACTTTTCCCTTACACCGCTTATGCTTAGATATGTTCTCTATATCTGTTAAATAATCACTAAATTATCGCGATGAATTAGCTCTAACTCATCCACATACCCCAAAATTTGGGCGATTTCATTACTCGGCTTACGTAAAATTTTAGCAGTTTCACTCGAGTTGTAATTCACCAATCCACGTGCTAACTCTTTACCTTGGACATCCACACAGGCCACCACATCGCCTCGCTCAAAACTACCCTCAACCGCTGTCACCCCTATCGGCAACAAACTTTTGCCATCCGCCATCAGGACTTTAACGGCGCCATCATCCAACACCAAGCGACCATTGACTCGCAAATGGTCTGCCATCCATTGTTTTTTTGCAACCAGCTTAAATTGTTCTGCGCGCAAATGGGTACCAATAGTTTCGCCGTTAGCCAATCGCACTAACACCTGACTTTCACGGCCAGAGGCAATAATCGTATGCGCACCACTACGTGCCGCGCGTTTTGCAGCGAGTATTTTTGTCAACATCCCTCCTGTGCCAACGATACTGCCCGCACCGCCCGCCATTTCTTCCAAAGCTGGCGTTCCTGCCACGGCTTGATGAATAAATTCCGCGTCGGGACTTTTACGTGGATCAGCAGAATATAAGCCAGACTGATCGGTGAGAATCACTAGCGTATCGGCCTCGATTAAATTTGCAACCAAGGAACCCAATGTATCGTTATCGCCAAAACGAATTTCATCGGTCACCACGGTATCATTCTCATTGATGATAGGGATCACTTTTAGCTCTAGTAATGTACGTAAGGTGCTGCGGGCGTTAAGGTAACGCTTGCGATCCGCCAAATCATCATGCGTCAGCAACACTTGTGCCGTGTGCAAACCATGCTGACTAAAACAGGTTTCGTACATTTGCACCAACCCCATTTGCCCAACGGCGGCGGCGGCCTGTAACTCATTGACTGCAGTAGGGCGCTTTTTCCAACCAAGCCTTTGCATACCCTCTGCGACAGCACCGCTGGAAACCAAGACCACCTGTTTACCGTCTTTCACCAACTGACTAATTTGACTCGCCCAAGCCGCAATGGCTTGCCGATCTAATCCCTCGCCATTATTGGTAACCAAGCTTGAACCTACTTTAACCACCAAGCATTTAGCATCAGATAGCAGTGAAATATGTTCGCTCAACGGTGACTTCCTTACAAAAAATCTTTAGGCGCATTTTTTTGCGCTTCTGCTTCTTCATCTTCTTGCACGCGCACCGCTTCAATATGCTCCATAATGGCATAAGTCAGTTCTTTACACCCTATTCCACTGATCGCAGAAATCGCAAAGCAACGACCTTCCCAGCCATATTCTTTGATAAATTTATCCACATGCTGCTTGGTTTCTTCAAGCATATCGATTTTATTTAACACCAACCAGCGCGGCTTGTTGTAAAGTGACTCATCGTACTTGCGCAACTCTTCCACAATGGCGCGCGCCTCGTCCACGGGGTTAATCGCTTCATAAAAAGGTGCAATATCTACCAAATGCAACAGGAAACGTGTACGTGCTAAATGACGTAAAAACTGATGTCCAAGCCCAGCACCTTCAGATGCACCCTCAATCAAACCAGGAATATCTGCAATCACAAAGCTGCGGTTCGCATCCACACGCACCACCCCCAAATTAGGGTGTAAAGTGGTAAATGGATAATCCGCGACTTTAGGTTTAGCCGCAGAAACAGACCGAATAAACGTAGATTTACCCGCATTTGGCATGCCAAGCAAACCAACATCCGCCAGCACCTTCAGCTCTAAATAAAGCTCCATTTCCTCACCAGGGTCACCCTTGGTGCATTGGCGTGGCGCACGATTCAAACTTGACTTAAAGTGAATATTACCCAGACCGCCTTTGCCACCCTTGGCAAGCATTGCACGTTGACCATGCTCGGCCAAATCCACCAACATTTGACCAGAAGCCTTGTCTGAAATCACGGTACCCACTGGCACGCGCAGCACCATATCCTCACCGCCAGCGCCGTATTGATCTGAGCTACGACCATTTTCACCGCGTTGCGCACGAAATACACGTTGATAGCGGTAATCAACCAGAGTATTTAGATTGCGGTCTGCCTCAATTAAAATGGAACCGCCGTTACCGCCATCCCCACCACTAGGCCCACCCATAGGCTCATATTTCTCGCGGCGAAAAGTTGCAACGCCATTGCCACCGTCACCGGCATACAGCTTGATGGTTGCTTCGTCTATAAATTTCATGATTGAATTATCGCCTAAATTTAGGGAAACACCGACTCAATCGGTGACTTCCTTCGCAAGAAATGTTGCCTGTAAAAACAAAAAAGCCCTACCAAGCTGATAGGGCTTTTATTTAGACCGTTAAGCCTTAAACTGGAACGATGTTAACCATTTTACGACGTAAAGCACCTTTAACAGTAAAAGTTACTTTGCCATCGATTTTAGCAAACAAAGTATGGTCTTTGCCCATACCCACATTCAAACCAGCATGCATACGTGTACCGCGTTGACGCACGATAATGCTACCTGCCGAAATTACTTGCTCACCAAAAGCCTTAACACCTAATCGTTGGGCTTGTGAATCGCGACCGTTACGGGAACTCCCGCCTGCTTTCTTGTGTGCCATTTTTTATCCTTTTCCTGCTTAATTAAGCAGCAATTTTCTCAATTTGGATTTCAGTATAACTTTGACGATGACCTTGTGTCTTACGGTAGTGCTTACGACGACGGAATTTAAAAATCATCACTTTGTCGCCACGACCGTGTGAAAGCACTTTAGCTTGCACTTTTGCACCTTGAATTAAAGGAGCACCAATTTTCACATCTTCACCATCCGCAACCATCAACACTTGGTCGATTGTTACGTTGCCGCCAACTTCAGTTTCCAACTTCTCAACCTTAAGTCTTAAGCCAGGGGTAACACGATATTGCTTACCGCCCGTTTTAATTACTGCGTACATATTTGCGCTCATACTGCCTGCCTCGTTCGCTACACATTCAAATGAATCGAGCATTATACGCAAAATTATCTCTCACGCAAAGTAAAATATTACCTTTAATCAGAACATATTAGCAACCTAGGCTTTTTAGACTAAATTTGATTACCTCCCGCCCGTGTCGCAATGTCAAATTCTCAAAGATACGGCTAATCTGAGTGTGAAAGAATGAGTCTGCCTATGCTAGAATTACACAATTTTTCGCTCTGGCAGATATTTTAGTGTCGCTCTCATTTCTACAAAATTGTATAGCCGATGACATGCTTGCCGTCGACACAGTGATTCGAAAATCACTACACTCCGAAGTTGTGCTAATTAATCAAGTTGCTGATTACATCATCAATAGTGGTGGAAAACGCTTACGACCAGCACTCGTGTTACTTTCTGCTGGTACCTTCGGGTCGATACAAGCCAATCATCATTCCTTAGCAGCGATTGTTGAGTTTATCCACACAGCCACTTTGCTCCATGATGATGTGGTAGATGAGTCAGCGATGCGCCGCGGTCGAGCCACTGCCAATAATCTATTTGGAAATGCTGCTAGTGTGTTGGTAGGTGATTTTGTTTACACGCGCGCCTTTCAAATGATGGTGAACATTAACAATATGCGTGTAATGGAAGTGTTAGCAGAAGCAACCAATATCATTGCTGAAGGTGAAGTGCTGCAACTATTAAATGTACATGACGCAGATGTGACTGATGAAGCTTATTTGAAGGTGATTCACTTCAAAACTGCCAAACTTTTTGAAGCAGCCGCTAGACTGGGTGCTATTGTTTCCAACGCCAGTCCAGCACAAGAACAAGCCATGGCAAAGTACGGCATGCACTTGGGCACGGCCTTCCAACTGATTGATGATGTTTTAGATTTAGACGGTGATGGTCAGCGCATCGGCAAGAATCTTGGGGATGATCTTGCTGAAGGCAAGCCTACGCTTCCACTGTTATACGCGATGCGTAATGGCAATGCCCAACAACGCGACATGATACGCAACGCCATTGAGCAGGGTGGGCTCGACGAACTAGAAGGCGTAATTCAAGCCGTTCATGAAACGGGAGCCCTTACCCACGTTATCCAACTTGCAAAAGCGGAAGCAGATGCCGCATGCGCATCGATTGCCTCAATACAAAACACAACATTCAAACAAACCATGCTCGACTTAGCCGCTTTTGCTGTAGCAAGAAAGTATTAACCTACCGTTTTAGCCTAAGTTTGTGTTTTTGCTAAAACGGCGTTGCTAATTCAGGTGTATTTTCTCGCCACTGTCTGCGTAGTAGTAGTTTAGGTGCGCGCATTCGCTCGTTGTTGTCGTTAATGCACCATCAAAGAGCGCCTCTCCATCAACATCCACGACTGCGTAGCCATTATGGTAGAGCGTAATTTCAGCATGCTGACGACCCAATTGCATGGCAAAACTCATGTAGTCTTCATCGTCTTCTTCATCAGTAATTTCCCAATTTGCACACCCTGTAAGTTGTTGCATCCATCCTTGCAAATCAACCTCTACACGCCTAACCACGGGGATATTCCATGCTTCGTTTACTAAAGTTTGTGACATTTTCATATCCTTTCAAAAATAAAAAAGCAAAACAAACACCACCAAAACTCGACACCGAAATGCAGAGCAACAGACACAACACTATTGCCTTCAGTTTATATCGGTGCGAAGATGCTTTAAGTTTAATTAAAAGCCACTTTTATGCCTGATTTCTTCAATAACGTTATAAGTTTGTTTCAAGCCGACTTAAATAGCTTTATTTTTTTCTCTGCTTTAATTGGTTTGTTATTTGGAAGTTTCTTAAACGTTGTAATCCATCGGTTACCCAAAATGATGGAGCGTGAGTGGCAGCAAAACTGTAGAGATTTTTTGGGGCAACCCGAAACAAACAATACGCAAGAAGAAATCAAATATAACTTGGTCGTGCCGAGATCAGCTTGTCCGAACTGTGGTCATCAAATTTCCGCATTAGAAAACATTCCAGTGATCAGTTACTTATTTTTACGCGGAAAATGTAAAAAATGCACAAGCCCGATTAGCATTCGCTACCCACTGGTGGAACTGCTCACAGGCATATTATTCGCCAGCATCAGCTGGAAATTAGGCGCCACTGGCTTAACATTAGTGTCTTGGTTTTTTATTCTTGCCTTAATTGCGCTGACTTTCATTGATTTAGACACACAGCTTCTCCCAGACGACATCACATTGCCTCTGGTTTGGCTTGGCTTACTTGTTAACCTGAATCATGGGTTTTGTGACTTACAAAGTGCAGTCATTGGGGCCGTATTGGGTTACCTCTCCTTATGGTCTGTCTATTGGTTATTTAAACTGATCACTGGCAAAGAAGGGATGGGGTATGGTGATTTCAAACTTCTTGCCGCGATTGGTGCGTGGTTTGGATGGCAACTGTTGCCCGCTGTAATTTTACTATCTTCAATTGCTGGTACTATAGTCGGTATTAGTTTAATCGTATTTGCAAAACATGGACGAGAAGTGCCAATCCCCTTTGGCCCTTACCTCGCAATTGCTGGGATTGCCGCCCTATTTTGTGGTGATCAATTATCAAAAATTTATTTAGGAGCTTAATAATATGTATGTTGTTGCTTTGACTGGTGGCATAGGTGCGGGTAAAAGCGAGGCTGCAAAAACATTTGCTAATCTGGGTGTGCCGATTGTCGATGTTGATGTAATTTCAAGACAACTAACCTCAGCAGGTCAACCAATTGTGCAAGAAATTGCGACAGCCTTTGGTCAAGCGTTTGTGACTGATGACGGCGCATTAAACCGTGCGATGATGCGTGGTAAAGTCTTCTCATCAGATGCTGATCGCAAAAAACTTGAAGCCATTTTACACCCTGCAATTCATGCACAAGCGATGCGTGAACTATTTAGCAACACCACAGCAGCGTATCAAATTTTAGCCATCCCCCTGTTTTTTGAAACCGATCGCTATTCAGGAGTCGTGAAGCGCACATTACTGATTGATTGTGACGAATCGCAACAAATTGAGCGCACATCTCAGCGACCAGGGATGACAGTAGAGTTGGTGCAATCGATTATCGCGGCGCAGGCCTCTCGCAGTTTCCGACGTGCGCTGGCTAATGACATCATCGAAAATGACGGAACCATCGAATCACTAATAGAAAAAGTGAATGAAATGCACAAAAAGTACGTGCAAGCTTGCATAGTTAGCGAATAAATCTGATAATCTACAACAAGTTTAATTAAAACAATAATCTTGGCCAGCTTGAATAAGCTAGGCAGTTTGACTAGCCATCATTTTGAACCAACACAAACATAAAAGTACAAAAGTAAACTAGTGCCAAGTTACGACTATCCATTTAATGAAAGAATCAGAACCCTACTGCGGCTAGAAGATTTGTTCGCCAAAACTTTGTTTAATTTAAATGGCGAGCATGAGATTAATCATCATCATGCGCTCGTCAATGTGTTTCAAATACTTGATGTAATAGACCGCGCAGAGCTTAAAACAGATTTATTGCAAGAGCTAGACCGCCAAAAGATGATGCTGAATGGCTTGCTAGGGAACCCATCAATTAACGCTACCGTGTTATCTGACACTATCAAAGAAATTGACATAAGCGCCAATAATTTACGCAACAATCTAAGCAAGCTAGGTCAGTCTCTGCGAGATAATGAATGGCTTATGAGCATCAAACAACGCGCAGTGATTCCAGGTGGCGTGTGTGAATTCGACCTACCCTCTTATCACTTTTGGTTAGGTCTTGACACCGATAGCCGAAGAGCTGATTTAGACCAGTGGCTAAAAGCGCTGATGCCAATTCACCAAGCAATTACCATCATTTTGCGAATGCTACGTGGGAGTGGCATATCCTCTCATCTTATAGCGCATGGCGGCAATTTCCAACAAATGCTGGGTGGCGTAAAACCAGCACAAATGTTAAAAATAGAACTTAGCGATGAAGAAAGTTGCTTTCCAGAAGTAAGCGCAAACAAGTACGCCATCAACATTAGGTTTAACAGTTTGACCACTAATGAAAAGCCGCGCTTATATGAAAAAGATGTTGCCTTCACGCTCACCTTATGTAACTTGTAATAACTAAATTACTCGCAATACCTCAAACGCCACATGACAACCCCCACAAAAAAACGTATTGTCACCTGCCCGCAATGTGGCGCAAAATCTGAATACTCATCCGAAAATGCTTTTCGCCCTTTTTGTTCGCAACGTTGCCGCCTGATTGATTTAGGGCAATGGGCAACCGAAAGCTATCGCATTCCAGAGCCGATCAAGCCAAACGACAACATTGAAGAGGAATAATGATGTACAAAATTAAATTATTTATTTTAAGCCTGTTTTGCTTGCTAGTGGCATGCGGTCAGCCAGAACAATCCGTTAACGTAGATGACGCTTGGGTACGTGCAACCAAACCAGGTCAGGAGATTGCCGCTGGCTTTATGACGCTCACCAGTCAGGAAAACGCCACTTTATTTAAGGTAGAGAGCGCAGATATTGGCAAAGTTGAACTTCACAGCATGTCTATGAATAATGGCGTGATGGAAATGCGCATGTTGGATGAAATTGCGCTCGAAAAAGGCAAGCCTTACAAGCTTGAGCCTGGTGGGTATCACCTCATGTTGTTTGATATTAAAAAGCCACTAACCGCTGGCAGCAATGTAACGTTCAAGCTTTTTTTTAAAGACGCTGCTGGCAAAGTGAGTACCTTAGAGGTTTCTAGCCCTGTTCGTGAAGGCGAGCCTGAATAAGCTTTAAGATTAACGGTTATTTGGACGCTTGAAATACTAAGCGATAGCGCTTTTCGACATTGCTGGAAAATCCAACAGCGGAGGTACTCACGGTCACCTCCATTAACCAATCGCTTCTCCCTTGCACACAGAGCGGCAATATCACTTCGCTCTGCCAGCGACCATCGGCTTGCTGAATTAACTTATACCGATTAAGCCCCATGCTCATCCCCGCCATCGCAAAGTCAACATAAATCTGACTTGCTGGCACGGTGGTAACGTTTAATTTAAATGCACGCATAACCTGCGGTTGACGATCCGCATTAATTTTTATGTTCGCATTACCACAACCGACCATGATATTTGAGCAGGGCAATTGAACTATTGCAGACTTTTCGGACTGAGTGCTAAACCAATTAACATAAAAAACAGCACTAAGTATGCCTAAAAGCATGGCAATCATTAACTTAGAAAACTGTGACTTAAGCAAAGACTGAATCAACTGAATCACTTATCTTTCCACACTGATCGTTGCATCGCAATGCCGTGCGCTCCATGATGCCATGCTTCCGTTAACGCCGCTTCAGTTAACCCACCCAGTGCATAGATTGGTAGAGAGTATCCACTTATCATCTCACCAAACTTTTGCCAACCCAGCGTTGGCGCGCCAACATGACTAAGCGTTAGAAGCACGGGTGAACAAACCACAAAATCCAATCCCAACTTTTGCGCTTGCTCTAACTCCTGCTGATTATGACACGATGCCGCACACAACAGATGCTTTGGTTTCTCGCGCAAGGCCATCAGCTGCTGGCTAATGTAATGCACGCCAGCGGCATTTACCTCGTCAGCCAACGCTTCATTTCCATTGATCAATACGCGGGCATTAAAATCATTTGCCATATTGACCACCTGCTGGGAAAACCGCTTAAGTGTGTTGATTGCTAATGTCTTTTCTCGCACCTGTATCAACTTAAGCCCATTCTGCAAAGCGTACTCAAGACGAATAAAAAACTCTTTTTCACCGAGGGCGTCTAAATGCGTAATGGCATAAATGGGTGGTAATGTGAGCGCATTTAGAACTGGCTCATTTGCGGGCAACATTGGGGAAACATTCAGATGCGGCGGCATTTGCCAACTTAACAACTGCCCCTCTCTTCCATGCGGTTCAGTCTGCCAATCGCGCACCATAAAGAAATGTAATTTGACGGTTTTCTCAGGATAGGCAAAGGTACGTGTCAACCACGGATACGCGCTAAGCACTGTTGAGCCTAGCTCCTCTTGCACCTCACGATGCAAAGCGGCTAGCGCCGTTTCACCCGCCTCAACCTTACCACCTGGAAATTCCCACCAGCCAGCCCAAGGCTTACCATCGGGGCGCTGCGCAAGTAACACTGCGCCATCGCTACGCCTAAAAACCGCCACTGCAGCATGAACAATTACGGAATCTGTCAAAATTTACTTTTTTCGTGATTGAGCGGGGCTAGATTTGGTCTTTTTAAGCGCCTGCTGACCAATAAAATCGCGTGCAAACTGATACGCAACGCGACCACTACGCGAACCGCGTGTAAGTGAAAATTGGAGCGCAGCGCGACGTGCGTCATCCGTGAACTTGTGATATCCAAAGTGCTTTAGCCAATGCTCCGCCACTTTGAGATACTCATCTTGATCGAACGCATAAAATGACAACCAGATACCGAAACGCTCGGATAGCGAGATTTTTTCTTCCACAGTATCACTCGGGCGTATCTCCTCACCCAAGTGTTGCGTTTCTAGATTATCAGCCATGTACTCTGGCATTAGGTGACGACGGTTAGAGGTCGCATAAACCAAGACATTATCTGATGTTGCCGCAATCGAACCATCCAACACCACTTTAAGCGCTTTATAGCCAGGCTCACCCGCATCAAAGGTTAGATCATCGCAAAAAACAATAAAATATTCGGGGCGGTCACGCAACATAACAACAATCTCTGGCAAATCAACCAAATCTTGCTTTTCAACTTCAACTACCCGCAAGCCATCTTTTGCAAACTCAGAAAGTAATGCCTTAACCAATGAAGATTTACCCGTACCGCGAGCGCCAGTGAGTAGCACATTATTCGCGGGCAAGCCACGCACAAACTGTTGTGTGTTGCGCACAATTTCTGCTTTTTGGTCATCTACATTTTGAATAATGTCTAAACGGATTTGATGCGGATGCGGTACAACTTGCAGACTGCCGCGTCCTTGGCGCACTAGCCAGCGCCAAGCAGTAGCAGACCAATCTACTTCGGCTTTGGCTGGCGGTAATATCTGCTCTAAACGAGATAACAACTGCTCCGCACGAGTAATGAACTGCTCCAATTGACTCATATTTTAAGACCGATAATCTGCATTGATTTTTACGTAGTCATATGAAAAATCGCAAGTCCAAACCGTTGCGCTAGATGTGCCACGGTTAAGCACGACACGCACTTTGATTTCAGCCTCTTTCATCACCGCCGCGCCCTGCTCCTCTAGGTAACTTTGTGCACGACCACCATGCTCAGCAACCAACACATCACCCAAATAAAGTTGCATTGCGTTTACATCAAGATTTTCCACGCCTGCGTAGCCAATGGCCGCCAAGATACGACCCAAGTTGGGGTCGGATGCGAAAAATGCGGTTTTGATTAACGGTGAGTGTGCGATGGCATAAGCGACTTTTCTACACTCCTCTATATCGCGCCCCGCTTCAACTTGAATTGTCATAAATTTGGTTGCGCCTTCACCATCACGCACAATCGCTTGCGCAAGCAAAATTGACACTTCCGTCATCGCATCACGCAGTGCAATATAGTCTGCGCTATCCAGACCAATTTCAGCAATGCCTGATTGCCCTGTTGCCATCATAATAAAAGAATCATTGGTTGAGGTATCGCCATCCACCGTAATGCAGTTGAATGATTGATTGACTGCATAATCAATCAGCGCATTTAACGCCATTTGGCTAATCGCAGCATCAGTCGCCACATAGCCCAACATAGTCGCCATATTGGGATGAATCATGCCTGAACCTTTGGCAACACCTGTAATCGTGACGGTTTTACCACCCAACTGAATCTGCTTTGAATAGCCTTTTGCCACAATATCCGTGGTCATAATGGCTTCGGCCGCGTTGAGCCAGTTATCTTCTTTTAGATTTTCAATACATGCTGGCAAACCAGCAATCACACGATCCACTGGCAATGGTTCTAAAATCACCCCCGTTGAAAATGGCAACACTTGTGCTGGTGTTAGCGCGAGCAAATCCGCCAACGCCTCACACGTTTGCTGAGCAGCTTGCAAACCTTGTTCGCCAGTCCCTGCATTTGCATTACCAGTATTCACCACTAACGCACGAATAGAGGAGCTGCTCTCTAGATGTTTTTTACACAACACCACCGGCGCAGCGCAAAATTGATTTTTGGTAAAGACACCCGCCACGCGGCTACCCTCACTCAACTTAATCACTAAAACATCTTTACGATTCGGTTTACGAATTTGCGCTTGTGCAAAACCAAGTTCCACGCCTTTTACAGGCAACAAGGTATGCGCTTGGGGAGCAGATAAATTGACTGGCATTTCTGAGTCTCGCTATTTGAATAAGTGCGAGAATTTTACCGTATCTGTCTAATATAGGTGGTGTAATTTACTGAGGGTGATTGATACTGCAAAAAACGTGGGGTATCAAGCAAATAATCTGTCTTGCGATTTCAGCATAGCTAAGACACCAGCCATCGGTAATGGTTTGCTGAACAAATACCCTTGCATGACAGAGCAGCCTAGCGATTTAAGCACCTGCATTTGCTCTATCGTCTCCACGCCCTCAGCAATCATTTTCAGATTAAAGCCTTTTGCTATGCCAATAATTGCGCTAATAATTGGGAACTCTTGCCCCACAAACTGAATATTATGCACAAAAGTTTGATCTAGTTTGATGCTATGCATAGGTAGCTTCTGCAAATAGGCCAGTGAAGAATACCCTGTTCCAAAATCATCTATGGCAATTTTAACCCCCTGCCTGGTGAGCTCATTCAGCTTTAGTATCGAGTTTTCCATATCTTGCATGATAATATTTTCAGTAATCTCAATCTCAATCGCATCATTGGCAATATTTTCAGATTTTAAAGACAGTAGAAAATTAGAAACAAAGTCGTGCTTGAGTACGGACTCAGGTGAAATATTGACGGCGATTGAAATATCTCCAAAACCAGCACTTTGCATACGATGATGTTGAATCGTCACCTGCTTAATCAACCAAGTGGTTAGCATAGAAATCAATCCCGCCTCCTCCGCTAGTGGGATAAACTCTGCAGGAGGGATCCAACCACGCTCTTGATGATGCCAGCGAGTGAGCGCCTCAAGACCGACTACTTTGTGTGTTTTCACATCGACTTGCGGCTGAAAATAAAGCTCAAGTTCATTGTTCTCGATGGCTTTGCGTAAATCCGATTCAATCGACATTTTTTTATGGAAGATGGAGTCCATCGAAGCATCATATTGCATGAATCCATTTTTGCCCTTCCATTTCACATGGTACATGGCAATATCCGCACTTTTTGTCAGAGCATCAATTGTTTCCCCATGATCAGGAAACACAGCAACACCAATACTGGCTGAAATATTAATTTCTCGATTATCTAGTAAAAACGGCTGTTCTAGCGTTGCCAATATCTTTCTTGCGACCATTGGCACATCATCTTTATTAGGCAACTCTGGCAAAATAATCGTGAACTCATCACCACCAATACGCGCCAAAGTATCGCCTTCACGCAAGCAGCTCTTGAGTCGACTCGCTACATTTTTTAATAACTCATCACCATAAAGATGACCCAGCGTATCATTCACCCACTTGAATCGGTCTAGGTCTAAAAACAGTACGGCTAAACGATGATGATTACGTTTGGCATGCGCGATTGAGATTTCCAGTCGGTCATTAAACAGAGTCCGGTTAGGCAAGGCAGTCAGCATATCGTGATGTGCCTGATATGCCATTGCATACTCTACTTTTTTCCGCTCTGTAATATCACGTGCAACGCCATATGACCCTTTTAAAGGTAAAAACTCTTTGTTCTCAACCTCATGATCAACATGCATCGTATTCAGAATTGGAATAAAGCTAATATCAAAATAACGGTACTCTTCTCGATCGCTTTGACACCTTAAACGCAACTCAACATTATAAGTGGCTCGATCGAATGATGATTGAGCCCTAAATGCATACTTAGCTGCATCAACGTCATCGCCATATACCAATAATGAATAATGTTCACCGATTAACTCATCTACTAAGTATCCTAATAAACTAAACACACGTTTATTCACAAAGGTGAATCGACCTTTTTCATCTAAGGTATAAATAATGTCTGGCGAACTATCAACCAAATAGTGATTTAAATTTTCGTAATGATCTAGCTTGCTGCTAGTCACAGCTTGGATGAGTTCTAGCTGACTTTTGGCGAGCGCGTTTTCAATAGTGCGCAATAATTCAGCTGGCTCATAGGGCTTTCTGATAAAGTCATAAACACCTTTTTCAAGCGACTTGGCCGCCTCGCTCACCGTTCCAGTCGCAGTCACCACAATGATAGGGATATGTGGATAATCACGACGTACATTTTCTATCACAGCATGACCATCCATGCCAGGCATTACAAGGTCAAGCAGCAATAAATCAAAAGACTCTTCAGCCATCATTGCAATCGCTTCTGCACCTCGATTGCATATTTTCACCTGATAACCGACCAACTCCGTCAACTGCTGTAAACTTCTGGAGAGGGCGATATCATCATCCACAATCAAGAGCTTAGAAGGCTCATTTGCGGAAGACTGTGAAGTCATATTTGGCTTGAAATTAATAATATTTGCCATCCTAAATCGAACTCAACGATGTACATGGAAGACGCAACTCAAACACAGTACCGACGCCTGTGGTGCTTCTAAAGCTAATTTTTCCAGCTAGCTTCTCTGCCAAATCCGCGACAATATTCAGCCCTAGCCCTTTATGTTCCCCACCTTTTGCGCTTTCTATATCGCCAAATATCTTTGTTAGCACCATATCATCAATACCACCGCCCGTGTCTTGAATAGTAATCAGTATCCATTTTTCCTGACTAGGCATGTATTCTGTATAAGTCGATATTGATAAATCTCCTCCATTTGGCATCGCCTCAGCAGAGTTCTTAATCAAATTAATTAAAATTTGGCGCAACTGGTAGGCGTTGCAAATAATTTCAGGCAATTCATTGGCTAAATTTAACGTGGTGTTAATACGTACTGGTTTTAGGTAAGTAGATTCATGCAAAGCGATCACGTCTAAAATCGCCTGATTAATATTGACATTGGTAAGCATGTCTTGTGATACGCTGGATGATTCAACAAACTGGCGAATGAGTTGGGTTACACGATCAATCTCTTCGTTCACGATACGAATATCTTGATCAAAAGATTGATTACCCGAAGCTTTTCTTCTTAAAATTTCCAAGTAGTTACGTATGGTGCTTAATGGGTTACTCGTTTCATGCAACAACTTATCTAGCTCGTTCTGCCGTGTATTGTCTTGTTGTGTCGCATGCTTTGTTTCGTGCATCATTTTTTCATGGCGCAAATTAAGATTTATCGCAGCGATTCGCGCAAGGGCTTTAATGACAAAGGTATTTTTTGCGGCCTCTTTAGCCGCTTGTAAATCCATAGCAAATACCATGACCCCCATTTGCTTTTGCCCCAATAGCATCGGCACACACACCATGCCATCCACACCACAAAGACGCATGAGCTGATGCTCTGCCAAGTTCACAAAACCCTTGTCAGATTGCTCAAAAGAGTCAGTCACGCCTCGATATAGCAAAGCATCTGAGATCATTCCAACATCATGCTTCAACGGAAAACTAAACTGCTCCACCCAAACCTGGTCTGGATGCATCTTTTTACCGATAAGACGATCATTCACCATATCTACTTCAAAGATAAGAATTTGTTTTGCGCCACAAATCATCCAAGCAGTATGGAGTAAAGAAGCGTTAAACGCGCTATCATCCGACTCACGATCAATCATTTTTTCCAAATGATCAATTAGCATAGTCTGCGCAACGATGCTTGAAACAGGTGAATCTAAATCAGGAGGAGTGCTAAAAATAGCGCTACGTTGTGACCACTCAGCCAAATTGCTATTGGGTGTCGTTCTAGTTTTTGTACTTTCAGCCGAATCTGATTTATTTAGTTTCGCACCTTTGGTCATTGGGCTTATTTTGCTTAAATACTGAAGATTATCTTGTTCAGCGCTCTCTTCTTGTATCACTTCATCGATATTGATGTTGAGCGAAGCCGCCATTGCATGTACTTGCAAGTTAGACTCGGTTAAGATTTGATCAATTTCTTGAAAGTCTAAATTGAACCATTCTTTTGCACTCTGGAGTTGCTCCATCAAAATATGCGGGTAGCTTTCACTCATTGAAGCTGACAAATGCACAATCTTGACCAATGTGCTAGTTTGCTCCAGCAACTCGGAAGGCTTGTGGTGAAATGCAATGGCATCTTGCAAAAATGTTCCCACATGCCAATCTTTAACTAATAGACTACCTACTTCGCAGTGATTTGTGCCAAAAACCCTACTTTCCTCAAATAGCAAATAGGCTTGACTGTCCTTTGAGTCAAAAATACCCTTATACTGGTCTGGATAATTAACCCTAAGCGCTAACCGACCAATGTCATGTAACAATCCTGACAGGTAAGCTTCATCTTCTGAAACATTGGGGATTTTTTCTGCGAGGTGTTTACCAATAATAGCGGAATAAAGTGAATGTCGCCAAAATCGGGCTAGATCTAATCTTTCGGTTGAAGAAAGATCGTTTACAATCTGGTGCATGGCAGAACTAAGCGCTAACGTTTTCACCATATCCCAGCCCATATGATGAATGGCTTCATTGATTGAATGTATTTGGTGTTGACGCCGATATATTGCTGAGTTTGCTGCAGTCAGGAGTTTCGCGCTTAACGGTCCATCCATTTCAATCAATATGGCCAACTTGCTAACATCAGCCAATTCATCCTGAAGCGTCTCAAGTATCTTTACGATAACATGCGGAAACGATGGCAACCGACTCAAGCCATACATATTGATTTTTTCGCTAGCCATTTGTATTGTCATGGGCTTTCGCAGCATTTAACTACACTTAAAACTATGGGCTATAAAACACCCAATCCCCTAGCAGAAATATACCATTTTTCCTACAACATTTGTCAGCAACTCTAATAAAATACAGTAAAAATAATTGCTTAGCGTTCAATTTGATGCATTTTCTAATTTCTTACGCGATATACCGCCTTATTTGTGACATTTTTATGGCTTTTCTGTTTCAAAAAACTCCCGTCCATAAAAAAAACCGACATCAATCTGTCGGTTTTTTACTTTCGATCCACGTTTATTTTTAAAAATCAAATAAACGAACACACTAAACGGCGTTAGTCACCAAAGTCCAATGATTCCGATTGGCGTGCATCTAGCGCTACCATTACTTGACTTCGCTCAATCGCAGATAAATCCCACCAACCTTGAATCTCCTCGATTGTCCGGTAACAGCCATTGCAAAAACCTGTCACTTCATTGATTGAGCAAACACCAATACATGGTGAAACAACTTCTTCTACCTGATTCCCAGTCATTATTAAACCCTAAAGTAAAACTTACACTTAAACTAAACTATGACAGACGACCATGACATTGTTTGTATTTCTTGCCTGAACCGCACGGGCATGGATCGTTACGACCAATCTTAAAGCCATTTTCATCGAACCCACTTTCTAAGCCAGTTGCAACTTCTGGCGTGTTTTCTATTGAAAGTGCTTGTTCATAATCAGCGTGTTGATAACGTACATTTTCTGGCTCAGCTGGTCGCTCCATAGACTCTACATCTTCTTGGCTTCTCACTTGCACCTGCATAGTTATTTTAGTCACTTCGCTCTTCACCGAGTCTAGCAGCGCAGAAAACAATTCAAACGCCTCACGCTTGTATTCTTGCTTCGGATTTTTTTGCGCGTAAGAACGCAAATGAATCCCTTGACGCAGATGATCTAAGGCAGATAGGTGCTCACGCCAATGATTATCTAATACACGCAACATCACCTCACGCTCAAACTGACGTACCACCTCAGGTGTCGCTAATACTTCTTTCGCTTGATACGCCTCTTGCGCAGCTGTTTGAATGCGATCGCGTAATGTTTCTTCATGCAGGTCTGGATTTTCTTCCAGCATTTTTTGCAGCGGCAAATCTAAACCTGTCTCATCCAGTAGTGATTTTTCCAGACCAGCAACATCCCACTGCTCCTCCACACTGCCCGCTGGAATATGTGTAGCTACTAATTGATTAATCACATCCTCACGCATCGCTTCGATGGTCTCGCTAACATCAGTCGCTTCTAGCAACTCATTACGTTGCTGATAAATCACCTTACGTTGGTCGTTAGATACATCATCGTATTCAAGCAATTGTTTACGTATATCAAAGTTGCGTCCCTCAACCTTACGTTGCGCGTTTTCAATTGCACGCGTAACCCATGGATGCTCAATCGCTTCGCCTTCTGGCATTTTGAGGCGTTCCATAATCGCTGAAACACGATCGGAAGCAAAAATACGCAATAATTGATCTTCTAATGACAGGTAAAAACGGCTTGAACCTGGATCGCCTTGTCGACCCGCACGACCACGCAATTGGTTATCCACACGACGTGATTCATGGCGTTCTGTACCAATAATATGCAAGCCACCCGCTGCCAACACTGCATCGTGACGGACTTGCCACTCAGCCTTGAGCGTAGCAATTTTAGACTCTTTTTCCGCATCAGATAGTTCTGGGTTGCTATGAATTAAAGCAATTTCTGGTTCTGGATTACCACCCAAAACAATATCAGTACCACGACCCGCCATATTGGTTGCAATGGTAATCACGCCAGGGCGACCAGCTTGCACGATAATATGCGCTTCACGCTCATGTTGTTTTGCGTTTAATACTTGATGCTCTAACTTGGCTTGATTGAGCAAATTAGCAATGAGCTCAGAGTTTTCAATTGAAGTGGTACCTACCAACACTGGCTGACCGCGTGATTGGCAGTCTTTAATATCATCAATCACCGCGTTATATTTTTCTTTTGATGTGCGGTAAACCTTGTCCATTTGGTCTTTACGCTGGGTAGGTCTATGCGTAGGAATCACCACGGTTTCTAAACCATAGATTTGACTAAACTCAAATGCCTCGGTATCTGCCGTACCAGTCATCCCAGATAATTTTGCGTACATACGGAAATAGTTTTGGAAGGTAATGGACGCTAAGGTTTGGTTTTCTTTCTGAATCGCCACGCCTTCTTTCGCCTCAACCGCTTGATGTAAGCCGTCAGACCAACGACGACCCGTCATCATACGGCCTGTGAACTCATCCACAATCACCACTTCGCCATTACGCACGACGTAGTGTTGATCACGATGGAATAAAGACAGCGCACGTAATGAAGCATATAAGTGATGTATCAGTGAAATACTCGCAGCATCATACAAACTTAAACCTTCAGAAAGTAGGCCGCTTTTATATAACAGCTCTTCGGCATGTTCATGGCCAGCCTCAGACAAAATCACTTGATGTGACTTTTCATCCACCCAATAATCACCATCGCCTTCCTCTTCAGTTTGACGAACTAACTGTGCGGCAATCCCATTCATCTGCACATACAAATCAACTGTGTCATCTGCTTGACCTGAGATAATCAATGGGGTGCGAGCCTCATCAATTAAAATAGAGTCTACCTCATCAATCAGCGCATAACCCAAACCACGTTGCACGCGCTCCTCTGCGGTGAATACCATGTTGTCACGCAAATAATCAAAACCGAACTCATTATTCGTACCGTAGGTAATATCAGCAGCATAGGCTTTTTGCTTTTCATCGTGCGGCATCTGCGACAGGTTGATGCCAACCGTTAACCCCAAAAAGTTGTACAGGCGAGCCATCCACTCCGCATCACGCTTTGCTAAGTAATCGTTCACAGTAATGACATGCACACCTTTACCCGAAAGCGCATTTAAGTAGGCAGGAAGGGTGGCAACCAAAGTTTTACCTTCACCTGTGCGCATTTCAGAAATCTTGCCAGCATTGAGCACCATGCCGCCAATTAACTGCACATCAAAATGACGCATACCTAAAATACGACGACTACCTTCACGCACAACGGCAAATGCTTCTGGCAACAGCTTATCTAACGACTCACCCGCTTGGAAACGAGACTTAAACTCATCAGTCTTGCCGCGCAACTGCTCATCGCTCAGCGCCTGCATGGCTGACTCTAAACCGTTAATAATGCGAACATTTGAGGCATATTGTTTAACAAGCCTATCGTTACGACTACCAAAAATTTTTTTAAACAGGGTGGATAACATGAAATGACACCAACTTTCCGCGATTGCGGAAACCTCTAGGATTATTTATAGATTATGAAAAACAGTACTTTCGAAATTACTGCCACTTTAATTTTGTAAATTACAACGACAAAGTTACCATCAAAAATTTTATTTTTAAACGCCTTCGATATTAACGCAAAAATATAACAAAATTGCGTCAACCTTATTAGGACAACACTAATTCACCAAGTATTTTCTTGGGTCCAGAGGATCACCGTTTAAACGCACTTCAAAATGCAGATGCGCGCCCGTAGAGCGCCCTGTACTTCCAACTTCTGCAATTAACTGACCTTTTTCTACGCGCTCACCTGCTTTTACAAAAAACTTATAGGTGTGAGCATATCTTGTTTCAACGCCAGAACCATGATCAATCTTAACTATTTTACCATAATCAGGCGTTTGTTCTGCAGCAGTAACAATGCCGCTCGCTGCTGCGTAAATGGATGTGCCAGTTGGCGCTGGAAAGTCTAACCCTTCATGGAAAGCATTATTCCCTGTAAATGGATCAACACGCCAACCATAACTTGAAGAATTATAAGATCCTTTGACAGGCATTTCACTCGGGAGCGCATTTGCTTGCATTGTTTGCTGCAACAGCTTGGCCTCTATAGCACTTAACTTGTCGGATTTAACTTCAATCAAACTGGCAAGCTCGTTGATTTGCTGTTGAAGCTCTTTTGCCGTGAACTTATGCGGCATGACTTCTGGTCCGCCCTGCCCTTGGTTTTTCTTTGGCGCATTGATATCGACTTTTTGCACCCCTGCCATTTTAGATAAGCGATCACTTAACGCATCTAGTCGCATCACGCGCGCTTGAAGCTCACCCAGCTGCAAAGCCAGTGCGTCAATATGCTGCTGCGGGCGAAACAATGGAATATGCAATTTATCTCGTAACAAAGTTGCAGCCGCTTGGTTGCTTACATTCCCCTGCGGCAAAATAATTAACGCGGTTAAACTCGATACAACCGCTACCAGCAACAAAATCACCAACACAAGCTGGCTGGCTGACAGCACGCGTGGCTTTGCCATGGTATCTGACACAAAAATGATGTTCATTTTATTAATCCTTTTGATTAAGGCTTATTATTTGGGTGCTATACTACTCTGGCAAGCACCTTCACGTAGGATGTTTGGAGGCAATTAAACGCTGTTTATTTCATCTAAACACTTTGCATGTCTCCAACCCAAAACTCAAAGATTAATTGCACGCACCCAATCTAGACAATGCAAAAAATCAATACTCTTTTAAGCACTCATCCATCTATTTGCTCACTTGTTGAACAAGCCAGCGCGCTAACAGCATTGCAACAAATTTGGCATGCCATCGTCCCCGAAAATCTTCTGCCTTACACGCAAGCGGGTAACATTCAACATAAACGGTTAACAGTTTATGCAGACAATGGGGCTGTGGCCGCCAAAATCAAGTTATTGCTACCCACTTTATTATCAAAGCTTCAAAAACAAGGGGTTGAAGTTACTTCAATTCGGGTGCAAGTGCAAGTGCAATCTATAGCAAGCAAACCAATTCGGTCACCCAGAGTCGTTAGTCAACATGGCGCAGATATGTTAAAAGCACTATCCAAACAGTTGAATGGCACACAATTAGGCGAAGTATTGGCGAGAATCGCTAGCCATAAACGATAACATCAACACACTCACTCAATCTCAATGGAACTTATAGGTTACATACTCTCAGGAGCCGCAGCCGGCTTACTTGCAGGCTTATTTGGTTTAGGTGGCGGCATTATCATCGTCCCCATTCTAAGCGTTGTATTTACGCATCTAAATTTTCCAGAAGCCCATTTAATGCATTTGGCAATCGGCACCTCGCTTGCAACTATCGTTGTCAATGCTATTTCATCTACACGCGGACACCATCGCCGCGGCAATATTGATTGGTCAATTATCAAAAACACCTTAGTAACTTGTATTTTAGGTGTGGTATTTGGCGCGTGGCTAGCGGCCTCTATACATAGCAATCAACTCAAAGTATTGTTTGCAGTTTTTGAGTGCCTAGTTGCCCTAAAACTATTGCTAGAACGAAGTACAGAGGAACACCTCAACCAGTCGTTAAACCTGAATCTAATAGGGCGCTGGGCGTTTGGCGGTCTCGTTGGGCTTATATCCAGCCTAATGGGTATTGGTGGGGGTACAGTTTCCGTACCAATTTTGATGTATTTTAAAATGCCCACCCGACGCGCCATCGGCACATCAGCGGCAATTGGCTTACCGATTTCCGTCATTGCCACTATTAGTTACATATTCACTGGCTGGCACGTTCAGCAATTACCTGAGCATAGCCTTGGTTTTGTTTACATGCCCGCTTTTTTCGGTATTGCGCTAGGCAGCCTATTGACTACGCAGCTGGGGGTATACTTGGCGCATCATCTACCGATTAAAATGCTTAAAAAGCTACTCGCCACCCTGTTGCTGACTTTGGGAATAAAAATGCTTTATAGTGTTTTCGGCTAACCCTTCAGAACGAAATAAAAAACGGCGCATGATGCGCCGTTTTTTATTTACAAAAGGTAATACAATGATTACTTTTGGTATCTAGCAACACTAGCTAAAATTTCCGTTTTAGCCGCATCTGCATCTACCCAACCGCCCACTTTTACCCATTTGCCTTTTTCTAAATCTTTGTAATGCTCAAAGAAGTGGGCGATAGGCGCAATCTGAAATTCTGGCAAATCTTTATAGCTCTTAATCTCCTTGTATTGTGGGCATACTTTATCCACTGGTACCGCTAGCACTTTCGCATCCACACCACCATCATCTTCCATTGTTAACATGCCAATTGGACGGCAACGAATTACCACCCCAGGTTGCAATGGGATAGGCGTAATCACCAATACGTCAGTCGGGTCGCCATCTTCTGCTAAAGTGTGAGGAATATAGCCATAATTGCAAGGGTAGTGCATTGATGTACCCATAAAGCGGTCAACAAACACAGCACCACTGTCTTTGTCCACTTCAAATTTTATCGGCTCACCACGCATGGGGATCTCGATAATTACGTTAAAATCATTTGGTACATCTTTGCCTGCTGGCACGTCATTTAAAGACATGTTTTATCCTCGCCTCGTTAAATTAAAATCAAAAAACACTGCAAACTTTCACTTAAAATAATTTCATCAATCTTTAAAGTTTTCCTGAAATCAACATTTCACTCACTTGCGCCCGACATGCCACCATCACTTCATCAGGGATCATTTGAAGTGCAAAATACACTAATAATGGCACAATCACCGCATCATCCAACTGCCCAATCACTGGGATAAAATCTGGAATTAAATCAAACGGCATTAACACGTAACCTATCGCCAAACCCAGTAGCCACTTGGCAGGTTTAGGGGTTTGTGGGTGTTTTAATACCAGTCGATAGACTTCAAACTCTGCTTTTAACTGCTTTGCGACTTGCTTGAGCTTAGCTAGCATAAGCGATTAAACAACCAACGCCTTGCCTGTGAGTTTTTCAAATGCCTCATGATATTTCTCGCTGGTTTTGGCGGCAACATCTGCTGGCAACTCTGGGCCTGGCGCGACTTTGTTCCACCCTGAAGATTCCAGCCAATCACGCACATATTGTTTATCAAAACTAGGCGGATTTTTACCGACCACGTATGACTCTGCCGGCCAAAAACGTGAAGAATCTGGCGTCAACATTTCATCAATTACATGCAGTACGCCATTGGCATCTAAGCCAAACTCAAATTTAGTATCAGCAATGATAATACCGCGTGTCAACGCATACGCTGCTGCCTCTTTGTATAACTGAATGCTCACTTTTGCTACTTGCTCAGCTAGATCCTTGCCTAACAATTGTGCACACTTTTCTAGGGTGATGTTTTCATCATGATCCCCCACATCAGCCTTGCTGGATGGCGTAAATATGGGTTCAGGCAACTGGCTTGCCTCTTGCAAACCTACTGGCAATGTAATACCGCACACGGTGTTGGTTAATTTGTATTGTTTCCAGCCGCTACCCACCAAATAACCACGCACAATAGCTTCAATCGGCAAGGGTTTTAGTTTTTTCACCACCAGCGCACGTTTGCCTAATTGTGCTTTTTCGGCAGGGTCACTCACCACGGAATCTGGGTTGATGCCTGTTAAATGATTGGGCACCACATGCTTGAGTTTTTCGAACCAAAAATTGGCAATCTCAGTGAGAATTGCGCCTTTGTTGGCGATTGGGGTAGGCAGAATCACATCAAATGCTGAGAGCCTATCCGTCGCTATCAGCAGCATGGTATTAGTATCAATATCGTAAATATCGCGCACTTTGCCTTGATGCAACAAGGGCAGACTTTTGATACTAGATTGAGTTAACGTATTTGACAAAGCAACATCCTAGTCAGTTTTAGATTGTAAATCTGTGCCATCGGTATACGGAAAACGTACATGCCCATAGCGGACAATAAGGATGGACATCGCAATTAAAAAAATGGCAGAAGCTAACGCTACAATGCGCCAAGCATCAAGCGTTTGGATTTCAAGCACCAAGTGCCGCGCCAACGCGATAATGCCGATATAAAGCGGATAACGCACTGGCAAGTTTCCCGATCCAAGATAGTGATTGAGCATAGACATCACTTCCAAATACAAAAACAGAAGCAATATATCGCCCACAGCAATCGCTCGCGCAAGCCATATGTGCTCAATCGTTTGAAACACAGCAAGTATGGTGGAAAAAGCAATGATAATGAGCACTACCTGCTCAATCACGCTTAACCCACGTTGCGTAAGTTTGCTATATTTGTTTGGTGTCATTTACTTTCTATCCGCCACTTATCCAGTCAATTATAGCATCAAGCACTTTTACATCGAGAAAATCTAATCAGCACTAATACTCGGTGCTTAGTAACTGCTGGAGTAAAACTTTAGCAACAGCGCTTTATGCCCTTCCATTTGCGATCTTGCCACTCTTTAAAAAAAGCTTCTCGACTCAGTGGCGGTTCGTCTACGTGATGCGCTGCGTGATGCGTTAAATAACGCTCGTAAGCGTCATCACCTGATAATTGGCGAATGTTTCGCCATAGCTTATTGATAAATTGCCACATGTTAGACTACTCCATCTGCGTTCTAACATATGGGGATTCGCTGTTAGCCGTCTTAATCTGACCAGATATAAAGTGCGCGCAAACTCTCAGCATATCCAGCACCACAATCCACAACACCGCCACAAAAAATAGCGTTAAGTAGGCATCTAGTTGCTGGTTAAATATCAACTGTGGCGCAACAGTAGCTTTTTCAGGCGGTAGCGCCCCCGCGGCTAATTTTGCCGCCATATCTTGTGCCGCTGCAAAAAACCCTACACGAATATCATCGCTAAATATTTTTTGCCAAGCTGCTGTGCTTGTAATTGTGACTAACCAAACCAATGGCAGAGCGGTCACCCAAGCAAATTTTAATTTGCCCGATTTCACCAAAACGCCCGTAGCGACAGATAACGCAATCGCCGCCAACATCTGGTTAGCTATACCGAATAACGGCCATAAGATGTTCACGCCACCATTCGGGTCTATCACACCAATGTAAAGGAAATATCCCCAAGCGCTAACCACCAGAGCACTTGAGATTAGCACTGATGGCCACCAAGAAGTGTTTGCCATTTTCGGCCAAATATTACCCAGCATATCTTGCAGCATAAAACGCCCAACTCGCGTGCCTGCATCGAGCGTAGTTAGAATAAAAATCGCCTCAAACATAATGGCAAAGTGGTACCACAACGCTAATAAGTTTTTGCCAAAAGCGTTGCCAAAAATACTCGCCATACCCACCGCTAAACTAGGTGCACCGCCCGTACGCGCAAAAAGGCTTGATTCCCCCATATCATTGGCGAGTGTTTGCATTTGCTCCACGCTCACTGGGTAGCCCCAACTGGTGATTTTAGCTACGGCATCGGCGGCTTCTTTGCCAACAAAGCCCGCAGGGCTGTTGATGGCGAAAAACACACCAGGCTCTAACACTGTGGCGGCAATCATCGCCATTATCGCGACAAATGACTCTAGCAGCATTGCCCCGTAAGCAATGGTACGAATATCTCGCTCATTGGTAATGAGCTTAGGCGTTGTACCAGATGCGATAAGTGAGTGGAAACCTGAAATCGCACCGCATGCAATGGTAATAAATACAAAGGGGAATAGCTTTCCGCCAAAAATCGGGCCTGTACCGTCAACAAACTGCGTCACTGCAGGCATTTTAATGACAGGCTGTAGCATCAAAATAGCGACAGCCAGCAAAATCACCGTCCCTAATTTCATGTAGGTAGAGAGATAATCGCGTGGTGCCAGCAACAACCAAACAGGTAATATTGCCGCCGCAAAGCCATACGCAATAATGCCCCAAGCCAAGGTTAAACCTTCGTGGTCAAAATATACGCGTAGAGTTTCATGATGATCGACCCACCCGCCCAAGCCAACGGATAAGAGCAATAAAGCCACGCCGATAGCAGAGGCCTCTAGCACGCGCCCTGGGCGAATGTTACGCATATAAATACCAATTATCATGGCAATGGGAATTGTCGCGGCGACGGTTGAAGTTGCCCACGGGCTGTGTTTCATCGCGTTCACCACCACCAAACCTAGCACGGCAATTAAAATAATCATAATTGCAAAAGTGCCGACTTGAGCGGCTGTACCACCAATCGCGCCCAATTCATCACGCGCCATTTGCCCCAAACTCTTGCCATCACGACGCGTAGATAAAAACAACACCACCATATCTTGCACACAACCGCCCAGCACTGAGCCGACAAGTATCCACAGCGTTCCAGGCAAATAACCAAATTGCGCGGCTAATGTTGGTCCGACCAGAGGCCCAGGACCAGCAATTGCAGCAAAGTGATGCCCAAACACCACCCATTTGTTGGTTGGCAAAAAGTCACGCCCATTTTCCAAGCGCTCCGCAGGTGTCGCACGGGTTGCATCAACCATTAACACGCGGGCAGCAATCCATGCTGCATAAAAGCGATACGCGATTGCATAGATACAAATGCTAGCGGTAATGAGCCACATGGCACCGATAGACTCGCCACGACTCAACGCTAGAGTCGAAAAAGCAACCACACCGAGTAACACGACCAACAACCAGATTAGTTTGGATAAATTATTTTTCATACCAACACCGTACTCACCTTTAAGGGCATTAGTATAAATCAGAGCGATGAGAAAATTACATCAAATTGAAAACAACGAAAAATTGAAAACAAGGAATATTGTCGGAAGTATTCCCAAGCCATTAACAAATTAGCCCCACATGCATAGAAGTAAGTATATAACTAACCCAAGCAGAGGCTACATAATCAAAATAGCTTACGAATACAATGCATTTGTAAGAGATTGGTAGTTACTTATTACCAATCCGCACTAGGATAAAGCTATCGACTAACTAACGCTATACCGCCAGCAAAAACCACTAAGCCCGCCATTAACAACATAAAAATTGGTGTTGCAAAAGCGATTGTTGCGAATTTGACCATTTTACTATGTTTAGCAATACTCATGATATACACCCCAGTTTCAGTTAAATTAAATATTCTTCTTATTGGGTGTATTTTATTACAATTAAAATACATGACAATAGTCCATTCGGACTAATCCAAACCAAAACCATTAGTCCATTCGGACTAATCCAAACCAAAACCATTAGTCCATTCGGACTAAGCAAACAACCTAAAAAACATGTATAGATTAATTAAATAAGCCCTTTTTCTGAGAATGACAGTATTTGATTCCCAGCAACGATAAAATGATCAAACACTTTCACATCCACCAAGGCCAGTGCTTTTTTCAGTTCTTGCGTAATCATCTCATCTGCGCGACTCTGCTGAGCAACACCTTGCGGATGATTATGCGCAAAAATGACCGCTGCCGCATTATGATGCAGCACGCGCTTTAACACCTCTCTGGGATACACGCTGGTTTGCATCAGCGTGCCTTCAAACAACATTTCTTGCGAAATTACACGATTTTGTGGATCTAAAAATATCACCAAAAAAACCTCACGGCTTAATGTGCCCAATCTCAAACATAAATAATCTCGCACTTTTTGCGGTGAGTTCAGTACATCGCCCAACTTCATTTGCTCAGCCAGTGCGCGCTGACTCATTTCATAAATGGCTTGCAACTGACAGTATTTGCTTTCACCCATGCCATGCACGGCGCTGATTTGGTTTAAATCTGCCGAAAATATCCCATTCAAACTGCCGAAAGTCTGCAATAAATCACGCGCCAAATCGACTGCGCTTTTGCCCGTTACACCGACCCGCAAAAAGATGGCGAGCAGCTCTGCATCGGACAACACACTCGCGCCACTCGCAAGCAATTTTTCACGCGGACGTTCGCCCTCAGGCCAATCGGTAATCGCCATTATTTAACCCATCCAATCTCTTTTGCGGTTAATGATCCCACCAAGGTTTGCAATAACCCATCGGGAATTACCGCCCTACTTTCTGTGATGGGTGTCCGCCCCGCCATCAGCTCAGCCAATGTTTGCGGATACAACGGTTGCTTATCTGGCTCAGCATAGCCCTGCGGATACGTTGGCAAATTAGTGCTCAAATCATACTTATCGGTTGCGGCAACGGTGTGCAATAGTTCATGCGCAATCACCACATTATTTTGTTGGCGATAGGCTTTGCTTGCAAACACGTTCACTTGGCCGACACGCCCTTTACTTAAAGCCGTGGAATGTTTCAACACAGGGTGCGTAGCAGGGTCATAAAACAAGACATAAAGCCGAATATCCGCAGGCACAGGTGTGGCGGGGCTATTGTGATACACCCAAGTTCTGAATTTTAAACTCCACAACATTGTAGACCATATACTTGTAGCATCTGGGGCGGGGGGTAAGGATTTCACTTGTGCGCCCAACCGTATCGCAAAAGGTTTGTTTCTACTTAAATGATATTGTCTGGCTTGCATATTAAAGTACGCTTCAATTTCCTCAAATTGTCCATTATCCAAAGCCGCAATCGTCGAAGCTGATACATCACTACCATCAGCATTGATTGGATAAAGTGTCACGTACAAGGTTTTATTCCAACGTGGTGCGCCATCTTTTAGCAAAGATTGCTGAGCAACTGTTGCCAATACAAATAGTAAAATCGCTATACGGATTTTTTGCCACATGGTTTTCAAACCCCAAATTCAATTTCGTATTAAAATGAATGGATTATACCGATTCTGCTTTTGTTGAGAACTTTAAAACCATGCATGCCCCAGCCCAAACATCTGCCACACCAACCCCAACCATCAAGAAATTGGTGTTAGGCATTACAGGCGGCATTGCGGCATACAAAGCCGCCGAATTGGTGCGCCTGTTGATAAAAGCGGGCATTGAGGTTCAAGTCGTCATGACAGAAGCGGCCTGTGAATTTATCACCCCCGTGACCATGCAAGCACTCTCTGGCAAACCAGTTTTTAAGGAGATGTGGGATAACAAGATTGCCAATGGCATGCCGCATATTGAACTATCTCGCGAGGCCGATGCTATTTTAATCGCACCCGCCAGCGCCAACTTTATTGCAAAACTGGTGCATGGCAGCGCAGATGACTTACTTTCAACGTTATGTTTAGCAAGAGATTGCCCGCTAATTGTCGCACCAGCCATGAACAAACAAATGTGGGAAAATCCAGCCACACAACGCAACATCAGACAACTTAGCGCAGATGGCATTAGTGTGTTTGGCCCCGCCGCGGGCGAGCAAGCCTGCGGGGAAGTAGGACTAGGCCGCATGCTTGAACCTGAAGATATTTTGCAAGCCCTTAACGCATTTCAACAGCCTAAACTATTTGCCGGCAAACGTATTTTAATCACCGCTGGCGCAACAGTAGAAAACATAGACCCAGTGCGTGGCATTACTAACTTCAGCTCAGGAAAAATGGGCTTTGCTATTGCCCAAACCGCGGCAGATATTGGGGCTGAAGTGACGCTGATTGCAGGCAAGAGTACCATCGACCCACCAAAAAACTGTAAGATTATTTCAGCCACAAACGCACTCGCCATGCATCAGGCAGTCATGCAACAAGTTGCGGATGCAGATATTTTTATTAGCGTAGCGGCGGTGGCAGATTATCGTCCAGCAAAACCTAGTGAGCAAAAAATAAAGAAAACCAACGCTCCACTGAATATCGAACTAATTGCCAACCCAGATATTTTGAGCGAAGTGGCTAACCTGCCTAACCCGCCATTTTGTGTAGGGTTTGCCGCCGAAAGCGAACATATTTTAGAACACGCACGCGAAAAAATGCGCCGCAAAAAACTGCCCATGATTGTCGCAAACCATAGCAACGTGATGGGAGAAGATAATAGTCAAATCACCATCATAGATAGCAATGGTGAGCACCCACTTGCGCCTGCAAGCAAACAAGCATTAGCACAACAGCTTTTAAAACATATACATTCAATCCTTTAAACTGACTGCGAGACGCCCATGCACTTTCACCCAAGTACATTACATAGTATTGATGTAGAACTTAAAATTTTAGATCCACGCCTACACAACCACACCCCCAGCTACGCTACGGCAGGCTCGGCTGGGCTTGATTTACGCGCATGCTTGGAACACACGCAAACGCTACATCCTGGCGAAACCACACTTATCCCCACTGGCATGGCGATACACCTTGCTGATTCACGCTACGCTGCAATGATATTGCCACGCTCAGGGCTTGGTCACAAACACGGCATCGTATTGGGCAATTTAGTTGGCTTGATCGATTCAGATTATCAAGGTCAATTGCTTGTTTCTTGCTGGAATAGAGGCAAAGAAGCCTTTATGCTCAACCCGATGGAACGCATCGCGCAACTGATTATTGTGCCTGTCATGCAAGCGCATTTTCATATCGTGGATGAATTTGCAGCCACAGAACGTGGCGAAGGCGGCTTTGGTAGCACAGGCAAGCATTGATTGAGTTTATTTCGCGCAAAACATTAAAAATAAAAGCGAATTAACTTGAGTTACCATCAATTTTTATGGTATAAATGCGGTCTTTCAAAATTTGGCTCAAAACTCAAGTACGTTTAGGGTTTAGACCGAAATAAACCGCTAAACGAAGTTAAGTTATTTAAGTGCTTAAATTTAAACAACTTAATTTGAAGAATTTTTATTAGGAGAGTGCCATGGCACGCGTATGTCAGGTTACCGGCAAAAAGCCGATGGTTGGGAACAATGTTTCTCACGCAAACAACAAAACAAAACGTCGTTTTCTACCTAACTTGCAAAACCGCAAGTTTTGGGTTGAGAGCGAAAACCGCTGGGTTAGCATGCGTATTACTAATGCTGCATTGCGCACTATCGACAAAAACGGCATTGACGCTGTTTTAGCTGATATGCGTGCTGCTGGCGAAAAAGTTTAAGCGCAAATTACTTTTAAAATTAAGGAAATATTATGCGTGAAAAAATCAAATTAGAATCAAGTGCTGGTACTGGTCATTTCTACACCACCACTAAAAACAAACGTACGATGCCTGAAAAAATGGAAATCAAGAAATTTGATCCAGTGGTTCGTAAACACGTAATGTACAAAGAAACAAAACTTAAATAAATACGTCCATCGTTTTATTTGATTGATCCAATAAAAAAGCCAGCATTGCTGGCTTTTTTATTGGATCAATCATAAGAGATATACTCAACCCCCTCCCCTCTGCTTTTCTAAACAACTTATTCACTTTTAACATCCACGATGCCTCTTCTAGAATATATGACAGAGCAGGTCAGTTTCATGAATTATTTAGGCAAGTGACATAAAATGTGACCCAACTGATGGACGTGTTTGTTGTGCTTTACTCTTTAATTAACAAGCATATAAAATAGTCATTTTAAGTAACAAGGTTGCACGCATGAAACACAAACTTTCACTAGCAGTGATTTTTAGTAGCTTGTTTCTATGTCTTATTTTTATAAATAGCACCCCTCGAGCTGGAGGCAAGATTATTCAGAGCCCTAGTCAAGAGCTACTAGAAAGACAAGGTGTTTTTTCTTGGCCTACTTGGGAGTCAGAACCAAGAGAGTTTATTTGGCAATTTACAGAACGAGAAATCGCTTACTTACTTGAGGGTGAGGTTTTTGTAATTCCAGAAGGCTCTAAAGAGGTTCTTCATTTTCAAAAAGGCGACATCGGTTACTTTGACGCGGGCTTGCGTTGTAAGTGGGTTGTCACAAAACCACTTAAAAAACATGTGATTTTAGAAAAAAATATGTTTCAAGATCTTTACTGGACAGCTGCTTTTAAACTACAAGGAGCCACCAGACGTGTGAAGAGTATATTGTTTGAGTCAGACAATGTGTTTATGGAGCGTGCATCAAACACCTAGAAATTAGCGATTTACAGACTGAACCTTGGGTATCACACCACTAAAATCTAGCTGTGTGATACTGCCATAATCCACATGCAATCTAAATGCGTTTTGCAAAGGCAGATCCATAACGTGGGCAAGTATTGATCGTATGACCCCTGCATGGGTAAATAATACAATACTTTCATTGTTAGGCTGTTTGCGTAATTCAGTGACAAATTCAATGCATCGTAACGAGAGATTATGAAATGACTCGCCATTAGGTGGCGCTTTCATTACATGCTCCTCGACCCATACATCCACTTCACCTTTGGGAATATCGCTCCACTTCTTCATTTCCCAATCACCAAAGTTGAGCTCCATCATTCGAGGCTCGTAGTGAATGCGCCCCAGATGACCAAAGCACTGCGCCAGCTGTGCGCAACGCTGCAACGGGCTACTGTAAACTTTTGCAGCCTGCAAATGGCTAAGTTTGCTTTTAACCATTTCAAGCTCCTGTTCAAAACTTTCTGCCAGCGCCAAATTAGTCTGCCCGTAGCAAGTACCAACTTCTACTTGTGGTGTGGTGTGGCGTACTAAATAGATTTGCATGCAAGCACCCCTAAATAAAATGCGATTTCTGTGATTTGTTGTGTGGCGCCGAGACAATCACCTGTGTAGCCCCCAATACGCCTGCTAATTGTGAGACTAAACCACGCCCAGATTAAAACTACGAAAACCAATGAAAATAGATAGATGTGATTTAATAGAAATAGTGGAAAAATCCCGAAAAAAAGTGCGATTATTAAATCCACTTTGGTGAGATGTGTGGCTAGCGGCTTAGCTTTGCCACTTGCTTTAACATAGTTTTGCGTAGCTATTACCAATACTGCACATAATCGACTGAGGCTATGTCCTGCGATCAGAACCCATGGCATAATCTCTATCGCAACATGAGTGAGCGCCGTGTATTTTAGCAACAGGGCTAAAATAATCGCAACTGCTCCATAGCTGCCAATGCGTGAGTCTTGCATTATTGTGAGCACTTGCTCTTTCTGCCACCCGCCGCCTAAGCCGTCAATCGCATCAGTCAAACCATCTTCATGAAAAGCACCTGTGGCATAAATGGTAGCAATCATGCTCAAAATAACCGCTATGTCGAGTGAAAACAAATGACTTGACACCCAAAAAACGAGCGCTGCAATTGCACCAACCAACCAACCGACCAGAGGAAAGTATTTTGAAGCTCCGTTTAAATCTGACGCTTGAAAGTTTGTCACACTAGGGACTGGGATACGCGTAAAAAAACCAAGTGCTAGCAAGAAATTACGCACCTCTTGTGTAAACCAATTAAACACTGGAGACACTTTTTTCCGCTTGTTGAACGCCAGCATCTTCAAAACTAGCCATCTCATTTAAAAAGTTAACCGCAGCCTGGACTAAGGGATACACCAATACTGCGCCAGTGCCCTCGCCTAAGCGTAAATCTAAATTCAGCATGGGCTTTACCCCAAGATGTTGCAACATCAATGCATGACCTGACTCATGAGAACAATGTGAAAATACACAATACTCCAGAAAATTTGGCTGCATTTTTGCGGCAACCAATGCTGCGGCAGAGGAAATAAAGCCATCCACTAACACCAGAGCTTTTCCACGGGCAGCCGATAGCATTGCGCCCACCATCATGGCTATTTCAAAGCCCCCAAAATACTGCAACACAGCTTGCGGAGTATCAAATGCGCCGTTGTGTGTTGCAATCGCTTGTGAAAGCACGTTGGTTTTATGTGCAACCCCTGCGTCATCCAAGCCAGTGCCACGCCCAGTGCATAACTGTATTGGTAAATCACATAACACACTCATGATGGTTGCGGCGGCACTTGTATTGCCGATACCCATTTCCCCAAACGCAAAAACATTACTACCATTTGCAATTGCTTTTTCAACCAAGGTGGCGCCACATGCAAGCGCTTGCTCACACTGTTGAAACGTCATGGCTGGTTGATGCAAAAAGTTTTTTGTTCCCTGTGCAATCTTGTGATGCAGAATTGGTGTAGTGTCATCAAAATCGTAATTTACACCTGCATCCACTATTTGCAAATTAAAGCCCATCTGCTTAGCAAACACATTAATCGCAGCGCCACCTTTAACAAAGTTCAACACCATTTGTGCAGTTACCGCCTGCGGGTATGGGCTAACGCCAGATTCAGTAACTCCATGATCACCAGCAAACACAAAAGCGGCTGGCTTTAACAAGCATGGCGCTAACGTTTGCTGAATTAAACCAATTTGAAGGGCTAAAGCTTCTAACTGCCCAAGCGCACCAAGTGGCTTGGTTTTGTGGTCTATTTTGTGTTGCAGGGCTAACGCAAGCTTTTTATCTAATGGCGGAATCATTTTCATGTGACCATTTTACATGACATTATCATGGCCATAAAAAAACCCGCACACCAATTTAATGGCAATACGGGTTAATGCTTCAAGTTTAAGCTAGGCTAGCTTAGTGTTTTTCAGCCTCTTGTTTTACAGCATCTTTTGCAGCTTGTACCGCATCCACAGCCGCATCTTTAGCTTCAGCCGCCGCTTCAGATGTTGCAGCTGCTGCATCGGTAGCAGCTGCCTTGGTCGCATCAGCCGCATCAGTTGCCGCAGCCTCAGCGGCCTCTTTCGTTGCATCTACTGCTTCGACTGCCTTATCCTTCATTACCTCAGCCGCTTCTTCAGATTTTTCACCACAAGCTGTTACCAACATTGCACTTACCACACCAACCAACAAAGTACGTAATAAAGCGTTCATATCTCTCTCCATGTGATTAAAAAAATTATAGATTAAAGTTAAGCCAAATTAGGCGGGATTCTCAACACCTGTCCTGGATATATTTTATCTGGATGGCTGAGCATAGGTTTATTCGCCTCAAATATTTTCATATAGGCATTTGCATTACTATAAAACTCTTTTGCAACTTTTGATAATGTATCACCACTTACAACCGTGTAGAACTGTGGTTCAGCTTCAGACTCTTTCACGCCCAATTGATCTTGCACACTCTCCACACCAGCTACATTGCCACAACACAACAAAATTTTCTCTTTAATTTCTTGTGTCTCTGCCATACCCTGCACAATGACCGTACCAGAAGCCGCATCAAAGCCTATCGTTAAACCCTCTGCAGACAACCCCATTTTAGCAACATATTCAGCAATCGCTTTTGCGGCAGCTTGATTTGCAGCATCCACATTCACTGGCGTCGGGTCTTTCTTAGCCACTTCCTCTGCAGCTTTTGCTTCGCCAATACCCAACAACTTCTCACCAGCCTCTTTAATAAAAGTAAATAAGCCCATACCACCTCCCTTTTGATGAACAATGTGCATTATCATCGAATAACGCAAACCATAAACTAACACAGTCCGAACACATAAATATATAGTCCTCAATAATAATTAACATTTATCCGTGACAGCGTATAAATAAGTTTGCTATAATCCGCGTCTTTCGCAATGTGTAAAGCGTTGGGAATGATGGCCGGGTAGCTCAGTCGGTAGAGCAGCGGATTGAAAATCCGCGTGTCGCCAGTTCGATTCTGGCCCCGGCCACCAGTATTAAATTAAGCTCACAGTGATGTGGGCTTTTTTTATGTCCTGAGCATCGGACTCATAATCCGTTGGTGCTGTGTTCGACTCACAGGGGGGCCACCAATAACAACTATCAGTAAGTGTCATATCCTCTCAAAACCCGCATAAAAGCGGGTTTTTTCTTGTCTAGTACATGTTATAGCGTATCTATAATGTAGTGGTTATTTTTAGAGGCTGTTAGGATTGAATCGTATTGATTAGCTTATGTATAGTTACTAATGATAGAAAAGTGGCAAATATATATTCGATTAAACTTTATAAGTTGTAAAATTAAGACATATGAGTACAAATGCTGAAATAAAACAATTTCAATACGAAATACAAGCTTATCAAGAAGACTGCGTAAACAGCATTATTGGTCTTTTTGAAAATCTTCGTCAAAAAGCGAACTTTTGCGACGTGCTTAAGGCGCATCATGAAAAGCAAAATTACATTTTTCCAGTCCAAGAAACGAAAAACATCGACATCATGATGGAAACGGGGACTGGTAAAACCTTCACGTTTATTAAAACCATTTTTGAGCTGAGTAAGCGTTTTGGTTACCAAAAGTTTATTATTCTTATCCCCACAGTACCCATACGTGAAGGAACAAAAACAAACTTAGAAGACACAAAAGATTATTTTAAAAGCTTTTATGCCAATGAAAAAGAAAAGGAAATAGAAACTTTTGTTTACGAGGGTGGTAACATTTCAGCAGTAAAACAATTCATCAATACAGCGCATTTATCAGTCTTAGTATTGACCCCTAGCTCATTTAATAGCAAGGACAATATTTTAAACAGACCCTTAGAGCAAGACATTAACACGCCTGATTTATTCACCAATATTCAAGAGCCACCAAAATCTTACTTGGAGTGTTTAAAACGCCTCAATCCGATTGTAATTATGGATGAGCCGCATCGATTTGATGGCAATGCTTTTAAAACTTATTTTGAAGGCTTTGAAAATTACTACTTGCGCTTTGGCGCAACCTACCCAAAGAAAAAAGACAGCCTGCCATTATCCAACGTGGCATACGTTTTAGACAGCATCTCTTCATTCCGCCAAAGCTTGGTAAAGAAAATAGTTGTGTTCACTCAAGACATTGTTGAAAACACAGATACCTTAATTGGAATAGAAAAAGAGGGTTCTAAAAATATTGCGCACGTGAGCACATTAACCAATGGCATTGTTGCAAAACGCAAATTAAATCCTGGCGCAATTTTTAACGGTAAAACCATAAAAAAAATCAACAAAGATACGATAGTCTTAGCCGACGACACGATAGAAAAAGTGGATTACGCATTGTCAGATGAAACACTCAGGACAATGATGAAAGAAACCATCAAAATTCATTTTGAGAAAGAAAAAAACCTATTCGAGCAAGGTATCAAAGCGCTCACGCTGTTTTTTATGGAAAGCGATAAAAGCTTATATCGTGGCGATAACCCCAAAATAAAAAACATTTTTGAAGAAGAATACAAAAAACAGTATCAAGAGGTTTTAAGTACACTAGACCCAACAAGCGCTTACTATCAATCTCTGCTAAATGCGTTTGATAGCGACAACCAATTGCAGGTACACAAAGGGTATTTCTCTGGCGACAAGAAATATGCATCTAAAGCAACAGAAGCAGATAAAGCCAAAGCTGACATAAACGAAATTTTAAGTGATAAGAAAAAATTGCTTTCCTTTGAAAGTCCCACACGATTTATCTTCTCAATTTGGGCTTTGCAAGAAGGCTGGGATAACCCCAATGTATTCACTATTTGCAAGCTCTCAAATCAAGGTAGTGATATATCAAAACTGCAACAAATTGGACGTGGTTTACGTATCTGTGTAAATCAAAACTTGCAACGTCAGACACTCAAAAACTTGAATGAGGATCAAGAAGCGTTCTGGCGTATCAACAATTTGGATGTCGTGGTTTCCAGCAAAGAGCATGGTTTTGTTGAGGCTATACAAAACGAAATACTCAATAACTCATTCTTGATAGCTGAGACATTTACAGAGCAAGACCTTAAGATAATTCTCAAAGGAAAAGGTGGTTTTGACGATGCAAGTGTCCGTAAGATTTATCGAACTTTAGAAGATGCTGAAATGATCATCTTCAAAGCTACCGTGGATGGCATTGATGTGTTTGAGAAATCCCCTAACTTCGCTAAATTACTTAAAGACCAAACCTTGCCAGCAGAACAAGTCAAAGTGCTTGAAACTCTGTTTGCAACTGATGCAAAAACTTATATTCAAGACGGTAAAAAGCTAAACCCCAAGAAGAAAGTATTTATCAAAGCCTCGCATTTGCAAGAGTTTCAGAACTTGTGGAACGCAATTAACAAGAATGCATTTTATATGCTTGAACAATTAACGGAAGCACAAGAAATGCAACTGATTGATAACATTAAAGCGCAGATTGAGGCGGTCAATATTGAGGAAATCCTATTGCAAACTGTGCGTGCCGAACTCAATGTCAACAAAATAGGTGAACAAGGCGCAATCACAGAAAAGCTGGTTGATGTAGCTACGCACAAAAGCAAAGTAGATTATTTGTCTTTAATTCGCACGTTATCAAACAACACCAAAACACCCATTGCCTTTGTGGTTAAAGTATTTAACGCATTGAGTGCCAATTTTAAACAACAAATGCTATGCAACAACCCAGAGCAAGCGCAGAGAGAGATGTCTCAAATTATTAACAACAACTTAATCTCCATGCTCAAAGCAAACATTAAATATGACGGCATTAGCGGCACAACGCTGCCTAATGTTTTCAAAACTGAGAATGGCAAAACATACCTAGATACAGGCAGCGTAGGCAAATTTCAGAAAGATATTAGCAACGAATTTTCATTAAAAACAAAATGGGTATTTGAAGAAGTCATTGAATACGACAGTGATTTTGAGTTAGAAATCGTTGAGCAAGACCCTGATATTGATAGCATTGAGATTTTTGGGAAACTACCACGATTAAAAATCAAAACCCCTTTGGGTGATTACAACCCTGACTTCTGTTATGCAATCAAAAGTAGCGAAGGCAACAAATTGTTTCTAGTGGTTGAAGCCAAAGGTTATAAAACATCTACCGCTATACCCGTAGACGAAAAAGCTAAAATTGATTTTGCCAAGAAATATTTTGAGGCTTTAAGCGAGCATTACCAAGACCAGAAGATAAAAATCGCATTTAAAGAACGTATCAATAAAACGCAATTAGCCGCATTGATTAATAATGGATAAGAACGGTAAATAACATCATGACAGAACAAGACTTTATAAAAGCAGGATTCACGGTGCTAGGGGCTGAATGTAACGAAAATAGACTATTGGCTTTTCTAAAAGAGCACTACCCAAGTGTGCTTAAAGACAATGAAATCAACCTGCAAGAGCTCAAAACCATTGCAGGCCTACCCATAGACGAGAAAGTTAACGGCTACGGGCTCAACTTTGTGGGGCGCAACTTTGCTCGCGCCAAATATGCACAAAAATCAGAAAAAGAGTTGCGCTTAAATACCCAATTAAGCAAAAACATAGACACCACACAAAACCTAGTGCTAAAGGGCGATAATTTAGATAGTCTGAAAATCCTCAAAAGCCATTACAGCGGGAAAATTAAATGCATTTACATAGATCCGCCGTATAACACTGACAAAGACGAATTTGTTTACCCTGACAAATTTGATAAAGAAGAAGCAGAAGTGCTGGGCTTAGCAAACTTGAGCGAGAGCGATTTTGCTCGCATGGAATTTGGCTTTAAAAGCAAAAAGAGCCATAACGGTTGGTTAGCCTTTATCTATCCACGTTTATTATTGGCTAGGGACTTATTAAGTAATGACGGTGTGATTTTTATTAGTATTGATGATAATGAACAAGCTAATCTGAAACTACTTTGTGACGATATTTTTGATGAAGATAACTTTATTGGCACACTGTCTGTGGAAAATAATCCTAAAGGTAGAAAAAATTCAGACTTTATATCTGTCAGCTCTGAATACCTTCATGTGTACGCAAAAAAGAAGTCAAACACTAGGTTTGTTACGAATATTCCTAAAAATGCAGATGATATGGACGAAGATGAAGATGGACATTTTGTTCACAACAGTGGAAAAAGAGTATTAGTAGGCGAAAACAGCTTTAATAAACCAGTTGCAGATGCAAACTCAGATAAAAACTACTCTGTATATTATCGTAAAAGTGATAAGTCATTAAAGTTCGTAAAAGAAGATTTCAACACATTAAACAATGGCTTGCTTAGTGATGGGTATATAAAATATTACTCCTTTAATGATGGTCGGCTAGTAGAGAATACATACACTGAAAAGAAGTTGGATACCCTTCACAAGTCAAATGCATTAGAGTTTACCGAGGATAAAATCTTTGAAAAGAATTTTAACGACACAATTAGAATCAAAAGCCAATTAATAAATAGAAAATACGAAGCAATTATTAAAGGAAAAAAACAGAAATACAGTTTAGAGTTAACTACCACTGGAGCAGGCACTTTATTAAAAAAATTGTTTGATACAGACGAGCTTTATTTTGACTCTCCAAAAAATATTGGGTATTTGAAAACGTTAGTTTCATTACTTTCAGATACTAACTTCACTGTTCTTGATTTCTTCGCAGGGTCAGGCTCATCAGGTCACGCAGTAATGCAGCTTAATGCGGAAGATGGTGGCAATCGTAAATTTATTTTATGTCAGATTGACGAGCCAATAAATGAAGATAAACCTGCTTTTAAGTTCTGCAAAAATAATAATCTAGCACCTGTTATTTCTAGCATTACCCTTGAGCGCTTAAAACGAGCAGGTGAACAAATTGCCAAAGACATAGAAGCGGAAAATGGCAAAGTTGGCATGTTTGAAGAAGACAAAAAACAAGTGCCAGATATTGGTTTTAAAGTGTTTGATAGCGTAGAGGCACCAAAATTATCAGTAGATGATAACGGGCAAATTTCAATCACTGAGAATGAAACAGATGCCTTAAGCCGTATCTACAATATGATTTTTACCGTTGGTTTAGACGAGCCAACACAAGTGCCAGAAGAAGTATTAAAAGATTGTATCTACAAAATAGGCACGCATTATTACATCACCAATAGCGATAAAATTTCTAGCGAGGATTTTGCAAACGCAATTAAAAACGGCAAAGTGTTTGTTGACGGCTGGACGGCCAGCTTGAACGGCACCTTGCAGAGCTATAAAGAAGATGTAAAGATAGTGTTTTGATATGTTCAGTTTAAGTGTATTAACTCAGACTCAACCTATCAGTTATAGGGTGTAAATAACTTTATGTAAATGCGATCGTAACAATTAAATTGCCTAAATATATATTCACTTGCATCTGCAAAACTGCTAATTATTTATTAAAGTGAGAAAAAATGACCACTGATTACAACGAAGGACTTGAAGATATTCAAAGTGAGAATAATGATTTAGATTCAACTCCAGCAACATACGAAGTAATTACGTATCCTGCTGATTTTACGTTAGAGGGTCTTGTTTCTAAATATAAAAAAGGATCGATGACTGTTCCTGGTTTTCAGCGTAATTATGTTTGGAACGTAAAACAAGCCAGTCGTTTGATAGAGTCTTTTCTGCTTGGTCTCCCTGTGCCAGCTATATTTTTATTTACCGATGAAATTAATAATGAACAGCTTGTAATTGATGGGCAGCAACGTTTAATGTCGGTTGTATATTTCTTTGATGGATATTTTGGAGAGGCTGATAAGGCGGGTCGTCGAAAAATTTTTAGATTAACAGGATTAAATGAGAATAGTCCTTTTTACAACAAAACATATGCTGAGCTTGAGGATACCGATCAAGCTGCTTTTAACAAGCTGAATGATAGTGTACTGCGTGCCTTCGTAGTTAAACAGTTAACACCTAATGGCAATACAAGTGTGTATCATATATTCGAGCGATTGAATACAGGTGGAACTCAGTTAGTAGGCCAAGAGATAAGGAATTGTGTATACCACGGTGAATTCAACAACTTACTTTGTGAGTTAAATGAATATGATAATTGGCGGAAAATATTTGGAAGTGTTCCATCACATAAACGCCAGAAAGATGTTGAATTAATTCTTAGGTTTTTCTCATTTTATGAGAATGGAGATAATTACGTAAGGCCAATCAAAGACTTTATGTCAAATTTCATGAGAAGTAATCAACATATCAATGCTGAAAAAAAACAACATTTCGAAAGACTGTTCAAGGAAACCTGTGACAAAGTCATAGAGTACATTGGTGAAAAACCTTTCCATATTTGGTCTGGTCTTAATGTGGCTGTTTTTGATTCAACATTTACAACCTTGGCTAAATTTGGATTCGAGCCAGATTTGCAAGCACGATTTGATAAATTGAAATTAGACAATGACTTTATAAAAGGTGTCCGGGGTGCTACAGCTGATGATTCAATAGTCGAGCTCAGGATGCGACTTGCAAAACAGTATTTAAAACAATGATGCACTTTCAACGAATTGATAACGCATTAGAAATATGCTCGCTACATTTAAATAGATTAGATCCAACGAACATAAAAGATAAAGAGGTTGAAACCTACTTAGTAGCAGGGCTTATTGTATTGATTGTATCTGAGTATGAAGTATATTTAGAGTCCGTATTTGCTAGTAGAGCTGATATGTGTGGAGACCCTCATGTTGCAAACTATATTAAAAAAACCTTATCGCTAAAATTTAGGAGCCCTGATTTATCAAAAATAAACGAAACTCTTAACCGTTTCGACGGCACATATAAGGTTTCTTTTATGGACAATATTGAAAATTCGGCAGAGCATGCGGCTTGGGATTCGCTGATGAAAGCAAGGCATGCGGTTGTACATAAGCAGGGAAGCCTTAATCTAACTTTTAGGGAACTTAGTCAAAAATATCCATTAACAAAAAAAGTTATTACAAATATTGAGACTGTTTTAGGCATCGACGCCGTTACAAGCTAGTAGAGCGCAGAATTGTTGCATATCTTAATTCGCTATCATGCTTAGTCTTATAGATAGCATTGATGATTTTGATAACATTAATTGCCAGCCTCATCCATCAGCACCGATGCCTTAACCCCAAGCGCATCAGCAATCTTGAGCAAATTAATAATCGCCAAATTATGCTCACCCCGCTCAATACCACCCATATAAGACCTATCAATATCCGCCTTATCCGCTAAGGCTTCTTGAGACAATCCCTGAGCCTTTCTTTTTGCACGCACAACTTCCCCTAAGCTAACAAGCGCAGGGTTTCCAGAGAATGTAGGTGATTTTTTGGCCACATATTCATGCTATAAGTTTGCCGTATTTAGCAACTAACTTTTAAATTTTTTTTGCGGTTTAGCCAACCCATCATGGCCAATCCTAAAGAAAACATCATAGATGTTTCTGTTTCAGGAACGGCACTAATTGATAGTAAAAAGGCAAGGTTTTGACCAGTATTTCGATTGACTGCCGTACCTACAATCCAACCATTATCATTAATCGCACTAGCATTGACCAGAACTAAGCCAGCATTCAGTGTGCTTTCGTCTAAAAAGCTGTTTAAATCTGTCATTTTTCCATTGGCATATAAAAAGGCATGACTATTAAAGGATCTTATTGAGTTGTCGGACGAGGTATCTGACTCCCCCACCACTTGACCAGAACTATTAATTCCCCAAGCTCTGCTATTACGACCCGCTGGACTTAAGGTGCCTAAGTCTTCCATATTGCCATTGTTAAAAATGAACGCATGATTGTCACCACCAGAGGTGACACTTGCATACCCTATCACTTGACCTGCATTGTTTATGTTCGTTGCTCTGCTGAAACTGCTGCCAAAATTTGTGGTGACTAAATCTTGCATAACGCCGTTGCTGTATAGGAAAGCGTGTTCAGTGGTACTGTTGGTGATAGATGAAAAACCTGCTATCTGACCATTGTCGTTAATCCCAGTAGCTCTGCTTGTGAATCCGCCTAGTGTACCTAAATCTTGCATACTTCCATTACTGTAAAGAAATGCGTGTGCGCCAACATTAGTGCCTGAGTAACCAACCACTTGTCCATTGTTGTTTATGTCATAAGCTCCACTAGAAGCACCTCCTAATGTACCTAAGTCTTGCATACTGCCATTGCTGTAAAGAAATGCATGTAAATTACCATCTGGTAAGGAGCTCGACTCTCCAACTACTTGGCTGCTATTGTTAATACTATTTCCATAACTAAGGCCATTTGGACCACTCAATGAGCCTAAATTTTGCAAGCCAAGAGTGTTATACAGAAATGCATTTTGGTAGTTACCTAGTTTGACTGAATAACCCACTACCTCACCGCTATTATTAATATTAAAGGCTTGACTGAACTGCACCCCAAAATTTCCGAGATCTGTGAAGATGTACTCTGCTGAAAATGCAGGGGTGGTATTAATACATCCAATTAACATTGTCAGAACAAAAAATGTTCTCTTTAAACTCGCCATACTACCTACCCCCTAATTTTGAATATATCGATTTATAATTTGAATCCAAGTGGATTTTTATTTTTACTATCATTGAGAATACCTAAACAATGTGTACAGCAAATGACAGTAAGTATTGGCTACTAGTGTTTTATCAAACCCTCTCAACCACTATAAAGGTATCACTATTGAACTTTGAAAACAATAAATATGCGCTTTATCGTAAACCTAAGCCAAGAACCACTGTAAAGCAAATCTCGAAGTTTCTAGAAAAAGCGAGCGGGAATGCAGTTGATAAATCTGTAGAAATGTTTTCCGACTCGCAAACCAAAATCAATGAGGATTATAACGAAAAACTCGAGATTTACGGTTCGATTTATAGATCACGAAGTTTGATTGCCAGTATGTCTTTGAATAATCGTCGCGTCCAAAAATCCATAGAAAGTTATGAGCGCGTGATGGCGACAGGTGAGCCTGATAGTTACCTCAGAACTACGCTTGACTGGTTAGAGATACATGCTTTATTTGTCTGGGAGGTGATTTGGGGTGCTGTAGCAACGCTCCTCTCTATGATCTTTACCTTAGTCGTTCAACTTGTCGTCACCGTTGCAGTCACAGCACTTATATTCTGGCTTATCTGGTGGTTCATCATGCTTTAGCATCGGTTCAATAAGCAAGCGTTAATCCTCTAGGTTAGTTGTTCAGTCCCAACCCGTATGCCTCTCGGTATGCGGGTTTTTTTACGCCCATCGAAAGGAGATTTATGATTACATCACACACCCTTAATGAATCCTACCAGCAATACCAATCAGGCCTTATCCCTTACCGCCTAGTCCAAGAGCAAGCATTTGTAATGCTAGGTATCTGTAGTAACCCACCTCAAGCAGTCATGAATCCACTAGACATAACAGACGAGCTTATTCAATGGCTGCTGCAACAATCAGAGTCAGCTTATGACTACTCGGAAGTTTTGGGTGGCTATAGCTATGTATGTGATGTCGAAGCTGATCTTACTCAAATCTTAGGTTGTGATCTTGAGTGGACTAAAACGCATTTAGGTGCCTTGCCCAATGTCACCGATTTACCTATGTCTTGGGACGCATGCAGTTATTTGTCTGAGTCGGTCGGTGAACCGCAATGGGTCATCTTTCTGCTGTGCTGGAACAATGCAGGTGGCTCAGTCTATTACGTGCCTAAACACCTATGGGGACTAGCCAGAGTTGATGAGCATATTGCTGCAACAGCCAATGGTTCATAGTTTTCTGCTGCGGGTTTTTAACCATCTTATATGAAATATGAGTTCTATGACTTCAGTTTCTATTTACACATCCATCCATCTAACTAGGAGTTTCAGCATGACTAAAAAAACAAATAGCAAAACTACAACAACACCAGCACCACAAGTCACACGCATTATCAAAATCTCTACCTGTCCTACCTGCTCAGGTAAAGCTAATCTTACCTATCACTTTGGCGTCAGTGCTGACAATACAGTGTATATCCGTGTTGTCTCCAACAGTGGCGGTGGCTTCTTCAGTGATGAATGGGTGAAGCTTGCTGATATTCAAGCTGCATTAGCTAGTGCGCCATTTCCCGTGACTTCGTTCCCACTAATCAAATTGTTCATTGGTAAGTCAGTTAATAACTCTGGATTCTTATTAGCAGTAATCAAGCATGAAGGTCTAGTTAAGTTACTGGAAGGCAAGATACGCGGCTATGAGAAATTAGATGACACACAGTTTATGCGTGAGGTGAATGCCTTGGTGAATTCTGATATTGATCTAAAAGTTGAAAACCCAGCACCTGTCAAAAAACCTAACCCAGTTTCTGCACCTACTCTTAAAGCCCTGAAGTAAGCATTACTAGCTTCACGTCACCCAACCTCATAAACACTCCAAACTGCTGCGTTGTAGTTAAAGTCCGCCGCTCTAAAAATCTCACGACCCATAACCCTAGGCCTAGTCTGGCTTCATGCATTTCCCAAATTTGTAAATTAGTTATACCGAGCTTATACCGACCCAAATCTTAATTTTTTCCTACTTTTGGAGCCTTAAATGGAATTTATCACGCTAGCAGTGATTAGTTTTATCTGCCTACTTTTTGAATCTACCAGAAAGTTTGGCTGCGCTTTATTCATCGTGTTGTTTGTAGTTTTTCCGCTGTCATTTATCGCATTAGCAGCTATCACCATTCATTTTATTAATCGTCAACAACTCAAAAGGAGAAAGCATTATGTACCACCAACCTTACCTAGAAGTCATTGAAACTGTCCTTAACTTTGATTTGCCAGAGCCAGCAGAAGTAGAAGCGATTCATCAACATGTTCTACATAACACGCGCAGTTCTGATGAGGATACTTGGCAGCCATTTGAAGCTAGATCGTTCACATTCAGCCATTCTGTGTAGTCCACACTTCCAGCCTTACCCTCAAAATCCAATCAACGACATTCGCTATCTTAATGATCCAGTTATCAGTGGAGGTGTTTGTTCGTCTGGCGTTTTGGGGGTGTTCAGTCAGTAAAGTAAATTTTATGGAGTTAAAAACTATGCAAGATAAATCAGTTACCCGTCATCATGTCAGTGAGAAGTTACGTTTAGCATATACCGCTAGATTGTTTGGGGTGTATTTCCCTATGAACATCGAACCAGCTATCTATGCTGTGACACGTCACTTAGCTTCAGCGTACGATGGCGGTTATTGGGAGTTTTATCACTTAAGTAATGGGGGCTTTTATATGGCTCCTAGTTCAGGAGCTGAATTAGATACTAGATTTAGCATTAGTTGTGATAATGGCTTTGAGGGTATTGTGTCGGCAGATGCACTAGGGATTATTGCTTGCTTGTATGCGTATAGTCATCTTTCGTTTACTAACAATGCAGACTTGGCAGAAATATGCACCAATCACTATCACTGGTTACGTGAATATATGTTACAACATGCAGAAGCACAGACCACTCTTAAAGCCATTGATTAATTAGAAAGGATACCTATGTATTACACAGAAACACTTAAAAACCTAACCTTACTAGCTTGCTTAATTTTTGCGATCAATGCGCTTGCTGATGAGGTTAAAATCTATGAACAGGATGCTTATGGGAATACGCAATATCACAAGCCCTCAGCAACCATTGAAGATAATGGCCGTATTATTGAGACGGATGCTTTTGGCAATAAGCAATACCACAAGCCACAGTATCAAATCAAAGATGGCAATATCTATCAGACCGATTCAGTGGGCAATATCCAGTATCACAAGCCACATGGGGTGATTAAGAAGTAGCTGAACATACTTTAAAATTCCGCCACGCCGCAACATTTCTCTCCAAGCCATGCGCCGCATGCAATTCGCCGTTGCCTTTTTAGTTGCAGATACCTTTTTGCAAATTGAACATCAGTCGTTTTTGCCACAAATTCTCTCCGACACCAAAACGCAACGCCCAAACCCTTGCCCCGTATGGAAAGTGGCGGGTTGCTCATTTTTGGGCAAATGGCGCAGCCAATAGGTGAGCATCAAAAAGAAAATTTACACCTTGCTTGACAACATTTTTGGAGAGATGTATTCTGAGAATATATATAATATATTAATATTAATCATATAGTTACAATTAATTACATCAGCCTAAGGGGGCTTTAAACAGTAATAAATTTTTTATCAAGTTGAAACAGCTGAATATCTGATGCAAAAATTTGATCAGATTAAAGCACTATAAATCAGCTTCCGATTCTGGCAACAGAAGCAAGGCGATTTAATAATATGGGGTGACTGCAAAAGCATATAGCATCCCAGCGTTGATTTAAATTGCACGACAACGTACCAAACATCACATCAAGCAATAGCTTCCAGCCCCAACAGCGGGCAACGCGACCAACAGTGGTACCAAAACCTATATCAAATGTATTGATTAGGTGAAAGAAGCATGACTTATTTTTATGCTAAGGCGTGCCCTCTGGAATTTATTTTAATGAATAAAAGTGATGGTAAAAAAATGAACCAAAGTATCAATAGCAATGCGGAATCAGTCGTTCCAGTAACACCGAAAGTCCCTTTACTCGTCGTTTTCAATGAAAGCGACGACAGCAATAAAAACACTCAATCTACACCCAGTCCTAAGCCTTCATTCACTGTCCCACAAACAAAACCCAGTCAGAAGAAGGCTAACCCAGTAAGATTTAAAATCCCACGTAAAGAAGCACAAAACTTACCATTTGATGTTTATGATGCCTATAACCAGCACGTCGACCTAGCTGAGTTGATGGATGAACTATCAAAAACGATTCGTAGGTTTATCATCATTGACTCAGTACAAGCAGATGCTGCTTCGTTGTGGGTGCTCCATACCTATCTTGTCAGTCTGTTTGATACATCACCTATTCTGATTATCAATGCACCTGAGCGTGCTTGTGCCAAGACGCTATTTCAAACAGTCCTGTCGCGCCTTGTTTGTCGTGCACTGGCTGCGGCTAATGCGACACCTTCTGCGTTATTTCGCTCTGTCGAGTTGTGGATGCCAACTATTCTCTTTGATGAGGCTGATACATTTTTTAAAGATAAGCTCGACCTACAAGGCATGGTGAATGCGGGTTATAACGCCAGTGGTTTTGTATTACGCAGTGAAGTAGAAGGGGATTCATTTATCCCGCGTAAATTTTCTGTCTACAGTGCAAAATCCATTGCTGGGATTGCCCTTGAAAAGCATTTGCCTGACGCTACCATGAGTCGCGGTATTGTATTAAATATGCGTCGCAAGTTGTCCGATGAGACAGTGGAACGCTTACGTTATGCTGAATCTGGCTTATTTGAAACACTGTGTGCCAAGCTTGAACGTGCTGCCGATGACTACGAAGAGGCTATTCAAAATGCACGTCCTTCTTTACCCGATGAATTGAGTGATCGTGCTCAAGATAGCTGGGAGCCGTTACTTGCTATTGCCATGGTTGCAGGTGATGAATGGCTTGAACGTGCCAAGAATGCTGCACTTACCCTCTCTCGCCGCTCCTCTGAAAAAGTCAGTACTGGCAATGAGTTGTTGGCTGATATCCAACAGGTCTTCGAATTAAATGCTAATGGTGGTCAATATGACGACAAAATCAGTTCAGTCAGCTTAATTGAGGCACTTGTGAAAATCCCTGAAAGCCCATGGGCAACCTATAACCATGGGCACCCACTTTCCCCTAGACAGCTTTCCAGTCAACTGGCTATTTATGACATTCACTCCAAGACCGTGCGCATTGGTCCGTTCGATACACCCAAGGGGTACGCACTCAGTCAGTTCAAAGATGCATTTACCCGCTATCTAACCCCAGCTGAGGATGACACTTTGCTCGATGATGAGCCCTCAACCAATAAACCTAAGGATCCCAACGATGACGATTTGTATTAATACTTTTTTTAATATTTTTAACTTAATGAATAGAGGTGCATTAGATGGCTGTGATTAAACTGACTGATAGTAACTTGACCAGCTTAAAGTGTCCTGCTGGCAAGTCGATTGAATATTGTGACTCAGTGGTTAAGGGCTTGTACCTGCTTGTGACCCAGAACAATCAACGTACTTTTTACTGGCGTACTAAAATTGATGGAAAAACCACCCATTACAAGCTTGGTCGCATCTCTGAAATCACCTTGGAAGATGCTCGAGCTGAGGTGACTCGATTAAAAGAGCAGCAGGCAGTTTCTGCCAAGCAAGGCAATGCATCTACTGAGGCCATGCGGATTGAAGCTATGACGCTTAATGACTTGTGGTTAGAGTATTATCCGTTTGCACAATCGACCATTCCAAGGTCTGCCAAGCGGTTAGAGCAGCTCTGGCGTCTAAGAATCAAAAAGCGCTTTAGTAGTATGAGACTGCGTGATATTAACCAACGTCTAATACAAGCCTTCATGATGGACTTGCGTAAAGAAGGCTTGTCAGCAGCTACGGTGGATTATCATGCCGCGCTTATCCGCAGGATGGGCTCAATTGCGGTACGTTGGGGCTATCTGGATGTCAACTTTGCAAAAGGTGTTCAACTATATCGTGAATACAATGGTGTTGAGAATATCCTCACGGATGATCAACTCAAAGCTTTGCTTCAGGTATTGTATACGGATAGTAATCGACCGATTTGTCAGTTGGCATTGTTTTTACTGTCAACTGGCTCTCGTTTATCGGCTGCACTAACCGCACGATGGTCTAACGTAGACATTGAAAAGAAGCTTTGGATTATTCCAGCGAGTTGTGCCAAATCAAAGCGTCAAAACTCTATTCCTCTTTCGGATAGTGCTTTAGAAGTATTAAAACAGGTCGACAGAATTGAGACTGATGAGTATGTGTTCACCAACAGAAAGACGGGCACTAGATTCAAAAACACCTTTAAGCCATGGGATCGCATTCGTACCAAGGCGGGGGTGCCTTTCCTTCGATACCACGATTTGCGTCATAGCTTCGCGACCTATTGTGTGAATAATGGGCGTACCTTGTATGAGGTGTCAAAACTGTTAAATCATGCAGATACTAGGATGAGTGCTCGTTATGCTCACCTGAGTAAAAGCACCTTACTGGAAGCTGCCAATTCTGTATCTAGTAAGATTTCATCGGTGATGCAACCTAAGAAGGATGAGGTGATAGCGCAGTTGTAGTTTTTTGCTGGAAGGTTCACTGGGTGGCTCGGATGGGTGGTGAAAAATGACCCATCTTGGCTCCTCGGTGATCCATACGCTTGCAATCGTGCGTCGGACTAACCAGAGGTGTCGGCAACAAAGAGGTGCTGCCATTATCTCGCATTGGTCTTGATGTATTTTTTTACAGAAAATTTTAAGTTCTATCAGGTTCAGTGGTTCGGCAAGGTCGGAGTGGATTAAATTTCTTAACTTTCTTGCAGTTACAAGCTGAGTTTTCAAAACAATTCAATTTCTAAGTTCGGAATACAAGTTCGGTTTTGACAATATGTTTGAAAAAGATCTTGAAAAAAATGTTACAATTTTTAGACTTAATAACATTAAATTTGAAGTGCTGAGTTGGATTGAAAATCCGCGTGTCGCCAGTTCGATTCTGGCCCCGGCCACCAGTATTAAATTAAGCTCACAGTGATGTGGGCTTTTTTTATGTCCTGAGCATCGGACTCATAATCCGTTGGTGCTGTGTTCGACTCACAGGGGGCCATGACCTGCTCCCCACTTACCAACCCTAACTAGACCAGTAGCTTTAGAAGGTTTCACTATTTTTCTCTCTTAAATACTCAATGGATAATCTATCTTGCAGTCCAACTGAATAACTCTCTTATAGTAAACTCCATCCAAGAGCCTTATTTATTGCAGTTCCAAAAACAGAAGCAATAGCATTCCAAATATTCTCGGCAAGTTGCAAACCAATGACAGCAATTGAACGGATACGAATTCTAGCCACCATTTTTTGATCATCTAAGAAAACTTTAGCGTCTGCTTCATTGAATTCCCCGCTGAGCTTGCGTTTAGCAATCAGTTGAACATCTTTTGTTAGTGAGTCCGTAATATTCTTTAATATATCCTTAAGACTTTCCCAAGTTTTGTTGTCACTCAAGGCTAACTTTGCAGCAGCTAAAGCATCTTTTGAAACTTTTGTGAAATCAACTTCATTAATAATTGGCATAAAATATCTCCTATTAAAATAATACTAGTGTTTCTTACTCATTTCAGCACGTTGAATCGCTAAGGTTGCAGTAAATATGGTGGATTTCCGTAATTCCCAATTTGCACGTTTAAGAATTTGAGTGCCATCAGTAATGTTATTAGAGTCCTGATAAGCATCAGTATTAGAATGCTGTGCTTTCCAATTTACAATTATGCATTTAAGGTCAATATAATTTTTTACCGTAAGTGAGTTAGAGTTAATTCCCAAATCACTTTCAAGGCTGCTACATTGAGACGGTAAAGATTTATCGATTAACTCATTAACCTTTTCTTGTAGGCTTTCACCCACTTTGTCTATATTTTCAGACTTAGACATTGCTCGAAGTATCAGTGCATTTGCATCTGTGTCTAGGGACTCATAGCGAGATTTAAACTTGGAAAAATGTCCAGGATGATCTGACGGCCTTAATATTGCCTTCCTGGTTTCATCAGTCACTGGGCTGTTTGCTATTCCATCGTCAATCATTTCCGATGCTTTTTTGAAGAGAGTCTCGGTATCAGTTATAAGCTTTTCATCATAGGGCTGAACTAGAATTGATTTACAACTGCTGAGCAAGAACGCTAAAGTGCAGAGTATAAAAATAAACGGAGTTTTATTAATACATTTCATAATAGTTCCTTTGTAAAGAAATTCGAAAGGCATATAGACTGCAATTTCTGTTAAATTATAAGTAACTTCAGATCAGTATCAGATACTCTTGAAGCAACGTAAAAAATTTGCTCTGAAACTCAACCCATCCCTGACGAACTCCTGAAAAAAGAGCACAATCCAAAGATCACAGAAGAATAAAAAAAACAAATAGTTTTCTGGTGGCTAATTTTGAAAGTTTCAGATTAGAATCAAGTATCATCATCAACATAAATATAACATTAAAAATTTTATGGATGTAGTGTGGACTTTTATTTTCATTAAAATTTAATATAAAAGATTCATTCACCAGAGTTTTTTGCTTCTGCCCTTGCCTAGAAAAACTGGAGTCCATAGCTAATGATAAATTAGCAAAAGGGGGATTGAATGAAGGCAAGGTCCGATGTGGGCTCTTTTATTTCTAGCAGACCATGTCCAAATCACTGGGTCCGAATCACTTGAGTATTGACTGACATATGTCGTTGATCAAGGCTGGGCCTCGGTAAATCAAACCACTATAAACTTGCACTAGGCTTGCGCCAGCGTTCATTTTTTCCACGGCATCAGTTCCGCTTAAAATGCCACCCACACCGATGATTGGTAGCTCTCCTGCCAATTGACGTGAAAGTTGTTGTATCACCAAGGTTGATTGTTGTCGCACTGGCGCGCCAGATAACCCGCCTGTTTCCTCTGCGTTTGGCAAACCGTTAACAGCGGCACGCGCCAAGGTGGTGTTTGTAGCGATAACACCGTCTATTTGATGTTGTTTGAGTAAGTCGGCAATCTCAATCACTTGTGCCTCAACTAGATCTGGCGCGATTTTTAATGCCACTGGCACGTAGCGTCCATGGTGTTGCGCTAGTTTTGTTTGCTCAGTTTTCAGGCTTGATAATAAGGCGGATAAAGCTTCTTTTTCTTGTAGCTGTCGCAAGTTTTTCGTGTTGGGAGATGAAATATTGACTGTGATATAGCTAGCGTGTGCATAGACTTTTTGCATGCAAATCAAGTAATCATCGACGGCTCTTTCATTCGGTGTATCAAAATTCTTACCGATATTAATTCCCAAAACACCTCGATATTTTGCAGCTTGCACATTACGCACTAGCTGATCTACACCCAAATTATTAAAACCAAAGCGGTTAATAATACCTTGCGCTTCTTTTACACGAAATAATCGTGGCTTGGGGTTGCCTGGCTGTGGGCGGGGTGTCACTGTGCCAACCTCAATAAAACCAAACCCCAAGGCGGCTAGACCATCAATATATGCTGCATTTTTATCTAGGCCAGCAGCTAAACCAACTGGGTTAGTAAACTGCAAGCCCATGACCTCTGTCAACTTGTGGGGTACGGGTTTAGCTAAAAGTTTTAGCAAGCTAAGTTGCTCACCAATTTTTAGGCTTTTAAGTGTGAGATCATGCGCTTTTTCAGCTTCGAGTTGAAACAATAGTGGCTTAAGTAATGAGTAAATATCCATGACGGGATTTTACTCGAAAATACATAGAACGCTAATGCCTTAGCTTAGGCTTAATAAACAACTGGAGGCAACGGTTTGGTTTTAATGCGTTCACCAGCACCTTCTCCTATTTCATTGGGTGGCTGAATCGTATTTTTTGGTAAAGCAGGTTGATGACTCTGCAGCACTTCGGTTGAGTCTCGTCGCAGTATCACGGGGGGTGATTTTTCATTGGCAAGTGGTACAACTAAGGTGTGAGGCTGGTACTCTTGCGGCGGTAAAACAATAATTGGTCTTACGCCATTGGGCACATTGACTGTAGGTTGTTTTGGCAGGGTCACTGCGTGATTCTCAATCTCCCCGTTCAAGCCAGAAGCGTTACCCAAAGCCGTCTCGGTGTCATCCGCCAAGGCAAGATTGGCGCATAACAAAACGAACAATACGAATAAGTTAGATAATGCAAGCATGCATCAAACTATACTCGCCCTATTGGTTTAGGAATATAAGAACAGACTAAAAAGTATGCCCTTATATTCCAGTTTGGTCAGGTTTAACACGCTGGCATCAATCCAACTGAGCAGAGTTGTTAGCCACTAAACGCGCTGTCGCTGGCAACTGACCAGCAATACGCCCCAGCTCTCGTCCACGTCTATCCACAAAAATGTAGGCAGGCAATGATTCATGCGTTAATCCATATTTAGACATCACCGCATTTAACGCAGGTCCTTCTAACGCCAAATACTCAGGCATATAAGCAGGGTGTTGAATCAACTGCGCCTGCATAATATAGGTTGCCATCTTGGCACCAACGCCGCGCTCAGTTACTGCAATTAAGGTACCTTTGTTATTATCCGACGGGGAAAACTTACCTTCTTGAGCCACCGCAAATACGGACATAGACATTGAAACCAACAATCCTGACATAATGATCTTTTTCATAATGCACTCCTTTAGCAAAAGGCGTTGAGTCAATCAACATCGCAAAGTGAACGCCGTTATCTCTGCACAAAATGTTTAGCATAGCGCATGCCAAATCAACAAGTTAGGCGCAATATTTAAAGCCCTTTAAATATTAAACGGGCGCAAAACCAATAAAGACGCGAGATTGCGAGAGATGTAAAAGTTTATGTCTAAATCAAAACAAAATGTAATCTAGTCAATGAATTAGAATTGATGTGTAGTTTTGGTGCACTATTTTCCTAAACTTAATATTAGGTGAGGCAAAGCAAGTTAAAATGATCTCTAACTTAGTAGCATTGGGAATTAAAAATGTGGTTGCGCACGGAATGTAGTTTTGTATTTAATGTCAGTGTTCCAACACCTTTTATTTTAATGTTGCGTCCACGCAGTGGATTTAATCAGTGGATTGCGAGTGAGTCTTACACGCTGACCCCCAGTGTGCCCGCCGTTGACTTTACCGACATTTACGGTAATTTATGTCAACGTTTAATTGCACCTGTTGGTGAGTTTACCATTCGGACATCAGCTGTAATATCTACTGCAGATCAAATAGAGGCTTGTGCTGGTGCTCCATTTGTGGAAGTGCAACATTTGCCAAATGATACACTCACTTATTTGCTAGCTTCACGCTATTGTGAATCTGATCGTTTTATTGAAATGGCGCAAGAAATTGTGGCTGGGATTACACCAGGTTACGCTCAAGTAGCAAAAATTGAGCAATGGGTACGCGACAATGTAAGGTTTAATCCCCAATCTCATCATTATCAACTTTCCGCTGTTGAAGTGAATCAAGTACGAGAAGGGGTTTGCCGTGACCTTGCGCATTTAGCAATTGCCCTTTGCCGTGCGCTTTGTATTCCAGCGCGCATGGTGGTTGGCTTTCTGCATGAGCTCAGGCCAATGGACTTTCACGCTTGGTTTGAGGCATATGTGGGCGACCGTTGGTATACCTTTGACGCAACACAAGCCTCCCCACGTGGTGGTCGCGTCACGGTTGCATATGGTCATGATGCTGCTGATGTGGCAATTTTTAATCAATTCGGCCCCGCACTTTCCCCAGATGTAATGCAGGTCAGGGTGATTAAACTTGATCGTGCACCAGATTAAAACAAGCACATACGATGTCTAACTTTTTTGTTAGTGCTTAACTTAATGCGCCTAGCTAAATAGTGAATATGAATGGAAGCGTTTACTAAAATGTCTACAGTGGCCATCTTTGGCGAAATATTGGTTGATGTGTTCCCCGATCAGAATGTATTCGGTGGCGCACCTTATAACGTCGCAAGACATTTGCAAGCATTTGGCTTAAACACGCAAATCATTTCTCGCATCGGTATGGATAACCTGGGCGAGGCATTAATGGATGAAATGATTATGCTGGGCTTGGACACGCAAGGCATTCAGTTTGATACTGAGTACCCAACTGGCTGCGTAAAGGTAAATCTGCAAGATGGAAATCATACCTTTGAAATTTTAGCTGACCAAGCATACGACCATATCAACATGGCAATTACTCAAGAAACAACACAATCGCTACAAGTTAACATTGCCTACTTTGGCACATTAGCCTTACGCAGCATTGAATCGCGATTAACCGCAGAGCAGTTCCTAGCTAATTCGCATTGCCTCAAGTTTTTAGACCTTAATTTAAGAGCGCCTTGGTACACCAAAGAAATCATTGAGTTTGCATTGACACAAGCAGACATTGTCAAAATGAATGATGAAGAACTAGCCACGGTTGCCGCGCTTTTTGAAGTACTCGGCTCACCTGAACAGCAGGCGCAGGCATTAAAACAACGTTTTCAACTACAACAAATCATCATCACCTGTGGAGCGCTAGGTGGTTGGTTGTTAGATACTGATGCGCAAATTGTCAAATCGAGTGATTTAGCAGCGCCTATTGAGTTAATAGATACCGTAGGGGCCGGGGATGCGTACTCCGCTGTATTTATCCTTGGCACGCTATACCAGTGGGATAATTTAACCATAATCAAGCGCGCATCTGAATTTGCATGCGCCATGTGCGGAGTTCGCGGTGCATCTGCACCTAGCGTGGATTTTTACCGTCAGTTTGTTGACGCATGGAAAATCAAACATGGTGACTGAACACGCATCTACTGGCGATGATTTACGCTATTGCGTATGATTAGCGCATACCAATATAAATTGATTTAACATGACAATCTCAAACGCTACCCAAGCTTACGCACAAGATTTATTAGACTTTATTGATGCTAGCCCTAGCCCTTGGCATGCGGTAGAAACCACCAAACAAAGACTGTTAGCCGAGAACTACCAAGCCCTTGATGAGCGGGATGCTTGGCAGCTTGAAGATGGTCAAGGATATTTTGTAGTGCGCGGCGGCTCATCTATCATCGCCTTTAAATTAGGGCAGAATGCGGTAGTGAACACAGGTTTACGCATGATTGGCGCACATACTGATTCGCCAAGCTTACGCTTAAAACCCAACGCAAGTTTCAATGACGGCAAGTATGTGCGCATTGGTGTGGAGGTTTACGGCGGGCCAATATTAGCCACATTTGCCGACCGCGATTTAAGTTTAGCGGGACGAATTAACGTGCGTAATGGCGATGGTTTTGAGACAAAAATCGTTAAGTTTGAAGAAGCGTTATTTCGCTTGCCTAATCTTGCGATACATATGAATCGAGATGTGAATGAGCAAGGGCTTAAATTCAACAAGCAAACTGAACTCCCCCTCATTTTAAGTGCTATTGAAAACAATGTGGGCGCTGACCATGTGCTGAGAAAACTACTGAGCACCGCCGCAGAAGTAAACGCAGATTCGATTATCAATTGGGAGTTAAACGTTTTTGATACCCAAAAAGGCAGTTTTTGGGGTGCTCATCAAGAATTTATTACAGATAGTCAGTTGGACAATTTAGCTTCTTGTCATGCCGCACTCACCGCGCTGCTTGAGACCAAGACACCGCTAGCCACCACTTTATGTGCTTTTTTTGACCACGAAGAAGTCGGCAGCCAAAGTGCTGCTGGCGCGGGAGGTAGCTTTTTAGCCGATATTATTCAGCGGATTAGCAATCATTCTGACTTGTTAGATGAAACAAAAAAACAGGCTCTCGCTAAAAGCTTTTTCATTAGTGCAGATATGGCTCACGCTTATCACCCTAACTTTCCCGCAGCTTACGAGCCATGCCATCAAGCATTAGTCAATCATGGGCCAGTAATCAAGACCAATGCCAACCAAAGGTACAGCACTGGGGCAGATACTGCAGCAAAATTCATTCAACTTTGCGAGCGTGCGGGGGTTCCCTATCAGCAATATGCACACCGCACAGATCTTGGTTGTGGAAGTACGATAGGTCCAATTGTAGCGGCCAATTTGGGTATAGCAAGCGTTGATGTCGGCTCGCCAATGTGGGCGATGCATAGTCTGCGAGAAAGCGCAGGCGCACTAGATCATAGGTATATGATTCAGGTATTCAAACAAATGTTTGCAAGTTAAGCCAAAGAATTCACAGAAAATGAAAGTTTTGTGCAGTGAATAAGGCAGTAAGTTTGGGCAACCAAACCGATGAGTCATCCTTGACCTAGTGGGATTCTGCCGATATAGATTAGGCGCACTTCAGTAAAAACCATCTACAGCAAAGGCCAGTTAATATATTGATGGCCATTGGCTGTTATGCGGAGCCACTCAATATTTGAGCAGTTTACTGTAGTGAGTAATTAAGCACGCTTTGCAATCAAACGTGTCATCGCAGCCGCACGGCGCGGGTCACTTTTGGACTTAACACTTCTGCGAACATCGGTAGTGATAACTGCAAAGTGCGACCATGTGGCTGAAATAACAAAGGCAGTAATACCAGCAACCACAGCGCCAATTTCTTCATACGCAAACCAACCGATGGCAGCGACAAAAGATGAGAAAACCAAGGGGATAATAAAAGTTATAAAATATTGTGTAATCATGACTAAATCCTTTTGAGATTATTTAAAAAATAACAACTTGGGTAATGTTGTTGAAGTAATTATCAACTTATTTTGTTTCAAAATTGTGTTTTAAAAGTAAATGTTTGAAAAGATTCACTTGCCCAATCAAGTAAATACGCGTAATTTACACATTACTAAAGTCAGTTCTGATGTCGGTTATACGCACTCAAATTAGGAGGCACGTTGTGGACAACAAATACGCACTTGGTAGTACGAAGGTCTCAACTGAACAGCACTTGATCCATCATAAATCCCCTACTAATCTAGCCTGTAAATTCTGTAACAATGCCACCTTGGTTTTTAGCCCAAGCATGCATGACCACCGATGCGCCGAGTGCGGAGAATGGCAGAGCGACATTTCAAAAGGCTATCCCACTGGACGCAGTAGCGATTATTAAAGCGTATTTTCAATCACATTGACTGCACCAACCACACGATTTCTACCAGTTTGCTTGGCTTGATAAAGTGCTGCGTCAGCCCGAGGTATAATTTGCTCAGGGGTCTCACCTGCCATACGCTCGGCTACCCCCGCACTAAATGTGATCAATACTTTCTCATGCTTATTCAAGAAAATATTTTTGGTTAACTCACGTTGCACCCTTGTCACAATATCAATTGCATCGGCTTGCTCGGTTGCAGGTAAAATAATAACAAACTCTTCGCCACCATATCTCGCCAACACATCGGTTGATCGCATGACTTCTTTAATCACTTTAGCAAAATGAGCAAGCGCGTGATCGCCTGTAGCATGGCCTAATGTGTCATTTAACTTTTTAAAGTGGTCAATATCCATCATGGCAATACTGAGCACCGTATTGAATCGATCTGCTCGGCTAAATTCGCGTGAAAGTGCCTCATCCATTCCACGTCTGTTCAGTGCACCAGTTAAGTAATCTTCGTGCGCAACCTCACTAATTTGTTCCAACTCTGCCACTAACTCCTGAATCTTTTTCTCAGCCTTTACGACTTTTTTCTGACTTTCAACAAACTCATCACGATTTCGTTGCACATTCACACCTATAGTCTTAGTGTCCTCTAGCAAACCTTCAATAACCTTGCTGAGCTCAGCTACGTCTTCAGTGGCTTGAATTTTTAGCTGGTAGCCTTCAATTTTTGCTTGATAATCTGAAGTGCTTTCTGTCATGTCGACTAGGCGATCGACAAATGTTTCTGCCATTTTTTTAAGTGTATTTCTTGTATCAACCATTAATGGTTTGATGTTGGCCTGTTTATAAATGAGATCCTTAATACTACTTTCAGCATCATACAAAGTCGTGATGCTGAGTGGCCTATTCATCAAATCTTGTAGAATACTGAGGTGTCCCGCCACCCATTTATCTTGCACAACTAATTCGCTTATACTGGTTGCCATTAAACGCAGCAAAGTCATTAACGAAGATTGAATTTGTTTTTCTGAATCACGTTGTAACTCAATTTTTAGCATAAACGTTTTAAGGTCTTGACTGTGTTGTAACAAGCCAGCTTCAGAGTGCGTTTTGCGTAACCGATCTAACAATGCTTGTGCTTTTTGCTGCGTATCTGGCTGTGTCTCAAACAGCGGGATGATCACCATTTCTAACACTCTTAAAAGCATGTCGCGCCACACCGCTAACAGCTTTTCCTGTTCTTGGTTTTTCCCTAATGTTTGGTTGTTGATTTTTTCTACAGGGGATATGGTGTGGTTAGTCTGAGCCTGCGCATTCGCTAGACTAGCCGTTGGTTGAGTAGCATCTACCATCTCAACACTCTCCGATTCCTGCCCCCAAGAGCTAATGAGCGCTTGAATCTTCTGCCCTAGTACTTCAGAGTCACTGGCGAAATTTGAAAGTACACGACTTAACCCCTCTTTTTTACGACCCAAGGTAATGCCCTTGTGACTCAACTCAAGCTGCTTTAATAAATTCCGGATAACAACAGCCCAGTTGACCTCCCCCGCTTCAGTAGCGTTCGCGCCAGTCATAAAGAGCTTACGGAACTCCTCTTCTAATTTAGTCCATTCTTTTTTTTCAATCAGCGTACTGATCGTTTTAGCAATACTAAAATACTTAGCACTCCCTTTTGCTGCTTCATGCAGAACCTTTTCTAATGTTTTGGTAACTAACTGTGATTGGTCTTCAAATTGGTGACCTGAGATTTCGTCGTAAACAATTCTAAAATTATCAGGCGTAGGGGAAATCTTACGTTGCGCTAATTGCATAAGCGTCTGGCGAGCTATTTCAATGGGGAGTAAAGTCTGTTTGTTCATAATTTACGCTTAGTGTAGTTTTGCTTGATGATTTTCATGAAGACCAGAATATCATTACATAACCAAAACCATACTGCGAATAACGCTGAACTTACTCCCTAATTCTCACTTTCATTATGTTAATGCTCATCATACGTTAGATGTAGCCTGCGCAATTTAGGCGCTAATTTTGCCGTCATCGCCACCACTATCAAGGTCATGACCCCACCAAATATGACCGAAGGTATTAACCCCATCAACTTGGCAGCAAACCCAGATTCAAACGCACCTAACTCATTAGACGAGCCGATAAATAAACCATTAATAGAAGCGACTCGCCCACGCATATGATCTGGGGTCATAAGTTGCATAATCGTGGTACGAAGAACGATTGAAACACCGTCTAAAGCGCCAGATAAAAATAGCAAAAACACAGCTAGCCAGAAATTGGTTGTGCAAGCAAAAGCAATAATGCTAAAACCAAACCCTGCGACGGAGAACAAGAGCCATCGACCTGCATTTTTTGAAATGGTGAACCGTGCTAAACAAATACCAGTTAAGATTGCACCAGCTGCTGGTGCAGCTCGCATAATACCGAGCGCTTCAGGCCCCTGATTAAAAACCTCAGTAACAAACATCGGCAGCATTGCTATTGCACCACCAAACAAAACCGCAAACATATCCAGTGCTTGTGCACCTAGAATTACTTGGTTGCCTTTTACAAACTGAATCCCCTCAATAATACTGGCAAAAATTGGGGCGTTATTTTGCGGTGGTTGCGATGTAATTTTTAATAAAATTAATGCAGCGCCCGCAAACAAGGCAAGCAAACTCGCAACCACATATGCTATCAACAAGCTACTCCACGCAATGAGCGCTCCACCCAGAGCTGGGCCGAGGACCAGCCCAATTTGAAACACCGTTGTGCCTACACTCGAAGCGCGCGCATAACTTTCTCTTGGCAAAATGCTGGCAAAAATGGTGCTATAGGTGGGCGCAATAAATGCGCGCGCAAAACCCACAAACGCGATAGAAAAATATATCCAAACAAATGCATTCTGCTGGGCAGAATCATGCGAAAGGTAAGCTAGAACTCCAGCATTTGCAGACAAAATGATTGCAGCAAGCACACCAAACAAACGCTTTGAATAATGGTCGACAAGGTATCCCCCAAACAATGCAAATGTAAAATATGGGATCAATTCCGCAAGACCAATTAAACCTAGCGCTAATGGGTCGTGCGTGATTTCATACATATGCCAACCAACCACTACCGCCATAATTTGGTATGCCAGTACCATAAAAAAGCGGTAAGTAAGTAGTTGGAAGAATCGCTTATTTTTGAGTGGGTTGACCGAATGCGTTATTTTATTCAATGCTGGATACATCTTTTTTATTTCTAAATGTGAGCACTAGCACATCTCGATAAGCTGGTTTGTTCGGATCAATTGGGATAATTGGCGTGACCCCGTGCATGCGGCGGCGATCATCTACAATGGCTGCATCAAATGGCTGCGTCAGTGTAAAACTGTCCAACGTATTTTCTTCAGTATCGTGCATGGTGGTGGTGCCACTGGATATATTTTCTCGGTGTACCATCATTACCAGCACATAATCCACGCCATCTCTATGCACACCTTCAGGCGTCGGCTTGCCAGTTTCACCTAGGTGAGCTTCAATTCTAAATTGATGCGCCTCAATGTGCCATGCCGCTTCAGGCTTAAGCACACTAAATATTTTTTGTGCAAATTTGAGCACGTTTTGCATGGTTGAACCAGCAATGATTTCAGGTCTAATAGGCTCAAAAATACGAGCCACACCTCCATTGAGGCGATTATATTCAGTACCTTGGTAATGCGGCTGATGCGCCTCCAATTGAATTGCCGCGCTACCATTTTCAGCACTCAATGTGGCGTATAGGCGGCGTCTGTATCGACCACCATCAGCCATATATTCATCTAATGGCATGTTATTCCAACTCAGCGCAAACTGCTGCCAATCTTGCATCGCAAACTCTGACTGAGCGAGCAAGTACGCTTGCAACTGCTGACTGGGAACAAAACTAAACCCAGCCGTATTGATGATGGAAATCAGTTCAGACTGGCTTTGTAGCAAACCCACAATAGTTAACTTCTTTTAACGGTTCAATTTCACATATTAACGATTTTTAAGCACGAACTCAAAAAAACCTTGACACAAATAACTAAATAACTAATTATATAGTTATGAAGATAATTGCTGAAATGCCCATTGAATGGAAAAACACCTCTGCGCTTTTTATCGCGTTGGGTGATGAACATCGCCAGCGCATTCTGCTCGCATTTGAACCGAATGAGCGTATGAATATTTTGCAAATTGTCGCTGCTTCCACACTAAGCCGCAGCGCGGTTACACACCACTTGAATGTGTTAAAAGACAGTGGGGCCCTACAAAGCGAGAAAGTGGGCAAAGAGGTCTATTTTTGGGTCAATAAAACTTTAATGACTGATGCTTTAACCAGCGTATTAAATTACATCAAAACAGAAACTTAGGGAGCTAACGATGTTGGTAAAAGTGTTGCGCTTTGTCTGCAAAATGTTGTTTCAGGTAAAAACTACTGGGCAAGCAAATGTACCCCGCAACGGTAAAACCCTTGTCATAGCCAATCATGAGTCATTTTTAGATGGCTTACTCTTGGGTTTATTTTTACCTATCCGCGCAACATTTGTCGTGCATACCGCAGTATTAGAAAACTGGTTATTTCGTGCTGTTTTAAGCCTTGTGCCACATTTGGCGGTTGATCCAACCAGCCCGCTAGCCATGAAAAAAGTCATCAAGTTGCTGGAAGAGGGTGAGAATGTGGTGATCTTTCCAGAGGGGCGATTAACGGTCACGGGTAGCTTGATGAAAGTATATGATGGGCCAGGTTTTGTTGCAGCCAAAACGGGTGCAACACTGTTGCCTATTCGCATTGATGGCGCTGCGCTTAGTTACTTTAGTCGTATGCCAGCGACTTTTCCTAAAAAGCTATTTCCCCGTGTCACACTTTGTATATTACCAACGACCAGTATTCCCATGCCTGTTGCAGCAAGTGCGAAAGCACGCCGTCGCATGGCAGGTGAGGCGTTGCGACGCGTTATGCAGAATATGATGTATGCCTCATATCCCATAGACTCACTGTTTGAGGCGCTACTTAACGCGATTAGGGTGCATGGTCGCAAGCATGAAATCGTCGAAGACATGATGCAAGTGAAAGACACTTATGGCAATTTTTTAAAAAAAACCTTAGCGTTGGGGCGTATTGTAAATAAGGTGAGTCGTAAGGAAGAAATCATCGGCGTGCTAATGCCTAACGTCACAAATACGGCGAGTCTAGTTTACGGAATGAGCGCAATGGGGCGTATCCCAGCGATGTTGAATTACACATCTGGCAGTGCGGGCTTACAAAATGCGTGCTTGGTTGCCAATATTACAACCATCATTAGCTCTAGAAAGTTTGTGGAAACAGCAAAACTGGAGGAGGTCGTAACGGCATTACAAGGCATAACAATCTATTATTTAGAAGACTTGCGAGTCCAATTTAATCTCTTCGACAAGATTTGGTTAATGGGCTTTGCCTTTTGGTTACCTAAGTGGGTACAGCATAAAACCAAGTCAGACGATACGGCTGTGATTCTATTTACATCGGGTTCTGAAGGCAAACCTAAAGGAGTCGTTCATTCTCACAAAAGTTTACTCGCCAACGTGGCGCAAATTTGTGCCGTGATTGATTTTTCTCCAAAAGATAAATTTATGATGGTGCTGCCGCTATTTCATGCCTTTGGATTTACCTGCGGCGTAGTATTGCCCTTTGTGCGTGGAACGCAATTATTTCTATATCCATCCCCGCTACATTACAAAGTGATCCCAGAAATCATCTACGACCGTGGTTGTACAGTATTATTTGGCACCAATACCTTTTTGAGTAATTACGCAAAAAACGCAAATCCTTATGATTTTTATAGCATACGTTACATCATCGCTGGGGCAGAAAGATTACATGAAGAAGTCCGTAAAATGTGGGCTGATAAATTTGGCGTGCGAATATTAGAAGGCTATGGAGCCACTGAGTGTGCCCCCGTCTTAGCAGTCAACACGCCCATGGCGAATCGTCATGGCACGGTGGGCAATCTTTTGCCTGGGATTGAGTATCAAATCCACCCAGTTCCTGGGGTGAGCGAGGGCGGGATATTGTCAGTGCGCGGCCCGAATATTATGAAAGGCTACTATCTTCATGATGAGCCAGCCAAATTACGCCCGCCAAAAAATGGTTGGTATGACACTGGCGATGTAGTTGGTATTGATGAAAATGGCTTTGTGAAAATAATGGGTCGTGTTAAACGATTTGCCAAAATTGCAGGAGAAATGGTATCGCTAGAAATGGTAGAAACGATTGCGGCACTAGCATCACCCGAACATCAACACGCAGCCACTACCCAAACCGATGCACAACGCGGTGAAAATATTGTGCTATTTACCACCAACCCAGATTTGGGCAGAGAAGTTTTGCTACATCATACAAAAACACACGGAGCGCCTGAGCTGGCAGTCCCTAAAAAAATTGTAGTGATCGATGCATTGCCCATACTGGGGACAGGGAAGACAGACTACGTCACCTTAAAAAAAATGGCCGAACAGACCTAACATTCATTTGACTGGACCATCATGAGCACACAATTTGGCTTAATGAAAGAAAAACGCTTTCGCCCCTACTTCTTTACGCAGTTTTTAGGCGCGTTCAACGATAATGTATTTAAAACAGCACTCATTACTCTGGTGGCATTTCATTCAGCAAGTTTGAGCAACGTTGATAGCGACGCGCTAACAACACTGTTACCTGGGCTATTTATGTTGCCATACTTTATTTTCTCAGCAACAGCTGGGCAGTTAGCGGATAAATATGAACGTTCAAAAATTATACGTTACGTAAAATTGCTTGAAATCGGAATCATGATATTTGCAAGTATAGGTTTTTTTATTCACAACATATGGTTATTGTCTTTAGCGTTGTTTTTAATGGGGATACACTCAACAATGTTTGGTCCTGTTAAATTTGCCTATTTACCTCAACACCTAAAGGAACACGAGTTGATGGGGGGCAATGGCATGGTCGAGATGGGAAGCTTTGTCGCTATATTGCTAGGTCAAATTTTGGGGGCATGGCTGGCAACGCAAGCAAACCATGAAACAGTCATTAGCATTTCCGTCATTGTAATCGCATGTTTGGGTTACTTTACAAGCAGAGGCATTCCTCACTCTCCTGCCCCAGCACATGCACTCAAAATCAATTGGAACCCCATCACAGAAACCTATAAAAATCTAAAATTCTCATGGGATCACCAAGTCATTTGGTTAGCATTGGTCGCAATTTCATGGTTTTGGTTTTTTGGCGCAACCTTGGTCGCGCAATTTCCTAACCTTGCCAAGCAAGTATTGCATGGCGATGAAAGTGTTTTTATATTGCTACTCGCAGTGTTTTCTTTAGGCGTGGGAAGTGGCTCATTACTGTGCGAAAAGCTCTCAAAAGGCAACACTGGATTAGGCTTAGTAGTGTTTGGCGCAATCGGCTTATCTGCATTTGGTGCAGACATGTATTTTTCTGCAACAAAAATTCACGAGCTCACCAACGCAACACACAATATTAATTTCATCAGCTTTATTAACACCAGCCTCACACATTGGCGTTTGCTCATTGACATTGTCTTGCTTGGCACATTTGGCGGATTTTATATTGTGCCGCTTTACACGCTCATACAGACGCGTTGTGAAAAAAGCCACCAATCAAGAGTAATTGCGGGCAACAACATACTTAATGCACTGTTCATGGTATTGTCAGCGCTAATTTCTGTATGGTTTCTTAAAAAAGGCTACAGCATACCAGCGCTGATTTTAGCAACCGCTTCACTCAACGTATTTGTAACAATTTACCTGTGTATCCGACAACCACAATACCTTCACTCATTCTTAGCATGGGCTAAAATTTCCCACGCACATAGAAATAGCAATCAATGATAAAAACCATCTAACAATTACGTTTCAGTCACTTACATTAAAATTAGCAAATTAACACTTCCAAAATTGAAATTAATGATAACATCGGGAGAAACGGTACAAATTGTTTCAATTGGTTGCAATATCAACCCATTTACTGCTAACTGGATATCATTATCGACTGAGTATCATAGGATATGAAATTAGGATTATTTAACTCCATCAAAAGCAAGCTACTCACATTTTTTGTTGGCTCTATAGTCATGTTTGGCATTCTCTATTTCTCAAGTGAATACCTGCTTACCCAAACAAAAACTAATGCAGTCAATTATCAAAACATCGTAAAAACAAACCAAGCGTTCTTACAAGCGATCAATGCCCCCATTGCCGATTTATATCACACCACTTTAGTAGTCGCCTCAACAGAAGTCACCTCAACGCAATCTAGCAGCTTATCAACAAGCCAGATTAATCAAATAATCAATCAAGCCCGAGCAATTAAAAAACCAGCAACAGAGAGTGCTCTACTCGCAGTTCATTTAGACGGTCATTTAATTCGCGATTTGACACAATTAACCGCTGATCAAGAAAAGTTTTTAGAGATACTAAACACTAAAATTATCCCCCACATTAGCAATAACCAAGTCGCAGCTCAAGCGGATATTGCCGCACTCACCAGCGCATACAAAAAACATCAATCTACCAGCCAAACCATCGCCTTGAAATTACAGCATCAAGCGCTGAATGAGGAGCACAAACTAATAGAACTTGAACAACAGGCAAAACAATTTTTAAGTCTATTTGCTGTGTTTACCGCCTTAGCAGGTTTATTTATTGCATTAATGATTACACGAAACATTGCCAAACCCATTGACCACATCATTCATCACGTAGGGGAAATTAGCAACGGAAACTACAACGTAAGCGTGCTTGCCAGTGGCGTTAAAGAACTGCTCAATTTGAGCAATAAAATCAACAAAATGGCGAACAAGTTACAAGAGCAAAACCAGTATAGAGAGGAATCTCAACAGGAAATTTCGAAATATCAAGCAAACCTAGTCCAGGCACTTGAAGAGCAGCGAGCCATTTTTGATTCCGCTGGTCTTGGTATCGCCTTAATGCAAAATAGAAAAATTTTGCGATTAAACCCAACGTTTGCGCAACTATTCAAAGCATCAGAAGAAGAATTGTTAGATAAATCAATAGAGCAATATTACGTGAACCCTAACGATTTTGAAAAAATTGGAAAAGATGGGTATGGCAAAATTCGCAATGGAGAAACCTATACAGATGTCATTGAGTTCAAAAATGCTGCTGGCAAAAACTTCATTTGCAGAGTTTCAGGTAAAGCACTCAACACTGCCAATATAGAACGCGGAACGGTGTGGATTTTTGAAGATATTACCGACCGAAGAAAACTACTCAACGAACTTAGAGAGCATGCTGCATTTTTAGATACTCTCGTAGATTCAATACCCATTCCAGTTTTTTATAAAGATGCAGAAGCGAAATTCTTAGTAGTTAACAAAGCCTATGAAGAAGTATTTGACGTTAAAAGGGAATACTTAATCGGGAAAACAGTGAAAGAGGTTGATTTTTACAACGCTGAAGAGCGTAAAAAGTACTACGAGGAAGACATTAACGTTATCAAATATCAGTTAAATAATCCGCTAAAAAGAGACATTACTTTTGCAGATGGAAATGTTCACAACACCATTTACTGGCTAAAAGGATTTACTAAGCCAGATGGTACCATTGGCGGGCAAGTAGGTACGATAATTGATAATACTGAACAGCAAAAAGCACAAATTGCGACAGAAAAAGCCAAACAAATGGCTGAAGACTCAGCGCGAATGAAAACCGACTTTTTGGCAAATATGAGCCATGAAATCCGGACACCCATGAATGCAATTATTGGCATGTCGCATCTCATGCTAAAAACACCACTTGAACCCAAACAAGTTGATTACTTAAGTAAAATGCAGCAATCTGGGCAGCATTTAATGGGGTTAATTAATGACATCCTAGACTTCTCTAAGCTAGAAGCGGGTCAAGTCAAGATTGAAAGCTATCAGATAAACTTAGATAGATTGATTGAAAACGTATCAGATTTAGTGCAATTCAAAGCCAATGAAAAGGGCTTGACTCTGAACTTTGACTTAGGCCCCAATGTACCCAGCGAGGTGATGGGCGACGGGTTAAGAATTAGCCAAATTTTAATTAACTATGTCAACAATGCTGTAAAGTTTACTGAGAATGGTGAAATAACTATTATCACTAGACTAGAAAACGAAACTGAAGACAAAGTTGATATTTATTTTGGTGTGAAAGATACAGGGGTCGGCATCAGCGAAAGTGCCAAGAAACGACTATTTGAGAGCTTCCAGCAAGCAGACACCTCCACTACCAGAAAGTATGGCGGCACTGGCTTAGGGTTGGCGATTTGCAAAAAACTTGCTGAACTCATGGGTGGTTCTGTTGGGGTAGAAAGTATCCCTGGCATCGGTAGCACCTTTTGGTACAGAGTGGGCTTATACAAAGCTGCCTTGAGTGACGCCAAGAAAAACTTAACGACCCAAATTTCGGGTGAGCGCGTTCTGATTGTCGATGACAACGCCTATTCAAGACAAGTGTTGTCAGACTTGCTTAGCGATATTTCGTTACGTGTTGATTTAGCATCATCTGGCGCAGAAGCAGTCATCATGACCCGCGATGCAGCGAATGCCGAAACACCTTACAAAATTATCTTTTTAGACTGGCATATGCCAGACATGGATGGTTTTGAAACCGCAAACCAAATCCGTAGCCTTGGCTTACCAAGTGAGGCAAAAATTGTTCTCGTCACAGCTTTCGGGCGTGAAGACGTGATCAACAACACTGCCGCATATGGCATCGAAAATATCATCATCAAGCCTGTTACCGTCTCCGTTTTGCACGATACAGTGGCCAGTATATTTGGCGTCGAATCCACACGAAATGCTGTTGAAAGCCAACATGAGAGCAATCAATTTATCGGGAAAATTGCTGGCAGCCATGTCTTGGTAGTTGAAGACAACGAACTCAACCAAGAGGTAGCTGCTGGATTACTGGCGCACGCAAAAATACATACGGACATCGCCAATCATGGGCTGGAGGCAATTGCAAAAATCGAACAAAATCAATACGACTTAGTGTTGATGGACATGCAAATGCCAATGATGGGGGGGATTGAGGCGACGCTTAAAATTCGCGAAGATAAAAAATTTGCAAAATTGCCAATTATTGCAATGACCGCCAATGTACTTAAAGATGATCGCGAAAAATGCATAGCCGCTGGTATGAACGATTTTCTGCCCAAACCCATAGAGCCAGATCAATTATGGGCTATGTTAGTAAAATGGATTCCCAGTAAACATCAACAGGCAGAGTCCAACATCCCTAACGTCGACGTGATGCCAGCAAACTCAAATCTGCACGAAAAGTTATCTAGCAAATTGCCAGAATCCATTGATGGTTTAGATATGCGCGCTGGTCTAAAAAGAGTATTGGGCAATGAAACCCTTTACATTTCAATGTTAACTAAATTTCTAAGTGGTCAAAAAAACGCTGTTGCTGACATAAACCAGCATTTAAATAATAACGATTGGGCAACAGCTGAACGTATTGCACACACGATCAAGGGCTTAAGTGCAAGCATCGGCGCACAACATATCGCTGATAAAGCTTCTGTATTGGAAATAGCGATTAAACAAAAAAACACCCCTGAAATAGCCATTTACCTCGAAAACCTTCATGCCCCCCTAGAAAAACTACTTAAATCCCTCAACGAATCCCTTGGGCAAAAAGAAGATAATATTGCTGTTGTTGAACTATCAAATGAAGCTTTATTCAATAAGTTGTGCAGCATGCTAAGGAATGATGATCCTGAAGCGGTGGATTTTTTTAACGCTTATAAGAGTCAATGTAGAAACGTGTTAGGTGATGCTTATGTAGAAGTAAAAAACAATATTGAAGGGTTCTCTTTTGATATAGCATATGAAAGAATAGAAGCCGCGCTCAACTCCTCAGACCATTAAAAATTTAAACAAGCTCCCCAAAATAAGGAACGCACAATGAATGCCTTTAACACAATAGACACCGTCACGCTAAAGGACACCATTTTGGTGGTAGATGACACGCCTGACAACTTAACTTTGATGAGCGCTTTACTCAAAGACAAGTATATTGTTAAAGTCGCCAATAACGGTGCAAAGGCACTCAGTATTATGTTGGGGGATACCCCGCCCAGCCTGATATTACTAGACATCATGATGCCAGGTATTGACGGCTATGAGGTTTGTCGGCAATTAAAAGTTGATCTACGCACACGAGATATTCCCGTTATTTTTCTAACTGCTAAACTAGAGGTTGAAGATGAGCGTTTAGGGTTAGCATTAGGCGCTGTTGACTACATCACAAAACCAATTAGCCCGCCGATTTTACTAGAGCGCGTTAAAAATCACCTTTTAATCAAAGCCTCGCGTGATTTTCTTCGAGATAAAAGCTCTTTTTTAGAGATGGAAGTCAAACGTCGAACCAAAGAAATTCAAGCGTTACAAGAGATCACCATGAACACTATGGCATCTTTAGCTGAGACCCGTGACAATGAAACAGGCAATCACATCCGTAGAACGCAACACTACGTCAAAATTGTAGCCAAAGACCTACAATCCAACCCACGCTTCGCGCTCACATTGACGGATGAAAACATTGAGTTGATATTCAAGTCTGCCCCATTACATGATATAGGTAAGGTTGGTATTCCTGATGCTATTTTACTAAAGCCAGGTAAACACACTCCTGAAGAAACTGTGATTATGCGCAGGCATCCAGTGATCGGTCTAAAAACGATTGAATGCGTAGAGCGAGATCTAGGGCCCATAGAGTTTTTGAAATTTGCTAAAGAGATTGCACACTCTCATCATGAAAAATGGGATGGTTCGGGCTACCCCTTAGGCTTGGCAGGTGAGGATACTCCAATATCTGCAAGGCTGATGGCAATAGCCGATGTCTATGACGCAATGATTAATGCACGTGTTTACAAAGCCCCCATACCACATGAGGAAGTCATGAAAACGCTCATAGATAACAAAGGCACGCATTTTGATCCAGACGTTGTGGATGCGTTTGTTAGATTAGAAAGTGAAGTAATTAAAATATCTGAGCATTTTGCAGATCATTAATGTGAATCGCTGGTTACTAATTACTGCTGTTTGATGGCAATACAAATTCTTTGGGGAGTAGCACCCAAATCTTACCGGTCTGTTTCATTGCGCCAGCTTGCTTGCCAGCAAGCTCTCCCGCACCCCAGAAAAAATCTGCTCGCACCCCGCCTTTAATCGCGCCACCTGTATCTTGCGCCATCATCAGGCGATTGAGTGGCTTGGCAGTATTAGGGTAGCTAGTTTCTAAAAACACAGGCGCGCCAAGCGGAATGTATCTAGCATCTACCGCAACAACTCTCTCAGCTAAAATGGGCACCCCTAGCGCCCCAAGTGGCCCTGGCAATCCAGCTGGGAGCTCGCGAAAAAAAACATAACTCGGATTTGCATTTAAAATTTCTCTTAATTTACTGGGGTTATTCACTGCCCAAGTTTTAATACCTTGCATAGAAGCCTTATCAGCCGTCAGCTCGCCTCGATCAATCAACACTTTTCCAATCGAGTTATACGCTTGCCCGTTTTGATCTGCATAACCCACATGCACTTGCTCACCATTCTCTAGCTTTATCAAACCTGAACCCTGTATTTGTAAAAAGAATACATCTACAATGTCTTCAAGCCACAATAGCTCTTTGCCACGCAGAGGAGTTGAGTCTGACTCAATCTCGCCGCGCTGGTAGTAAGGCACTAGCTTATTGCCGACCAAGCGCCCTCGAACGCGTTTATTTGCAAGCTCAGGGTAAACGCTCGATAAATCAACCGTAATCAAATCATCGGGTTTAGCGTAAAGCGGGTATTTGTAAACCTCTGTTTTGATGCGGCTACCGTTATGTTGCGGTTCATAGTACCCCGTGATCAATCCTGTGTTGGTGGCATCTTGGTTGGTGGTAGCGTAGACAGAAAAATACTGTTTAAAAAAGGCAATGATTGCCCATTTTTTAGGGTTGTTTAGCTTAATTGCTTCATCGCATACTACTTGCCATGCGGGTTTATTTTTAAGCGCAGTACAGCTTTGTAGCCAAGCTGGCCAAGCTTGCACAAAATCATCTGAGGTAAAACTTTCGATATCTTCCCACTTTGCAGGGCGCAATAAACTGTAATCCGCTTGTTTTGCGACATCTGGTTTTGATTCTATAGATTTAACTGGCTCTATAGGTTTGAGTGGCTCTGCAGGTGCTGGTTGAGAAGTTTGCGTGCAGTCGCAACTAGGCTTAGCTAGGGGTTTTACAGTCGGTGGGTTAATAGCGGGGTTGGGAACAATAGACTCAGATGCACATGCAGATAAAAGTGAGACAAGCAAAACAAGGGATAAACGTAGCATAAAAGTCTTAATGATCTCGCCAAGATAATCTTGGCTCTCGTTTCAAAGTGATGATTAGTGCAACACTCTGGGCATCTCAAGGATAAACGGTGGAATCGGCACATCAAACTGTACACCATCTTCCGCCGTCATATGGTAACTGCCATGCATTTTCCCCATGGGGGTGTTGATCGCTGTTCCGCTAGTGTATTCAAACTGCTCACCTGGTTTTAAAAAAGGCTGTTCACCGACAACCCCCAAACCGCGAACCTCTTGAACGCTATCAGTAGCATCTGTAATCACCCAGTGTCGACTAATCAACTGCGCTGCCACAGTACCATTATTGGTGATTTTAACGGTGTAACTAAACACATATCGATTCTGTTCAACATCCGATTGTTCAGCGATAAAGCTGGTTTCAACCGTTACCAAACATTCATAACGCTTATCGGTAGTCATTAAGTAATCAACCCAGAAGTTGGTGAACTAGGTGTTGCAGAGTACAGTTTTTTTGCCATTCGCCCTGCTAAAAAAGCCTCCCTACCTGCTTCTACCGCTTTTTTCATCGCCGATGCCATTAACACTGGGTTACCCGCCCCTGCAATTGCGGTATTCATCAAAATACCTTGGCAGCCCAACTCCATTGCAATTGCGGCATCGCTTGCCGTGCCCACGCCAGCATCCACCAACACTGGCACTTTGGCATTTTCAATGATAATTTGTAGATTCCAAGGGTTTAAAATGCCCATGCCTGAGCCAATCAGCGAAGCCAACGGCATTACAGCACAACAGCCGATGTCCTCTAGTTGCTTGGCAATAATCGGGTCATCTGAAGTATAAACCATGACATCAAACCCCTCTTTTACTAGAGTTTTTGCGGCAGCAATTGTCTCAATCACGTTCGGGTACAACGTGTGCGGGTCGCCTAGTACTTCAAGTTTTACAAGACGATGGTCATCCAACAACTCACGCGCTAATCGCAACGTGCGAACTGCGTCATCTGCCGTGTAACAACCAGCCGTGTTAGGTAGATAAGTGAACTCTTCGGGCGGTAAAAAATCAAGCAGTGATGGCTCACCAGCGTTTTGCCCAATGTTTGTGCGGCGAATCGCCACCGTAATTATCTCAGCGCCACTTGCATCAATGGCAGCGCGGGTTTCGGTAAAATCTTTGTATTTCCCTGTGCCCACTAACAAACGTGAGTGATAAGATTTACCTGCAATACTTAATGTATCCATCATATTTTTAAAAGTAGTACCTTTCAAACGTGGGCATTTTTAACCAATGTAGCGCTCAACTAACCACCACCTACTGCACCAACAATTTCTAACTTATCGCCAGAAACCAACGAGGTTTCGGCAAATAAACTTTTAGGCACAATTTCGCCATTACGTTCAATGGCAAGACGCTTGCCTGTCAAGCCAAGCTTCGCCACCAAATTCGCTATACTAAAGTCTGCTTCGTCAAACTGGCGAGCATTGCCGTTAATGGTAATGTTAATCAATGAATTAAATTTCTTTAGTTGAATTGAAATGTGATTAAATGCGTCAGACGATATTTTACGTATGTTAATCAGAAATTAGCAATCAAGATTTACTTTATCTTAGCATTTGCCCATCTAATGCCAGGCAAGTAAAATGATGACATTACTGTGAAATATGAGCTGTCTCTGGATGCAATTTAATGGGGATGCAATTTAATGGCGAGCCAACTCAATGCGGGCTCAGTTAATGCGGGCGTAGTTCAATGGTAGAACGGCAGCTTCCCAAGCTGCATACGCGGGTTCGATTCCCGTCGCCCGCTCCAAACGCTTTTTTTTAGAACTCTATCATTTCAAAATCATCTTTTCTTGCGCCGCATTCAGGGCATGTCCAATTTGGGGGAACATCTTCCCATGCGGTGCCAGGAGCGATTCCATCTTCTGGGCAACCTGCTGCTTCATCGTAAATCCAACCGCAAATATTGCATATCCAAGTTTTCATGATTATTAAATGGTTAAAATAAGTTAAAATAGAAGGTGTTGAATAATACTTTAAAGTTGCTTTTTATGTGCAAAAACCCTAAAAGTAATGGGTAATTTTGCTTTTTTAATCAAACTGCCCCTCGCCGAAGCAGCTTCAAATCCGAAGTTTACAAAAATGACCAACCTTATGCCCCCCTCAGTGATGACGTTTGCAGCAACCGACCCAAGTAGTGGTGCAGGTTTACAAGCAGATATTCTGACATTTGCCAGTATTGGCTGCCATCCGCTATCTGTTGTTACTGCAATTACAGTGCAAGACACCGTGGGAGTCGATAGCATATTAGTATTTGATGCGGACTGGATTGAAGAGCAAGCGCGCACCATTTTAGAAGACATGCAAGTTTCCGCATTCAAACTGGGGATGCTCGGTTCGGTTGAAAATGTAGCAGTCATCGCAGAAATTATGGCGGATTACCCCGATGTACCGCTGTTGATCGACCCGGTGCTAGCTTCTGGTCGTGGTGATGAATTAGCCAATGACGAAATTCAAGAAGCCATGATTGATTTACTGTTTCCACAAGCGACACTCATCACGCCCAATAGCTTAGAAGCGCGTCGTTTAGCATTTTACGATTCCGATGACACGGATGAATTAGAAAACGCATCTTTAGATGATGCCGCAAAGCGTCTGCTTGCCACAGGGTGTGAGTATGTACTAATTACAGGCACACACGAGCGTTCTGCCGAGGTGGTCAACACCCTTTATGGCGATAATGGGTTGATTAAAGCCTACAACTGGGAACGCTTACCAGGCAGTTACCACGGCTCAGGTTGCACCTTAACCTCAGCCATTGCCGCATGCATGGCACATGGCTTAACGATTGAAGAAGCCGTGCTAGAAGCGCAAGAGTTCACATGGCAAACGCTCAAAGGCGCTTTCCGCCCGGGGATGGGGCAATACATTCCAGACCGTATGTTTTGGGCACGCGAATCAGATGAAGATGATGCCGACGAAAATGACAAAACCAACCAGTAACGCGCATTTAATTTCAGGCTTATATGCCATCACGCCTGATCTAAACGACACAGCTCGGCTGTGCGAAATGGTTGAACAAAGCCTGATTGGTGGCGTGAATGTTTTGCAATATCGCAACAAACAGGCCGACTCCATATTGCGTATTGAGCAATCGCGCGCTTTGTTGGCGCTATGCACACATTACCATATCCCCTTGATCATCAATGATGACGTAAAGCTATGCTTGGCGATTGATGCTGCTGGCGTACATATTGGTGGCAGTGATGGCGACATTGCCGCTACAAAAAACCGCATTGGCGATAAAATTTTAGGCGCATCATGCTACAACCAGCTGTTACTCGCGCAACAAGCACAAGCTGCCGGGGCAGACTACATTGCATTTGGAGCTTGCTTTCAATCCAGCACCAAGCCAAATGCAGTGAAGGCTGATCTCGGTTTATTTAAAGAAGCGAAATACTTAAAAATACCATCAGTAGCGATTGGCGGCATTACGCTAGAAAATACTCGCCAAGTGGTAGAAGCAGGTGCAAATGCTGTCGCTGTGATTAACGCGCTTTACGGCGCGGATGATGTAAAAGCCCAAACGCAAGCGTTTTGCCAGCAGTTGAAAATTGACCGCCAATAACCCTTAGTTGTCGATAGCGGTTGATGAAATCAAGCGGCGAATCAAACGGTTACCACTAATCGCCGCGAGTGTTGCGCCAAGTTCATAATCACTCACGCGAGAGGCTTCAATGTAGGGCAAAGCGACTAAGCGCTCATCCACCAAACATACGCGGCATTTATCTTGCCAAATTTGCTTGCGATTGTCTTGGTGCTTTGAATTGCTATGCTGGCTAGCCATGGTTTCCCCTAACAAATAACCCGTTGATGAGAAGTTATTATCTGCGTTACGGAAAATTCCGCAATAGTCCATTCGGACTAATGGCAATATAAATAATTGAAAAATATAGAAATTTAATTTCAAAATTGCCGTATTTAAAAGCTATCCTGTTTAATAAGCAAACGCTTTTTTAAAAGCCAAAATCACCTCGCAGACGATTTTGCGTTGCGGGGCGGGCAGGGATTGTTAATCCTCAAATTTGCTATTCTTCATTTGATTCCTCTCATCTTTCAGGCAGTTAAAGTAAACCAACACCAATCTGATAAAATGATGTTTTAAACTTTTATGCAAAACATCATGAGCTCACGCAATCAAGCACTCTTTGAAAAATCCCAACAACTAATCCCGGGTGGCGTCAATTCGCCTGTTCGCGCTTTTCGCTCTGTGGGCGGTACGCCTGTGTTTTTTGAAAAAGGCGTGGGCGCAAAACTATGGGATGTGGATGGTAAAGAATATATCGATTACATCAACTCTTGGGGGCCGATGATTTTAGGGCATGCACACCCAGAAGTGGTTGCAGCAGTTCAGGCGGCGGCGGCCAAAAGTTTATCGTTTGGTGCGCCAACAGGGTTGGAACTGGAGATGGCGGAGTTGCTCACCAAGCTTGTGCCAAGCATGGAGCAAGTACGCTTAACCAGCAGCGGCACCGAGGCAACGATGAGCGCTATCCGCACCGCGCGTGGTTTTACGGGGCGCGATAAGATTGTGAAATTTGAGGGCTGTTACCACGGCCATTCGGATGGTTTGCTGGTTAAGGCGGGTTCAGGTTTGCTGACTTTTGGTGAGCCAGATTCTGGCGGTGTGCCCGCAAGCGTAGCTGCACATACCCTCACTTTGGAATACAACAATACACAGCAGCTTAAAGATTTGTTCGCGCAAGTCGGCAATGAAATTGCCTGTGTGATTATTGAGCCTGTGGTCGGCAATATGAATCTCATCGTGCCACATCTTGAGTTTTTGCAAACCTTGCGCGCACTTTGCACACAATATAATGCTGTGTTGATATTTGATGAAGTCATGACGGGTTTCCGCGTTGGCTTGGGTGGCGCACAAGCCTTATACGACATCAAACCTGATATGACAACCTTAGGTAAAGTAATTGGTGGTGGTTTGCCAGTGGCGGCATTTGGCGGTCGCAAAGATATTATGCAATGTCTAGCACCCGTTGGGAAGGTTTATCAGGCGGGCACGCTTTCGGGCAACCCAGTAGCGGTAACGGCTGGTTTAACAACGCTAAAACTGGTTCAAGAAGCTGGTTTTTATGAAAAATTAACCGCAAAAACCAAGCAATTGGTCGATGGCTTAACTGCCATTGCACAAGAAAAGGGCATTTCCTTTTGTGCGCAATCGGTTGGCGGCATGTTCGGCTTGTATTTTGCAGAAAAACCACCTACAAGTTTTGCTGAAATAATGCGCACAGATAAAGAAGCGTTTAACCGCTTCTTCCACGCGATGCTGGATAAAGGCATCTATTTCGGACCTTCTGCTTTTGAGGCGGGCTTTGTTTCTGCGGCGCATGGCGATGCTGAAATCAACCAAACATTGGAAGCCGCAAAAGCAAGTTTTTGATTGTGCTTAAAATTTGGCAAGGTAGTTGCTTTTCTGTAATAGTTGAAGCAAACCGCTAATATCAGTAGAATTACAAGGTTTCACCAAAAAATTTAATTATCGCAATTTATTGTGACATTCACGGGCACCAAAACCCTCGATTTGGTGCCCGTTGCTATCAGTGCTGACGAGGGTTAGGAATAGGCAGAGAAATGCCAGAGCAACAAGGTTTATATCATCCATCTAATGAACATGACGCCTGCGGTGTTGGCTTTGTAGCGCATATTAAAGGTCAAAAAAGTCATAACATTGTAAAGCAAGGTTTGCAGATTCTTGCTAATTTGACCCATCGCGGTGCAACAGGTTACGACCCTAAGCTCGGTGATGGTGCAGGGATGTTAATTCAACTGCCTGACGCTTTTTTACGAAAAGAAGCTACTAAGCTCAACATTACTCTGCCAGCAGTGGGTGAGTATGCCTGCGGCAATGTGTTCCTACCTCAATCTCAAAATGGTCGCGAAGCCTGCGAAGCGATTATTGCGCGCATCATCCATGAAGAAGCGCAAGTCTTACTCGGCTGGCGCGATGTGCCACGTGATAACAGCAATATTGCACAAGCTGCACGCGATGTAGAGCCATGCATACGCCAAGTATTTATTGCTAAAAGTGCTGGATTAACTGATCAAAATGCATTTGAGCGTAAATTGTTTGTGATTCGCAAACGCATTGAACATGCGGTTCGTGCGCTTAAATTAGACGATATTCACCAGTTCTATATCCCATCACTTTCAAGCCGTACACTGGTTTACAAAGGTATGTTGTTGGCTGCTGAAGTTGGTGTTTACTATCTGGATTTACAAGATGAGACGATGACATCAGCACTCGCGCTGGTACATCAACGCTTTTCAACCAATACATTCCCAGCTTGGGATTTAGCCCATCCATTCCGCATGATTGCGCATAATGGTGAAATCAACACCATGCAAGGTAATGTCAACTGGATGGCAGCGCGTCATGAAACCATGCGTTCTGCGCTGATTGGCGAAGATTTAGACAAATTATGGCCGCTAATTGCAGACGGTCAATCTGACTCGGCTTGTTTTGATAATGCGCTAGAGTTGTTGGTTGCTGGCGGCTACTCATTGCCACATGCAATGATGATGTTGATTCCAGAAGCGTGGTCAAGCAACACCTTGATGGATGAAGAGCGTCGCGCATTTTACGAATATCATGCCGCATTGATGGAGCCATGGGATGGTCCAGCCGCGGTTGCGTTTACTGATGGTCGCATGATTGGTGCAACACTAGACCGTAACGGTTTGCGCCCAGCACGTTATTTGGTGACGGATGATGACCATGTAATGATGGCTTCTGAAATGGGTGTGTTGACATTCCCGCAAGAAAAAATTGTAAAAAAATGGCGTTTAGAGCCAGGCAAAATGTTGCTGATTGATATGGAGCAAGGCCGTATCATTGATGACGCTGAAGTCAAACAGCAACTTGCGCAAGCAAAACCATACAAAACGTGGATTGAAAAATCGCGTTATTTCTTGGGTGACTTGCCCCCAGTTGAAGCTAAATCAAGCACCAATGTGAGCTTGCTCGACTTGCAGCAATCATTTGGTTATACACAAGAAGACATTAAGTTTGTCTTGCAACCAATGATTAACAATGGCGAAGAAGGCGCGGGTTCTATGGGTAATGACAGTGCATTGCCTGTGTTGTCCAGCAAGCCGAAAGTCATTTACAACTACTTTAAACAGCTGTTTGCGCAAGTTACGAATCCTCCCATTGACCCGATTCGAGAAGAATTGGTGATGGCGCTGGTGACCTTTATCGGCCCCAAACCCAACTTGTTAGCGATTGACGAAACCAATCCCCCAATACGCTTAGAGGCGAGTCAACCAGTATTGAGCTTGCAAGAGTTAGCGCAACTTCAATCTATTGATACGCTCACGCAAAATGGTTACCGTTCGCTCACGCTTGATATTACCTACCCTGCTTTAGAAGGTAAACAAGGCATGGCGGCGGCGATTGATGCGCTCACTAAAGCAGCGGCTGACGCTGTTCATGGCGGCTTTAATTTGTTAATTTTATCTGACCGTAATATTGGTGCAGATCGCATCGCAATCCCTGCATTGCTGGCTTGTTCAGCAACACACCAATCATTAGTGCGTGCTGGCTTACGTACTAGCACTGGTTTAGTGGTTGATACAGGCTCTGCGCGCGAAGTACATCACTTTGCTTTACTAGGCGGCTACGGTGCAGAGGCGGTTTGCCCTTGGCTCGCTTTCCAAACTATTGAACAAATGGCAACAGAAGCCAAACTTGATGGTAAAGAGTGTGCCAAAAAGTTTGTAAAAGCGATTGGCAAAGGTCTGCATAAAGTGATGTCTAAAATGGGCATCTCTACTTATCAATCTTACTGTGGTGCACAAATTTTTGAAGCCATCGGCCTAAATTCACCATTCATAGAGCAGTATTTTACTGGCACGATTTCAAGCATTGAAGGTATTGGCCTAAACGAAATTGCAGAAGAAAGCCTACGCTTGCACACAGCTGCATTCGGTAATGACCCTGTGCTTAGCAATGCGTTAGATGCTGGTGGTGAGTATGCTTTCCGTGTGCGTGGTGAAGAGCATATGTGGACGCCAGATTCTATTGCGAAACTACAAAATGCTACCCGTACTGGCAAATACGACACTTATAAAGAATACGCTAAGTTAATCAATGACCAAACCAAGCGTCATTTGACCTTGCGTGGCCTATTTGAAGTCAAAGCAGCTGGTGCGCCAGTGCCGCTGGAAGAAGTTGAAGCCGCTAAAGAAATCGTCAAACGTTTTGCCACAGGTGCGATGTCGCTTGGCTCTATCTCAACAGAAGCCCATGCAACGTTAGCGATTGCCATGAACCGCATCGGTGGTAAATCAAATACAGGCGAAGGTGGCGAAGACCCTAAACGCTTCATCCCTGTGAGCGATGCCAGCACGATGGCTGAAGTGATTGGTGCGCATAACATTGAGCGTGATATTCCGCTTAAAGCCGGCGATTCTATGCGTTCGAGCATCAAACAAGTGGCGTCTGGTCGTTTTGGTGTAACGGCTGAATACCTTGCGAATGCTGACCAAATTCAAATTAAAATGGCGCAAGGTGCAAAACCAGGTGAAGGCGGTCAATTGCCAGGGCATAAAGTGAGTCCGTATATTGCCTCATTACGCTTCTCGGTGCCAGGCGTGGGATTGATTTCACCGCCACCGCACCATGATATTTATTCAATTGAAGATTTAGCGCAGTTGATTCACGATTTAAAAAATGCGAATCCAAAAGCTTCAATTTCAGTGAAACTCGTATCAGAAACAGGGATTGGTACAGTTGCCGCAGGCGTTGCAAAAGCCAAGTCCGACCATATCGTAGTTGCTGGTCATGATGGCGGTACAGGTGCTTCGCCCATTTCATCCGTGAAACATGCGGGTACACCTTGGGAGCTAGGTTTAGCTGAAACACAGCAAACTTTAGTGCTTAACCAATTGCGTGGACGCGTGGTTTTACAAGTTGACGGTCAAATGAAAACAGGTCGTGATGTGCTGATTGGCGCATTGCTTGGTGCGGATGAATTTGGTTTTGCAACCGCTCCGTTAGTCGTTGAGGGTTGCATTATGATGCGTAAATGTCATCTCAACACCTGTCCCGTCGGTGTTGCAACACAAGACCCATTGTTACGTCAGAAATTTACTGGTCAGCCTGAGCATGTTGTGAACTATTTCTTCTTTGTAGCAGAAGAAGTGCGCGAGTTGATGGCTTCTATGGGTATCCGTAAATTTGACGATTTAATTGGTCGCGCAGATTTACTGGATATGCGTGCAGGTATCGACCATTGGAAAGCCAGTGGCCTAGACTTTACAAAAGTTTTCCATCAACCCAAAGTTTCTGCCGATGTTTCACGTCGCAATAATGATATTCAAGATCATGGCTTGGTAAATGCGCTCGATAACAAACTGATTGCGCAAGCATCAGCCGCCTTGGAAAAAGGCGAGAAAGTGGTCATTGAAACCCCAATTGTGAACACTAACCGCACCGTGGGTACGATGTTGTCACATGAAATTGCGCGTCGTTATGGCCGTGCAGGTTTACCTAATGACACCATTACCGTCAAATTGTCAGGTACAGCAGGTCAAAGTTTTGCGGCTTTCCTAACGCAAGGTATTACCTTTGAGTTAACTGGCGAAGGCAATGACTATGTAGGTAAAGGCTTATGTGGTGGTCGTATCGTCATCAAGAAACCAGCAGCGTTCCGTGGTTTAGCGGCTGACAATATTATTGTCGGTAATACTGTGATGTATGGCGCGACTTCTGGCTATAGCTTCTTCAGCGGTGTAGCGGGTGAGCGTTTCTGCGTGCGCAACTCGGGGGCATTTGCTGTGGTTGAAGGCGTGGGTAACCACGGCTGCGAGTATATGACAGGCGGTACAGTGGTGGTGTTGGGGCAAACTGGTCTCAACTTCGCCGCAGGGATGTCTGGCGGCGTGGCGTATGTGTATGATGAAGATGGTATGTTTGCAAAACGTTGCAACATGAGTATGGTTAGCCTAGAGAAAGTGGAAGCAGCTGAATCTGTTTCAGTCAATGCAGCACAGCACCTCAACCAGCCAGATGAAGTCACACTCAAAACACTCATCGAACAACATGCTTTATATACCGATAGCCAACGTGCAAAAGACATGCTCAGCAATTGGTCTGCTGCACGTGCGAAATTTGTAAAAGTCATGCCAAATGAATATAAACGCGCCCTCACTGAGTTAGCGGCGTCAGCAAGTAAGGAAGCAGCATAATGGGTAAAGCTACAGGATTTATGGAATTTGAGCGTTTGTCTGAAGGTTATTTGCCTGTACCAGATCGCGTTAAAAATTATAAAGAGTTTGTGCTGCACTTAACAGATGATCAAGCCAAAGTGCAAGGCGCACGCTGTATGGATTGCGGCATCCCTTTTTGTACTTCTGGTTGTCCAATCAACAATATTATTCCTGATTGGAATGATTTGGTGTATCAGCAAGATTGGCGTTCGGCGATAGATGTTCTGCATTCCACCAACAACTTTCCTGAGTTTACAGGTCGCATTTGCCCTGCACCTTGTGAGGCAGCTTGTACGCTCAATATCAATAACGATGCGGTAGGGATTAAATCTATCGAGCACGCAATTATTGATAAAGCTTGGGAAAATAATTGGGTAGTGCCGCAACCGCCAGAGAAAAAAACAGGTAAAAAAGTGGCTATCGTAGGTTCAGGCCCTGCTGGTTTAGCCGCGGCACAACAACTTGCTCGCGTGGGTCACAGTGTTGTGGTGTTAGAAAAAGAAACGCGCATTGGCGGGTTGTTACGTTACGGTATTCCTGACTTTAAAATGGAAAAAAGTCACATTGACCGCCGTATGGCACAAATGCAGGCGGAAGGAGTTGAATTCCGTACCAATCACAACGTTGGCGTGAATGTAATCGCAGACGATTTAGTCGCGGAATATGATGCGGTGATTTTGGCAGGTGGCGCGGAATATCCTCGTGATTTGCCAGTCGAAGGCCGTCAGTTAGATGGCGTACATTTTGCGATGGATTTTCTCACTCCGCAAAACAAAGTGGTTGCTGGCGACAAGATAGAAAACCAAATCATGGCAACGGGTAAACACGTGGTTGTGATTGGCGGTGGTGATACAGGTTCAGATTGCGTAGGTACATCTAATCGTCATGGTGCTGCATCTATTACGCAATTTGAGTTGATGCCACAACCACCTGAGCAAGAAGACAAGAATTTGGTATGGCCAAATTGGCCACTCAAAATGCGTACTTCAAGTTCACATGAAGAAGGTGCAAACCGTGATTGGTCAATCACCACCAAAAAACTGATTGGTGAAAACGGTAAAGTGACTCACTTGGTTGGCGCAAAAGTAGAGTGGAAAGACGGAAAAATGACCGAAGTTCTAGGTAGTGAGTTTACGATTCCTGCCGATTTAGTATTACTCGCCATGGGCTTTGTTTCACCAGTGCAAAAAGTGCTTGATGCTTTTGGTGTGGAAAAAGATAATCGCGGCAATGCCAAAGCCACTACAGATGGTGAGGGTTGTTACACCACCAGCAAGGCAAAAGTATTTGCTGCGGGTGATATGCGTCGCGGTCAGTCATTAGTGGTATGGGCGATACGCGAAGGCCGTCAATGCGCACGCGCGGTTGACGAGTTTTTGATGGGTTCATCTACCTTGCCAAGATAGTGCTACAAGGGCAATTGCTTTAATTGCCCATCTATTTCACAAGAAAATAAACAGACTTAGACTAAAATCAAAATAGGATAAAATGATTGGGGATACCATTTGCGTATCCTCAATTTTTTTAAGCGTACATATGACAACTCTGCAAAACGATACCTTTCTCCGCGCTTTAATGCGTCAGCCAACGGACTACACACCTGTGTGGATGATGCGCCAAGCAGGACGTTATTTGCCTGAGTATAGAGAAAGCCGTAAAACGGCAGGTAGCTTTTTGCAGCTTTGTAAAAATCCAAGTTTTGCGACTGAAGTCACCATGCAGCCATTGGATAGATACCCTTTGGATGCCGCTATCTTATTCTCAGATATTCTCACCGTGCCGGATGCAATGGGCTTAGGGCTGTATTTTGAAGAGGGTGAGGGGCCAAAATTTGAGCGCACCTTACAACAAGAGGCCGATATTCTAAATTTAACCGTGCCAGATATGGCTAAACTGCAATATGTATTTGACGCAGTCAGCAGCATACGCAAAGCGATTGATGGTCGTGTGCCGCTCATCGGTTTCTCAGGCAGCCCGTGGACACTTGCAACGTATATGGTAGAAGGCAAAGGCGGTACAGACTTTCTCACCACCAAGAAAATGGCGTATGCTCGCCCTGAACTGCTACATCACATATTAGAAACTACTGCACAAACGGTGATTCAATACCTCAATGCACAAATTGCAGCAGGTGCGCAAGCCGTGATGATTTTTGATTCATGGGGCGGCGCGCTTTCACACAACGCCTATCTTGAGTTCTCACTCAACTATATGCAAAAAATTGTCGCAGGCCTCACAAAAACGGCTGAGGGTCTTACCGTACCAAGCATTGTGTTCACCAAAGGTGGCGCTTTGTGGCTTGAAGCACAAGCTGAAATTGGTGCAGATGCCTTAGGATTGGATTGGACAGTGGACATTGGCCAAGCACGCAAACGCTTGGGCGATAAGGTGGCTCTACAAGGTAATATGGATCCAGCTATTTTATTAAGTACACCTGAAGCGATTGAGAAAGAAGTGGCGAGTATTTTAGCGAGCTACGGACATGGTAACGGTCATGTGTTTAATCTTGGCCATGGGATTACGCAATGGACCCCGCCCGAAAATGCTGAAGCGATGATTAGTGCAGTTAAATTGCACAGCAAGCAGTATCACAGTTAAAAAGCTACTGCAATCGAGTCCCCGTGCTGCTTTATTGTCTAATTACGTCCGAAATAGATGACTACTTTGTGTTCTAATGAATGGCTCTTTAAGGACTTGGTGCTTTAAGGCATGATATGTTTGGATATATTTAAAAATTACACTGATTTAAACAAACCACCTCCTTATCATGTTTATTGTTAGATATATCAAAAATAACGCTGTTAAAAGTTTGGCGATGGCTAGCGGCCTAGCTTTGCTCAGCATATTATTAGCATCAATTATATATAATTTAAAGTCGTCCTATTCAAGTCAATCACAGTCACCACCATCTAGTGCAAGATCTCTGGCGGAAAACCAAGCAAGTTCAAGCAGGTCAACAGGAACGAATGATGCCAATCCAGCAAATCCTGAGCACTCTACACCCCAATATTTAAACCCAGATGCGCCTTGTCCTCCAGAACTTCTTTCATGTATCGCGAAACAAAATGATCCGATTAAGGACGAAAGTTGCCCTACATATAAACCAATTTGGGTCTACTTGAGTGCAGATGGTGGTGCTAGCTGGATGCAAGTTGGTTGCTTTGCAACGTCAATTGATGCAACAAGAGCGCTAAAAAAAGCTATTGCGCGTGGATATGTAAAAAACAAAAAAGTGAATATTTCAAACAGTGAAATTGTTAAAAATGATATAGAAAATAAAGATACTGTTAACCCCAGTGGCCCCACCTCCTCTACTGCCAGCCCTCATAGTACACCGCTCTCAAACAACTCCATACAGGATGTGTTTAGCAACCCATTTAACAAAGTCGTTGAGCCAGAAAGGCAAAGTGGTAACTCGGCAGAAAAAAGTTTAGAAAAAGCTTCAGACAAAACGCTGGATAGTTCGGTAGATAAACCACAAAAACCTACTGAGTCTGATCTCAGCACTGCAGAGCAAAGAACAGAAAGCAAAGCTGAACAGCAAACGAACTTAACAATTGTTCATGAAACGAAGCAAAATGAACCCACAAACAATGCGTCAGCTGATGTGGAGACCGAGAGAAGTCGTGAGCAACGACATCCAAATTTAACCCTAAGATTTAAATTACTGTTTGGCTTAATCCCCATTGAGAAGCGCACATATCCAAATGAAGAAATGCGCGAGAAAGCACTCTATTTATGGAAAAAAGAACAAAAGCTACTTGAGCCTGATGGTACTGTAAATGATAAATATGCTTTTAAAAAATATAGCGAAGATAAAATAATGCATCATTAAAGCTAGTTACCTCTGAGAGCGTATACTTAATGTTAGATATTTGAAGTAATGCAAAGGGGGGCTAAGTTGACGTTAAGCGAGTTAAGATTTGTAGTGGCGGTTGCCAAGGAAAGAAACTTTAGACGTGCTGCAGAGCGATGTTTTGTCACCCAGCCTGCTTTAAGTTTAGCAATTAAAAAGCTCGAAGAAGAGCTGGGCGTATTAATTTTTGAGCGAAGTCATACAGAAGTTACTCCAACAACGATTGGCGAACGTATTGTAGAACAAGCAATCAAGACCCTAGAGGAAGCTGCACGCGTTAAAGAAATCGCTTTGCAAGGCAGCAATCAGCTAATTGGTTCAATTAAGCTGGGGGTCATCTACTCGATAGGCCCTTACTTATTGCCGCACATGATTCCTACTTTAAGGGTGTTAGCTCCTGAAATGCCTTTGGATGTCGAGGAAAACTTAACTGCCGTATTAGAAAACCAATTAAAAAGTGGCGTGATTGACGTGGCAATTGTTGCGCTTCCTTTTGAGATGCCTGGCATCAAAGTTGAGCTACTCTACGAAGAAGCTTTTGTTGTAGCAGTTCCTGTTCAACATCCTTGGGCGAACCTTAAATGTATTCATGCCGAGGCGCTGGCTGATGAAAAAGTACTATTGTTGAATAGTGGTCACTGTTTTAGCAATCAAGTAGTAGAGGCCTGCCCAAGCCTTTCAAAGCGCGGAGAAGTGCTTCAAGGAAACTCTTTGGAAACGATTAGAAACATGGTGGCCTCTAATTTGGGAATTACCGTATTGCCAGCAAGCTCAGTAGAACCTAGATATGCCAACCCATTAATCAAAGTGATTCCATTTGCTGAACCAATCCCCAAAAGACAGGTGGCAATTGCCTCACGCAAAAGTTATGGCAGAGACAAAGCCGTGGCTCAGTTGGTGAAGGCAATAAAACAAATTCGATCAAATTCGATTAAGATAATGCACTAAAAACTGCTCGTGCATAGAGTTTACGCCCTTTGGCTTTGTGCGAACCTTGGGTTTAGGAAAGTTTGAGTTTAACGCTTTTTAGATTCATCATAAGTCAAAAATACACGGTAGCCAGTTACCGACTCACCGCTAGCCGTCAACGGTAAGTTAACGTGTATTTCTTCACCTGCTGGTATACCTGCATCAATATTAGTAGTCGCAGCCAAATACTCATTTGGTTTGAAAGCGCGTCGCAGTATAGGGATATCATTCGCATCGGTTAACGTAAGCTCTAGCTGAGGATAGGCTTGCGCATAACGAGCATTATTGATGATTGTGCTCGTGAGGTGAATTAAACCTTTATGCACAGCATCTTCTTTTAAATCTGAATCATCGATAGTGAGTAAATCGGCATTTTTTGACAGTTCAATTTTACATTGTAGCGACTCACAAACATTAACCAAATGTGGCTTTAATTGTGGCCATTGGGTCGCGATATCTTGGCGTAAAAAATAAATAGATTGGGCAATAGCAAGCAATCCCAATAAAACAATGGCGACAAATAGCAACCAATTTGAGCGCTTTGCTTTTGCATTGAAAATACCATCGGTAATATCAATACTCGCTTCAGAGAATGGCTTCGGTTTAATATCAAGCAGTAAGCTGGAACTCTCATCTTGATGCGTAGCATCAATAAGTGCTTCCAATTCCGCCTCAATCGGTGCTTGAGAAGCTTCATTACTTGGCTCTGGGGATTTAAACGGCTTGAGTATTTCAGCCGTAGTTTCATCTGGAATATCTGTTAAATGATCAACCGCATTAAAAACATGCTGGCAATTCCCACAGCGCACCTTGCCAAGTTGCGGGGCAATTTGCTCTGCTGTTACAACAAAACTTGTTGAACAGTTTGGGCATGAGGTGATTAAACTCATTTTTTTGTACCTGTAAGCAATGTCCAACTTTCCATAAACGTGGGCTGATCCATATGAAACCATTCTGCGTAAATAGCAGAAACCATCTCAGCTTGTTCTCTTAAGATACCAGAAAGCGCTATCTTACCATTGGTTTTACAGTAGCCTGCTAGCGCTGGCGCTAACACTATTAGTGCGCTGGATAATATATTGGCAACGACGATATCTGATTGTAAATGAGGCAACGTTTTCGGTAAATAAAATGTGATGTCAACCTGATTTTGTTCCGCATTAAACTCGCTAGAAATGATAGCTTGCTCATCTATATCTGTACCTACAACATTGCCTGCACCCAACTTTTTTGCTGCAATCGCTAAAATGCCTGAACCACAGCCATAATCCAGTACAGAGGTCATATGTGAAACCACATCTTTTAACCAAGATAAGCATAAATGTGTCGTTGGGTGGCTGCCTGTGCCAAACGCTAAGCCAGGGTCTAATACAATATTTAAAGCGCTGGGGTTAGGTGCTGCATGCCATGAAGGTACAATCCAAAGATCATCGCGAATACGAATAGGGTCAAATTGTGACTGTGTCATTCTAACCCAGTCCTGCTCTTCGACAGTCTCTACAGTGTACTCTAACGCAGGAAGCTGGAGTTGTGTGAATAGTGACTGCATAACTTCTACAACATCGGTTGATTGCTCTAGTAATGCCGTCACCACATTATCTTTCCAAACCCCAGGAGGCGGATCACCTGGCTCACCAAAAATGGCTTGTTCGTCAGGCGTTTCTGCATTGGCGTCCTCAATACTGGCAGAAAGAGCACCCAAATCCATCAAAGTATCACTAATTAAATCACCATCGTGGTCTTTGGCGTTAATTTTGACTGATATCCAACTCATATTGACTGAGGAAACAGCATTATTTGCTGTTAATGCCTAGCTTGTGTTCAAGATAATGAATACTGGTTTCACCAAACTGGAAGGCTGCATCGTGCATTAAATCACGATGCAGCGCAACGTTAGTTTTAATACCTTCAATCACAATCTCAGATAGCGCAATATCCATACGAGCAATCGCTTGCTCTCTGGTATCCCCGTAAGTAATGAGTTTGCCAATCATTGAATCGTAGTGTGGCGGAACCATATAACCTTGATAGGCATGCGTGTCAACGCGTACACCAGGCCCACCTGGCATATGGAATGTGGTGATGCGACCTGGCGATGGTACAAAATTATAAGGATCTTCTGCATTAATACGGCATTCAATCGCGTGTCCGCGGAACTGAATGTCTTTTTGTTTGAAAGGTAGTTTTTCATTTGCAGCGATTAAAATTTGCTGTTGAACAATATCGATACCCGTAATAAATTCAGTGACAGGATGCTCCACCTGAACGCGTGTGTTCATTTCAATGAAGTAAAATTCATCATTTTCGTACAAGAACTCGAATGTACCAGCACCACGGTAATTGATTCTGCGACAAGCATCCGTGCAACGCATGCCCACTTTATCGCGTAACTTCGCACTAATGCCAGGGGCTGGCGCTTCTTCTAACACTTTTTGATGGCGTCGTTGCATTGAGCAATCTCGATCACCTAAATACACGGCATTACCGTGTTGGTCGGATAGCACTTGTATCTCAATATGACGCGGCTGCTGTAGGAACTTCTCCATGTACACCATGGGATTGCCAAAAGCAGCTTGTGCTTCAGCTTTGGTCATCTCGACCGAAGTGATCAAAGCCGCCTCAGTATGCACCACGCGCATACCTCGGCCGCCTCCACCGCCTGCGGCTTTAATAATGACGGGATAGCCAATTTCTTTAGCGATTTTCATGATGACATCAGGGTCATCTGGTAATGCGCCATCAGAGCCAGGAACACAAGGAACACCAGCGGCTTTCATTGCGTCTTTGGCGCTGACTTTGTCGCCCATCAAACGAATCGTTTCAGCACGAGGGCCAATAAAAACAAAGCCGCTTTGCTCAACCCGCTCAGCAAAATCTGCATTTTCTGATAAAAAGCCATAGCCTGGGTGAATAGCTTCCGCATCCGTTACTTCTGCCGCGCTGATCACAGCGGGAATATTGAGGTAACTTTGACCAGAAGCCGCTGGACCAATACAAACAGACTCATCGGCCAGTTTGACGTATTTGGCTTCACGATCCGCTTCTGAATATACCGCTACGGTTTTAATGCCAAGTTCACGACAAGCACGTTGTATGCGTAGTGCAATTTCGCCGCGATTGGCAATGAGAATCTTTTCAAACATATCAACCTCTTAGCCGATTATAAATAGGGGCTCGCCGTATTCAACAGGCTGACCGTTTTCAACCAAGATGGCTTTAATGACACCGGTATGATCAGATTCAATTTCATTTAATAGCTTCATCGCTTCAATAATACAGAGCGTATCACCACTGGAAACACTGCTACCAACCTCTACAAAAGATTTTGCCTCAGGCGAAGGTGAACGATAGAACGTACCCACCATAGGTGATTTCACCACATGACCTTCAATAGCTGCTGGGGCAGCTGCCTCTGCTACAACACTTGCCGCAGGTGCAGCTTGAGCAGGCATCGCATGCATGTAGGGTTGCGCTGCATATTGCATGGCAACTTGTGCTTGAGAAAGGTTGCGACTAATACGAACCTTTTCTTCACCTTCTGTTAATTCAAGTTCTGAAATGCCAGATTCTTCGACTAAGTCGATTAATTTTTTAAGTTTACGTAAATCCATATGTACCCCTCTTGAAGCAAATCGCGTTGAATCGCGTGTTTAGATAATGCAATACCAGTGTTTATTGTGCTACTTGATTTAATTGACTGATTGCGAATTGTAATGCTAAGAAATAACCTTGCGCGCCCAAGCCGCTAATCACACCCACGGCGATATCTGAAAAATATGAGTGATGCCTAAACGCTTCTCGCGCATACACATTCGACAAATGTACCTCAACAAATGGCAACTTAACCGCTGAGATTGCATCTCGCAGCGCAACTGACGTATGTGTAAAAGCCGCGGGATTGATAATTAGGTAATCTGTTTTTTGCTCCGCCAATGTGTGAATTTTTTCAATGAGCTCACTTTCCGAGTTGCTTTGAAATGTCTCTAGTTGAATGCCAGACTGTTTTGCTTGTTCTGCAAGTTGGCTGTTAATATCTGCCAAGCTATTGCTACCATAGTGCGCAGGCTCACGCATACCCAGTAAATTTAGATTAGGCCCATGAATAACTAGAACTGATTTTAAAAGAATATCGGACATCAATCGTGAATTTATTAAGATTCAATTAATTTGTGTAGCCGCAAGTTTGCCGCAAATAGGGGGTAGTTGTCTATAGAATTGATGATGTTTACCGAAATTAGTAATTTTAGATTGGAGTTAAATTAGAGTCTTTATGGATTTGCATTTGCTTCAATTAATTGTTCAACAGCCTCTGGATTTATGCGGCCTTGTAGAGTTTTCAAGACATTCCCATTTTGGTCGATTAGCACGCTGTAGGGCAATATGCCGCGATTATTACCCAATAATTGACTTAAATCCATCGCGCTCATATCTCCCACCAATATGGGATAACTGACGGGCAGCCCATCTGTAAAAATCTTGGTTTTTTGTAAGTCATCTGTAGAAATTCCCAACACGATCACACCCCGATCTCTGAACTTTTCTTGAATCTTTGATAGCTCAGGCATTTCCTCAATGCACGGCGGGCACCATGTCGCCCAAAAATTAACGAGTAAAATTTTACCCTTCCATTGATTTAGTGATTGTGCATGCCCCAATACATCTGGGTAGCTAGCAGAGAATAAGGCTGAGGAGCTTAGCTTCGGCGGTTTTTCCTGCTCATCGCTAGGGGATATATTGATTGCCTTGTAAGCAATAAAGCCACTTGCAACCACCAAGATAATTGTAATTAACAGGCGACTAATGGATTGCATGTATTATCCTTGATTTCATTTACACGCTTAACGGTGGCGATAAAAGTTGTAGCATCTTGATAACCCACCACCTTAGTTGCTGGGATTTCTTGACCAGCACCGTTAAAAAATATAATAGCAGGTGGGCCAAACAGCTTAAATCGATTTAATAGTGCAACATCTTCATCTGTGTTGCCTGTGACATCGGCTTGCAACAGCACAGCACTTTTAAGTGCTTGCTGCAGGCGTTTGTCAGAGAAGGTATCGCGTTCCATCTCGTGGCAGGCTGTACACCAATCAGCATAAAAGTCGAGCATGACCAATTTACCTGTTGCCGCCTCTATAGCGCTGTCCAATTCCGCAACCGATTTAACGTGTTTAAACTGAAGTTTATCAAGGTTGGATGTTGAGTTGAGTTGCAGCCCCGCCAATGGGTGTAGTGGCGATTTTGCGCCACTGACCGCACCCACAAATAGTGTGATGCCCAACAATAACATGATAATGCCTATGCCTTTCCAAAAATTTGCCCAAGGGTCAATTGGGTTGGGTAAAGAATCTAATGCATGTAAATACACAGCTGGAATAATAAACAGTGCTGCCCAAAGTATGAGTTGCAACTGGGTTGGTATGACGGGCGAAACAATATAAAGCGCGACTGCGAGCATGATAATGCCGAATAAATTGCGTACCGCAGTCATCCAATGCCCAGCCTTGGGTAAGATATGACCTGCTGAAGCGCCAATGAGTAGCAAGGGCACGCCCATACCCATAGATAAAGAAAATAAAGCCAAGCCGCCAAGCAACACATCATGCGTTTGGCTGATATAGATAAGCGCACCAGCAAGTGGTGCAGCCACACATGGGCTGACGATCAATGCGGATAACGCTCCCATCAAAAATACGCCAATAAATTGACCACCTTTAAGTCGATTGCTGGCGTTGACCATTTTGTTTTCTATTCTACTTGGCAACCGTAACTCGTAAAATCCAAACATAGATAGAGAAAGCATCACAAAAATAGCAGCAGTGATACTCAAACTCACAGGGTTTTGAAGCGCACTACTTAAAAGTTGACCTGAAAGCCCCGCTGCAACGCCTGCAACGGTATAAGTCAACGCCATGCCAAGCGTGTAAGCAAGAGACAAATAAAAGCTATGCAAGCGACTTGTTGCGTGATGATGGTTTTTTTTGTCCCCCACGATAATCCCTGAAAGAATGGGAATCATCGGCAATACGCAAGGGGTCAACGCAAGCAATAAGCCAAAACCAAAGAAACCTGCGGCAATCAGCCATAACTGACCATTTTTCAATAAAGTAGTGGCTTGATCTTCAGCGTTCGAACTTGTAAAAGTTGATACACTATAGGCACTGGCACTGCCATTGCTAGCTGTTGATGATAGTGTAGACACTTCAACATCAAAGCTTTTATGAATTGGTGCATAACACAAGCCTTTTTCACTACACCCCTGATAAGAAGCAAGTAATTTCACTTTACTTGCTGAGGCTGATGCCTTGGGAGCAAGCAATATTTTTGCTGAAAAACTTTGATGATAGACTGCTGTTTCACCAAAATTTGGGTCTTTTTTAACCTCTCCCGCTGGCAACTCTACTGCCTGAACGCCATCAGCCAAGCCCTCTACTGAAAACTTAATGCGATCGCGATACAGGTAATGTCCAGGCGCAACTTCAAAAGTTGCAATAATCTGATTATTTTCAACACCACCTACTGACATCTTGAATGCTTGGTCAGGTTGCAAAATACCTGCATCATTCTGATTTTTAGTTTCAAATTTATCAATAAATGCTGCCAATCCAGTATGTGGTTTGGCATCTGTGTTTTCTAGGGCATGCGTTGGCGTGTCAAGCACCGAAAACATCAACAGACAAAATAAAAAATTATTCACGGATTTCAATGGTCAACCCCATTCTTACTTTTAAGTGTTTATGAAATATTGGCTAAAGAGTGATCGTTGTTTGGCTATTGTGTAGTTTGTTTTAGTGGAGACATAACGCATCTCTTAAAGTTCGAAAGCGAAAAATTATATAAATTTGCTATCTACTCATCTTGATGCATATATAAACTCTTATTGAGTTGCGCTATTATGACTGCAATTTTAGTCTAAAGCATATGGATATAAACACTTGTAGGCATATAAATTCCCTTTATTGCTACTTGAAAATAATGGTAAAGGCTACATTAAGTGTTTATAGGATTTTAATCGTTAGAAGGTTATTTTAATGCGTTTCCCGCTAATTGGGTTGCTATTGTTGTTATTTCCAATATTGGAAATATGGGGGCTGATTGAACTAGCTAGCCGCTATGGTTGGTGGGTGCTGTTTTACATCGTGGTTATGGCAATGCTCGGCTGGCGCTTAATTCAGGACGAAAAGTTGCTGTTTGCAGGGCGAATGATGCATAATTTAACACAAGGTACTAGTGTTGGCGGGGCATTATTTGGTACGGCAAAAAACATGGTAGCAGGTGTGCTATTAATTATCCCCGGCATCATAACTGATGTGATTGCTGTCATTTTGCTACTACTCCCAAGTGCAGGTTCAGCTACCCCCCCCCCGCACCGCAATCCAAGCAGCGATAAAAATGCAACAAAACACAAGCACACAAATAAAGCAGCAAATGATGATGTCATTGAGGGTGAGTTTCGTCGCGAAGACGATTAATTTTTACAATTAGGTCTATATGCAATTTCAAATAACAGTTCAGCCAAGTGGGCAAACATTTCAATCGAATAATGAAGATACCGTTTTAACTGCTGCAATCAATGCAGGCGTTGGCTTGCCTTATGGCTGTAGAAACGGGGCCTGTGGTGCATGTAAAGGTAAAGTGTTGCAAGGTCAAATTGAGCACACCCATCATCAAGCATCGGCGCTTAGTGAATCGGAGGCTGCATCAGGTTCCGCATTATTTTGCTGTGCAAAACCTTTATCAGACTTGGTCATAGAGTGCAGAGAAGTGAGTGCTAGCAACAGCGTTAAACCACGTATACTGCCAGTGCGAGTGCAAACCTTAAATCTCTTGGCAGATGACGTGATGGAGCTTGGACTAAAATTGCCAAGCAATGAACGATTACAGTATTTAGCAGGGCAATACATCGAATTCATTTTGAAGGACGGCAAGCGCAGAGCGTTTTCAATCGCAAATGCGCCTCATGATGATGCATTGATTCAACTTCATTTGCGATTAGTGCCCAACGGCATTTTTACCACTTACGTATTTAATGATCTCAAAGAAAAAACCATCATGCGAATTGAAGGACCCTTTGGAAGCTTCTATTTGCGTGAAGACAGTGAAAAACCATTGATTCTAGTTGCTGGCGGCACGGGATTTGCGCCAATTAAAGCTATCGTAGAACACATGTTGCATATCGGCAATCAGCGCGAAATTCATCTATATTGGGGGGCGAGAACCTTAAAAGACTTGTACATGCCAGCTTTGCCAGAAAATTGGGCAAAACAATCTGCGAAGCTTCACTACATCCCTGTACTTTCCTCGCCCTTGCAAGAAGATGCTTGGACTGGCCGAACAGGCCTAGTACACCAAGCGGTATTGGATGATTTTGCCGATTTAAGCGCTTATCAAGCCTATTGCTGTGGCGCTCCGCCGATGATAGACATTGCCAGTGAAACTTTTCAAGCTAAAGGACTGCCAGCAGACGAGTTTTTTGCAGATGCATTCTCATTTTCCACTTGAAGTATTGGCTGAAGTGCGAGCTTAGTCGCGTTAACTTTGCACGACTAATTGCGTGCAAAGTTTATAGTGTTGCTGAGCCAGCTCATTGTTTTCAAGTTTCTCAAAAAGCATAGCAAGCGTAGCGTGGGCTAAAGCACTCGGCTCTACACTAATACTCGCTTCCAAATAGCTTTGAGCTTTACCCCACAAGCCTTGTCGCAAGCACATATCGCCAAGCGAACGCAAAAGATTGGCATCATTTTCATGGGTGATCAGCCAAAACTCAGCTTGTTGAATTTGTTTTTGTGGATTAGTTGTTATGCAGTCACCAAACAAACCTGAAAGTCGGTTATCCCATTTTTTGGTTAAGGCCATACCAATAATTTCAGCGGCTTGATCGCCTCCACCCGCACTAATGAAAGCGCTTGCTGCTACTTCACAAATGGCTGGATTCATGCGGTCTTCAGCAGAGAGTTTTTTCCAATAATTTGTTAGGCTGGATAAATCATTAGCATAGCGTTGCATACTTGCACTATGCGCACTTTGTCGAACCTCTCGCGCATACCAGGATTCAATTTCGTTATTTTTTTCAAGATACCCAACCGTTGTAAGCACTTGCTCCCATTGGTTAAGCCTAATTTGTGCTTTAAGTGCTAACTTTAAAGCTGGAGGATGTTGTGGGTGAACCTTGTCAATTTTTTGCGCTATTGCAAGCACTTTGCTAAATTGCCGATCATCTAACTCGGCCTCCGCTTGAGCAAGTAGGCAAGCAAGCATTGCATTGGGCGCAATCCGCTCGGCTTCTGCAAAATAATAATCACGCTGATTTTTTCGTTTTAACTTATGAGAAGCGCGCGCAGCAATTAAGGCATTTAAAGGGGAGTCTTTTATTTGATTCAAATGTTTGGATGCTGTTTGTTCAGCCGATTGATACCGACCTTCTGCAAGCGCTGTTAGCGCCTCAACCAATGACGCATAACTTGATTTAATATATTGCTGCTCTTTGTATGCACGCACGCTAGCAGGGATGCGCCGAATATATTGCATTAAGCGCAAAATAATATGCAAGCTCACAAAGCTCAGTGCAATCAATACCAGCAATAAGTTGAATGAAATATTGATACGATATGGTGGTCGCACTATCAGCACGTAGCCTTGGTTATAACTTGCAAGTAGCGACACGCCAATAGCAAGCGCCAAAACCAACAGTGTTGAAAATAACCAACGCATTATTTTTTACCCGTCACAGTTCTTTTGGGTTCTGCTCTATGCTCCAACGAAAGCTTGTAAGTACTTGCCAAAGTTAGGCTCTCTTCAGTATCTGGCATTTGAATATTGATCGCGTTACTTGATAGCTCCTGTAAGGTAGCGATTGCACTTTTGACCTCAGCATCACGCAGATCAAAATGAGTATTTAGCCAACTTTTAGTCGCAAGCAAATCAGCCTTGTAGGTAATTTCGTCATGTTGAAGCAGTGCAATTCTAGCGGTGAGCAAATGTAATTTAATGTTTTCCCTCACAAAATAGGACTGATCTGGGCTCAATAGCGGAGTCTGAGGGCGATCAACTCGCTCTATTTCTATCATGTGCTTAATGTCATACCAAACCTCTTCCAGCAAGATTTTCCATGGACTGGCTTGTGTAGACTGCGCCTGAAAAGAAGACTTTTGTATTGGTTTACTTTCGCTGGACAAAGGCAAGTGATCAACTGATTGGTTTAAGTTTTCTAATTTTAAGCTAATGCCTAGTGTGTCAACCAAAGGCAAATCTTGCAATTGTTGAATATTATGCGATAACGACTTTCTCAGTTGATTAGCTTGCGGGGTGTCGAGCTGTTGCAATCGAGTGTCTGCTGTTTGCAAAGCAACTAACGCCAACTTTACATTACCAGCCAGCTGTAGCTGCTGATTGGCAATCACCAGCAGTTGCTCAACCTCAGAAATCACACGCGCTTCACGGTTATCAGCAAGCTCAGAGTAAAGTGTTTCAAGTACCTGTTGCTGATCTAAAGACTTTTCAAATTGTTGCTCAAGCAATGAAACACGCGCTAAGGTATTTGCACTTCGGTTGTCCGCATTGCGCGACAATGCTAAAGATTGTTGATTTTTTTCATTAAATTGCTCTAGCTTTTGCGTGAGCGCACCTTCGAGTTGCTGTATTGATTGACGCGTCTGAAACCATTGCCAAATCACAAAAAACAAAACAAACAAGCATAAGATGACAATTGATTTTGCGCCAAACAAAACGCTACGCTTCGGCTCTACTGAAGTAACTTCATTGACTTGGATGTTTTTCATATTGTTGATGGCACGCTAAGTACTGTCGTTAAGCAATCTAAAATCGCTTCGTCACCAGGGGCCGTCGCGATACTCACTTTGAGCCCATGTTTCATGGGCAATTCTGCAATCCTAGCATGATTGACGCATAGTGTGACTTGTTGCAACCAATCATGTTGATTTAATGTCATGTCGAGTAAGTAGCGCATGGCTTCCGAGCTTGTCACGACAATCGCATTGAGTTGATTATTTTTCCATAAATTGTCTAAAAAGTAGGCATTCTGTTGTGGGTTGACGCGGCAATAACATTCCGCAAAACAAACTTCTGCTCCACGTTCCTTTAGCTTGTCAGCCATCAACTCGCGGCCACCAACGCCACGTACGATCATAATTTTTTTACCTTGTACTGCTTGCATCTCAGGCAGTGCCAAGAGTGATTCACTGTCGAAGCGAAGTTGCGGAGTAAGCGTGTTGTTGACCCCGAAGTTGCGTAGCTTACTGGCAGTAGTTGGGCCAATTGCCGCACACTTTGTCGTTGGTGGCAACGTTGGATATTTTGACAAAATACGGGGCATAGCATTTTGCACAGCGTTTGAGCTGATAAATATAAGCCAATCACATGTTTCAATATGTTCAATTTGCTGCTCAAACTGCGTGTAGTCATCAAGCGGAGCAATCGCAATTAACGGAAACATCCAAGGTGTGCCGCCCACTTGTTTGATCTTGCTACTAAGTTGATGCGCTTGGTCGATTGGGCGCGTAATGACAATGTGCTGATGTTGTAAATTCTGCATTAACGGTTAAATCAAGGCTTCAAGCCTTGGGCAACTCTGCTAGAATTTTGTCAGCACCCAAGTCCGTGAGCTTTTGCGCTAATAGCTTACCCAGACTTTCTGGCTCACTGATTGTGCCAGTGACGGTTTGTTTAATCAATTGCGCACCGTTGATGCTAGCGACAAACCCTGTCATTTTAATCGTATTCCCGAGCACTTCAGCATACGCACCTAACGGTACGGTGCAACTTCCCGCTAATGCGCGGCTCATGCCCCGCTCCGCCTCCACACTGGCAGCGGTTTCAGCATGATTCAGAGGCGCAAGTACTTTTAACAAATCTGGACGATTTGCGTTAATTTCTATCCCTAATGCGCCTTGTCCGACTGCTGGGATGCTACTCGTTGTGGGGATGAATTGTGCAATGCGTGCTTCAAGCCCTAAGCGAATCAGGCCTGCTGCTGCTAGAATAATCGCGGCATATTGCCCTTCATCTAACTTACGTAAGCGTGTTTGCAAATTGCCGCGCAATGACTCAATCACCAAGTGAGGAAACATTGCCTGCAATTGACTTTGGCGACGTAAGCTTGATGTACCAACGATTGCGCCCTGTGGCAAGTCTTCTAACGACTTGTATTGATTGGACACAAAAGCATCACGAGCATCTCCTCGCTCACCAATAGCGGCGAGCATAAAACCCTCAGGGAGATGCATCGGGACATCTTTCATCGAGTGTACTGCCAAATCTGCACGGCCATCTGCCAGCGCTTGCTCAAGCTCTTTCACAAACAAACCCTTACCGCCAATACGAGACAGCGGGGAATCTAAGATTTGATCTCCCGTGGTTGTCATGCCCAAAATTTCAACAACAGTATCAGGGTATAACTTTTGCAGCGCACTTTGAATATGTTGCGCTTGCCACATTGCAAGTGCGCTCTCACGTGAAGCGATAATCAGTTTTTTTGGAATAGTGTTCATGTGTTTATTTTATCATAAGCTCGACCGTTGCAAGCGGAGCGGGTTAAAGACGCACTTTAAAAGTTCAGGTCTTTGATTGTTTGAATTTGTCTGCGGCTAACCGCTAATTTCTCTTCTTGATTCTTAAGTAAGAGTAGCCACTGCGTTTCATGCGCATCGCCATGCTGTTTTTCTAAACCAGCAATTTGGGTTTTAGCCACTAAACAATTGCGGTGTATTCTAACAAAACTACTCGCAAGCTCAGCTTCCAGATTGGTCAGTGAGTCTTCAATTAAATATTCACGTTCCGCAGTTTTTACCGTGATGTACTTTAACTCTGCCTTTAGGTAAATCACTTCCTCCAGCGGCACAAGTAGAATACGATTGCGCTCGCTGACGCTAAAGTGCGTGCGCTTTTGTTGTAAACTTTTAATGGCTTCAAGCTGTTTCGGCAGCAAGGCATGTGCCTTGCCCAGTGCGGTGTTCAGACGTTCTAGGCGTATCGGTTTAAGCAAGTAATCAACCGCATTTAAGTCAAATGCTTTCAATGCATAAGCATCGTAAGCAGTGGTAAAAATCACAGCGGGGGGAGGATTAAGTTTTTGTGCATGTTCTGCTGCTTCAATCCCATCCATTTGTGGCATACGAATATCGAGAAGCATCAGTTGCGCATGGGATTGCTCCGCTAGCAATAACGCCTCTTTTCCATTTTTAGCTTCACCCACAACATCAACATAGCCTATATCTTCTAGCAATGTTCTCAGTCGATTTCTGGCTGGGGTCTCATCATCGGCAATGATGGCTGCGATGCGATTATTATTCATAACAACCCCTTAGACATAATTGTGCTTTTTGTAGGGGATGACAATATGCACCTCGTAAAGATTGTTTTCTGCTCGTGCAGTTAGCTTTGCTTCCGAATCAAAATGTAAGGCCAAACGCTCACGAATATTCATCAACGCCATTTTATTGCCGTTATGTGCGCTGCGTGTGAGGTAGGGATTGGTTAAAATAAAATGAACCTCATTACGCAAAGACTGTATTGTAATGACGATTTCACCGCCCTCTGGCAATGGCTCAATCCCGTGGTAAACCGCGTTTTCTAGCAAAGGTTGCAACACCAACGGGGGCATAAGCGCATCTGGCGGCATATTTTCAACTTGCCAAGTAATTTGCAATCTTTCATCTAAGCGCATTTTCTCTAGCGCCAAATACTGGCGTGATAAGCCAATTTCTTTGGCTAATGGCACTAAGTCGCGATTATCTGCCATTAACACTCGAAACAAATCTGCCATGTCTTCAAGCGCTGTCTCCGCTAGCTTGGGATTTTTCCGCACCACGGAAATAACACCATTAATACAATTAAACAGAAAGTGTGGGCGTATGCGCGCTTGCAGTGCTTGTAGCCGCGCTTCAGCGATAGCTGGGGTCAGTGCACGATAACGCAAATTAAAATAGTATAAAACCAGCGAAGCCAAGCTTGCTGCGAGTACATATGATCGTACTTTTAATGTGTTGAGATCTGCGTTAATTAGCTGCGCTACCAATTCATTACAGCCATACGTGACGATCAATACGAGCGAAATAATCACTGCCGTCCCAGATTGATACGTGAGTTTATCAAGCCACGGTTGAAACGCGTACAAAGCAATAATGCTGATTAAAAGTACAGGCTGAGTCCAAGCAGAAAGCTCTGTCAGACTATTGAGAATCCCTACCCATGTATTCCCTTGCACAATGGCCGTGATTAAAACGCATAAGTTGACAATCACCAACGTGCGTACGCAAACCCCTAAATTGCGAAAATCAGGTAATTTGTATGCGTTACGTGGCAAATTCAACACCAAATTGGCGTGATTACCATCGGTCGAAATGGAATTGTTTGGAATTTGCTTTATACTTGCCATATAGCACTATTATTCGTAAACCAATTTTTGTATGCAACACAATTCATACAAAACCCTAAATAATCAAACAATAGATGACACACTTATGTCTAACTCAGAACTCAACTCAAATCAGCAAAATAAAACTTGGTCAGGTCGCTTTAATGAGCCTGTTGCAGAATTAGTCAAACGTTATACCGCATCAGTCAGCTTTGACCAGCGATTAGCCGAATTTGATATTCAAGGCTCAATAGCCCATTCGCACATGTTGGGCGCACAAGGCATCATCAGCCTTGAAGACGTTGCATCAATCCACACTGGCTTGCTCGAAATTTTAGAAGAGATTCGTGCTGGCAAATTTGAGTGGCTTTTAGACCTTGAAGACGTACACCTGAATATTGAAAAACGCCTGACAGACAAGATAGGCGACGCAGGTAAGCGCTTGCACACAGGGCGCTCACGCAACGATCAGGTAGCAACGGATGTTAGGCTTTGGTTACGCAGCACAGTCGATCAAGTACTGGCTGGGATTCGTAAACTACAACACTCGATAGTCGATTTGGCAGAGCAACATTTTGATACCGTGATGCCTGGTTTTACCCACTTACAAGTCGCTCAACCCGTGACATTTGGTCATCATTTAATGGCGTATTTTGAAATGCTACAACGCGATTACGAACGCTTTGCAGATTGTCGCCGTCGTATCAACCGCCTGCCTTTGGGTGCCGCGGCGTTAGCGGGTACCAGCTACCCGATTGACCGCGAGATGGTTGCTAAAGAATTGGGTTTTGATGGCGTTTGTCAAAACTCATTAGATGCCGTGTCAGATCGCGATTTTGCCATCGAATTTACTTCAGCCGCCGCGCTCGTGATGACACATTTATCCCGCTTTTCAGAAGAGTTAATTTTGTGGTCAAGCCCAAGGTTTGCTTTTGTGGATATTGCGGATAGGTTTTGTACTGGCTCATCCATCATGCCGCAAAAGAAAAACCCTGACGTGCCCGAGTTGGTACGCGGCAAAACAGGTCGCGTCACAGGGCATTTAATGGCGCTACTCAGCTTAATGAAAAGCCAACCACTTGCTTACAACAAAGACAATCAAGAAGATAAAGAGCCACTTTTTGATACGGCTGACACCCTATTGGTGACGTTAGAAATCTATGCTGATATGCTACGCGGCATCAAAGTTAACCAAGCAGCAATGCGTCAAGCTGCTGCTGAGGGTTTCGCCACAGCCACCGATTTAGCTGACTATTTAGTCAAAAAAGGCACGCCATTCCGTGATGCGCATGAAGTGGTGGCCTTGGCTGTTCGTTACGCCGTCGAACAAGGCTGCGATTTAGCTGATTTACCTTTAACCAGCTTACAGCAATTTAGTGCACAAATAGCTGAAGATGTCTATCAAGTGCTAACGCTAGAAGGCTCACTATCAAGCCGCAATCATGTGGGAGGCACTGCGCCGCAGCAAGTCAAATTGGCGATAGCGCGTGCGAAGAAATTGATGGCCGATTAAATTTACAACCTATTTCCCTAACAATAGGAAGGAAAAGCAATGAAAATTTGGCAATGTATCGTATGTGGCTTTATCTACGAAGAGGAAAATGGTCTACCAGATGAAGGCATTCCAGCAGGCACAAAATGGGAAGATGTTCCCGCAAACTGGGCTTGTCCTGATTGTGGTGTGTCAAAAGCTGACTTTGAAATGATGGAAATTTAACAAAACAAGCTGAAAGCCCCTATTTATCAGGAAATATTGCAATTTAGTGCTTTATTTTGTGACGCAACTTAAGTTAAGATACGTTTCCCGTTAACTCTTTAAAGAATGAATACCGATGAATAAACAAGAATTGATTGCTCAAATTGCAAGTGATGCTGACGTTACTAAAGCTGCGGCTGCCAAGGTTGTGGATGCATTCACGGACGCGGTTACAAACGCATTAAAGAATGGTGACTCCGTGACTTTAATCGGTTTTGGTACATTTAAAGTTAGCCAACGTGCAGCTCGCACTGGCCGCAACCCACAAACAGGTAAAGAGTTGCAAATTGCAGCACGTAAGGCGCCAGCATTTACTGCAGGCAAAGCATTAAAAGACGCATTAAACTAAATCACTAGTTAACTTATGAACTAGTTAGCTTATGACAATGTTAAAAAAGCCAGCAAATGCTGGCTTTTTTATTATCCCAGTTGAAGTAATGCTGCTACGCAGCAAGTAATTCATTAGGGTTATTCACCTGGATTATTAGAGGTCAAATAACCATTGCATAGAACGCTCCGTTAATCACAGACATTAATTAACTACTAGACTTTGTGCAAAGCCTCAATCTTATTTATTGAGCTGCAAATTTTTCAACAGCTTTGATCAGCTGTGCTGGTTGGAATGGTTTCACCATCCACGCCTTTACCCCGGCTTCACGTCCTTGTTGTTTCGCTTCCTCACCCGCTTCAGTAAGCATCACGATAGGTGTAAATTTATAGGCAGCAATTTTTTTCACTGCTTTGACAAACTCAATACCATCCATATTGGGCATATTTACATCACAAATCATCATGTGAATCTTTTGTCCAATGAGCTTGCTTATCGCATCTTTGCCATCTGAAGATTCAATCACTTCGTAACCAGAAGCTCGTAATGTAATGCTGACAACCTGCCTAACCGAAGGGGAATCGTCAATAATCATAATACTTTTAGACATTTTTTGGGCCTTTATTCTAATTTTAAAAAAACACACTTATTTCAAACAAAAAAGTAATCTACATAACCTTTATATTGTTCATGACTTAATTAATTTTTTTAATTGATTTCTTATCGTCCATAGGCAACAATTTCTCTGGGGATAGCGTCCAATTCAATCTCCCGCTCAACAGCTCCTAGTTTACAGGCTTCTTTTGGCATCCCATAAACAACACAACTGGCTTCATTTTGACCCAGTGTGTGAGCACCTACATCTAGCATTTCTTTCAACCCTTGTGCGCCATCATCGCCCATACCTGTCATGATAATACCCAATGCATTTTTGCCCGCAGATTGCGCTACCGAGCGAAACAACACATTGACCGAAGGTCGATGTCGACTCACAGGAGGCCCATTCACCACATCAACGTGATATTGCGCACCACTACGTTTTAGCAACATATGCTTTCCACCTGGGGCAATGATAGCACGCCCTGGGATGACCCGATCTCCCGCAACCGCTTCTTTTACTTCGATTTCGCATAAACTATTTAATCGCTCAGCAAAGGCTGCAGTAAAACTTTCTGGCATGTGCTGCACAATAACAATACCTGGGCAAACCCTTGGCAGAGCTGTTAACACACGCTCTAGGGCTTGCGTACCGCCTGTTGATGTACCTATTGCAACGATTCGATCTGTAGTCTGTGTCATTGCTTGATTTGAAGCTGGCAGTACTTCACTCACATCCAATTTTTTCGGTACATTTATCGGCGCACTATTTAACAGACGCTTTACATTGGCTCTTGAAGCCACCTTTACCACCTCAATCAGGTCATCCGAGACATCTTGAAGAAAGTTTTTTAAACCCACTTTGGGCTTAGTAATAATACTTACCGCACCAGCTGCTAGCGCTTGCATTGTGGTTTCCGCCCCTTTTTCCGTTAGGGTGGAACAAATAACCACCGCCGTAGGGCGTTGTGCCATCAATTTCTTCAGAAATGTAATGCCATCCATACGTGGCATTTCTATATCCAAAATAATTACATCTGGCCATACTTGCTTCATTTTCTCCATTGCAAAAATGGGATCTGAAGCTGTACCAAGTAACTCAATCTCAGTTGAGCGATTTAACTTGTCAGTCAATACCTGCCTGACTACCGCCGAATCATCTACCACTAATACTTTAATTTTTTGCATAATAAACTTCTCATTTTTGTGCTTTTATTATATTGAAGTGACTGCGCAATCTTTAAAATAGCTTACGTTTTTGACTCATGCTTCATCCAGACATTGCCATTCCATATATCAAAGATAATATAGCGATGTCCAAGACCACCAAGATGTTCAGCATGACATTTAAAACCATGTTGTTGCAGTAAATTTTTAGCCGCGCCAATATTACCTAACCCAATATGACCTTTTTTGCCTTGTGAGTTTTCCTGATTTGATTTTGAAAACATATCGCCACCGCCAAATAATTTAACTTGATATTCACTCGGACGTGTCCCAGCTTTTTTCATTTCATTCAACATTAACGTGAGCGATTCGTCAGCATATTTGCCGTCTAAGCTTCCGCCCTCACGTTGCATTTTTTTGGTGGCGGCCTCACCCCGCGTGGGTAACATAATATGGTTCATTCCACCAATCAGTTTGGTTGGATGCCAGAATGTGATGGAAACACATGACCCTAATAAAGTACGTAAGCGCGTTTCAAAATCCCCAAAGAAATATTCCCCTGGCTGCAAAAAAACTTCTAGAAATTGTTCTGGTTCTTGCATTTCATTACCCAAGATTCATTTTTTTATAAACAGAAGGAGACATCGTTTCAAATGCATCAGATATACCGTTTAGACTCTCAGAATGGCTGATTAAAAAATAGCCATTTGGGCGAAGCATAGGAAGCATTTGTTTTACAATTTTTTGCTTGGTTTCCATTTCAAAATAAATCATCACGTTACGCAAAAATATCACATCAAACTCGCCCAAATCAGGGTATGGCTGTGTCAAATTGACGGAAGTAAACTTAACGCGCTGTCTGAGTTCACGTGAAATGAGCAAAGTTCCTTCAGCATCGCCTGTGCCTTTTAAGCAATATTTTGTTAAAAATTGCCTTGGGATTTCTTCTGCACGTTGTATGGGGTAGCTGCCAATTTGCGCTTTTTCTAATACGGCCGAACTAATGTCTGAGCCAATCACTTCCCATGGTTCATTTGGCATATATTCAGCCAGCATCATCGCAATAGTGTACGCTTCTTCACCGCTAGAGCTCGCGGCACTCCACACACGAAAAGTTTTACCTTTTACACGTGCGGGGATGATTTTGTCGCGTAAAAAATCAAAATGTTTGGGTTCTCTAAAAAAATGTGTTTCATTGGTAGTGAGTAAATCAATCGCAACTTGCTGTTCTTGCGCATGCTCAGGGCTTTGGATCAACTTGTAATAAGCACCAAAAGTGTTTAAACCAAAATGTCTAACCCTTTTCGCTAATCGACTACTTACCAAGGGCAGTTTGCTAGGCGCTAAACTAATCCCTGCATGGTTAAATATAAAATCTTTAAACAGAGAAAATTCTTTTTGATTAATTGGGTTAAGTTCCATTTAAAACCTTTTTTATTATTTAATTGATATTCAAAGAACGTGAACCAAAAGAAACTAACAGGGAGCAAAAAATCTACTCACTCACGCTCATTCGGCTGTTAAGTCAATCAATTCAAATGCGCCACCCCTTGGCTCTCCGAAGCCAGGATCGCCATTTCATCCATAGAAAGCACATGATTTACGTTTAATATGATGACAAACTGGTTGTTGACCTTACCCATGCCTTGAATAAAATCATTACGAATATTCGCGCCAAAGGTTGGGGCTGGCTCGATTTGATTATCCTCAATATCCAGCACAGCATTCACAGCGTCTACCATGACACCTACGATGTGTTCTTCATTTTCACATTTCACCTCAATAATCACCACGCAGGTTTTTCGGGAGATTTTTGAGAGCGTTTTACCAAAACGAGCAGACATATCAATCACAGGTACAACTGAGCCACGTAAGTTAATTACGCCACGGATAAATCTTGGCATACGCGGTACTTCTGTCACTTGCCCATACTCAATAATCTCTTTGATATTGAGTATGTTGATGGCAAACATCTCTTCACCCAGCATAAAAGTGAGGTATTCCGCTGCATCAACAGGTCTTGCTGTGATATTTATCTCATTTTGCATCGCAAGCGAACGTGAATCGTTCATTAAGATATTCATTTCAGCGCTCCGTTATTAAAATTTAACGTACTGAGACTCATCAATAGTGCTCATCGTGACCAATTTTTTTGCCAAGCTGTTTTTAGCAACTTTTACCTTTTTGATGGTAGCGATGCTGTCATTTGACGACACTTGGCTATTTGATACGGCGCCATCAATTTTAAAGTAGCCCATCAAATCTTTTAGCTGATCTGCTTGGCTATTCATTTCCTCTGCTGTGGCGGCTAATTGCTCTGAAGCACTCGCGTTTTGCTGCGTGATTTGGTTAAGCTGACTCATAGCGGTGTTAATTTGAGACACGCCTGCAGATTGCTCTTCAGATGCGGCAGAAATTTCTTGTACCAAATCGGAGGTTTTCTTAATTGATGGCACCATTTCATCAAGTAAGCCACCAGCTATTTCGGCTTTGCTCACGCTACCTGTGGCTAATTCGCCAATTTCTTGCGCAGCTACTTGGCTACGCTCTGCCAGTTTCCGCACCTCGGCTGCAACCACCGCAAACCCTTTACCATGTTCACCAGCGCGCGCCGCTTCAATAGCAGCATTAAGTGCCAATAAGTTGGTTTGGTAAGCAATGTCATCAATAATGCTGATTTTTCCAGCAATGCTCTTCATCGCAAATACGGTTTCTTTTACAGCAACACCGCCTTGCTCTGCTTGGCTGGCTGAGGTCGTTGCAATCCCATCAGTCACTTTAGAGTTTTCAGTGTTTTGATTGATAGAAGCTGACATTTGCTCCACAGATGCAGATGTTTCTTCCACACTTGCTGCTTGTTGGCTAGTGGCTTGGCTAATGCTTTGTGCCGTTGCGCTGATTTGCTCTGAGGCTGAAGATAGGCTGTTGGCAGAATTTCTAACTTCAGCAATCACACCTGAAAGTTTTTCAATCATATTATTGACTGAATTTTTAAACTCTTCTAACTGACCGTTGTACGCACCTTCAACTTTTACGCTTAAATCACCTTTTTCCATTTGTTGTAATACAGATACCGCTTCATTCACAGGCACAATAATATTGTCTAACGTATCGTTAATGCCTTGTACAATCTTACGGTAATCCCCAAGATGTTTGCTTGCATCTGCACGCACATCTAAGTTCCCTTCTTTTGCCGCATCGGCAAGCATATCCGTATCTTCAATTAATGCTTTAATGCGTGAACGTACAGTTTCTATGGTTTCATTAATAAAGGCTTTTTTACCTGGCAACTGCTCCATAGGCGCATCTAAATCACCTTCACCAAACGATTTAAAACAGGCCATGGCTTTTTTCTTCACCGCAATATGACCAGCCACCATCGTGTTGACGCCATGTGCCATGGTTTTATAATCACCTTGGAATTTATTGGTGTCCATTTGCACATCAATGTCACCTGCGTCATGCTGTTGTGACATATGGTTCATATCCGCAATCAGACCTTTTAAATTATCAGCCACCCCTTTGATGGCTTGTAATAGCTGACCAGTTTCATTGTTAGCTTCAGCGTTAATTTGAACATCTAAATTACCATTAGCCAGCTTGTTAGCTACATCAACCGCTTGATTGATTGGTTTAGTAATGCTGTTGGCAATGACCCAAATAAAAGCTGCAAAAATCGCTAACACCGAAGCCAAAATGGTTAAAACCATTTGATTTGAATTCTTGATAGCCTCAGTCGCTGAAGTTTCAGTGACTTTAGATTGTTTGACTATCAACTCTGAAAGTTTATCTACGGATAATCGATGTAATTGATATGCAACGCTTAGTTGTTTAAGTGCATCTGCAATCTCTTTTTGATTGCCAGCAAGTACCGCAGGGATGAATACAGCATCACGAATACGCAAGAACTCTTCGCCTTTTGGTTGCAATTCATTCACTAACAAGGCGCGCATTTCAGGGTCAGAAATCTGCTTGTCCCAATACTTGCAACGTGCCGCAAATTCCTCAGCAAGTTTGTTGCTTTTTTCGATGAGCGGTTTAACTGGTTGGTCTTTTAATGCGGCCATTTCCAGAGCGACTTGCCATGATTCAACTAAATAGGCGGGTGGCGGTAAAATATCCGCGATTAAATCTTTATTCTCAACAATACTCCCGTAGGTTTTACCGCCGATGATGACTTCTTCATATGCTTTATTCGCAAAATATCCAGCACCCGATATGCTCAAGAATAAAAAACCGATCAAAAATAAGAACTTTGTCTTTAATTTTAAAGCGCTCATATTTGAGAATATGCTCCCTGCTTTTGCCGCTGTTGCTTTATTTAACGCACCCATTTTCATTGCTCCTTAATTTTTACGATTAGTTTGATTTTATAAAAAACAATTATTTGTTACTTTACTGCGTCAGATAGTTTTGCTACGTCTTCTTGAGTTACCTGACGCAGTAACCCTGGTACATCTAAAATTAACGCGACATCACCTGTGCCTAATATAGTGAAACCGCCAATCCCTTGAATTTTGCTAAATACTTTTCCTAATGGTTTAATGACGGTTTGGAACTCGCCAAGTAAGCGATCAACCACCAGCCCCACTTTGCTTTCGCCGTAGCGCACAACAACCACATTTTCACGCTTGGCTGGCTCACCACTCACTTCAAAGTGATCTCTTAATCGACGATAGGGCAAGACCTCTCCACGCAGATTTAAATAATCACCATCCACGTTTTCTTGGCTCCATGCGCCCAACTCAATACACTCAACGACCATATCTAGCGGAATTACATAGGTAGATTGTTCTACCCCAACCAAGAAACCATTAATGATGGCTAACGTTAGTGGTAGGCGAATACGCATGGTAGACCCAACACCTGGCACCGAATAAATATCCACTGTGCCGCGCAATGCCTGAATATTTCGACGCACGACATCCATACCAACACCACGACCAGATAAATTGCTAACGGCATCGGCTGTAGAAAAGCCAGCCTCAAAAATCAAGTTGTAAATTTCGGTATCTGAGAGCTGCTGATCTTCTTTGATAATGCCGCGCTCAATGGCTTTATTTAATATTTTTTCTTTATTAAGACCACCGCCATCATCGCTGACTTCAATAATGATATTGCCTGCATCGTGATATGCATTTAATTTGAGAGTGCCGTGAGCGGGCTTACCGCGAGCAATGCGAACATCAACTGGTTCAATGCCGTGATCCATGGAGTTGCGGACTAAATGAGTAAGCGGGTCACCAATTTTTTCGACCACGGTTTTATCTAACTCAGTTTCTTCACCACTAATTTCAAGGCGAATATCTTTACCTAGCTCCTTGCTCACATCGCGTACCACGCGTTGAAAACGGGTAAATGTGGCACCAATTTGCACCATGCGTAAAGAAAGTGCAGAGTCACGGACTTCTTCAACTAATCTGGAAACAATTGAAGTCGCTTCCAACATCGCCACAGAGCCTTCGCGTTGCGCGATGGAGTTGATGCTTGCCCCTGCAATAATCAACTCCCCTACCATATTAATGAGTTGGTCTAGTTTGTTTGCATCTACGCGGATAAGGGTAGCCTCATTGGCTTTAACCTCTTTGGCTTGCTGCTGCTTATCAAGCGCGGCATTAATGACATCAGGCTGAACAATTTGATTTTCCACCAACGCTTCGCCTATTTTTGGCTTATTGTCATCGGTTTGATTATTTTGATAATTTAATATGTAGGCTAACTCTTTCTCGGTTAAGGTGCCGCATTTCAGAAGAATCTCGCCCAGCTTCATTTCTGTATCAGGTAGATTACTAATCAGCTCTACGTACTCCGCCATCTTGCTATGCGGTGGCAGAATATGGATGACGCTATCCTCAACAACAAAATCAAAAATACTTTGAATTTCTGCTTTATCTGCATCGGTTCTATAACTAATCTCAAAACCTAAATAACAACTTTCTGGATCTACATCAGCCAGAGAAGGTAAATGGTTAAAAATCGTGACGATATTGACCACTGTCCCTATCGTATTCATATAGCGAATAAAGCCTAACGGATCCATGCCATTGCGGAAGACATCCTGTCCAAAGCGCAATGAAAGATGCCAGCAGTCACTTTCCACTTCCTGATGACTTTCAATCGTGTCAATCTGAGGCGCATCAGTACTTTTTGATGCGTTAGGGATTGTAGAAAGAGTGGTGCCTTGTGCTAAAGCTGCTTTACTTTCCGATGTGGAATTTGCTGACAAATATACATTCAAACGGTCAATCAATGCTTGGCCTGCTAAATCAGTATTCGCATCGGGCTTAGTTCCTGCGGCAACATGGTCGATGAGCACACCAATATGGTCACCCACCTCTAAAAACAGGGCAATTAAAGGTTCGTCTACTTTCACTACTGCACTACGTACCTTATCGAGTACACTTTCTGCGACATGTGCGAATGAAACCACATAGTCGAGACCAAATAAGCCAGAAGAGCCTTTAATGGTGTGCGCAGCACGAAAAATAGCATTAATGCTATCTTTATCATCGGGGACATTCTCCAACTGGAGTAATGCCTCTTCCATTTTTTCTAGTAGCTCACGGCTTTCTAAAATGAAGGTTTGCAATGCAGCGTCGAGATTCATTTTTGTTCCTTATTTTTATGCCAACATCACGCTAATTCAGGTTGCATGACGATAGGGTCGCCAAAAAAACCAGCCAAATCACTTAGCGCCAACGCGTTCAAGACTGGTGTGCTGTGTGCTACTAGTCTTAGCTGACTGCCCCGCGCAATTGTTAACACTTTAGCGGCCAAAAGTAACTGCAAACCCGCACCATCAATTTCTGTCACTTGCGACAAATCTATCTCAATCTCTTTGGCCTCTTTAAACGTATCTTGCAAAGCCTCTTTAAGCTCCCCAACCACGTAGATGGTAATTTCTCCATCAATCGCTACTTTGCTAGTCGTACCATTCTTTTCAATGCTAACGGGCATAATCAGTCACTCCAAATTAGGTATTTAAGTTGATCATCAGACACATTCTGTTATGGCAAAATCAACTTAGAAACTGCGTTTAATAATTGTGGCGGTTGAAATGGTTTTACCATCCAAGCTTTCACCCCAGCATCTCGACCTTGCATTTTCATTTCCTCTCCACTTTCCGTGGTCAACATAATCACTGGAGTAAATTTATACGCAGGCATTTTTTTAGAGGCTGCGACAAACTCTATGCCATTCATATTAGGCATATTCACATCGCAAACCATTAAGTGAACCTTTTGTCCTGTTAGTTTTTTGAGTGCATCAACGCCATCTTCGGCCTCGATGACATCGTACCCAGCGGTTTTAAGCGCAATTCCGACAACTTGCCTAATTGAAGCAGAGTCATCAATTACCATGATTGTTTTAGCCATTACACACCCTTTCGTTACTAGTTAAATTTAGAAAAATGTAATTTCATCCGAGCTACTTGAAGATCCAGCACCCGCTGTCACAGTGCCAAACACTTGGTTATGAATATCATGCTGCTCTTGCATTACATACGCTTTAGCAAAATCAGAAATCCAACCTTCAGCATTAATATCAGCCCCAACCCCCTTGAGAGCGGTGTCCAATTTGTTTAAATCATTGTTCACATGAGCCAACATCTGGTTCACTCGATCTTGAAACTGCAATGAAACCAAAACATCAGAAATATCCTTACTAATATGCTGACCTTCAATATTGAGTCTTTCTGTTTGATTCGATAAATCATGTGTGAAGGCAGATAGTTTCTCTGCTAATTGTTTTTGTAAGTGTTCATACTGGGATAGCATAGCCGCCTCTTTGCGCTCATACGATTTTGCAAGCTCTACCGCGTAAAGAATCGCCTCATGCAACTCAGGGTTTAATGCATGGGTGTTTTTAGATTCAGTGTCACTGATTGCAAAAGCGCTTAAATTTGTTATAGCACCAGTTAAAGCCAGCCTTTCATCCATTGAAGACTCAATCATTTTTTGTTGCTTGAATTGGCTCTCTTGAAATATCGCTATCAAGGCGCCAATGCTTTGATTCTGCGATTTAAGCGCCACAGTGGTTTGAATGCGTTGCGCCAGACCATAAAACAACTGGCTTAAATGGGTAATAGATTCGTCAGTAATACTTCGTGAGGCCTGAATCTGTGCCGCCCAAATTGGCAATAACTTTTCAAGTAAGCCATACAGTGAGTCTATTTGTACTTTATTTTCAGTCGTCATTTTCACTCTTCATAAAAATACTGCTTAATATTGATCCAAACGTTTAAGCTTACAAAGTTGCTTAAAACTCCTCCCAAGCTGGGCTGTCATCGGTGCCTGTTTTTGCCATCGCAACATACTCTTCTTCAACTTCAATCGGCTCAGCTGATTGAGTAGGTTTTGTTCGACTGCTGGCCATTAATTCGCCTTCAGCGAGGTCACCCAAATTAAACACACTCACTGAGTTGCTCAATTGCTGAGATTCAGTCAATAAAGATGCCGCAGCAGATGCCGCTTCTTTGACCAAGCCAGCATTTTGACGGGTGACTTCTTCCATGTTAGAAATCGCTTTGTTGACTTCATTAATGCCCGAACTTTGCTCTAATGACGCTGCTGCAATTTCGCTAATGATGCTACTTACATGCTGAACGGAGGTGACAATCTCCTCCATGGTTTTACCTGCATTTTCAACCTGCACAGTACCGTCAGTCGTTCTGTTGACTGAGTCGATAATCAACTCTTTAATTTCTTTAGCGGCACTCGCTGAGCGCTGCGCAAGGTTGCGAACTTCACCAGCCACGACGGCAAAACCTCTTCCTTGTTCACCCGCACGAGCAGCTTCTACAGCCGCATTTAACGCTAGAATATTGGTCTGAAAAGCAATGCTATCAATCACGGAGATAATGTCTTCAATTTTGCGGGCACTTTCGTTAATACTTGCCATGGTCATCACCACTCGCCCCACCACATCGCCGCCTTTAGCCGCAACCTCAGAAGCCACTAAAGCAAGTTGGCTTGCCTGCTTGGCATTTGCTGCATTTTGATTCACAGTTCCTGCAAGTTCATCTAAACGTTTAGCAGCATTTTCAAGATTGCTAGCTTGCTCCTCCGTGCGCCTTGCCAAGTTTCCATTACCTATGGCAATATTTTCTGAGGCAAGATTGATGGATAACGTAGCGTTTTTTACCGTAACAATCGGCTGTACGATGGTTTCTAGCGTTGCATTTACGCCTTCAATAATCTTGCGGTAATTACCCTGATGTAGTTCAATATCAGCGCGCACCGTCACATGACCATCCGCCGCAGCTTCTGATAGCATATTTGCATCTGCTACTAAGCCATTAATGGCGTGGATACAGGTATTTAAATTGGTTTTAATCTTGTTGAAATCGCCATTCCATTCATCGTGAATTTCGCGTGGCAAATCTCCCTTGGAAATACGCTCAATACAGTTTGTCGCAACGTCTAAAGGCCCAATCACTAAACTCAATGCATTATTCACCGCCTCAATAATCTTGCGGAAATCGCCAGTATGCAAAGAGACATCAGCACGCGTTGAGAGATCTCCCTGTTCAGCTGCACTAGCCAACAAATTGGTATCAATCAACAAACGATTCATTGAATCAATACAAGCATTTAGGTTGTCTTTGATGATGTTGAAATCGCCATTCAGTTGTTTTTCAATTTTTGGCGGAACAGTGCCCTGAGATAGACTATTTACGCACTCTGAAGCCATATTCAGCGGCTCAACAATGGCATCTAACGTTTGATTAATTCCATCGACAATGATGCGGAAATCGCCATTATGCTGGCTACTTTCTGCACGTACAGACAACTCACCCGCTCGGGCAGAGCTAGAGAGTAAATTAACATCGGAGATAAGCGCTTTAATATTGGCGCGGACTTGCTCAATAGCGACATTGGCATATGCCTTGAATCGACCAGTCCTTACTAGACACTTTCTTGCCTACTGAAGTATTGCCTTTCA
>CAZUGV010000005.1:0-161799 GCA_964620425.1 uncultured Methylophilaceae bacterium | reverse complement strand
GGTGGTTACAAAGAGTTAACTAAGTACAATGCTGCGCCTGGTGGCGGTGCATTGAACGTGTTTAGCTTGTAATTTTTAGTTTGAAACCTAAGAGTTAGAGAACTAACCGTTAGATAGTTTGTCATATAAACACCCCGCTGCGGCGGGGTGTTTTTTTATAAATCAACAATACCCTAACGGTAAATATGAGGATGATGGTATGTTAAAAAAATGGCTAATATGTGCGTTCCTAGGGAGCGCAATTGCAAGTGATTATAGTCGAGCAGAAGAATTGCAAATCCCTCAACTAAATGTTGATGAAGGTAGGGTAGGTGAAGTAAGGCGCGTAGAAGACCCAACGGAATTTAAAGTGTGCGCGGATCCTGATAATATGCCTTATTCTAATCTCAAGCAGGAAGGGTTTGAAGATAAAATTGCGGCGGTGATAGCAAAAGATTTAGGTAAGAAATTATCCTTTACCTATGCTTATAATCGACAAGGCTTTTATAGGAATACCATCAACGCAAACCGCTGTGATGTCATTATTAGCACCACTTCAGATAATGACGCCTTATTAACCTCTAAGCCGTACTATCGTTCAACCCATGTATTTGTTTATCGTAAAGATAGTGGTTACGACATTACCGACTGGACTTCCCCTGATTTGAAGAAAGCAATTATCGGTATTGTTGACCACAGCCCTGCTACCAGACCAATGGTCGATCATGGTTTATTGCCCAACGCTGTACCTTACAGAATGCAACGAGATCTAAATCTTCCATCTAGTTTTTTGATTGATGACTTAGTGGAAAAGAAAATTGATGTAGCTGTGGCATGGGGTCCTATAGGCGGGTATTTTGCAAAACAATCTAAAGTGCCCATGGTGGTTAATATTATTCCAGAATACGAACAAGTAAATGCAAAAGGTAAAGAAAACTGGAATATTTCTTTTGCAGTACGTAAAAAAGACAAAGAGCGTTTAGCGATGATTCAGGAAGCATTTGATCGTCACCAAGATGAAATATTGAAAATCTTAGATGATTATGGCGTTCCACATGTGCCAGTAGTTGAAGGTGACAGCGTTGAAAAAATCTACCGTAAAGTGAATAAAGAGCAAAAATAAACAGGAAAGTATCTTTTACTTAGTGTGATTTTGTAACTTGATGTTAAAATAATGTTAATGAATAACTGTTTTTCGGGTTACAAAGTCAACCAAGGTAATAGTAATTCGTTATTTCTATACAAATTGATGAAATGTGCAAAACGGCATGAGTCAACATGTATTTTTTTTATGATTTAGGAGATAACATGTTTAGTAGTAAGTTTGGTAATTTAAAGTTGGTTGTGTCTATCGTAGGAAGTTTGTTCTTACTACCATCAATCCATGCATATGCTGATTGCGACTTGGTCTCCACAAAGACTGGTAAGCCGTTAAATATTAAAGCGACTGAAGAAGACTCAGCAGATGCTAAAGAGTTTTTGAAAACGTGCATCAACCCATATACTAAAAAGTATATTGAAAACCCTAAATTAGCTGATGCAAAACCTGACAAAGAACCAAGAAACAAATTCTTGGCAGAAAAAGTTGCTGCTGCAGTTGCAAAAAATCCAGCTATGACAGCAGAGCAACAAGCTGAGATTCAGTTATCAGAAGCAGAGTTGCTAAAATTTGACCGTTTGGAAGATGCTGGTTCTGGCGGTAAAAGATTGTTTGGTTTGAAAAACTGCTCTGGTTGTCACGGTGGTAAACTTGAAGGCGTGATGGCACCTGCGTTGCACAAGGCTGGCGGGAATGATATTTACGATGGTAAGTGGGCGTATGCTAAGCACTCAACTGACAAAGGTATTTTTGAGACAATTTCTGGTGGTGGCTCAGACAGTTCAGTGTCAAATAGAGGCGTTATGCCAACGTTCCACTCACAAGTTGAGGGACATTTGGGTGATGGCTTAACCACTGATGATATTCTCAAACTTATTGCATATGTTCGCTTGAATTATAGAGGTGACGGTGCAAAAGACTGGTTGAAATAATTATTAGGATTTAATAATTATACTAATTCACCAATAAAAAAACGGCTACTGATAGTAGCCGTTTTTTTTTGGAAAAATGTGTAGTTTTTATACTTTCTAGTGATGAGATTATGCGCTAGAATTAGCTGGTGTTACATTTAACTTAAATAAAAAAATACAAATAGGCGAGGATAAAATGAACCATAATAATCAAGTAACAACTTCTTCTTTAACACTAACCCTAGTAATGTCTGCAGCCATGATATTGTCGGCATGTTCTGGAAACTCTAGTGATTCAGCAAGTGATTCTTCGGCAGAAGGTGCAACTGGCACTAAGGTTGCTTTTGTGAAAACACAGGATGGTTCAGCATTAGAAATTAAAACCGAATTGTTTGACACAGCTGAGGCTAAGCAATTCCTAAATTCAGGTAAAAACCCCTATATCGCTAATGCAGATGCAATTCAAAAAGGTAAAAAATTATTCCAAATGTACTCTTGTACAGCGTGCCATGGGGGTCAGGCTGAGGGTGCTGTTGGTCCAAACTTGCATGGCCCAAACTTTAAATATGCAAAAAATGCGACAAATAAGGGCATGTTTGAAACCATTTGGAATGGTACAAATGGCGGTATGGGTGCAAAAGGATTAGGATTGATGGATCCATCCGACCCTGCAAATGGTTTGAAACCAGATGAAGTGTTGAAAATTGAAGCATGGATTCGCAGTCATAATGACAAACTTACGGGCAACGAATAACTTAAAGTCTAATATGCAAATAAAATCAAAACAAGCGACAGATTTACATCGAATAGTGATTGTGGGTGGCGGGGCTGGAGGGCTTGAGCTTGCTACGAGACTAGGGGACACTTTGGGTAAAAAGGGTAAAGCTGACATCACTTTGATTGATCGCAGCAGAACCCATGTATGGAAGCCACTTTTACATGAAATTGCTGCTGGAAGCATGAATCCAGATCAGCATGAGCTTGTTTATTTGGCTCAGGCGCATTGGCATCATTTTCATTTTAGACTCGGTGAAATGGAGGGCATTAACCGAGAAAAAAAAGAGGTTTATATCGGTGCAAGTGTGGATGAAAATGGCGCTGAGTTTATTCCGCGTCGAGCCATCCCATACGATACTTTGATAATTGCAATTGGTAGCACGACTAATGATTTTGGCATTAAAGGGGCGCGAGAGAATTCTATTGCCCTAGATACTCAAAAGCAAGCGGAGTATTTCCATCGTAAACTTCATAATGCACTGCTTCGCGCACAAACACAGGTTGAACCTGTGCGTGCGGGTCAATTAGAGGTTGTCATCGTTGGTGCAGGCGCAACAGGTGTGGAGTTGTCTGCGGAATTGCATAATACAACGCGTGAATTAGCCGCCTATGGGTTAGATAAGATTGATCCAGATAAAGATATTAGTATTTCTCTGATTGAAGCATCTGATCGTGTTTTACCTGCTCTACCACTCTCTTTGTCGCAATCGGTTGATTTAGAGTTACGAAAGCTACGCGTGCATGTATACACTGGTGAACGAGTGACCGAAGTGACTGATAAAGGCATCTATACGCATAGTGGGCGCTTTATTCCTTCTGAGTTAGTGGTGTGGGCAGCGGGGATTAAAGCGCCTGACTTCTTAAAAGACATCGATGGCTTAGAAACGAATAGAATCAATCAATTAGTGGTTAAGCGCACTTTGCAAACCACACGAGATGAAAATGTTTTTGCGTTTGGAGATTGTGCTGCTTGTCCGCGTCCTGGCTACGAAGAAAACGTACCGCCACGCGCTCAATCTGCACACCAGCAAGCTTCTATGATGGTTAAGACGGTTAAGGCACGCCTTGCAGGTAAGCCTTTGCCAGAATATACCTACCATGATTATGGGTCGTTAGTGAACCTTGGTAAGTACTCAACAGTAGGTAGCTTAATGGGTGCTGTTACTGGTGGAAACTTATTTATCGAGGGAATGTTTGCAAGGATGATGTATAAGTCGCTCTATCAAATGCATTTAATTAGCTTGCATGGCTTCTTTACGGTTTTCTTACAAGGCTTGGCTCGTTTAATTTCTCGTCGTACAGAGCCGCATGTGAAGTTACACTAGCTAGAAAGTGGCCTTCATCAATGAAAAAGCGCTTAATTCTTAAGCGCTTTTTTTGGGTGAAATTCAACCAAAATATTTTTAAGAGCAGGCTATATATCTGGAGTTTAGTTTGAGGCGCTAATTTCGTCTGCAGAGATACGGTTGCGATAAAGTTGATTAATAACGCCCATAGTGATTAGCACGAATGTACCAAAGATTAGAACAATCATATTAATGTGCATTTGCTGATGCAGCATGACAGTGTACGCGCCACTCATAATAAGTATGCCTATGTTTTCATTGAAGTTCTGAACGGCAATGGAGTGTCCAGAGCCGATGAGTAAGTGCCCTCGATGTTGTAACAGGGCGTTGAGTGGAACGACAAAGTAGCCGCTGAGGACGCCAATCGCAAATAGCAAAATGATTCCAAAATGCCATTCTGTAATCACAACCATTAGCATCACCAATACTCCCATCATCATGCCAGCAGGTAGTACAGACATTGAGTTTTCGAGTTTGACATACTTACCTGCAAATACTGAACCAGCTGCAATGCCTACTGCGACAACAACAGTTAAATAAGTGGCGTGTTCATGGTCGAAATTAAGCGCATACGCAGCCCAAAGCAATACAATTAAGCGCATGGTCGCTCCAGCTCCCCAAAATAAGGTGGTGACAGCGAGCGATACTTGGCCTTGCTTATCTATCCATAACACTTTGAATGAGTGCCAAAAATCCATGACTAGCATGAGTGGATTGCCCATCGGATTTTCTTTAAATTTAGGAAGTTTTGGGATAAATAAATTGAAAATAGCCGCCGCAAAATAAAGGGAAGTCACAAACAAAACAGATTGTTCAATGCCAAATTTTGGGATTACTGCACCCAGCACACCGCCTAATACAATTGCCATGACAGTTGAGCCTTCCATCCAACCATTTGCTTTGACCAAATCATCTTCGGGTAAATATTCACATAAGATTCCGTACTTGGCTGGCGAGTACGCTGCCGCACCGATACCAACAATGCCGTATGCATATAACGGAGGCATGCCAAAAAGCATGGTGGTGCAACCCAAAAACTTGATTGTATTTGAAACAAACATCACGCGACCTTTTGGGCGGCTGTCTGCAATAGAGCCGACAAAAGGCGCTAACACAATATAGGAAATAACAAAGAATTGCAGCAGTAACGGTTCGTGCCAGCTTGGCGAATTGAGTTCGCGCAACGCTGCAATGGCCGTAAACAACAATGTATTATCAGCCAACGCAGATAAAAACTGCGCACTGAGTATGATGTAAAACCCAAGATTCATTGTTTAATTATGATGGGATCAATATTTGAAATTGATCCCAGTTTCCAAGTGCATGAGAGGTGTGATTTGTTAAAGGGCTTCACCAGCAAAATCTGCTAAACGAGAACGCTCGCCGCGTACTAGTGTGATATGTCCATTGTGTTCCCAGCCTTTAAATCTGTCCACAACATAGGTGAGACCTGAGCTGCCTTCAGTTAAGTAGGGGGTGTCAATTTGCGCAATGTTGCCCAAACATACCACTTTTGTGCCTGGTCCTGCACGCGTGATGAGGGTTTTCATTTGCTTGGGCGTTAAGTTTTGAGCTTCGTCGATAATCAGGAATTTATGCAAAAATGTGCGGCCACGCATAAAGTTGAGTGACTTGACTTTAATACGTGTGCGGATTAAGTCTTGCGTAGCAGCTCGTCCCCACTCACCAGCGTCTTCATCTGATTTGTTGAGTACGTCTAGGTTATCTTCAAGCGCGCCCATCCAAGGTGCCATTTTTTCTTCTTCAGTACCTGGTAAGAAGCCAATGTCTTCACCTACTGGCACAGTGACACGCGTCATAATAATTTCACTATAGATTTTTTTATCTAGCGTTTGTGTGAGTGCAGATGCGAGCGTAAGTAATGTTTTACCTGTACCTGCTTGGCCAAGTAAAGTGATGAAATCAACGTTTGGATCCATTAGCAGATTCAGGGCAAAATTTTGTTCACGATTGCGTGCTGTAATGCCCCAAACGCTATGTTTTGGTTGCATATAGTCTTTCACTACTTCTAATACGGCTGTGTTGCCTTCAACGCTGCGAACAATGGCGTGGAAAGGTTTTTCGAACTCATAAAAGATAAATTCATTGATGATAAAGCTTTTGCATAAAGGCCCAGTGATGCGATAAAACATGCGACCAGCATCTTGCCAAGATTCCATTTCTTTACTGTGTTTTTCCCAAAAATTCGCGGGTAATTCTTTCATGCCCGTATACAGTAAATCGGTATCTTCTAATACTTTGTCGTTAAAATAGTCCTCAGCAGGCACCCCCACGGCACGTGCTTTGATTCGAATATTGATGTCTTTACTGACTAAAATAACTTGACGGTCGGGCTGTCTTTTTTGCAGATCAACAGCTACACCTAGAATCTCGTTATCTGCTTTGCTACCAGCTAAGCCAGGCAATTCGATGCTGACTGCGGTAGTTTGCAAGAATAATCGACCTGTAATATGCTTGTTGCCATTTGCACCTAATGGGCAACCTAGCTCCAAGTCAGTCAGGTTTGTTCCTACCACGCCCTCTAAGTTGCGGCTTGCTTGACGTGCGTTACGTGCGACTTCCGTCATGCCTTTTTTATTATTATCTAGTTCTTCAAGCGTTACCATTGGCAAATAAATATCGTGCTCTTCAAAGCGGAATAAGCTTGAAGGGTCGTGCATCAATACATTGGTATCTAGAACGAATAACTTAGGGTTGGTTGCGATTTTTTTAGCCATGAATCTGATGTTTCCTAATTGATAGATTGAATTGCTTCGAGCACTGCTTGTACATGCCCATCAACTTTGACCCCGCGCCACTCTTTAACTAATTGGCCATTACCTTTAATAATGAAGGTACTGCGCTCAATTCCTCGTACCTCTTTGCCGTACATCTTTTTCATTTTAATCACATTAAATAGTTGGCAGGCTAGCTCTTCTTTGTCAGACAGCAACTCAAATGGAAAGTTAAATTTTGCCTTAAAGTTTTCATGTGATTTTAGGCTGTCACGTGAAATGCCATACACCTCAACCCCCAGTTTTTGAAACTCAGCATAATGATCACGAAATTGTTGACCTTGTGTGGTGCAGCCTGGGGTTGAATCTTTGGGGTAAAAATACAGTACGATAGTTTTGTCAAAATGATCGGAAAGTTTAAATGTTTTACCACTGGTGGCGGGCAGTTCAAAATCCGAGATTGTTTGGTCTAAGATAGTTTGCTGTAGGTTAACATGTGTTGAGTTTTCTTGGTTAATCATGCTAGAGGCAGCTTGTAATTTTAGTGTTAAACAGAATAATCACATTGTTGTTAAAAAATGGGATTAACGCAAGTGGCTTTGATGAAGATTTCAATATTTTAATCATTGACCACGTATAGTCTTGGCAGTTCAAACTCAATCAGTGTTCCGCCGCCATCTCTAGCCTTAAACGCAACGCTACCATGTAGTGCTTCCATCACTTTGAATGCAAAGGGGATTCCTAATCCAGTACCAAAACGTTTAGTTGATGGGCCTGGGCTAACAGCGTTTGGGTCGGGTGTGAAAGGCATGCCAGGGCCACGGTCTGCAATCAGTATGCGCATGGTAGAGTCGTTAATGTCGGGCAGAATTTCGATAGTACTCTGTGTGGGGGCGGCTTCAATCGAGTTGAGTAACAAATTGTAGATGGCCTGCTCAAGCAGGTGCTCATCGGTGACCATGTAGTCGTTGGCTTGTGCCCAATCGGGCAAGTCTAGAGTGATTGATTTTTCACGTAACTTTTGTTGTACGGGCAAGATTGCACCCTCGATAATTTGTCGCAACGAGGTTTTATTAGCATGGGGTTTTAGTGGGTGCAAATAGGCGAGGAGTGAACCTGTCCAGCGCTCTAGTTTATCGACGGTTACGATGATGCCGCGCAGGGATTCGCGTGTGTCGTCATCGAGTTCATCGCTATCAGCAACTTGGGCTGTAGCGCGAATGCTCGCTAAAGGATTGCGTATATTATGTGCAAGCATCGGAACCAACAAGCCTTGAGCCGCTTGTTTTTCGGTACGTATTAATGCTTCCTGACTGCGGGCGAGTTCCTCAGCCATATAGTTAATAGCGGAAGATAGCGTGGCTAGTTCTGCCGCACCCTCTTCTGGGGCTTTATGTTGTAGTCGCCCAGCACTAATCTCGTTTGTAGCATGCAATAGAGCGTTAATCGGTTTTACGATGGATAGTTTAAGAAATACGCGGGAGAATAGAAGTAATAGCGTGGCTAGAATAATTGGAATTGATACCAGCATAGTTGTAATGCGCTTGGTTTCTTGTAAGCGCACCGCTAACTCGTGTTGCTTTAGAGCTAGCAAGCGTTCGGCACGGGCTGAGATGACCTCGTAGCGCTTAAAAATGGTGTATTCTAGGTTGCTGTTGAGTTTTTTCTCTATCGTTTCTTGCGTGGTTTCATGGTGCAAATTGAATATGGTTTGAGTTTCAGTAATAAATCTGTTGTAGCTGTCGTGGAGATCTTCAATGGCAGCTAATTCTTGATTGCCAATAGTGAGCTTCTTAAGCTTAATGAAGTGCTGCTGAATGATGTTTGTGTAATGTTGATATTCAGATTTTGCACTGGGGTCATCTAAAAAGTAGCTGTCAAATAGCTCTTTCATTTGCCGATATAAATCACCACGCGTTTGCTGTACTTCTTGAATGAGTAGATTGATACGTTGCGATTCTTGTAACGATTTATCGCTAAAGTTAATAGCTAATGCGCCCGCCGCCGTCGCTAAGATAACGAGCGTAATAAATGCTAATTCGTGTATTAGCAGTAAATCATTTAGCGATTTGTTTTTATACATGCTTACAAGTTTTCTGTAAGCATGTTCGATTGAAGATTTAAACGGGAGCGTCACTCTTTCTCTAACTTGAAAGAAACAGGGACTAAAATATTAAAAGAGCGTCCGCGTAAAGCATCTGGCAGTGGCGGAAACTTAGCTTTCTTGGCCATTTCCAAGGCTTGTTTATCTAAAGCATCGAAAGTGCTTGATTCTTGAATTTTGCTTGAAATGACGTTTCCGTTACCATCGATCTGAATCTCAAGAATTATTTCGCCTTCCCAGCCTCGCATTTGGGCGATTTTTGGGTATTGTTTGTGTTTGGCAAGTTCTCGCGAAAGTGCACTACCATATTGATTTTTTGCTGCATCAATATCTGCTTGGCTCACGCTTGCTTTTACTGGTTCTGGTGGCGCGGGGGCAGGAGCGGGCGCCACAGGTGCTGCTAATGCGGGAGTAGATTCAGATTTAGGTGCAACTGCAATCACGGGTGGTGCAGCCACCTCTGGTGAAGGCTGAGCTACGGGTGGTGTTTCCATGGGCGTGGTTTTTGATTTAACTACTGGTTCAGGTAAAGGCGCTACTTTAGGCTGAACTGGGGGCTGCTCTGGTGTGACTTTTGGTTCTGGTTTAATAGGCGTTTGTTTAATTGGCTGAGGGTCTGGTTTGGCAACCTCAGCAGGTGGTGGTGTTTCCAATTTCTTGATTGGTTCTAGTTCAATAATAAACTCAGGCTCTGGTGGTTCTTTTTCAATATGTATACTAGGTAACCACATCAGCGCGAGCGCATGTAGGATGATAGATAGCCCTATCGTCCAGCCTAAAGCAAGCTCGTGTTGTTGAGGATTTAATTGGGAAGTTGTCACAGATTTTTTTCTGAAATTAAATGCATAGTTATTATTAATTGATCGTGATTATACAATAATCAGTCTGTTGTTGTTGCTCTGAAAGCGCCTATTGACAAGCTTTTTTCAGGATTTTGATTGGCTGATTATAGCCATTTTCTACTTTGGTCGAATTTGGTCGGTTGGTTTATTCCCACTCAAGCGCGGGATAAATGTTGTTTACGTTACGACGGTTTATAATGTCGAACAATACCCATTTATCTTTTTCAGAGGCGGCTGCGGTATTCATAGTGGCTTCCATAACAATGCCTTTTTTAATGCTAGCGCGTACATCGTTTAATAAAACATTCAGGTAGCGTTGCTCATTGTTTAAAGCTGATTTCCAATCTTTGGCACTAGCACCGTGCCCAGCAATAATTTGGGCAGTATCGGTTAACTTTAAATGATCTATGGTGGCGATCCAACCCTTAATATCTCCGTCAATAGAAGGGGTGCGCTCAATGAATAAGAGATCGCCCGACCATAGGGTTTTGCTTTTGCTATCCCAAACCGTAATATCTGTATTGGTGTGCGATGTCGGGTAGGCAGTTAGTGTGAGTTTACGATCGCCCAAATCTAGGTCTAGCAAGGTTTGCACGGTCATTGTGGGTTTAATTAACTCGCTACCTTGGGCGGCATCACCCAAATAGGTGTTGTTGATACGGGTGTAGTTTTCTCTACGACGCTCCATTGCATCTGCCAATTTGAAATGCCCAACAAACTGAGGATTTTCTCGCGAAAATGCGGCATTGCCGTAAATATGGTCTGGATGGACGTGCGTGTTGATGACGTACAAAATAGGTAAAGGAGTGATTTTTCGGATGGATTCAAGCAACGCTTGTCCAATCTTTAAGCTACCACCCGTATCAATGACGGCAACGCCTTTGCTACCAACCACAAAGCTGATATTGCATATGTCACCATGGTAACCCTCTGATATATCCTCATGCACGCCATAATGCACATAAACTTGCTCACCAAGGGATTCAACATTCAGTGCTTGCGCCCATGTTGACGTGTTCAATGTGAGCAACGCCAGTCCTACTAAGGTTTCTTTTTTATAAGAGTGCACTTAAATGCTCCTTGATCAGCAGTTAATATTCATGAACTGTTATTAGAATATAAATCATAAACAAGCTTAATGATAGCTAGTTAAATTGAAGGTTGCACGCAAGTTTATGGCAACTTTTAGATTAAGTTAAGGTCATCAATTCTAAGTGTTAATTTGGCGGTCGCGCTTGTATTTGCTTGTATTTTAAAAAGTGTATACTTAACGGCTGTAATGATTACTTAATAATGAATGAGGGTTTTGCATGAATTCAAACTTACGTTACACCAAAACTGCCATTATTTTGCACTGGCTAATTGCCTTTGCCATATTCGGCATGTTTGCGCTTGGATGGTATATGACGGATTTGCCGAAAGGCACGCCTGATCGTGCTTTTTATTTTAATTTGCATAAATCAATAGGGATTACAATTTTAGCCTTAGTTGCATTTAGGCTGTATTGGCGCATTAGTCACAAACCACCTGCATTACTAGATAGCCTCTCCGTGACTGAAAAAAAGTTAGCGACAGGCGGACATCATTTACTATATTTGCTCATGATCGCTATGCCTGTCAGTGGTTTGGTGATGTCTTCTTACAGTAAATATGGTGCAAAATGGTTTGGTATCTTGGTTGTGGCTGGCGTGGATAATCATGATATGCATGAGTTTTATGAGGGGGTGCATGAAGCCATTGGTTCGGTGTTAATTGCCATTGTCGCTGTGCATGTGATTGGTGCGTTAAAGCATAAATTTTTTGATAAAGATAAAACAATGGAGCGGATGTCTCTGCGCTAACGGTGGCACTCACTAACCTCTGGCACTCATAAATGACAGTGGAGCCAGTAAATAGCCTACCAAGTGGTCGTACGTAAATTGAGTGGTTTAAAGTAATTAAGAGCCCTGCTTCTGTGTTTGAGCAGGGCTCTTCGAGTGTCTATATTTCTTTATTTAATGTGTTAAGTGTTTACGCTTTTACATCAATCTGATGTGTAAATTCTTTGCCTTCATTGTCGGTTGCTTTCACTTCTAATTTACCCGCTGCATCGGGGATAATATCAAAGCGTAAGTATGGGTCTTCACTGGTGCCAACGCCAATATCCACACTCATCAAAGGTTTACCATTTAAGGTAAAAGCCGCTTTTTGAATATAAAATGCAGGCACAAAACCTTGTGATACTAAATCACGCTGCAAGCCTGTGCGCATCGGGTGTTTGATGATAAAAGTCGCAGGGGTTGCTACGCCAATTTTGACAGGGTCTTCAACTTGCAGTTTGATTTTTCCAGCAGCTGCGCGAATCTCTGCTTCGTTACCATCTACCGTGCCACCACAACCGCCAGCGGCACGAATCGCTAAGTTGGTCATCAATAACTTGCCATCGGCTGTTTCACCAATGGCGTGAATGTAAGAATCCGTTTCCATGCGAATGCGGGTAGAAAGTTGCAAATTGCCTAGTGCTTCAGTGAGATGGTAGGTTGCGGCAAGGGGGATTGGGTTTGCATCCACAATTAAATATACTTTTTTGATGACAGCGCCGCCTGATTGGTCAACGGTCAGCGTAATGGGCACTTGGGCGCCACTTTCGGCGCGACGTGGGCCAGTCAGCTTCATGAACGGCGTTTCAGTAATTTCGCGCTTGGCAAAAAATGCTTCTTTTACCACAGGCCATATTTTGTCTGATGCCTCAGCGTAGGCGGAACTACTGATTGCCAATAAGCAAAGCGAGTAGATCATGCTGATTAAGCTAATCGGTAGTGAATGCTTGTTAACACTTCTCATAATTAATCTCCTAAACAATAGTTTTGTTATCTTTTTTATGGGGCTACGATTATCTTCACAAGCTGACATTGGTGTTTGATAGTTCATGTGTTCTCAAACTCAGAAACATGTAAAGGTACTTGTGATTACAGCATCCCACTATATATTAAGTTAAGCATATTAACCTGAACGTGTGTTCTTATATGTGACCAATATCACAGAAAGTAAAAACTCATGATTATCTGTAAGGCGATAGTGGGTATTTGTGAGTAAAATGCGCACTTTGCTGATTTTTTGCAATTTTTTCTTTTAAAACTTGGTGTGCATCATGAATAAAACAATCTTAACTTTGGCTTGCGCAGCGATAGCTACAAATGCAAGCGCGGAAACTTTAAACCTTAACCCTGTGGTCGTCACCGCTACGCGTGTAGAACAAAACAGCTTTGATTTGCCTGTGGCGATTGATGTCGTCAAAAAAAGTGACATTCAAGACGGTCAATTGCAAATGACATTGTCTGAGAGCTTGATACGCGTTGAGTATTATTGTTAAAAGAACCACTCATTGCCGTTTCAAAACAGCCACTCAGTACCACTCAAAATTGCCATCGATTACCATTAGAAGTGCCACCCATCTGTTAAATTAGGCGAACAGTATTTAAAATACTTCAAATCGTTAAGTATCATTACATTTCTTTATCTGATTAGCCATGAAAAATCTGTATTACCAATCTCTCAGACAATCTGCAAAAAACTTTCATAGTCGACAGCATGGCGATCATTTCGAGAAAGGCATAAAGCCACAGTATGACTACAGCGATGAAGAAACGACTAAACTTTCATGGTGGGATGATGTTACTTTCGTTCTGAATGATTATCGCGTACATGTTTCATGGTCTCACCCACGTTGGTACTACAAAGAGACTATTCGATCTAAGGCTTTCGAAAGTATTGATGGATTGGACATGCTCGATGAGCATGCTGTTGAAAATGCATCACCGCAGTTTGTGAGGGTTGGCAAATCACGAAAAAAAATCGCTAGTTATACAATGGATAGTTTGCTCAAGCCTGGAATGTATGAGTTACTTGAGGCCGAAGAGAGGAAACTTTTCGAAACTAATGACTTTAAGATTTATCCATCCATGACAGTTAGCTGGTTTAAGGATTGTCGATACGTAGAGATTTGCATACCAATGGAAATTAAGTGTACACAGGACTTAATAACCATGGTTACATTAGTAAAGCGATTGCTTAATCGGACGACCACTTTAAGCAAGGAGTTTTCAGAGTATGAGTACTCACAAAAAATTGGAAAGAAGAGCAGCAACAAGAATAGAAGTAATTAAGCGCTATTACTTCATTTCTGCACGCGCCTTTTTAATGATATGAATAGCTGCTGAAATTCCAAGGCTGGCCATAATCACAGCCACAACTAAATCTGGCCAAGCACTTCCACTGCCAAAAACGCCTAATGCTGCAAGTATCACCGCCACATTGCCAATTGCATCATTACGACTGCATAACCATACAGATTGCATATTGGCATCGCCCTCACGATATGCATATAGCATGATGGCAACGCTCACATTAGCAGCTAATGCGAGTATGCCTATGACACCCATCGTATAAGGCTCTGGTACTTTGCCTTGCGTCAATGACCAAGCTGCGCTAGCCAACACAAATAGACCGAACGCACCCATCGTAAGCCCTTTGAATAGCGCAGTACGTGCACGCCACATCAAACTCATAGATAGCACAGCTAATGAGATACCGTAATTCATGGCATCGCCAAAAAAGTCGATTGCATCCGCCATTAGCGATACCGAATGAGCATTGAAGCCACTTAGAACCTCAACTAGAAACATAGCGAAATTAATAATCAATGCGACCCAAAGTATCTTTCGATACTTTGGTGTTAGCAATTGGCTATTGTTACATCCGCTATCACAGCATTCTTTAGCCATTCATGTTCCTTATTCACAAACAATAATCAAATCATACAGTTAGTTTCTTAATGCCCAGTGTGACTGCTAGGTTTTCTAACAGTCAACTCAACGCCTTCCTCTGCATTTGTCGGCGTAGATCTTGTAACAGGTGGTAGGTCATTTACGATCTCATGTGCCACAGTGCCTTTGGGATGCTTATAGAAACCAGGGTCTTTGTAGTCATTACGTGCTAAGCCTTCACGTATTTTAACGGTGGTAAACATACCCCCCATTTCAATGGCTCCAAATTGGTCCTTACCTGCCATCATTGGCAATGTATTTTCTGGTAAAGGCATCTCCATCATCTCAGCCATGTCTGTCATTTCCGACATTCCTGTTTCACCCATCGGCATATAGTCTGGTACTAGATTACCAATTTTTTTCATGAGATCGTTTTGTTTTACGCCAAGTAAAGTTGGCACATCATGTCCCATGGCATTCATGGTGTGATGACTCTTATGACAATGGAAAGCCCAGTCACCTGGTTCATTCGCTATAAACTCTACAGCACGCATTTGCCCTACCGCTACATCGGTGGTAACTTCTGGCCAACGCGCAGATGATGGTACCCATCCACCATCAGTGCCAGTCACTTCAAACTCATGCCCGTGCAGGTGGATAGGGTGATTAGTCATCGTCAGATTGCCAACTCTAATGCGAACGCGATCATTTTTGCGCACTACAATTGGGTCAATCCCTGGAAATGCTCGACTATTCCAAGTCCATAAATTGAAATCAAGCATGGTATTCACTTGAGGCGTAAAGCTGCCAGGGTCAATATCATAGGCATTTAGTAGAAAAATAAAATCACGGTCTACTGGCATAAACTTAGGATTTTTGGGATGTGTTACCCAACTTCCCATCATACCCATCGCCATTTGTAGCATTTCATCGGCATGTGGGTGATACATAAATGTGCCAGGTCGCTTGGCTTCAAACTCATACATAAAGGTTTTACCTGGCTCAATCGGTGGTTGACTCAAGCCACTGACGCCATCCATTCCGCTTGGTAAACGCTGTCCGTGCCAGTGAACACTAGTTTTCTCTGGAAGTCGGTTGGTGACATAAATTCTTACTTTATCGCCCTCTACAACCTCTATAGTCGGACCTGGGCTTTGTCCGTTATAACCCCATAAATTTGCTTTCATGCCAGGGGCAATCTCACGCACCACTGGCTCTGCCACCAAGTGAAACTCTTTGACACCTTTATTCATACGCCAAGGCAAGCTCCAGCCATTAAGTGTAACAACTGGGTTATAGGGTCTGCCAGTGTTGGGATGAAGTGGTGCTTGAGTATTGGCAGCTTCAGTCGATACGATTTCAGGGATTGCGGCCATAGCCACTTTACTGACGGATGATGCAGCAACACCTGCTAATCCGAGTCCTGCTAGTTTAAAAAATCCGCGTCGATTTAGATTTGATAAATTCATATTTATTTTCCTTCCATAGGGCTAGAACCAATCAGTGTCATTTGTAATGTGCTGTCGGCCAACCAAAATTCACGTAATGCTTCAATGTAGTTTTTAACACTGGCAACTTGCGCTCTCGCGTCACCAAACAATTCAAATGGACTGGTGAGCATGCCGTTGTAGCGAAGCTGGTTTTCACTCAAGACTCTCTTGCGTATCGGTACAATTTCATCGCGCAAATGTTTGGTGACATCGTAGTTGGTACGGTAAGTGTTATATGCCTCTCGGATTTCAGACTGCGCGTTGATGGCCACTTGTGCAGTTTCATTGACTGCATGCATGTAGATAGCTTCTGCCTTAGCTACGCGTGCCGTACCCCAGTCAAACAGTGGAATCTCAAAGCCTATCTCCAAGCCTTTTTTATATGGGTCACCTCGTCTGCCTTCAAGTACGCGTGCTGGACCAATTTCAAGCACATTGATAAAGCGCGTGGTTTTGGTAAGTCCAAGCTGCTTGGCCAGTGCATCCATTTCCAAGCGCATTGCTTGCAAATCCAGACGATTTACAAAGGCGGCTTTCTCAAACGGCTGTAAGTCTTCCACTGATTTTGGTAAATCGGGTAGTCGTTCTACTAAGCTGATTTGGTCGGATGAAACACTCAGCAATCTTGAGAGGGCTTCATATGCCTTTACCTGTTTGTTTCTGGCATTCGCATAGTCCAGTGCTGCATCGGCATAAAAACTTTGCTCTCTGGCTTGCTCTAACTTGTTCCAGTTGCCTGCCTTATACATGCGCCTAGCGAGCTCAGCACTCGCCTCAGCGCTTTCTCTCACTTGTTCGCTGTATCTGACTAACTCCGTTGCAGCGACCGCATCAAAGTAAGCTAAACGGGTATGGTTGGCAAGCTTCAGTACGTCCAGTGCAGTTTCTTTTTGCACCTGTTCAAAACGACGCTTTTCGATTTCTACCGCTCTGGGCATGGTAATTAATGAAAAGATATTAAAAGTAAAAATCTGCTCGATTTTATAGTCGCCATTATTTTTGGTGTACAACATAGAGAATCGAGGGTTTGGCAAGCGACCCGCTTGCACAAGGTCAGCTTCCGAAATACCTAGCTCATAGAAAGAAGCTTGTAATCGTTTATTATTGAGCAAAGCGATTTGTACGGCAGATTCAACATCCAGCTTATGTTCAAGCAAAGCGCTGACTTGATCATTAACTTTGCTTTGCTCATCTTTAGTCTTGGGCCAAGCAATTTCCTGTTTGATATGCTGTTGCGTAGTTTGCTGCACGTTACCAAAACCACCATCTTTAGAAAATGTAGCGCATCCACCCAACAGTAAACTGGCACTTACCAAGGCAGCGATTGTGCGATATTGCACAGGGGATTGATTAATGTTCATGAGACACTCCTTGCGTAGCGTCATGCTGATGTCCTGCATGCTCGTTTGGCATTGCCGTTCCATCAGAATGTTCAGCTGCATTCGCACCATTATGCTCATGGCTATGGCCAGCGACTTTAGTAGATGGAAGTGATAACACGCCGATACCGTGACGGTATACGATTTCCCCACCTAGCCATGCGGTAGTTGCAATTGCACCAGACAATACAATCAGAGCTGTCAATGCTGGAAAAGACATGACTTGATTTATGCGAGCTTTCCATGCATCCCAGCCTGCAAGTGCTACCAATCCTATAGCAGTTGGAATGGCCCATTTTCGATGTAATAGCATAGCGGCATGACCAGCATCGTCGTGGTTCATGCCTGAGTTAAATGCCAACCAACCTAATATGGCGGCAACAACAGCACTCAACGCCGCAAGCCATAACGTAAAGTGCCCAGCAGCAGCCATTAAAGGAACTACACTATGCTTACGAAGCATGTGTGCACCTAAGCTAAACAATAAAGCGATTAGTGTTAAGGCAATAGGGAAGTGCACAACGGCAGGATGCAGATTCGGGATAATGCTGAAGCTTGTATTGGTTGCTTGAGTATCTGTTGCTGAGTGCCCCGACATTTTCCCCGTGCTTGGGATTGATTTCGTCATATCATGGCCTTGCATCGGACTGTCTGAGGCGTGTTTATGTGGAGCTACTTCAGTGTCACTTGACTCAACAGAGTTGCTTGGTTGAGGCATGCTTTCCATCTGGCTATAGTCCATATTCGCCATTGAGCTATCATCTGCACCATGCTGATGTTGCATATGGGTCATTTTCGAAATGATCCATTGCGGACATATCAGGATTTGCATTTGAATTGGAAATAGAAATGGTTGAGGACTTTTCAGCAGGCATATCTTGACTCATGTTCTGATGGTTCATATTTGTCATGTCATGATCCATTTTTCTGTTTACGGCGCTATCCATTTTTACATCATTGTGGGTCCCCATGCCATGGCCCATACTGCTGTGATCCATGCCTGATTCAGCACTTTTCGATTCAACAGTTGGCATGTCATGTTGCATGCCTTGCATTTGGTGCCCAGAGTGTCCACTACCTTCTGAGGATTGGTTAATTGTCTTCCAATCAGTTAAGGTATCTTTGCTGATAGTCCGATAATCCTCGAACGCTGAATGGTAAGGAACACCACCCGTAGTATTTGAAGTCTCTTCGAGTGCAGAGGCTGTGGTTGTGCCAAAAAGTAACGCTGTAAATAGCCACATCATATGTGGGCGAAAAATCGCGGCTAATGACCGCTTGGGAAGTATGTATCTCATAGAAACCTCTCATTTTTTTCCAAATTAACAACTTCGGAAAATCATTCTCTGCAAACTACTGCTGGAGAATGCCTGTTAATGTGCGTGTAGAGGCAAATACAAATCTGCCACTACCTTATGAGAATGCTCGTTAAACATATCGTGTTCACTGTGCTGATCATGATTGTGACCAGTAGCAGCCGCAACATATTTGCTATGATGATTCGGTGATTGCTCACAGTTCATCATGGCAACCGATGCAAACCCTTGCACAGGGATTGCAACTGCAATGAGCCAAACAGCAAAAATTTTAATTAACTTTCTCACGTGTTTATTATTACATAACTAATTTAATAAAATCTAAAAAACATTGTGTAGTGGATAAATGCCTAAAGATGGGCGGCTTTACTTTGCCGCCCACTTTCAATAGCTTATCAATACAAATACATTACTTCATATGATGGTCGCAAGGCATGGATGATGATTTTACTTTATGCTCTTCCATCATCTGCCCCATCAAAGCATCCATAATTTTTTGATGCTCTGCAAACCACTCGTCACGCTCTTTCTCTGTCATACCTGCTTTCGGTTTCATTTCACGGCAAGCCGCCATGTTGTCGTGTAGCATTTGCGTATGTTCTGCAAGTAGTTTCTGCTGCTCTGCACCCTTGGAGGTCTTAGCTTCTTCAAGTTTTTGTTTGGTAACTTGCACATTCTGAATTAACTTTTCTTGAAATGCATCGCGACCTGCCAATACGCTCGTTGAGGCAAAGCCTAGGCATGCAATTAATGCTGTGGTAACAATTTTGTTCATCATTTTGTTGCTCATGGTAACTCTCCTAATTTTGGTTTTCACCTTAACGGTGAGAAATTTTTACTCTCGTTAAACCAATGCGTGACCTTATATGTTTCTAGATCGACCCATTGTTTTTTTATAGAACTTGGTTGCAAAGGTGGTTTTTATAACCACCATGCATGCGGGATGATCAAGTGCAACGTAATTTTGGACTATAAAAACCGTTTTAATTGCAGAACCCTAGACCACCCAGCATTAAGAGAGTGGTTGCTTTGGAGGATGCAACAGAGGAGGTGAAAAATGTTGATACAACGGTATGGTTAAATCGGAATAAACTGTGCTGTGGCTGTCGATAAAGACAATATTATTAGCATTGCGCAATTGAAATAAACTTACATGACAAAACGAACACTTCATATTCGAACAGTCTTTGCTGTTTTCATCAATACAATTGTTACTAGTCTTTAAATGACAATCAATGGACATCTCGACTTTAGCATCGTTTGCTAGTTGGACTGCTTTGATGCTGTTAGTTGGTAAGGGCGAGTCAATACATATGGGCATGGTTGCAGCAGCAATTCCCTGAAGAGGGATGCTAACGACAAGTGATATAAAAACTATAAATTTGACCCAATATTTCATTTGTGTTGTCTAGCTCGTGTTATTTACCAATTAAGTTGTCAGTACTTACTTGTAATCTAAAGCTTCCTACACTGGTAAGGTCAAGCGCTATATTCAATTATTTTAATTTAATCTACAGAAGTTACTTATCTTGAGCCAACTCATCTAATATTGGACAGTCTGGACGCTCGTCCCCATGGCAACAACTTACTAATCGCGTTAACTCAGACTTCATAGCGTTCAACTCTTGTATCTTTTGATTGAGCATTTCGATATGTTCCGTTGCCAATTGTTTTACTTTACTGCTAGGACGGTTGATGTCGCGCCAGAGGCTTAGCAAATCTGCGATTTGCTTGATTGAAAAACCAAGATCTCGTGAGTGCCTGATAAAGCGCAACATATGCACATCTTGATGATTGTAGGTTCTGTAACCAGAAAACGTTCTTGATGCCACTGGCAAAAGTCCCACCTCTTCATAATGGCGAATCATTTTCGCAGAGATTCCTGAAGTTTTTGCTGCCTGCCCAATGTTATATAAATCACTATTCATAAATCGTCCTTATCTTTTGCTTGAGGGTCGCCATTTGCTCAACATCAAGGCATTCATTACGACACTTACCGAGCTAAACGCCATCGCTGCACCGGCAATGACTGGGCTGAGTAAACCCATAGCAGCCAGAGGAATTCCAATTAAGTTGTATATAAAAGCCCAGAACAGGTTTTGCTTAATCTTGCTATACGTTCTACGTGAAATATCAATAGTATCTGCCACCAAGCTTGGGTCAGATCGCATCAAGGTGATGTCAGCAGTGTGCATTGCCACATCTGTCCCAGAAGACATCGCAAAACTTACATCAGCAGCGGCTAATGCTGGAGCGTCATTAATGCCATCACCTACCATAGCAATCACAGCGTGTTTCTGACGCAATGCAGCAATACTGGTCGCCTTCGATTCAGGCGTTTGCTCTGCCAGCACTTTATCTATGCCAATCACTTCAGCAACATGCGCCGCACTTATACTATTGTCGCCAGTTAATAAAAGCGTTTTGACGCCTTTATCATGTAAAGCGGATATTGCTTTATTCGCACTCTCTTTAATTTGGTCTCCAAAAGCCAGCATACCCAATAATTTAGGCTCAGTATCACCATCGCTTTGTGCTACCCAAGAGACAGTTTTACCAGAATTTTTAAATCCCAACGCCTCTACCTTTTGAATATCTGTGGATACGTTCAGCTCATCCATCCAGCGTTGGTTACCAACATAAATAACTGTGTTATTTACATTTCCATGTAAACCACGGCCAGCCACATCTCGCACATTTGAGGCGATTGCTGGTATCCTTCCCAATGATTGAATCTGATTCACAACTGCTTTAGCGAGCGGATGCAAACTATTCTGCTCAATGCTTGCAGCCAGTTCCAACAATGATTCATCTTTGCCATTAATCGCTTTATAAGCCAAAAGCACGGGCCTTCCTTCAGTCAATGTGCCAGTTTTATCAAACACTACCTGAGTGATGCTATGAGCCAACTCTAACGCTTTCGCATCCTTAATTAAAATACCGTGACGCGCAGCTACACCAGTGCCTGCCATGATGGCCGTTGGTGTTGCCAAACCAAGCGCACATGGGCAAGCAATGACAAGTACAGCCACAGCGTTTAATATCGCTTGTTCCCAGTTGGCGGAATATAGCCCCCAAGCCAGCAGTGTAATGAAGGCAATAACGATAACTACTGGCACAAACACAGCGCTAACCTTATCAACTAGTCGCTGGATCTCAGGTTTCGCAGTTTGTGCGTCCTCTACTAATCGAATGATACGTGACAACGTGCTTTCAGCGCCTATAGCCACTGTTCTAACGAGCAGCATGCCATCAATGTTAACTGATCCGCCGATTACTTTATTTCCAACAACTTTATTTACTGGTTCGCTTTCACCAGTCATCATCGACTCGTCAACATGGCTTATCCCTTCAATAATTATTGCATCTACAGGGATGCGCTCACCTGGTCGCATGACCACAATATCATCAATCATAACCTGCTGAAGTGGTATGTCTACCTCTTCACTCATGCGCTTGACTCTAGCGGTCTCAGGTCTTAATTCTTGTAAAGTACGTATGGCCTCTGTAGTTTGTCTCTTTGCACGTTTCTCTAGCCATTTACCTAAAAGTACAAGGGTAATAACAACACTTGAAGCCTCAAAATATAAATGTTCATGATCTTGTGACATCATATATATCGATAGAAAATAAGCGGCTGAAGTGCCGATTGCAACTAACAACTCCATATTGCCAGTTCTGTTCTTAATAGCCTTCCAGGCAGATGTATAGAATACTGCACCTAGATAAAACTGTACGGGTGTTGCCAGTAGCCATTGAACCCACACTGGTAGATTCCAATGTCCACCTGCCAGATTTAACAGCATCGGAATGATGAGTGGAGTGCTTAATAACATCGCCAGTACAATACGGATGTCATTAGCTGATTCGTCGTCATGGTGACTTAGGGAGCGGTTCTGAGTTAGCAATTCTGCGCCGTATCCAGCAGCATTAACAGCCTTAATAATATCTTGCGTTTGAAATGACACTCCCTCTAATAACTCTACATGGGCTTTTTCAGTGGCTAGATTAACACTCGCTGACTTAACTTCAGGAATTTTGCGTAAAGCACTTTCCACAGCATTAACGCAGGACGCGCAACTCATACCACTGATAGCAATGTCTAATGAGTGATGAGAATCTTCCATTATTACCTCCTAACTAAGTGACTAATAATCATCATAAAGATTCCCACCATTGGAAGGTCAAGCGATATTTTAACGAATAAGAACTGCTTGACCTTACTACTGTTGTAACGTCTAAAGTGTAGCCTTAATAATTGAAAGGATAGGTCATATGTATACATTTAATGTACCAAAAATGAGCTGTGGTGGCTGTGTGAGTACAATCAAAAAAGCCATTCTTCAAGCAGATGAGAGTGCTGTTGTGGAGGTAAATATGTCCACAAAAACTGTAGAAGTTCGAACAAATCATTCTGAAGAGGAAATTATTCAAGCCATGTCTGATGCAGGATACAAGCCATCTTTATGAAGTCTTGGGAAGATGTATATGTAACTGAAACACTGCTTATGCCTTGATAACCGTGGTGATTCTCAAAAATTATTTATTGGTCTCTCTTCCATCCCTTCAAACAGCTCATCTAGTTTACTTTTGATGGGTATTTGCGAACTGGTATTTACTGAAATCACAAGCTTTCGATTACCACCCCAGTTTCCGCGTCGTTTAGACCTTGTTGTAAGCCAAGCTTCGGCACGTAACAGCATAAGCCATATCAACTGTGGATGGTGCTTGATATGTTGATTAGCCATTAAATAAGGTTTAAGCAGGCTATCAGTGAGCATAGTGGGTGAATGCAATGCCAAGAGCAAGTTATCAATAATTTCGTCATCACCAGTTGTTAAGTTTTGATCAATAAGTAACTTTGCAACTAAAGGCCGCCGTTCAAGTAGCCATGGCCAAATGTGCTCTGTTGGCAATAAGAGTGGATCTCTAAAATTACTTTCATGAAAAGCATTGGTTTCTTTTGTCAGTATTTGATTGATGGTTTTATCGTAGGCTTCCTTTTGGCGCTTTCCCTCTTTATAATCGGTAAACAGAGAATCTCTTACTTCGTGTTCATGGTTATTTAACATGATGGAACTGTGTTTATCGCTAGCGGTATGCACAACACATATTGTTCTCCTTGATATAGGCTGTCGCCAGCAATATTTGCATGCCTTAAAGACATCAAATTTACCTGCATCTAAATACCTAAGATGGGCAATTTCAACGTCGATAAAACCGCAGTGTTGCAAAAAAACATTCGTTTCTAAATTACCAAAGACCGTCGGCTCTCTTGGCGGCAATGTGGTGTATCGACAAATCCAATCAATACAAAGACCCACATCTTCGAGTAGTTTTCTAAGGTTCCCAGCTTTAAAGCTTCTAGATGACATTTCTGGATATCCCCAACTCAGTCTTGACCAAGATACTTGTGTGAGTTGACCAAATACATCATGGTGTTCAACAGGCAGAAGTGGCAGAAAATATTTCTTAATCAGCGCCAACGCTAAACTTGGTGTGACGGCCTGATGATGCATTTCATATTTAATTGCTTTTAATGCGCCAGCTACAGCCGCACACATCCTTTGATCAATTATTTCATCATCAACATATAGGGGCATCAGTTCAAGTGTCCAAATTTATGGGCATTTTTTATTTCAAATGTTTTTTATCATGATACATCGTGACGATTACGTTTGGATTAGAGAGCAATCATGGAAACAATGAATCTTGATGAAGTGAGTAAAGTATTGAAGATTACCAAGGCCACAGCTAGAAACAGATTGAGCCAAGGTTTGCCGATGCCGCCATCTTTCAAAGTAGGCCGTAGCCGTTTATTTCTAACAACTGAGTTCTACTTGTGGATGGCGCAGCAGGCAAAGCCTATCAACAACACACACTAACAATAAAAATGAATGAAAGGAAAAAATGGCTTAAAGATAACAAGAAGAAAACTAGGCCTTAGAAGCGCAAAAAGCTTGGGGTGGAGCCCAAGCCTTTGGCATTACATTCAAGATTGCGACCTTGAAATCGTATTGTCTACGCACTTTCATCGACTGTCAAGGTCGAGGCCTCTCCATACCTATAGATTAGGGCATCCCCATCAACACATAACAAAAACTGGCTTTATCGCTAGTTTTTAATGGAGAAGTGCAATGAAAATTAAATCACTAGTCATATTGTATTTGGTTCGTTGTGAACCCCCTGTTTGCTTAACTGACGTCTCCTCGCTTAGTTCCGCGAGACATTGTGATGTCGAATAGGAGGGTACAAATGAGAAAAATTCGTGATGTATTACGACTTACTTTTGAAAATAATATGAGTTATCGCATGATTGGAAAAGCCGTAGGTATTTCCAGAAAAGCAGTTGCAGACTATTTGCTACGAGCAAGTAATGCAAACCTGAGTTGGCCGTTGCATGAAGAGTTGGATGATGCGGCGCTGGAAGAGCAACTATTTCCATCTATCCAAAAAACGATGGTTTCCCGTAAGCCAATCCCGAATTGGTACACGGTAAACCAAGAGCTAAAGTCAAAAGGGGCTACCTTAGCGCAGTTACATTTGGAATATTTAGTCGAACATCCAGATGGCATAAGTTACAGCAGATATTGTACGCATTATCGGGAATACAAAAAAACCTTGAAGCGATCTCTGCGCCAAGTGCATATCGCAGGTGAGAAAGTTTTTGTGGATTATGCTGGGCCAACTGTACCTATCTACAACCTGCAAACGGGTGAGGTTCGGCAAGCACAAATATTTGTTGGAGTACTAGGCGGCTCAGCTTATATCTATGCCGATGCTGTATGGAATCAACGCAAAGCCAATTGGATTGCCTCACATGTGCGTATGTTTGAGCATTTCGGCGGTGTGCCACAGATGGTGGTCTGCGATAACTTAAAATCAGCGGTTAGTAAACCGAGTAGAACTGACCCTGTTATTCAAACAGCTTACCAAGACATGGCAACCCATTATGGCACAGCAATATTTCCTGCTCGGGTTTATAAGCCTAAAGATAAATCGAAAGCTGAAGGCGGTGTTTTAATTATCGAACGATGGATATTGTTTCGCATCAGAAAGCTTAAATTCACTAGTCTTGTTGAGTTAAATGCCACTATCAAAGAACTGCTGATTGATGTCAATAATCGCCCTTTCCAGAAAATGTCAGGCTCTCGTTTAACGGCCTTTCAAACGCTAGACAAACCAGCATTAAAACCATTGGTATCTCAACTATATGAGTACAAGGAGTTCTATAAAGTGCGGGCAGGCTATGACTACCATGTTGAAGTAGATGGGCACTTCTATAGTGTGCCGCATGTATTGGTACGAAAGCAACTTGAGGCGGTTGTGACTGCGAGTACCATAGAAGTCATGCATGGTGGACGACGAGTGGCCAGTCATCCTCGTAGCTACGAACGTGGCGGCAAAACAACCAATCCTGAACATATGGATCGTGCGCATCACCATTATGCTAATTGGAATCCAGAGCATGCACTTCAATGGGCTATTTCAGTTGGTAGTCACACGCATGCCTTTCTTAGCCAAGCCATTTCAAGCGTAACCCATCGAGACTTTGGTTACCGTTTGAGTAACTCAGTACAGTCTTTATGCCGCAAGTATGGCAATGAGCGTTTAGATGCGGCTTGTAAGCTCGCACTAGAGATTGGTGCGACCAAAACGGCAAACTTAGACTCCATACTTAGAACCAATTTAGACCAACATCCTCGCCCTAGCAAAAATGTTCATGAAGCTACTTTCGGCCATGACAACATACGCGGCGCTGACTACTACCACTAACCATCCATAGGAAAAATAAATGTTACTACAACAAACGATGTCAAAATTGTCTGAACTCAATCTCAACGGTATGAGTAAGGGCTACGAGATTCAACTATCCAGCTCTACTTGTCAGGATCTTTCATTTGAAGAGCGCTTTAGCATGCTAGTTGATCAAGAACAAACCCACCGTGAGAATCAACGGTTAATCCGACTACTGAAGTCAGCAAAGTTCAAAGCTAATGCATGTATGGAGGATGTTGACTACAGCCATAGTCGTGGACTAGATAAGGCGCAAATGGCAGGGTTGCAAACCACAGATTGGGTAAAGCGAGGATTTAATCTAATTATTACAGGCCCTACAGGTTGTGGTAAAACATGGATTGCCTGCGCATTAGGCAATCAGGCTTGCAGGCAAGGGATTACTGTTAACTTCCAACGATTGCCTCTCATGTTAGAGGAGTTGTACTTGGCCCATGCTGATGGCAGTTTCCGCAAAAAGCTATTGCAATTAGCGAAACCAGACTTACTGATACTGGATGATTTTGGTATAGGTACACTCAGCCCACAAAACCGTGCAGATATGCTAGAAGTAATCGATAGTCGTTCTGGCGCCAGATCAACCGTGATTACAAGTCAAATACCTGTTGATAAATGGCATAACTACTTAAGTGATGGCAATCCAACGGTGGCCGATGCAATTCTTGACCGCTTAGTGAGTGGCACTATGCGTATTAATCTAAAGGGTGAGTCGATGCGAAAATTGCGTTCTGAAAAAGTATAGGCGGTGACGCTGCCAATACTTACTGCAAGAGTTCTTATGCGTAATGCGTAGTAAATAAGCCACTATCAATAATTCTTGAAAGTGGCTTTTTTGTGCAGCAATGTGTGGTTCTTTTAGGACGATAATGGGTGGCTTTTTTGGAACAGTTTTAGGTGGCTAATTTGAGCGATATTGGGTGGCGACTTTAGGCGGTAATACGCACGCGTGCCAGGGCTTACGGCACAAAACCGTACCCAGCAAGCGCAAGACCCGCAAATTTCTTCCCGTGGTTTTGGCTCACGTTCAAGCTTTGGTGTGCGTGGTATTCGGCTGTATGTCGATGGCATTCCACTCACCATGCCCGATGGTCAAGGGCAACCTGGGATTGTAGATTTGTCGATGATTAAAAGCATAGAAGTGATGCGCGGACCTTTTTCATCCCTTTACGGCAACTCATCAGGCGGCGTGATTCAAATGCTTACGGAAGATGCGCCAAAAACCACCGAGGTGGGTGGTTCTGTCATGTTTGGTAGCTATGCCACAAAACGCCAAATTTTAAATGCAGGTGGCACAGAAGGTAAGTTTGAGTATCAACTCAATGTGTCTAATTTTGACAGCGATGGTTATCGCGACCGCAGTGCGAGTAGTAAACAACAAGCCACGGCAAAGTTGAAATTTAACTTTAGCGATAGTACTAAATTGACCACCCTAATTAACTGGTTTGATCAATCTGCGCAAGACCCGAGTGGATTAAGTCGTGCGAATCCAGGTGAGCCATCTGCATTTACTTCGCCTAAAAGTGTGGTATCTGCTGTGACAAGGGCTAATACACGTGTTGAGCGCAGTCATACGCAAGTTGGTTTCAATTTGGAACATGCTTTTGATGAAAGTAATTCATTGAATTTAATGACTTATATCGGCACGCGAGATAATTTACAAATTTTGGCGACTAACGCGGGCAGAGGTAATCCGAATCAAGCAATTAACGCTCGTGCTAGTCAAATTGCTCGTGATTTTTATGGTGCAGATGTGCGTTGGGATAATAAGGGTTTTGTATTTGCAAAACCTTATTTGGTTAGTTTTGGTTTGAATTATGGGCAATCAAAAGATGCCAGGTTAGATACAAATGTCCTGACAGGTGGTAATCCTTCAAATACGCTAAATCGAGATGAGGGGAATATCTCACGCAACTTTGACCAATATGTTCAAGCTAAACTATCGCTTTTAGATAATGTCGACGTGCATGCAGGCTTAAGGAACACACGTGTAACTTTAACTGTTAAAGATAAGTTCTTAACAGGTACAGGCAGCAACGGTGACAATAGCGGAAGCGTAACCTACGACAAAACAACGCCAGTGATTGGTGCAACTTGGAAAGTGAATCCGGCGTTAAATCTTTATGCAAACTATGGTGAAGGTTTTGAAACACCTACGTTTATTGAGGCGGCTTACACCACTAACGGAGCTGCAATCAACAACAGCAAGCCCAATTTGTCACTCAAACCCAGTCAAAGTAAAAATTACGAAATTGGGGCAAAGGCGTTTTTAAATGACAACACGCGTTTAAATGCCACTGTGTTTAGAACTGATACGAAAGATGAGTTGGTTATCTCTAGTGTTGATGTAGCAAACCGTGCAATTTACACCAATGCGAATGACACTTATCGCCAAGGCGTTGAGTTTTCTGTCGATTCTCAGCTACCACACAATGTGAACTTGTATGGCGCATATACCTATTTAGATGCGAAGTTTGACTCTTCATTTACAAGCGCAAATGGAACGATTAGCGCTGGCAATATAATTCCAGGAACTTACCGCGAGCAAGTCTATGGTGAAGTGGCGTGGAAAGCACCAAGTGTTGGTTTTAGTACGGCTTTTGAGGGGCGCTATAACAGCAAGGTTTACGTGAATGATGCAAATACGGATTCTGCCCCTTCATACACCATTTTCAATATCCGCGCTGGCTTTAACCAAGAAATTAACCAATGGCGCTTCAGTGAGTATGTACGCGTTGAGAATATTTTTGATCGTGATTACATTGGTTCTGTGCGTGTGAATGATAGTAACTCACGCTTTTTTGAACCAGCCGCAGGTCGAAATTATTTAGTTGGCTTGAACGCCGCGTATCGTTTCTAGTCTACGAGTGAACGATAGTTTAAAAAGCCGTCATTTGACGGCTTTTTTATTTACAATAGGTTGAAATAATCTTGAGGTGTTGAATATGGCAAATTTAGGCTTTAATCATTACAACATACGTTGCCCGCGTTCGCTGATGGAGGAGTTAAAGACGTTTTATTGCGAGGTGGTGGGTTTGCGATTAGGCGAGCGTCCAGCCTTGCGCAGTTTTGGTTATTGGCTATATGCGGGCGAGAAAGATGTCTTACATTTATCTGAAACTTACCCAGAGGAAGTGCGCTCAACTGAGCAACTGACAACGTTTGACCATGTGGCGTTTACCTGCACGGAATATGAAGCTACGGTAAAACATCTTAGCCAGCTAGGCATTCAGTTTACCACCCGTGAAATTGCCACCACGCAAACCCAGCAAATCTTTTTTAGAGACCCTGCAGGGAATGGAGTGGAGTTTAATTTTAGGATGGATTAACAGCGGCTGCTATGCTGCCATACTCACTTTTTTGGCTGGAGCGATGGAAACGCGATTGCGTCCAGCATGTTTTGATTGATACAGTGCACTATCGGCACGTGCAACGAATTCTGTCATGGATTCCCCTTGAGTGTAGCTGGCCACGCCTAATGAAATGGTAATGTTGCCAATGCTTTCATTTTTAACACTGTTTTTAATGTTGATTTTTTCAACGGTCACACGAATTTTATCGGCAATACGTTGCGCCTCTTCGAGTGATGTTTCAGGGAGCAGAAGTACAAACTCTTCGCCACCATAACGTGCCGCCGTTTGTGTGTCTTTTGCGTGTGCTTTCAAGATTTGAGATACCGCTTGAATCACCTTGTCACCAAACAAGTGGCCATAGGTATCGTTAATGCGTTTAAAGAAATCAATGTCCGCAATCAGTAAACTCGGGCCTTGTGCTTTGATTTCTGTGATACAAGCGGCAAGCGCTATATCGAAGCCACGACGATTGATCAGACCTGTTAAGCCGTCGGATAAGGCTTCTTCTTTGGCTTTTTTGATTTCATTTTTAAGCGCTTCAATTTCTCGGGTACTTTCTTCTAGCTGAGATTTTAGCGAGCCTATAGAGCCTTTTATATTGCGTGTTTCTTCAAATAAGCTGTTGAGATTTGAGTTATTTTCGCGCTCCTCTTGGCTCATGCCGCCTGCCCACAAATCTAGCGCGGATCCAAATTTTTCTGCATCCGTGCCTGCTTTTGAAGCTGATTTGGATATGTCAGACATGACTTTTTGAAAGCCGCTGGTAATGCGTTTAGCCGTATCTTCATCCACCTCTGCAATGTGTTTACGAAAAACATTTGCTGTGGAGTCTTCGTCTAGTGCGGTGTATTTAGCAATTAATTGGTCGATTTCACTATTAAGCGCTGCATTGTCACCAGATACGTAGTCATACCAAATTGCATAGCTAATGGGGTGTAACGCTGCTTTTTGCTTGGTCATGCGTTGAATAGCTTGCCGTAAATATTCGGTACTTTTTTCTACACTATGATCATATTTCATCTGTTCGACTCTCTTATATCTCAATTTATTAATATTCTTAAATGAGTGGGGCTCTGTTTCAATGTTTCAACAAAGGCCATTCACACGCATTTTAAACGTGTAGAAATCAACTTTTTGGATTTCTTGCTAGTGTGTAACGGGAGGCGGTGTTTAGGCCCAAAGCCTATGCCATGTTGCTTTGGGCATAAGCAGACAGGAGGTTAAATCATGAATTCAGCCTCTCTACGATTAAGTCTGTATCGACAATTGTGCTTGATTCTTTAGAGGCTTAAATGAGAAATATAACGGTCTGGTGAAATTGCTAAACAATGCCTTCAAGTAATTGCACATGCACTTGCACGCCTGCCGCGAAATTGCCTGCATCCTCTGCAAGCACAATAAAGCAGTTAGCTTCACTCATGGAGCGCAAAATCCCTGAGCCTTGATTCCCTGTTGGTTTGACTTTCCACTCACCGTCTTGGTCAATAAACAATAATCCACGCTGAAACTCGGTACGCCCAGCCATTTTTTTGATGGGTTCAGTACAAATGGCTTTTAGTAGTGGTTGCTCTGGCGGGTTGGCTTGCCCCATGAGAACAAGTAAGGCCTCACGCACGAATTGATAAAACGTTACCATCGTAGCAACTGGGTTGCCAGGTAAGCCGAAGTAGTGCGCATTCCCAACTTTGCCATAGGCGAGCGGACGGCCAGGCTTCATGGCAATTTTCCAGAATAATACTTGACCGTGCTTTTCAAGCAGCTGCTTCATAAAGTCGGCCTCGCCTACTGACACGCCGCCGCTGGTAATCACCACATCGGCGCTTGTCGCTGCGTTGATAAGCGCTGTTTCCAGTAGTTTTGGGTCATCGCCTACGACGCCCATATCCATCACATCCACGCCTAGGCGTGTCAGCATGCCAAATAAAGTGTAGCGATTGCTATCGTAAATCTGACCTTCTTGCAGTGTTTGACCAACGCTGATTAACTCATCCCCCGTTGAGAAAAAAGCCACGCGCAATTTACGAAACACTTTAATTTCACCAATGCCAAGGGAGGCAACCATGCCCAAATCGGCTGGACGCATAATGTGACCAATAGGCAATACGGTTTGCCCTTGTTTTAAATCTTCGCCAGCGTAACGTACGTTCATCGCCCGCGCGGGTGGATTGCTAAACTGAAGTGAGTCTCCACTCACTTGCACGCGTTCTTGCATGATGACGGTATCTGCACCTTGTGGCAAAACCGCACCCGTCATAATGCGTACACATTCACCTTTGTTGACCATGCTAGAAAATGGTTTGCCCGCAAACGCCGTGCCGATAATCTTGAGCGTTGTTTCGCCCTCTGCGGATGCGTCATCCGCGTTATAAGCGTAACCATCCATGGCGGAGTTGTTGTGGTTGGGTACATTGCATGGCGAGATAATATCTGCGGCTAGCACTCTGCCCAGCGTACTTCTTAGCGCTAAACTTTCGATGGCAGTAACGGGCGTTAAAAACTCGCGGATTAGGGCTTTTGCTTGTGGGACTGGCATGGAGTTTGGGTCGTAATCATCCATACAGCTTGGGTTGTGGATAAGGTCGGCAAGTGCTTTTTTAGACATGATTCGCTCGGGTGTGAATGTGGTGAATGATAAAGTTCGCGATTTCGGCGATTTTGTTTAGGTTTAAAACTGGCAAGTGACATTTAATTTCCTCATCACTTGCAATAGCAATAGTTTCTGTCGTAGTGAGTGCTAACAATGGCATATTTAGGCTGGGTCTGTGCACTTCAATTTTTGGAATATTCGCCAGCTTAAAGCCTTCCACTAAAATCAAATCAGCATAATTCGGGTTAATTTGGCTAATCAAGTCTGCAAGATTGAGTTCATCTGAATTACCATCAACACGCGATAACTCAGTCATCAACGCAATCCGTTTGCTCGAAGCGACTAGCGTCTGCACAGCGCCCGCTTCTCGAATGTTGTAGCTATCTTTGCCTGGGTGGTCTATATCAAACTTATGATGCGCGTGTTTGATGACTGAAACACGCACCCCACGCGCTGCCAACTCAGGAATCAGCTGCGTAATGAGCGTGGTTTTGCCTGCGTTACTCCCCGCAGCACAAATGCCTATAACGGGGATGGCGGATTGAGTTGGATTATGCATCCTGCAATTTTAATGCTAAAGCCGCCAAATCTTCAAAAGTATTCAAATTGACAAAGGCATCGCTACAGTCACTAAAATCCACCTCAATATAACGTAGGCTCTTTTGCCAAGCGCTTACCTTACGCCCATCTTGGGCGATATAAGCTTGCAAGCTAGGCAACACTTCTTTTTTGCACAAACAAAACACGGGGTGAGCATCACCATCACTCGTGGCGACAGCTATTTGCGCATTCTGCGTGATTAGCGCTTGCATTAAACGCGTTGCTAAATCTAGGGGTAATAGCGGTGAGTCACAAGGCGTAGTGAGTAAATACTCATGTTTCGCGTGCTGTAAACCCAAATAGAAACCTGCAAGTGGACCGATAAAATCAGGTTGCTCATCTTGGAAAACTGGCAAGTTAAATGTCTGATATTGTGTGATTTCGCGGTTCGCATTCACAAAAATTTCTTCCACTTGTGGGTTTATGCGCGCAATCACATGCGCAACAAGCGGCGTATTTTGTAATAACACTAAACCCTTATCCACCCCACCCATGCGCGTGGCGCGACCGCCTGCGAGGATAATGCTACTGATTTTCTCTCTCATAGACTGGCTTTAGGTGACTTTTGCAATGAGTTTCCTGCCAGCTTTTGCACTTCAGGTGTTTTCGCCAATGTTTCAATCACTTCGTTGATGACATCTGCCCCTTTTGCTTCAGCAGCGACTTCTGCAATTGCGTTTTTGAGTTCGTTGTAAAAGTTGGCATCGCCTGTTAGACGATGCCAAAAATCTTGCCCGATGTGTAAAGTGTAATCGTAAGTATCTCTTAGTTTTTTGTAGTGATTACTTTCTTGTCCAGCCTCGCCATAGAGAATTGCAATGACGAAATCATGCTGTTGTACCGGCAGGTTGTTGGTTTTACCTAGATTTCTAGCAGTTCTAAAGTGATTGTGTATGGTTTCAACATCATCTTTGTTGATAGTATTGGGTCCTAATTTGGCTTGGCAATATTTGCGTCGTCCATCTGTAGCGTCGATAAATTCAAGATCAATGCCTTGCACCATTGAGCCGTAGGAGTCTAAAACATTAGAGATGAATGTTTGCATGTTTTGCCCAAACGAAGTGGTGATGGACGAACCTAGAACGCGTGGATACAACAAGGCTTTAGCAACCGATTCTGGGGTAAGCTCACCCGTTAAATAAGCCGCAATATATGGTACTAAGAACGGATTTATATCAAATTCAGAGGGGTCGCTCAGTTTTTTGGTATTTTTTAAATGGTTGGGGATAATGACAGTTCTGAACCAAATTTTTACTTTTTCAATAATGTCTAATTTTTCTTGTTCTGTCATTGGTGGCTTTCTTATCGCTTTCTGATAGGGCTTATTCTGTCACAAAATTAACCATTCAAAAGTAAACAAAATCATATAAAATAACCATAACAACAACCTTATACATGGTTACTATATGAATGAGTTATACGCGCTGTCAGAAGTCGCTGATATGTTAGGAACAACCAAAGAAACCCTTAGGCGATGGGATAAGTCAGGAAAGTTGACTTCAATTAGGCATCCAATCAATAACTATCGTGTTTATCAGGCGAAAGATTTAATGCAGTTTAAGCAGCTTGGTTTTATGTTCAATGACGCGCATGCGCATGAAGTTCAACAAGAAGAGCCACCACTTAAAAATTATACCTCCATAGAGCTATTTGCTGGCGCTGGGGGGTTGGCATTAGGTTTGGAGCAAGCTGGATTAAAAAATGTATTACTTTCTGAAATAGATAAAAATGCTTGCGCTACTTTACGATTAAATCGCCCCAATTGGAATGTGGTAGAAGGTGATGTTGCATCTATTGATTTTACTGCTTATCAATCCAAAGTCGATGTTCTGACTGGAGGTTTTCCATGCCAAGCATTTTCATTTGCGGGCAAGCGCTTGGGTTTTGAAGATGCCAGAGGTACGTTGTTTTTCGAGTTTGCGCGTGCGGTAAAAGAGGTACAACCTCTCATCTGTGTGGGTGAGAATGTTAGAGGCTTGCTTCAGCATGAAGGCGGCAAAACAATTGCTGGCATGATTTCTGTGTTAGATGAGTTAGGTTACGATGTGATTCCACCTCGTCTATTGAAAGCCATTTTCTACAAAGTGCCGCAAAAAAGAGAGCGTGTTTTTATTGTGGGGCTGAAGCGCGGAGCGGGGTTAAGTTTTCAATTTCCCCAAGCGAGTAAAGAGATTTACACGGTTAAAGATGCGTTAAAAAAAGGGCGATTATTTTCTACAGATGTTCCTGCATCTGATGGTCAGGCCTATCCTAAAGCAAAGCGTGAGATTATGGACTTGATCCCGCAAGGTGGATATTGGCGCGATTTACCAGTTGAATTGCAAAAAGAGTATATGAAAGGCTCATTTCATTTAAGTGGCGGTAAAACAGGTATGGCTAGGCGTATTGCTTGGGATGAACCCTGTTTGACGCTCACTTGCGCACCTGCACAAAAACAAACAGAACGCTGTCACCCTGAAGAGACGCGTCCTTTCACTGTGAGAGAGTATGCCAGAATTCAAACCTTTCCAGATGATTGGAGTTTTAGTGGCTCGTTAACTTCACAATATGCGCAAATAGGTAATGCAGTGCCCGTAAATTTGGCAGCGGCAATTGGTAAATCAATTGTGTGCACTTTAAACGCTTATTATAAAACTCAACAATCTGAAAAACTCAATCAAAGCATGCAGGCATCAGTTTTCAGTGTTGCCAGTTAGTGCCGCTAGCTTAAGGCCGACCTAAAAGCTAACCGCCTGTGTGAGACATAAAGCGGACAACCGCTGGTGCTGCGCGTTTTAAATCAAAATCATGACCTTTGGGTTTAATGGTCATGCTGTTGAGTATGGCTGCGATAATCGGGGTATCATCTAGTGGATGCGCTCTTAACAGTGGCATTAAGTCAACTTTATCTTCTTGTCCTAAGCATAGATATAGCTCCCCTTTGCAGGTGATGCGAACACGGTTGCAAGCCTCGCAAAAATTATGGCTATGCGGTGAAATAAAGCCAATTTTTGTTGTGCTGTTAGCGACTTGCCAATATTTTGCTGGGCCGCCTGTGCTGGCGGTGCTTGGTAACAGTGAAAAACTTTGTTGTAAGCGTGCGAGGGTGGTTTGATTGTTGACATAACTTTCGTCACGCGAATGGTTAATCTCGCCTAGCGGCATTTCTTCAATAAACGAAATATCAATGCCTTGCTCAATGGCAAAGTTGACGAGTTGTTCCGTTTCATCTTCGTTACTGCCACGCATTAACACGGTGTTGAGTTTGATATTATCAAAGCCAATTTGTTTGGCGGCTTGGATTCCCTCAAGCACTTTGCTCAGTTCGCCCACGCGGGTGATTTGCTTGAATTTTTCTGCGTCTAAACTATCTAAGCTGATATTGATACGTTTTACGCCAGCTTGTTTTAAAGCTAATGCGTGTTGCGCGAGTTGGGAGCCGTTGGTAGTCAGCACTAACTCTTTTAAGTCTTGTAGCTTGCCAATTTCTTGAAATAACCAAATGGCATTTTTGCGCACCAGTGGTTCGCCACCTGTAATGCGTACTTTGCTTACGCCTAAATCGACAAATATTCTGACCAGTCGCGCGCACTCCTCAAGGCTCAATACTTCGTTGCGAGGCAGAAAAGTCATGTCTTCACTCATGCAGTACACGCAACGAAAGTCGCATCGGTCTGTAATTGAAAGACGAATGTAATCTACGGTGCGACCAAATTGGTCTATGAGTTTTTTGTTGCCTTTGGACATAAGGTGGCTGGTGATTAATTAAAGTTAGACGGTAATTGTAAGGCTTTAACTAGCTTGCTACAACTTGCTTTCAAGCCTACTAAATTTCAGGCGTTGGTTAGCCCACATGTCTCAGGCGGTGGTAATGTTTGTAATTCTTCATCGCTATACAATCTGCCGCGAGTGATAAAGGCCAAGCCAGTGCCGCAGTCGATAGAAAAAGAGCCGCTAGAGCCAGGGAGCGCGTCTAAAATGGTGTGCGTGTTTTCGCAAAATTGAAAATGGCTATGCCCCATGTAATATGTGGCTCCGCCAACCACGCCTAGTTTGACATCTGATGGACTAACTCGAAATTCATTGGCTGGCATACATAGCGGGCCGCTTCCCTCACAACATCCGCCTGATTGGTAAAACACAATATCACCGTATTGAGCCGTGAGCTTTGCAATGAGTTCCAGTGCGGAAGGGGTTGCTGATAGTCTTTCTGCCATAGTTATCTCCGCCTATTTGTTTATGGTACAAAAAAGGGCGAGTTGCCTCGCCCTGATATGCTAACTGTGTAATGCCATCAACACAAACTGATTAGAAGAACCCTAGTTTTTTAGGGCTGTAGCTGACTAACAAGTTTTTAGTTTGTTGGTAGTGATCGAGCATCATTTTGTGATTTTCACGACCAATGCCAGATTCTTTGTAGCCACCAAATGCCGCGTGGGCTGGATAGGCGTGGTAACAGTTCGTCCACACACGACCCGCTTTAATACCACGACCCATGCGGTAAGCTGTATTGCCGTTGCGGCTCCATACCCCTGCGCCCAAGCCAAAAATGGTGTCGTTGGCAATTTCTAACGCTTGCGCTTCATCTTTAAAAGTTGTCACTGCGAGCACTGGCCCAAAAATTTCCTCTTGGAACACGCGCATCTTGTTATGACCTTTTAGCAAGGTCGGTTTCACGTAATAGCCTGAAGCTAAGTCACCTGTCAGCATATTGCGCTCGCCACCAATCAGTACCTCAGCACCTTCTTGTTTGCCAATATCAATATAAGACATGATTTTGTTGAGTTGGTCTTGAGATGCTTGGGCGCCTATCATGGTATTTGGGTCAAGTGGGTTGCCTTGTTTGATAGCGGCAACACGTTGTAATACACGCTCCATAAATTTATCGTAGATGGATTCTTGAATCAAAGCGCGTGATGGGCAAGTACACACTTCGCCTTGGTTAAAGGCAAATAGCACCAAGCCTTCGGTTGCCTTGTCAAAAAAATCATCATCTTCATCCATAATATCTGCGAAGAATACGTTTGGTGATTTGCCGCCTAGCTCTAATGTGGCGGGGATTAAATTGCTGGCCGCAGCTTGTGCAATGACACGGCCTGTGGCGGTTGAACCAGTAAAGCCGATTTTTGCAATGCGACGGCTATTGGCCAATGGTGAACCGACTTCGCGGCCGTAGCCATTCACAATATTTACGACACCAGGTGGCAATAAATCAGCAATGGTTTCCATCAAAATCATAATGCTGATAGGCGTAAACTCAGCTGGTTTCATCACCACGCAATTACCTGCCGCAAGCGCTGGTGCGAGCTTCCAAGCCGCCATTAAAATTGGGAAGTTCCAAGGGATAATTTGACCTACAACGCCTAGTGGTTCATGGAAATGATAGGCCACTGTGTCATGGTCAATCTCACTAATGCCGCCTTCTTGCGTGCGGATGGCGCTTGCAAAATAACGGAAGTGGTCAGCCGATAATGGAATATCGGCATTCATGGTTTCACGAATTGGTTTGCCGTTATCTACTGTTTCAGCTGTAGCAATCAATTCAAGGTTGGCTTCAATCCGGTCAGCAATTTTTAACAAAACATTTGCACGCTCTGTGGGCGATGCTTTGCCCCATTTGTCAGCCGCAGCGTGGGCAGCATCTAAAGCCAACTCCACATCTTCAGCACTTGATCGAGCGGCTTTGGTGTAGGCCTTGCCAGTAATAGGTGAAATAACATCGAAATATTCGCCTTTCACAGGCGCAACCCATTTACCACCAATAAAGTTTTCGTACTGCGTTTTGTAAGGAATCTTGACACCAAGATTCTTTAAATTGCTGCTGATTAAGCCATCATCCATGTTAATTCTCCTCATTATTTTATAGTCTATCCATGCCCTTGGCGGACACTGGGCGCAGGATATGTAGCACTAATTGTGCCAAATTGTAAATATTTGTTAGCTAGCTGAAAATAAAAGGAAAATCCCATCATCTTGAAACTTGGGTATACAATAGTCTCAATATGAAACATATATCACTATCAAAATGATACAGCAGGGTGCGAAATGAAACAGCGAGGTGCAAAATGAAACAGTTGGCTTACGCCGATCAAATTCGTGAGGTGCGTTCACGTTTTCTAAGTAATGGTGACGTGCCTGAGGGGTTGCTGCCTGAACCCATTTATCGCTCATGGGAACGCTGTGTCAATACTGGGCTCTCTATTGATTTGAGCATGCAGGTGGCGCCAGCTGATGTGCGGGTGCTCACGGAGCTAAAGCAGAAAAATATTCAGTTACTACAACAATCCCAAGTCGAGATGGAAAATCTCTATTCGCATATTCAAGGCACGCAAAGCATGGTGATTCTGAGCGATGCGGATGGCACGATACTGCATGCGTTAGGCGACCCAGATTTTATGACCAAGGCGCAACGAGTAGCCCTTCAGCCAGGTGTTTCGTGGCGTGAAGATGCAACTGGAACCAATGCTATTGGTACAGCCTTGGTTGAGCAAGCGCCAGTATTTGTGATGGGCGCAGAGCATTATTGTGAGCGCAATGGTTTTTTAAACTGTTCAGCTGCACCAATCGTTGACCCCTATGGTTCGATAGTTGGCGTGCTGGATTTGTCTGGCGATCATCGTCAACCTCAAGAGCACACCATGGCATTGGTGCGCATGTCTGCCCAGATGATTGAAAATCGTCTATTTAATGATCAATTTAGCCGTGAAATTACAATACGCTTTCATAACCGTGCTGAGTTTATCCATACCATTTGGGAGGGCATTGCCGTGTTTTCCCCAGAAGGTCATTTGCTTGCTGCCAATCGAAGTGGGTTGTTTCAGTTGGGTTTAAACAACCTTGCACAACAGCGCGTGGGGTTTGAGCAGTTGTTTGATGTTTCGCTCAATTTGTTTTTGGATGCCTCACGCAAGAAGCTAACAAATGCATACACGACATTAACTTTGCGTAACGGTGTTAAGTTGTTTGCCAAGACGGATGCTGGTCAGCATAGTTTGTTGAGTGTTAAAGCACGCCCTGAAATCGAAAATGTCACAAAGCAAAATGAAACGTTAGCGCTGGATGCTTTGTTATTGGGGGATGAGGCGGTAGCGAAAACCATCGCAAAGGCCAAGTTGGCAATTGGGCATGACATTCCTATTTTAATTGAGGGTGAAACGGGTACGGGCAAAGAGCTACTGGCTAAGGCAATTCATCAATCAGGTATGCGCAAGCAAGGTCAATTTGTGGCGATTAACTGCGCGGCGATTCCTGAAGGCTTGATAGAGGCAGAATTGTTTGGGCATGAAGAAGGCGCGTTTACTGGTTCGCGCAGACGAGGCTCGCGGGGTCGTGTGCAACAAGCGCATGGCGGTACCTTGTTTCTGGATGAAGTGGGCGACATGCCGCTAACGCTACAAGCTCGTTTGCTACGTGTGATTCAGGAGCGTGAAGTGATGCCGCTTGGCGGTGGCAAGGCTGTGGCGGTTGATATTTGCATCATTTCTGCAACAAACTGCAATCTCAAACAAAAGGTGGAAAATGGCGAGTTTAGAGAAGATTTATATTATCGCCTCAACGGTTTAAGGCTGACCTTGCCAGCATTGCGTGAGCGCAAAGATATAGAGGCGCTGATTACACATATTTTAAAGCATCAACTTAACAAGCCATATCTCACCTTGCATGCTGACGTGCTGAGTCTGATGTTGGGACATCCTTGGCCAGGTAATATTCGGCAGCTTAGCCATGTCTTGCGCTCGGCCATTATCATGGTGCAAGGCGATGAGTTAAAGCTGGAGCATTTGCCTGAGGATTTTTTAGAAGATGGCGCAATGCGGGAGCAAATAGCATTTGAAAATAAGAACTTTAACACTAATCAAGTGACTAATATCTCAGACGCAGAATCGTTGTTGATTAAGCAATCGCTAACAAATGAGCGCGGCAATATGGCGGCAGTGGCTAAAGCGCTAGGAATTAGTCGGGCAACACTTTACCGCAAAGTTAAACAGTACGCGTTGCGTTAAAAGTTTCTAAGCTGAAATTTTAAAGTTTTGTAGATTTTTTCCGTAATAGGTGAACACAATTATTCCGATGCTTGATACAATGTTAATGAATTGTAACTGATGTTAAATTTTATGTAACATAATGGCGAGGTGATTGTGTCTAGTGATGCCGTTTTAAAACAAACTAGCTTGGATGGCGCAATGCTAAATGAGCAATTAAATCGTATAGAAACGCATATTGAAGCATTTAAAAAAATGCCTGGTGCGTTGTTGCCTTTGCTACATGCCATTCAAGATGATATTGGGTACGTTCCAGAACAAATCTATAGCAAAATCAGTAAAGCCCTCAACTTATCCGTTGCAGAAGTTCACGGTGTCGTGAGCTTTTATCATCACTTTCGCACACATGCCCCCGGGAAACATATTGTACAAATTTGCCGTGCGGAATCCTGTCAGGCGATGGGGTGTGCAGCATTAGAAGAGCATGTTAAATCGAGCTTAGGTGTTGATTATCACCAAACCACAGCAGATGGTTCAATCACATTAGAACCTGTTTACTGCCTTGGTAATTGTGCTTGCTCGCCAGCGGTGATGATTGATGAACAAGTCTACGGGCGTGTCAGTGCCGCCAAAATTGATCAAATTATCCGCGAAGTAAAGGAGTCAGCATGAGTATCACTGTTTATGTGCCGCGTGATTCCAGCGCACTTTCTCTTGGGGCGGATCGGGTAGCCAAAGCGATTGCAAAAGAAGCCGCTAGTCGTAATCAAGAAGTGAAAATTATCCGTAACGGCTCACGCGGTATGTTCTGGTTAGAGCCGATGGTGGAGGTTGCAACGCCAGCTGGGCGTGTTGCGTATGGTCCAGTTGACCCTGCGGATGTGGCTGGCTTGTTTGACGCTAACTTTTTACAAGGTGGCGATCACAGCTTAAAACATGGCTTAACCGATGAAATGCCTTGGCTTAAAAAGCAAGAGCGCCTGACATTTGCGCGCGTGGGGATTACCGACCCCGTTTCGATTGATGATTACTTGGCTCACGATGGCTATAAGGGCTTAAAAAACGCAATTGCAATCAGTGGCGCTGATATTGTGAAAGAGGTCACAGATTCAGGCTTGCGTGGTCGCGGTGGCGCGGCCTTCCCAACGGGCATTAAATGGAACACCGTGCTTAATGCGCCAGCCGAGCAAAAATATGTCGTCTGCAATGCAGATGAAGGCGATTCTGGCACTTATTCAGATCGCATGATTATGGAAGGTGATCCCTTCGTGCTGATTGAAGGCATGACGATTGCGGGGGTGGCTGTTGGCGCGACACAGGGCTATATCTATTTACGCTCAGAATATCCCAATGCTTTAGAAGTGCTCAATATCGCGATAAAAAACGCCTACGATAAAGGATATTTGGGGGCGAATATTTTAGGCAGTGGTAAACACTTTGATTTAGAAGTGCGCCGCGCCGCTGGTGCGTATGTGTGTGGTGAAGAAACTTCATTACTTGAAAGCCTTGAAGGCAAACGCGGCTTGGTTCGTTTTAAACCGCCATTGCCAGCGATAGAAGGTTTATTTGGCAAACCAACCATCGTCAATAACGTCATTTCGCTCGCCACTGTGCCAATTATTTTAGATAAAGGTGGTGATTTCTACAAAAACTACGGCATGGGTCGCTCACGTGGCACTTTGCCGATTCAGTTGGCGGGTAATCTAAAACAAAACGGGCTGATTGAAAAAGCGTTTGGCATCACATTGCGTGAATTGCTTTATGATTTTGGTGGCGGTTCTGCCACAGGTAAACCCATCAAGGCTGTGCAAGTGGGCGGGCCGCTAGGCGCTTATTTGCCAGAATCTCAATTTGATACGCCAATGGATTATGAAGCATTCACTGCGATTTGGGCTGTGCTTGGTCATGGCGGCGTGGTAGCGTTTGACGATACTGTGGATATGGCAAAAATGGCACGTTATGCATTTGAATTTTGTGCCATTGAATCATGCGGGAAATGCACGCCATGCCGTATTGGTTCAACGCGTGGTGTTGAGGTGATGGACAAAATTATGTCTGGTCAAGATCATGCGAGAAACGTGATTTTGGTCAAAGATTTAAGCGATACCATGTTAAATGGTTCGCTATGTGCGCTGGGTGGCATGACACCGTATCCAGTGTTGAGTGCGATTAACCATTTCCCCGAAGATTTCGGGTTGAGCAAGCAAGAGCAAGCGGCTTAATGCTGCAAAGGAGACATGATGGATAAGCAACTAGATTATGGTACGCCAGCAAGTAAATCCGAAGAGCGTGTAACGCTGCAAATTGATGGTGCGGAAGTCACCGTTCCAAAAGGCACATCAATTATTCATGCTGCGGCTGTTGCTGGGATTAGCATTCCCAAGCTATGTGCAACAGATAGCCTACATGCGTTTGGTTCTTGTCGTATGTGTTTGGTTGAAGTTGAAGGGCGTCGTGGATACCCTGCATCTTGTACAACGCCCGTTGATAATGGTTTAAAAGTCCACACGCAAACGCAAAAACTGGCAGATATTCGTCGTGGTGTAATGGAGCTTTATATATCAGATCACCCTTTAGATTGCCTTACTTGCGCAACTAATGGCGATTGCGAATTGCAAGACATGGCAGGTGCAGTCGGCTTGCGTGAAGTGCGTTACGGCTATGAAGGTGAAAACCACCTGAAAGCAGAAAAAGATACTTCTAACCCGTATTTTCAGTTTGATCCATCCAAATGTATTGTTTGCTCACGTTGTGTACGCGCGTGTGAAGAAACACAAGGGACTTTTGCCTTAACTATTGAAGGGCGCGGATTTGATTCTAAAGTCGCGGTAGGTAATTTTGATAACTTCTTAGAATCTGAATGCGTCTCTTGCGGTGCTTGCGTCCAAGCTTGCCCGACAGCCACACTGATTGAAAAATCAGTCGTTGATCATGGTACGCCTGAGCATTCTGTCACCACCACTTGTGCTTATTGTGGTGTGGGTTGCTCATTTAATGCCGAAATGAAGGGCGAGCAAGTCGTGCGTATGATGCCCAATAAAGATGGCGGTGCAAACCACGGTCACTCATGCGTAAAAGGGCGTTTTGCTTGGGGTTACACCACACATAAAGATCGCATTACGACACCGATGATACGTAAAAGTATCCATGACCCTTGGACAGTCGTGACGATGGATGAAGCAATCAACTATGCAGCAAGCGAGATTAACCGCATTGCTCAACAATATGGCAAAGAGGCGGTTGGCGGCATTACCTCTTCTCGCTGTACCAATGAAGAGGTTTATGTAGTACAAAAACTGATTCGTGCAGGTTTGGGTGTCAATAACGTTGATACTTGCGCACGTGTTTGCCACTCACCGACAGGTTATGGATTGAAACAAACGTTAGGCGAGTCAGCGGGTACGCAGACATTTGATTCTGTGATGAAAGCCGATGTGATTATGGTGATGGGTGCAAACCCAACTGACGGTCACCCTGTTTTTGCATCACAAATGAAACGCCGACTACGTGAAGGTGCGAAACTCATTGTAGTTGACCCACGTGCGATTGACTTGGTGTCATCGCCACACGTTAAAGCCGACTACCATCTAAAACTAAACCCAGGTACGAATGTGGCAATTATTTCCGCCATTGCGCATGTGGTTGTAACAGACGGCTTGGTTAAAGAAGATTTCGTGCGTGAGCGTTGCGAGTGGGATTCATTTGTAGCATGGCGTGATTTTGTGGCAAAACCAGAAAATTCACCAGAAGCCTTAGAAAAAGACACGGGCGTGCCAGCCGCCACCGTACGTGCAGCCGCAAGATTATTTGCCACAGGCGGCAATGCCGCGATTTACTACGGATTGGGTGTGACTGAGCATAGTCAAGGCTCCACCACCGTGATGGGCATAGCCAATTTAGCGATGGCGACTGCCAATGTTGGTCGTGAAGGTGTGGGTGTTAACCCATTGCGCGGTCAAAACAACGTACAAGGGTCATGCGATATGGGTTCTATGCCGCATGAGTTCCCAGGGTATCGCCATGTATCTGATGACGTGACACGTGCCGAGTTTGAAGCGGCTTGGGGTCGCCCACTCAGCAATGACCCAGGTTTGCGCATCCCCAATATGTTAGATTTAGCGGGTGAAGGTAAGTTTAAGGCCTTGTATTGCGTGGGTGAAGACATCGCGCAATCAGACCCTAATACACAACATGTGACGCATGCGCTGGAATCAATGGAATGCGTCATCGTACAAGATTTGTTCTTGAACGAAACTGCCATGTTTGCCCACGTATTCTTACCAGGCGCATCATTCTTAGAGAAGAGCGGTACATTTACCAACGCAGAGCGTCGTATCTCACCAGTTCGCCGCGTCATGACACCAAAAAATGGATTTGAAGATTGGGAAATTACCGCTAAGTTATCAACAGCGATTGGCTACCCAATGCAATACAATCATGCGTCAGAAATTATGGATGAAATCGCCAGCCTAACCCCAACATTCAAAGGCGTAAGCTTTAAGAAACTGGATGAACTTGGCAGTATTCAATGGCCATGTAACGATGAGCATCCAGGAGGTACGCCAACCATGCACGTTGATGAGTTTGTGCGTGGCAAAGGTAAATTCTTTGTGACGCAATATGTGCCGACCACTGAAAAAGTGAATGCGAAATACCCATTGATACTGACGACTGGCCGTATCTTGTCGCAATACAATGTGGGCGCACAGACTCGCCGTACTGGCAATGTGGCATGGCATAAAGAGGATGTGATTGAAATTCACCCTCATGATGCAGAAGACCGCGGTATTCAAGAAGGTGATTGGGTAGGTATTACTAGCCGTGCGGGTGAAACGGTATTGCGCGCAACGATTACCGAGCGTGTACAACCTGGGGTTGTCTATACCACTTTCCACCACCCAGAATCTGGTGCAAACGTCATTACCACTGAAAACTCAGATTGGGCGACTAATTGCCCAGAGTTTAAAGTGACCGCAGTGCAATTAACGCGCGTTTCACAACTCTCTGATTGGCAGAAAAGTTATCGCGAGTTTAGTGAGGAGCAAATTAAATTCGCAGGTAAAACCTCAAAAGAAACAAGCGTGTAGTCAATGAATGAATGCCCAATTTCTAATGCGCCAGTTTCTAATGTAGTAGTTGCGACCAACACTACTGGGGCGTATGACGTACAAAAGTGGCAAGATGATAATATTAGCCAAATAGTCGATTACGTTGCTGAGGAAGTGCCGATTGCGCTGGTGTATAACGGTATTTCTCATGCGGTGATGTTGGCTAGCCCCAGTGATTTGTCTGACTTTGCAGTTGGGTTTAGTTTCACTGAAGGCATTATCAGTCAGCTAAGTGATATTTACGATATTGAAGAAGTGCCACAAAGCAATGGCGTTGAGTTGCACATTACCATTGCGACTGAATGCTTTCAAAATTTGAAAGAAAAAAGACGTAACCTGACAGGTCGCACTGGATGTGGGCTTTGCGGTGCTGAAAGTTTAAGTCAAGCCATGCGCATCCCCAGCGTTAATTTTGATGCGAGCTTAGATGGCGCATGGATGTTAGATGCTGAAACCATAAATCGTGCAGCAGAAGCATTAAAAGCCAAGCAGCAACTGCAAAATCAAACGGGTGCCACCCACGCCAGTGCATGGGTGAATGCGAAAGGGCAACTGTTATTGGTGCGTGAAGATGTTGGTCGCCATAATGCTTTAGATAAGCTAATTGGCGCAGTGCTCACACAAAAAATGGATAGGCGCGGTTTTGTAATCACCACAAGCCGCGCCAGTTATGAAATGGTGCAAAAAACCGCGAGTGCAGGCATTGCCGTGTTAATCGCGATTTCAGCGCCAACGGGTTTAGCGGTGCGTATTGCTAAACAATGCGGCATGACATTAGTCGGCTTCACTAGACCCCATCAACACGTCGTTTACAGCGGCATAGAGCGAATGAAGTACAAGGAAATTGCATGAGTATTGAACATTTAGTAACCATGGCCAACCAGATTGGTGATTTTTTTAAAGCAGAGCCAGATCAAACACAGGCGCAAAAAGATATTGCAACGCATCTGAAACGTTTCTGGGCAAGACAAATGCGTAATGAGCTTGTCACCCACATCAATCAAAAAAATGCTGAAGGTTTGCAGCCTATCGTTGTTTCAGCGATAAAGCAGGATGCGACCTTTTTAAATTAAACGCATGCTTGTGACCCAGTAAATGGGGCGGACAGGATTTAACTCCATTCATTGATTAAGTTGATACAAGCGGAAACTTTCTTTACGTTCAGCCGCACGTTTTCCCTGCCAAATTAAATGCCAATCTGGACCAGGTTCTAATCTATCTCGGCCGCGGCTGTCTTGAATTAAATACAAGTCACAATTTAATCTTGGCTCAATTTCAAGCGGCACAGCACGAATATCAGTATAGTACTCAAGCAATGCTTGTTGGGGCGTGCCAACATCTTTCGTGTTGATGCAGCCAAAGTGGGATGGTAGCGCTTGTTGAATTTCGCTCATGATTAGCGAGTAACTTTTTGCGTGGTTGATAAAGGGTAGCCAAAGTGTCATCAATAAGCACCATGCCATTGTTATTCCCACGGCCCAATCAGTCACAGCGGCACGGTTAGAACGTTTCACGCTGATAGTGCTTACCCATACCATACTAAATACGATGGCGAGAGCTAGCATCCACCAATTGATATTAGCCTCAGTGATGCCTGAGAGTACATGCATACGTTTTGATAGTGTTGTAGGCCAGCCTGTCATCATGGCGATCCAGCCTAGCCATATTGCTAAACCGATAATACTAAATAACACTAAACCAAACCAATTAAGTAAGCCCGCTGCTCCACGTCTTAGCGTTTCTACGCTACCGCCAGCGATAGCGGTTAGGGGTAATAGCATCGGTAGTGCGTAAACCTCGCTAGAATTGTCGCTGAGTCCAATCAACAGGAAGCTGCAGAAAAAGTAAGTGAGGGCAAGCTGAAACTTTGGTTTAAATATCAGAGCGCTGCGATAGCGCCATAAACCCCAAATAGCAATTGGCAAGGCGGGCCAACAAAACCAGCTGATTGTTTTTAGAAATTGAAAAAAATGAAAATGTGTAAAGCTGGTAATGCCCGATTGCCACCACTGAATAAATAAATCTGGGGAAGAGTGCCAGCACAATACAGACCATATGCATATCCAAGGCAGGGAAAATACAATGCCGAGTGCCAAAACCGTGGCATAGCTACTAGAGCGCCATGCACGGAATACAATCGGCAAAATTAGCGCGCAAGAAACTGTAATGAAAACTGGCAGTAAGCCAGTGGACAGAAACCCAATGGTTAAACTCGCGCCTAGTAATGCACTGGCACGATATGGGCGCCTTCTCGCAAGCGCCAGAGCATAAAACCCAATGGCCGAACCCGTTAACGCAGAAACTTCTGGGGTGAGTTGATGTGCAGTGATAATCAGGCCGAGTGAGCTAATAAAAATAAAGGTAGTTTGTCGGCCTATGCCTACACCCCATAATTCCCGACCGATCATGCCAACCATTAATAAGGTAAGTGCCATCCATACCCCTGTGACCAATCTGGCCGCGTCGTGCATCGCCAATAAGGGGGACAGAATTTTTGCGAATAATGCTGCACTTAAATAGTAAAGTGGTGGATTCTCGATGGCTCGCTCACCAACTGCGACAGGCGACACAAGGCTACCATTGTTTAGCATAGATTTAACGATGCTCATGGTATGAGACTCTTGTGGTTTCCATGGGTCGTGACCAATCAACCCTAAACATATCCACAACGCGCACAAGAATATCAGTAAATTATTTTTTGCCCGCACTCCAAGTCGTGCCCTAGGCGTGGCGATATTTGTTTGCCAATCGTGTTCAATTTCAAATGCCATGCAGAATTCTTATTGTATAGTTAAGTGGTTAACGGGGCTGTTGTTGCGCTGCTGCAGCAACTTTTGGGGGAATGCATTCGATCAATCTTGGGTCAAATGGTTTAGGGATAATGTAAGATTTGCCAAAACTAAGCTCCGTTAAATTGTAAGCATCCAGCACCTCTTGCGGGACAGGTTCACGCGCTAGCTCAGCCAGTGCAAGTGCAGCAGCAATCTGCATTTCGACTGTGATCTGTTTTGCTCTAGCATCCAAAGCTCCGCGAAACAAAAATGGGAAACATAAGGCATTATTGACTTGATTAGGAAAATCGGATCGGCCAGTTGCCATAATTAAGTCATTGCGAACCGCCATCGCAATCGAAGGCAATATTTCAGGATCTGGGTTTGCCAGCGCAAAAATAACAGGGTTTTTTGCCATGACCTTTACTAAGTCGGCAGATAATGTGTTTGCCGCAGAAACACCAATAAATACATCTGCCTCTGGCATTACCTCTGCTAAAGTGCGGGCGCTTGTTTGAATTGCCAGTTCACGGTTGTTGTCGTGCAGGTCATTACGTTGTTGATGTAGCACACCATCTTTATCCACCATGGTGATATTCGTGGCGCCCATAGTTTTTAGGAGTTTTGCGCATGAGCAACCCGCAGCACCTGCGCCCAAAAACACAATTTTTGCAGTGCTCAATACTTTGTTTTGTAGAAAGAGTGCGTTGGTGAGGGCTGCGCACACGATGACAGCTGTTCCGTGTTGATCATCATGAAAAACAGGAATATCTAAGCGTTCACGTAGCTCTTTTTCGATTCTAAAGCAATGTGGTGCAGCAATATCTTCAAGATTTATGCCACCGAATGTCGGTGCAATATTAACAACGGTTTCAATAAACGCCTCTACACTTGGTGCATTCACCTCAATATCAAAAACGTCTATCCCTGCAAAGCGTTTGAATAATACAGCCTTACCTTCCATTACTGGCTTGCTAGCAAGCGCCCCCATATTGCCCAATCCAAGTACTGCAGTCCCGTCCGTGATCACTGCGACCAAATTGCCTTTGTTGGTGTAGCGATAGGCATTTTCAGGGTCCCGATGAATTTCTCTCACTGGCTCGGCAACACCAGGTGTGTAGGCAAGCGAGAGATCCTCCTGCGATGCACATGGTTTGGATGAGTCCACTGAAAGTTTCCCTGGTTTTGGAAACTCGTGATAATCCAAAGCACGTGATTTAAGCGTATCCATGTTGCTTGTCCTGATGGCTAACTTGATTGAGGTGTTTGAATTTAAACATGATGAGGTTACATTCTACCGAGGCTATATCAACATACAAAGTAAAATTACATTCGCCAGTCGAATCCGCTAAGTGCGAAGATTAATTAACTTCAATCCAAAATAAAAAAGGCAGCCAAGCTGCCTTTTTTATGAATTTCGTTTTGGTATGATTTTATCTAGCCTTTGCAATAAGTGCAAAGCCACACTCAAGAAGAAACTTACATGCCGTATTTTTGACGGAACTTCTCAACACGACCAGCAGTATCTAAAATCTTTTGCTTACCAGTGTAAAACGGGTGGCATTGTGAGCAAACTTCAATGCTCATATCGCGACCTGAAGTAGAGCGCGTTTTAAATTTGGTACCACAGCTACATGACACAGTAATTTCTGGGTAATTTGGATGAATATCGGCCTGCATAATCAAATCTCTTTCAATAGCTTTTTGCTGAACCAGCGATTATCAATCAAATGATATGGTTAGTCAATTGTTTAGCGTTATTTTTTTGGTTTTTTGCGATTATACTTTTATCCTCTACGCATAGAGTCGAAGAAATCCCCATTATTTTTAGTGGCTTTGATTTTGTCTAGTAAGAACTCCATTGCTTCTAAATCGTCCATTGGGTAGAGTAATTTACGTAACACCCATATTTTTTGCAGAATGTCTTTTTCAATCAGCAACTCTTCTCGGCGTGTGCCTGATTTGTTGACGTTGATCGCTGGATATAGACGTTTTTCAGCCATACGACGGTCAAGATGGATTTCCATATTGCCTGTGCCTTTAAACTCTTCGTAAATCACATCATCCATCCGTGAGCCAGTATCCACTAGCGCTGTGGCGATAATAGTGAGTGAGCCGCCTTCTTCAATGTTACGTGCTGCGCCAAAAAAGCGTTTTGGGCGTTGTAGTGCGTTAGCATCCACGCCACCTGTTAACACTTTGCCCGATGCTGGTACTACTGTGTTGTAAGCACGTGCAAGGCGGGTGATGGAGTCTAATAAAATGACGACATCTTTTTTGTGCTCAACTAAACGTTTGGCTTTTTCTAGCACCATTTCTGCCACTTGTACGTGGCGTGTGGCTGGTTCATCAAACGTTGAGGCGACTACTTCCCCTTTGACTGAGCGTGTCATTTCTGTCACTTCTTCTGGGCGCTCGTCAATTAGCAACACGATTAAGTTAACATCAGGGTGATTGGCAGTAATGGCGTGGGCAATATGTTGCATCATTACCGTTTTACCGCTTTTCGGGCTTGCCACTAGCAATGCGCGCTGACCTTTACCAATCGGCGCAATCATATCAATCACCCGGCTGGTGACGTTTTCTTCGCCGCGAATATCACGCTCTAAAGTAAGTGGTTTGGTTGGGAAGAGGGGGGTTAAGTTTTCAAATAAGATTTTATGTTTGGTGTTTTCTGGCGCTTCACCGTTTACGCTATCAACTTTAACTAATGCAAAGTAGCGCTCACCATCTTTCGGGGTGCGAATTTCACCGTTAATGGTGTCCCCTGTGTGTAGGTTAAAACGGCGAATTTGAGAAGGTGATACGTAAATGTCATCGGGTCCTGCGAGATAAGATGTGTCTGGTGAGCGTAGAAAACCAAATCCATCTTGTAGCACCTCTAATGTACCATCTCCAAATATGCTATCCCCTTTTTTTGCCTTATTCTTGAGCAATGCAAAGATTAAATCTTGCTTACGCATGCGACTGGCATTTTCTATTTCGTTAGAAATTGCCATGTCGACAAGTTCAGTCACAGGGAGATGTTTTAAATCAGATAAGTGCATATGGGACTCGCTAAGATCGAAACTACTAAAAATCGAAACTATGTAAGGGATTTACGTGTATAGGATGAGCGTTTGATTATTAGTTAATTAGTTTAATTTATTTATGGGGAAGATGGTAAGACGGGTGTTACTGCCTAACTCCTAAGCTACTTTACACTATTTATTAACCAATAGCGGAGTCAGGCATAGACTAACTGTATTAAATGTTGCTGTCAATAAAAGCCGTTAATTGAGATTTTGAGAGTGCGCCAACTTTGGTCGCTTCGACATTTCCATTTTTGAATAGCATCAGGGTTGGAATGCCACGAATGCCATATTTAGGTGGCGTTTGTTGGTTTTCGTCAATGTTCAATTTAGCTACTTTTAGGCGGCCTTCGTATTCTTTTGAAATTTCATCCAAAATTGGGGCAATCATTTTGCAAGGACCGCACCACTCAGCCCAGTAGTCCACAAGAACTGGTAATGATGATTGCAGGACTTCTTGCTCAAAAGCATCGTCACTTAAATGGGTGATATTGTCGCTCATGTTTTACCTCTGATTGATATTTTACTTAAAATGGAGAGTAGTCTAAAACTGTTATTACGCTATCGTATCTAAAAAATGAACGCAAGTGAAGCACTAAGTGAAGCATTTATGTTTTGCTGTGTTGATTACGAGGGTAGATAAGTAAAGCTAAAGCGCTCATAGCTGCTCGTACGTTCTATTCGTTTGGTAATTACAATTTTAGTTGTTTGATCGTTTTCAACCAGCTCTAGTTGATTAGACGGTTGGTAAATCCCTGTTGGGGCTACGATGGAGGCGCTTTGCTGAAGGGTTGGAACGCCCGAAAGTAGTAGAATTTTTTCAAAGTGACTTTGTTTCAATTGTCGTGCATTTTTTGCATTGGCTTTGGGGGCAATTAACTGAATCCCAATATCAAGTTTTTGCTGATCTTTGAGCATAACCCATTTAATGACTGCGAGTGACCAAGTTTTCTTGCCAGGTTCACGGATGGATATTAAGTCACCAACACGTACATTTTCATCGACATCGTTTGGTTTTCTCAATGCGGCACCATTCGCGCTGACATTAAATGAAATCCACCGAGAATTTTGTGGTGATGCATCATTCACTGTCGTATGCTGATTTGCGCCATCAAAGGCATCAACAGTAAATGCTGAATCACCAAACAGTGTCTCTGGCATGTCTATATTGTTTTGTGCTGGGGCGGTGGATTGATTTAAAAAGTAGTGTATGGATGAAATGCCAATATTCACTTCTACGGTATCTAGTTTTTTTATGCGAGTATAGATTCTTTTTGGGAAACTGCCCCAGTGTTTGAATAAATAGCGCAACAATCCAAGGTGTTTCGCATCACTTAGCGTGTTTTCAAAGAGCGCTGTGTTATTGGGTGTTTTAGCCAAAGTGGTTTGTACGTTATGTCTGATTTTTTCGACGATGTTTTGCGTGATTAATATATAGTTTGCTTGGTCGTAGTTTAAATCACCACGTTCGCGCAGCGCAGTTGGCGGTAGTTCTGTTGATAATGGAACGATAAATGTTGAGGCTTTCTGTTCGTTTAACTCAACTTCACGTATGGGCTTGAGTTCGGTTAAGTGCGCATTTTTGAAGATATATTGTGCAGTGAGCTTGATATCAATATGAGATAAGTTTTGAGGCGTTGCCAATTGCATTAATAGTGCTTGTTTGAATGTTAAAGCAATCGAGCTTTGTTGGTCTTTATTGATGGGTACGGGGATATTTTCGATGCCTTGTTCTAATGCGTAGCTAAATAGCTGATTAAATTCTGACCATATATCCAAAGGCGTCGAAACGTAACATTGGTAGCAGATAAAGGCGATATTACGTAGTGACTCTATGTGACGCTGAACGATGAGCGCAGCATGATTGCTTCTGTTTAAGCTGAATCGAGAGCTGTTGCCCTCTAAGTTGGCTAGTTTGTAGCCATTGGCTAGTGCAGTGTGCAGAGATTTAATCAGATCCGCATATGTTTTACTTTTGGCATTAAGAGGAATACGCTCATTACAATAATGACTATCTAATATTTTTTGTAGATTAAAAATAACAGGGCGGTAAAGTTCTAATGCTTTAACGTGCACTTGTGATGCAACTTTTTGACGATTGAGTGTTTCCAACTCTTCAAGTAATAGTTTGCCAGACTCTAGAGGGTTAGCTGCCGGTAGGCTCTCAATAAAGGCTTTGACTTTGTTTGGTCGCGTAAGGGCTACATTAAGCGTGCTATCTGTTAATGTTGACGTGTCTAGACTCAGCGACATGTTGATGATGCTTCCGTGTGCTGAGGTTGTAACAGTTGCTTGCCAGAGCGCGCTAGTGGGTCAGTTGCGGCGGAGTGAAAATGATTCATTTTGAATTTTATGGGTTGTTTCCGTATGGTATGTCTACTTGGGGGAGTGTTATTTAACCATGTTTAAAAAAATAAGTTTTGTTTATCTAATGCTTTATGCTTGTTTATTACCAGCAGCTTCATCACAGGAGTCAGAGTTTTCGTTGAAAGATCAGACTGGGAAGATGCATCGTTTAGCAGATTATAAAGGTAAATGGGTATTAGTAAACTATTGGGCTACATGGTGTCCTCCCTGTTTAGAGGAGATTCCTGATTTGGTCAACATGTATGATGCCAATCATCATAAAAGGCTTATGGTGATTGGTGTTGCGGTGGATTACGATTCACCCAAAGAAGTCGCGAAATATGTTGACGATATGCTCATGTCTTATCCCGTTGTGCTCAGTGGCGATCAGTCTTCTGGTGTGAAACAACATCCAGATATGCTGCCTTCTACCTATGTTTATAGTCCTGATGGCAAGTTATTTAACATCAAGAAAGGGATCGTTACTAAACAATGGATTGAAAACTTGCTCATGGATAAATCGTATGGGCAAGCCAAGTAACGCAAAAAAACACTAATTTTATAATGCGACGCTTGGGTGTTTACGCTTAAAAAGGTGTGGGAATGCTTTCACCTTCTCCATTTAAAATGTTAAGTTGATTTTCTTCTGCAAAGTGCATGAGTTGGGCGTAGCCTTCAGGATTAACTTCTTTAAGCTTTAAATCTACCGCAAGGCAACGTACCCCATTCACCACACGTGGCTTCAAGTAAGGTGAGTATTGAAGCTTGCGATTTGCCCCAAAAGTGGCGTACGTGCTACACATACGATCTACCCAATCGCTGGGGCGAAATGGCTTGCCTGCACGGGTTAGACCTTCAACAATAATTTCATTCATGGTGTCCTCTATGCTTTCAGTGTGTTTAATTTCAATATTGCAAATATCAGTCGGTATATTCAAATACTTTGACTACTTTTTCTACGCCATCAGTTCCGCGGGCAATATCTACGGCAATCTCAGCTTCTTGGTGGCTCACAATGCCCATTAAGTAAACCACAGATGCTTCAGTAAACACTTTGACGTAACTGACAAGTTCGCGATGATCTGGCACCATGCGCGCTTTGACTTTTGAGGTGATGTAAGCATCGTTGCTGCGACCGCTCAGTGAGCTTCTCGGGGCTACCACCATTTCATTGGTGACGTTTTTAACATTTTGCACTTCTCGTACAATGGCCTCAACTCTTGCTTTGCTGTTCTCGTCGAAGGCTTCGCCAGTGATGAGCACATTACGATTAAAGCTGGTAACGTTGACGTGAATGTTGTCCCCTAGCTCTTTATTAGCTCTATTTTCTGCTTTGAGTTCGATTTCATTATCTTCAATGTAAATGCCTGAAGTGCGTCGGTCTGAAACCATTGCCCCACCTGTAACAGCAGTGCCAGCGACAAGGGGTATGCATGCACTGAGCAGTGTGCTGCTGACTATCATGCATAGTAGCGCTGTGACTAATGTGGATCGTTGTTTGCAAATTTGCATTAATGTACTCCCAATAAAATGCAGTCGATAGCATCGCATAAGCAATGCAAAATTAAAATATTCACCTCATGAACGCGCGAGGCATTTTCGTGCGGAACCCCAATATGAATGTCATTATCCCCCAAAAGTTCAACAAGGTCGCCCCCATCTCCGCCACTAATCGCAATCACGGCAATATCTCGCTCTTTGGCGGCATCAATCGCTTTTAAAATATTGGCCGAATTGCCGCTCACGCTCATGACAATCAGTACATCCCCTGCTTGACCTAAGGCAGCAATTTGTTTAGAAAAAACTTGCTCAAAGTGTCCGAAGTTGGCGATAGAGGTTAGGGTTGCATTATCTGCACTGAGTGCAATAGCCGCTAGGCCTGGACGCTCTGTTTCATAGTGATTTAACATGCGAGAAGCAAAGTATTGTGCGTTGCAAGAGGCGCCGCCATTGCCGCAAATGAGTATTTTTTTTTCATTTAGCAATGCTTCAACAATTGTTTCAGCTGCTTTAAGAATGGGGGCAGATAACAACTCGGCAATTTCTAGTTTAAGTCTGGCACTTTGTTCGAAATGCGAGGTAATGCGTTCAATTAAATCCACAAACTTAAGTCCATTTGGTTTTGTTATCCTAGAGAATCGTTGCAGTTTAGATCATTTCAGCCCAAGCTTTTAACTGTTAATGGGCTTTACACCTCGAAAGCGTTTTTAATCCAATCAATCTGTTGCAGTTGTACTTTGTTCATCAAAACAACATCAAAACGACAAGCTTGATTGCCGTGCTGTTGTAAATAATGTTCTGCCGTCATCGCGATTTTACGCTGTTTTTGAGAGGTGATGCTACTTGCTGCGCCACCAAATGATGCGTTGCTACGAAGGCGCACTTCTACAAATACTAATGATTTGCCATCGCGCATGATTAAATCAATCTCGCCGAATTTGCAACGGTAGTTGCTGGTCACTAGGGTTAAGCCGTGTTGTTGCAGATAAGTAGCTGCTAACTCCTCTGCAATTTTGCCCGCGTCAGATGGTTTTGGCTTAATAGCGTTAACCATTAAATTAAGGTGCGTTTTCCATCGTAATGCCTTGTTTGGTAAAGCGCCCAAGTAATAACTCGCGCTTGATTTCACCTGTGGCACTCACGCTAATTTTGCCCGTTAGCCCATTAAACGTGCTAAAGCTATTGGGGCGTTGTGTAATGATTGCTAGTAAATGATACGCATCTACGCCTAGCGCAAACCAGCGTTGCATTTCGCCTTGCGGTAAATCTTCTGCGGCTTTGTAATAGTCTTTGTACGCTTCATTATTGTGGTCTAGCACCCATGGAATGTCTGAAAAGCGTATGGCGTTTAAAGGGTTGTCTGTGTTGGCTTGACTGAGGCCATCATTCATGTGGGATAAGCCAAAAGTCGGGATAGCACTATTGAGAAATGGTCTAATTTCACGCGCTTCATTAGCATTTGCGGCTAGAAAAATCATATCTGTCGGGTTGCCTGACAGTTGCGTTTTGATCGTTGGTAATAAGGCTTTATCGGTAATGCTGATTGGCAAACCGATCTTGCCACCTGTCGCTGTCCATGTTTCACTAAAGGCTTTTGCCATACGGTTTGCCAATGGCGAGTTAGACATTACGATAGTGGCAGATTGCATGCCAGCATCCCTTGCCGTTTTGATAATCTGCGTGACTTCATTATCCACAGTGAGGCCGTAATTGAAGAGGTTGGCAATATTGCTGGGCGAATCTGGGTGGTTTAGTGTCAGAGTTGGGACGCTGATTTTGGCGGTGCTTAGTATATTAATCTCATCGCGGGTCAGTGGGCCAACCACGTATTTTGCACCCTCAGTGACTGCTTGTTGATATAACGCAACGATGTCCTCTTTTTTTGCGGTGGAAGGGTAAATTTTAATCTCAGCCGTGTTTTTGCTAACATCATTGGCAGCTGAAAAACCTTGTTCTATGGCATCTGCCACGGGGTAAAGCAATTGCTCTGAAAAGGGTAAAATTAGCGCAACTTTACCGCTAACGCTTAAATTGCTCCCGCTATTTTTGTTCATGAACATGCGGTCATCTAAAAATTGTTGTGCAATGGTGTCAGTTGCAGGGTGGTCTGGATATGCAGTGCGCCAGTTGGTAATGGCTTGTTTGGTTGCAATTGCGCTAGCTATTGCTAGATCGACCCAGCCTTGCGTAATGTTATTTTCACTTAAGCCGCGCATTTCAATGAGTTGTGTTTTAGGCAGTGCAGTGAGTGATTGCCAAATGCGCGCCTGATTCGCCTTAATGTCTAGCGGGTTGCTTAAAAATGGCTCGGCAGAAACGCGTTGCTCTAATGCGCGATAAGTATCGTCTTGGTCGTCATATGCGGCAGCCAAGCTTGCGTGTAAACTGGCGATTGCGCTGTTGTTAAGTGTTTTATCGGCTTGCAATGGCAATAATAAGCGAAATACATCAACAAAATTTTGCTCGGCAGCAGCGATATTGCCTGCTAGCAAAGTCGCATAGCTAGAAATAGCGGGGATGCTGGCTTGCGCAGTTTTTGCGCAGATAACGTTGTTGGTTTTGAGGCAATCAATACCATCCGCAAAATAGGCTTCTGCACTCTTTTTTGTTTTTGTGGGCGTGTCGGCAGTAGTTTTGGTGTCTGTTTTATTGGCAGTAGGCGCATTATCTGCCCAAGCCATGTTTGCAACAAAAGTGGTGCTAAAGGCTAATAATGCAAGTAAATATAAGGTGGGTAAACGGTGAGTCATAGTCAATCTAATCATAAAAATACATTATATGTGGTCGCCACGCCGATTGGAAATCTGCAAGACATTACTTTGCGTGCCATTGACATTTTAAAGTCAGTCGATGCAATTGCGGCGGAAGACACGCGCCATACTACACACTTATTAACTCATTTTGGCATACAAAAAAAACTAATTGCCGTGCACGAGCATAACGAGCAACAATCCGCCGAGATTCTACTAAAACGCATTCAATCTGGCGAATCTATCGCGCTGGTCACAGACGCAGGCACGCCAGCTATTAGCGACCCAGGGGCGATTGTGGTTGACGTACTTCGTCAAAATGGCGTCAATATCGTACCCGTACCAGGGGCTAGCGCTGTCATCGCTGCGCTCTCAGCCTCTGGGATTATTTCCAACGGATTTAGTTTCATTGGCTTTTTGCCCGCCAGCGGCTCACAACGGCGCAAGGTGTTAGCCAGTTACCAAACCCATCCTGTTACCTTGGTGTTATACGAAGCACCGCACCGCATAGTAGAATGTATTGTCGATATGGCGAACGTGTTAGGTGCAGAGCGCCGCATCACCATTGCCCGTGAAATCACCAAAACGTTTGAGACTTTTCACCGCTGTTTATTGGGTGAAGCGCAAGTATGGCTAGAAAGTGACACCAACCAACAACGTGGTGAATTTGTGTTAATGATAGAACCTGCACCAGTTGATGATGGCAAAACGGTAAGCGATGAAAGTTTGAATACACTTAAAGTATTACTCGCCGAGTTGCCACTTAAACAAGCGGTAAAATTGGCGGTAGAAATTACAGGCGAGAAGAAAAATCTACTTTATGATTTGGCTTTGCAGTTAAAGCCACAAAACTAATTATCACTTCATTATTTAGAGTTGAATATGACTAAAATTACTCTCACCCGTCCCGATGATTGGCACTTACACTTGCGTGATGGCGCAGCGCTTGAAGCCGTGTTGCCCGATACCGCCAAGCAATTCGCCCGCGCCATTGTGATGCCTAATTTGCGTCCACCTGTTACCACCACTGCGCTAGCGCAGGCGTATCGTGAGCGCATTTTGCAAGCCTTGCCAGCGGCCATGGCGTTTGAGCCATTAATGACGCTGTATTTAACCGATAACACCACGGCTGATGAAATTATCCAGGCCAAGCAAAGCGGCATCGTGCACGGCGTAAAACTCTACCCCGCGGGTGCGACAACCAACTCAGATTCGGGCGTCACCAGCCTAGATAAATGCGCCAATGCGTTGCAAGCCATGCAAGAAGTCGGCATGCCACTGCTTACCCACGGTGAAGTCACCGATGCCAATGTGGACGTGTTTGACCGCGAAAAAGTGTTTATCGACCGCCACATGAAACCGTTACTCGATAAATACCCAAATTTAAAAGTCGTGTTCGAGCATATCACCACGCGTGATGCGGCTGAGTTTGTGGCATCTGCCTCTAGCAATGTCGCGGCCACTATCACAGCACACCACTTGTTGATGAACCGCAACGACATGTTTAAAGGCGGCATACAGCCGCACCACTACTGCCTACCCATTTTAAAGCGGGAAGAACACCGCCAAGCCTTGGTTAAAGCCGCCACCAGCGGCAGCCCTAAATTTTTCTTAGGCACCGATAGCGCCCCCCACGCCAAACACACCAAAGAAGCCGCCTGTGGCTGTGCGGGCATGTACACCGCCCACACCGCGATGGAACTTTATGCAGAAGCCTTTGAAAATGCGAATGCTTTAGATAGGTTAGAAGGCTTTGCTAGCTTTTATGGCGCAGATTTTTACGGCCTGCCACGTAATACTAAGCAAATTACTTTGGTGAAAGAGAGTTGGCTTGTGCCAGCTAGTTTACCGTTTGATGGGGGCGAGTTAGTGCCGTTAAGGGCGGGGCAGAGTGTGAACTGGCATATTGTTTGATGGGGCAGGTTTGGTAAGGTGCCAATAGGTGAAGCCGCATTGCGCTTTGCTTATTAGCGCCCTGCTCGCTAAGCGCTCTAACAATCAACATCCCGACGTAACGATGGTAATGCTTAGGCGTGGTGATGTGCCAGATGGTGACATTTGGTAGATGACTTCGCAGTTATCTGGGTCGGGCGCACCATCTTTGGTGAATCGGGTTTGAAACGACCCTGGTACATGCGGTTGATAGGTAAACCCTGAGATGGTCATGATATCGCCAATACCGCCAACGCCATCATCCACAACAAACTTGCCCCATGCTGTTGGGTAGCCGTAATGAAAGTAGATGGTTTTTTCGTTGATTATGGTTGAAGGAGAGTCACCGCCATTCTGATTGGGGTTGCAAGTGGGATCCAATAAGCATTTAGCTGCTGCCATACTGGCTGTGGATTGAAGCGCTCCTTGCAAGCCAACAAGGCTCGCAATACGCGCATCTTGCCAATATTAATATACTTGGGTAGAGCTGTAGCTGCCAATATCCCTAAGATGACAATCACAACAATTAACTCTATTAAGGTGAATCCCTTGTCTGTTCTCATATGAGCGCTTTCACCTTGTCGATCGATAGCATTTACAGATGTAACTCTTGATAGTTAAAACCAAATGGTAATAAAGTTTACGGCAACTAACTATTAAATCTTTAGCTATAAAGTACTTTGGTGACATGAATTAGCATCTTCTTGATTTGCCTCAATATTACATCGTATTAAAAGGCGTACATTGTTATCCCGCATTGTTTGCTGCGGATGTGTGTTTGTTTCTGATAAATGCTTGCGTGTTGAGGAGAATGCAATGTTATTAACTAATTTACTTTCATCCGACTATGGTTTGATGAGCCTTGCAGTTATTTTGTTTGTGATTGGGATGTCCGTCTGGTTTTACAGTTTTTTTAAACGCAAGATGGATGAGGATGCACGCAATAGTCAGCGCAAATAATTACCTCTTCTTAACTTTACAGCTGGTTTACTCTACTTTGCTTTAACTTGGCTTTGCTGAAAGCCAAGGTGGTGCTTACTCCGTGTTAAAATGACGTTGAAGCTGGCTAGACAGTCGCCGTCACATTTTATCTGGCAATTTATTGCCATGATAAACTGGGGAAGCCCCTCGCGGGCTTTGTTGGTATGTGAGGGAGGAAAGTCCGGGCTGCATAGAGTGGGATGACGGCTAACGGCCGTACGTTGAAATTTTTGTGGCGAAAGCCACAAGATATAAGGCGAGGAATAGGGCCACAGAGACGAGTCGGTTCGACCTGCGAGCAGCGAAAGTTGCGAGCTTGCATCGAAACGGGTGAAACGCGGTAACCTCCATCCGCAGCAAGACCAAATAGGCTGGCGTTTTTGCTTTGTTTTCGGACGGGCAAATAAGGCGTGACTCGCGCTGCCAGCGGGTAGGTTGCTCGAGCGTACGAGTAATCGTACGCCTAGATGAATGACTGTCGCTTGCCGCAAGGTGAGAACAGAACCCGGCTTATCGGCCAGCTTCGCTTTTTTTGTTGGTGTTGATGTCACTCTGCTTTTTTAGTGCTTAGGTTTTAAATTCTTAGATATTTAATTCTCAAGTTGTTTTCGGCACTAACTTTCATTTCCCACAAGCGCTCATTTTTCACAAGATTTTTTCTGTGAAAGCCACTTCAAATTTTCTTAAATGTACGCATTTCAGTAATTCAATCGCTTCCAAACGTGTCTTGATAAGGCACATTCACATAGCTTTCTATGTCTCTAATTATTAACGAGTTTTTATTTTGAAGAATTTTCGCTAAGTCATTGACATATAAAGGAAAAAATACAAAAAAGGCTTGCATCGCCAAATTTTTTTCGATAAAGTGGTGATTAGTGGAGGAAAATGTTTTTTTGTGGAGATTTTTGACTGAATTCAAGTGCTCATCTCCTAATTTTTGCCAAGTTTCTGCTCGATGGACTTTTTTTAGCTTGGCGGTTTGAGTTCAGTCATTTTGTTTCCATTTTTTTAATGCACACATTTAGGAATTATAAAGGCTAGACATGTTTCGCGGCACCACGGCACTCATATTAGATGCAAAAGGACGGTTGGCAATCCCGACCAAGCATCGTGACGCCTTGACGATGCGTGATGATGGTCAGTCGGGTGGTTTGGTGTTGACGGTGAACCCTGTGGGTGGACATCTGCTTTTGTATAAAGAGTCTGTGTTTAATGAAATGCAAACGCAATTGATGTCACTGCCTAGCTTTGATGAAGATATTAAGCAGTTGCAATTGGTGATGGTTGGTATGGCTGAAGATGTGGAAATGGATTCCGCTGGGCGTATCTTGGTTTCATCTGTGTTGCGTGATGAAGTTGGCTTGGATAAAGATGTGGTGTTTGTCGGTCAAGGTAATCGCTTTCAAGTTTGGTCTAAAAACGCTTATGACGAAGCTAAGCGTGCAGTACAAAGTAATCAGCAAAATATTTCTAAACGTTTAGCAGAAGTCGGGTTTTCATTATGAGTGCGGGCTTGAGCCGTGATGGCTTGAGTCAGGGTGGTTTGGGTGAGGGCGGCTTAAATCAAAAAACGGGGTCTGAAGCAGCGCAAGCGCATATCACTGTGTTGCTTGATGAGGCGGTTGAGGCTTTATCAATAAAATCAGATGGAGTTTATGTCGATGGCACATTTGGTCGCGGTGGGCACAGTAAAAAAATATTAGAAAATCTAGGCAAGCAAGGTCGTTTAATCGCATTGGATAGAGATCTTGCTGCGATAGAAACAGCTCAGTTGATTCAAGACGCGCGATTTAGTATTCACCACAGTCACTTTGCTGGTTTGCAAGAGGTGCTGACAGAGATAGATGTTAAAAAAGTGGACGGCATCTTGTTGGATTTAGGCATCTCATCCCCGCAGATTGATGTAGGTGAGCGCGGTTTTAGTTTTAGGTTTGACGGCCCTTTGGATATGCGGATGGATCAAACGCATGGGCAAACGGCGGTGGAATTTTTGGCAGATGCCACAGAGCAAGAAATAGCGGGGGTAATTAAAGATTATGGTGAAGAACGGTTTGCTAAACAGATTGCAAGGGCGATTGTTGCGGAGCGCACAAACGGGCATGCCATCACCACTACTCGAGAGCTTGCCAAGATCGTTGCAGGGGCGGTTCCAAAAATCGAACCTGGGCAAGATCCGGCGACGCGCACCTTTCAAGCTTTACGGATTTTCGTCAATCAGGAGCTTGAAGAGTTATCGCTAGTATTGCCGCAGTGTTTGGATGTGTTGGCAGTGGGCGGGCGTTTGGCAGTGATTAGTTTTCATTCATTAGAAGATCGTATTGTTAAGCAGTTTATTCGTGGTGAGCAGTATCGAGATGATTTGCCCTCACGTTTTCCTGTGATGGCGAAAGATTTACCGCAAGCGAGGTTGGAGGCGATTGGCAAGGCGATCAAGCCATCTGCAGCAGAAGTGAAACGTAATCCTCGATCGCGTAGCGCTGTATTGCGAGTGGCGCAGCGCACGGCAGTGGAGTAAATGTAGTTTAGTGTGTGTAAGTTGAAGGTTTGTTGGTGAAGGCGAAATGACTAGACTCAATTTGGTGTTGTTTATGGTGTTAATGATGACTGCGCTTGGCACAGTCACGGCTCAACATCAGTCACGCAAGTTGTACTCGGAACTGCAAATTCAACAAGAAGCCGCTAAACAATATGATGTGGAATGGGGGCAGTTGCAGTTGGAGCAAAGTGCTTGGGCAATGCATAGCCGTCTAGAGCAAGTTGCAAGTGACAGTTTGAATATGCAAGTGCCTGAAGCAAAGAGAATTCAATTGGTTTTTCCTAAAGAGGCTGGTGTGCCTGTTGCAACTGGATCAGTTGGAGCTACGCCATGAAAATTGTTCAACCACAAATAGTTAAGTTGCCAGAGTGGCGGCGTCGGCTATTGTTGATTGGCATATTGCTTGGTTTTTCTGTGTTGATAGGGCGAGCAGTGTATTTGCAAAGCTCACATAAAGCCTTTTTGCAGAAAGAGGGCGATGCACGCTATAGCCGCGTTTTGAAACTGCCAGCACATCGCGGCATGATTACAGATCGAAACGGGGAGTTGTTGGCGATTAGTACGCCAGTTGAATCAGTTTGGGCAAACCCTGCGGATGTGGTCGCGACGAATGAGCAGTTGAAGCAGTTGAATGCCATATTGGGCGTAAAGTCAGCCGATATGAACAGGAAGCTAGCGAACCAAAATAAGGAGTTTGTTTATCTTAAACGCCGTATTTCGCCAGAGTTGGCGGCACAGGTGATGGCTTTAAATATTCCTGGGATTTATACAGAGCGAGGTTATCGCCGATATTACCCAGCTGGTGAGGTCACAGCGCAATTGGTTGGCTTTACTGGAGATGATGAAAAAGGACATGCAGGGGTTGAGCAAAAATATCAGGAGTGGCTGTCAGGTAAATCTGGTAGTCGCCGAGTGATTAAAGATAGGCAAGGCCATATTGTAGAGGACTTAGAGGCTGTAAAAGTGCCGCAAGAGGGGCGTGACGTTAAGTTGGCTATCGACCTAAAGGTGCAATATTTGGCGTTTAGAGCGCTTTCTAAAGCCGTTGAAGAAAATAAGGCTAAAGCTGCAACGGCTGTTGTGTTGGATGCAAAAAGTGGTGAAGTATTGGCAATGGTGAGTTTGCCAAGTTATAACCCAAATAATTCAATTAAAATTTCTGACGGCTCACGTAACCGCGCCATTATTGATGCCTACGAACCTGGTTCGACAATGAAGCCTATGACGATTGCAGCGGCTTTAGAGTCTGGTACGTATACACCTCAAACTATGATTCAAACCTCACCTGGTACTTTGTCAATCGGCCCTGCCACCATTCATGATTCACACCCACAAGGGTTGTTGAGTGTTGCTCAGGTGATACAAAAGTCCTCTAACGTAGGTTCGGCAAAAATTGCATTAACGCTTAAGCCGCAGTACTTGTGGGATGAGTTTAATCAGTTGGGTTTTGGTTCGCCAACCCATATTGGTTTTCCTGGGGAGTCCAGCGGGCGCTTAAGAAACTACAAAACATGGCGACCAATTGAGCAGGCCACAATGTCGTTTGGTCATGGCATTAGCGTTACCTTGTTGCAAATTGCACGGGCTTACACGGTATTTGCAAATGCGGGTGAGTTACGACCAGTGTCTTTGCTTCAGCTGAACGAGAGTCCTGTGGGGCAGCAGGTGTTTTCTGCACAAACAGCACAAAACGTAAGAGACATGTTGGAGATGGTGGTGCAGCCAGGGGGTACAGCGCCTAAAGCGCAAATTATGGGGTATCGCGTAGCAGGAAAAACTGGCACTGCCCATAAAGTGGCTGCCGGGGGATATGCACATGAGAAGTATGTATCTTCATTTGTGGGTATGGCGCCAGCTTCCAATCCGCGTTTAATTATTGCAGTCATGATTGATGAGCCAAGCAATGGACAATACTACGGTGGTACGGTAGCAGCGCCCGTATTTGCTAGCATTATGGAGGCAAGTTTGCGCTTACTCGCGGTGCCGCATGATGCCCCAAACGACAACGTTGTGTTGCCGCCTGATGGAGCTTCTGAGGCGGAGGAGGTCATATGAGTCAACTGTTATCTGAATTAGTAGAACAAGGTGTTAAGTTGACAAATATTTGTTCGGACAGCCGTAAGGTGGTAGCAGGTAGTCTATTTTTGGCATATCCAGGTGAAATGCTTGATGGTCGAACTTATATACCTCAAGCGATTGCAAATGGCGCTGCCGCAATCGTTTGGGAACAACAGGGTTTTGTATGGAACGCTGAGTGGGTCATTCCTAATATTAGTGTCATTAACTTACGTAATCAGGCGGGTTATATTGCCGATGGGTTTTATTCGCAACCCTCAAAATCAATGTGGATGGTGGGGATTACTGGAACAAATGGTAAAACCACCTGCAGTAATTGGATAGCACAGGCATTTGCAAACTTAGAACGTAAAACTGCTCTCATCGGTACTTTAGGTAATGGGTTTGCTGGCGAATTAACCGCAACATTGAATACCACCCCAGATCCTGTGCAATTGCATGGCATGTTGGCTGAGTATTTACGCAAAGGTGCAAAAGCTGTCGCCATTGAGGTTTCTTCGCATGGGTTAGATCAGGGGCGTGTCAATGGGCTACATTTTGATATTGCTCTATTTACCAATCTCACGCGTGACCATTTAGATTATCACGGTGATATGGAGGCTTATGGCGCCGCGAAAAGCAAGCTATTTGATTGGGATGGGCTAAGTTGTGCGGTGATTAATGTGGATGATCCTTTTGGGGCTGGGCTTGCTAAATCCCTGAAAGAAAAGGGAAAGCAAGTGCTGACTTATGGGTTAAGTGCTGGTGATGTGCGCGGTATGAATGTGGAGTTTGGGGCTTATGGCATTGGCATGCAAGTGGTTACGCCAGAAGGAAAAGCGTATTTACAAGTGCCAGTTGTTGGTCGATTTAATGCGTATAACTTGCTGGCTGTATTAGCGTGCTTAATGGCATCTAAGGTAAAAATGACGCAAGCAATTGGTGTAATGGCGCGATTGCAACCAGTGCCAGGGCGCATGCAACGCTATGGCGGTGGCAAAAAACCTATTGTCGTGGTTGATTATGCGCATACATCTGATGCGTTGGAAAATGTATTGAAAAGTCTTTCTGCCCAGACTAATGGTCAGCTGATTTGTGTGTTTGGTTGCGGTGGCGCACGCGATAAAGGTAAACGAGCCTTGATGGGCGAGGTGGCTACAAGACTAGCAAGCCAAACGATTATCACTACAGATAATCCACGAACTGAAAAACCCGAAGAGATTATTCAAGACATTGTTGCAGGCGCTAAGGGTGCGTACAGGATTGAGCCAGACCGTGCAAAAGCGATTGCATTGGCGATTGAGTCTGCCAATGCAGGAGATGTGGTGCTGATTGCGGGCAAAGGGCATGAGGATTATCAAGAAATTATGGGCGTAAAACATCATTTCAGCGATGCAGAAGTGGTGCAACAAGTGTTAGAGGGAATTGCAGGATGATGCGCCTTTCAGAAGCCGCAATTGCGACACGCGGCCAGTTAATTGGTCAAGATGCGCTCTTTACCAGTGTGGGTACAGATAGTCGAAATTTGGCCACGCAACAGCTATTTGTTGCTTTGCAAGGCGAAAAATTTGATGGACATGATTACGCCAAACAAGTGTTTGAGCATGGCGCTGCTGGTGTACTTGTTCACAAGGAGGTAGCTGGTCTGCGAGCGGGTATTTTGGTGAACGATACGAGATTGGCACTAGGTGATTTAGCGGCTTACTGGCGCGGCAAGTTTGAGATGCCGATTGCCGCCATTACAGGCAGTAGCGGCAAGACTACAGTAAAAGAAATGCTCGCCAGCATTTTACGCACGGCAACTCAACATACAGATGCAGTATTAGCGACGCAAGGAAATCTCAATAACGATATTGGCTTGCCTCTAACCATGCTCAAACTGCGTAGTCAGCACCAATATGCTGTGTTGGAAATGGGGATGAACCATACGGGTGAGATTGGTTATTTGACTAAACTTGCGCGCCCGACAGTAGCGTTAGTCAACAACGCGGGAACTGCACACATTGGCGAACTTGGTTCTGTTGAGGCAATCGCCCATGCAAAAGGCGAGATATATCAAGGTCTGGCAGCCGATGGCACGGCAATTTTTAATGCAGATGATGATTTCGCGCCGCTTTGGAGAGGAATGACAGCTAGCTACAAACAAATGACTTTTGGTTTGACAGCAACCGCAGATGTGAGTGCGGATTACCAATTGGATGTTAATTCATCGGCAATTACATTAAAAACACCTGTGGGTCACTTGGCGTTCAATTTGCCAGCGGCAGGGTTGCATAATGTGCGCAACGCACTGGCCGCCGCGAGTGTGGCATTGGCAATGGGTGTCAGTCTTGATGCGGTAGCGCAGGGCTTGGAACAGTTTGCTGGTGTAAAAGGGCGCTTGCAAATGATGCAGGGCGTAAATGGCGCAAAGGTCATTGATGATAGTTACAACGCCAACCCAACATCCATGAAAGCCGCGATTGATGTGCTGGTGGCACAGGGTGGCAAGAAAATATTTGTGATGGGGGATATGGGCGAGCTTGGTGCAGAAGCCGCGGCCATGCATGCTGAAGTTGGTCAATACGCCAAAAATGCTGGGGTTGACCACTTATACGCCTTAGGTGAACTTTGTGTTCAAGCTGTTAATGCATTTGGTCAGAGTGGACAGCATTTTGATGACGTTGAGTCCCTTGCGGCTAGAATCAATCCGCAACTCAACGCACAAACTACGGTGCTCATAAAAGGTTCGCGCTTTATGCGGATGGAACGAGTCGTTCATTTAGTGACAAAAAAATTAACCACACACAATAATGAGGAGCAACAATAAATGTTACTCGAACTCGCACAGTTTTTAGCACACGATATTCGTGGGTTTAATGTCTTTAACTATATTACTTTGCGTGCGGTGTTGGCGATTATGACCTCGCTCGCTATCTCGCTCACATTAGGTCCTTGGTTAATCCGCAAATTGACTGAATATAAAGTCGGTCAGTCTGTGCGTGATGATGGCCCACAAACACATTTAATTAAATCTGGTACACCGACCATGGGTGGCGCGTTGATTCTAATTTCAATTGCCGCATCTACTTTGCTTTGGGCGGATTTAAGCAATCGATTTGTTTGGGTGGTGCTGGCGACAACCTTAGGCTTTGGCATTGTTGGCTGGGTGGATGACTGGCGTAAAGTGGTACATCGCAATCCAAAAGGGCTATCCGCCAAAGAAAAATACTTTTGGCAAACTTTGGTGGGTGCATCCGTCGCCATTTATTTGTGGATGACCGCTACTGTGCCAGCTGAAACCACTCTAGTCGTACCATTTTTTAAACATGCCGTGCTGCCCTTGGGCGCGGTGGCTTTTATTCTACTGACCTATTTTGTAGTGGTGGGCACCAGCAACGCTGTGAATTTAACCGATGGCTTAGATGGGCTTGCGATTATGCCTACTGTGTTAATTGCGGGTGCATTAGCGATTTTTGCTTACGCGTCAGGTCATTTGTATTTCTCAAAATATTTGGGGATTCCTTACATTCCACATGCGGGTGAATTGGCTGTGTTTTGTGCCGCTATGGTTGGAGCAGGGCTAGGTTTTCTCTGGTTTAATGCCTACCCCGCAGAGGTTTTTATGGGTGACGTTGGCGCACTAGCGCTTGGTGCGGCTTTAGGTACGGTTGCAGTCATTGTGCGCCAAGAAATAGTGCTGTTCATTATGGGCGGCGTGTTTGTGGTGGAAACCTTATCGGTGGCAACACAGGTGAGCTATTTTAAATACACCAAGCAAAAATACGGGCAAGGAAAACGCATTTTCTTGATGGCGCCATTGCACCATCACTACGAACAAAAAGGCTGGAAAGAAACGCAAGTTGTTGTGCGTTTTTGGATTATTACGATGATGTTGGTGTTGGTTGGTTTAGCTAGTTTGAAAGTTAGATAACACAAATGAAACTCACGTTAAAAGACAAACAAGTGTTAGTGCTGGGGCTAGGTGATACAGGCCTCTCAGCATTGCGTTGGCTTGCTCGCCAAGGCGCACGTTTGTCTGTGGCAGATACGCGTGAAGCGCCACCAAACATTGATGCACTTAAATTAAAAATGCCTGATGTCAGTATGCATCTCGGCGCGTTTAAACCTGAAGTGTTTACGCAGGCAGAAGTGATTGTGGTGAGTCCTGGTGTATCAGTCAAAGAGCCACTTATTAAGGCGGCCATACAGCGTGGTGTGCCTGTGGTGGGTGATGTGGAATTATTTGCACAATTTAAACCAGCCAATAGCAAAGTCATCGCCATCACAGGTTCAAATGGCAAAAGCACCGTGACCATGTTGGTCGGTGCTATGTGCGAAGCCGCAGGTTTACTCACCATTGTTGCAGGCAATATTGGTTTGCCAGTGCTTGATACGTTAACGATGGATGCGCCCGATGTTTATGTGTTGGAGCTATCCAGCTTTCAGCTAGAAACAACACGCTCACTAAATGCGGATGCCGCCGTGATGCTGAATCTGAGTGAAGATCATTTAGATCGTCACGATGGCATGGATGAATATGCTTTTATTAAATCGACCATATTTACAGGTGATGGCGTACAAGTGCTGAATCGCGATGATGATTACAGTATGCGTATGGCGCTGCCAAATCGCGCACATGTGACATTCGGTTTGAATATGACGCACGATTTGAATGATTATGGGGTTGAAGTTGTCGATGGTTGTGTGTTACTTAAACAAGGTCAACACACCTTGCTAGCGATGGATGAGCTAAAAATATCTGGTCTACATAATGCCGCCAATGTGTTGGCAAGCTTGGCGTTATGTCGTGCTATCGAGTTGGGTTTTGCCCCGATTATTCAAGCCGCAAAAGAGTTTAAAGGTTTACCACATCGCGTGGAATGGGTTGCAGAAATTGACAGCGTACATTTCTATGATGACTCCAAAGGCACCAACGTTGGTGCTACCTGTGCCGCAATCGCGGGCATGCAACAAAAAGTGGTGTTGATTGCGGGTGGTGATGGCAAAGGGCAAGATTTTTCACCCTTAGCTAAGCCTGTTAAAGATAACACAAGAGCCGTAGTGTTAATCGGCCGTGATGCACCACAAATCGAACAGGCGCTGTTAAGTACCAATGTGCCGATTTATCATGCGCACGATATGGCAGAAGCCGTGGTGATTGCGCAAAGAGTAGCGCAAGCGGGTGATGCCGTCTTGCTTTCTCCAGCTTGCGCAAGTTTGGATATGTTTAAAAACTATCTCCACCGTGCACAAGTGTTTGTCGCGGCAGTGCATCAATTGTCGCTTCATCAGGTGGAGGCTAACTGACGATGTACATACTCAGTAGTCGCGACAAAATTAGCGCCCCACTCTACGATCAAAGCTTGATTTGGGTTACGCTCATTTTATTAGGGCTGGGATTGGTGATGGTGTATTCAGCGTCAATCGCCCTAGCCGAAGCCGATAAAATGACAGGCCATCAAAGCACTTACTTTTTAGTGCGGCAATCAATCTTTTTGCTGATTGGCTTGCTGGCTGCCTTTGTGACTTTTCAAATCCCGATCTATGTGTGGCAAAAGTTAGCCCCTTACTTATTTGTGTTGGGGTTGGTGCTGCTCACGCTAGTGTTAATTCCCCATATTGGCAAAAATGTAAATGGTAGTCGCCGCTGGCTGTCATTGTTTATCATCAATTTGCAGCCCTCTGAATTTATGAAATTGTTTGCGGCAATTTACGTGGCAGATTACACGGTGCGTAAATCCTCTCATATGGATAGCATCACCCGTGGCTTTTTACCGATGGTGGCAGTCATGCTGGTTGTTGGCTTTTTGCTATTGCGTGAGCCAGATTTCGGCGCGTTCAGCGTGATCGTTGCTATTTCTATCTCCATTTTATGGTTGGGCGGAATTAACGGCAAAATATTCGCCGCGCTCTTGGCAGTATTGCCAGTAGCGATTGTCGGATTAATTCTGAGTTCGCCCTATCGCATGCAGCGCGTGATTGGCTTTATGGATCCTTGGAAAGACCCATACGGTAAGGGCTACCAGCTATCACACGCCTTAATTGCATTTGGTCGTGGCGAGTGGTTTGGCGTGGGCTTGGGTGCAAGTGTTGAAAAGCTTCTTTATTTACCAGAAGCCCATACTGACTTTTTGTTGGCAGTGATTGCTGAAGAGTTAGGCTTTATTGGGGTGATTGTAGTCATCGGGCTGTTTTCTTGGCTAGTTTTTAGATGCTTCGGCATTGCCAAAGAAGCCATCAACAATGAGCGTTACTTCTCAGCATTGTTGTCACAAGGCATTGGCGTATGGATAGGCGCACAAGGCATTATCAACATGGGCGTGAATATGGGGTTGTTGCCCACCAAAGGGTTGACCCTGCCGTTGCTGTCATTCGGTGGTAGCGGCATTTTGGCAAACTGCATTGCGATAGCCGTGGTGTTAAGAATCGATTACGAGAATAGGCGCTTGCAGAAAGGGTTGCCTGCATGAGCAAAACCCTTCTGATTATGGCGGCAGGTACAGGTGGGCATGTGATTCCAGGGCTAGCCGTGGCCGAAGCGATGCGCGAACGCGGTTGGCAAGTGCATTGGTTAGGTACCACGCATGGTATGGAAAACAAGCTCGTGCCACCTAAAGGGTTTGCGATGACTACGCTTAACTTCTCTGGCTTGCGTGGCAAAGGGTTAATGCACAGCGTGACAGGTGTTTTTAAATTGATGGCTGCAACGGTTAAAGCATGGCGTGTGATTGGTCAATTAGCGCCCAAAGTGATTTTAGGTATGGGTGGTTATGTCACTGTGCCAGGAGGTTGGGCGACGAAAGTACGTCACTTACCGATGGGGTTAGTGAATGCAGATGCGGCATTGTTGCTTTCCAATAAAGCGCTGGCATCGTCCGCAACGTGTGTGATGTTTGGGTTTGATGGTGAAGATGTCAAACAAATGGGTGAAAAAGCACTGGTGACAGGCAACCCTGTGCGTGCAGCTATTGCCGCCATACCAGCGCCTGAAGCGCGTTTTGCAGGCAGGCAGGGTGCGTTGCGGTTATTGGTGGTCGGCGGTAGCTTAGGAGCAAAAGTATTGAATGAAACCTTGCCGCAAGCGTTAGCACTTTTGCCTGTAGAAGCCAGACCCATCGTGTTTCATCAATCAGGTGCACAGCATATAGAGGCCTTGCGTCAAGTTTATGCCGAGGCAGGGGTTGAGGCGAAAGTAGAGGCATTTATTGAAGATATGGCAAGTGCCTATGCCGAGGCGGATTTGCTTGTATGCCGTGCGGGTGCAATTACGGTTAGCGAAATTGCTGTGGCTGGCGTGGCAAGTGTACTCGTGCCATTTGTCGTATCGACCACCTCGCATCAACGCGACAATGCAGCGTGGATGGCCGCAAATGGCGCAGCCATTCATCTGCCACAAACAGAATTAACCGCGCAATCCCTCGCGAGTTTATTGCAAAACTTAAACCGTGAGCAGTTGTTAACGATGGCGATTGCAGCAAAAAAATTAGCAAAACCAAATGCCACACAAGCCATTGCGGACGAGTTGGAAAGGATTGCGCTCAAATGAGTATGGATATTAATCAAGGCATGAAACATAAAGTTAAAAATATCCACTTTGTTGGGATTGGTGGCTCTGGGATGAGCGGCATTGCCGAAGTGCTGGTGAACTTAGGCTTTAGCGTAAGCGGTTCAGATTTAGCCAATAACAGCGTGACCCAACGGCTTACGAAATTAGGCGCAAAGGTCTATCAAGGCCATGCCACAGAAAATGCACATGAGGCTGATGTGGTCGTGGTTTCCAGTGCTGTGAATGAAGCTAACCCAGAAGTGATTTATGCGCGCGAAAAGAAAATCCCTGTCGTGCCGCGTGCGCTGATGTTGGCTGAGTTAATGCGCTTCCGTCAGGGCATCGCCGTTGCAGGTACACACGGAAAAACTACGACGACTAGCCTGATCGCCAGCATTTTGGCTGAGGCGGGCATGGATCCAACTTTTGTGATTGGTGGTAAGTTAGAAGCCGCAAACGCTAACGCTAAGCTTGGTACAGGTGAATATATTGTGGCAGAAGCGGATGAGTCAGATGCCTCATTCTTACACTTAACGCCCGTGATGGCAGTGGTCACCAATATTGACCAAGACCACATGGATACTTACGAACACAGCTTTGAAAAACTCAAAAGTGCGTTCGTGGAGTTTTTACAGCAGTTACCCTTCTGGGGGATGGCTGTGGTGTGTATTGACGACCCGAACGTGCGTGAGATTTTGCCGCGCGTGACCAAGCCTGTGATGACTTACGGGTTTAGCGAAGATGCGCGTATTCGTGCCAAAAACGTACGTGCTGAAGACGGCAAAATGCACTTTACCGCACAGCGCATTAACGGCGTGACAACCGAGTTTGAAGTAACGCTTAACCTACCCGGCAACCATTATGTGCTTAATGCGCTAGCGGCCATTGCAATTGCCAGTGAACTTAACGTACCAGATACAGCGATTGTAAAAGCCTTAAAAGAGTTTAAAGGCGTGGGCAGACGTTTTGAGCGATTCGGTGAAGTGGCGGCTAAAACAGGCGGCACATTTACCCTGATTGATGATTACGGTCACCATCCAGTTGAAATGCAAGCGGTCATCGCTGCTGCGCGTGGGGCTTTCCCGAATCGTCGCTTGGTGTTGGCATTTCAGCCGCATCGCTACACACGTACGCGCGATTGTTTTGAGGATTTTGTCAAAGTGCTTTCCAGTGCAGATAGCGTATTGCTGACTGAAGTGTATTCCGCAGGTGAAGCGCCGATTGTGGCGGCAGATGGTCGTTCATTAGTACGTGCAGTGCGCGTAGCTGGCAAGGTTGAACCGCAGTTTTTTGAAACCACCGCAGAGTTGCCAGAAGCCATTTTTAATACTGCAAAAGATGGCGATGTCGTCATCGTGATGGGCGCGGGGAATATTGGGCAGGTTGCACAAAAAACCAAGGATTTAGCCGCATGAGAGTACACGCAACATCACTAGGCGAATTGTTGTTTGATGAGCCGTTGGCACGCTACACCAGCTGGCGCGTGGGTGGCAAGGCTGATAGGGTGTATATCCCCGCTGGCGTGGATGATTTAAGTGCATTCCTACAAAGTTTAGATGCGAGTGAGCCTGTGCATTTTATTGGACTAGGTTCTAACTTGCTGGTGCGCGATGGCGGTGTGCGTGGCACGGTCATCATCATGCACAACGCGCTCACACATTTGCATATGGATGGTAATTTGATTTATGCGGAGTCTGGTGTGACCTGCGCAAAGCTCGCAAAATTTAGCGCCAAACACGCCAAACAAGGTGGTGAGTTTTGGGCGGGCATTCCAGGCACGATAGGCGGAGCGCTCGCCATGAATGCGGGTTGCCATGGTGGCGAAACATGGGATTCAGTGAGCAAAGTGTTGACGATAGATGCAACAGGGCAAATACACGAGCGTGATGTACAAGATTTTGTTCCTAGTTATCGCCATGTAGAAATGCCAAGAGAAAACGAGTGGTTTGTCGGCGCATGGTTTGCGTTAGAAGCGGGTGTAATAGAAGAAGCGGAGCAAAAGATTAAATTGTTGCTTGCTAAACGCCTCGCCTCACAACCACTGAATATGCCCAATGCAGGTTCCACTTTCCGTAACCCAGAGGGCGATTATGCCGCACGGTTAATCGAAGCGTGTGGGCTGAAAGGGCGCACCATAGGCGGTGCGCAAGTGTCCGAAAAACATGCCAATTTTATTGTGAATACTGGCAATGCAACCGCGCAGGATATTGAGCAAATCATTGCCTTGATGCGAGACACAGTCAGGCAACAATACGGCGTTGAGTTGCAGCAAGAAGTACGCGTAATAGGTGAAGCGATATGAGTAAATTTGGAAAAGTAGCCGTTTTGTTTGGCGGTAAATCAGGTGAGCGCGAAGTGTCGCTAAAGAGCGGTTCTGCAGTATTGGCGGCATTGTTGCGTCAAGGTGTAAATGCAGAGGCGTTTGACCCAGCAACGCGCCCTTTGCACGATTTAGAAGGCTTTGATCGTGCCATGATTTCTCTGCACGGACGATTTGGTGAGGATGGCACGATACAAGGCGCGTTGGAGTTAATGGGCATCCCTTACACAGGCAGTGGTGTGATGGCTTCATCCATCGGTATGGATAAATGGCGTACCAAATTGGTATGGTCGGCTACTGGCGTTAAGACACCAGCATTTGAGTTAGTCCGTGCGGATTCTGATTTTGCGGCGATTGAGCAGAAACTTGGCTTGCCAATCTTTGTAAAGCCAGCGAATGAAGGCTCTAGTATTGGCATTAGCAAGGTTAAACAGGCTGGCGATTTGAAGGCCGCGTATGAATTAGCGGCTAAATCTGACCCATTAGTGATTGCAGAACAGTTTGTTGGTGGGGGAGAGTACACCGTGGGTATTTTGGGCGAACGCGCATTGCCCATCGTGCGTATCGTGCCAGCCAATGAGTTTTATGATTACGAAGCCAAGTATTTGCGTGATGACACACAGTATTTATGCCCTTGCGGTTTATCTGCCGAGAAAGAAGCGCAAATTCAGGCAGAAGCCTTGCAAGCGTTTCGCGCCATTGGTGGGCAAGGTTGGGGGCGCGTTGACTTTTTAATGGATGAACAAGGTAACCACTACTTTTTAGAAGTGAACACCAGCCCAGGCATGACAGACCATAGTTTAGTGCCTATGTCTGCCAAAGCTGCGGGGATTAGCTTTGATGAATTAGTCATCAAAATACTGGAGCTTGCCCATGTGGGATAAGCCAGACGCATTGAACTGGATTGCCAATGCATTGTTTGCATTTGCTTTCGTGATGTTTATGTACGGCGTTATTTTTGTTGTAGTGCATTTGCCGATTTTTCCACTACGGGAAATTCAGGTGGAGGGTCAATTGGCACACGTGACGAGAGAACAAGTGAAACTGATTTCATCCAGATATATTCAAGGCAATTTTTTTACACTGAATTTAGAAAAAACGCGTGAAGCCTTTCAGAAGCTCCCTTGGGCTCGCAATGTGAGCGTGAGAAGACGTTGGCCAGATCAATTGCAAGTAGTGATTGAGGAACATAGAGAGTTAGCGCGTTGGGGCAGTATTGCGATGGTAAATACTTATGGTGAGTTATTTCACGCGGCTTCAGATACTGATTTACCAGTATTTTATGGTCCAGGCGACGGCGTGCACGAAGTAGCAGAACATTTTGGTCGATTTAACCAAGCATTGTTGGACACTAATATGAAAGTGAATCAACTGACCTTAACACCAAGAAGGTCTTGGGAAATTAAAACCAATACTGGGTTAATCATCGCGGTGGGGCGTGAGCAGATGGCGGCGCGAATTGCTAAGTTCGCCAGTGTTTACGATAAAACCATAGCCAGTTTTGGCAAGCGCGTTAAATACGTGGATTTGCGGTATCCCAACGGATTTGCGGTGCGTCGACCAAAACAAGAGAGTGTGCCACCAAGTAATGGCGTGCCAAATAAAGAAAAGTCATTGTTAGATAGATCTAACTTGGCAAAACCACAAGCGGCTTGATAGGTGAGTTACATCAAGCAATAGTAGAAATGAAATGTAGCAATGTGCAACATGGGAGAGATTAATGGGTAGGGCTAAAGAAGATAAAAATCTCGTAATAGGTTTAGATATAGGCACATCGAAAATTGTGGCGATCGTGGCAGAGTTGTTGCCTGAGGGAACGCTAAACGTGATCGGCTTAGGGCAGCACGTGTCACGTGGTTTGAAAAAAGGCGTTGTGGTAAATATTGACTCAACCGTGAATGCAATTCAACGCGCCATTGAAGAAGCTGAGTTAATGGCAGATTGCAAAATCAAATCGGTTTACACAGGCATTGCTGGCAGCCATGTCAAAAGTTTGAACTCACACGGCATGGTCAAAATTAAAGATGCCGAAGTATCACAAACTGATGTGGATAAAGTGGTGGATACCGCACGTGCTATTTCATTGCCGGGTGACCAGCAGATTCTGCATATCCTCACGCAAGAGTTCATTATTGACGGGCAAGAAGATGTGCGCGAACCACTCGGCATGAGCGGCATGAAGCTGGAAGTGAAAGTACATATCGTGACGGGCGCTGTAGCGGCAGCGCAAAACATCATCAAGTGCATCAAACGTTGCGGTTTAGAAGTGTCAGATTTGATTCTGCAACCATTAGCATCCAGCACTGCAGTGTTGACTGAAGATGAAAAAGAACTTGGGGTTTGCTTGGTCGATATTGGCGGTGGCACAACGGATATTGCCGTGTTTAAAAATGGCGCGATTCGCCATACCGCGGTCGTGCCAATCGCGGGGGACCAAATGACCAATGATATTGCGGTGGCTTTCCGCACACCAACCCAATCAGCGGAAGACATTAAAGTGAAACACGGTTGTGCGTTACGTCAACTGGCAGACCCGCGTGAAATTGTGGAAGTACCGGGTGTGGATGGACGCGAGCCGCGCCAGCTTTCAGTGCAAACCTTGGCAGAAGTGATTGAGCCACGCGTGGTTGAGTTATACGAGTTTGTGTTAGGCGAGTTACGCCGAAGCGGCATGGAAGAAATGATTGCCTCAGGCATCGTCATTACAGGCGGCTCCGCCATGATGCGCGGCATGATAGAGCTGGGCGAAGAGATTTTCCATATGCCTGTGCGCATGGGCTTACCGCGCTATGTAGGTGGTTTGTCAGAAGTGGTGAGCAACCCACGTTACGCCACAGGGGTGGGTTTGGTGTTGATGGGTAAACAACAACTAGAAAAGCATTTACAAGGGCAAATGGATTCAAGTTCGATTGGACGAATTTTTGACAAGATGAAGAGTTGGTTTCAGGGGAACTTTTAGAGGTTTAGTTAAACAGTAAGTAGGTTAAGTAGTAAGCAAGTTAAGTGGTAAGTAGTAAAAAGGGAGTAGTTTTTTTAGACAGAGGTTTTAGGCAGACGTAGTAAACAAGGAGAAAAAAATGTTTGAAATTATGGATAGAGACGTACAAGAAGCCGTGATTAAAGTGATCGGTGTGGGTGGTTGTGGTGGCAACGCAGTTGCACACATGATAGAAAAAAATGTCGGTGGTGTGGAATTTATTTGCGCCAATACCGATATGCAAGCGCTTAAAAAGAGCCAAGCCAAAACCGTGATTCAAATCGGTACAGATATTACTAAAGGCTTGGGTGCAGGCGCACGCCCAGAAATTGGACGTGAAGCAGCGTTAGAAGACCGTGATCGTATCGCCGAAATTATCGACGGGGCTGATATGCTTTTCATCACCGCAGGTATGGGTGGCGGTACAGGTACAGGGGCTGCGCCTATCATTGCGGAAGTTGCCAAAGAAATGGGCATTTTAACGGTAGCTGTGGTGACTAAGCCTTTCTCATTTGAAGGTAAACGTACTAAAATCGCTCAAGAAGGCTTAGAGGAACTTTCACGCCATGTGGATTCTCTTATCGTTATTCCTAACGAAAAATTGATGGAAGTCTTGGGTGAAGATGTGCCATTCTTGGCCGCTTTCCAAGCCGCAAATGACGTTTTACACAGCGCAGTGTCTGGTATTGCAGAAATCATCAATTGCCCAGGTTTGGTTAACGTAGACTTTGCCGACGTACGTACTGTGATGTCTGAAATGGGTATGGCGATGATGGGTTCAGCCCTTGCTTCTGGTCCAGATCGCGCACGTGTAGCCGCAGAACAAGCAGTAGCCAGTCCATTGTTAGAAGATGTCAACCTAGCCAATGCACGCGGCGTTTTAGTCAACATTACCGCTAGCAGTTCTTTCAAAATGAAAGAATATTATGACGTGATGAATACGATTAAAGCATTCACAGCAGAAGATGCCACCGTGATTGTGGGTAACGTGTTTGATGAATCTATCGGTGATGGCTTACGTGTGACGATGGTGGCAACAGGTTTAAATGGCGTTGCAGGTCGTCGTCAACAAAAACCAGAACTCAAAATCATGACACAATTGCGTGATGGTACAACTAACCAACCCATTTACGGTCATGCGACACCAGCAATGGCGACAACAGCTGACGACGACGCACCAGCAGTATTTAGTAGTAATGGTCGTCGCGCGCAGGTTGATGCCATGAAAAATGCTGGCGTAGAAGAGTTTGACATACCAGCATTTTTACGCAAACAAGCAGATTAATGCGGGTGGATTTTTGCGTTGCGTAATTTGGCTAGCAGTATAAAGCTAAACAGTGAAAGCAGTGTTTGTGATATGATAGGCTGATTATTTGTATGAAATCAGTCTGTTACTCTATATTTAGTGAGTGGCTGAAAAGAAAATTGAAGCTGATATGTTAAAACAACGCACATTAAAAAAAGCGATTAGCGCCACTGGTGTTGGTTTGCACACGGGTTACAAAGTGAAACTTACTTTGCTCCCTGCTGCGCCTGATGCTGGGATTGTTTTCCGTCGTGTCGATCTGCCCGACGCGCCAGAAATCAAAGTGCAACCGCATATGGTGACAGATACGCGCATGTGTTCAACCTTGGAACATAACGGTGCGCGTGTTGCCACCATTGAGCATTTAATGTCTGCTTTGGCTGGTTTAGGTGTAGATAACGTCATTATTGAGTTGTCTTCCGCAGAAGTGCCGATTATGGATGGTAGTTCTGGGCCTTTCGTGTTTTTGTTGCAACAAGCTGGTTTGGTTGAGCAAGCTGTCCCGAAAAAATTTATCCGCATCAAAAAAGTGGTAGAAGTGCATGATGGCGATAAGTGGGTGCGGTTTGAACCGTATTTTGGGTTTAAAATTGATTTTACGATTCATTTTAATCACCCCGTGTTTGAGCATACGGATAACAACGTCAAAATTGATTTTGCTGACAACTCATACGTAAAAGAAGTGAGTCGTGCCCGCACCTTTGGCTTTATGCATGAGGTGGAGGCCTTACGTTCAGTGGGTTTGGCACGCGGTGGTAGTTTAGATAATGCCATCGTGTTAGACGAATACCGTGTGTTAAATACCGATGGTTTGCGTTACCAGAACGAGTTTGTAAAACATAAAACGCTTGATGCAATTGGCGATTTGTACGTGTTGGGGCATCCCCTCCTTGGTGCTTTTACCGCGTACAAATCAGGCCATGCGCTTAATAATCAACTGTTACGTACATTATTGGCGGATGAAGAAGCTTGGGAGTTCGCTACCTTTGAGAAAATCGAAGAGGCTCCAAAGGGTTTTCAGGCTCCAGTAATGGCGCAACCTGTCTTACAATTCGGTTAGGGTGAATGCAGGGTGGTATGATAGTACTACGCGTTTTAGCGATTCTTGTACTGATTACCTTGGCGGTTTCTCTTGGTGTTTATCTGCTTTCGGGCGATAAGCGCTATCTTCGTTTTTCTCGGCAAATCATTAAATTTTCATTGGTATTAGCCCTGCTGTTTATTATTGTTGTGGCAGTCGGACGTATTATTTTGTTCTGATTTACCTCATATCATTTAAACTAAATGTAACTATAGAAACCGAAGCCAATATTGCCTATTGAAATTGCAATAGATTGCAGGCAAATACACACTTTAATTGGAAATACATATGTGGTTTACGGGGAATTTTAAACAAGCGGTATCAGCATTGTTGCTCGTTATTAGTAGCGGTGCAATGGCTGTGCCTAACGACGAGTTAGTGAACGAGGCGTTGTTTAATAAGGCGCGTGACGCGTATCAGGCAAAAAATGAGCCTGTCTTGGCAGATGCTTTGCAGCAAATGCAAGGACAGCAATATATGCTCGCACCATATGCAACTTATTGGTTAACGTTGTTGCAACTGAGTAACTCTAACGCTGATATTTCAACCGAGCGCATGCAAGCGCTCTTTAACCAATATGCTGATTATCCATTTACTGATCGGTTGCGTGGTGAGTGGCTCAAGCAACTTGGCAAGCGCCAAGATTGGAAAGCCTTACTAGATGAATATCCTAGATTCGAACGTGATGATGTTGCTGTGAAATGCTATGTGTTGCAGGCGCGTGCACAAAGTGGCGATATGCAAGCCCTGGAAGAAGGTAAGAATCTCTGGTTAAGTGCTAGCGATCAGCCCAGTAATTGCGGTGCGGTATTTGATGCGATGCAAAAAGCAAATATCCTTAAAGAAGACGATGTATGGGCAAGGTTCAGATTGGCGTTGCAAGAGGGTAAGTTAGCCCTTGCTAAGAATGTTTTATTACGATTACCGAAGACAGAGACATCAGGCGCAGCTGCGATTGATCAAGCATATCAAAATCCGCAGCACGTATTAGATAAAAAGTTGCTTTCGACTAAATCCACATTAGGGCGAGAGCTCAGTATATTTGCGGTTGAGCGTTTAGCACGTACAAAACTTGAGAATGCAGTGAGTGCTTGGCAAAAAATAGAATCTGTTTTTACACCAGAAGAGCGTCAATACGCTTGGGGGCGTATTAGTTTATGGGCGGCAAGATTGCATCATCCCTTAGCCAGAGATTACTTTGAACTGGCTGGTAAGGGCAGTTTGGATCAAGAGCAAATGGCATGGAAAGCGCGTGCCAATTTGCGCGCTAAAGATTGGGCGAAGTTACAAATAGTGATTAACGAAATGTTGCCGTCGCAACAGGATGAGGCGGTTTGGCGTTACTGGAAAGCGCGTGCATTAAAAGAGCAAAAACAAATCCCCCAAGCGAATGCACTGCTAGTGCCACTTGCGCATGAGCGCAATTATTACGGATTGTTAGCAGGGGAGGAGTTGGGAGATGTACTAACAGCATTGCCAAATTTTTATACGCCAACTAAAGAGGAAGTTAATGCGGTGAAAAACATACCTGGTATTCAGCGCGCAGTTGAGTTGATGCGCTTTGACATGCGTTGGGAATCTCGCATGGAATGGATGATGGTTACCAAAGCATTGGATGATAAAGGATTGATTGCCGCGGCCGATTTTGCGGTGCAACAAGAGTGGTATGATTTAGCAATCAATACCGCTGACAAAACCAATACCTTGCATAATTATGCTTTGCGTTATCCAACACCGTATCGCAATCTGGTGAAAGAACAAGCCCGTGATCAAGCGATTGATGAGGCATGGGTGTATGGTTTAACCCGTCAAGAAAGCCGTTTTGTCAGCAACGCAAAATCTGGTGTGGGGGCAGCTGGTTTGATGCAGTTGATGCCAGCGACAGCAAGCTGGGTCGCCAAACGTATGGGCATTGGTTATAGTGGTGGCATGATTCATCAGCAAGATACGAATATCAAGCTTGGCACCTATTATTTGCGTTACACCCTCGATTTAATGGGGGGGCAAGCGGCGATGGCAACCGCCGCATATAATGCAGGGCCGGGGCGCGCTAAACGCTGGGGAATGGGTGAGGCGGTTGAAGGTGCAATTTACGCTGAAACTATCCCCATTTATGAAACGCGTTTATATGTGCAGAAAGTGATGGCGAACGCTTATTTTTATGCGCATCGACTCGGTACACAGGTGCTCACACTTAAACAACGGTTGGGTGTTGTTGGTGGTTCATCGGTGTTTCCCAGTTCAGCTACGACAAGCGCGAATGAAAATACCTTAGCTAACAGTGAAGATGTAGAATCAAAAACAGATCAAAAACCATAACAATCATTTGGAGCAGAAGATAACATGCAAATTAACCAAGTATGCGTATTAGGTGGTTCAGGCTTTGTTGGTAGTGCTGTCGTTCAACAGCTGAGTTTGGCGGGCTTTAAGGTAAGGGTCTTAACACGTCGACGTGAGTCCAGTAAGCATTTAATTTTGCTCCCTAATGTTGAGGTGGTGGAGTGTGATGTTATGGATAATGCTGCATTAGGTGCGCAAATTAAAGCCTGTGATGCAGTCATTAATTTGATCGGAATTTTGCATGAGTCAAGCAAAGTGAGTTTTGATACCGTACACGCAAACTTACCTAAACGCTTAGCCAAAATCTGCGAAGCGCATTCGGTTAAACGCTTATTGCATATGAGCGCTTTACAGGCAGGTTTGCAAGCACCTAGCGCATATTTACGCTCAAAATCTGCGGGGGAAATTGCCCTTAAAGAGTCTGGCAAGCAGCTCAATGTGACTGTTTTTCGGCCATCTGTTATTTTTGGTCGTGGCGATGGGTTTATTAATTTGTTCGCCAGTATCGTTAAGTTAATGCCAGTCATTTTGCTGGCAAAACCCAATGCGAAATTTCAACCTATTTTTGTAGAAGATGTTGCACGCGCCTTTGTGGGCTCGCTTGAAAATATTGAAACCTATGGCAAAAGCTATGATTTAGCAGGCCCTAAAGTGTATGCCTTAAAACAATTGGTGCAATATGTAGCGGATACGCTTGGTGTGAAACGCAATATTATTGGGTTGAGTGATGCTTTGTCATATATGCAAGCTTTCGCCATGGAATTGCTACCGATTAAATTAATGACGCGCGATAACATACGCTCGATGGAGGTGGATAGTATTTCCAAAGCTCCCTTCCCCGCTGAGTTTGGTTTTCAGCCCGTTTGCTTAGAGGCTGTTGTGCCACAATATTTAGTTGACGATACCTATCGTGCCAAATATCAACAGTTTCGCGCCTTATCTGGTCGGTAAGCTAGGCAGGTCAAGAGTGAGAGGTTGTGTTTGAGAGTTTACAGTGTGGGCGGCGCGGTACGCGATGAGTTATTAGGCTTACCTGTCAAAGACCGCGATTTTGTTGTGGTTGGTAGTACCCCATCAGAAATGGAGGCGCAGGGCTACCGACCTGTGGGTAAAGATTTCCCTGTGTTTCTGCACCCTAAAACGCATGAAGAATACGCCCTGGCGCGTACCGAGCGTAAAACCGCCCCAGGTTATAAAGGCTTTCAAATACACGCTTCGCCCGAAGTGACGCTGGAGGAAGACCTAGCACGGCGCGACTTCACCATGAACGCCATTGCCAAAGATGAGCATGGGGCGTTGGTTGACCCTTATGATGGCGTGGCCGATATTCAAGCTGGAGTCATCCGCCATGTCAGCCCAGCGTTTAGCGAAGACCCTGTGCGTATCTTGCGCTCCGCAAGATTTGCAGCGAGGTTTACTGAGTTTACTGTGGCCGAAGAAACCATGACGTTGATGCGTGAAATGGTCGCGGCAGGCGAAGTTGATGCACTGGTGGCGGAGCGCGTCTGGCAGGAATTAGCCAAAGGCTTGATGGAAGACAAACCTAGCCGCATGTTTGAGCTGCTGCGTGAATGTGGCGCACTACAACGTATTATGCCCGAGCTAGATCGTCTATGGGGTGTGCCGCAACCACCGCAACATCACCCTGAAATTGATACAGGCGTGCATGTGATGATGGTGATTGATTACGCCGCAAGCCAAGGTTTTTCGCTACCAGTGCGTTTTGCCGCTTTGACGCACGACTTAGGCAAAGGTACTACGCCCAAAGAGATGCTCCCTCGCCATATTGGCCATGAAGAGCGAAGCGTACACTTACTCAAAGATTTAACCAAAAGGCTTAGAGTGCCGAATGATTGCAAAGAACTTGCGCAACTTGTAGCGAAATTCCACGGTAAAATGCACCAAGCACTCGCCATGCGTCCAGAAACCTTGCTTAATTTTTTGCAAGAGCTAGATGCGATTCGTCAGCCTGACAGGCTTAGGGAGTTTTTAAATGCGTGTGAGAGTGATTCCAGAGGCAGAACAGGGCTAGAAAACTGCCCCTGTCCTGAAGCCGATTATTTATTATCGGCATTGCAAGCGGTAATGTTGGTAGATGCAGGCGCAGTGGCAAAACAACACACTGAAACAGAATTGATTAAGCAGGCAATTTTTTCAGCTAGACTGGATAAGATTAAATCAGAATTATTTTGATAGCGAGCCATTATGGTTATATTCTCCATAGTGTTTATCGTGGCAAAATACGACCCTAATTGATTTGCTATTCACTTTATCTAAGATTAACAACTAAAAAGACTAAAAATGAACACACCTATCATTATTGATATTGAAGCCTCTGGTTTTGGTAAAGACAGCTATCCGATTGAAGTTGGCTACGTCAACGAAGAGGGTAAAACTTGGTGCTCGCTCATTGCGCCGCAAGCTGATTGGCTTCATTGGGATTCGGAAGCAGAAAAACTTCATCATGTGTCCCGCGAAACTTTGCGTCGACATGGTAAAGAAGCATTGGCGATTGCTGGACACTTGAATGAAGTCTTTCTGAATAAAACCGTGTATACCGATGCGTGGATAAATGATTTTACTTGGATGAACCTCTTGTTTGAAGTGGCAGGAATGCAGCCACATTTTAAGCTTGAAGACTTACGTAATGTTCTGACAGAGCATCAGCAAGCGGTTTGGCATGAAACTAAGCTCGCTATTGAGAAAGATTTGAAACTGGATAGGCATCGCGCTAGCACTGATGCTAAAGTGATTCAGCTAACATGGATGCAAACTACGCTTTTGAAAGATAGCGTTTAATTGTTTTACCTCCAGTGTATCAAGCCTATTCTTGATGATTGATTTAAGTGGTTGAAGCACTATCAATCAAAATTTTAGCGGCTTTTTTCGCATATTTAATTGCACCAGAGCCACGTTTCATTTGCTCCGCTTGAATTGCGCCTTCAATCAGCATGGAGAGTTGCAGGCTTAGACCTTCAGCTTCTTTGATGCCCGCTTCTCTGGCTAAATTGGCTAAATATAATCTGAAGTGTTTAGATTGCTCGGCTGATAGTTTATGTACCGCATTTTCTTCATTCGGAAATTCGGCGGATGCCTTAATAAATGCCATGCCGCGAAAATCAGGTGCAGTGACCCACTCTTCAATGAAATCAAACAGCTTTTGTAGTTTTTCACTGGGTTGTTTTGCGCTCTGGTTGAGCTTTTCATTAAGCCAAGTCTCAAAGTCTTGGTGACCGCGAGCTAGCACCTCTAAAATTAAATCCTCTTTAGATTTAAAGTGTTTATACAGCGTCATTTTTGTCGTCCCTGCGACAGCTACAATCGTGTCAACGCCTGTTGAATTAATCCCACGCGTCTGAAATAAATCAGTGGCTACATGCAATATTTTCTCGCGTAATGCAGACATTTAGTGTTCCTTGGCATTAAGTTATTAGGCTTACTTTATCATTAAATGTTGGAATAATCACTATATCACAATAGGATATATCGACTGGTAAGTAATTTTTGGCAGAAATTTAATACGAATAAAAAATAATTACTTACAATAAGTTTACATCTAAATTTAATAGTATTAGTATATACAGATCTGTATACCATTTTGGTTTGCAGAAATTAATTTTTAAGGAGCTCTGTAATGAAAAAGTTACTGTTGGTTTTGATGGCATTGATGATGACAACTTCGTTTGAGGCTGTAGCAAAAGCAAAAACGTTGCAGGTAAAGGAGAAAGTGGAAGTGAACGCTTCTGCCGAAACAGTTTGGGATAATCTTGGCGATTTCGGCGCGCTTGAGAAGTGGCATCCGGCATTTTCTAAAACAGAAATTGTCGGAGGCTCAAATAATACAGTGGGTGCGCAGCGTGTACTTACTTTAAAAGATGGTGGCACGGTTAATGAGACATTAACAAACTATAGTGCTAGTAAAAAAACCATGACATATAAAATTACGGAGAGTGTTGTGCCAGTGAGTCATTACTCAGCCACTATTGATGTAATCGCTAAGGGCTCGAACAAAAGCCTAGTGATTTGGCGCGCGACATTCAAGCGTAAGGATTTATCTGATTTGCCAGCAACAGGTCAAGATGATGCAACTGCTGTCAAAACGATTACTTCCGTATTTCAAGCGGGTCTGCAAAATGTGAAAAAAATGAGTGAATAACGCTTGAATCCTTGGCTGTTCAATCAAAAAGGCACATTAGATGCCTTTTTGATTTTTAGGGCGGTGTTTCGTTTAATTTCTGGAGTTTTTCATTAACATTGGCGTGTAATTACAACTCACTTTTGCTAGGTATAGGTTGGCAATGGCTTGATCTTGTGGATTTTTTGGTGGGTGACCAGCAACTACATTTTCGAGGTAAACTCGTTTGTGCGCATCTGGAATTTGTAAAGCTTCTGGAAACCGACAATCGCCGTGACGCATTTGCTCCATAATCACAAACATGTCTGCTGTCGCTTTAGGGTTGTTTACTTCTACTAATGCCACGTTACTGATTGGTGGGTGTTTGAAAAAATTTGAATGTGCAATATTGGTAGATTCTGGTGGAGCATAGTTGTGAAGAAAGAACACACCCACTACTGTCAATATGCCGGCTATGCTTGCCGCAATCGCATACGCCATTGGTTTGTGATGGTGAGTTGTCGTTTTGGTGGTTCTCTGATATTCGCCTACAACATCTAAAAGTGCTTCTTTTTGTGCGTTGATGAGCGCAGCAGCGGCTAATTTTGCATGCGTCAAATGGTGAGCTTCTGCAGAGTTGAGGCTTTCTCTGAGTGCAGCTATTGCCATATAGTAAAGCTGTTGCGCTAATATTTCTGGTAGTTGAGCGTTGTTGGCGCGTGCCTCCTCGGTTAAATACGCTAGCAAGTGTTGAGGTAACTCGTCCAGCTTACATGTGCCATGATAAGTCTCCCTGACTTTTGGTGCATCCACCCAGTCCGCCAAAATGTCAAACAAGCTCAGCATTCTTGCCTCAGGGGTTGCACCAGACTTTTTGAGCATTTTAATGAGCCAGGCTGAATCTAAAATTTCCATGATTTTCTGCGCTAAAAAGGTTTGACCACCACTAAAACAATAATGCCGATGAGTGCTAGTACTGGGGCTTCATTGAGCCAACGATAAAACACATGACTATGTTGATTGCGATCATTTTTAAAATCTAGCAATAACTTTCCGCAGTATATGTGGTAAATCACCAGTAACAAAACCAAGCTCAATTTCGCATGCAACCAGCCGCCACTAAACCCGCCTTGTATCATCAACCATAACCCAAAACCAATCGTTAGCAACGCACCAGGAGTCATGATGCCATAAAACAGTTTGCGCTCCATGATTTTAAAACGCGCCTTGCTAATCTCATCATCTGACATCGCGTGGTAAACAAACAATCGCGGCAAATAAAACAGCCCCGCAAACCAAGTCACCATAAAAATAATGTGCCACGCTTTAATCCAGAGCATTTAGCTTTTTCCCGATAATTGTGTGTCCAGCATTTTGTGTAGCGAGGCAAAATCCATATCGCCGATCACTTTGCGAATAATGTTCCCTTTTTTATCAATCAAGAAAGCTGTTGGTGTTAGCGTGATTTCGCCAAAGCCTGCTGAAATCTCACCTTTAGTGTCATGCGCAACCATGAAGGGTAAGGCAGCTTTCTCACGGTAATTCATCACTTGATCAGGTGGGTCATAAGACATAGCAACCGCTACTAACTCAAAACCTTTGTCATGATATTGCTGGTAGGTTTCTACAAACTTAGGCATTTCAACAATGCAACCAGGGCAACTTGTTGCCCAAAAATCCACCAGAACTATTTTTCCCTTTAGGTCAGATAGATGCATGGATTTTCCATCGATAGTGATGATATTTACATCTGGCGCTTGCGATTTATTACCTAGTGTGAAAAATAAGATTAGCAAGAGTGCGATAACGATTACTGGTAATGCAAACTTTGTTAAATGCGTTTTTTGTGGGACGTTAGACTGTGACATTATGTATGCGATACCTTCAATATTTATATGTAAGCCAGTTGGTATTGTCGTTTGTTTTAAATTGATTGTCACCTATACATTAAAGAGGTCGCTGACCTTTTAATTGGCTGGTATCAATTAGCTGGTGTGCTAAGGTGTAATACCCATAATCAAGCCGCGCTTATTTCTGCTTAGGTGGCATGATACAATTAAGCTTAATTAACTATTGAGTACGTTAGAAAGTACACTAGAGAATTTATGACCACCCGCTTACGCGAAATCCCATACAACTACACCTCATTTTCTGACCGCGAAATCGTCATTCGGTTTCTTGGCGAAGATATTTGGAACACCCTAAACGAGTTAAGAGGCGAGCGCAAAACAGGTCGTTCTGCACGCATGCTGTTTGAAGTGCTAGGTGACCTCTGGGTCATTACCCGCAACCCTTACTTACAAGACGACTTGCTCGAGAACAAAAAACGTCGCAAAGCCTTGGTAGATGCACTTCACCACAGAATTAAAGCGATTGATGAGCGTAGCCAAAACAACCCCCTCGTCCAAAAACTGATTGATGCTTCACGCAAAGCCGTGCAACAGTTTGAAGATGAGTTTAAGCAAACTGAAGCGTTGCGCAAAAAAACGCTCTCTAAATTAGGCAAATTAACCCGTAAAGACAATATCCAGTTTGATGGCCTAGCGCGCGTTTCACACGTGACAGACGCAACCGATTGGCGCGTCGAATATCCCTTTGTGATCGTCAACCCTGATACGGAAGAAGAAATCGCCCTCATCGTCAAAGCGTTAATCGAGCTTGGGTTTACCATCATCCCACGTGGAGGTGGTACAGGTTATACAGGTGGCGCGATTCCTCTGACCAAGATGTCTGCGGTGATTAACACTGAAAAATTAGACACCATTGGCCGCGTTGAAATGAGCACCCTGCCCGGGGTTGGTCGCCAAGTGCCCACCATACGCTGTGGTGCTGGTGTAGTCACTCGTCGCGTGATGGAGGCCGCGAGCGATGCGGGCTTAGAGTTCGCTTGCGACCCAACTTCTGCTGATGCCTGCTGTATTGGCGGTAACGTAGCCATGAATGCAGGTGGTAAAAAAGCGGTACTGTGGGGCACAGCCCTTGATATTTTAGCCTCATGGCGCATGGTAACGCCTGATGCAACATGGCTTGAGGTAGAGCGCCTAGACCACAATTTAGGCAAAATTCATGATATTGAAACCGCACGTTTTAAAATCAGCCGCTACCATGCGGATGGCAAAACTTTGCAATCTGAACCTGAAATTTTATCTATCCCCGGTGCACATTTCCGCAAAACAGGCTTGGGTAAAGATGTTACTGATAAATTTTTGTCGGGTTTACCCGGCATTCAGAAAGAAGGTTGTGACGGTTTAATCACCTCTGCCACTTTTATTTTGCACCGCATGCCAAAACACGTGCGTACTATTTGCTTGGAGTTTTTCGGACAAGTTTCGCTAGCCGTACCTGCGATTGTAGAGATTAAAGACTATCTTGATGCTAATCCAGACACCGTATTAGCTGGTTTGGAGCATTTAGATGAGCGCTACTTAAAAGCCGTGGGCTATGCCACCAAAGCTAGCCGTGCAGAACGCCCAAAAATGGTGTTGATTGCGGATATTGCGAGCGATAACGAAGACGCTGTGGGTCTCGCTGCCTCACATATCGTACGCTTAGCCAATGCGCGTGGGGGCGAGGGTTTTACTGCTGTTTCTGCAGAAGCGCGTAAAAAGTTCTGGTTAGATCGTGCGCGTACCGCCGCAATTGCCAAACATACCAATGCATTTAAAATCAACGAAGATGTAGTGATTCCATTGCCACGTCTCGGCGATTATTCTGATGGCATTGAGCGTATCAACATCGAGCTTTCGATTGAAAATAAGCTCAAACTAACGGATGCACTAGAAGTCTTTTTAAATGGCGATTTGCCATTATTGGAAGATGAAGATACTCACGCAGACCCTGAACTGCTTAGCGCGAAGCGCGAGCAAGCGCTAACTTTAGTGCGTGAAGTGCGTGAGCGCTGGGCAACGATATTACGCGAATTAGAGTCACCGATTAACTTGCTCGGCCCAGACTTTAAAGACATGGCGGTAGAAAATATTTTCCGCGCCGTGCAATCGCACCAAGTACGCGTCTCTTGGAAACGTGAATTAAAACGCCCACTACAAGATATTTTCACAGGTCGCGCTTTCCAAAAAGTGTTGGAGCGCTGTGAAGAAGTGCATAAAGAAGTGCTTAAAGGCCGCGTGTTTGTTGCCTTGCATATGCATGCAGGTGATGGCAACGTACACACTAATATCCCCGTCAATTCAGACGATTACGAAATGATGCAAACTGCGCATCGCGCAGTTGCCCGCATCATGAAATTGGCGAGCTCATTGGATGGTGTGATCTCAGGCGAGCACGGCATTGGCATCACCAAAATGGAGTTTTTAGATGAAAAAACCATTTCTGATTTTGCTGCCTACAAACAAAAGGTAGACCCCGAAGGCCGCTTTAACAAAGGCAAATTGATGGCGCGTTCTGGGCTAGACATGGCCTATACGCCTAGCTTTGGCTTGCTAGAGCAAGAATCCATCATTATGGAGCAATCAGCGATTGGCGAAATTGCAGATTCCATTAGTGATTGCTTACGTTGCGGCAAATGCAAGCCCGTTTGTACCACGCACGTACCACGCGCCAACTTGCTGTATAGCCCGCGCAACAAAATTTTGGGTACATCACTGTTGATTGAAGCGTTTTTGTATGAAGAACAAACGCGTCGCGGCATTTCACTCAAACATTTTGATGAGTTTAACGATGTAGCCGACCACTGTACCGTGTGCCACCGTTGCGAAAAACCATGCCCTGTCGATATTGACTTTGGGGATGTGTCGATTGCCATGCGTAACTTCTTGCGTGAGCAAGGCAAAAAGAACTTTAACCCTGGCACCAGCGTGGCGATGGCTTTCCTCAACATGAAAGACCCTGCGACAATTAAACTGATGCGCACCATGATGGTGAGCATAGGCTACAAAGCACAGCGTTTAGGTCATGCGATTTTCAAAAAACTGGGTCTATTGACTGCCTTTAAGAAAGCGCCGCCTTCCACTTTAGGCAAGCCTGAAATTAAGGCGCAGGTGATACACTTTTTGAATCGCCCAATGCCAAAAGCCATGCCGACCAAAACCTCACGTGCCTTGTTGGGCATTGAGGATGACACCATGGTGCCAGTTATCCGTAACCCAAGTAAAGCAGGCGAAGATAACGATGCTGTGTTCTACTTCCCAGGGTGTGGTTCAGAGCGCTTGTTCTCAACCGTGGGCTTGGCAACCCAAGCCATGCTGTATGAAGTCGGCGCAACCACGGTGCTACCACCGGGGTACTTATGCTGTGGCTACCCGCAAACCTCTAGCGGCAATCACGATAAAGGTCAGCAAATCACAGCAGAAAACCGCGTGCAGTTCCACCGTATCGCCAACACGCTCAACTACTTAGATATTAAAACGGTGATTGTGTCTTGCGGCACATGTATGGACCAACTGCAAAAATACGAGTTTGAAAAGATATTCCCAGGCTGTCGCTTGCTAGATATTCACGAATACCTAATGGAAAAAGGCATGAAAATTGAGGGCATTACTGGCACCCGTTATATGTATCACGACCCATGCCATAGCCCGATGAAGACTTATGCGCCATTAAAAGTCACCAATGCGCTGATGGGGCAAGAGGTTGCCTTGAATGATCGTTGCTGTGGTGAATCAGGCACATTTGCAGTCGCACGCCCAGACATTGCCACCCAAGTCAAAATGCGTAAGCAGGAAGAACTTGAAAAAGGCATGGAAAAGCTCGGCCTTACCCCGGGTGCGCCAGAACAAGAGGTAAAGATTTTGACTTCTTGCCCAAGCTGTTTGCAAGGTTTAGCGCGCTATGGCGAAGATACTGGTGTGAAAGCGGATTATATTGTGGTTGAAATGGCAAAAAGCATTCTTGGCGAAAACTGGATGCAGGAATATGTCGAGAAGGCGAATAGCGGAGGCATTGAAAAAGTCTTGTTGTAAGTTTTTAGCAAATTCTTTGAAGTGTGATTGCCTAGAGTTTTGTAATTGAGTTACAATTGTTACATTCTGTAACTTTTACTTGGTTGCTGAGTTTTTAGGCAAGCGCATTCATCTAAATATGCGAGTATGATGCAAGTTTGGTTTGTGTGTGCGGTAGTTTCGGTTGATTAGAATTTTTTGATGTAAGTTTTATTGGCGGAAATTGGGGCTGTACTTGCTGGAAAATTACTTTCCTATATTGTTGTTTATCATCGTTGGTTTGGCCGTCGGTGTTGCTCCTATTATTCTTGGCAAATTGGCGGCACCTAGTAGGCCTGATCTCGAAAAAAACTCTCCGTATGAGTGCGGCTTCGAAGCATTTGAAGATGCGCGTATGAAATTTGATGTCCGCTACTATCTTGTAGCTATCCTGTTTATCCTGTTCGATCTTGAAATCGCATTTTTATTCCCTTGGGCCGTAGTCTTGAAAGATATTGGTCTGTTTGGCTTTTTGTCCATGATGGTGTTTTTGGCTATCCTAGTGGTCGGTTTTGTATATGAGTGGGTCAAGGGGGCTTTGGAATGGGATTAGTGCTCAGCTTATGTCCTGTTTTAATTCAAGGAGTGTCTTATGAGTATTGAAGGCATTCTAGAAAAGGGTTTTGTCACCACAACGCTAGACACTGTGATTAACTACACTCGAACTGGTTCGATGTGGCCAATGACTTTTGGCCTAGCTTGTTGTGCGGTGGAGATGATGCACGCAGGGGCTGCACGGTATGACTTAGATCGATTTGGTATTGTGTTTCGCCCGAGCCCACGTCAATCAGATGTGATGATTGTGGCTGGTACCTTGGTCAATAAAATGGCACCTGCGTTGCGTAAGGTGTACGATCAAATGGCTGAGCCGCGTTGGGTCATCTCAATGGGTTCGTGTGCTAATGGTGGTGGTTATTATCATTATTCTTATTCTGTGGTGCGTGGCTGTGACCGTATTGTGCCTGTCGATGTTTATGTGCCAGGTTGTCCGCCAACGGCTGAAGCGCTGCTATACGGTATTATTCAGCTACAAACTAAAATTAAACGCACAAACACCATTGCTAGATAGCCTATTTCCATGACGACGCGTTTAGAAAAATTAACCGAAAGCATTAGCCAAGTTCTGGCTGATAAAATGCTTTCTCACACAGTGGCTACTGATGAGTTAACGATTGTTTGCGCCGTGGCTAATTTAAAAGCCATATGTTTAACTTTGCGCGATCACGCTGAGCTTAAATTTGAGCAATTAATTGATTTGTGCGGTGTGGACTATATGGAGTACGGCCAAGGCGGCGATGATTTAGAGCCTATTTGGCAGGGCAAGCGCTATGCAGTGGTGTACCATCTACTTTCAATTAGCTTAAATCACCGTATTCGTTTGCGCGTGTTTGCCGAAGATGACGATTTCCCAGTATTGCCAACGATGATTGATGTTTGGCCTGTTGCTAATTGGTTCGAGCGCGAAGCGTTTGATTTGTACGGGATTATGTTTGAAGATCATCCAGATTTGCGTCGGTTACTCACCGATTACGGTTTTGTTGGGCATCCATTCCGTAAGGATTTCCCAATGATTGGCAATGTAGAAATGCGTTACGACCCTGAACAGCAACGTGTGGTCTATCAACCTGTTTCCATCGAGTTGCGTAACAATGTGCCGCGGATCATACGCGACGAAGGTTTTCATAATGGCTGAAATTAGAAACTACACCATGAACTTCGGCCCACAGCACCCTGCGGCGCATGGCGTGTTGCGTCTAGTGTTGGAGTTGGATGGCGAAGTCATTCAACGTGCCGATCCACACATTGGTTTGTTGCACCGCGCCACTGAAAAGCTGGCTGAAAATCGTACTTATTTGCAGTCTGTGCCTTATATGGATAGGCTCGATTACGTCTCAATGATGGCGAATGAGCATGCTTATGTCATGGCGATTGAAAAGCTCATGGGCATTGAAGTGCCAATTCGTGCGCAGTATATCCGTGTGATGTTTGATGAAATTACGCGCGTACTTAATCATTTACTTTGGCTGGGCGCACACGCCTTAGATGTGGGTGCGATGACAGTGTTTTTATACGCTTTCCGTGAGCGGGAAGATTTGTTTGATTGCTACGAGGCGGTTTCAGGTGCGCGTATGCATGCTGCATACTATCGCCCAGGTGGTGTGTACCGTGATCTTCCAGACCGTATGCCACAGCACGAAACAACGAAATTCCGCAGTAAAGATGAGATAAACAAACTTAATGAAAATCGCCAAGGCTCATTATTGGATTTCATTGAAGATTTCACTAACCGTTTTCCCACTTATGTGGATGAATACGAAACACTGTTAACGGATAACCGTATTTGGAAACAACGTACTGTAGGCATTGGCGTAGTTTCTCCAGAGCGTGCGTTGGCTCTTGGTATGAGTGGTCCGATGTTGCGCGGTTCAGGTTTTGCCTGGGATTTACGCAAAAAACAACCCTATGAAGTTTACGATAAGTTAGATTTTGATATTCCCGTTGGCGTGAATGGCGATTGTTATGACCGCTATTTGGTGCGTATTGAAGAGTTTCGACAATCTAACCACATTATCAAACAATGCGTGGATTGGTTGCGCAAAAATCCAGGGCCAGTCATTACGGATGACAACAAAGTGGCACCTCCACCACGTACGGGTATGAAGCAAGATATGGAGTCACTAATTCATCACTTTAAACTCTTTACTGAGGGCTTTCATGTACCAGCGGGCGAGGCGTATGCGGCGGTAGAGCATCCTAAAGGTGAGTTCGGTATTTATATGATTTCAGATGGTGCAAATAAGCCATATCGTTTGAAAATTCGTGCGCCTGGTTTCCCGCATTTGGCGGCATTAGATGAAATGACGCGTGGGCATATGATTGCTGATTTAGTAGCGATTATCGGGACGCAAGACATCGTATTTGGCGAAATAGACAGATGAAAACACAAAACCTCGTCACAATACTGCGTTATAAATCAAAAAAATTAGCTTACATAGCCCATCTATGCTGCGCAAATTTTTTTGATTTATGCCTTGTCTTGTTTAGATCTTTTGTGTTTTTAAGATTAAGTGTGGTTGGGTAATTCATGTTAAGCCAAGAATCATTAGCAAAAATAGACTACGAGCTCACCAAGTATCCGCCTGAGCACAGGCAGGGTGCGGTGATGTCCGCTTTGCGCATCGCGCAAACTGAAAAAGGCTGGCTATCAAAAGAAACCGTTTCGTTCGTGGCTGATTACCTAGGCATCCCTGCAATTGCTGCGCTTGAAGTAGCTAGTTTTTACAATATGTATGATTTAGAGCCAGTCGGGCAATACAAAATCACTATTTGTACCAATATCTCTTGTATGTTGCGTGACTGTGATGTCATTGTCGATCACCTCAAAAACAAATTAGGGATTGGCTTTAACGAAACAACTCCTGATGGTAAGTTCTGCCTTAAAGAGGGGGAGTGCTTTGGTGCTTGTAGTGGTGCGCCTATGGTGTTGATCAATAATCACACGATGCATGAGTTTTTAACGCCTGAAAAAGTCGATCAATTATTGGAGGATTTAAAATAATGAATCCTCATACCTTATCGCCACATGAAAAAGAAACATTGGTATGCTTGCGCACGGTAACCGAGCCTAACCCAAACTCGCTTGAAACCTATTTGAAATTAGGTGGTTATGCGCAATTTAAGCGCATCGTTACTGAAAAAGTAAAGGCAACCGATATTATAAGTCAGGTGAAGTTATCTGGTTTGCGTGGTCGCGGTGGTGCAGGTTTCCCTACGGGTCTTAAATGGAGCTTCATGCCACGTTATTACGATGGCGTGAAATACTTGGTGTGTAACACTGATGAGGGTGAACCAGGCACTTTCAAAGACCGCGATATTATTCGCTACAATCCACATCAGTTGATTGAAGGTATGGCGATAGCTGCTTATACCTTGGGTGCTCGTGTCGGCTACAACTACATTCACGGCGAAATTTGGCAAGATTACGAAATTTTTGAGACTGCTTTGCATGAAGCCAAAGCAGCTGGATATTTAGGTGAAAATCTATTCGGTACAAATTTTTGCTTTGATTTGTATGCCGTTCACGGTTATGGTGCCTACATTTGCGGTGAAGAAACTGCATTGATTGAATCCATTGAGGGCAAGAAAGGGCAGCCTCGCTTTAAGCCACCTTTCCCGGCGAGTTATGGCGTGTTTGGTAAGCCAACTAACGTTAATAATACTGAATCTTATGCCTCAATACCTTGGATATTGCAGCATGGCGGTCAAGCGTTTCAAGATTTAGGTGTACCAAATTCAGGTGGATCTAAATTATTTTCAGTGTCAGGCCATGTGGTTAACCCAGGAAACTTTGAAGTTAAAATGGGTACGTCTTTTGTTGATCTACTTGATATGGCTGGTGGTGTTTGGAAAGGCCGTCAGCTTAAAGCGGTGATTCCAGGTGGACCTTCTACCGCAGTGATGCCAGCATCAGCCATTATGGGTGCAACGATGGATTACGATGGACTATCTAAAGCGGGTTCTAGCTTGGGCGCTGGTTCGATGATTGTGATGGATGAAACCACATGTATGGTTTCCACATTAAAACGCCTATCTTATTTCTTTTACGAAGAATCTTGCGGACAATGTACCCCATGTCGAGAAGGCACTGGCTGGGTTTATCGCGTAATTAAGCGTATTGCCGAGGGTCAAGGCAAGATGGAGGATTTGGAGTTGCTCACCAGTGTGAGCAGTAATATTTCAGGCCGTACCATTTGTGCGTTGGGTGATGCCGCTGCAACCCCAGTGTTGAGTTTTATTAAGCATTTTAGACCAGAGTTTGAATACTATATTCAACATGGTAAATCCATGGTGACAGGTAAATAACGATGTTAAATATTGAAATCGATGGCAATGCAGTAGAGGTCGATCACGGCACTACGATTATCGATGCCGCAGATAAACTCGGCATCGCAATCCCTCGTTTTTGCTACCATAAAAAACTATCTGTTGCAGCAAACTGCCGCATGTGTTTAGTACAAGTTGAAAAGTTTGCTAAACCATTGCCAGCCTGTGCAACGCCTGTTGCAGATGGAATGAAAATATTTACCCGCTCAAAATCTGCGGTAGAAGCACAAAAAAGCGTGATGGAATTTCTCCTGATTAACCATCCGCTTGATTGCCCAATTTGCGATCAGGGTGGGGAGTGTGATTTGCAAGATATTGCAGTCGCATATGGTGCTAGCGGTTCCCGTTACAGCGAAGAAAAACGTGTTGTTTTAAATAAAAATATTGGCCCATTGGTCAGCACGGATATGACGCGCTGTATTCAATGTACGCGTTGTGTGCGCTTCCTCAAAGAAGTTGGTGGCATGATGGAGCTTGGCATGGTCGGCCGCGGTGAACATGCCGAAATTACGGCTTACGTGGATAAATCTGTCGATTCTGAATTGTCTGGAAATATTATTGATTTATGCCCCGTGGGTGCGCTTACCAGTAAACCATTCCGTTACTCAGCACGTACTTGGGAGTTAGTGCGCAGACCTTCAATCGCTCCGCATGATGGTTTGGGTTCACATATTGAAGTGCATGTAAAAGAGAACAAAGTCATGCGCGTGTTGCCTCGTGAGAAAGAAAGCATCAACGAATGCTGGATTTCAGACCGTGACCGTTTTTCATACGAGGGTTTGAATAGCCCGGATCGCCTGAAAGTGCCAATGATTAAACATCATGGGGAATGGCATGAAACCGATTGGAAAACCGCGCTAGAATTTGCCGCATCCCATATCCAAGACGTAACTAAAAATCATGGTGGTGAGCAACTAGGCGTGTTGGTTTCCCCCAATAGCACGATGGAAGAGATTTATTTAGCTAAAAAACTTGCCCACGGCCTAGGTAGCGACAATATTGATTATCGTTTACGCCAAACCGATTTCCGTATGGATGGTAAGCGCACCGGCACACCTTGGATGGGTTGCAATATTCCAGATTTAGAGAATATGGATCGCATTCTGATTGTGGGTAGTAATCTGCGCAATGAGCATCCATTATTGGCACAACGCATTCGTAAGGCCGTGGCGAACGGAGCAGAGCTTTCATTTGTAAACCCATTGGGTGACGACCCCTTAATGAAGGTCACCCATAAGGCAATTACCTCACCTAATAATATGGTCAACGTCATGGCGCAGATTTTGAAAGCTATGTCTGGGTTGCAACGTCTTTCATTGTGCTTACCTAAATCATTGAGTGATTTATTAGAGACTGTTGGTGTGTGGGACAACACGCAAGCCATGGCAGAAAGCTTGGCTGGTCTTGGCAAAGATTATGATTTAATCAGCCCGAAAACTGGTATTTTCTTGGGCAATATTGCGCAGCATAATCAGCGTTTTACCGAGCTATATAGTTTGGCCGAAGCAATCTCGTCACTCTGTGGCGCAACTTTTGGTTTGTTGGCGTCACACGCAAATAGTACAGGTGCACATTTGGTTGGTGCGATGCCAGCGGCAAATGGTTTAAATGCTAAAGCGATGTTAGAAAGCCCGCGTAAAGCTTATTTGTTATTGAATGTTGAGCCTGAGTTAGATTCTCAAAATTCCCGCGTCGCTAAACAAGCCATGGCGCAAGCTGAGTGTGTGGTTGCGTTAACAAGCTTTAAGTCTGACACCCTGAATGATGCAAATGTGTTGTTGCCAATCGCACCATTTACTGAGACTTCAGGTACTTATATGAGCATGGAAGGGCGAGTGCAAAGCTTTAAAGCGGTTACAAAGGCGCTAGGTGAAAGTCGACCAGCTTGGAAAGTGTTGCGTGTCTTAGCGAACACATTGGGTTTAGAAGGGTTTGAGTTTGATAGCAGCGAGCAGGTGAAAGACGCAATTTTTGAAGGTGAAAAGCCCTCAAAAGTCGTGTGGCGTTCGCTCAACAACAACTTACGTGAATTGATTGAAATACAAGTGATTCATAAAACCAATGTTTTGCAGCGGATTGGCGAGGTATCACAATATCGCTCTGATCCGATTGTGCGTCGCTCACCACCACTGCAAAAAACCAAATACATGGCTAAAGTATCTGCAGCTATGAATGAAGCGCAAATCGCCAAGCTCAATCTTAAAGAGGGTGATTTAGTCATAGTGAAGCAAGCAGGTGGTTCAGCGACACTACCTGTTAAAGTGGATAATAATGTAGCGCGTGGATGTGTCCGTATTGCTGGCGCATCACCCGAAACTAACGACTTAGGCGAGTTAATGGGTGATATTGAGGTGATGCCAGCATGATGCTCGCGCTAGAAAACTTCTTCGGTCCAGTTTGGATTGTGCTTTGGACACTGCTTAAAATTGTAGCGATTGTGTTACCACTTATGATTGCAGTGGCTTACTTGACATTAGCAGAGCGTAAAGTAATCGGTTACATGCAAGTACGTATTGGACCAAATCGCGTTGGATATTATGGTTTGTTGCAACCGCTTGCTGATGGACTAAAGTTGCTCATGAAGGAAATTATCATTCCTTCAGCCTCAAATAAGACATTATTTTTGATCGGCCCAATTTTAGCGATTGCGCCAGCATTTGCGGCTTGGGCGGTGGTGCCTTTTGATTTGAATATGGTGTTGGCTGATGTGGATGCGGGCTTGCTTTATATTCTAGCAATGACCTCAGTCGCTGTTTATGGCGTGATAATTGCGGGCTGGGCATCTAACTCGAAATATGCGTTCCTAGGTTCTTTGCGCTCTGCCGCGCAAATCGTATCTTATGAAATTGCCATGGGCTTTGCTCTAGTGGGCGTGTTAATGTGTGCTAATACATTGAATCTAGGCAAGATAGTCTTGGCGCAATCTGGCGGAATACACCAGTGGTATATTTGGCCATTGTTCCCCTTGTTTATAGTTTATTTTATCAGTGCTGTGGCTGAAACAAACCGCGCGCCATTTGACGTGGCAGAAGGTGAGTCAGAAATTGTCGCAGGTTTTCATGTGGAATACTCTGGCATGGCATTCGCAGTGTTCTTCTTGGCTGAGTATGCCAATATGTGGTTGGTGGCAACTTTAGCCGCCACCATGTTCTTGGGCGGTTGGTTGTCTCCATTGCCATTTATTCCTGATGGCTTCCCATGGTTGTTAATAAAAGTAGCGGCACTGTTATTCTGCTTCTTATGGTTTAGGGCGACATTCCCACGTTATCGCTATGACCAAATCATGCGTTTGGGCTGGAAAGTGTTTATTCCAATTACCTTGGTTTGGATTATTGTGGTTGGTGCCATGATGCAAACCCCATGGGCTTATTTGTTCCATTAAGGCGAGATGATGATGAACAAAATCAAAGATTTTTTAAGTAGTTTGATGCTGATAGAGTTGCTAAAGGGTATGGCGCTGACAGGCCGCTATTTTTTCGCACGTAAGATTACTATTCAGTATCCTGAGGAGCGTACACCACAATCTAACCGTTTTCGTGGCTTACACGCTTTGCGTCGTTACCCCAATGGTGAAGAGCGTTGTATTGCATGTAAACTATGCGAAGCGGTTTGCCCTGCCATGGCTATTACCATTGAGTCTGAGCAACGTGAAGACAATACACGCCGTACTACGCGTTATGACATTGATTTAACCAAATGCATTTTTTGCGGTATGTGTGAAGAGTCTTGCCCTGTAGATTCAATTGTAGAAACGCGAGTGTTTGATTACCACGGAGAAAAACGTGGAGATCTGCTCTATACCAAACAGATGCTACTCGCCGTTGGCGATCAATATGAAGCGCAAATTGCCGCAGATCGTGCGCAAGATGCAAAGTATAGATAAGGCAAATGAAAGTTAATTGATGATATTTCAACACCTTATATTTCAAGATTATGTATTTTATGCGCTAGCAGCCATATTGCTGTTTGCTGGTCTGCGTGTGATTACCGCCCGTAACCCAGTGCACGCTGCTTTATTTCTAGTGCTTGCCTTTTTTACTGCAGCTGGGATTTGGTTGTTACTAGAAGCTGAGTTCTTAGCCATTGCTTTGGTACTGGTGTATGTAGGTGCCGTCATGGTGTTGTTCTTGTTCGTCGTCATGATGCTTGATATTAACTTGGACAAACTACGTGAAGGTTTTTGGGATTATTTGCCAATGGCTGGTTTGATTGGTGTGTTGATGGCTGTTGAAATGGTGATGATTCTAGGTAGTAAGCACTTTGGTTCAGAGCGCGTCAGCTCACCAACCAAACATTTGGCTGGTTACAGCAATACTGCGGAGTTGGGTCACGAATTATATACGCAATACCTGTTGCCATTTGAACTAGCTTCTGTGGTGCTGTTGGTGGCGATTGTGGCTGCGATTGCTTTAACGCTACGAGATCGTAAGGATACAAAATCAATGGATCCGTCAGAGCAGGTTAAAGTAAAACGTGCAGATCGCATTCGTATGGTCAGTATGGCGGCAGAAGTGGAAGCTACGACACGTCAGGAGCAAGCCTAATGGTTACACTTTCGCATTACCTCATTCTCGGTGCATTGCTGTTTGCAATTAGCGTGGTTGGTATATTCCTCAATCGCAAAAATGTGATTGTTTTGTTGATGGCTATTGAGTTGATGTTACTAGCCGTCAATCTTAACTTTATTGCATTTTCACATTATATGAACGATATAGCAGGGCAAGTTTTTGTGTTTTTTATTTTAACCGTTGCCGCTGCGGAATCAGCCATTGGGTTGGCTATTCTTGTCGTGCTATTTAGAAATCTCAACACGATTAATGTTGATGATTTGGATCAGTTGAAAGGGTAAAACTCAGCGTCTATCGCTTATTGAAGCAAATTTAGTCCGAGAATAATTAAACATGACTGACATGGAAAACATTTACCTATTAACACCAATCTTGCCGCTCATTGGGGCTATGATTGAGGGTCTTTTTGGACGCATGATGCCGCGCGCAATGGCGCATATCATTACCATCACGGGTGTGGCGGGGGCGTTTGGGTTGTCATTCTATGTTCTGCTAGATGCAATGCAAGGGCATGTGTTTAATGGCACAGTCTACACATGGTTAACCAGTGGCGGTGTAAGCTTTGAAGTGGGTTTCTTGGTTGACCGATTGACCGCCATGATGATGGTTGTGGTAACGTTTGTTTCACTCATGGTACATATATACACCATTGGTTACATGCACGAAGACCAGGGCTATGGCCGCTTTTTTAGTTACATCTCATTGTTTACTTTTTCCATGCTGATGTTGGTAATGGCCAATAATTTTATGCAGCTATTTTTTGGATGGGAAGCAGTGGGTTTGGTTTCTTATCTACTTATTGGTTTTTGGTACACACGCCCGACAGCCATTTATGCCAATATGAAAGCGTTTTTGGTGAATCGAGTCGGTGACTTTGGCTTCTTGCTCGGGATTGGTTTAATTTTGTATTTTATGGGTAGCTTGGATTACGCAGCTGTGTTCTCAATCGCACCCAGCATGACAGATCAAATGATCACTTTGATTCCTCCCAATGTATGGTTTCCGAATACCGAGTGGTCACTAATGACGGTGATTTGTGTTTTACTATTCATTGGTGCGATGGGGAAATCTGCGCAAGTGCCATTACATGTGTGGTTACCTGACTCAATGGAAGGACCAACACCTATCTCAGCCCTGATTCATGCGGCAACCATGGTCACCGCGGGTATTTTTATGGTGGCTCGTATGTCACCACTGTTTGAGTTGTCGACTACTGCGTTGTCATTTGTGATGGTGATAGGTGCAACAACCGCCTTGTTTATGGGTTTCTTAGGCATTATTCAAAACGATATTAAGCGTGTAGTGGCTTACTCTACGCTTTCACAGTTAGGCTATATGACCGTCGCATTAGGTGCTTCCGCTTACTCGGTTGCAATTTTCCACTTAATGACGCATGCTTTCTTTAAAGCCTTGTTGTTCCTAGGTGCTGGCTCAGTGATTATGGGGATGCATCATGACCAAGATATTCGTAACATGGGCGGCTTACGTAAATATATGCCAATTACTTGGTTGACCTCACTCATTGGCTCTTTAGCTCTGATTGGGACACCATTTTTCTCAGGCTTCTACTCTAAAGACTCCATTATTGAAGCGGTGAGTATGTCTCACATCGCAGGTAGTAGTTATGCTTATTATGCAGTAGTGGTTGGCGTATTTGTAACTGCGTTTTATTCGTTCCGTATGTACTTTTTGGTGTTTCACGGTAAAGAGCGTTGGATGCAGGTTAAATCGCATGACGCGCATGCGCACGATAGCCATGATGATCACGGTCATCACCATGGCTTGGGACCGCATGATAAACCACATGAATCACCTTGGGTCATCACATTCCCGTTGATTGCCTTGGCGATTCCTTCCGTCTTCATTGGTTATATCGCAGTTGAGCCAATGTTATATGGTGAGTTTTTCAGAGGCGTGATTTTTGTAAACTCAGATATACACCCAGTGATGCATGAATTGGCACATCATTTCCATGGCGCGTTGGAAATGGCACTGGGATCATTCACTACATTGCCTTTTATACTCGCGAGTTCGGGCGTTTTATTGTCATGGTTTTTCTATATGAAGCGGCCAGATATTCCAGCCGCAATACAGAAAAAATTAAGCTGGATTAACTATGTGTTAGAAAATAAATATGGTTTTGATAGCTTCAATGAAAAAGTATTTGCAGGTGGCGCAAGGTTAATCGGTCGTAAATTATGGATGCGCGGTGATGTGGATTTAATTGATGGTGTAATGGTTAACGGTACGGCCAAAGTAGTTGAGCTAGCGTCTGGCTTAGTAAGACAATTACAATCAGGCATGATTTACCACTATGCATTTGCCATGATTATTGGTGTGTTTTTACTACTTAGCTTGTTTATGAAAGTCTAATCGGTACGGATAATGAATACTCGCAAGCAAATAGAAAATAAGAAAGTTCAATAAGTGGATTCGCACACATTAAGCCTCTCAATTTGGGTGCCAATTTTAGCTGGTGTGTTGGTTTTATGCACGGGCGATGATAAAAACGCAAAAATGGCGCGATGGCTCGCCTTGGTTGGTGCTATTGCTGGGTTCTTAGTTACCTTGCCGCTTTATACAGAGTTCGATTACGCAGATGGCGGATTCCAATTTCAAGAAGGCTTTGCGTGGATACCTGCATTTAATATTAATTACCATTTGGGTGTAGATGGCATTGCTGTACCTCTTATTTTACTCACCAGCTTTACCACAATTATTGTGGTTATCGCTGGATGGGAAGTGATTCAAAAACGTGTAGCGCAGTACATGGCTTCATTCCTGATTATGTCAGGCATTATGATTGGCGTGTTTAGTGCCTTGGATGCTATTTTGTACTACGTGTTTTGGGAGGCCATGCTTATTCCCATGTTCTTGGTGATTGGTATTTGGGGTGGGCCAAATCGTGTGTATGCGACGATTAAGTTCTTTCTTTACACCTTGCTTGGATCCTTGTTGATGTTGGTGGCGTTTATCTATCTCTACCATCAAAGTAATAGTTTTGAGTTGGTGGACTATTACCAAATGCAGTTACCAATGAACGCACAAATTTTAATTTTCTTAGCCTTTTTTATGGCGTTTGCCGTTAAAGTACCCATGTGGCCTGTGCATACATGGTTGCCAGATGCACACGTTGAAGCACCTACGGGCGGTTCAGTTGTGCTGGCAGCAATCGCGTTAAAACTTGGTGGGTATAGCTTCTTACGCTTTGCAATGCCAATCGCACCAGATGCAGCACACTATCTATCAGGCTTTATGATTACCTTGTCGTTGATTGCGGTGGTGTACATTGCGTTGGTAGCGCTAGTACAAAAAGACATGAAAAAGCTGATTGCTTACTCATCTATTTCTCATATGGGGTTTGTAACATTAGGTTTCTTCATATTCAGCCCATTGGGTATGGATGGCGCAATCGTGCAAATGATTTCACACGGCTTTATTTCAAGTGCCATGTTTTTGTGTGTTGGTGTGTTATATGACCGTATGCACTCTCGTCAAATCGCCGATTACGGCGGTGTGGTGAACACCATGCCAGTGTTTACAGCTTTTGCCGTATTGTTTGCAATGGCAAATGCAGGGCTGCCAGGTACATCAGGCTTTGTGGGCGAATTTATGGTCATTTTAGCCACTATACAAGCCAATTTCTGGTGGGCGGTACTTGCCTCGACTACATTAATCTTCGGCGCGGCTTATACATTGTGGATGGTGAAGCGAGTGTATTTTGGCGATATTGCAAATAGTCATGTGGCTGAATTAAAAGACATCAATGCACGTGAGTGTCTTATCCTTGCAGTGCTTGCGTTTATGGTGTTGGCGATGGGCTTATATCCCGCACCCGTGACAGAAATCACGCATGCTACAGTCAGCCAATTACTAGAACATATGGCGCATACTAAGTTGCCAGGAATTTAAACAATGAACGCAATCCTTAACGACCTCTATTCGGTTCTACCAGAGATGTTTGTGCTGTTAATGGCGATGACCATCCTCTTGCTTGATTTATTTATTAAGCCAGCTAATCGGATTCTGATTTTTATATTGTCGCAAGTTACTTTGATTGGCGCTGGGGTATTAACTTTTGCAACAATGGCGGGTTCTGTCGGTTATGCTTTCAATAACATGTTTGTGGATGACCCACTAGCAGATACTTTGAAATTGATGATTTATCTGAGCACTTCAATAATGATGATATATAGCCGAAGCTATATCACTTTACGCGGTATGTTTCGTGGTGAGTTTTACGCGCTGATCTTGTTTGCGGTGTTGGGCATGATGCTGATGGTGTCTGGACAACATTTCTTAACGCTATACATGGGGCTTGAGTTGCTATCGCTTAGTCTATATGCATTGGTGGCGTTGGATCGTGATAACCCGCGTGCGACTGAGGCTGCGATGAAGTATTTCGTGCTTGGCGCATTAGCTTCTGGCATGTTGCTCTATGGTATGTCAATGATGTATGGCGCGACAGGTAGTCTGAATATCTCCGAAGTTGCGAATGCATTACTTGATGGTGCGCAAGATCACCCTGTGTTGATACTTGGGCTCGTATTTATCGTGGCGGGTTTAGCGTTTAAATTAGGCGCAGTCCCTTTCCAAATGTGGGTGCCGGACGTCTATGAGGGCTCTCCAACTGCGATTACGTTATTTATTGGTTCAGTGACTAAGCTTGCTGCATTTGCTTTTATGATGCGCATACTGGTACAAGGTCTGTATGTGCTTGCGATTGACTGGCAAGGTATGCTTGTCATTATGGCGGTGATGTCTATTTTTATCGGGAATGTTACCGCCATTGCACAAACTAATCTTAAACGTATGTTTGCCTATTCGACGATTTCCCATGTCGGGTTTCTGTTGTTTGGTTTTATGAGTGTAAGCATCAATGGTTATGCTTCAGCTATGTTTTATATTGTTTCTTATGTGATGATGACCTTGGCTGGTTTTGGTATTATGCTGTTACTTTCCCGCAAAGGTTTTGAGGCGGAAAATTTAAATGATTTAAAAGGGCTAAATCAACGTAGTCCGTGGTTTGCATTCCTCATGCTTATCACCATGTTCTCAATGGCTGGTGTGCCGCCAACGCTTGGTTTTTATGCCAAATTTACCGTTTTACAAGCCGCATTGCAGGCTGGCTACCTTTGGGTGGTAGTGTTTGCCGTATTGATGGCGGTGGTAGGTGCTTTTTACTACCTACGTATTGTTAAATTAATGTACTTTGATGAGCCTGAGGATAATAGTCCAATCGTCAGTTATCCTGAAATGAATATGGTATTGAGCGTTAATGCTCTTGGGTTATTAGCCTTTGGGTTGATGCCACAACATTTGATGGATATTTGTGCATACGCCATTGGACATAGCTTACAGTAATAATCCTGCAGTAATTAAGGAGATGGTTAGCAACTAAACTGCTAGCCATAACCTTGCAAAATTGACATAATCGCTTCATCTTTCCCTAGTAAAATCTACCTATGACACAAACAATATTATTGTTGCTCGCTGTTTTAGCGGCCAACTTACCTTGGTTTTCAGATCGATTATTTTTTACCTTTTCTGTTAAGCAACCTAAATCAGTTGGATGGTGTTTACTTGAACTGGTGGTGATTTATTTGATTGTGGGAGTGATAGCCCTCTACGCAGAGCAATCTACAATGGGGCAAATTGAACCTAAAAAGTGGGAGTTTTATACTATTACCGCTTGTATGTTTTTAGTGTTTTCATTCCCAGGTTTTGTTTATCGATTTTTTTGGAAAAAAGCTTAAAAGACTCAAGGGGAATAATGAAAGATTTAGATTTAATCGAAACCTGTATTTCTTCTGAGGTCATTGCTCAAGGGGGTATGTTATTAGCCAAGCGTGATCAAGTACGATTGCCTAATGGCGGGCAAAGTCAGCGTGAGTATGTGATGCACCCTGGTGCAGTGGTTATTGCAGCAGTATTAGATAACGGGAACCTAGTGTTGGAGCGTCAATTTCGTTACCCTTTGAATCGCGTATTTATTGAATTGCCAGCGGGTAAAATTGATCAAGGTGAAGCACCTTTGCTGACAGGTCAGCGTGAGTTGCTAGAAGAAACTGGCTACACTGCAGATGAATGGGTGTATTTGGCTTTACAGCATCCGTGCATCGGTTATTCGAATGAAGTGATTCATATTTATCTGGCTAAAAACCTCAAACAAGGTGCGCATCAACGCGATGAAGACGAGGCGCTACAGCTATTTGAGGCGAGTTTAGCCGATTGTTTGGCCATGGTGCAGCGCGGTGAAATTACTGATGGCAAAACGATTGTTGCCTTACTTTGGGTAGAAAAGTATTTGCAAGGCTTGTGGCAACCGTTTGAGCCCTAATACATAATACATGGGTGATTGATCTAGCGTAAGGGTGAACGATGATATTAGATAACGAACGCGAAAGTAGTAATATTGAAGATCGTCGTCGCTCAGGCGGGATAGTGCAAAGTGGCGGTAAAATTGGCCTAGGTACGATAGCGTTAGCATTAGTTGCTATGTATTTTGGTGTGGATCCTAATCTCGTCATCAACGGCATGGGCGCGTTAGAGACGTCCTCTCCGCAAGCGCAAACAGCGAATCAGCCAGCCAATGACGAAATGACCAAGTTTGTCTCAATGGTGTTGGCGGATACCGAAGACACTTGGCATGACTTGTTTGCCAAAATGGGGAAAAAGTATGAAGACCCCAAGTTAGTGTTATTTTCTGGAGCAACCCCAACGGCTTGCGGCACAGGACAATCTGCAATGGGGCCATTTTACTGTCCTGCTGATCATAAAATATACATTGATTTAACGTTTTACCAGGAGTTAAAAAACCGTTTTCACGCACCAGGAGAGTTTGCCCAAGCATATGTCATTGCCCATGAGGTTGGTCACCATGTGCAAAATATATTGGGAATTTCAGACAAGGTTCAAGCCATGCGTCAACAAGCAAACTCAGAGGCAGATGCAAATGCACTTTCTGTTAAATTGGAGTTACAGGCCGATTGTTTAGCTGGTGTTTGGGCGTTTCATGCCAATCGAGCACGTTCTATATTAGAGCAAGGGGATGTTGAATCTGCGATCAATGCGGCTACGGCGATTGGTGATGATAATCTACAAAAGCAATCGCAAGGCTATGCAGTGCCTGAGTCCTTTACCCACGGTAGTTCCGCGCAACGTGTAGCATGGTTTACTCGCGGTATTCAGCAAGGTGAAATCAAGTTGTGTAATACCTTTGCTGGTTAGTGTGGCTCTATGTTAAATGTATTAATTGTGGGTTGTGGTGATTTAGGATGTGAGCTAGGGCGGCAATTAATCCAGACAGGGCATGTAGTGACTGGTGTGAGAAGGCGCGCTAGTAGTCTGCCACATGGGATTAAAACCATACAGGCAGATGTGACGGATCACCATGCTTGCCAAATATTAAAAACGGTTAGTCCACAAGTGCTGGTTTATTGCGTTGCCGCAGATGCATCCACCGACGAGAGTTATCAAGCGCACTATGTAGATGGCTTACGAAACGCGCTGATGAGCATTGATAGACTTAATCTTCAGCATGTATTTTTTGTTTCTAGCACTCGCGTTTATGGTCAGCCAACGGATGAGATTTTGGATGAAACCATTGCCGCGATGCCCAATGATTTTGGCGGGCAGCGACTTTTGCAGGCTGAAAAGCTACTAACTGAATTAACATGCGGGACAACGGTGCTGCGCTTGTCAGGCTTATATGGGCCTGATCGCACGCGAATGATAAGATTGGCTAAAGACGTAGCAAATTGGCCACTAACGAATAGTTGGTCAAACCGGATTCATCGAGATGATGCTGCACGGTTTATTCACTTATTGATTGAAAAAGTCATGCAGCAAAAAACAGTGGATAATTGTTACCTAGTGACTGATAAGCAACCGACTACACAATACGAAGTGTTGTTGTGGTTGGCTAAGCAGTTGGGGGTCAATACACACTCAGTTGCTGTGCCTGCAGTGGCTGGTGGCAAGCGGTTAAGCAGTGCGCGTATGCAAGCTCTGGGATTTGAATTTCAATTTCCCACTTATCAGCAAGGCTACACCAGCTTACTGAATGATGCTTAAGGTAGCGCGTGTTGTGTTGGCCTTATCGAAAGGGTGGAGTTTAAAAAGACGCAAGATGTTTAAGTGTTACGGTATATTAGAAGTTACCTCACGCTTTTAGCAACAAAACTTTTAACGATCTAAATCCAGCGAGAGATTAAATTTGCAACGCAGTCATCAAAAATCAGAATTCAAAATCGCTAGCATATCGCTATTGATGCTACTGGTTTTGTTGCCAGCGTTGTCGATAGCTGCGGAAATAAGTTTTAGTGATTGGCTGGTTGCATTTAAAAAAGATGCACGTAACCAAGGCATTTCTAATGCCACACTAGAAAGTGCGTTTTCTAATGCCCAACCAATTCCGCAAGTGATTAAGCTAGATAGAAGTCAGCCAGAGTTTGTACAGACGTTCGGTCGATATTTGGAGCGTCGCGTTACCTCTAAGCAAATATCGCGTGGGCAGGAAATGCTCGCAAAAAACAACGCACTGTTAGTTTCATTAGAGCAGCAGTTTGGCATCTCAAAATACATTCTTACAGCATTTTGGGGGCTGGAAACTAATTATGGTGCATTCAAGGGTGACTTTTCTGTGCCACAGGTGCTTGCGACATTGGCTTACGATGGTCGTCGCCCAGACTTTTTTCGTGCGCAACTCATCGATTCGTTACGCATTATTGATGCAGGGCACGTGACCGCAGCTAGTATGCAAGGCTCTTGGGCGGGGGCAATGGGGCATATGCAATTTATGCCCTCTACATTTAATGCGTATGGTCTAGATGGCGATGATGATGGTCGCGTTGATGTGTGGAACTCGTTACCAGATGTCATGAATTCAGCAGCTTTTTATTTAAAATCAGTTGGCTGGGTTGAAGGGGAGCCAGCCGCAATTGAGGTAGAGCTACCGCAAAAGTTTGATTGGGAACAAGCTCAACTCATGCACCGTATTCCAGTGGCAGAATGGATTGCCATGGGTGTTAAATCTGCAAATGGAGCTAAATTACCAGCAGACCAAAGTAGCGTATCACAAAAGCTGGCTGCTATCGTATTGCCACAAGGCTGGCAAGGTCCAGCTTTTATGGTATTTGATAATTTTGATGTCATTATGCATTGGAACCGTTCAGTCAATTACGCGCTTTCCGTGGTTCATTTGGCAGATCGTATCGCTGGTGGCAATCCGCTAGTGACGAATCTGTATGCCAATCAAGAGGCGCTCGGCTTTCAGCAAATGATGGCTATACAACAAAAACTAGCAGAAAAGGGGTTTGATGTTGGTACGCCAGATGGTATTCCGGGTGTGCGCACTCAAGCGGCCGTGCGTAAATACCAAAAAGCCAATCATTTACCAGTCGATGGATTTGCTTCACTCAGTTTGTTGATGCATCTTCAAAACAATATCACCATTGCTGCACAGCAGCCCGCTGAAAATTAAATGTTATTAAAAGGTCACCTATGAGCGAAATGAAAAAACTAAATTGGGGCATACTTGGCGCGGCTCGTGTCAATGAGCGTTTGTTACCTGCGATTGTCGAAGCCGCTAATTCGCAACTCGTTGCCATAGCAAGTCGCCGTGCAGGCGCTGCGGCTGAAACCCTTAAAAAATACGCACCTTGTACACAAGGTGTAGCCACTTACGATAATTTAGAGGCGCTGTTGCAAGATGATAATGTGCATGCAGTCTATATCCCACTTGCCAATCACGAGCATGCAGAATGGGCATTACGCGCGATTGAACATGGTAAACATGTGCTAATTGAAAAACCGATGGCGCTCACTGTCGCAGATATTAATGCCATTGAGCAAGCAGCAAAAGCGCATAACGTTAAGGTGATGGAAGGTTTTATGTATCGTTTTCATCCGCAACATAATCGCGTTAGAGAGATTATTGATACAGGCATCATCGGCGAAGTGTGTAATACCCACGCTAGCTTCTCATTTATGATGCGGCCTGCCCGTATGTATCGCTTGGCAGAAGATGTAAGTAAAGGTGGAGGCGCCATGTGGGATATAGGGCCTTATGCTATTCATACCTCACGCTTGTGGTTTAACCAAGAGCCAAAGTCGGTGACCGCCATCGCAAAATATGTTGAAAGTGGCGCAGATATTACCACGAGCGGCATCATTAATTTTGGTGAGGGTAAACATGCACATTTTGATGTCAGCTTTGAACGTAGCCGACAGTCTGAGTACACCATTATCGGCACTAAAGGGGGTATTAAATGCCACACTACATGGCAGCTCCCAGGGGATGTCCCAGTCATTTCGTGGTGGACAGAAGACGGCAAAGCCACTGAACAAAGGCTGCCTGCCGCCAACCACTTTGTTTTAGAAATCGAACATTTTAGTGATTGCGTATTATCAAACAAAGCTCCACTGTTAAGCTTGGATGACGCAAAAGCCAACTGTGCATTAATTGTGGCAACCCTAGAATCAGCGGCGAAACTATCCCCAAAATAGCTTTTAAGTAGCAATAGCAATGCGTCAGGCTTGACAATAGTGTTTTTTTGTTTCAACATGACCATGTGCTGACCATGAACAACATTAGGAGCTGATGATGACAACTGCAACGCAAAGAATTCCCGTGCTGGTCACGGCGGCTGAAAAGGGAATTATTGCTAAAAGAGCAAAAGAAGCAGGACTTTCAATGGGGGAGTTTTTACGCCGTGCTGCTGAATCATTCAGCCCTTCAGAAGACGATAAGATTTTAGAGGCGATGATTGACCAGATATATAAAACAACAGCCCAAGCCAATGCCGCTATTGATCAGGCTCTGGCTTTTGTTGAGGCTTCTAATAAGCGCATTGAGGCAATGGAAAAAAACAAACGAAGCCAAGTCATGCAAAAGGCTGCTTAATGGGAGTTGCCGATAAAATGTGGGATGCTATTACCACAGTCATCAAAATGAATGACAAAGTAGAACGCATGGCGGCGACAATTACGAGCCAACAAACTAAAATAGAAACCCTAACCGAGCGAATAATCAGGTTGGAAACAGCGTTAGAGATAGGAATGTTGCAAAGCAAAAAAAGCCGAGCCAAGCTCATTGATAAAGCTGAATAAATAATCTGTACCAGCTCGGATCTAACTCAGCCACTCATCCAAACTCGCCACCACTTGGTAGCAGTTTTCTTGCACAAATGGGCTGAGTTGTTTTAAATCTGGCACAGCCACCACATTTAAACCTGCCGCAATCGCAGCTCGCGCGCCTGGCTCACTGTCTTCAAACGCGATGCATTGTTCTACACTCAAACCTAGTTTCTTCACCGCTAGTAAATAAATATCTGGGTGCGGCTTGCCATTAGCAACTTCTTGCCCGCTGGTGAGGTGGTGAAAATGTTCTAACACGCCAACATGGCCTAATCGGTGCGTAATATGGTGCATGGGGGATGATGAGGCAACGCTGCAAATTATATCGTTGGCGCGGTAGTGTTTAATTAACGCTAGTGCGCCTTGCTTAAGGGGAAAGGCATGGTCGCGTTCATCCAATATTGCATTCAAGCCTTGTATGACTTGCTCATATTGTTGTGCGCCGCCTAGTTGCTCTATCATGATGCGCCTTGAATCTGCGCCTGTTCGACCGATGAGTTCAACATATTCTGCTTGGGTGTAGGTGATGCCAATTTGTTCTGCTGCTTGGATACAGGCGTGCATCAAAATTCGTTCAGAATCTATTAACAAGCCATCCATATCGAAAATGGCGGCTTTTATATCTTGAGGTGTTGGCGTTGATTTCACAGAAATGCTTTAAAAAAGCATGACTTTAACACAATGAATTCGCCTTTTATACGGACTGATGTCGCTTCAAAAACAAAAAACCTCAACCATTCTTGTTGAGGTTTTTTGTTGAATAGGGCGATAAGCTGAAGGTGTCGCTAACCGCCGAACCGAGTATTATTTTTTAACGCAATGACCGTGGTCATCTTTATGCTCATCTGGGTGACAATCATTAGCAACAGCAACATTTGACAACAAAACTGATAAAACAAACATAGCAGATAAGATTTTTTGCATGATTCTTCCTCAAATAATAAAAGTTTAAAATTAAGGCATCAACCCAACCCAATCGCAGCAGATTTAATGCTTGAAAATCATATCGACTAAGTTTTATAAAACTTTAATTTTTTAGAAACTAAAGCATGTTATTTTTTAAAATAAAACTACTCAAGTCATCGTCAAAATAGGTAATATGATGAGCGTTTACAAGAAGCCTTCTGCTTCTCGCACTGAATAAAACGATTGCAAAAGAACATACATGAAACTCGCTACTTGGAATGTAAACTCCCTAAACGTACGCTTGCCGCACGTGCTGGATTGGCTTGCCGCCAACAAGCCTGATGTACTTTGCCTGCAAGAAACCAAGCAAGAAGATAGTAAGTTCCCCTACGATGCCTTGAAAGAAGCAGGTTACAACGCGATACATAATGGGCAAAAAACCTATAACGGCGTGGCGATTTTAAGCCCGCATGTGATTGAAGATGTACAGTTTGACATACCCAATTTTGAAGACGACCAAAAGCGCATTATCACAGCCACCATTAAAGATATGCGCATAGTTTGTGCTTATATTGTCAATGGTCAGGCGGTTGATAGCGAAAAGTACGCTTATAAAATGCGCTGGATCACGGCACTGACTAGTTGGCTGCAAAGTGAAATGCAAGCCCACCCCAACCTTGCTTTATTGGGTGATTACAATATCGCGCCTGATGACCGCGATTGCCACGACCCTGCGGCGTGGGAGGGACAAATTTTGGTCAGCCCGCAAGAGCGTGAAGCGTTTAAAAAATTGGTGGCACTTGGCTTACATGATAGCTTTCGGCTGTTTGAACAAGGCGAAGGACATTTTAGCTGGTGGGATTACCGCATGGCAGGGTTTAGACGAAATTTGGGCATGCGTATCGACCATATTTTAATCAGCACGCCACTTGTGGCACAATGCAAAGCAAGCTGGATAGACAAAGCGCCACGCAAGCTAGAACGTCCCAGCGACCACACGCCAGTTGTTTTAGAACTTAACTTTCCTTAACTCCATCACCGTTAACTTTTAGATATTGAAGGGCTATCACCATGACATTAGATGAAAAATCCATTAACGCGCTTAACGAATATTTTGCCGAAATCGCTCAAAATGCCATCAACATGGCGACTGAAGAAAGCGATGAAGACACCACGTTTTCTGAGTTTATGGATAATCTCACCAATCTTTTGCATCAACTTTCCTCTGAGCATGTCGCCACTGAAGTGCTCGGTTTATCAAGCCGCGCTATCGAAAAATACAACAATGGTAGCGGTATGTATGTGGATGACGTGCAAGCCCTCATTGAAGAAAAAGAAGATGGCTACGATGACGGCGAAGAAGAGGATGAAGACGAAGTTGATTACGATGATTAAACAAGAAGCATGTTAGCGACCCAAGTGAAAATGGGCGGCTGCTGATGGAGCGTTGGGTCGCTTACGCTTTTATTTCCATGCTATTTGCTGGCATGACTTCCGTTGTCGCTAAGCAAGGTTTAACGGGCATCTCCGCTGAACTTGGGTTGACGGTACGCACTATTTTTGTGTTTATCTTTATTTTCGTATTTGCGGCAGTTGCCGTTGCGCCAGCTGAAATACGCAATTTACAAAAAACCAATTATCTTTGGTTAGGCATTTCAAGCGCCACCACCGCTCTCTCTTGGATTTTCTATTACAAAGCGCTCAAAATGGGCAACGTGGCGACGGTTGCACTTATCGACAAAGGTAGCGTCATTGTCGCTATTTTCCTCGCTTGGTTATTGCTTAAAGAAACCATCAGTCTGCGCCAAACTCTAGGTGCGGCGCTTATTTTTACTGGCATTTTAGTGATTAGTACAAAATAGCCATCGTTCCCAAAATTAAAATCATGTTCACCCATTCGCCCCAACCGCTAGTCAGTGGCGCTTTTAAATCGCAACTCAAAGCACGTGCCCCTGAAAGCAATAAAGGCTCGTTTGGCAGCGTGGCTGTGATTGGTGGCGATACGAGTATGATAGGCGCATTGATGTTGGCAACGCGTGCCGCGCAATTTTGCGGTGCGGGTAAAGTATTTGCGACTTCAATTGCTAACAACCCACCCTGTGTAGATGCGTTACACCCTGAAATTATGTATCGCACGCCGCAGGCTTTGGCAGAACTTATACCAACGCTCAGTTGTGTGGTGATTGGGCCAGGATTAGGGCAATCGTCTGTAGCCCTTGCCACGCTTGAATCTTGGTTGCCACAGAATATCCCGCTTTTACTTGATGCGGACGCACTTAACCTAATTGCCAAACATACGCAGTTGCAAACTTTAGTAACTAATCGCAAGGCTGAAACCATCATTACGCCACACCCTGGTGAAGCGGCAAGATTGCTTAATATTGCTGTTGATAACGTTCAACAAAATCGACCTGAATCTGCATTCAAATTAGCGCAGCAATTCCACACCATTTGCGTATTGAAAGGCGCGGGAACCATTTGCACCAACCCACAAGGTGATGCATTTATCAACAACACAGGCAACCCTGGGCTAGCGAGTGCTGGCACAGGGGATGTGCTTAGTGGCATGATTGCCAGCTTTATAGCACAAGGGTTAACTTGCCTTGAAGCCGCAAAAATGGGCGTTTTTGTACATGGCGCGGCGGCAGATGCACTGGTTGCACGTGGCATTGGCCCTGTCGGATTAACCGCATCAGAAGTAGCACAAGAAGCGCGCAACATCATCAACCAACTCGCGTAAGCTAATTTTTGCATTAAGCGCTTGATATTCCGCCCACAATCGCCATCTCTTACCCTGCCGGTTCGGGTATAATTTCGTTTTTTAGGAGTCTATTCATGCCTATTTATGATTATCAATGCACTAGTTGTGGTTTAAAAAAAGAAGTGATGCGTAAAATCAGTGAGCCAAACGTGACTGTTTGCCCTGATTGCGGCAAAGAAACCTTTGCCAAACAGCTATCTGCGCCCAGCTTTCAATTGAACGGCACAGGTTGGTATGCAACCGACTTCAAAGGCGGGGGCAGCAAGCCAGAAAAAAAGCCTGAGGATTCTGCACCAGCCGCCGCTGCTTGCAACCCTGGCTGCGCCTGCCACTAATTACTTAAACACATAGCATAATGAAAAAATATTTTATCACTGGGCTGTTAGTCTTAGTTCCCTTGTTCATCACAGTTTGGGTGCTCAAAACACTTATTAACGTAATGGATCAAAGTCTATTGCTACTGCCTGTTGCTTGGCGACCAGAAGCGCAACTTGGGCTTGCCATCCCTGGGATGGGGGCAATTTTAACTTTGCTAATTATTGTTATCACGGGGGTTATTGCCACTAACATTTTTGGTCGGCAATTAATCTTGGTATGGGAAGGGGTTTTGGCGCGCGTTCCCGTGGTGAAATCCATTTACTCAAGCGTAAAGCAAGTGTCAGACACCCTGTTTTCAGATTCTGGCAACGCGTTTCGCAAAGCCTTGTTGGTGCAGTTTCCGCACCAAGGCAGCTGGACTATCGCCTTTCAAACAGGCACACCAGGTGGCGATGTGGCGAATCACCTGCAAGGCGATTATGTTAGTGTTTATGTCCCCACAACACCCAACCCAACGGGGGGCTATTTTGTGATGATGGCTAGAAAAGAAACCATAGAATTAGACATGAGCGTGGATGAAGCGCTTAAATACATTATTTCAATGGGCGTGGTTGCACCTAGTAATAAAACTTCGGCAAATAAAACTGCGTCAACAGATAAAATTTCTAATCAATAACATGCCAATTTTCAATTAAACTTCACTTTTTTAAATAAGAACTTAACTATGATGCGTACACATTACTGCGGACATTTAAACCGCGAACATATCGGCCAAACAGTGACCCTTTGCGGTTGGGCGCACCGTCGCCGCGACCACGGTGGCGTGATTTTTATTGACTTGCGCGACCGCGAAGGCCTAGCGCAAATCGTGATCGACCCAGACACCAAAGAGGCGTTTGCCACTGCTGAAACCGTGCGTAGTGAGTTTGTGCTTAAAGTCACTTGTAAAGTACGTGCGCGTCCAGAAGGCACTGTCAACCCTAACTTGCCGACTGGTGAAGTGGAAATGTTAGCGACTGAGATTGAGGTGCTGAACCCTTCACTCACGCCTCCGTTTATGTTGGATGACGACACATTGACCGAAACCGTGCGTTTAGAGCACCGTTATATCGACTTGCGTCGCCCAGCCATGCAAAAAAACATGATGTTGCGCTATAAAGTGGCGAAAAACCTGCGTGATTATTTAGACGAAAACGGCTTTATCGAAGTAGAAACCCCGATGCTCACGCGCTCAACGCCGGAAGGCGCACGCGATTACTTGGTGCCTAGCCGCGTACATCACGGCATGTTCTTCGCCTTGCCACAATCACCGCAATTATTTAAACAATTGCTCATGGTGGCTGGCTTTGACCGTTATTTCCAAATCACCAAATGCTTCCGCGATGAAGACTTGCGCGCTGACCGTCAGCCAGAATTCACGCAAGTGGATATCGAGACTTCGTTCTTAGAAGAAAACGAAATCATGGACATCGTTGAAGAAATGATTCGTCGCATGATGAAAAAAGTGCAAGATATTGATTTACCAGCCAAATTCCCACGCATGCCATTTAGCGAGGCGATGAACAAATATGGTTCAGACAAACCTGACATGCGCGTGACTTTAGAAATCACCGAGCTTTCAGACGTAATGAAAGACGTGGACTTTAAAGTGTTCTCAGGCGCTGCCAATATGGCAGGTGGTCGCGTAGCCGCGATTCGCGTGCCTAACGGCGCTGCGATTAGCCGTTCTGAGATTGATGCTTACACCGAGTTTGTGAAAATCTACGGTGCTAAAGGTTTGGCGTATATCAAAATTAACGACATCACCAAATTGAACGAAGAAGGCTTGCAAAGCCCAATCGTCAAAAACATTCACGTGAACGCATTACAAGCCATTATCGAGCGCACAGGCGCACAAAACGGCGACATCGTATTCTTTGGTGCAGACAAAGCCAAAATCGTCAACGAGGCTTTAGGTGCATTGCGTACCAAAGTCGGCCACGAAAAAGGTCATGTCGATGGTCGCGCATGGGCGCCATTATGGGTGGTGGACTTTCCGATGTTTGAACACGACGAAGAAGCCGACCGCTGGGTCGCGCTACACCATCCGTTCACCGCACCAAAAGACGGCCACGAAGACATGCTCGCCACCAACCCAGGCGCATGCTTATCTAAAGCCTACGACATGGTACTCAACGGCTGGGAAGTCGGCGGCGGTTCCGTGCGTATCCATAAACAAGAAGTGCAATCAAAAGTATTCGACGCGCTCAAAATCAGCCGTGAAGAAGCCCAAGAAAAATTCGGCTTCTTGCTAGACGCGCTTCAATACGGCGCACCTCCGCATGGCGGCTTGGCGTTTGGTTTAGACCGCTTGGTGACGTTGATGACAGGCGCAGAATCCATCCGTGATGTAATCGCCTTCCCAAAAACACAACGCGCACAATGCTTGATGACCAACGCGCCGAATGAAGTGGATGAGAAGCAATTAAGGGAATTACACATACGCGTCCGCACGCAAAACACAGCCACGTAAAAATTAATCAAAATGGACGACATTTCTAAGTTATTTGATTTGTTATTGCAACTTATGCCAGGCTTTTTGGCTGCGTGGGTTTTATATGGATTCACTTCTTTTGTAAAACCATCTCAATTCGAGAGAGTCGTCCAAGCGTTAATTTTCAGTTTTTTAATAATGACTGTTTTACCTATAGAAAAATTCCTGCTTCTAAAATTCGGAGAAGTTATTCAGCTAGGGGTATGGAGTACCGATTCAGAACTATTTGCCACAGCAATAACTGCTATTGTGTTTGGGTTAATTTGTTCTTTTTTCGCAAATAACGATAAGCTTTACAAGTTAGCAAGACATCTAAAGCTTACAAGGAGGACTGCATATCCATCAGAGTGGTTTGGTGCATTCTCAGAAAATATAACCTTTACCGTTCTACACTTGACAGGAAGCAGGAGGATTTACGGATGGCCAATTCAATGGCCATCCGATCCTAATGAAGGTCATTTTGTTCTTGTTTCTGCATCATGGCTTGATGACGAAGAAGAAATTTCTTTGAATGCAAGCGAGTCAATTATGATTGCAGCAAAGGATGTTGAAATGGTTGAATTTGTTAAATCAACTCAGGAGATTGATAATGGCTCAAAAATATCAGAACCCGCCTCCGCCTAGATTTCCAGTAGGCGATCAAGCGAACAAAAATATTAACCCACCTCCATCAAGTGTCAGGCCACCACCACCACCTGCGCCACCAGCGAAGAAATCTAGTTAAGGAGTCTTGTACAATGAGTTAGTAGGGTGGGCAACTTGCTTGCCCACGCGTAACCAATCTTCCACCAATTCACCGCGTGGGCAAACCAGTTGCCCACCCTACTAACTGGGTAGTACGAAACGTTTGCTAGAAAGAGGAATCCAAATATTTTTATTTTGTGAATATGAAGGTCATTGATTGACTACCGCTCAAACTTATAAAACGCCTATTTCTGTATTGGTAGTAATCTATACGAGCGACTTACAAGTATTGCTGATTGAGCGCGCCGATAAAGCAGGGTTTTGGCAATCTGTCACTGGCAGTGTTGAGGCAGAAGATGCGAACTTACTTGCCACTGCTACGCGTGAGGTATTTGAAGAAACAGGCTTGATTGCAAGCGAGCATGTGCTGACCGATTGGCAAGCCGCAAATACTTATGAGATTTATCCACATTGGCGTTACCGTTATGCGCCCGATGTGACAGAGAACACAGAACATTTATTTGGGTTAGAATTAGCACAACCAGTAGAAATTAAGCTCGCCCCAGATGAGCATGTGCGCTATGAATGGGTCGATTGGCGCGAGGCCGCCAAACGTGTGTTTTCTTGGACCAATGTCGACGCCTTGAAACGATTAGGCGAAAGACACGGTCTTAAATTAGATTAAAAAATTAAGCAAAGCATTGAGGTAAACAATGGAAGCTAACATAGTGGAAGCTAGCGCAATTAAAGCCGAACCAATTAAATTTGAGCGCTTTCAACATTCAAAAGATGAAGAATGCCAAGCGCGCATTATTGCTGCCAAAGAAAAACTAGGTAAAAAACTGGTGATTTTAGGTCACCATTATCAGCAAGAGGGCGTGTACAAGCATGCCGATTACACAGGTGATTCGCTCAAGCTCTCACGCTATGCGGCGGATGTCGATGCTGAATATATTGTGTTTCTCGGTGTACATTTTATGGCTGAAGTGGCCGATATTTTAAGCCGCCCAGAACAAATTGCGATTTTGCCAGACCTCGCCGCGGGTTGCTCTATGGCGGATATGGCGAATTTAGCCAAGGTAGAACGTAGTTTTCGTGAGCTTAACAAAGTGCTCAATTTTGATGAGCAAATCACGCCTGTGACTTACATTAACTCAGCGGCTGACCTCAAAGCTTTTTGTGGTGAGCATGGCGGGATTGTGTGCACCTCTACCAACGCACCTAAAATTTTAGAGTGGGCTTTCGCTCAGCGTGAAAAAGTATTGTTCTTCCCCGACCAAAATTTAGGTCGTTGGTCAGGCTATAAAATGGGCATTCCGTTAGAGCAAATGCCAGTGTGGGACCCAGACCAACCGATGGGCGGCCTGACCACAGAGCAAATCAAAAATGCAAAAATTTTGCTCTGGAAAGGTCATTGCGCGGTACATCAAATGTTCCGCGAGCAAAATATTACGCGCTTTAAAGCAGAACACCCTGATGGCTTTGTGATTTCTCACCCTGAGTCACCGTTTGAAGTGTGTTTAAACTCTGATTATGTGGGTTCTACCGAGTACATCTTAAAAACCGTAGGCGATGCTCCTGCTGGTACGCGCTGGTTAGTCGGCACGGAGTTAAATTTAGTGAATCGCCTCGCAGAAAAAATGAAGCCAGAAGGAAAAATAGTGCAGTTTATGTCGCACGTGATTTGTGAGTGCTCAACCATGGCGCGGATTGATCCTCAACATTTGGCGTGGATGCTAGAAAACTTAGCCGAAGGCAAGGTTGTGAACCAAATTAAAGTGCAACCACAAGAGGCTGAATTGGCTAAATTAGCATTGCAACGCATGCTCGATGCATCATAACGATTGAAGGCATGAACGTTGCAAAACACACTGCGGATTGCAACCTTTAATATCCACAAAGGATATACCCACTTTAACGCGCATTTTTCTTTGCATCATCAGCGCGACCTTCTGCATAAGCTCAATACAGACATTGTGTTTTTGCAAGAGGTGCAAGATGTGCATCACCAACACCCAAAACGTTTCAATAAATGGCCCATTAAGGGGCAAGTCAATTTTTTAGCCGATAGCCTTTGGCAAGACTACCGCTATGGCAAAAATGCAGTTTATCCTGCAGGTCATCACGGCAATGCTTTGCTATCAAAACTGCCGATTATTCATAGCGAAAATTACGATATTTCTGTTACCCCACTAGAGCGGCGTGGCATGTTGCATTGCGTGATCGCGGTTGAAAATTGGGATGTCCCATTACATTGCCTATGCGTACATCTTGGACTGCTAGCCTATTGGCGCAAACAGCAGTTAGACAAAATATCGCGCTTTATTACCCAGCACGTCCCCCATGATGCGCCTTTGATTGTTGCGGGCGATTTTAATGATTGGCGTGCACATGCTGGGCGGAGTTTTGCCAATCACTTAAGCTTAAATGAAGTGTTTGAACACAGCACGGGTAAGTCGGCAAAAAGTTTTCCAGCCATATTGCCCATATTGCGTTTAGATCGCATTTACACACGTGGTTTTAATATTCAGCACGCACAAGTCCATGGGGGCGTTTCCCATGCTCGACTATCAGACCACGCCGTGTTAACAGCAACCATATCAAAACTACCTCAATAAGCGAATAGGCAAATGAAGTTGATAGAAAGCAGCTTTACCGATAGTAATGATGTTCAGTTACTGCGTAATGGGCTTGAGTATTTTCCTGCTTTAGAAAATGAAATTGCTCATGCACAACATGAGATTTATTTACACACCTATATTTATGAGGCTGACCGACAAGGCAATCGCATCGCTGATCTTCTCAAACAAGCCGCCCAGCGTGGTGTCAATGTGAGGGTGCTGGTAGATGGTTTTGGTAGCCAACATCTGCCTAAAGTATTGATCACTTCACTTGAAGCCGCAGGTGTGGAGTTTATGTTTTTTCGCCCGCACGTTTCCCCTTGGACATTTCAAAAAAGCCGCCTGCGCCGCTTACACCATAAAATTGTGGTCGTTGATCAGCGCATCGCATTTGTTGGGGGCATCAATATTATTGATGATTTTAATGTACCCCATCGCACACCGCCGCGCATTGACTATGCGGTCAGCGTAACAGGCGAATTGGTTGTTGAAATTCATCGCCATGTACAAAGATTATGGCGTCACGTCGCTTGGCGTCACTTAAAGTTTACAAACTTAACGGTCAATTCACTACCCACTTACTCTGCTCGCGCCAACATGACGGCTGCATTTGTGATTCGGGATAATGTGTTGCATCGACGAGATATTGAAAAAGCCTACTTAATGGCGATCAGTGCAGCAAAATTAGACATTATTATTGCCAATGCTTACTTTATTCCTGGTCGTCAATTTCGAAAAGCGTTGATAGAAGCAGCCAGTCGCGGCGTAAATGTCACCCTTTTATTACAGGGACGAATGGAATATTTTTTGATGTTTGCCACGCATGCTTTTTATAACGAATTTTTACAAAATGGCATTCAAATTTATGAATATCACAAAAGCTTTATGCATAGCAAAGCAGCAGTGATTGATGAAATATGGTCAACAGTTGGCTCATCCAATATTGATCCTTTCAGCCTATTGCTAGCCAGAGAGGCGAATGTGATTATAAAAAATCAGTCTTTCGCGCTCACTTTAAAGCAATCCCTGATACAAAACATTCAAGATGGCGCAAAAGAAATTAACATCAACACTTGGCGACAAAGCAATATACTCAAGCGTATTATTTCTTGGCTAGCTTATGGATTAGTGAGATTGTTGAGTGGAGTGATTGAAAATAATATGAGTAGACGTAAAGCACGCCCTAAAAAATAGGGAATTTGCAGGTGAAAATGTAGCGTGCGGTGATGCACGCTTAATTTCACAAGTTAATCTAAATTAAACTGATTTATATAAAAAACTAAAACAAATCAATTGCGTAGTGGTACTACGCAATTAACATGCTTACACGCAATCGCCACAAGCCTCTAGACATTCCACGAAATGATCGCGTTCTGAGATAGAGTTGATTGGATGATTGATTGTTGCTTCAATCAACGCATCATCTGTTAGCGATGCGTTAACTAAAGTTGCAAACGGGGTTGCAGCGTTACTACTCACTGCATGACTAGTGGACACACTAACGACTTCTTGCACTTGCATAATTATTCCTTTTGGGATTTGTTAATAACCACCGAAATTGTGTTTCGGTACTTGTCAGACTGCATTGTCAGAAGAATGTTCCCAACAATATTAATATCTTATCATAAGTTAAATTACATTCTCATGACATTGCAATATCAATATGTTTTAAATGACAAAAAGTTGCAATTTTTGTTCTGTGTCCGCATCTATCTAGTTTTTTATAAAAATTAGTTGAAGGGTTATAATATGCAACAGCTAATTCCTGTTAAAGAAATGGATTTCTGATGAAAAGTTACCGTAAAGAACTTTGGTTTAACCCACCCACCCGCATGGCTTTTATCAATATTACGCCCCAGGTTCGCGAATGTTTGCGCGAAAGCGGTGTGCGTGAGGGCTTGGTGTTGGTAAACGCAATGCACATTACTGCTAGTGTGTTTATCAATGATGATGAATCGGGCTTGCACCACGATTACAAAGAGTGGCTGGAGCGCTTGGCGCCACATGAGCCGATACGCAACTATCGACACAATGACACTGGCGAAGATAATGCAGATGCGCACATGAAACGCCAAGTGATGGGGCGTGAGGTGGTAGTGGCGGTGACCGATGGTCAACTTGATTTTGGTCCGTGGGAGCAAATTTTTTACGGTGAGTTTGATGGGCGTAGAAATAAGCGAGTATTAGTAAAAATTATAGGCGAATAAATTCAAAAACTCGTCGCCACACTGCGTTGCAAAACAAAAAATCTTGCCTTACATACTGGGTGTATGTGGCGACAAGATTTTTTGTTTTGCGCCTAGATTAGCTTAGATTTTTTGAATTTCTTGAAATAGGTGTATCTGTATCTGTATTGCAGTAACCTAATGCTGAGGAATCATATGAAAGTACCAGAATTATTAGCCCCCGCGGGTGATTTAGACCGCATGCGTACCGCTTACGATTACGGTGCAGACGCTGTTTATGCGGGTCAGCCACGTTATAGTTTGCGCGCGCGCAATAACGATTTTTCCATGGCGAACATTGAAATTGGCATCAACGAAGCGCACGCCAGAGGCAAAAAGTTTTTTGTGGCGAGCAATATTTCTCCACATAATGCCAAAATCAAAACCTATCTTGCAGATATGGAGCCAGTGATTGCCATGAAGCCAGATGCACTGATTATGGCTGACCCTGGTTTGATGATGATGGTGCGTGAGAAATGGCCTGAGATGCCGATTCATTTATCCGTGCAAGCCAATACCGTGAATTACGCTACGGTGAAATTTTGGCAAAGCATGGGGCTGACGCGCGTGATTTTATCGCGCGAATTGTCGATTGATGAAATTGAAGAAATCCGCCAACTATGCCCAGACATGGAATTAGAGGTTTTTGTGCATGGCGCGCTCTGTATTGCGTATTCTGGGCGCTGTTTGCTTTCAGGTTATTTTAATCACCGCGACCCCAACCAAGGTACTTGTACCAATAGTTGCCGTTGGGATTATAAAGTACATGACGCACAAGAAGACCCTGCTGGCGTAATTCGTCTCAATGAATTTGATTTTCAGGCGGAAATGGAGAAATCCAGCTTATCCGCTTGCGGTAGTTTGCCGCGCCATCCATTAGCGGACAAAGTGTATTTAATCGAAGAGAAACAACGCCCGGGAGAGCTGTTGCCGATTATGGAAGATGAGCACGGCACTTACATTATGAACAGCAAGGATTTACGGGCGATTGAGCATGTTGAGCGCTTAATGAAAATTGGCGTAGATTCGCTCAAAATTGAGGGTAGAACTAAATCTCGCTATTACGTGGCACGCACTGCGCAGGCCTATCGCCAAGCGATTGATGACGCTTTAGCTGGCAAACCTTTTGATTGGGGTTTGTTGGGCGAGCTAGAAAACCTTGCTAACCGTGGTTATACCGATGGTTTTTATCAACGCCACCACACTGCGGAACACCAAAATTACCTGCAAGGCCATTCTTTAGCCAGCCGCAGTCAGTATGTGGGCGATGTGGTGAGTTATGACGATAAGCTAGGTTTGGCTGAAATTACTGTAAAAAACAAATTTAGTGTAGGTGATACCTTGCAGGTGATTCACCCTAGCGGCAACCGTACATTACAAGTGCAAACTTTGTTAAACAAACAAGGGCAAGCGGTGAACGAAGCCGCAGGCAGTGGCATTACGGTGAAACTGCCAATCCCTGCGGGCGCGACACAAAACGCAATGTTGGCGCGTGTGTTCTAATTTCGTTCGCGATTAGCTCTGAATATAACTTTCTAGCTGCTTAATAAGAAACGCTTGATACTCAATTGTTTCTTTCACTAAATCGCCAATCGAAAGCACACCCACTAATTTGCCATTGTCTAACACGGGTAGGTGGCGGATGCGCTTACCCGACATTAAGCTCATGCATTCATCCACCGTTTGCTCTGGCGATACCGTAATCACGGTGGATGACATAATCTCTGAAACTAGCGTGTTTTTAGAGGTTTTACCTTTGAGTGCAACACTGCGGGCATAATCTCGCTCTGAAAAAATCCCTACCAGACGCTCTCCGTTGAGCACAACCAGCGCACCGACTTTATGCTCAGCCATGACCACCAGCGCATCGTACACTTGTTGTGTTGGGGCAATTGATAAAATACCACTTCCTTTTACTGCTAATAATTGACGTACAGTTTTCATTTTAACTCCTCAATTTATTAGATTTTTTATGATGTTACCTTTGTAATTGAAATATACTCTTTTCAACTAACAGTGGCACAATATTCTTGGAAAAAATTCACGAAATTATTGTTAATCTGCTAGCCCAAACACACTGAACGCTAGCTTGCCTATGCTTGCAACTTAGCGGCTGTGGTAGAATCCGCTAAGTTAATAATACACAAGGATTTAAAGCATGGCTGGGCATAGTAAATGGGCGAATATTCAGCACCGTAAAGGTCGTCAAGACGCAAAACGCGGCAAAATATTCACAAAACTCATCAAAGAAATTACCGTTTCTGCGCGCATGGGTGGCGGTGACACATCCATGAACCCACGTCTACGTGCGGCTGTAGCGGCTGCCAAAGAAGAAAATATGCCATCTGATAACATCACCCGCGCCATTAAAAAAGGTACGGGTGAATTAGAGGGTGTGAGTTATGAAGAAATTCGCTATGAAGGCTACGGCATCAATGGCGCCGCAATTATCATTGACTGCCTGACCGACAACCGCCAACGCGCTGTGATGGATGTGCGTCATGCGCTGACGAAACACGGTGGCAACTTAGGCACCGATGGCAGTGTTGCATTTATGTTCAAACATTGCGGTCAACTCGTATTCGAGCCAGGCGTATCAGAAGATACGGTGATGGAAGTGGCGCTAGAAGCAGGTGCTGAGGACATTATTACCGATGACGATGGCAGTATTGAAGTGATTACCGCGCCTAATGATTTTATTGCGGTGAAAGAAGCCTTAGAAGCCGCTGACCTTAAAGCGGCGATGGCGCAAGTCACCATGAAGCCCTTGAATGAAGTCGTGTTCACTGGCGATGATGCGGTCAAAATGCAAAAAATTCTAGATATGCTAGAAGACTTAGACGACGTGCAGGATGTTTACACATCAGCAGTGATTGAGGAGTAAAAAATAAAATCCGCCTTGTCTTACTTAGCGCATTTCATTTTTAGGATACCATTTGACGAGCATCAGAATCTTAGGCATAGACCCAGGTTTACGCATCACGGGCTTTGGTGTCATTGAAAAAACGGGTGAAAAAATCAGCTATATTGCCAGCGGTACCATCAAAACCGCGAGTGCTAAAAAAAACAAGGTAGAAGGCGAGGGTGATAGAGAAGAACTCCCCGCCCGCCTCAAAGTCATTTTAGACGGTTTGTTTGAAGTCATCGACACTTACCAGCCAGAACAAGTCGCCATTGAAAAAGTGTTTGTGAATGTCAACCCACAATCCACATTACTCCTTGGGCAAGCGCGTGGCGCAGCCATTTGTGCGGCTGTGATGAAACATTTATCCGTCGCCGAATATACTGCCTTACAAGTCAAGCAAGCCGTGGTCGGCAACGGACACGCCAAAAAAGAACAAGTGCAAGAAATGGTCAAACGCTTACTTAATTTACCCGCAGCACCAAAACCTGACTCTGCTGATGCACTTGCTTGCGCTATATGCCATGCCCATGGTGGGCAAGGTTTGGGTAAGCTAGCAACGGCGGGGTTTAGGGTTAAGGGTGGGCGTTTAATATAAATGTTAAGGGGGTAATCAATGCTTAGGTTATGTATTTGCTTGCTTTGCTTAACAATATGCATCCACGCTGAAGCTGAAGTTGCTAAGACTCCAATAATTAACGTTATTATCAAAAGCATCGGTTGCAATGATGGCCCATATCAACCCAAATTACTCAAAACTCTAAAGGGTATAAAAGCACTTGGGAAAATCAAAAAGGAAGTCATTCAGCCAGCGATGTATGATGAAAATAATATCCACTCTGTAGGTAGTTTCACTTTTGATGGAATGGAGCTAGCTCTTCTACTGGATAACAAAAACACTACAGTTAGCTTTATAGAAGGTGCTACGTTTTCAACCCCTCGTTGGAATAAAGTTTCACCAATTGCAATTGGCTCATCAATTACAGACTTATTTAAAAAAGAAGGTATTTCAAAAATACCACCTAAAAATTCCATTGTTTCTGCATGCAGTTCTGACGAAGAAGCTACTGATTGCATTAATCTCACATTAAAAAATCTGATAATTATTAAAGCCGAATATCTTTGCTATACAGGCTAACTAAAACGTAAGGTCAATATGATTAGTCGCTTAAACGGCATTTTAGTAGAAAAATCTCCCCCGCAAGTCGTCATTGACTGCAATGGCGTGGGTTACGAGTGTGAGGTGCCGATGAGCACGTTTTACAATCTGCCTGCGATTGGCGAGAAAGTCATCTTGCTCACGCAATTTATTGTGCGCGAAGATGCGCAATTGCTCTATGGTTTTGGCTCTGAGCAAGAACGTCTGACTTTTAGGCAGCTGCTTAAGGTGAATGGCATTGGCGCAAAATCTGCCTTATCTATTCTCAGTGGCTTATCTGTGGATGATTTGGCACAAGCGATTGCCATGCAAGAAACGGCAATGCTGATGCGCGTGCCGGGCATTGGCAAAAAAACGGCGGAGCGCTTGTTGTTGGAGTTGAAAGATAAATTCTCGGTTGAAGGCGTAACTGCCAACAACGCAGTGCGTCCAAAATCTGCCACGGGCGATATTCTCAATGCCCTGGTCTCGCTAGGTTACAACGAAAAAGAAGCGATGTTGACAGTGAAGCAATTGCCTGCGGATGTGGGTGTTTCAGATGGCATCAAGCAGGCGCTTAAACTGCTTTCTAGATAATTCCCCGCTAAAAAGTTAGTGAATTTAGATGCTCACGCATCGGTGATCAAGAGTTGTTTGGGATATTAAGGGGTGGTTTTATAAATCCATGTTGACATTATTTCTATATTTATAGAATAATAGATTGACAATAAACACCGTATTGCTCAATGACGATTCAGTAACGGATAGCTTGAGCCTATGGGCTTTCGCTGACAAAGCTGAGTGCTTGGTAGCATTTGGGCCAGTTATTCTAGGGCAGCCCCTAACAACATTTAACTAAAGAGCATAAATAATGAACGTATTATTTCTTTGTACTGGTAACTCTTGCCGATCCATTTTAGGTGAGGCGACATTTAACCATCTAGCGCCAACAGGCTGGCGTGGCATGAGCGCTGGTAGCAAGCCTACTGGCCAAGTGCATCCTCGCTCAATCGCGTTACTTACCTCTGAGGGCATTTCTACTGAGGGTTATTTCAGCAAGTCTTGGGAAAACCTACCCGCTACCCCAGACATCGTTATTTCGGTTTGTGGTAATGCGGCCAATGAAACATGTCCGGCATACCTAGGCGCTGTATTACGCTCTCATTGGGGGGTGGAAGACCCAGCACACGTTACTGGCACAGAGGAGGAAATTAACGCGGCTTTTATGACTGCGTATAAGATTTTACGTGCACGTATTGAAGCCTTTTTAGCGTTGCCATTAGAGTCGCTAAAACATGACAAAGTGGCGCTAAAGAAAGAAATGGATGCGATCGCCAGCATGATGGCATCACTTTAAAGCAATCATCGTAGTGCTTAAATCTAGGCTCAAATGGATACTAAACAAGCAGTAAAACGACTCGCATCAATTGCGCAAGAAGCAAGATTAGATATTTTCAGATTGCTGGTGCAATCGGGCGCAGAAGGGCTATCGGCTGGGGTGATTGGTGAAAAGCTAAGTATCCCAAACAGTACGCTTTCGTTTCACTTAAAAGAACTTAGTCATGCTGGCTTGATTAGTTCGCGCCAAGAAAGTCGATTTATCTATTACAAAGCAGACTATGAAGCCATGAATGATTTGCTTGCTTACCTCACCGAGAACTGCTGTGCTGGGCTGGAAAAATGTTGTCCTGATTCGGTCTGCAACACTAATGATTAAAGGATAAAACCATGAAACGCATGCATTTACACGTATCTGTCGAAAATTTGCGCCAAAGTATTACCTTCTATAGCACCATATTTGGCGCGGCACCTTCTGTTGAAAAAAACGACTACGCCAAATGGATGCTAGATGACCCACTCGTCAATTTTGCGATTAGTCAACGTGGTGCTAAGGTTGGTTTGGATCACATCGGCATTCAAGTGGATAACGATGCAGAATTGACAGAGATTAAAGCAAGGCTAGATAGCGCGGGTATGAGCACTTTAAGCCAATCAGGCGCTACATGTTGCTACGCAAAGTCAGATAAACATTGGGTGCAAGACCCCTCAGGATTGGCGTGGGAAACTTACCACACGCTAGATAGCGCACCTACCTTTAACGACAGTGCTGAGAACACATCCGCATCATCGGCCTGTTGTGCACCGACAAGCGAAACAATTCAATTTATTTCACGTAAAGGCAACCGCCATGACATCAAATCTACCCGTTGAAGCACCCCCTAAAATCACTAGCTGTGAACGCAATCTCACTTGGTGGGTGCTCGGCTGTATTGTGGTGGGCATTTTGTTGGGAAAGTTAGCCCCGAATTTCTTTCAGTCGATTGGCAATATCAAATTTGCAGAGGTTAATTTACCTGTCGCTGTGCTGATTTGGCTGATGGTCATCCCCATGTTAGTTAAAATTGACTTTACTGCCATGGGCGAAGTGTTTCAGCACATCAAAGGCATCGGCGTAACACTCTTTATTAACTGGCTCGTTAAACCATTCTCAATGGCATTATTGGCTTGGATATTTATACGGCAACTATTTGCAGGTATGCTGCCCGTTGATCAGATTGATAGCTATATTGCAGGGTTGATTCTATTGGCCGCTGCGCCATGTACCGCTATGGTTTTTGTATGGAGCAATCTATGTAATGGTGAGCCAAAATTCACTTTGTCCCAAGTCGCTATTAATGACACGATTATGCTGTTTGCATTTGCCCCAATTGTCGCATTGCTGTTAGGCCTATCCAGCATCGCAGTCCCGTGGGATACCCTGTTCATTTCAGTGGTGCTCTTTATTGTAGTGCCAGTGATAATCAGCCAGCTTATTAGAAAACTACTGATAAAAAAAAGCGATGACAGTGTGTTGCAATCGTTACTTAAAACCATACAACCCATCTCACTCAGCGCGCTTTTGATTACCTTGGTATTGCTATTTGCTTTTCAAGGTGAACAAATTATCAACCAGCCCATTATTATCGGATTACTCGCCATACCCATTGTCATTCAGGTGTACTTTAATGCCATGCTGGCTTACTGGCTAAATAAAAAATTCAACGTCGCACATTGTGTAGCGGGGCCTTCTGCTTTAATTGGTGCTTCGAATTTCTTTGAATTAGCTGTTGCAACGGCCATTGCCTTGTTTGGGTTTAACTCTGGCGCGGCACTAGCCACAGTCGTAGGCGTACTCATTGAAGTGCCGGTCATGCTATCTATCGTTTCCATCGTCAACAAAAGTAAAGATTGGTACGAAGCTGTATAAAGTAGTGATGACTGAATCAACCCAAGCTTCATTTGCGCCAGCCCCACAAAACATATGTTGAGCGATATGAATTTGTTGGGTTTGACTTATGTGGTTTATCTTTTAATCTGCCTTTGTCAAAACTTTCAAAACGCTCAATATGATCGAACATATGATTAACCTGACCAAGCTCCTGATGTAGAATAAAAAGTGGCTTATCATGTTTGAAATGGTTTTTTGCAGTGTGAGGATAAACGTATGAATAAAAATCCCAAGGGTTGTCACTTAATATTCTTCAAGTGTCAGGGGTAAGAAATGGCGATTTGCGAGCTTTGTAAAACTGCTGGAGGTGATTTGCTCTGGCAAGACGAGTTTTGTCGTGTGGTAAGAATCGATGATTTAGACTATCCTGGATTTTGCCGCGTCATTTTAAATCACCACATCAAAGAAATGAGTGATTTAAGCCTTGAAGAACAAGGGCGACTGATGTCTGTCGTATTTTTAGTGGAGCAAGTGATTCGTGATGTGATGAATCCCGATAAAATAAATTTAGCTAGCTTGGGCAATAAAACCCCGCACATGCATTGGCATATTATCCCACGCTATCAAACAGATAAGCATTTCCCAAATCCAGTTTGGGGGAGTGCCATGCGCGAAAACCATCCACATCCCATAGACAAAACAACGGCACTTAAGTTGAAAAATAAAATTCAAAAAGTGTTGGGTTAGCGTTGCCGCAACATCCAACGTTGTCATAAAACAGTATTTTATTGGCGTTATTCTTGCATAAGAATTTCATCATTTGCCGATATAATTCAGTCAAACATCGTCGTAAAAAAAGGAAGCATCTTGGAAAAGCTCATTGAAAGTATTATTTTTCGAAGCCGTTGGGTGCTTGCGCCCATGTATCTCGGTTTAGTAGGTGGTTTAGCTTTTATGTTGATTAAATTTGCACAGGAGTTTTTTCACATCACTATCCATATTTTCGACATGCCAGAACGTGAAGTAGTGCTCTCTATTTTGGCGCTGGTAGACATAACCTTAGTCGCCAATTTATTGATCATGGTTATTTTTAGTGGTTACGAAAACTTTGTGTCTAAAATTGATGTGATAGACCATGTGGACAGGCCTGATTGGATGGGTAAAGTAGACTATTCAGGGCTAAAACTTAAGTTGATCGGCTCAATTGTGGCTATTTCAGCGATTGATTTGCTCAAAGCATTTATGCATCAATCTGACCCTAACGTTACGGCGCTGACGAATACGCAAATGGCGTGGATGGTTGGTATACATGCCACTTTTATTATTTCGGGCGTACTTTTTGCCATGATGGATAAAATTGCCGAGTCCAGCCACTCCCATAAGTAAAAAAGCATTTCAAATATATTAAGTTTTAGCACTGAAGGATTGTCTTGGGAACCGAGTTTTGGCTTAACGTAACGAACGCAGGTGATAGTGGTTTGTTGTTGCCTGTTGGTGTGATTCTGATTTTACTCATTGGCACATTAGAATCATTTCGTGCGGCATTTTTATTTACACGTAGCCTTATACTTTGTTTAGTTACGTTGTTGATGCTCAAGCTCATATTTATCTCCTGCGGTAAATTTTGGGATTTAGGCATTCGCAGTCCCAGCGGGCATACTGGTTTAAGCGTGATGATTTATGGCAGTTTAGCCACCGTATTATTTAAACAAGTGCCATTAGAAGGCAAAGTGATTGTTGCCTATTTAGGCATCGCAATTGTCGGGCTTGTTGCTTATTCTCGGATTGTCGTTGGCGCACATTCTTGGGGCGAGGTTTGGGTTGGGGGCATAGCAGCGCTTTTGGTTTTAATGACTTTTGCTGTTCCTTATAGCAAACTTAAGCACCCTAAAATTAAATTGCATTTGTTTCTTGGTGTACTCGCAACTGGCACTATGCTCACCTATGGGCTTCATGCACCAGCCGAGCCTGTGGTGCACACAGCGGCTTCGTATCTAAAGTTCAAATTTAACATTTGCAACTAATGATTACTCTCTAGATTTTGGGTTTTTTACTCAAGCAAGAGACGCTCTACCATTTGATGCTTAATCAAATGCGTATCAATGATATCGTCAATATCTTCCAAGTCTACAAAGCGATACCAGATTGCCTGCGGATAAATGACCAATAACGGCCCATCCGCACAACGATCTAAACAGCCTGCACGATTCACCCGAATTTGATGCTGTCCATTTAAGTTAAGTGCTTTCACTCGCGATTTCATGTGATTAAAAGCCGCTTCAGCGCCATGATTCATACAGCAATCCGCACCTTCATCCCGCTGATTCAGGCAGAAAAAAATATGATATTGAAAATATGACATAAGTCCCTTTTATGATGTTTGCTGCTAAATGATTGTTTTCTAGAATCTTGGCGATAGATGCCTCTCAAAACGCTATTCAGATTTGGTTGCTAAACCATCCTCTTTGGTAAACGTCCAAGTTCTTGTAATTTCAATCACATCGGTATCTTTACTTAGGTGATCTGGGAATTTAGGGTAAGGCGCTGCAATTTCAACAATATGCTTCGCGCCCTCATCTAAAACACGATGTCCAGATGATTGATTAATTGTAATCTTTTCGATATTACCATCAGCCTTAATGGCGACTGTCATGCGCAGGCTTCCATATATTTTTTGTGCTTTTGCCGCTGCAGGGTAGTTTAAATTACCCATTTTTTCTACCCTTTGACGCCATGATTCAACATAGGTGGCAAAGCGATACTCTTGCGTGCGTGCACCCAGCATTTTACGTTTGGGGCGCTTTTGATACTCCTCTTGTTGCTTCGCAATTTGCGCTTCTAAACGAGCGATTTCCAACGTGGTTTCCATTAAATCTTTCGCGTTGGTGTTATTGATGCTGTTCTGTGCTTGTCCCTCCGCAGGCGATTTTGCGGCAGCGAGTTGTGTTGGTTTAGTTTCAATTTTTTTGATTGCGTTAAGTTGCGTCATAATCTCTTGCGCTTTTTTTTCAAGTTCTGCAACACGCTCTTGCTGACGCTCTTCTTCAGATTGTGCTTTCGCTGCTTGCATTGCAGCGGCAGAAGATTGTGCTTGTTCAGACACAGTCAGTTCCGATGTTTTAATTTTAGGGGGCGGCAGCGCAGATTTCATTTGCCGATTTTCTTCGGTATTACCGCCTCGGTCTAAATTTGCTTGTGCGAGTGCATCCGCCTTTTTAGGTTTGGATTTAGTTTTAGCATTAACCAGCACCACATCCAACGCTGGCATTTTATCTGTTGCAGACCGAAGGCTAGGAAACGTGAAATTAATCGAAGTAATCAACCCGATATGCAATATAGACGAAGCTAATATTGCGATAGCCAACGGGCTAATTTTATTGAATGGAAAGAGGCTCAACTAGCCAACCTCTCTAACAGTTTTGCATGAATACCGCCAAAGCCACCATTACTCATGATTAAGAGATGGTCGCCAGATTGTGCTTCCTCTGCAATGGCCGAAATGAGTGCGGTTAAATCTTCACTCACCACCGTTTTATTTGCAATCGGTTGTAGCGCTTCTTTGGCATCCCACCCTAAATTTGCGCTATAGCAAAATACTTTATCAGCCTCTACCAAGCTTGCGGGTAGCGCATTTTTCATTACGCCTAGCTTCATGGTGTTAGAGCGTGGTTCAAGCACAGCAAGGATTCTGGCGTTGCCCACTTTATGGCGCAACCCAGCGACGGTGGTCGTAATGGCGGTCGGGTGGTGAGCAAAGTCGTCATATACCGTAATGCCGTTCACCACGCCACGCACTTCCATGCGGCGTTTTACGTTTTTAAACGCAGCTAATGCAGCAATGGCAATCTGTGGCGTTACCCCAACATGGCGTGCAGCAGCCACCACGGCTAAAGCATTCATGCGATTGTGGTCGCCTAAAATATCCCACACCACGCGCCCCATTCGCTGCTGATTAAACACCACATCAAAACTGCCATCAGTAGCAAAATTGGTCGATTGCCAACCAGCTGCTGATTCGCCTGCAAAGTATTCAACAGGCGACCAACAGCCACGTTTTAATACGCGTTGCATGGATTCTTCGCGTCCGTTGACTACCAGCAGCCCCTGCTGCGGCACAGTGCGTACCAAGTGATGAAATTGTTTTTCAATCGCGGCTAAGTCTTCAAAAATATCCGCATGGTCGTATTCTAAATTATTCAAAACCGCCGTACGTGGGCGGTAATGCACGAATTTTGAGCGCTTGTCAAAAAATGCGGTATCGTATTCATCCGCCTCAATCACAAAAAACGGAGAGGTGCTTTTTTCATCTTGTGTGGGTGTTGCAGGCAAACGCGCAGAAATGCCGAAGTTTTCAGGCACCCCTCCAATTAAAAAGCCTGGTGCTAGCCCTGCATATTCCAACACCCACGCAAGCATCGAACTGGTCGTGGTTTTGCCATGCGTGCCAGCCACCGCAAGCACCCATTTACCCTGCAATACATTTTCTGCCAACCATTGCGGACCTGAAATATAAGGCAAGCCAAGGTTCAAAATTTCTTCCATTAATGGGTTGCCGCGTGATACCACATTTCCAATTACATAAATATCTGGGTTCAGTTTAACTTGGTCTGGGGAGAACCCCTCTAACAGTTCAATGCCTTGCGCTTCTAGCTGTGTGCTCATCGGTGGATAAACATTTGCATCACAGCCTGTGACACGATGCCCTGCTTGCTTTGCTAACACCGCAATGCCGCCCATAAATGTACCGCAAATACCAATAATGTGAATATGCATATAACCAGTTCTAAAAATTTTCTCAATTGTAACAAACTCAATGCATAACTCGTATTGAGAGTTATCGATGCCGCATTAAAAAGTCATTTTTTTTTGATTTGCACTCAAGTACTGGTATCAAATTGCCGATATGTATTTACCATGCGTTTGAACGCTTGAGTGATTAAGCTATTCGGTATCAAACTTGTAGTCCGTAAGCGATATAAATGGCAATTGAAATAGTCAATTTATGTTGTGTAAAACAGACAGACGTTAGGGTCAATTCATGAGTGAGTCCAGTAATCCTGAAGTATTTTTAGGTCGCCAACCTATATTAGACGAGCAGCGCAAAATTGTAGCTTATGAGCTGTTGTTTCGCTCTGCCAACAGCCTGCTAGAAGGACATATCAATGACGATGTAGCTGCGACTTCAGCCGTGATTATCAACACACTGAGTCAGTTTGGTATTCACCATGTCATTAGCAACCATCTTGGTTTTATTAACGTATCCGCTAGTTTTTTGATGAATGAAACCTTAGAACTATTACCCGCAGAGCGTATTGTGCTGGAGATTTTAGAGGATGTGCCGATTACTCCCTCGATTATTCTACGTTGCAAAGAACTAAAAGAACTTGGCTTTAAAATTAGCTTAAACAATTTTAAATATCGCTCTGAGTATGCATCTTTATTGCCGATTTTAGACTTCATCAAGGTGAATGTAGTTACCACCCCCACAGAGAAACTTGGGCTATTGATTACCCAATTAAAAAAATATTCAAATGCCAAATTAATTGCTGAAAATGTAGAGCTAGAAAGCGATTTTATTGCATGCACACCGCTTGGTTTTGATCTCTACCAAGGTTTTTTCTTTGCCAAACCTACCATTTTACGCAGCAAAAAACCGCAAAGTTATCACACAAGTTTAATGCGCATTATGGGTATGTTGCTTGGTGATGCCACCTTGACGCAATTAGAACCTTTGTTTAAAGACAGCCCAAGCTTAAGCATTAACCTACTCAGGCTAGTTAACTCGGTGGCCATTATTGGTAGTCGTCCGCCAGTGACTTCATTACGCCAAGCGATTGTAGTGCTTGGTCAAAAACAACTGCTACGTTGGGTACAGTTGTTACTATACTCATCTCCCGATGGCACAGCAGGCAGTAGCTTATTATTGCAAGTGGCAAATCGCGCTCGCCTGATGGAACTGCTCGCCAAAAAAATGGATAGCCATGTGCAAAATTTAAGCGATCAAGCATTTATGGCTGGCATGCTATCAATGGCAGACGTAGTGATGCAGACACCACTTTTGGAGCTTCTAGATTCAGTTGGGATTTCAGAGGAAATGCGTGCGGCTATTCTTAAACACGAAGGTGAACTCGGCGCATTGCTTGCACTTGCAGAGTTAATAGAAGAAGGCAACTTTGCTGGAGCAAACGACAAAATTCGCGGTATGGGAATCTCAGTGAACGAACTAACCGAAATTCAGTTGCAAGCCATGCAATGGTCGGCAGAGTTGGAGAGTCAAAGTGTTTAGAGATAAAAATATCCCCGTATTACGCAAAAAGTAGCTAGCCATACTGCGCACTCAGTACTTTTGTGTCAGAAAACTGCTATCAACTGAAGCCCAGTTTGGCGCAAATCATCTCAGCATAACCGCTTAAGCTAATGGATTAAGCCACCACACTTGCTCGGTGGCAGGGTGTTTGCCTTTTAAGCCATTTGCCATCGTTTCACTTGCCAGCAGGTTTAGACTATAAACTTGTTGATAATGCTGATTTACTTCGTTTGCGGTAATTGAAAATGGCGGGCCAGCGTGTATGGTTTGGTCATATTCAAAACAAATAAGTAACTGCGGTACGTTTTGCGTGAGCGCCATTAAATGCGCGGTATAAGCTTTACGCATGTCTTCAGGCAACGCTACCAAAGCTGCACGGTCATACACTGCATCTACAGCGCCTAATATATCAGGCGTGAGTTTGAAAATATCGCCCACAAACATATCAATATTTGCCGCGCTGTAATGCGTGAGTTCACCTGTTTGTGTGATTGTTGGCGTTAAATTCAGGCTTTTAAATAAATCATCAATCGCAATTTGGCTTAATTCCGCACCCGTTACACGAAAGCCTTGCCCTAAGAGCCAAGCAATATCTAAAGTTTTACCGCACAAAGGCAAAAATACGCGCGCGCCTTGTTTGAGTTGTAATGCAGGGAAATGTTTAACGAGTAAAGGGTTAGCCTCAGGCAAGTGAAAGCCTATCTCGTTTTTCTGCCATTTAGTGTGCCAAAAATCGTGTTGCATATTGCTCCATTTGTAGGGTGGGCAACTTGTTTGCCCACGCGTAATAAACCTAGCTAAAATACCACAATGACACATTACCGTCGCGCGAGTCTTGCAGGAGTCACATACTTTTTCACCGTTGTTACCTACCAGCGGCGTGACTTTTTATGCAATGAGAATGTGTTAAGCGCCCTACGTACAGCCATTGAAAAAACGCGAGAAAAATACCCTTTCACCATTGATGCATGGGTCATATTGCCCGACCATATGCACGCCATTTGGACATTGCCACACAATGATTCAGATTTCGCTAACCGATGGCGATTGATTAAACGTTACGTGACCTTGGCGTGTGGCGATATTTTGCATCAACCAGCATTGATGACCGCATCCAAAACCAAACATCGTGAATCCACCCTATGGCAACGTCGATATTGGGAACATTTAATTCGTGATGACGCAGATTATGCAAATCACATGGATTATGTGCATTTTAACCCCGTCAAACATGGTTTAGTCAGTCGAGTAAGTGATTGGCCACATTCCAGTTTTCATCGATATGTGAAGCAAGGTGTTTATGCGGAAAATTGGGGTGTATCGGTACAGTTTGATAAAGCCAATTTTGGCGAGTGATTTTTGTGGTTTTGTAGTTTTGTAGGGTGGGCAGATTTCTGCCCACGCGGTTGTTGAAATATTGAGGTTTGTTACGCGTGGGCAACAAGTTGCCCACCCTACTTGGCTAATTTGGAACGAATCGCCTAGGAATTGTATTTGTTTCCAATGATGATTTAAATGCAGAGGTAACTTCATCTGATTTGAGAATACAACAATTCGACAAGATTTCTACTGCTTGGATTATCAAATCTGCGAGTGTTGCATAACCTGATGCTATTGTATGAGGTAGTACTAGCAATCCTGACTTATAGTGTGAATCATGAACCATCATATTGCCATGTCCTAGTGAAAATCCCTTAAGCAAAGCCCTATAGGTTCTGTGTGTAAATTTTGAAATTTGTTTGTAGTAATCTTCCCTTTGTGTCGCGGCCTCTTTGCCTAGAGTTTTTTTGATATATTCTCTAAGTTCAAAATGCCTAGGGCTTTCATTCATATACCATTCAGATAGAAATGCAGCTGATTTCGGACTTCCAGCATGTAAAACCTTTAGTAAATCAATAGTTTCAACGGCATCTCTAAATAGTCTAAAGGCGACTCGATGTCTTTTCTCGCCCAATAGTTCAAGACTTTCTTTAAGAGAATCGACAAGGTCTAACGAGAGCATCCAAGTTGCCTTTTCAAGAGACAAGTCATCTTGGTGAAACTTCATTGTATACGCATCAAGAAGCGTGTTTAACTTATATAGCGTTGCAGAGGCTTCTCTTATGAATTGTTCTTGAACTTCGTATTCATATGGGTTTCTATAGGCCTCTTCGGGATGCATACCCCAAACTAAACTTGGCATATTTAATTTGCAATCCCATTATGCCGCAACAGTTTGTAGGGTGGGCAACTTGTTGCCCGCGCGTTCGCAATCATGAAACTAACTCGCCATCCCATTATGCCGCAACAACGCATCCAAGCTAGGCTCTCTACCTCTAAATGCCACAAAGGATTCCATCGCTGGGCGTGAGCCGCCTTTGGCTAGCACTTCATTTTTAAAGCGTGAGCCAGCTTGCTCAGAAAGCACGCCTAGTTCTTCAAACAAGCTGTAAGCATCGGCAGATAACACCTCTGCCCATTTGTAGCTGTAGTAACCTGCCGCATAACCACCTGCGAAGATATGGCTAAAGCTATTGGGGAAGCGGTTAAATTTGGGTGGTCTAATCACAGCGACTTCATCGCGCACTTGTTCGATGACATCTAGAGCCGTGAGTTTGCCGTTGGGGTCGAAGTCGCCATGCAAGCGCATATCAAACAGTGAAAACTCTATTTGGCGAACGGTTTGCATGCCTGCTTGGAAATTTTTAGCGGCGACCATTTTGTCGAATAACTCACGCGGCAATTGCGCGCCTGTGTCTACATGCGCGGTCATATGGCGTAGCACTTCCCACTCCCAGCAGAAGTTTTCCATGAATTGGCTGGGGAGTTCGACTGCATCCCACTCCACGCCTTTGATGCCTGATACGCCGTATTCATCGACTTGGGTGAGCATGTGGTGTAGGCCGTGACCAAATTCGTGGAACATGGTGATGACTTCATCGTGCGTGAATAACGCTGGTTTGCCACCGACTGGCGCGGAGAAGTTACAAGTTAAATAAGCTACAGGCAATTCAACTATCATCTTATTTTCTGGATTGGCTTTTTTGCGGCGGGTAATGCAGTCATCCATCCATGCACCGCCACGTTTTCCGTTGCGCGCGTACAGGTCTAAATAAAAGTAAGCGATGGGCTTGTTTGAGGTATCACTAATTTCATAAAAGCTCGCATCTGCGTGCCAAAGCGGGGCTTCTGCCTTGCGCACTTGTACGCCAAAAATGGTTTCGGTGACTTTAAATAGCCCAGCCAGCACTTTGCTTTCTGGGAAATATTGTTTCACTTCTTGGTCTGAAAACGCGTATTTTTCTTGGCGTAGCTTTTCGCTCACATAGGCAACATCCCATGCTTGCATGTCGGTAATGCCAAGTTTTTTAGCATATTCAACCAACTCAGCCATATCACGCTCGGCATAAGGCTTGGCGCGTTTGGCCAGGGTGTCTAAAAACTCGGTCACTTGTTTGGGGCTATCTGCCATTTTGGTGGTGAGTGAGAGCTCTGCATAATTTTTAAAGCCTAGTGTTTTGGCTTCTTCTTGTTTGAGCTTGAGGATTTCTTTAATCAAGCCTGTGTTATCCCATTCGGGTTTGCTGAACTCAGAAGCGCGGGTGGCATAGGCGCGGTACATGGTTTCGCGGAGCGCACGGTTATCAGCATATTGCAACAAAGGCATATAGGATGGAAAGTGGAGCGTAAATTGATAACCAGCTTTATCATCCGCCTTCGCAGATTCAAGTGCGGCTTCAATTGCATCTTCAGGCAAGCCTGCTAAATCGGCTACATTTTCAACGATATGCTTAAAATCGTTGGTGTTATCTAAAATATGTTCTTCAAATTTAGAGCCTAGCTTAGAAAGCTCTTCACTCACGGTTTTAAAGCGCGCCTTTTGGTCAGCAGGTAGCTCAGCACCGCCTAGTTTAAAATCGCGCACTTCGTGATTGATGATGGTTTGTTGCGTGGGCGTCAGGCTGGCAAATGCGGGGCTGGCTTGAATCGCCTTATATTTGGCGTATAGGCGTTCATCTTGTGAAATATCGCTACCAAAGTCGGTGAGCTTGGCTAAATTGTCGTTGTAAGCTTCGCGTAATTCAGGGCTGTTCACCACCGCATTCATATGGCCTACTTGGCTCCAAGCGCGGCTTAATTTTTCACTGTGGTCTTCAAGTTTAAGGGCAAAGTTTTCCCATGTTGGCGCTTCAGTTTGGGCGACCAGCGTTTCTACTAACGCGCGGCCTTCTGCGATTAAGCTATCAATGGCAGGGCTGACATGTTCAGGCTTTACTTCATTAAATTTGGGGAGACCTGAAAAGAATAAGAGTGGGTTGGTTTGCAAATCTTGTTGAGACACAGTGTTTCCTTAAAAATATTTAACTAATGAGTCGTAGACTAAATGGGTATTGATAATGTTCCCCCTTGCTGGCAGCTACCGCCGCCAATATGCAAAGAATTACGTTGGCGAACCAGATAAAACCTAGCAATAAAAATCCAACCAGAATCACTACCAGCACTGAACTGATAAATGAAACAATGAGGATGGTGATTTGAAAATTCAATGCCTCTCGTGCTTGTTCGGCAATATAGGCGCTATCGTCTTTTTTTAACCACCAGATAATGAGACTGGGAAACACGCTAAAAACCGTGCCGCCTAAGTGGGCGATAACGGCGATATTTTTGTCGTCATTGCTAATGCTGTTTTCTATATCCGCCATTTGAGTGCTCCTCGTGGGTTAGCTTTTGCGTGGCTATTGGTTCAGTTTGCGCAATAACGCATCGGCTTTATCGGCTTCGTAATTATTTAAAATTTTGCGCGTTGTTGCGGCGATTAAAGGTAAATCAGTTTGCAGAATTTGGTATTTCACCATAAGCACATTGGATGGGTGCATTGAGAAGTTGCGCAAGCCCAAGCCTAGTAACAGGCGCGTCAGTTTTGCATCGCCCGCCATTTCGCCGCAAACGGAAACTGGTTTTCCATATTTTATGCCTGCACGGATGGTGTGTTCAATCAGCATGAGTATGGCTGGGTGGGTAGGGTTGTAGATATGCGAAACCGTGTCATCGGTGCGGTCGATAGCGAGTGAGTATTGAATTAAATCGTTGGTGCCAATCGAGAGAAAATCAAGCTCTTTGGCAAACGCTTCTGCACACAGCGCAGCCGCGGGAATCTCAATCATACCGCCAACTTTAATGTTTTCATCGAATGGCAAATTGTCTGTACGCAAGCTTTGTTTGGCTTTTTCCAACGCTGCGAGGGTTTGGCGTAACTCTGTAATTGAGGACAACATAGGGATAAGAATTTTGATATTGCCATAGTGCGATGCACGCAATAAAGCGCGAAGTTGCGCATGAAACATTTGCGGCTCAGACAGGCACAAGCGGATAGCACGCAAGCCCAGTGCAGGGTTGGTGCAGGTGCGCTCACTATCTGGATTCATTTCTTTGTCTGCCCCTAAATCCAAAGTACGAATGGTGACAGGTAGCTGGTTCATGGTTTCAGCCACGAGCTGATACGCCTTAAATTGCTCTTCTTCGTCGGGCATTTCTCGCCGATTCATGAACAAAAATTCGGTACGGTAGAGGCCAATCCCTGTCGCGCCAGATTCTTTTACTTTGGATACATCGCTTGGTATTTCGATATTGGCGTGAATCTCAATATCGGTACCATCGAGCGTCATCGCCTTCGTGGTTTTGATGCGTTTGAGTTTTTGTTGCTCGATTTCCCACTGCTCTTGGCGTAACTTGTATTCGGCAAGCGTGTATTTATCTGGGCTGGCAATCACAACGCCTTGGTCGCCATCGACAATGATCAACTCGCCATCGCTAATAAGGTTGCGCGCGCGCTGCAATGCGACAATCGAAGGTATGTTTAAACTACGCGCTAAGATGGCCGTATGTGAAGTCGCACCGCCGACATCGGTAATAAAAGCCGCAAAGTGATGTTGCTTAAATTGAATGGCATCGGCGGGAGATAAATCATGCGCAACCAGAATAATGTCGTTTTTTTGCGGTTTGATTTGCACTTGACTGGGGTGGCCAAGCAGCACTTTGATAATGCGCTCTACCACCTGCACAACATCTTGTTTGCGCTCTCTTAGATACTCATCTTCAATCGCTTCAAACTGCTCAACAATGCTTTCCATTTGCTGTTTAACAGCCCATTCTGCATTGCAAAGCTCTTGCTGAATGATTTTTTTGGGGTCATCCGCCAGCGTGTGGTCTGCCAAAATCATCAAATGCGTATTTACAAACGCCTCTAACTCGGCAGGCGCTTTGGCGGGTAATTGTTTGCGAACAATTTCTAAATCAGATTTAACGGTTGCAATAGCTTGGTCAAACCGTGCTTGTTCATCTTTTATTGCCGCTTTGGGGATTTTGAAATGTGAAACCTCAAGTAAAGCATGTGACACTAAATGTGCTTGACCAATCGCGATGCCGCCAGATACACCAAGGCCATGCATGCTAAAGCTGATGTTTTTTTCTGTGCCCATCGTAAGTTTATCGTCTACTTAGGTTGTAATAGATTGTTTGGTATGTGCTCAAGTGAACACACTGGCTCGCGCTATTATTCTGATTCGCCGAAGCGATCGTTAATGAGCGCAACAATCGCATGCATGGCAGGTTGCTCATCGTCCCCTGATGTTTCAAGTTGAACCTTACTACCTTTGCTAGCGGCTAGCATCATCACGCCCATAATGCTCTTAGCGTTTACGCGACGACCATTGCGTTCTATCCATATTTCACTAGCAAACTGGCTGGCGGTTTGCGTCAGCTTTGTCGACGCGCGCGCATGCAGACCTAGTTTGTTGATAATCTCAATTTCTTGTTTAAGCATATTATTTTTTCAATCCTTTACAGGCTTCATCTGTGAAGTGGAGTACACCCTCTCGACCACCGCTAAGTGCTTTTTCGGTGAGTGCCATAATGTCACCGTTCCGGTAAGTCAGTGCACGCACTAGCATCGGCAAATTAACGCCAGATACGCCCTCAACCTTGCCTGGGACAAGTAACTTGCCCACTAAGTTGCAAGGCGTTGCACCATACATGTCAGACAATATGAGGACGCCATCTCCCTGATTCAAGTCTTGTACCATGCTCTGGGCTTTTGGCAGAATGGTCGTGGGGTCATCATGGGTTTGAATGCCTAGCTGCAATAACATGGGGGGAGGTGAGCCCATGACATGCGTTGCACACTCGATCAAGCTTTCCCCAAAGCGACCGTGGGCAATAATCAAAATACCAATCATGCTTTAATTTCCAGTTCTCGATGCCGAATTAATACTTTTTGTTGGTGTTGGGCAAAGTATTTGCCTAGCTCTTCAACCAAGTGCACAGATCGATGCTGCCCGCCTGTGCAGCCAATAGAAACCGTTAAATAGCTGCGATTATCATGAATAAAATGCGGTAACCAGCGCTCTACAAAACCACGAATTTCCTCATACATTTCATGCACGACAGGCTGCTCGGTTAGAAAATCTTTGACGGGTGCATCTTGCCCAGTAAGTGGTCTGAGTTTAGGGTCGTAAAACGGGTTGGGCAGGCAACGCACATCAAATACAAAATCCGCATCTAGCGGAATGCCATGCTTAAAGCCAAATGAGGTAAATAATAGTGTAAGGCCATTATGTTCTTGTGCGATAAAATCTTTCACCCAGTTGCGCAGACTATTCGCGCTCAGGTTGCTAGTATCAATATGATGGCCAAGTTCTGCCAATCGGCTTAATAACTCGCGTTCATTGTTAATGCTTTCTGCCAGGGTGGTGTTGTCATTACTTAAGGGATGGCGGCGGCGTGTCTCACTAAACCGTTTGACCAAGGTTTCGAGGTTGGATTCAAGAAACAACACTTGAACATCTATCCCTTGTGCTTTTAAGGCTTGAATATTTTCGGGTAATACCTCAAGCGCGGCACTGCGAGTATCAATACTAATAGCAACACGTTGCTGTTCATTGCCATTGATATGCTGTGATATTTGCGGCAATAGCGTGGCTGGTAAGTTATCGACACAATAATAGCCATTATCTTCAAGCGCGCGCAGGACGATGCTTTTGCCAGAACCTGAAAGCCCAGTGACGATAATTAATTGCATGATTAGCTCGACCTTGCCGACTTTTTAGAGGCTTTTTTGGAAACTTTCGCTTTATTTAAGCCTTTGGTTTCATTTAAATCACTCACTGTTTTTGCGTGGATTTGACTTGACTTAGCCATTTCTTGGCGCTGACGTTTTGTGAACTGCTCTGTGCCGTTTATACCTCTCAATAAAAGCATGTGATTCCGCACGGCTACTTCAACCAGTACCGCAATATTGCGACCTGCCGCCACAGGAATCATGAATTTAGGGGTTTTAACGCCTAATACATTTTCACTATGTGACTTAATTTTTAGTCTGTCCAAGGTCAATGGAGCAAGCGTATCTGCCATTTCTAGTTGAATAATTAAATCCAGCGGCTTGGTAGGTTTTACCGCGTTATCCCCAAACAAAGCGCGAATATTTAAAATGCCAAGTCCACGTACCTCTAAAAAGTCTTGTAATAAATGCGGGCAACGGCCTTCAATCCGTTCTGGAGAAATGCGGTAAAAATCAGTAATATCGTCTGCCACTAGGCGATGACCACGTGAAATCAGCTCAAGTGCTAATTCACTTTTACCTATTGCTGGGTCACCTTTTATCAACACGCCAAAGCCTTGAACCTCTAAAAAAACACCATGCATGCTGATGGAGTCTGCCATGGCTTGCGCTAAATAATGGCTCAAAATGTCCATTAAATCTGGGCTGATCAGGCGTGTAGTAAATAAAGGGGTGCGACATTTATTGGCTTTCGCCAGCAGTTGTTCTGGGGGTTTTTCACCGTTGGCGACAATGACAGCCGCCAAGTCTGTAGAAAATAAGTTTTTGATGGATTGTTCTAATGCACTTGCCTCTAGGCTGCGAAGATAATCCATTTCCGCACAGCCCAATACCTGTACTCGGTTGGGATGCACAAAATTGAGATGTCCTATCAGCGCCAGTGAGGGCTTGGTTACCTTTTCACTGGTAAGCGTATTGTCACCACCCTCAAGACCCGCAACCCAAGTAAGTTTCAGGTTGCTCTTTGTGGCTTTATAAAGCTGGCTGACGCTGATGGAGGACATGGTTCAGAGTTTCATCAATAAACTAGAACTTACTCTTCTAATGAAACTTGGTGTTTCACCGCGCCATTGACTTTATGGTGATCGCCGTGTTTTTCTTTATGTTTTAACACTTGGCGATCGAGTTTGTCGGCCAGCGTATCAATGGCGCTATACATGTTTTCGCCAGTACTTTCAGCATGGATGTCATTGCCTGGCACATGAATCGTTGCTTCGACTTTTTGCACCAGTTTTTCTACGCTCATGGTCACTTTTAAATCAATTACATGGTCAAAGTGGTTACTCACTCGGCTTAACTTGCTCTGCACATATTCACGCATTGCAGGGGTAATTTCTAAATGATGGCCGGTTAGATTGAGGTTCATGGTGCTCTCCTTTTAGTTAAACACAAGTTAAAGCGACTTGCGCTGGTTGGCCGCGGGTATGTTGAGAGACTCGCGGTATTTAGCAATCGTACGTCTTGCAACGACGATGCCCTGCTTACTGAGAACTTCAGTAATCTGATTATCGGATAAAGGTTTTTTTGGGTTTTCTTCTGACACCATTTGTTTAATCAGTGCACGGATGGCAGTGGCTGAACATTCACCGCCTGATTCAGTAGCCACATGGCTACCGAAGAAATATTTTAGCTCGTAAACACCACGCGGTGTCAGCATGTACTTGCGTGTTGTAACGCGTGATATAGTAGATTCATGCAAGCCAAGCTCATCTGCTATCTCGCGCAGAACAAGTGGGCGCATTGCCACCTCACCATGCTCAAAAAAGTTTCGTTGCCTATCCACAATCGCTTGCGAAACCCGCAAAATGGTGGAAAAGCGTTGTTGGATATTTTTAATCATCCATTTCGCTTCTTGCATTTGGCTTATTAAATATTGACTGGAGCTATCACGGTTACGTTTGAGTATGCCAGCATACAGTTGATTGATGCGTAATTTAGGCACGACATCATCATTTAAGTTGGCGACCCAAATACCTTTGATTTTTTTAACCGTTACTTCATGTTGAATATAATGGTCGGACGCGATTTTTGTAAAATCGGCACCAGGCCTTGGGTTGAGCTGCGTAATCATTTGTTGAATGCTTTTCAACGTATCATCGTCGCAATGCAAAAGTTTACGCATTCTTGCGTAATCGCGTGCGGCTAATAATGGTAGGTGTTGCTCAGCCACCGTCAAGGCTAGTGCTAGATTTGGCGTGTCTTCTGGCAGTGCTTGTAGCTGTAAGGTTAAACACTCAGCAAGATTGCGTGCGCCAATCCCTGGAGGGTCAAGGTGTTGAATATGTTTTAGCGCAGTTTGTAGCTCCAAAATTTCCACTTCCAACTCTTCAGGCAACAACTCGCAAAGCTCTTCTAATGACTGGTCTAAATAGCCATCGTCGTTGATAGTGTCGACTAAATACATTGAAAGCGTTTGATCCCGCTCAGATAGCGGCATGAGTTGAATTTGACTCGTGAGGTGCTCGCGTAAAGTGGGCGCTATCGCCTCTTGGAAAGTAAAGTCACCCTCATCATCATTATTAGAGTTCCCTTCATCCCAACGATTACTGTTGCCAAAATCATTATAACTATCATCAAATTCAAGTTGCACCGCTTCAGTTTTTGGCGCTTCAGCGGGTGCTTCTATGCTGGTTTCTGGGATGTTATTGGGGACGAAGTTGTCGGTCACCTCTACATCATCATCATTTTTATTGGCGCGTTCCAGTAAAGGGTTTTCTTGCAAAATGGTTTCTAACTCTTGATTAAGCTCCTGGGTAGAAAGCTGTAGCAAGCGGATAGATTGTTGCAACTGCGGTGTAAGCGCGAGGTGTTGCGAAAATTTGAGTTGTAAACTTTGTTTCATTGCGTAATTATTTGATCTCTTCAGTTAGACTATAAACGAAAATCTTTGCCGAGGTAGACCTCTCTAACACTTTCATTGTTAATGATATCGTTTGGCTTGCCAGATGCGAATACGCGCCCTTCATTGACAATATACGCCTTATCGCAGATGCCTAGGGTTTCTCTTACATTGTGATCGGTAATCAGTACCCCAATATTGCGCTCTGTTAAAAAACGAATAATTTTTTGTATGTCCAATACTGCGATTGGGTCAATCCCAGCAAATGGCTCATCCAGCAAAATAAAGCTAGGGTCTGTCGCAAGGCAACGTGCAATCTCCACACGTCTGCGTTCCCCGCCTGATAAACTCACGGCCATATTGTTGCGAATATGCGTGATATGCAGTTCTTGCAAAAGCGACTCTAAGCGCTCTTGTTGTTGTATTTCACTCAGTTTTTTTAGCTCTAAGATCGCTAAAATATTATCCGAAACGGTCATTTTTCTAAAGATAGATGGCTCTTGCGGCAAATAAGCCAAACCCATGTGCGCCCGCTGGTGTATAGGCATCGTGCTGATGTCTTTGCCATTTAGCGTAATGCGACCAGCATCGAGTGACACTAACCCCACGATCATATAAAAGCTAGTGGTTTTTCCCGCGCCATTTGGACCCAACAGGCCAACAATCTCGCCACTGGATACCTCAATTGAGATGTCATGTACCACGGTACGCGATTTGTATTGTTTGCGTAGATTTTCTACGATTAATTTGCTCATATATGCTTAGTGTTATTTCGCTTAACTTTAATAAATATCAAGAATAAATATCAAGCTTTCTTTAGTGGTTAAGTGACTTAAATTCGCACATTCCATTTTTTGATACTACTTTTTTTTTAACTAACCACTTTTTTAATGTATTTAGTTAAGGAGTTGCTGGCTTCTTCGGTTGAATGACTGCTTTTACACGTCCAGTTGCGCTGGGTGTGCCACCTTTTGTTTGTTGACCACCACCAATCACTTCTGCATATTCTGCACTTGCATCATAGCTAATGTAATCGCCATGCACGATATCTTCACCGCGTTTGACCCAAGCGCGTGTAAACAGCTGCACTTTATCCATGTGCCCATCATACTCAATCCGTTGTGCGCTGCCTTCCATGTATTCGGATTTTCCTTCCAGCTTTTGCTTAAACGTCGTTGGGTTACCATACGAAGTGCTGTGCTGAAACCCATCATTATCTTCTCGCACGACCAATTTATCACCGCGTATCATTAAAGTACCTTGGGTCAAAATGACGTTCCCTGTGTAAACGCTGGTTTTTTTTGCGTCGTTTACCGTTACTGTATCCGCCTCTAGCTCTATCGGCTTATTGCGGTCAGCTTTCTCTGCGCAGACATTAAACGCCAACACCGAGCAGATTGCTAACATTAATAAGCGTTTGTATTGCATGTTCATATTGACTCCAAAACTCGCCAGTGAATCATCGAATAAAGGCTAGTTTTCATTTGCTGTATACTGAATTGCCATCGTTTTATTATTGGCATAGTTTTATTATTGCTCGTATTTAATGGCTACTTTGCTACAACACCTTGAGCACTTGACCGTTCATAGTGTACATGTACTTTTTTAAGTAAAGTGAGCGTGCTGTTCTTTTTATTGTAAATCATCCCTGTGCCGCGAATAATTGTTTTTGGCGCTTGGGTAATAATCACGGCTTTATCTGTGGTAACCAACTCTTGATCAGGCACAATTTTTAGATACTCGGTAAAAACTGCCATAGCGCCGCGCCCCCCAGAAGCAGGTCGATTGATTTTTACGTTTTGATAAAGCTCAACCACTTTACCATCTTTTGAAACCTCACCTTTTTGACCTTCTATTTGAGTGTAGGGTTTACCTACGCCATATTGGGTGAATCGTGGTCGCACTAATTCACTACTTTCGTCATCGGGAAAATGTTTCATCTCGACTGCTGCCAATTGGTAGCGCAAATTTCCAGCGGTATCTGTTTTGGATGAGTGGAAATTTTCCAGATAGTAATCGGGATCGTGACGGTTTTTCCCATCCGACTTTTGCGAGGGTGCTTTAACGCTACTTTCTATCCACAGCGTGAGCAACGCTAGCACTGCCAGTAAAGTAAGCGGAAACATCATAGTGGTGCGACCATACATGAACTGTTACTTTAGGTAGTGCGCCATTTGGTCGTCAAAAGTACCTTGTGCTTTCATAATAAGCTCACATACTTCTCGCACTGCGCCAAAGCCAGCTTCGCGTGTTGTTACATAGTGCGCATATTCTTTAACTAAAGGCATCCCGTGTGGCACTGAAACCGCTAATCCACAGCGACGCATCGGTGGAATATCAATCACATCATCGCCCATAAATACACATTCTTCAGCACTGACGTTGGCTGCTTTTATCAGCGCTTGAAAAGAGGCTAGCTTATCCTCCGAGCCTTGATATACGTGCTTGGCACCAATGTTTTCTGCGCGCTTCACGACAAGTTGTGAAGTTCTTCCCGTCACAATGCCAATGATTAGGCCAGTCTTTCGAATCATCTTCAGGCCAAGGCCATCTTGAGAGTGAAAGAACTTGTACTCTTGCCCGTCATCACCCAAGCCGAGCGCACCTGATGTCATTACGCCGTCAATGTCAAATACTAGCACTTTGATTTTTTTAGCGCGTTCTTCAACCGTTAAATTGTTGTTTGTTGGGATTTCCATTGTCATTTAAACCACTTTCGCCATTAATAAATCATGCATATTGAGTGCACCTACCAGTTTTCCATCTGTATCTACCACCAGTAATGCGCTTATTTTTTTCGATTCCATCAAAGCCACCGCATCAACCGCCAGTTGGTCTGGCGCAATATGCAAGGGGTTTTCGTGCATCACTGCTTGAATTTTTGTTTGCTCTAAATCAAGCCCTTGTTCAAATGTGCGACGTAAATCCCCATCGGTAAATATGCCAACAGGCACATTTTCTGCATTTACAATTGCCGTCATGCCTAAGCCTTTGCGAGTCATTTCTAACAACGCCTCTTTAAAGCTTGCATTTATATTCACGGCTGGAATCGCTTTTTCTTGACGCATGACATCGCTGATGCGTAATAATAATTTACGTCCCAAACTACCACTTGGGTGCGACCTTGCAAAGTCCTCGGCAGAAAAGCCACGCCTATCTAACACCGCAAGCGCAAGCGCATCACCCAAGGCAAGGCAGGTAGTGGTGCTGGCCGTGGGTGCTAAACCTAACGGGCAAGCTTCTTTTGCAACAAATACATTTAAATGCACATCAGATGCGCGCGCCAACGTGGAGGCCTCGTTGCCAGTGATACCAATCATTTTGATATTCAGGCGCTTAATCATAGGCAAAATAGAGAGCAACTCTTCACTTTCACCAGAGTGAGACAGTGCAATCATGACATCGTTTTTATCCAACATGCCAAGATCGCCGTGACTGGCTTCTGCAGCATGCATAAAAAAAGCTGGCGTACCTGTACTTGCAAGCGTCGCCGCAATTTTGTTCGCAATATGTCCAGATTTTCCCATGCCACTCACCACAACTTTGCCTTGGCATTGTAAAATGTGGTTGACCGCATGAGTGAAGTTGGCATCCAAGCGTTGGCTCAATGCCTCAATCGCGCGGGCTTCTATTAACATCACCTCTTTTGCTAGTTCAATCACTGACTGTTGAGCATCACCCAACACAGCGTTTGAGTGTGCAGAAGTTGAATGCGTACTTGAGTGATGAATTTTTGAATTTTGGATTCCCATACCTGACAAGTATAAAAGGGAATGCCCCATCAATAAAGAAAGAATACGCAAATTTAATTGTCTGTGCGCAGTTTTTTATCAAAATTAACTAGCCTCGGCATAAATTTTGCCTTATAACCTAGACATGCACGATACCCTCTCCGTCATTTTGTTGTTGTTAACAAGTTCTGTGCTTGCGGTTGCGCTATTCCGCGTGCTCCACCTTCCAGCGATTTTGGCTTACTTTATGGTAGGCATTATTTTGGGGCCAAAAACCTTTCATATTTTGCCAGACAGCGAAGCCAACCGAGAATTGGCGGAGTTCGGCATTGTGTTTTTGATGTTTAGTATTGGTTTGGAGTTTAGTTTATCGCAGCTATATGCCATGCGAAAAATCGTGCTGGGTTTAGGTGGTCTGCAAGTTGCCATCACTATGGCTATTATTATGACGGTATGTAGCTATTTTGATATGGATTGGCGCACTGCATTAGTGGTAGGGGGGGCGTTAGCGATGTCCTCGACTGCGATTGTTTCCAAACTACTGGTAGAGCGCTTAGATTTAAATTCTCGTCACGGGCGTATTTCTGTTGGTGTCTTGTTGTTTCAAGATATTGCTGTTGTACCCTTATTGGTGCTGATTCCAGCACTAGCTAGCCCACCTAAAGTGCTAATGACAATGCTGATGATCGCGCTTGCCAAAGCCGCTGTGATGCTGGCGCTGCTCTTTGTCTTTGGTAAAAACATCATGAACCGTTGGTTTGGCTTGGTGGCGCGTCAACGCTCACGTGAGTTATTTGTGATGAATGTACTCATGGTCACCTTGCTATTGGCATTTGTCAGCAAATTGGCTGGGCTTTCTTATGCGCTTGGGGCGTTTGTAGCGGGTATGTTGATTTCAGAAACGCGGTTTCGTTACCAAGTGGAATCCGATATTGCCGCCTTTCGCGATATATTACTCGGCTTGTTCTTTATCACCGTTGGTATGCTGTTAGATGTTCATGTGTTGCTGGATAATGTGCTGGGTATTGTGATTTTGACCATCTGTTTAATTGTTTTCAAAGCCTTGGTGGTATCCGTCTTGAGCCGACTATTTGGCTATGAACCTGGCGTGGCAGTGCGTGCAGGCGTCACTCTGGCGCAAGCAGGGGAGTTCACTTTTGTGTTATTTGCCTTAGGTGTGGAACATGGTTTGGTGAGTAATCAAGTGTTGCAGGTTTCACTATCTGCTTCTTTGTTATCCATGCTAGCTGCACCATTTATTATCCAGCGTAATCTAGAAATCGCAGAACTTTTTGCAAAAAGTTATACCAAAAATCGTCGTAAACAGATTGACGACATCAGTGGTGTTGGCAAAGATCTCAAAGATCACGTTATCGTATGTGGTTTCGGTCGAAGTGGGCAATATTTGAGTCGCTTTTTGAAGGAAGAAAAAATACCGTTTATCGCATTGGATATAGACCCTGCGCGTGTGCAAGAAGCAGCAAGTGCTGGAGAAAACGTCATGTATGGCGATGCAGGCCGTCGCCTAGTGCTTGATGCGGCTGGTGCTAGTCGCGCCAAGGCACTTATTATTAGTTATAACGACCAAGCCTCAGCCATTAAAATTTTACACTTGGTGAATGATTATTTCCCTGGTTTGCCTGCCATTGTTAGAACTGTTGATGACTCCAATATGGAGAAGTTGCGTGATGCAGGTGCGGCAGAAGTCGTGCCAGAAGTGCTTGAAGGGAGCTTGATGCTGGCCTCACACGCACTGGTTTTGCTGGGTGTTCCGCTTAATCGCGTCGTAAAGCGGATTCGCGTGTTTCGTGAAGAACGCTACAAAATGTTTAAAGGCTTTTTCCATGGCGTAACGGATGGAGACGATGCAGTTGAAAAATCAATCCCAAGGTTACATTCTGTGCCAATCAACTCACTAGCACACTGCATAGGCAAGCCTTTGATGGATATTTACTTTGGCGATTGCAAAGTTGAAATTGCCGCTATTCGACGTAACGCAGAACCCGTATCAGCCAACCCCAAATTCATCTTTGAAGAAGGGGATGTCGTTGTGCTACTAGCCAAACCGCATGATTTGATTCGCGCAGAAAAAGTGCTATTAACTGGTAAAGGCACATGAAGCAGCATGTAACAATTATCGGTGGCGGCATTGTCGGCTGCATGACCGCCATGGAGTTAGTGCAACGTGGCTGCCAAGTCACCATCGTAGAGCGCAACCAAATCGCCAGCCAAACCTCTGGAGAATCATCTTGGGCAGGCTCGGGCATTGTCTTTCCACTCCTACCTTGGATGTACTCAGCGCATGTCAACCAGCTTACCAACTACGGCCTAAAAATGTACGGTGAGATATGCCAGCGCTTGCAGCAAGCAACAGGGATAGATGCACACTTTGAGAACTCTGGCTTTTTAATGTTACCCAATTTTGATCGGGAAGCCGCCATTCAATGGTGTGAAAGCAATTCAATACCACTGCAACCCGTCAAAGCCTCTGCATTTGAAGTGCAATCCCTCAGTGGCGAAGATGCCCTTTGGTTACCCACCATCTGCCAAATTCGCCCCCCTTATTTAATGCAAGCACTACGCGCATGGCTAGAGCAAAACAACGTCACCTTGTTAGAAAAAACAGAGCTTGCACCCTTGCAAGCAATGTCATCAATCAACGCATGGCAAACCACAAGTGGCGAAACCATTAAAGCAGACCAGTTTATTGTCACATCAGGCGCATGGAGCTTTGAACTCTTAAAAGAAACCACCAAAAATCTAAATATACGCCCAATGCGTGGACAGATTTTACTTTACCAGCCAGATAAAAACTTAGCGCAAATGGTCTACAGAGAAGGGTTTTACATGGTACCAAGGCGCGATGGCTACTTGCTTGCAGGCAGCACGCTAGAAGATGTTGGATTCGACCCATCCACCACCGAAGCAGTACGTGATGAAATTAAAGCTAAAGCCGAAGCGATTATGCCATCACTCAAACACAAACCCATTATTAAACAATGGAGCGGCTTGCGCCCCGGCACCCCAGAAAATCTGCCAACCATCTCAGCGCACCCACACATCAAAAACTTATACCTAAACACTGGGCACTTTAGATACGGCCTCACCATGGCACCAGCCAGCGCAAGGCTAGTAGCAGATTTAGTCTGTGGAAACACCCCATGGATTTCCCCCGCGCCCTACGCACTGACTAATTAATCGCCAGAATAATGATTGCTGAAACATTTAAAGGATGACTGTGAAAACTAAATATAGTTTTATGTTTTTGGTGGGTGCATTTCTATTTAACCACCATATGGCGTATGCAGAAATTGAGGAAGATGGCCGATTATGGCTGAATGTGAATGCAAGAGGCAGTCTGCCTTTAGAGGGATTTAATTGGTATGCCGAGTTGCAACCCAGGTGGCGGGAAGAGGGGGAAGATTTAGATCAGTTGCTGATTCGTCCTGCAGTGTTTTACCAGTTGTCGAGTAAAAGTAGTGTTTGGTTGGGCTATGCCAATGTTAATTCTTATCCCGCAGGCAGAAATAGCAATAATGAAGATCGCTTGTGGCAACAGTTTTCATATCAATTTGACCCAATTGCCGATATTGCTATCTCCAGTAGAACCCGATTTGAGCAAAGGTGGTTCGATAACTCAAGTGATACGGGGTACCGTTTGCGACAAATGATTAAGTTGAGCCGCCCAATTGCCAGCTTGCCCAATTTGTCATGGGTGGTGTCAGATGAATATTTCTTTAATACCAACGATACCGATTGGGGCGCGCATTCTGGGTTCGATCAAAACCGTTTATTTGTAGGGGCTGGGTATAAAATCCACCCAACCGCAAAAGTAGAAATGGGCTATTTAAATCAATACCTGAACGGGGTGCGTGTGGATCGAATGAACCATGCACTATCAACCACCCTAGAGTGGAGTTTTTAACGGCGTTGCGTTTAATCAGCTTCATAAAGCGCTACCGTTTGAAATAAAGGCTCCCGTTAGGCGACCCGCTTGAATAATAAGCTAGGCAAGTAAACGATTTGAAACCTCAACAAGATTCATGTCTGGATCGCGGAAATAAACAGAAAGAATGGGGCATGTTGCACCCGTCCGCTGAACTGGGCCTTCAATCACAACCACATTGCACGAAGAGAGATGTTTTACCACATCAGAGAGCGGAGTAGAGGTAATAAAGCATAAATCGGCTGAGCCGGGCGTAGGCTGCTCGGCTTTTGGCTCGAACTCTTTTCCGTGCTGATGTAGGTTAATCTTCTGTGTGCCGAAAGACAAAGCCTTGCGATCACCACTAAAAGTAATGACATCCATACCCAAGACTCTCGAATAGAAAGACACAGTGGTTTCGATGTCTTTGACGGTGAGCACCAAGTGGTCTAGGCAGTCAATTTTCATAGAAAAAGGGTCAGGCTGAGGTAACGTTTGAAATAAGAGGCTGGCGACAATGGTGGCTCAACCCTCGTTATTAATAATTGCTTATTCAAAGCGCGCTTTCGCTAGTCCCGCTTGAATGACGAGTTAGGCTTTAGAGATCAATGGGAATGCACTAGGGTTGCGAATAGACTCTACCGACAAGTCAATATCAAGCAGAGGCCAATAAAGATGATTAGATGAAAGCTTTTCAATAGTTGTAACCGCCTCAATAGTGGCTCGCTGAAACCATGGAAACTCAGAAAAAGGAACAAATAACTCCTCTGTATCTAGCAATAGCCAAAAGCCTTTGTTTGAGACTAAAGAAACCTCAATTTCCGAAGTGTGTACGCCAAGCATTTAGTATCTCCTTATGATGCCGCTCAACCATTGACAGTGCCTCATTGAGTTACTTTTGTGAAAGCCCTTGATTCATAGCAAGCTCAACTTTTGGCTCAATCCAATACTTCGCCTCACCATCAGTGTGAGAGACATGTATATGAATACGAGGCTCTTCACGAGAAAAGAAAAAGAAGCGAAAAGAGCCATCACGAAAAACGGTAGGTGCCATATCTAAATCATATCATTTTTAGATGGCAAGCTGTTAAGAAGCCTAACGTTTGAATTAAGGGGCACGCTTTAGCGTGTCCCGCTTGAATGATGGGTTAGCCTTAGCTAGCTCATTTTGGCAATATTTTTAAAAGCTACGAAAATAACAATGCCTGGGATTAACAAAGCGAATATGTTCCATATTCCCATGACGAGCATAATGATTTGATTAAGACCAGTAAATGCAGCATATGAATAAGCAGTCCATTTTTTCATTTTCCAAAGCCCAACAAAGCATACTGCTCCAACAATAGCTGAGAATGCCAAAAGCGGTGGATACCAATTACCTATATTTTTAGCTGTGCCAGAGAATATAACTGGAATTGCAAGAGCTGCACCAATGAAGCCTATGACACAAATGACTGTAATTGAAAGGGGCCTCTTTGAGTAGAATTCAACTTCGTTTGGCGCTGCATTTGAAATGTTTGGCTCCATGCTATTTATCCTTAAGGCTAACAGTGATTAAGCGGACGCGTGCGTCCGTATAATAATATTGTGAGTGTTGATTTAGACATGTTCTTTTTCTTTTTAAATCTTGTAGTTAAGGTTAGCTCTGTCCGTATAATAATAAATAGCAAGTACGGACGCAAGTCACTAGAAAATTTAGAGGATTCTTATAGTCCGCTTTGTGCCCCTTAGACTCAATCATCCCCTTAGCTGCCTGTCAATGCCCGCGGTAAGCTGCGCCGGAGCGAAGCGGAGGGCGCCAACAGGCGCAGCCTGTTGGCGTCAGCTTGACCAACGAGTTAGGCACTTTGCGATGCCCGACCATGCCGCTTTGCTTAGGGTCTGCGTTAGTTGTGCGAACGTTGGCGACAGGTTGCAGCCATACCCAGCATGCCAATGATGAGCAGCCAAGCGGTGCGCGGCTCAGGAACCGATGGCACGTTGACTGACAGCACCTCGAAGCCGAGAATCTGGCCACCCGGAGCGCCATCGCGTTGCATAAAGCCATATGTCAATGACGAATGGCCGTCGAAAGCAGACACATTGATTTGGCTCGGCAAGCCTAAGTTTTGAATCACCCCCGTGTTGCCCGGCTCGGTGGTGAGGTTGAAGCCGAACGCGCCATTCAGGTAAGTTGTGCCGTCCACGGTAAGCGGGTAGCCGCTGCTCATGCTGAAACCGTCTTCCACGTTTCCGCCGAGATTGTCATAGATGCGAATTGATGGAGACTTCGCGCTGATGGTGTGACCGCTAATGTTGGCCGAAATCTGACCCGAGACAAAGCTGTACGAAGCCATGTTGTCCCAAGTAAAGCTACCATAGTCATTTGACGGACCTTCAGCAAAGAAGCGCCCTTGCAGAAGGGTTCCGCTGGAAACGCCGCTCAAGCTGCCATCGGTGTAAGTTACCCGCCCTGTGAAATCAAATTCATATGCTTGCGCAGTCAAAGTCAGTGCGGTCAGTGCAAAACCAAAGACCAATTTTTTCATCATCTTTTCCATGTAATCAGTTGGTGAGAGCATCTACTATAGATGCTCTTTTTTACGCGCATGTTACAGCTTTCATTCGTATTTTGCTGCCGGTCAAAGAGCCTAACGTTTGAATTAAGGGGCTGGCTTTAGCCAGTCCCGCTTGAATGATATGTTAGGCGCAGCCATGTTTGAACGTTACCACCTTGGCATGTATCTTGGTGAGGGTGACCTGACATTCTTTATTGGAGAACTTGTAAGTCACAGAATCACCAATGTTCAGAAATTTTGTACTATTGAAAAGTGTGACAACAGCACGAGAGGGGTAAACGCTTTGAATCCCAATTGTTTCTTTATTTTCTATGAGGTCTGCTGTTTCGCCTTCAGTCAAATCTACGGTTTGCGCTTTGAGAATAAGCTTGCTCAACGTATCCGTGGCCTCAGTCAGTTTCGTTTGGGTTTCCTTCAATTCAATTTGGGTGGATTGATTTTTTGCTGACAGGTCGTCAACTTGTACGCGTAGTTTTTCTAATTCTTGTTTGTCCTTAAGTTGGAGTGTGAGCTGCTTGCTCGCTTTGCGTATTTCCTCAAGGGTCTCCGGCAACTTCCAGTTCTGAGATTTCTCGTATGCCTCAATTTGCTGTTTTAAGCTCTCAATAACATCTTTTCGAATTTCCCAAGTAACGACAGATGCCGTGCTGAGGAGGACGGCAAGCACAGTAATTGAGCCCCACAGAAGCTTTGGCGTAATAACAAAGGTTTTCCCAAACACTAAATTCTCCTTAGGCCTAACGTTTGAATTAACGGGCGCGCTTTAGCGCGTCCCTGTTGAATGATGGGT
>CAZUGV010000004.1:150497-209858 GCA_964620425.1 uncultured Methylophilaceae bacterium | reverse complement strand
TTCTCGTAAAAAGGTCACTTCTTACTCTATGTCATTTTCAGACTCTTGTCATGATCGTTACGAGAAACTTCATGCACTAGAAAATGAGCTCAAACAAGCAGGGATTGATCGTACTGTTCAACTATCATTCTCTGTAAAAATATTACCCTGGTGTAGGGGCGTAGACCTTTGTGTTCCCCTTGATATTCGGGGCAAAGAAGATCTATTTAGATTAGCAGCACTGGTGAAACGTCTATTAAAAAGAGAAACCACCTTACAGGATGAGTTTCCTGATTATCAATACACCAAAGAGGATTGGCTCTCTGAACCCAACGAAGCCGATCATGTACATCTCAGTGCAAGCCTCTAGGATATTAAGCTAGCGCTTTTAATTCAATAATGGATAAAACGCTCTTTAATTTTAGTGTGAATCGGGATAACGAGACAGGTTGGTGTATAGGCCGTTGCGCTGAGTTTCCATTTCTGTCCTATTTTTCGGTCAGTGACTATGGAGCTTATCAGGGGATTCTGCAGCAAGTTTGTGATTACGTGGAGCACATTGAATGTCGCAATTGACATAAATATTATTTTGATAGTGCTGTTCACTGAGTAAGTTTCGCAATCAGTGATTTTAATAGCTCGTAGGCTTCAAGTCAGTTTCCTAAGGGGATACAACTTTAGGAACTAGTATTCATATGGACTTGTGACCTTTAGATTCTCAATCGGTAGCCTATTTTGAATGCACTTATATATGAGTTGTTCATTTTTTGGATCACGATATACGAAAGAGCAAGGCAGTAACTTTTCTGATAACGGCCAACATTTGTATTCTTTTTCCATTTTGAGCATTTCTCTGCTAACAATCAGCGCTTCTTTATATAGACTCTTAAGCTCCTCAATGAGCATATGGCTGGAAACCCATTCAACTTCTTGAGTATTTCTGCATAAATTTAGTGCTTGAGTATCATTTAAGAAGTTAAACTTTCTTATCAGACTTTTAGCAGGCGTACTAGAATTCAAAAACCAATATTCTTTGGAATCGTCATATTGATGCACTCTGCGGATTAGTGTGTTTATTGCTATGTATTTCTCATGGATATCTCTGGAATGCGCTGTAGGTGAATAAAAATATGGCAAGCCTCTGTATGAATTGATGGTTCTTTTGTATCTACCCAACTCTTTCTTGATCAAATATCGATAATATGATTTAAAAATGGCAGTATAGGTCGACGCTTCTAAACCTGATACCCTAAAGCTTAATTTGTCATCTTTGACTCGTATAACAGCCTTGACCTTAAGTCCGCATCTATAGGTGGCTTGCCAATCTTCCACAAATGACTCTTTGCATGAGTTGAGTAAACTTGGCAATGGAATTTTTGATATCTCTGTATTGAGTGGGTAAAACCAATCACTTGGCATATAACTAGATTTAAATCTTACCTTTTGGATAACTCCACAATTTCTATCAATTTTTGCTACATGCCTGCACCAATCAGCAATTTCTTTAAATTCGGCGTTGACCTCTATTATTGATGGATTCAGCAGATTTTTTTTATCTGCATACAACGGTAGGTTGCAAATGGGGCAACAGTAAGGGTTTTGAACCATCTGCCGATTAAATAGTATTGATATAGGTCTTCCACAGTTTTGACATTTATTTAGCAATTTAACATTGTGGATGGGGCAATCACGCACCCATTTAATTTGAAAATAAATTGATTGGTATAATGAATTTACGCATATAGGACAGAATTTGAGTAACCCTTCGGTTTGGTCAGCAAATGTATCCTTGATGCTATTCAAAGTCATTTGATCATAATCCGCTTGGCTTATCCCTAGCTCTTGCCTGAAAGTTTGGTGTTTAAAACAAGGGGAAGCGTAGTTTGTTGAGAACTCCTTAAATTTACTATCATTAAAATATATTTCAGAGAAGTCACTAGCGTGGGCTACATTGAGCATAATAAATCTTTGAGTGACTCCCCAAAAAGATTCAAATGGTCTTACCGAGTTCTCAATCCAACTAGTCTTCATTTTTTTGGCATATGACAACGCTTCAGTTCTTTCTACCGACTATCAAACCCACAGCATGCATGTGATGTTCATACCCTGTTTGCTTGACTGCCTTTGTTAGCCATGCTTTTTCTATAGGGACATGCAAAACCTCTGGTCCACTTAACTCTCTGAAAATATATTCAACGGATTTGGCTATATGCTCCATAGGGATATTGAGCTTGTTCTGTAAAGCCATTGGCGCGAGCTCAAAGAAAATTTCCCATAAATCATCCGCTGCTTCAGATATTCTGAACCCTGCGTTGAAAGCGCGAGGGAAGAAGTATGCCGTAAAGCTTTTGCCGCTCCCAACTGGCCACTCAGAGTCCTCATCATATCCTTTAAGGACATACTCCATTTCTTTGCTATTTCGTATTCCATTAAAAGCATAGCTCCGCACCATGAATCTACTTAAAATATAGGCACTTTCTGCCATTGCAAAAATCTCGTGTTGGTATGTTAATTCGTGCGAACCGACGGAAATTACTGTAAATCGAAATCCCATTCCATCCATTTCATTCTGAATATTACATAACCACTTGTATTCTTGGTCATGCATAAATTGTGCTTCGTCGATCATAAGCACAACATAATTGGTGTTTTGATTTCTGGCTTGGCAACACATGAAATTCACCACTCTTTCATATTTTTCGGTGGTTTTTCCTGTTTTTTTGAGTTGGTGGTTAAATGCCATTAATAGCTCAATTAAGAACGTGGTCTCGCTTGGCCTGTCATGATTTTTATGTTTCATATCGAAAAAGGCGATTCGGTTACCATACCTCTCAGAAATTAAGGACTTTATCCAAAACCTAATCGCCCTGCTCTTTCCTAGCCTTGAAAAGCCATAAATATAGGCACCAGGAACTCTGTTATCGATCCATTCGCAAATTATTTTAAAAAATTCTGCAATAGCAGGTGTATAAATCGCATACTCTTGAATAAGCATCGGATGTTCATCAAGAAAATTTGTCTTTTGCGGAATCATAATCAGAAAGCAGTTTTACGTGGTGGAGGTAAGTTTGTGGTTGTTTCATCAATCTCAGGGCTGGCTTTTACTTTCTCTTTTTTCTGAGCATTTTTTTCAGGTAGCTCCGGATCTTGAGGGTCAATCTCTTGCATTAAAAAATCTTCAGTAAGCTGTCTTCTGATTTGTAGGTATGCAGGGGGAACTGCTTTACCCTTATGAATGTTGCTTTCCAAATATTCAAGATAGGTTGTGATCGGGTCTTTACTTGAGTTTATGTGAATCATTTTTTTTCTAACTAGCCCGCAAATGACTTGCCTAATATACAAGCTATGTGGTGTACGATGCCATGGTGGGCTGGCAACAAGTGTACCTAGTTCAGCACCATTTTCAGTGTATGCTCTCACAGTACGCAAGTCGTTTGTATCGGCTTCTACGATAATGTACTTACCAGCGAGATGATACGAACGTTTAAATGCATCGCTGCTATAGGTTACTTGATGGAAATTAATAAAAGGCCTTCTGCCATCTTGCAGACTGCCACTCACTTTTATTTTCTTTCGGTAGCTCATGATCGCATTTACCTGATCCTTATCTGCATATTTAAGATCAAAATCTTCAGAACTAGTTAAATAGTTCAGATACTCAATCGGGGTTCGTTGTCCAATTGAGGTATGTGGTGTACCGTTATAGTCTGCGATGAGCACATCTGTCAGCTCTTCAAGATGCTCCAGTTGAATAAAGTATTTACAAGCGGCCAGTTCTGGATCCTTCCTGCGAGGATCGTCTTTATCTGAACCAGTAGTATTCGGTAGTCTATGGAAACCACTTTCCTCCAGCGTTTTGAAGAATCTCTCAACAAAAGGACGATCATCTGGTACATGTCGATTCACTACGATTGCCTCACATGTACCATCAGAAACAAGTTTTAATTTTGCCTTCACTCGCTCAGATAGATTCGCTAGGGCTTGATCAACGCTAAACTCTGACCAAATGACTCCCGAAAGCCTGGGGTAGTTGGAAGAAGGAAATCCTGCACCTTCGTTATATTCCATTTTAGGAATAAGTAATTTACGAGGCTTCCAAGTGATGAGTGAACGTTTTATTGCTTCAAGAACATCGTCTGAGCTGCATTCCTCTCTCAGCGAAAGGTAATAACCCAAAACAGCTCTGGACATAACTTCCTGAACTGCAATGACCCAGATTCGTTTTATTATCTTTGGAATTAGCTCACCAAATATCGAAGGTACCAAAATGCAAAAAATAGCATCGATATGATGGGCATCACACTCAACACGTTGATAGGCTTTATGCACTGGGCGAGTTGAAGCATCTGAAGTAAGTAGTTTTTTTGCAGCGGATTTAGAATGGTTGGCTTTGATTGCTTCATATGGATTATTTTGTTGAAGCGTATAAATATATTTTGCCAGTGCTCCGTAACCTTGCATGACTGTATTGAAAGGATAGCTTTTAGATATTTCTAAGCCGAGATCTCGGCACATATCCAGAAATTTTTTATGAAGGTGTTTTACAGATATCCGACTTTCAAAAACAGCATTTTTAGGCCCTTTTTTGAAGACATTTCGTTCAATTAAATCATGCAACTCAGGGTGTTGCTCAAGCAATGAAGTAAAAGCACCTGAAAATCCGTTCGTTTTGCCTACTGCAGTTTCCACTGTAGACTTTCTAACGTAAGTCTTAATTCTAGTATGAGGAATTAATGCTCGATATCCGTAAATTCTTCCATCTGGATGAAGGGCTAGGCATCTTTTGAAGATACGAATCATCTCATTCGAAGACAATAGATCGTCAGATTTGTATTGTTTATCTGTGTTTATATATTGATTGAGTGATATGCAGCGATCTATAAAAGTCTTGCGATCATCTGGATCCTCTATTGAGCTTTCGTCAACTCTAGGCCACACAGAAACGTCCAAAAATTCTGGATCAACGTTTTCCCTAGAAAAGCGGGCTTTGAAATGGCTGGAACGAAACACATGACCTCCGTAATGGAGAATGCATTCTTTAAATGTATTCCTTAGGTTACTGCTTGTCAATACCTAATTTTTACCTAAACTGCTGATAAATATATAATTATTACCTAAATATAATTTAGGTAATAATATGATTTAATTTTCTAACTGATTGATTTATATAGGAGTGGTAATTCTGAACTTTACCTAAATATACGGCATTTGCAAGAATCAACGCCTATCGTCTTTTACTACTCAGATCGTTGATGACTTTAGCAGCCCAATCTTTGCCACCCAAGCCAAATGCAATCGCTAGGGCTAAAAATATTGCCCCGAAAATGATGACAAATAATGAAGTAAGCAATTGAGTGCCTATTTCAAGCTGCTCCAATGCAACGAATATGGCGAAAATTTGTAATCCATATTCTGTTGAGGTGCTGATAGCAAGCGCACCCTCAAATTTGATCCCATTTAGCCATGCAAAAACTAAACGATTGATAAATCTAGCTAATAGCGTACCAAATAAGATAACTAAAATTGCTATGATTACTTTTGGCAAATAGTTGGCTAGCTGATGTAGCATGGTGGCAACTTCGGTCAGCCCCAATGTATTTGCGCCAGTTATCACAAATAGCAAGATGACTAGCCAATATACAACTTGCCCAATAATGCTACTAATGGTGAGATCAAGTTCGCTATGTTTTAAAAACGCCTCAAGACCTGATCGATCTGCAAATTTATCAAACTGCGCTACGTCTAAAATTCGCTTTACAAAAATACAAGAAATTTTGGCGCAAACCCAGCCAAAGAACAATATCACTATAACAGCAAGAAGTCTGGGGAAGAACAATGCGATTTCAGACCAAAATTGATTGAGAGATGAGAGAAAGACATCAATTTGATATTGCATTGAAAGCTCCTTATGGGATTTGATTGGCAATCTTACAACATCACATTCTGTATGATGAAGCTTGCTTATGCAACATCAAATTTCAAAAAATAGATTACATGAAGATAAGACAATAACTATCTGATATATATTAAACTTTATTTATTGAATTGCGTTTTATCTTGCAGAAGTTAAAGTAAATCCGAAGGCATAGTAATATTGTGAGGACTAGCGCAAAAATAATGGGTTCTGTAAGGTCTTTTTTAACTAACCACCAATAATGTAATACAGCAAGTATTGCAATTGCGTAGACGGTTTGATGTAGTTTTTTCCAATTATTTTTTAGGCGTTTAATCATCGCGTTATTTGAGGTAATTGCTAACGGAATACTCAATATAAATGCGCTGAAACCGACCAATACATACGGGTGCTTGTAGATATCTTTAAGAATATCAGCCCAAATAAAACCGTGATCCAGCCACGCATAAGTGACGATATGCAGACAAGCATAAAAAAACATAAACAAACCCATCATACGGCGAAATTGAATTGGCCAGGCAATTCCCGTAAGTAATTTAATAGGCGTCATGCTTAGCGTAAGCATTAAGATTATCAATGCCCAAGTACCTGTTGAGCGCTCAATAAACTCAATAGGGTTTGCAGATAATTGACCATTCATACCTAAATAGATCAGTCGCAATAGCGGAAATAAACCCGCAATAAACACCCCTGCTTTTAACCAAGCAATTTGTTTTTTTGTTGGCATGATGCACCCTAAAAGTATTTGGTCAGGTCTAGACCAGCGTACATTTGCCCAACTTGCTCGGCATAACCGTTAAACATTTTAGTTTTAATACGCGGTGAAAATAGACCGCCACCGATTCTACGCTCAGAGGCTTGCGACCAACGAGGGTGATCTACAGTTGGATTTACATTGGCATAAAAACCATATTCAGAGGGTCCCGCCTTCATCCAAGCAGTTTTGGGCATGGTATCCGTAAAGCGAATTTTCACAATGGATTTGGCACCTTTGAAGCCATATTTCCATGGCGTGACTAAGCGCATTGGTGCGCCATTTTGATTAGGCAACACTTCGCCATACAAACCAACCGCCAATATCGTCAGCGGATTCATTGCTTCATCTAGGCGCAAACCTTCAACATATGGCCAATCAAGCACTGGCAAACGCATGCCTGGCATGGTTTGTGGGTCTGATGCAGAAATAAATTCGACATACTTAGCATTGCCAGTAGGTTCTGCCCATTTCACTAATTGCGCCATAGGCAAGCCTATCCACGGAATAACCATAGACCAAGCCTCCACACAGCGCATGCGATAGATACGCTCTTCTAAGGGGGCTATTTTCATCAGATCATCAATTGAAAGGGTTTTAGCTTTCTTGACGTGCCCTTCTATGCTGATAGTCCAAGGTCTTGGTTTGAATAATTGCGACTCTACTGCGGGGTCACTTTTGCTAGTGCCAAACTCATAATAATTATTATAAGTAGTGACATCTTCATACGATGTAAGCTTTTCATCTGTTCCGTAAGGCGTTTTAACGTAACCTGAGATTTTTTGTCTTGCAGTCGCTGCTTGTGCGTTATTGGAGATAAATCCACTACCAATAGCTGCACCAGCAACTAAACCAAAACCCGCAGCTTTAATAAATTCACGCCGATTTTCATAGACATCTTGAGGGGTAATTTCAGATGGGATAATGTCTGATTTTTTGAGAATTAACATGCTACAAGCTCCTGAGTTGTAAGATTCTGCTACTTAGTCGCGCTGGTTGGTTAAACCTTACAACCACCTCTCAAAAAAATTGCGCCACATTAGATACTATTTGAGTGATTGCAGTAACTTCGCAATATCATCGCCTAGCGCATCCTCACCAATCTCTTTTGCAATCGCTTGAGCATCCGCCAACAAGGGCTTCGCTTGCTCAGGTTGCTTATTCGCCACTTTTACTTGTGCCATGTAGTAGTAACTCTTGGCTCGCCAGTATGCGCCGCCATTCTCAGTACTGAGTTTGATAATTTTGTTGATCGCCCTTTCAGCCTTATCATAATTGCCAGCCGCCATGTATAAGCGCCCCATCTCTAATCCAGCGTTGGCGCGTTGATCTAAATCACCACTACGCTCTTGAATTAAATCGGCTTTGACTTGATATTCAACCGCTTTATCATGCGCACCTTGTTTATCATAAGCAATAGCAATACGCTCATAAACATCGGCATGTTCATTATCATTCGCGGCTAATTTATCACTCGCTAAATAATGTTCAATTGCGGCATCATATTGCTTGATATTAACCTCAGTATCTCCGATTAAATTTAAATCAATCCCCTCAAATCGCTTGTCGCCAGAGGCTTTGGCAAACTCCATACTTTTTTGATAAGTTTTAATCGCATCGGCATATTGCTCCGCGTTTCTTTGTACATTACCGATGAGCGCTAAAGCAATCATATGGTCTCGAGGCGTTTTGGAAAGTTTTTCCGCACTATTTAAAGCAGCTAGCGCCTCTTTGGTTTGCCCCGTACCACCATGCGCACGCCCTTTACATAGAAGCGCATCGCGGTTATTCGGATCTAACTTAAATACTTGCTCGGCATAGGCTAACGCTTTTGATGCATCACCCTCTTTAATCGCTTGGTTACACGCATTAAGTTTGGTACTTACGGATTCTTCTGCCGCAAACGCAGTTTGGTTAAACAATAAAATCAACATGATAGATATGGTACGTAACTGCATAAAAATTCTCCAAGTGGTAGTGGTTTATTGTTAAATCTTATTGTAAAAGACTAGAAAAAGAGTTGTTGGTTCATCAATTTAATATCCGTATTCAGTGATTTATTGCAAAAAAACAAGTGAATTGAGAATTTCTTTAATCATGTTGGTGTTGATGTCCATTACCGATTCGAAACTTAAATTAACAACCTAAAAGTCACGCTTAATTTATATTGCAGTTGCGTCCGTACTTGCTATTTAATATTATGCGGACGTACCCGTCCGCATAATAACAGTTAGAGTTCCCATGAGAAAAATTATCTTCAGCATGCTACTTTTAGGTTTATTTAAGGATGCTTTTGCTTTAGGTGTAAATGAATGGAATCTTGCCGAGCCTCAACTTGATAAATGTGAGCACCTCCAATCAAAACAACACAATTTATGTCTAGCTGATGAATATAGAGCTGTAGACCTAAAACTCAATAATTTATACAAAAAGCTTTACTCTGCCTTAGCCGATCCGAAGCTGTTACAAAAATCTCAAAAAGACTGGCTTAAATTTAGAGATTCCCACTGTGAATTCTCAATTGGCACAATAGCTGGCTACGAGCGTAGCTATGCAGTTAATGCTTGTTTAATTGATCTTACTGAAAAACGAATTTTAGATATTCAATCGGTCTGGGTTTGTAATGGGTGCCCAGAATTCAAACCTGAGATATACAAAAATGGCAAATGGCAATAACCTATCAATCAAGCGGGACGCCTAACGGCGCCCTTTATTTCAAACGTTTACTATACGAATATCCATCAATTAAAGCGTTTAAGCAACAGCGCTAACTATCTAATAATGCGAGTAAAGCCACTTCATCTAATATCGCAATATTCAAAGTTTGCGCTTTTTCAAGTTTACTACCAGCATCAGCACCCACTACTACAAAATCAGTTTTTTTAGAAACACTGCCAGTCACTTTGCCGCCCACTGCTTCGATTTTTTCTTTTGCTTCATCTCGGCTTAAATTGGGTAAAGTGCCTGTTAATACAAATGTTTTACCCACTAATGCACCAGAGGCAGGGGTTTTAGTCGCGCCCTCTTCCCAGGTGATTTTTTGGCGTAATTCAGCAATCACTGTTTGGTTATGTTCTTCGTTAAAAAACTCTACGATTGATTTTGCGACTATGGGGCCGACATCTGGCACTTGTTGCAATGTTTCTACATCTGCGGCTTGTATCGCTTCTAAATTAGCAAAGTGGCGGGCTAAATCTTTTGCGGTTGCCTCACCTACGTTACGGATGCCTAAGCCATAGATAAAGCGTGCAAGTGTGGTGTGGCGACTTGATTCAAGTGCATCTAATATGTTTTGTGCAGATTTTTCCGCCATGCGGTCAAGCTGAGATAAATCAGATAAAGTGAGTTGATATAGGTCGGACAGGGTATGCACAATTTCTGCATCCACCAGTTGATCGACCAACTTATCTCCCAACCCCTCAATATCAAGCGCGCGGCGGGATGCAAAGTGCAAGATGGCTTGCTTGCGCTGTGCTGCACAAAATAAGCCGCCTGTGCAACGGGCAACTGCTTCATCTTCTGACTTTGTCACATGTGAGCCGCACATAGGGCAGGCATGTGAGATGGAATCTAATATATAAAATGGCTGACTAATTGCAGGGCGTTTTTCTAATACAACGCTCACCACTTCGGGAATCACATCCCCTGCCCTACGCACGCTTACCGTGTCGCCAACGCGCACATCTTTACGGTCGATTTCATCTTGATTATGCAAGGTGGCGTTGGTCACGGTGACGCCACCCACAAACACGGGTCTTAGTCTTGCAACAGGCGTAATTGCCCCTGTGCGCCCGACTTGCACTTCTATCGCCTCAACAACAGTTAGCGCTTCTTGTGCTGGGAATTTATGTGCGATTGCCCAACGTGGCGCACGCGAAACAAAGCCTAATTCATTTTGTTGATTAAGATTATTGACCTTATAAACAACCCCATCAATATCAAAAGGCAGTTGCTCGCGCTTTTGACCAATTTGTTTAAAATAGTTGAGTAAGCCATTGATTCCATGAACCGTTGCGCGTTCATGACTCACGGGTAAATGCAAACTTGCCAAATACTGCATGTTTTCACTATGTGATGGCATTGCAGGAACACCATCCGCGGCACCCAAGCCATATGCGAAAAAATTTAATGGGCGCGTTGCCGTAATTTTGGGATCTAACTGCCGCAAGCTACCTGCTGAGGCATTGCGTGGATTAGCAAATAACTTCTCATTTTTAAGCGCTTGCTCTTGATTTAAACGTTCAAAATCGCGCTTAAACATGAGCACTTCACCGCGAACCTCCAATAACTTTGGTGGGTTATCGGTATTGAGGCGCATGGGAATAGCGCCTATGGTTTTTAAATTATGCGTAACATCTTCACCCGTATAGCCATCTCCACGTGTTGCGCCTTGGACAAAGATGCCCTTTTCATAAGTGAGTGTAATGGCTAATCCGTCGAATTTTGGCTCTACAGCATATTCGACTTCATGAACGCCCAGCGCCTCTCGTACTCGGCTATCAAAAGCGATCGCTTCATTTTCTTCTAAGGCATTGTTGAGAGAAAGCATCGCCATACGGTGCTGAATACTGTTAAAACTTTTTACCGCCTCGCCGCCTACACGCTGTGTGGGGGAATCTGGGGTTGTAAGTGTAGGATGCTGTTGTTCTAGCGATTGCAGGCGACGGAATAATAAATCATATGCACTATCTGGAATACTTGGCGTATCAAGCACGTAATACTGATAATCATGATAACGAACTTCTTGGCGTAACTTCTCGAGTTCTTGCGTTACGTTATTTAAAACGGGTTCTTGGGCTGTTTTTTTTGATTCGTCTGCATCATCGTCGCCAAACAGAGCCGCTTGGGGGTGGTTGCTGATGTTACTAGTCATATTGCATTAAGAAAACTTGCATTAAGAAAACTTGCATTAAGAAAACTTGCATTAAGAAAATAAGCGCAATGCACAGGGGCTTCCCGGAACGATGCCACGCGAAACCATTTGCGAATTGATGAAGCGCAGTTGTTGACGAATTTTCTCAAGATGCACATCCGTCAAAGCCTTATGGTTGTCATCGACCAACTGTGCAAACAAGCTCGCTTCCATTTTCTTGGCAGCCATCATCATGAGGTTAAATGCTTCTGTCGAGTTGGCAACACGCGGAATATCTAATTCAAAATTCACGCTTCTTAAACCAATATTGCGCAGCATTTCAGCGTTAAATGCGTTGTTATCTGCATTGATAATGGAAAACAGTATTTGCCCGTGATCGTTGATATAGTGGAATGCGCCATTATCGCCCAGAGTTAAACCGCTGGATTCAGCTAAGCCTCTAAATTTTGTACCCGTAAATGGGCCGCTTGCGCCTTGGATTAAATGAAAGCGTATGAGTTGATCCACTTGCACACAAAAACCATCTAAATCAGCCGCATAGACATAAGGGTCAGCTTGACCATGCCACTCCACTTTTGCCCCGATTTTTTTTGCATGCGCTTCAATAGCAGATTGAAATTTGTGTAAGGTGATTTTAGGTGTAGGGCCTGAGCGATCCGCCAATTGCAAGGCGTAAGCGACTTTTACAAAATCCGAATTGCCGTAAGCTTGCGCTAATGATACCCAAGTATTATCCGCGCCTAAACCAAAAGCCTGAATGGGTTTGCCCAAAGCAGATAACTCAGCATGAAGGGCATCTAAAACATCAAGAGAAGTTGCTTGATTGAAAACAACAAGCCCTGCATGGTCGATTTCATCAATGATTTGCGCGGGTAAGCCATCATGCCGCAAAGTGATGCCGTTTTCTTGATGTGTGACGGCGGCATCACTTATCAGTTCTCTTGGCTCGGCCAAATCAATATGGTCATAATTGTCTTGCTGAATGCCTAATTTGGCTGCAAGTGAAGCTGGCGGTGCTGGTATTGCGTTTAAAATATCCAGCTCCTCCTCTGTAAATTCAACCGTTATCGGGGATTTTGAAGAAGCGATGGGTTGTTCACTTACCCTAACTTCATTAAGCTCAGTTTGACTTTCTTCATATTCGCTTGGTTTAGTTTCAACGGACTCCGCGATAACCTGTTGAGCGGGCTCGGCACTATCTTCCAAATCATTTAAAGCTTCCAAACCATTTGAAGCTTGACCACTCAACTTTTCCCAAGTGCTTGAGCTTTGGTCTAGTGTATGTTCATTGTCAGACGAATCAGACTCATGGCTCACTTCAAAATCAGGCTCTTCTTGAAAATCATCAGTATTTGCTGAGTTCTCGGGGGTATCGGTCGGTTCAATGGTTTTGCGCGTAACGACAATTGCATCTTCATTGAGTGAATCAAGCATTGAGTCATTTGACATCAACGCATCTTGCTCAACCATATCCAAATTGGCGGCTGACTTGTTGATTTGGCGTTCTTGCCACCAATTGAATAAGGCCACAGTAGCGATAATGGCAGCGCCTAGCGCGAGTAATGACAGTTGTAAATCAGACATAATGATATTTTAAACCTCGATTAGTGGCGATGTCATGTTAAACAAGCGTTTGTTGCTGCATTTTCATCGCAGCATCAATATCAACTTCAACAATACGTGACACACCAGACTCCTGCATAGTCACTCCTATCAATTGCTGCGCCATTTCCATGGTGATTTTATTATGGCTCACGAACATAAACTGTGTACGTTCTGACATTTTTCTCACCATATTACAGAAGCGTTCCGTATTGCTATCGTCTAAGGGAGCATCTACCTCATCCATCAAGCAAAATGGAGCAGGATTGAGCTTAAACAACGCAAACACTAACGCTAATGCAGTCAACGCTTTTTCCCCACCTGATAATAGATGAATTGTACTGTTTTTCTTGCCTGGAGGTTGGGCAAATACTTGCATGCCAGTATCTAAAATTTCATCACCTAATAGCTCCAACTTGGCTTGCCCACCGCCAAACAGCGTTGAAAACAACTCACCAAAATGGCGATTCGCTTCATCATACGTATGTTGCAAACGGGTGCGGGTTTCTTTGTCGATACGATGAATCGCATCTTCTAGCGTGGCGATTGCTTGTTCTAGGTCTGAGGCTTGGCTATCCAAATAAGATTTACGCTCTTTTTCACTGGCAAGTTCTTGAATTGCCCCTAAATTTACAGCGCCCAGCGCATCAATTTGCGCTTGAACTGCATTCGCTTGTTGTTCAATATCGCTAACTTTGGACGATGGTTTTAGCATTTGCATGAGGTCATTTTCATTTAAGCCTGTCGCTTGCAAACCACTATGACATTGCTCAAAGTGCAATCTAGCCTGTTGCTCTTGCAAGCGCGCTTGCTCTAATTTGTCGCGCAGTGGGTGCAAAAGCTGCTCATTTTGCATGCGATTGCGCTCTTGAGATTGTAGTTCTTGCTCCGCAGAAGCCATGGCATTGCGAGCCTCAGCCAACGCAGCTTCACGTTGCTGCTTAAGATTAAGTGCGGCTTCCAAGTTGGCTTTTAAGCCTTCCATTTTAGCTGCCTCAAGCAATGATTCTGCTTCAGATTTTCGATGAGACAGGCTCTTCAACTCCTCATTGCAAGCATTGATTTTATTATTTACTTCATTGATATTATTGGATATTAGCTTTTTACTAAAGCCTTCTTCTTGGGCTAAACGCTCAGCTTTCTGTAGCGCATCACGCGCAATATTTAAAGCAGATTCAGCCTGTTGACGGTTGATTAAAGTGGCTTTTCTTTGCTCATTTAACTCAGGTAAGCCAGCATTAAGCTCGCTAATCATTTTTTGTTTTTGTTGATAATCCGCTTGCAGCGCCTTATCTTTCTCTTGTAGTTGAGATTGCTCACTCACCAACGCCTTTTGGCGATCCAACACATGCTGATGTTGTTGTTGCAAACGCTGAATCTCTAAATTGAGGTTATAGCGGGTTTGTGTTTGCGTCTTTAAGGCGTTTTGTTGCGTTTGATAAGCTTGCTGGGCTTGTTTTAGGCTTTGCTCCGCCTGTTGCAATGCCTCGGATTTTTGTTTGAGTTGTTGATTGAGCGCTGGAAGTTGGCTATTGAGCGTATCAAGCTCATTTTGTCGCTCTAACACACCATGCAAAGCTGATTGCGCCGCATGAAACACTACACCATGTTGCGTATAAACATCGCCCAAGGCATTCACCAATAACTCGCCTTGTTTCAAAACACTGCGGGCAGTGGCAATATCCATATCATTTTCGAGCAGATAAACTCCTGCCAGATTGGATTGAACCACAGGTAACCATGCTTCGTTTGTAACTTGCACCAAACTTGCCATTGCCTGCCAGTTTGGGTGGTTGTTAGCTTCAGGGAGGTTTTCAATCTTACCAGTCGATTGAAACACCACTAACGAGGTAGGTGGGCGTCTATCAAACCTTAAGCCATTGTTTTCGCTTTGCAATATCGCATTTAAACGAGCGCCGAGCACAGCCTCTAACGCGGTTTCCCAGCCTGTCGCTATGCGCATCACCTGCCAAAGCCTAGGCAGATGTTCAAGTTGAGTGTTTTTTAACCACTGGTCTAATTTGGCTTCATGCCCCAAAGATGCTTGAATTTTGCTTAGAGTGTTAATTTGCGCGTTGATTTGTGCTAACTGGCGCTCGTCATTCAGCAAATCAGCTCGCAATGATTTAATTTTTTCAAGATTTTCTTGCTCTTGCTGTTGCGCCAGCAAACTGCTTTTTTCTAGTACTGCAATTTCATTGCTTGCGGCTTCTAGCGCTGATTGCTTTTGCTTAATCGCCTCAGCATCTGGCAATTGCAATTGTGCTTGCTCATTGCCAAGCTTTTGTATGCGCTGCGTTAACTCAGCCAAAGTACGTTGAATATGCGTTAAATTGGTGGTTTCAACGCGGATATTCTGTTCTGCTTCAGTCAGTGCAGCTTGCGCTTTATTATGCAATCTTTGTTGTAATTGCAAAGCTTCCATGGCTTGTGGCAACGCTGCTTTGGCGCTTAATAAAGTGGCTTGTACACCACTTTCGCGGGCTTCAGCATCTTGCCGTTGTTGGTGTAGCTGCTCAAGCTGCGTATTTAACAAGCCTTGTTGCGTTTCAATTTTTTGGGTTTGTGCAACGATTTGTTGCAGTTGTTGCGTCAAACGCTCGCGCGCTTCTTGCGTGTTTTTCACTTGATTTTCCAAGTTAGAAACATCGGCATTGGTTTCGTAATATTGGGTTTGAGCGAGTTGAACAGCCTCGGCACTCGCATAATTTTGTTGGCGCAAGGTTTCAAGCAAGCTTTCGGTTTTGCGCAAAGCTGCCATTTGAAACTCTAAATCATTGGCTAGCTTTTCTACCTGACGCTGACTTTTCTCCCACACACCACTTGCATCGCGCTTTTTTAATAACCAGAGCTGCCCTTGCAGCAATTTTAGCTCATCATTCAGTTGATGATATTGCAATGTGACTTGTGCTTGCGATTCTAAACGCGTGATTTGTTTATCCATCTCACGACGAATGTCTTCAATGCGAATCAAATTTTCACGCGTATCGCGCAGGCGTAACTCAGTTTCTCGGCGACGCTCTTTGTATTTTGAAATACCAGCAGCTTCCTCTAAAAATACGCGTAGCTCTTCTGGTTTTGCTTCAACAATGCGTGAAATTGTATTTTGACCAATGATTGCATAGGCACGACCACCCAAACCTGTACCCAAAAACAAATCAGCTACATCTCGCCTACGCACACTAGTATTGTTGATGTAATAGCTTGAGCCCTTCTCTCGCTCAATCACACGCTTAACAGAGATTTCTGCATATTGAGCCCACTCACCTGCCGCTGTTCCCAAGCTATTATCAAAAATCAACTCCACACTGGCTCGTGAGATGGGTTTGCGATTGCCAGAGCCATTAAAGATAACTGCATCCATGGAGTCCCCGCGCATCTCTTTGGCGCTTGATTCTCCCAGCACCCAACGCACAGATTCCATTACATTGGATTTGCCGCAACCATTAGGCCCGACAACGCCTACACGCTGACCGTGTATGTGCAATGTCGTTGGATCAACAAAAGATTTAAAGCCAGCAAGTTTTAAATGAGTAAGACGCAAAGGACAATAAAAGCTTAGAGTAAGTGATTAATAGTGATTTGATTTTATAACTCGTATAATACCCATTTTTACTCGTAAAGCCCAACACACATCATGACAACAAGCAATTTACTAGGTGGAAAACCTACAGCACAACCAAGTAAACAACTCGAAACATTCCCTAATCCAAACCAACAGCGTGATTTTCACATTCATATGGAAATCCCTGAATTTACCTGCTTATGCCCGATGACAGGTCAACCAGATTTCGCTGTGCTTTACTTAGATTACATCCCAGATCAAAAATGTGTTGAGCTTAAAAGCCTAAAACTGTACATGTGGTCTTTCCGCAATGAAGGCTGCTTTCACGAAGCTGTTACAAATAGCATCCTTGACGATTTGGTTAATGCCTTGGCGCCAAAATTTATGCGATTAACCGCTAAATTTTATGTACGTGGCGGAATATTTACCAATGTCGTTGCTGAACATCGCAAAGAAGGCTGGCAACCAGCCCCTAGAGTTGAATTGACCCAGTTTGATGCTCAATCAAACATACGCGGTTAATGTACTAGCACAAAAAGTTTTAATTAAAATTACGATTTTGTGACTAAAATTGATTGACAAGAGAGACTCTGGTCTTTAATATGGCGCCTCTTTTCGACGAGCTCTGAATAAGCGCAAACCTTGAAAAGACCTGTCATCTGATAATGATTCAGGAAGTAAGTCGGGGGTATAGCTCAGCTGGGAGAGCGCTTGCATGGCATGCAAGAGGTCAGCGGTTCGATCCCGCTTACCTCCACCAAGAAACTATTAGATAGCTTCAAAAATTTGTAACAAACACACTAATTTAACTTTGAATTAGTTAAGAATTTTAGTATAATTTTACCTCTATGTCCCCATCGTCTAGAGGCCTAGGACACCTCCCTTTCACGGAGGCGACCGGGGTTCGAATCCCCGTGGGGACGCCATACAAGCGTCAGCTGATTAAATGTTTAAGTTTATCAGTAGATTCAAGATAAGAACCTCAAGTGATACACATAACTGTTACACTTGAGGTTTTTTTATTTTGCACAAGCAGATTCACATGCTCCTCATAAATAGCATTAGGTATTTTTGTGGATCAGCAATTACCCTTCTACCGCCTGCTTGTTCTCCAAAAAAATAGCTCGCACAAAGTCTAAATTCCCTATGACAACTCTAGGCTTATTCGATCTATCAGACGGATATGCTTTTAAAAAGTATCACTTAAACTTTTCTGCCCTCCTGCCACATAGGGTTTAACACAATACCCCTATGGGGTTGTGATATACGTAATTCGGTAAACCATCCCAGCACGATCATCTGAGATGTATAGTGCACCATCAGGGGCAACAATCACATCCACTGGACGCCCCCAAGCAGATTTACCTTGAAGCCAACCAATTGCAAAATCCTCTACGGCTACAGGCAGGTTGTCTTTAAATTTTATACGCACTAACGCATATCCTGAGGGCGTTTTACGGTTCCAAGATCCATGTAAGGCGACAATCGCATCTGACTGATATTCCAAAGGGAATTGGCTCCCTTTTAGAAAAGTGATGCCAAGTGGTGTGCTATGCGCTGGCAGTGTGATAGCAGGCGTTTGCGTAGTTTTGCAAAACTGCTCGGAGCCAAACACATTCGGATCGGCAAACTGCCCTCGCCCATTTTGCGCAACACCCCAACAATATGGCCAACCATAATGCTTATTAGGCTCGATTTTATTCAAATGTTCAGGGGGATAATTATCATTCACCACACCACCTTTGCTTAGTGCACGCATATCTGAACCGTCATTGGTCGCAAACATATCACCCGTTTGTGGATGCCATGCAAAACCTTGAGCGTTGCGCAAACCACTCGCCCAAATAGCTGATTGCGCATGTTGGCTCAAAGCGCCTGCTGGTTTTCCATCGGTCGTATAGCGCAAAATGGTGGCTCTGTTTTGATCGGGCTCTTCACACACATTGCAGCTTGAGCCCACATTGATGTAGAGATAGCCATCTGGGCCGATTTTTATAGTTTTTGTGGTATGCCAACCAGTGGGCAGGTTTTTGATAATGGGGGTAATTTCGCTTGCAGGCCACTGATTATTTTTAGAGGTTAAGCGCACTACCCCATCTTGATTAGCCACCAGCAATTGACCATTTACAAAGGCTAAACCTTGTGGCTTGTTTAATGTTTTTGCTACTACGACCACTTCATCAGCCACGCCATCATGGTTGCGATCAGGCAACATAATGACTTGATCTTGGCTGGTTTGACTCAGGTACAAATATCCATCGGCCCCTATCGCAATCATTCTAGCGTCATTGGCGTAACCATCACCCAGCTTGGGTAGATTCGCAAATACTGTGAGCTTAAAGCCATCTGGTAGTTTAATTGCAGTGGATGGGTTAATAGGCACCGACATGACTTCTGCTGTATCAGCAAAACTGATTAAACATATGCTCAATTGCAGTACGCAAACAGTTGATTTTTTTAGCGTGCGGTTGAAATGCATGAAAGTAATCTCACGTTAAAACGTCGGACCAAATGTTATGAGCCCACGCTTTGGCGTAGCTTGCTTCTGTTTCAGAGGGGCTATCCGAAACGCCACCGCCCTCAGCTGCAACCATGGTTTTTTTCAACTCATCGTATCGGTAAACATTGGCGACATGCATTGCCATACGCTCATTCACATAGCTGTAACACGTATTGGCAAATACTGGTGCTGGGTCTGGCGGCTGATTTGAGAAGATTGAAACAATTGCGCTAGCGCACACTTTAGCTTGAGAAGTCGCCATATGCGCAGATTTAGGGAGTGCGGCAGAAACCGCATCGCCAATAATATGTACTTCGGGAACTACTTTTGATTCATAAGTTAGAAAATCCACCTCACACCAACGCTTGTCTATATTCACTGCCCCAGCTAATTGCGCGGGCTTGCCAGCAAGTTGTGGCGGGATAATATTTAACACTGAGCCAGTAACGCTTTCAAACTCCGTTTTGATGGTGCGTGATTTTATATCGACTTCAACCACTGTACTATTGGGGCGATAATCTATCATTCCTGCGTACATTTCCGCCCACACTTTAGTGAAAAGACCCTTTTTAGAAGTAATTTCAGGATTTGCATCTAACACAATTATTTTAGATTTTGGTTTGATGTTTTTAAAGTAGCTAGCCACTTGGCATACCCGCTCATATGGCCCTGGCGGGCAACGGTATGGGGCTTTAGGGATACTCATAACAAATAAACCACCGTCAGGCATTGCTTCCAGCTGCTTACGCAAAGTGACAGTTTGAGCACCCGCTTTCCAAGCGTGTGTGATTTGCTGTTGAGCCTCGAAAGATTGCAGCATAGGCATTGCGTCGTAATTAAAATCAATACCAGGTGCGATGATCAACCTGTCATATTTGACACTGCCTCGCGCCATCAGCACCTTTTTTGCAGTGGCGTCGATGCCTGTCACTTTATCTTGTACCCATTGAATACCATGATTCAACTTAAGTGCATCATAACCAAATGTTAAATCATTGATATTGATACTGCCGCCCAAAACCAAATTGCTGAGTGGGCATGAAACAAACTGACTGTATTGCTCAATGACCAACACCTCAATGCTACCTTGACTCCAAATACGAATATATTTAGCTGCCGTAGCGCCTGCGTAACCCCCGCCAATAATGACTAAACGCGCTTTCGGACTTGTGCTAGTTAGCTTATTAGTTTCACCACGCACTTTAAAAGGTAACATTAAACTAGAAGCGGCCGAAATGGTCGCAACTTTTAGAAAGTCTCGTCTCAATTTATCACACGAAAAATTACTCACGACGTACATCCAATATTTGTGCCTGAGGCATACTGGCAGGTGAGCGTTTTTGCTGTAAAAAATAACTTGCGAGTTGTTCTATCTCACTGACAGTAAGACCCTTGGCATGTCGATGCATAACCGTGGCAGCGCGCGCACCTGATCGAAACGCAAGCATTTGTGATATGAAGTGATTTTTATCAAGCCCAGCTAACACAGGAGAACCGCTAACACTATTACCGTTGGTGCCATGACAAGCAGCGCACGACGATGCCAACACCCGAATATGCGCAGTGAGCGTTTCAAGAGCGTCAATTGAGTTTTCTGCTTGCGGTGTTGAACTCATGCAAGCAGTACAAGCAATAAATAAAAGCCACCCCATCAAGAGGTGGCTTTTATTCAGTTGACTCAAGCACACTTTCATTTACTAATGCGCTCTGTTATTTCTTAATTACATTTTTCTTCTAAACAACCATCGTCTTTGGCGCCATTTGCTAGCAGAAACTCTACCATCTTGGTATTACCTTCATCACGCATCGCACGCACAATAGAAACGTTACCGCGCATTTTAGAGTTTATATCTGCGCCCTTGCTGACCAGGTACTTAATCATTTCCTGATTATTTTCATAGGCTGCAAATTGTAATGCCGTCATTTTAGTAATGGGGTGTTTGTAGTTTATATCCGCGCCACGTTCTACCAATAATTTGACTACAGCAAACTGGTTTTTATTAGCGGCAATCTGGAGTGCTTCCCAAGTAAAAAATTTCTCGTTGACATCAACACCAGCATCAAGAAATTTCTTTACAGTTTTGACATCACCATCTCGAACCGCTTGCGTGTAAGCAACATGCTCATCATCGGTGATCGCAAAACTTGAAAAAGAAACCGACATCGCCAAACACATTAAAACCAATTTCAACCAATTCATTTTCTCTCTCCTACCATAATTATTAAAATTAATGACGCACAATCTATCTATTACAACCGTACAACTTACGCTATAAACTTTCTTGCATTACGGAACATTCTTAGCCAAGGTGCATCTTCACCCCAACCTTGCGGATGCCATGAATGCTGTACTGAGCGGTATACGCGCTCAGGGTGTGGCATCATAATACTAAAACGTCCATTTTGTGTCGTTAATCCAGTAATGCCTTTCGGTGAACCGTTTGGATTAAACGGATACACTTCTGTCGGCAGACCTGCATTATCTACATACCGCATACTCACTAATTTATGAGTGAGTACTGCATTGACAGCAGATTGTTCAGAAAATTCCGCAAAACCTTCACCATGTGCAACGGCAATAGGCATACGGCTGCCAGCCATGCCACTAAAGAATAATGAAGGAGACTCCATCACCTCCACCATGGCAAAACGCGCTTCAAACTGTTCTGATTTATTACGCACGAAATGCGGCCAATGTTCAGCACCTGGGATAATGCTATTTAAATTGCTCATCATTTGACAACCGTTGCAAACACCGAGCGCAAAAGAATCATCACGCGCAAAGAATGCAGAAAACTCATCACGAGCACGACTGTTAAATAAGATGGATTTAGCCCAGCCTTCACCAGCACCCAATACATCTCCATATGAAAACCCACCACAGGCGACAAAACCAGAAAAATCTTTTAATGAAACGCGTCCTGCAATAATGTCACTCATATGTACATCGTATGATTCAAAGCCTGCGCGATCAAATGCCGAAGCCATTTCCACATGACCGTTCACACCTTGCTCTCGCAGAATTGCCATTTTGGGCCGCACTCCTCTAGCAATATAGGGCGCAGCGATATTCTCATTTTCGTCAAAGGTTATTTTTACGTGTAAACCGCTGTCATTTAAATCAAGAATACGATCATATTCTTGCTGAGCACAGGTTGGGTTATCACGCAAACTTTGCATGTGATAAGTCGTTTCAGACCACATACGATGCAATGTCGAACGTAGCTCAGCAAACACCACTTCGCCATGTTGGCGAATAATAATCCCATTATTGTCTGGCACAACTTCGCCAATGATATGCACGTTCTCGGGCAAGAGCTGATTTAAGCCAGCCCAAATATCTGTTGCTTCAGTAGCGCGCACTTGTATTACTGCACCCAACTCTTCGTTATATAAAACACTCGCCGCATCACCTGATAAACGACTAATATCAATATCCACACCACATCGACCAGCAAAGGCCATTTCTACCAAGGTCACAAACAAACCGCCATCGGATCTATCATGGTAAGCCAAAATTTTATCGAGTCGATTGAGTTTTTGTATCCCGGCAAAAAATGCTTTCAAAGAATCTGCGCTATCCACATCTGGCGCAATATTATCAGTTGCGGCATACACCTGCGCTAATGCAGATCCGCCCATGCGATTTTTACCGTTACCCAAGTCAATTAAAATCAATTTGGTATCGCCAACGGCTTGATATTGCGAGTCTACAACTAATTGCGGAGTCAGTGTTTTGCGTGCATCAGACGTGGGGGAAAATGCTGTTACGACGAGCGAAATGGGAGAAGTGACAGATTTTTTCTCACCTTGCGGTTTCGTTGAATAGTCATCCCATACCGTTTTCATCGACATGGAATCTTTACCCACGGGAATACTGATACCAAGCGCAGGGCATAGCTCCATACCAACGGCTTTAACCGTATCAAATAATGCAGCGTCTTCTCCTGCATGACCTGCGGGTGCCATCCAGTTGGCAGAAAGTTTTAATTCTGACAGATCATCAATCAAACTCGCTGCAATATTGGTGATGGATTCACCAATCGCCATACGACCTGAAGCGGGCGCATCAATCAAGGCTACTGGTGCTTTTTCGCCAATCGCAAATGCCTCGCCACGATAGGTTTGATAGCCTGCTAAGGTCACCGCAACGTCAGCCACTGGCACTTGCCATGGCCCCACCATTTGATCACGTGCTACAAGCCCAGTCACAGAGCGATCACCAATGGTGATTAAGAAAGTTTTATCGGCAACCCCTGGTAAACGTAATACGCGTTCTGCGGCTTCTTTTAGCTCAATATCCGCTGTATCAAATTTTGGCAAATCACGCTCAACATGGTTTACATTGCGTGTCATTTTAGGAGGTTTACCTAACAATACAGATAAATCCATATCTACTGGCTTGTTACCAAAATGTTTATCTTCCACTGTCAGATGACGCTCCGCAGTAGCGTAACCAATTATGGCAAATGGACAACGCTCTCGTTCACATATTTCTTTAAACAACCCTAAATTTTCTTTTGATACCGCCATTACATAGCGCTCTTGCGCTTCATTGCTCCACAATTCTCGTGGCGACATGCCAGGCTCTTCATTGTGAACATTACGCAATTGGAATAAAGCCCCTACGCCAGCATCGTTCACCAATTCGGGGAAAGCGTTAGAGATACCGCCCGCGCCTACGTCATGAATACTCAAAATCGGGTTATCTTCACCCAACTGCCAGCAACGGTCGATGACTTCTTGCGCACGACGCTCTAACTCGGGGTTGCCACGCTGCACTGAATCAAAATCCAAATGCTCAGTATTAGCACCAGTATCCATACTAGAAGCCGCACCGCCACCCAGACCAATCAACATTGCTGGCCCGCCCAATTGAATTAATGCCGCACCAGCGGGAATTGGATTCTTTTTAGAATGTTGCGCAGAAATATTACCCACGCCACCAGCCAGCATAATAGGCTTATGGTAACCACGCATTTCGCCATCGGAGGCTAGCTCGAAAGTACGGAAGTAGCCTGTAATATTCGGGCGACCGAACTCATTGTTGTAAGCCGCGCCACCTAAAGGACCATCCATCATAATTTGCAATGGAGAGGCAATACGGCTAGGTTTACCGTAAGTAGCATTACCGTTTACATTAAGCTCCCATGGTTGCACAAAACCAGGGATATTAAGATTTGATACTGAAAAACCAGTTAAACCAGCTTTGGGTTTTGAGCCACTACCAGTCGCACCTTCATCACGAATTTCACCACCAGCGCCAGTAGCCGCACCCGCAAAGGGTGAAATTGCTGTCGGGTGGTTATGCGTTTCCACTTTCATTAAGAAGTGCATTTCTTCTTCAACAAACTCATAGCGCCCATCAGCTTGCGGGTAAAAGCGATGGGTTAACTCACCTTGCACGATAGAAGCATTATCTGAGTAGGCCACCACAGTTTTACCAGGGTTAAGTTTGTGTGTATTGCGTATCATGCCAAATAGCGAATAGTCTTGCTTTTCGCCATCTATCACCCAATCGGCATTAAAAATTTTGTGACGACAATGCTCTGAGTTCGCTTGTGCAAACATCATGAGTTCTACATCAGTTGGGTTACGGCCAATTTTTTGAAAGTTTTCAACCAAATAGTCTATTTCATCAGGTGATAACGCCAAGCCCATCTCACTATTGGCTTGCACCAGCGCCGCTTTACCACCAGTTAAAATATCCACAGAACTTAACGGCTTAGGCGTATCTTGATGATAAAGTTTTGCGGCAGCATCTAAACTATAAAATACTGCTTCGGTCATACGATCATGAATGATGGCTTTGACTGTCTGCTTTTCAGCTTCAGTCAACACATTGCCATCATGTGTGCTGATGTAATAGGCAATTCCCCGCTCCAAGCGTTGAATCGCTTCCAAACCACAATGATTGGCAATATCAGTAGCACGTGATGCCCAAGGTGAAATGGTTCCTGGGCGCGGAATCACTAAAAATAACTCACCCACGGGTTCTTCTTCCACCATTTTAGGTCCGTAAGTGAGAATTTTCTTCAAGATATCTTGCTGATCAGCATTGAGCGTTGCGCTTGACCAAACATAGTGCCAAAACTCCGCATAAATATGACTAACATTAGGTGCTTGGGTGCTTAACACCTTCAATATTTTGTGTAATCGAAAATCAGAAAGAGCTGAACTGCCACGTAAACTTAGCATAGGAAACATATTTGATTTAAAAACGTAATTTTACCCGAAATCAGGAATTCCATTCTGAAAGTTTTACTCCGTTTAAATGCAAAAACGTAATTAAATAAGTTTGGGGTAAATCACAAAAAACAGAAAAGCTCTTTCTCAGTCAAGCAGCCCAACGAAATTGACAAATAGATATTTAAGAACTGTCTTATCGGTATAAAAAACTTGCCAACATCACACTTAAACATTGCACAAAAAGGCTAAATCCGATTTTAAATCATCAATATGCTCAAGCCCTACGGCAATACGCACCAAACCATCTGTTATCCCAGCTTCAGCGCGTGCTTCTGGCGTAACTCGGCTGTGGGTTGTGGTTGCTGGGTGGGTAATTGTACTTTTCGCATCGCCTAGGTTTGCGGTGATGGAAATCATCTTGGTCGAATCTATAAGCGCCCAAGCCGCCTCTTTACCACCTTTTAGCTCAAACGAGACAATTGCACCACCGTATTTTTGTTGCTTCATCGCCAAGTCGTGTTGGGGGTGTGAAGCTAAGCCTGGGTAATAGACGCGCTCAACCATAGGTTGTTGCTCAAGCCATTGGGCGAGCGCAAGTGCATTGCGACAATGCGCGTCCATACGCACAGGTAACGTTTCTAAGCCTTTTAAAAACACCCATGCGTTAAAGGCGCTCATTGTAGGGCCTGCTGTGCGCAAAAATCCGTACACAGGCTCCAACACGTCTTTTTTTCCTAAAACTGCGCCACCCAAACATCGACCTTGCCCATCAATATATTTAGTCGCTGAATGAATAATAATATCAGCACCAAGCGCTAACGGTTTTTGCAAAACAGGCGTGCAAAAACAATTATCAACTGCCAGCAAGGCGCCTGCCTCATGGGCAATATCTGCAAGTAGCGCAATATCGCACACCTCGGTTAATGGGTTAGATGGGGTTTCGACAAAAAACAGCTTAGTGTTTGCTTGAGTGGCAGCTTTCCAAGCTTCAGGCTCTGTCAGCGACACAAATGTAGTCTCTAAACCCCATCGTTTTAAAATGTTGCCGAACAATTGTACGGATGTTCCAAAAATACTGCGCGAAGCCACAACGTGATCGCCTGCTGAACACAACCCCATGACACACGCCAAAATTGCCGACATACCGCTAGATGTTGCGACACAAAACTCAGCACCCTCTAAAGCAGCTAGCTTTTCTTGAAACATAGTGACAGTTGGATTGGTGAAGCGTGAGTAGATATTGCCTGGCACTTGCCCACAAAAACGTGCGGCAGCTTGTGCGGCATTTTCAAACACAAAACTTGAGGTTAAAAACATCGCCTCAGAGTTTTCACCAAACTCGGTATGATGAGAACCTGCACGCACTGCTAGTGTTTCAGCTTGCCATTCTAGGCTATTATTTTCGGTCATTTCAAAAATCCTTTTTTAAAAATAGCAGACGTAAAAAAACCCGTTTTTTCCAGCACTGCCTTTTTTGGCTATGCACAGGCTAAAACGGGTTGATTACCTCACTCGCTTTAGCTGTATTTATTATGCGCTCGCAAGCTGAGTAGACTATCGCTAGCCGCTCAAATCAGCGCTGTTACTATAATAGACTGAGCTTAATACTGGGTCAAGTTCAGCTTAGGCCGCCTCCTCCTCTTGGGCTTTGCTATTCACTAAATTTAAATCTAGCTGTGTGATTGTGTTTGCTGGTTTTTGAGTTTTTTCTTTATCGCCACGTGCCGATTCAATACGATTTAAATAAGCCTCATCAATATCTCCTGTCACGTACTTACCATCAAAACAGGAGCAATCAAATACTTCAATATCAGGGTTACTGAGCTGCACGGCTTTGACCAACGCATCTAAATCCTGATAGATTAAAGCATCCGCGCCAATTTCCTTGCAGATCTCTTCATCGGTTCGACCAGTCGCCAGCAATTCATCACGCGATGGCATATCAATGCCGTAGACATTTGGGTAACGCACGGGTGGCGCAGCTGAAGCGAAATAAACTTTATTGGCACCTGCGTCACGCGCCATTTGAACGATTTGCTGTGAAGTGGTACCACGCACGATGGAATCATCCACTAATAACACGTTTTTACCTTTAAACTCCATGCCAATTGGGTTAAGTTTTTGGCGTACGGATTTTTTACGTAACGCTTGACCAGGCATAATAAAAGTTCGACCGATGTAGCGATTTTTAATGAATCCCTCTCGATAAGTAAGCTTTAGGGCATTTGCAAGCTGTAACGCACTCGGGCGGCTGGTATCGGGAATTGGAATCACCACATCAATCTGTAAGTCTTTCCACTCACGGTGAATTTTCTCAGCCAAGCTCTCGCCCATATGTAAACGGGTTTGATACACAGAAACGTTATCGACTAATGAATCTGGACGAGCAAGGTAAACGTACTCAAAAATACATGGCGTGAGTTTGGCATTGGGCGCACATTGCTTGGATGAAAAATTACCATCCATATCAATAAAAACAGCTTCACCTGGTGCAACATCACGCATCAATTTAAAACCTAACACATCCAAAGCAACGCTTTCAGATGCAACAATATATTCAACCCCTTGATCAGTTTCGTTGACCCCAATCACCAACGGGCGAATACCATGCGGATCGCGGAATGCGACCAAACCAAAATTAGCCACCATTGCCACTACAGCGTAAGCACCTTTACAGCGCCTATGCACGCCTGCTACAGCATCAAAAACCATGTCTGCATTTAAGATTGCAGAATGTGCAGATTGCTCAATCTCATGTGCAAATACGTTGAGCAGTACTTCAGAATCTGAATTGGTGTTGATATGCCGTAAATCTTGGCGGAACATTTCATCTTTTAGCTGCGGGGCATTGGTCAAATTACCGTTGTGTCCAAGCACAATGCCAAAAGGCGAATTCACGTAAAATGGTTGCGCCTCTGCTGCAGATGAAGATCCAGCGGTAGGGTAACGCACATGGGCTATGCCAGTGTTACCCTGCAAACTGCGCATATGCCGAGTTTGAAACACATCTTGCACAAGACCATTATTTTTGTGCATATAAAACGTGTTACCGTCACAAGTAACAATACCTGCAGCATCTTGTCCACGATGTTGCAAGACTAATAAGCCATCATATAACAGTTGGTTAACTGGGTTCTTGCCAACAATACCGATTACTCCACACATGGGTAGGCATCCTAATAAAAACTAAAATCTGTAATAACTAAAATTCAGTACTTGTAAAGCTTTGGAATGGCGAATTAAATTTAAACGTGTGAACGAGCTTTCAGCACATCTACAATCTAATCGTAATTAACATGCTTTGCAATATCTTCTGGCACCCATACCAACAGATGCTTCACGAACACTTCTAAAGGTGAACTAAACATTGCACTTCGCCAACGATCATCCTTGGGGATATTCGTGAACCCAGCCAAAAACACCAATATTGAAACAATGCACACACCACGCAATATCCCAAACACCCCACCTAAAGCTCTATTTAACCAGCCTAATTTTAAACCTTTAATTAACTGTGTAAGTGCAATTGATAGCAAACTTGATACTAATAACGTCGCTAAAAACAATATCATGAATGCGGCAAGATAACGCAATGCATCCGTTGGAATATCTAGAGGCAGTAACGGCACTATTTCTGAGGTGTATGTACGTGCAACAACAAAAGCAACCACCCAACTCACTAAAGCTAAAAACTCACGGATAAATCCACGAATCAGGCTGATAAACACAGATATGCCAATAATGCCTAATACAGCATAATCAAAAACAGTCATATTAAAAAAAACGCCATAATTTAACGTATCTGTAAGCTAACATTATTTTCATTGGCAAAGCTACCTATTGCTAACAAAACCAGACAAGCCAATGATTTTCAATTTATCAGATGCTCGATCTGCTTGCTCTTTATTATCAAACGGTCCAACACGTAGGCGAGTCTTTTCACCCTTTTCAGTAGCAATTTTTTCGGTATAACTTTTGAGTTTCACCTCGCTTAACTTTTTCTGCAAATGCGTAACATTCACGCTCTCTGAAAAAACACCGATTTGCAAGTAGTAAGGTTTACCAGAATCATCTAACGCCTTTGCTTCAGCGCCTGACTTTTCCGATGTATGCGGGTTATCTGGCGTACTTTGTTTCGTATTAGGTCCTTTATCTAGCGTGGAAGTGGATAGCTTGTCTTTTTTGTCATCTGCAACCTTAACTTCCTTAGTCATTTTGGGGTCAGCTATTTTTTTAATTTCAACAGATTTTTTCTCAACATCCTCTTTTGCTCCAGCATTTGCACTGAAATGATTAATAGATTTAACTTCTGGACTCTCAGTCGCATCTGATTTTGGTGTCTCAACCACAGCACTCTCTAACACAGGATTCGGAGCGGCTGGAGCTGGGGTTTGAATTGGCGTTGGTGTTTGAATAGGTGCTTGCGTTGTAAACTCTGCATTTTGACTGGGGATAGAAATAGTCACAGCTTGTTGCGGCGTATTCTGTTCATGATCTTCCAACAACATAGGCAGCACAACAAGCATCACCAGCACCAGTGCAATTGCGCCTACTAAACGGCGTCTAGCACGTTTTTTGAACTGCAACTCTAAATCAGTGGCTTGAGATGAATCTGACGACATTTGGACTATCCTATTTTATTTCTGCTGATTGTTTACAACTCATGACTTCTTGCACTGCTACTTCCAGCTATTTTGCGTAGGTATTTTATTGTGGGCTAAATATTGCATCACATCGGCCACGGTAAAAAATGAACCGAACACGATAATTCTATCATTTTCACTCGCATCTTGACAGGCTTGCTGGTAAGCAATCAAAACTTCTGCGTGTTGAAAAACCTTGGCATTAGGCTGTTTACTGAAAATTAAATTAGCCAGTTGTTGCGCTTTCGCACCCCTTAACGCATTAATACTGGCTACATACCAACAATCTACCTGATTGCTCAAAGCAGCAACCACGCTAGCAATATCTTTATCAGACAACATAGCAAAAACCGCCAAAGTTTTTCCTGAGCATGGTTGATAACGCAAGTTTTCAGCCAAAGACTTTGCTGCATGTGGGTTATGTGCCACATCTAAAATAACTGCGGGATGACTCGCCACTTGCTGGAAACGCCCAGCTAAAGTCACATTCGCTAAACCTTGCTTAATATCTGCGACTTTCACTGGGAGTGCTTGCTGTAAAGATTGAATAGCCGTAATTGCACAGGCGGCATTATTCAACTGAAACTCCCCCGCCAAAGCTGGCAAAGGCAATTGCGGCAACGTTTGAGTGTCTGCCTGGCTAGTATTACTGTAACTCCAAGCTGTATTTTGATGTTCAGCGCGAAAATCTAAACCAATTAACTTTAAATCTGCGCCGATGCTGTTGGCATGCGCAATAAGTGTTTTAGGTGGTGAGTTATCACCACATATCGCAGGTATCTTCGCTCTAAAAACGCCTGCTTTTTCAAAACCAATGCTATCTCTATCATCGCCCAAAAATTCCGTGTGATCTAAATCTATGCTGGTGACGATGGTGCAGTTGGGCTCAAATGCGTTAACTGCATCCAACCTACCGCCTAAGCCCACTTCTAAAATAGCCACATCCACTTTTACATGCATAAAGTGCCCCACAGCCGCTAAAGTGCCATATTCAAAATAGGTCAGCTGTGTATCTTGTCGATGCTCTTCAACCGCAGCAAAAGCATTACAAAGGTCTTCGTCAGTTGCAGGCTGACAATTCACTCGCACACGTTCATTGTAGCGAAGCAAGTGCGGCGAAGTGTAACAGGCAACTTTGTAGCCTGCCTGCTTATAAATTTGTTCCAGAATCGCGCAAGTTGAACCTTTTCCATTGGTACCTGCAACGATAATGAGTGGAAATGTGGGGTTCAATCCCAAGCGTTGAATAACCTGACGCACTCGCTCCAGCCCCATTGCAATAGACTTGGGATGCAACGCCTCAATATATTCTAGCCAGCCTGTCAGCGTATTGGGGAGTGTATTAAGCGCAGGCAATTTAAATAGTAGAAACTAAGCAATAATGAACTAAGCGTTAACAGGCAAACGCATCAAATTACCGAGCAATACAGCCATTTTATCGCGCATTTCACGACGATCAATAATCATATCAACCGCACCATGTTCCACTAAAAACTCTGCACGTTGAAAACCATCTGGCAGAGTTTCACGCACGGTTTGCTCAATCACTCGCGGGCCAGCAAAGCCAATTAGCGCTTGTGGTTCTGCAATAATGACATCACCCAACATCGCAAAACTGGCAGAAACACCGCCCATCGTTGGATCAGTCAAGACTGAGATATAAGGCAAGCCTTGACGGCTGAGTGCAGTTAAAGCGGCACTTGTTTTTGCCATTTGCATAAGTGAAAACAAGCCTTCTTGCATTCGGGCACCACCACTGGCAGCGATACAAACAAAAGCGGCTTTTTGCTCAATAGCTGCTTGTACACCACGCACAAAACGCTCACCAACCACAGACCCCATAGAGCCACCCATAAATTTAAACTCAAACGAGGCAACAACGACGGGAACAGATTTAATTGTACCTTGCATCACAATTAACGCATCTGTTTCACCAACATCTGCCTGTGATGATTTAATACGATCTGCGTAACGACGGCTATCTTTAAATTTTAGTGGGTCTACAGGCTGCACTTCCGAGCCAATTTCTACGCGCCCTTCAACATCTAACAATACATCCAGCCGATCACGCGCTGAAATACGATTGTGGTACCCACATTTAGGACAAACTTCTGAGTTGCTCTCCAAATCAGTTCTATATAAAACTGCTTCACAAGCATCACATTTGCTCCATAAACCTTCAGGCACATTTTTTTTGCTAGGGCCAATGACACGTTTAATTTTTGGTGGGAGTAGCTTTTGTAACCAGCTCATTGTTTATTCCTTTAATCAACTAAACCTTTAATAAATTCAACTTTAAAGGTTAATAGTTTTAGCGTTTAAAATTTCGAATTTGTATTGTCAAAAGATTTAGAGTGAATCGATTGCCGTGCGCAACTCAAGCATCAGCGCACTGACATTCTCTAAAATATTGGTCTCGTTTGAATTTTCAATCGTTTGCACCATGCGACTCCCCACCACAACTGCATCGGCAATTTCTGCCACCAACTTAGCGGTGGCGGCATCACGCACACCAAACCCTACACCAATCGGTAGGTCTGTTTTAGTGCGGATTTTTTTGACACGATCAGTCACTTCTAGAATGTCTAAATTTTTAGCGCCCGTAACGCCTTTGAGTGATACGTAATATACAAATCCACGTGCCTGATTAATAATTAAATCAACCCGCGCTGGCTCAGAAGTTGGTGATAACAGAAAAATAGGATCAATTCCACGCGCTTGCAACAAACCAACAAACTGAGCACATTCTTCTGGTGGATAATCAACCGTCAACACACCATCTACACCTGACGCTTTTGCGGCATCTGCAAACTTCTCTTGTCCCATCGCCTCAATCGGGTTGGCATACCCCATCAATATAACTGGCGTTTTTTGATTGGTTTCACGAAAAGTTTTGACGATTTCTAAAACACCACGCAGCCCCAAATGATGCACCAAAGCGCGTTCACTCGCGCGTTGAATCACAGGGCCGTCGGCCATTGGGTCTGAAAATGGCACACCTAACTCGATCATATCTGCACCACTCTCTACTAAAGTGTGCATGAGCGATAGCGTGAGTTGAGGATGCGGATCTCCAGCAGTGATATAAGGGATCAGGGCTTTCTTACCAGCTTGTTTGAGTTGATTAAATACAGAGGAAATTTGAGACATGAGCGACTTAAGTTGTGATGTTTATAAAGTAATATTAGCTAGTTTGGCTACGGTGTTAATATCTTTATCCCCGCGACCTGAGAGATTGACCAAAATCACTTGATCCTTAGACATGGTGGCGGCAAGCTTTTCTGCATAGGCTAAGGCATGACTGGACTCTAGTGCGGGAATAATCCCCTCAGTTCTACATAAACTATGAAACGCGGCCATAGCTTCATCATCAGTAATGGCAACATATTCTGCTCGCTTACAGTCTTTTAACCATGCGTGCTCTGGACCTACACCAGGGTAATCCAAGCCCGCAGAAACAGAATGGGTTTCGATGATTTGCCCATCTTCATCTTGCATTAAGTACGTACGGTTTCCGTGCAAAACACCTACTTTGCTATTTGCAGTCAGCGGAGCAGCATGTTTGCCAGTTTCCAAGCCAAAGCCCGCAGCTTCAACACCAATTAAGCGCACATTTGGTACATCTATGTAAGGATAAAAAATTCCCATTGCGTTAGAGCCGCCCCCTACACATGCCACTACAGCATCTGGTTGACGACCTAACATTTCTTGCATTTGCTGCTTAGCTTCCACACCAATCACTGCCTGAAAATCGCGAACCATCATCGGATATGGATGTGGGCCAGCCACAGTGCCGATAATATAGAAGGTATTTTCAATATTGGTTACCCAATCACGCATGGCTTCATTTAGTGCATCCTTAAGCGTTTTTGAGCCGCTCTCTACTGGCACAACTGTTGCGCCTAATAGTTTCATGCGGAATACATTTGGGGCTTGACGCTTGACGTCTTCAGAGCCCATGTATACAACGCACTCCAGCCCCATACGTGCTGCAATCGTTGCGGTTGCGACACCGTGTTGACCAGCGCCTGTTTCAGCAATGACGCGTGGCTTGCCCATGCGTTTTGCTAGCAATGCTTGGCCAACAGTATTGTTCACTTTGTGGGCGCCAGTGTGATTCAAATCTTCGCGTTTTAAATAAATTTGCGCCCCACCCACTTTATCCGACCAGCGCTTCGCATGGTAAATCGGGCTAGGACGACCAACAAAATATTTGAGATCATGTGCAAACTCAGCCAAAAACTCTGGGTCATGCCGATATTTTTCGTACATGAGACGAAGTTCATCAAGTGCTTCAACTAGCGTTTCCGCGACAAAAGTGCCGCCAAAAATTCCAAAGTGCCCGCGCTCATCAGGCATATCATAAAGTTGCATCTATTACTCCTCGCATGAATGCTGCTATTTTATCAGCATCCTTAATCCCTTTTTCTTGCTCCACACCGCCACTGACATCGACTGCATAGGGCTGCACTTGCTGTATCGCGTCAGTAATGTTATCAGCGTTCAAGCCGCCAGCTAGCACAATGGAGTTAGACATATTGTTGGGAATCAACCCCCAATCAAACACCTGACCAGTGCCACCAGCTAGGCCTTCAGTATAGGCATCCAACAACAATGCTTTTGCATCGTGAAAATCTAAATCGTATTGTAACAAATTTGTGCATACTTGAACGCGAATTGCTTTCATATAAGGCAATTGATATTGGCGGCATTCTGCTGGTGTTTCATCACCATGAAACTGCAAAATATCCAGATGCACTTTGGATAAAATCCTTTCCACTTCAATGGGTTGTGCATTCACAAATAAGCCAACAACACTTACAAAAGCAGGTAATTTACGTACAATTTCTGCTGCCTGATCTGCTGAAATATTACGAGGACTTTTTTCATAAAAAACAAATCCAAGTGCATCCGCACCAAACTTAATAGCTGTTAAGGCATCTTCTAAACGAGTAATGCCACAAATTTTAACGCGTGTTCGCACAATTTACTCTCTTTTCAAACTTTATTATTTACCTTGGCACTCTAACACATCACATTTAATCGACGCTCTGTGGCTGGTAAATTCCATTTGGCATCATAACCTACGCCCACTAAATACAAACCATCTGGGGAGAAGGTAGGTGGCGCTTCAGTACGATCTAGCTTTGTTAGCAGGTATTGCATATATTCGGGGGGATAACTGCCCTTACCAATATAAATAAGCGCACCTACCATATTACGTACTTGATGATGCAAAAATGCATTCGCACAAAAATCAAAAAGCAAATAATCGCCATGCCGAGTTATCTCAGCTCTGTACATGGTTTTAATAGGCGATTTTGCCTGACAGCCCGCTGCACGAAACGCACTAAAATCATGCTGCCCAAGTAAATAATGAATAGCGTTTGCCATAGCATTCACATCTAACGGGGTATGAAACCAACCAGCTTTATTTGCCATAACCGCCGAAGCGATTGGATGATTTAACAACAAGTATTGATAGCTACGTTGATAAGCATCAAATCGAGCATGAAAGTTCTCATCGACCGACTTAGCCCAGATTATTCTTAAACTTGCAGGTAAAGTACTGTTAATGCCTCGCACCCAAGCACTCATGGGTCTAAGGGTTTGCGTGTCAAAATGGACTACTTGGGTTAATGCATGCACGCCAGCATCAGTGCGACCTGCTGCATGAACACGCACCTCATGCCCCGCCATTGCTGCCAGCGCAACCTCCAAAATATCTTGCACACCGCATCCCGATGGCTGGCTTTGCCAACCGCAGTAATGCGTGCCATCATATTCCAATCCTAAGGCTATTCTCATTCCAACCAAGACTCAACAGCGTACATAGTTACCACCAAAACAGTTGGAGACCAAACGTCATACCATTGCAAAGATGACAACATTATGTCTATCGACACAGGCATTTCCTCAGCTACTCGCTGCTGTAGCAAAGTTGATTTCAAATTTTGAAATATTGAGTTTTTGATAGCATCTTGCTGCCGATGTTCCACATAGTATAAAGTTAACCAAAGCCTAGAAGCAAAGCGTTCTGGCAATAACGCACATATTTTAAACGGGCTAACCAGTGAATAAAACCCAGACATAATTTGCTGCCTATCTGAGGTTGCAGTAAACAGGGTTAATCCAGCCACCATTAAACATAATCTAAAGATTTGCATACCGGCCTGCTGTAAGCCTTCATAAGTTGGTGAAACCGCAAATGGCCATTGTTGAATATACTCCCCAGCAGTTGTAAATGCATATATCAAGCTAACTGACAGCAGCAACCATCGCAATCTATACAAAGACTTGAACACGCCACTAACACGGTAGATCAATAGCGCCACCACCAAAACAATAGCAATGAAATACAAAGCTACATCACTGACTATATTAATTGTGATTGCCAGTATGAGTAGATTGATCAGCTTGATAGTTGGGTGCACGTAGACTTTGATTGAGGATTCAGCAGTTAGCGACTATATGGTTAGTAACTTTAATTTGGGTGATTAAATTTAACTTTATCAGTCGCGAATTCTAACATAAATAAAAAAGCCAAGCGCTTAAGGCTTGGCTTTTAACACAATCATAAAATGAACTGGGAATATTTTAAGTTAATGATTTAAGCATATCTTGTGCACGTATACGTTGTTGAGGACCGCCCTCTTTTAAGACTTCGTCTAGCAACTCTTTAGCACCTTCTTGGTCGCCCATATCAATATAAGCCGTCACCAAATCCAACTTAGTTTCAACCTCTGATGACTCGGCTTCCATATCAAACGCATCAGCAAGTCCATCAATCTCTATTTCCGATGTTTCAACTGCAGGCTCAACACCTAAATCCAAATCAATCTTGCTAAAATCCATCTCTGACGCAGAAACTTTTTTCAGTGAATCCTCTTGCGTTGTCATCGCTAACGCATCTTCAGCGTCATCACTCAAAGCACTTGATAATTCCGTGTCTGATAAATCGATACTGGGCAAATCAATATTTGCCAAATCTAACGCTAGTGCTTCCTGCGTTAAGTCAATTTCTTTCACGCCATTTGCTAAACTCACACTATCCGCTAACGCATCTATTTCAGAAAAACCATCTGCATCAATATCTGGCAGATCCAAGTTTATTTCCTCTAACTTTTCCTGGGTCTTAGTTGCGAGATTAGCCAATTGATCATCGTCAGTTTTATCAATCTCCTCTACTGGATAGCTAGAATTTTCAGTGGTTTGTAGTTCCGATTCAGGCAATTTTGGATTATCAACTTCAGACACCTCAAAACCTGAGAAGTCAGGAAACGCAATTTCGTTACTTTCGACGCCAGCCAATGCATTTTCACTGCTTACCTGATCTAAAACCTGCTCACCCAAGCCCTGATCCAGCGCAGGGAAATCCAGACCATGATCAGCTGTCTGGCTTTGAGCACCTACCGCCACCTCAGGCAGCGGTTTATCTGCCAACGAATCAACTTCGTCATCATCATTTTGTTCTAGGCTAAACTCCAACTCAGGGGAAGCCTTTTCTGCCAAATCAAACCCTTCAATAGCAGCAAAATCTGCATCCATTTCAGCTATAGACATAGCATCATCAGTTACATCTTCACCCAAGTCATATTGCACTTCTTCAGATACTGCATACTCAGTTTCAGCAAGACTTGAATCAGACAGCGCATCAGCAAAATCCGTCCCTGCACCTTGTAGTGAAGAAGGTATTGCCTCGGACTCGCCAGCTTGATATAGGGGATTGTTTGGGTCTAAAGTGCGACCTAACGCTGAGGCTTTGGCCCACAATGGATCTTCAGCGCCAAGCGTGCTATATAACTCACCTGCAACTGTTTCAAAGGATTGTGTATCTTTACGCCCAGCGTAAAGCTCTAATAATTTCAAGTGTAGCTCAGCACGTTTAGGGTCTTTAGCAATCGCATCTTTTAATATTTCTTCAGCTTGTGCATCGCGACCATAAGCCATGTAAACCTCTGCCTCAGCAATCGGATCAACATCATGCGTATCAATCATACCGCCACCGCTTTGTGAAAAGTCAGTGAGGAAGGAGGTTGTACCTGAACCAATACTTGCGCCTTCTGTATTTCCAAATACAGTATTTTCTTTCAGCCCGCTGGTGGTTTGTATAGCTTTTTCAAGACTATCTAAACCGCGTTTTCTTTTATTCCGAACAAACAGCCATGCACCGCCTAACAAAGCTAATCCGCCAGCAGCCCCCCCTAACATAATCGGGTCAGATAACAACCCATCAAACATAGATGGGGCTGTAGCCTCCTCGTTTGTTTTTGGTTCAGGAGATTTTAGTGCCTCTGCAGGCTTTGATTCACTTGAAGTTGCTGGCTTAAGTGAAGGCGTGACAACTTCAGCGTAATGAGGCTCGCTTGGAGTTGCTACTTCAGTCGACTTTGAAGCTTCTGGCTTTGGTGGTTCAACAACCGGCTTTGCTTCAACATTTCTTGTATCTTCAGATGGTTTGGTTGGCTCTTGATTTGTTGTCGCATTTTTTTGTGCTTCAGCTAATCCCTGATTTTTAAGCGTCAATAGCTTTTCCATATCTGAAATACGCTTCTCAAGCATTGCCGCTTTGATATTTGCCTCTTTAATTGCATTATCCCGTGCAGAAAGCTCATCTTGCAAAGCGTTTAATTGAGTTTTTGATGCGTTGGTAGCTTTATTATCACTCTTAGATAACTTAACAACATCGCGCGGCTCAGTTGATGTTGTAGATTTATCCTCAGCTTTGGCAGAGATCTTACCTTTGGCCTGATTTTCAACTGGTGAAGCTTCATCTTGACCAGCACTTTTCTCCACTTGATCGGCCAAGTTGTTTTTATAACTACTCCAATCCTTGGAATGTAAAACAACCTCTTTTCTTGCTTCTGCTAGCGGAATTGCCATCGCTTCATCAACAGAAGGGGCTTTGACGATTTGACCGACTTTCAGTCGGTTCATATTTTGTCGCTGAAATGCATCTTGATTGGCGCGAAACATTGCTACCATGTACTGATCTAAGCTCACGCCATCCTGCAGGGATTTCTTAGCAATATTTGATAATGAATCACCAGACTTGGTAGTGTAATCTTTAGGATTATCCTGATTAGATTCAGTTTTTTGTACAGGCTCGCCTTGTGCCTGATGCGCAGCTTCGCCACCAGACTGATCAAGCTTGGTCATCACTTTTGCTATTTTTTTAGCAGACTTCTTGTTTGATTTCTTAATTGACTGATGATCATCTTCAGCCGCTGTTAGAGCAGAGCCCTCTGACTTGGCAGTTGGCGATTCTTCTTTAGACACATTAATGGTAGGCGCTTTATTGTAGCCTGGGGGGTCAAGCAAAAGATTATATTCACGTAAGAGCTGACCTGAGCCCCAATCCATTTGAATTAGCATATCCAGAAATGGCTCAGTAATGGCTTCGGCACTGCTCAACTTAAGCACAGCGCCACCATTCTTTTTCTTCACTTCTACCCGAATAGCATTGTAGAGTGATGGACGATCAATACCTTGAGATTCATACACCGAGTCTGAAGCGATTTTAGCTTCTAATGAATCCAACTCTGCATTCGTTGCAGAAAGCACATCAATTTCAGCACTCAGCGGCTCACCTAAGCCAGAGTTAACTCTCAGCTTACCCAAACCTGCCGCGAATGACATCTGAGGTACAATCAAAAGCGGCATCAAAGCCAAGGACACAGCCGCCAATAAGCGCTTAATTTTTAATTGATGCACTTTTTCACCTTAATCTAGACTTAATAACTAGCGATATCAAATTAACATCATATAGTTAGTGTTGCAAGTTCACATGAAACTTTACCAGTGAATGCTAAACCAAAATTGTCACCTGCAATAGCCAAATAAAATGCTATTTTAGGCCTCAATTAAGATTCTTAGCATCCTTCTTAAAGGTTCAGCAGCACCCCACAACAATTGGTCCCCGACAGTAAATGCAGAAATGTACTCACCACCCATCGCTAATTTGCGAATTCGGCCTACTGGGGTTTTCAGACCACCTGTAACCGCAGCGGGGGTAAGTAACTTCATAGATGCTTCACGTTCATTGGGCACCACTTCTGCCCATGCGTTAGCTTGATTGAGCATGTCGTTAATTTCATCCAACGGCACATTCTTTTTTAATTTAATAGTTAAAGCTTGTGAGTGACAGCGCATAGCACCAATGCGAACACATAAACCGTCAATGGCAATAGGGTTCGCTTCACGCCCTAAAATTTTGTTGGTTTCTACGCCACCCTTCCACTCTTCTTTGCTTTGTCCATTGCCTAGATCCTTATCTATCCAAGGAATTAAACTGCCAGCTAATGGTACGCCAAAATTCTGCGCGGGAAAGTCATCTGAGCGGATAGTATCAGCAACGGTTTTATCAATTTCTAAAATTGCTGAAGCTGGGTCAGCCAATAAGCTAGCAACCGATTGATTTACAACCCCCATTTGGTTAATCAACTCACGCATATTCTGCGCACCAGCGCCCGAAGCTGCTTGATAAGTCATGGAGGTTGCCCACTCAACTAAATCCGCTTTAAACAAACCATTTAAAGCCATGAGCATCAGCGAAACAGTGCAGTTGCCACCTATCCAGTTAGTGCCACCTTTGCTTAACGCGTCTTGAATCACGTGCCTATTCACAGGATCGAGAATAATGACGGCGTCTTTTTCAATACGCAGGCTTGATGCAGCATCTATCCAATGCCCTTTCCAACCTGCTTGACGCAATTGCGGAAACACTTCAGTGGTGTAATCGCCACCTTGGCAAGATACGATTACATCCATGGCTTTCAAGTCAGCGATTTTTTTAGCATCTTTTAATGCTGGTGAATCTTTGCCGACATTTGGCGCTGCACCACCCACTTGTGAGGTGGTGAAAAATTGCGGCTCGATGTGTGCAAAATCATTCTCTTGCATCATGCGTTGCATGAGCACAGAACCCACCATACCGCGCCAACCGACTAGACCAACTTTTAACATATTGTTTATTCCAAAAAACTTTTTACAATGCGGCCACTACTGCCGCACCCATTTCAGAGCAAGTCACTTTATTCGTGCCTTCAGTCCAAATATCAGCAGTTCTATAACCTGCTGCTAATGCTTTTTTCACGGCATTTTCAACGCGTGTAGCATTGGTTTCATCGTTAAATGTGTAACGTAACATCATCGCAGCAGATAAAATTGTCGCTAATGGATTGGCAATATTCTTACCCGCAATATCAGGGGCTGAGCCATGACTGGGCTCGTACATACCCTTGTTATTCGCATCTAATGATGCAGAAGGTAACATGCCGATAGAGCCTGTAAGCATAGAAGCTTCGTCTGACAAAATATCGCCGAAAATATTACCTGTTACCATCACGTCAAACTGTTTTGGCGCGCGAACCAACTGCATGGCAGCATTATCCACATACATATGCGTCAACTCGACTTCTGGGTATTCGGCAGATAGCTCAATCATCACCTGACGCCAAAGTTCAGTGGTTTCCAAGACATTGGCTTTATCTACTGAGCACACTTTTTTGTTACGTTTCATCGCAATTTCAAAGGCTACGCGACCAATACGCTTAATCTCAGATTCGTTATAGCGCATGGTGTTAATGCCTTCGCGCTCACCGTTTTCCAAGGTGGAAATACCACGTGGCTGACCAAAGTAAATATCGCCCGTCAACTCACGCACAATCATAATATCCAAGCCTGAAACCACTTCAGGTTTTAGCGTAGAAGCTGAAGCTAGTTCAGGGTATAACAACGCTGGGCGCAAATTGGCAAATAAATTCAGCTCTTTTCGAATGCGCAACAAGCCGCGCTCTGGGCGCAAATGACGCTCTAATTTATCGTATTTCCAATCACCAACTGCACCTAACAATACTGCATCAGCCTCTTTTGCTAGTTTTAAAGTTGCGTCTGGTAGCGGATCGCCAGCAGCCTCATAACCTGCGCCACCAATAGGCGCTTCCGTCATTTCTAGATTTAAACCTAGTGCATTTAATACGTTCACTGCCTGTGCAACGATTTCTGGACCAATGCCATCACCTGGAAGTACTGCAATTTTCATTCTTCTTAGACCTTAAATTTATAAATTAAACGAGCACACTTAATTAAATAACCAAGGCTGAGCCGCCTTGTGTTTGACTTCAAATGCTTTAATAGCGTCAACATGTTGCAGGGTTAAGCCAATATCATCTAAGCCATTGAGTAAATTGTGTTTACGCACAGCATCTACCTCAAAGGTATAGGCGTGACCATCAGGCGTGTTCACCGTTTGTTTATTTAAATCAACCGTCAATTTATAGCCTGGATTTGACTCAACGGCCTTAAATAAACTATCAACAATCTCATCACTTAACACAATGGGCAACATGCCATTTTTAAAACAGTTGTTGAAGAAAATATCAGCGTAACTTGGGGCAATAATGGCACGAAAACCGTAATCTTCAAGCGCCCAAGGCGCATGCTCGCGGCTTGAACCACAGCCGAAATTTTCACGCGTCAATAAGATACTAGCGCCTTGATAGCGGGGCTGATTCAACACAAAATCTGGATTGATTTTACGTTGGCTGTTATCCATACCTGGCTCGCCATGATCCAGATAACGCCATTCATCAAACGCATTTGGACCAAAACCGCTACGTTTAATCGATTTTAAAAATTGTTTAGGGATAATCGCATCGGTATCCACATTGGCTCGATCCAATGGCACGACTAAACCTTGATGTAAGGTAAATGGTTTCATATCTTTTCTAATGTAATAATTTAGCGATGGCTGGGTTTTATTTACTAGGTTTATTTAGTAGAGCGCTGAACGGCTTCGCCCGCTTTTTCCAGGTCTTTACCCAAACCATCCACAGTGTTACAGCCTGCTAGAAAAGCTGAAACCACTAATAGCATATATACTTTTTTCATTGCCATACCCTTTATTTAAATTGTTCTGACATCCACAAAATGCCCAGCCACAGCCGCCGCAGCAGCCATCTCAGGGCTCACTAGGTGGGTACGCCCACCCTGCCCTTGGCGTCCTTCAAAGTTACGGTTTGAAGTTGAGGCACAACGCTCACCTGGCTCCAAACGATCTGCATTCATTGCCAAGCACATAGAGCAACCTGGTTCGCGCCACTCAAACCCCGCTTCAATAAAAACCTTATCTAAGCCTTCTTGTTCAGCTTGTGCTTTTACCAAGCCAGAGCCTGGCACAACCAAGGCTAATTTGACATTACCAGCCACTTTTTTGCCTTTGGCAACGGTCGCCGCGGCACGTAAATCCTCAATACGTGAGTTAGTACATGAGCCGATAAATACTTTATCAATTTTAATGTCTGAAATTGGGGTATCTGCTGTTAAGCCCATATAGGTGTAAGCACGCTCCCAATCACCCCGTTGCACTTCGTTTTTGGCTTGTGATAAGTTTGGTACTTTGCCGTCCACACCCACCACCATTTCAGGGGAAGTACCCCATGTCACTTGCGGCTGAATATCTTCTGCTTTTAAGGTCACAACGGCGTCAAATTTCGCACCTTCATCGCTATGCAAGGTGTGCCAATAGGCTACAGCGGCATCCCACTGATCAGCTTTAGGCGCAAATGGACGGCCTTTCACATAGTCTATGGTGGTATCGTCCACGGCCACCATGCCAGCACGTGCGCCCGCCTCGATTGCCATATTGCACAAAGTCATACGACCTTCCATGGTTAATCCGCGAATGGCAGAACCCGCAAACTCGATGGCATAACCTGTACCGCCCGCAGTACCGATTTTCCCGATAATCGCCAATGCAACATCTTTGGCAGTAACGCCTTTGCCTAATTGACCGTCAACCAAAACCTGCATAGATTTTGAGCGTTTTTGCACTAAACATTGTGTTGCCATCACATGCTCAACTTCTGAGGTGCCAATACCATGCGCCAAAGCACCAAAAGCGCCATGCGTACTTGTGTGAGAGTCTCCGCAAACAACAGTCATTCCAGGTAATGTTGCCCCTTGTTCAGGGCCAATCACATGCACAATCCCTTGACGCACATCGTTCATTTTGAACTCTGTTACACCGAAGTCTGCACAGTTTTCGTCAAGCGTTTGCACTTGCAAACGAGATATTGGGTCAACAATACCCGCAACCCCATCAGCACGTGGCGTAGTTGGCACATTATGGTCTGGTACGGCTAATACCGAGTTAATACGCCAAAGCTTTCGCCCAGCCAGTTTCAAGCCTTCAAATGCTTGTGGGCTAGTGACTTCATGCACCAAATGACGGTCAATATACAACAATGCTGTGCCGTTTTCTTCACGGACAACGTGACTGTCGAACAATTTATCGTAAAGCGTTTTTGCCATTATCTAAACCTTTAAACCAGCAAGCTCGCAAAAATCACTGAGCTTTATGGTTAATTTTTTAATCTCTAAAGTTCCCAAATTGCAATGGAAAATCTGTAACATTCTTTTTACAAAAGGCAATCGCCTCTTGCAACACGTCTCGCTTGGCACCGTTAACGCGTACCGTGTCCCCCTGAATACTCGCTTGCACTTTCATGCCAGAGTCTTTAATCAATTTGGTGATACGTTTTGCTAAATCGCTATCTATCCCAGCGCGAATTTTCATTTCCTGTTTCACTTTATTGCCTGAAATCTTTTGCACATCTTTTAAATCAAGACGTTTTGTAGAATCTGGCTCTTTCTTTTCCATCGCTGGCAGCAATATATCTTTGACTTGATCCAGCTGAAAATCATTATCACCAAAAATAGTAATAATGCTGTCTTTCTCATTCAGCTCAACTTTGGCTGAAGAACCTTTAAAATCATAACGATTCGTGATTTGCTTACCCGCTGTATCAATCGCGTTTTTCAACGCGACCATATCGACCTCAGAACTAATATCAAAACTTGGCATTGTTCAACTCCTCATCAATCTATAAAGCGCTGGCTATGCAAGGCGTGAGTGCGATGACAGTACCATTAAGTACGGCAAGCACGAAACAACGTGGCAGAGCCAAGCTATCAAATTATTCAAAGTGGCAAACGTAGTCTAGGGTTTCAATAGTTTCTATCTCAAATGATGAGTTACCTGGCACAGTAAATTTATCGCCAGCACTATAAGTTTTCCACTCAGTTTCGCCATTTAAGCGCACTTTACAAACACCCGTGCTGATTTCCATCAACTCAGGTGCTGCAGTGTTAAAGGTAAGACTGCTGGGGAAAATCACCCCAATCGTGCTACGTGTTCCATTGGGAAACATCACCGTATGGCTGACACATTTACCATCAAAGTAAATATTTGCTTTTTTCTTTACACTCACATTATCAAATTGTGCCATGTTCACTCTCCCTAAATTTATGATTTATTTTTGACTCTTAAATTTGCAGCAATACGCATTCTTAAGGCATTTAACTTAATAAAACCTGCTGCATCTTTTTGATCGTAAGCGCCTTTGTCATCTTCAAACGTCGCAATGGTTGAATCAAAAAGTGAATCAGTTTTGCTATCACGCCCAACCACGATGACATTACCTTTATACAACTTAACGCGCACCCAACCGTTAACAGTTTTTTGGGTATGATCAATTAATGTTTGTAACGCGATACGCTCTGGACTCCACCAGTAGCCGTTGTAAATCATACTGGCGTAACGTGGCATTAAATCGTCTTTCAAATGCGCCACTTCTCGGTCTAAGGTAATACTTTCAATCGCACGATGCGCTTTTAACATAATGGTGCCGCCTGGGGTTTCGTAGCAACCGCGAGACTTCATACCCACATAGCGGTTTTCTACTAAATCTAAGCGACCAACGCCATGCTTACCGCCCACTGTGTTTAGGAAAGCCAATATTTCATGCGCTTTCATCGCTTTGCCATTGATGCTAACAGGGTCGCCATTCGCGTATTCAATATCCAAATATTCTGCGGCATCTGGTGCTTTTTCTGGCGAAACTGTCCAACGCCACATAGTTTCTTCTGCTTCTGCAGCAGGGTTTTCTAAGTGGCGACCTTCGTATGAAATGTGCAACAAGTTAGCATCCATAGAATATGGGCTACCACCTTGTTTGTGCTTCATATCGACCACGATGCCATGCTTTTCAGCATAAGCCATGAGCTTTTCACGGCTGAGTAAATCCCACTCACGCCATGGAGCGATAATTTGAATGTTGGGGTTTAACGCATACGCGCCCAACTCAAAACGCACTTGGTCATTGCCCTTACCTGTTGCGCCATGAGAAATCGCATCCGCTTTGGTTTCTGCCGCGATTTCAATTAAGCGTTTGGCAATCAAGGGGCGCGCAATAGAAGTACCGAGCAGATACTCACCTTCATAAACCGTATTGGCGCGGAACATCGGGAACACGAAATCACGCACAAACTCTTCACGCACGTCATCAATGTAAATCTCTTTAACGCCTGCCGCTTGCGCCTTAACACGCGCAGGCTCAAGCTCTTCGCCCTGACCTAAATCCGCAGTGAAAGTGACGACTTCAGCCTGATAGGTGTCTTGCAACCATTTAAGAATTACAGAGGTGTCCAACCCACCCGAATACGCTAATACTACTTTCTTAACATCACCCATTACTTAACCTTTAAGACTTGAAACAAAATTTAAAAAATTAACACCAATTCACAACCACTGACAAATTTAATGCGCAAAAAACTCAAATGATACTAAAAAGCTAATAAACACCATCATGATCATGCCAAAAATAAATAAACGATCTGCCAACACCTCCAATTTGAAAGTATCGCAGTTTGAGCGTAGTGACAAATATGAAAGAATGGTACTACCAAGGAAAAACAAACTGTTCACCGCTAACAAGTCATCAGCCCAATGCGAGATTTTAGTCTGGGGGGCTAGCTGAATCACACTAATCACTGTCATGCAAACCCCCACCATGGTAGAGGAAACAGGCAAAATGTGGCGCGAAATATCTCTATTTTTAGATTCAGCCAATTAAATTTTACCTAACAGCAAATACTCCATCAGTGCTTTTTGCACATGTAGACGATTTTCTGCTTCATCCCACACTACTGAATGCGGTCCATCAATGACTTCTGCCGCCACTTCTTCACCTCTATGCGCAGGTAGGCAGTGCATAAACAAGGCATCTTTTTTGGCGATTTTCATCATATCTGCATCAACTTGCCAATCCGCAAAATCTTTGCGACGCTCTTCATTTTCAGCCTCAAAACCCATGCTTGTCCACACATCGGTGGTGACTAAATCGGCATCACGTGCGGCTTCCATTGGGTCTACAAATTCTTCAAAGTGATCTGTGCCGTACAAATTGGCACGCTCAGCTTCCACTTCATATTCTGGCGGTGTAGAAACGTGCACGTTAAAATCCAGCACCTCTGCCGCTTGCAACCATGTGTTACAAACATTGTTGCTATCGCCTATCCAGGCCACCGTTTTGCCCTGAATTGAACCGCGATGTTCAATAAACGTGAAAATATCCGCCAAAATCTGGCATGGATGATATTCATTGGTTAACCCGTTAATCACTGGGACACGCGAGTTGGCGGCAAAGCGCTCAATAATACTTTGCTCGTAAGTGCGTATCATTACAAGGTCACTCATGCGAGAGATGACTTGCGCTGCATCTTCCACAGGCTCGCCACGACCAAGTTGTGAATCACGCGTATTTAAATAAATTGCAGAGCCACCCAGCTGATGCATACCCGCTTCAAAAGACAGGCGCGTACGCGTGCTGGCTTTTTCAAAAATCATCACCAAGGTGCGATCTTGTAGTGGCCAATATTGTTTGTAATTTTTAAATTGGCTTTTTATCCAGCTTGCACGCGTGAATATATGCTCAATTTCTTCCCGATTTAAATCGTTAAACTGCAAAAAATGCTTCATTGACATCGCTTATGCTTTTGTATTTAAAAACTGTTTAATAAGAGGAACCAGTGTATTAACCAACAGTTGCGCTTCTTCTTGATTGATAATCAGTGGGGGCAACAAGCGCACCACCTTATCAGAAGTTACGTTAATGAGTAATTTTTGCGCAAGCGCCATTTTAACCAAATCAGCACAAGGTCTATCCAGCTCAACACCAATCATCAAGCCCGCGTTGCGGATATTCACCACGCCCGATTCGTCTACCAAGCCATCTTTCAAACCTTGATTGATGAATGCGCCCATACGCTCTGCGTTTTCGCGTAGTTTTTCTTCTTCAATAATTTGCAAAGTAGCAAAACCCGCAGCTGTTGCCAATGGGTTACCACCAAAAGTTGAGCCATGTTTGCCTGAGGTAAAGGTTTCCGCGGCAACCCCTTTAGCCACGCAAGCACCAATCGGCACGCCTGAACCCAAGCCTTTCGCCAAGCTCATCACATCCGGCGTAATGCCTGTGTGCTGAAATGCAAACCAAGTACCTGTGCGTGCGATACCGCTTTGCACTTCATCCAACATTAACAACCAGCCATTGTCGTCACAAACTTTGCGCAAACCCTGGAAGTAGGCTTTTGAATCCGCAGGAATATGCACACCGCCCTCACCTTGCACAGGTTCTACCAATATCGCAACCACGTTATTTTTGCGTGCAGCCACTTGTTTTACGGCCTCTAAATCATCAAAAGGCACCCGCACAAAACCACTGACTAAAGGCTCAAAACCCGCTTGTGTTTTACGGCTGCCCGTTGCGGACAAGGTTGCCAAAGTACGGCCATGAAATGAGTGTTCCATCACAATAATTTCAGGGTTTTCGATGCCTTTATTGTGCGCGTACAAACGCGCCAACTTGATAGACGCCTCATTCGCTTCGCAGCCTGAGTTGCAGAAAAACACCTTATCCATGCCTGAAATTTCAGCCAATTTATCAGCCAAACGCGATTGCTCGTTAATTTGATAAACATTTGAAACATGAATCAAGCGTGAGATTTGCTCATTCAATGCAGCCACAAACTTTGGGTGTGTATGTCCGAGACCATTAACAGCAACGCCAGCCAAAGCATCCAAATACTGATTGCCTTCAGCATCGTGCAACCAAACGCCCGTGCCTTTGACAAACGAAATGGGTTGTCTGCCGTATGTATTCATCAAATGTTGTGACATAAAAACCTACCTTATTACCTTAAAACAGCTCAATGAATGCTCATCAAGCTAATATCCATCATCAATATAAATTAGCCGCCACAAAACAAAAACGGCGGCTAATGCCGCCGCTCGCAGCATTTATTTATTACAAGCCGATAAGGGCGCGATGCGTTAAACCATTTGCCATAAAAAACAACATGGGTAAAGACAACATCATATTAGTGCGTGATGCCAATAATGCAATGCGCCTTGCACTCGCTTTTTCTGCATCAGTCGCTTTCACCAAACCCAAAATCTTTTGTTGATTTGGCCAAATCAACACCCACACGTTAAATAGCATAATCGTACCTAACCAAGCACCCACGCCAATGCCAATAAACTCAGGTTTTAAACTAAAAGCATCATTAAAGTGCGGACCTAATAATGCCGCGCCCGCCAACCATGTAGCAATCGCTGCCCATCTAAACCAAAATAAGGCGCGCGGTGCAACATGCTTGCTGATACCAGCGGCCGTACCATCCGCAGTGGCTTCTTTCATGGCTGGCACTTGCACGAGATTAAAGTAGTACAGCAAACCAACCCAAGCAACACCAGCAAGAATATGCAACCAACGTGCTATCGCAGGAAATAGATCCATGACTAGACCCCCGCCAAAATAAAATTCTTAATAAACATATACAACACCAAGGTTAATATCACTCCAGAAATAATCGTTCCCAAAATAGAATCTAACGGGTTTTTCATGATAATGCGCCTTGTAAATTTGTTTTACATTAAGGTAAACGAGGTTAGCGCAAAATAGCAAATTTAGCAAGAATCAAGCCCTTGAAAGTAGATTTTTACGAGAGTTTTCTGAGTAAAGCTTAAAAAATCACTTGAAAAAATCCCCCATTCGGGCAAAATCCATGACCTTAAAATAAATCTGCCTTTTTTGTATTAAATCAGGGATTTCCGCACACACTAGACTTTATGACATCAATAGCCTCAATTAAACCGATTGAATCAATAATCCAACCGCAACTTCCTGTTGCATGGTACACAGACCCAGCAATTTACGCCCTTGAGCAGCAATATATATTTGCAAACGCACCACAATATATTGGGCATACTTTGATGACGCCTACTATTGGCGATTATCGTACTTTAGAGTGGATGCAAAACGCTAAAGCCCTAGTGCATGGAAAAGATGGCATTGCTTTAGTGAGTAATATTTGTCGCCATCGGCAAGCCGTTATGTTGACTAGCGTAGGACACACCAACCATATTGTTTGCCCATTACATCGCTGGACTTACAACTTGGACGGTGAACTATTAGGCGCGCCACACTTCGAGCAAAACCCTTGCTTGCATCTTAACCAAACGCCACTGAAAGAGTGGAATGGTTTATTGTTTGATAGCAAACGCGATATTGCAAAAGAATTAAAAGATTTAGGCTGCAAACAAGACCTTGATTTTACTGGTTATATGCTTAATAGTGTGGTCACAGAGGAATACAACTTCAACTGGAAAACCTTTATTGAAGTGTATCTTGAAGATTACCACGTAGGCCCCTTTCACCCAGGTTTAGATAAGTTTGTTGATTGCGATCAACTCACATGGGAATTTGGTGAAAACTATAGCGTACAAACGGTAGGTGTTAAGAAAGAGCTTAAAAAAACGGGTAGCCCCATTTACCAAGCGTGGCAAAAGCAAGTGTTAGCCTACTCAGAACAGCAAACTCCGAAATATGGTGCGATATGGATGGTACTCTATCCATTTGTGATGGTGGAATGGTATCCGAATGTGTTGATTGTTTCGCACATTATCCCGCGCGGGGTGGATGCATGTACCAATGTGGTTGAGTTTTACTACCCTGAAGATATTGCACTGTTTGAAGAGGCCTACATACAAGCCCAACAAGCCGCCTATCATGAAACTGCGATTGAGGATCAAGAAATCTGCCAACGCATGCATGATGGTCGCCGCGCACTATTTGCGCAAGGGCTAGATGAACGTGGCCCTTATCAACACCCAATGGAAACAGGCTTAGAACACTTTCATCGCTGGTTACACCAACAGCTAGACCCGCACCTTTGAGGCTTATGCGCCAACTGAAAGAAATACGACTAGGCAGCTTATGGATGCTAGTCGCAGCCCTCTTCTTTTCCATTATGGGCGTGTTGGTTAAAATCGGCGCACAAAGCTTTAGTAGTGCCGAGTTAGTGTTTTATCGCTCGTTTTTTGGGCTGGTATTTATCGCCAGCATGACCACCATTCGCGGTCACTCGCTCGCTACGCAACACATCGGCAAACATATGTCGCGCGCGATATTGGGCTTTATCTCACTACTGATGTTTTTCTACGCCATTAGCGCCCTACCACTTGCAACCGCTATTACGCTCAACTATACATCGCCTTTGTTTATGGCGATGTTTACACCACTTTTACTGCATGAGCGCCCTAAAAAAACCTTGGTGATTGCGATTGTTTTAGGGTTTATTGGTGTCACTTTACTTTTAAAACCTAGCTTACATATTAATGAACTTGTCGCTGGCGCGATTGGCCTACTTTCAGGCTTACTGGCTGGCATCGTTTATATCCATGTGACTCAACTCGCTCGTGCGGGCGAGCCTGACTGGCGCACCGTATTTTACTTTACCCTAGTGTGTACCATCGGCGCAGGGTTATGGATGTTAGGCAATCACTTTCGATTATTGGAATGGAACGACATTCCCTTACTCCTCGGCATCGGCGTCAGTGCCACCATCGCACAATTAGCCATGACCCGCGCCTACCGAACAGGCAACCCATTAGTCGTGGGCAGCCTAGCCTACACTACGGTGATATTAGCCAGTATTTGGGGAATTATATTATGGGGAGAATTGCTATCCCTCGACCGCTGGTTAGCAATAGGCTTAATTATCACCAGCGGAATCATTAGCGTCAGTGCATCGCCACGTGAGACATCAACCTGAGTTTATGGGGCTTTTCACCTAGACAATGAAAGTAATAACGCTTACGCTTTGCATGTGAAAAATAACATCATGTACAGCCAAAACTCAACATACCTACAAGCAGTTTGCGGCAAGCCATTGCGAGTAGCAAAGACGCTATGCTTTGCTTTTTTATTGACTATGCTGTGTGCTTGCCAACACCAAGCTGTTAATCAAGCAAACGCAAAGCTGGCAAATGTTAAGCAAACACCAAACATACAAAAAAACTCGGCCACCCACTTGCCACAAGCAAAACCGCTCACTCCTGAAGATATTACAGCCGCGATGCAAGCCAGCAATATGGCAAAAATCAAGCAGGATAAATACTTATCGGCTTTCTTATTTTCAGGGTTCGAAGAAACGCCATCCAATACGCCAGAAATCAGCCAGCCAAATAATCCACCCAGCCCAACGATTGAAAATGAACCCGTGGTCATAGAAGCCTCTCACCTTGTGGATGTAGAGGTATGGAGTATTATTTTAGGCCAAGAAAAAATTGCATTATTAGCAAAAGCGCAGAAGTTAGGGGCGACTCAACTGCCACCATCTGAAGAGTGGCATCAATGGAGAATGGCCATGGGCAGTCTAGAAACCCTAAACCAAGACAATGCTCAAAAAGCTTTGGAAAGGGATTCAAAGAAAAGTATTATTTTTATTGCCCCGCCAGATTTTTCAAAGTTTAAAAATGGCGACCATGTGATTGTCGAAATCTCAAGTAGCGGCGGTGTGCATGTAGCAAGATATATGAAATAATCAAACGCTCATTCTCAAACCACCAAACTTAGTCAGCCTTGATTTAAGCTAACAATCTAAAATGGGAGGCCAAACATTGATACCGCAGACAAACCGCTAGTCTATAAGGGGCGTGCTTCTGCCAGCAATCAAGTCAGCCGATTTGATGCTCACACCCGAGAATCGCTTGATGACGGCTGGGGCAATCTGGATGAAGACTTACCACCGCTTAAAACAGAGGTTGCGCTAGATGCCAGTCGCAGCGTAATTAACTACGTCAATTCACCTGATATACCTTTTGACCGTACCATCAACCCCTATCGCGGCTGCGAACATGGCTGTATTTATTGCTATGCCCGCCCTAGCCATGCCTATTTAGGCTATTCCCCTGGGTTGGATTTTGAAAGTCGTTTGTTAGCAAAACCAGATGCGCCAGAGCTACTAAAAAAAGAACTCGTGAAATCCAACTACCAATGCGCGCCAATCGCACTAGGGATGAATACCGATGCGTATCAACCCATAGAGCGCGAATATCGCATTACCCGTGCGGTTTTAGAAGTGCTGGCGGAATGTAATCATCCGTTTAGTCTGGTCACTAAATCATCACTGGTCGAACGCGATATAGACATTATCGCGCCGATGGCAGCCAAAGGTTTGGCAACCATTTTTGTGAGCATCACCACGCTAGATAGACACATTACCCGCAAATTAGAACCGCGAGCAGCCGCACCTGAACGGCGCCTAGAAACCTTGCGGAAATTATCAGAAGCAGGCATTCCCACTGGGGTGATGGTTGCACCTGTCATCCCCGCGCTGACAGATTTTGATATGGAAAATATACTGCAACAGGCGAAACAGGCAGGCGCTAGTCGCGCTGGCTATGTGTTTTTAAGGCTACCGCACGAATTATCGTCACTGTTTCAAGAATGGCTACATCTCAACTTCCCACTCAAAGCAGAACATGTGATGAGCTTGGTGCGTCAAAGCCGTGGCGGCAAAGATTACGATGCCAACTTTAAAAACCGTATGAAAGGCGAAGGGCTATTTGCAGAACTATTATCAAAACGCTTTAAGCTCGCCTGCCAACGCCTTGAGTTAAATCGTGAACGAGTAAATTTCAATAACAGCCTGTTTAAAGTACCAATGGATTGGCATCACCACCCCTCAGAGACCACTCCCCATCATCCGCAAATGCAATTGTTCTAGAAAAGTGCTACGCCTGCAAACATCTACAGATATTGATTAAAATTTTAAAACTGATAATTGAGCGTAGCTCTTAGATTTAACGGTGCCCCTAGCGTGATGTTGTTATTATTATGCGCAGTCAATGCGTACTCTTTGTCGGTTAAATTCTCTATGTTAATTTGCGCATGCCACTCAGGAGTAATTTTTGCAAAAACTGCCGCGTCAAAGCGAGTATAGCCTGGCAAAATTGTACTTGTACTCGCCGTTGGTAGCAAAGCATACATTTCTGATCGACCAACCACCCCTAATGCGACAGCCCATCTATCGTTGATTTGGTATTTATTCCACAGAGCGAAGCTTTGTGTGGGTGTGAGCGCGAGATCGCTGCCTTTAAGTATTGCACTGCTCCCAGAGCCTTGTTGTTTGGTAATCTCACCATCTTGTAATGTGTAAGAAGCCATGGTTTGTAACTTATCGGTGAGCTTACCATTCAGCGCAAGCTCCAAGCCTGTGGTTTCTTGGCCGTCTAATAAGATTTGTTGCGCATTATTATTTGGGTCAGTCGCTTGTATGTTTTCTCTGTCTAATTTAAATAAAGCCGTTGTCAATGCGAGATTCGGCAGAATATCCCACTTGATGCCTATTTCTTTATTGATGAATTTTTCTGGCTTAAAGCTCGCATTCACAACGGTCAAACTCACCAACTGGTCCCCCGCACGCGGCACATAAGATGTACTGTAGTTTGCATAAATCGAGCTATTTTCAGTGGGTTTATAAATCAACCCTGCACGTGGGGAGACGAAACTATCCGACACACTGATCTTAGCAAAGCTTGCTGGGAGCAAATTGGTATAATCTGTATCCACTGTATCATGACGCACCCCCACCACTGCTTGCCACTGCTCATTCAATATAATCTGATCTTGTAGGTATACGCCAACTACGGTCACATCGCTCTTTTGATCTCGTCGCAGCTGGTTAAAATTGACAGGTACCGCAAATGGGTTAGTCGCTGAAACAACCGCAAAATTGCCGTTATCTGTGGTCGATCCAGTTGGGGTAAAGCGTTGATTAATAGTATCCTGAAAGTTAAACTCAGCGCCAACAAGTAGCTTATGCTCAAGGCCTGCCAGTTTAGCTGTGTAAGTCACATCTGTTTGATTAATAAAATTATCACGCTGCGTTTTATCGATATAAGCCGCAAGCTGCACTTGCCCACCATTGGTCACAGCCCCATTCGCAAATACATTTTGATAAAACTTATCATAATTGGCTAAACGCGTACTATTTTTAATTTGCACGCCATTATCAAAGGCATGCGTGATTATTGCGTTAAAAGCACCAGTTTCTGCTACGCTTGGGCTTAATTGGGCATTACCAAAAAACTGGTCGCGATTTCCAATATTGTAAGGGCGAATATTGAGTTGACTGTTACCTGCGCCAGCCAAAGCGGGAACACCTCGATCAGCAATACGGTCATCTTTAAAATACTCTGCACCAAGCTCAATTTTAGTATTATCACTTGGACGTACGGTCAAACTTGGCGCTAGCCCATAACGCTTTAAATTCACGCCATCACGATATGAGCCAGAATCCTCATAAACTGCGTTTAGACGAAATGCAACTGTGTCATTCAACCCCTGCCCATAATCAGCACTAATGCGCTTGTGATCAAAACTGCCTGCACTCAGCGTGACTTCTTTAACAGGGCTCCAACCCGCTTTTTTACTCACGCGATTCACCACGCCGCCCGCACCGCCTCGCCCAAAAATCATGCCATTGGGGCCTTTTAGCACCTCAATACGGTCGGTATTGTATAAATCTCGATACGTTTGAATATCATCGCGCAAGCCATCTACAAATAAATCACTAGTCGTGTTATTGCCACGCAACACCAACTGATCACGGTTGCCCTCGCCCTGCGCCGCTTGCACACCCGGCACATAACGTACGGCATCGGCAATACTTTGCATGGATTGATCTGCCATTAAATCTTTGGTAATGACGGTAACGGCTTGTGGAACGTTTATCAAATCCGTATCTGTTCTAGTGGCCGTAGTGGATTGTTTAGCGTTATAGCCTTTCACTGGCTTAGTATCATTATACTTTGGAGAAACTACTCTCAGCTCCTCTAAGGTGATTTCGCTGCTGTCTGCTACACACAGTTGTTGATTAAATAAAAACGTTACGCCCAACGTTATTTCACTTAAGCTCGTTAATAGATTTCTCTTTGAATTCAACATGCTAACCCGTCATCCTTAATCAAGTATTTATCATTTCATTTAAACTGATACTTTTTAAATGATAACCTAAATGAGAATTAGTATCAATTGCAAGATGATATATTTTAAACAAATATAGAAAAGATATTAACTTTGGTTATTACTTGAGCGATTGAAAATTAAAGAGTCGGTCAACGTAGGGGCATCTCATGTGCAAGCGCACTCACCCCATTGGCGTAATCAAGGATCTATCAACCCAGATCGCATGGCAATCAGCGCAATTTCAGCTGAATTGTTTGCATTTAATTTTTGCTTAATATTGTAAAGATGCGTGCCTAAAGTGCGTGGTGATAGGCATAGTGTTTCGGCAATTGCAATAATTGAGTACGCGTTTGGGATGCACTTTTTCTTTATGGGCGGATAGCACTATAATTTTGGCGTTGTCATCTCGCGCTTTAATGCGGTAAATCGCCTCCATGCCCAGAATAAAAGGCATGGTTATATCCATCACGATCACATCGGGCTTTTGTTCGCCTTTTTCGACCTTGCTATTACTGTGAGCAGGCTGGCACCAAACAATACCAGCACCCAGTTCGGCAGGGGGGTCTCGGCGTTATCGTCAGCAACAATCAACTCTCCCGTGGTGTAGAGTTGCGAAGTATCCCAAGACAAGCCCGCAGGTAACACAGGTAATTCGAGTGTTCCAAAAGAGCCAGTTAGCGTACCCCAGTTCAGCACATCAAATCGCTGTCCAGCAGCAGGTACAAAGCCGCTAATCAACAACACACGCAAAGTAGGGCCGTTCAGCCTGAGCGAAAGATTGACGGTGTACTGGTCGTAACCTGTGCAGGCGGTCGCACCGCCTAATTCAATTTCTAGCCATGCACTGCCTTCAAAAGTCACATTACCATGGTCGGTAACGCAACCCGGGCTATTGCCGGGCGAGACTTTACCTCTAATAATGTGCTGGCCTTCGTCCAGAATTTCTCCACGTCCAGCTAAAGTGCCGTCAATAATCACTACGCCATCGGCTCGCTGATTCGCTAGAGGCAGACCAGTGATGCCAGGGCTTGCGCTAATGCTTTTATTGGCTAAAGCACTAGTTTGAGTTTGGGCTGAGCCGCCAGTCAAGTCAGCTTTGCGCTTGATGCTTGGGGTGGCAGAATGCATCGCATCATCAGCGGTGACTTGTCCCGCCGTCAACGCCAGCGCAAGACTCAATATAATTGAAATGCTTGTTTTCATACGTTTGCCCCTTAACTTAAACGGCATTGCGTTTGCGCGTAACAAAACCAAAAAAACCTAAGCCTGCTAACAGTAAGGCATAGCTACTGGGTTCTGGCACTGCAACGACTCTGATTGAACCGTCCACATAAAGACGCGTTAAATCAAGTTGAGTACCGTTTACCAGCTTAAAGCCTGTGCTGTCGATGGTATTAAAGGTGCCAGTGAGCGTGCCCCAGTCAAACAAATCAAAGCTTTGTCCAGCTTGCGCTTCAAAGCTATCCCACGATACTAGCTTGAGGGTACCACCTAGGCTCAGATTACCTGCCACAATATAACGATCAAACGCTAGTCCGTTAACTAATGCATCACCCAACGCAGTGCCAGCAATTTCTGCGAGGTATTCATTGCCAGCACCAAAGCTGACATCACCTGCATCCACACCTAAACCGGGTGATGCCCCGACTGAAAGACCGCCTTCGTAAAACTTAGTACCGCTACCTGTGAATAATGAACCAGTACGCTGAAACACTTGACCAAAAAATACCGCATTGCTGCCAGTAGAAACGCGCAACTCACCACCACTCCTAATATCAACAGCATTGTAAAAAGTGGTATTGCTGTTGCCTGTAAGGATAATCTTACCGCCACTGTTAGTGGTGACGTTACCAAATACCTCAGCGCTACCAAAACTTACTTGCACCTGACCGTTGTTGGTTAAGCCACCGTTAAAGCGCGCAATACCTCCATCACCGTTGAACAAGATTCGGCCACTGCTATTATTGGTGGTGACACCATTAATCTGCATTTCGCCACTGCGCAATTCATAGCTTCCGCTGTTGCTGTGCGCCGTGCCCGTCAATTTTAGCGTTTCGTTGTTATCTACTCGCACAATGCCGCCACTATTATTGGTCAAATTAGCATCTATGCGCTGGTTACCAGTCGCCATACCGCGCACGGTGCCATTGTTGACCAAGCCAGCCGTTAAAATCAGGTTATCCGCACGTACTTCACCAGCGTTGACCACTTGGCTGCTGATGGTGCCAGTGCCTGTAAGGATGCCACGGTTGGCGATTTGTACAGCACTGGCGGCAGATAAATTGCCGCCGCCCAAGTTTAAGGTGGCAAAGCCTGTGCCGCTGCCCACGGTGAGCGAGCGCACGTTCACATTGCCCGCTGGGCCAGTCACTGTAAGCCCCACGGTCGGGTCAATGGTCACATCGTGTACGCTGTCTGGGTTAATACCCAACGTCCAGCGGTCGGCGGTGTCCCAACTGCTGCTAAAGCTTTCGCGCCAGCGCAATTCAGGGGTGAACAAAAACACGCCAGTGGTGCCGTCGGTGAAGGTGGCGTTGTAAGCCAGTTGCCCATAGCGGTTTAAACTGCTATCGGACATGCTGAGTGATTGCACCGTTTGACCCGTCGAGGCTGCACCCTGTAGTTGCGCGGCCACTGTGTCGCGGCCATCCCCCACATACAAGCCAAATGATCTAGTGCCGCCTGTAATTTCGGCATAAAACGCCGTTTGCCCAGCATCGTTCAGCACGGGGCTGAAAAAGCTTGAAAACGTACCAGCGCCCGCACCTGTCGCACTCTGACCCTGCAGGGCGATGGCAGTGAGCGCACTGCCAGTGCTGCTGCGGTAAATGCCTCGTGAGCTAGTGCCGCCTGTAATTTCGGCAAGGAACGCCGTTTGCCCAGCCTCGTTCAGCACAGGGCTGAAAAAGCTTGAAAACGTACCAGCGCCCGCGCCTGTCGCACTCTGGCCTTGCAGGGCGATGGCAGTGAGCGCACTGCCACTGTTACTGCGGTATATGCCCCCTGTGCTTGTGCCGCCAGTGATGTTGGCAAGAAACGCAGTTTGCCCAGCCTCGTTCAGCACGGGGCTGGAAAGGCTTGAAAACGTACCAGCGCCCGCGCCTGTGGCACTCTGGCCTTGCAGGGCAATGGCGGTGAGCGCACTGCCACTGTTACTGCGGTATATGCCCCCTGTGCTTGTGCCGCCAG
>CAZUGV010000004.1:0-150397 GCA_964620425.1 uncultured Methylophilaceae bacterium | reverse complement strand
TTGTGCCGCCAGTGATGTTGGCAAGAAACGCAGTTTGCCCAGCCTCGTTCAGCACAAAGGCGCTAAAGCTTGAAAACGTACCAGCACCCGCACCTGTGGCACTCTGGTTACGCAGGGCAATGGCGGTGAGCGCACTACCAGTGCTGCTGCGGTAAATGCCTTCTGCGCTAGTGCCACCAATGATACTGGCAAGAAACGCAGTTTGCCCAGCCTCATTCAGCACGGGGCTGAATAAGCCTGAAAACGTACCAGCGCCCGCGCCTGTGGCACTTTGGCCTTGTAGGGCGATGGCAGTGAGCGCACTGCCAGTGCTGCTGCGGTAAATGCCTTGTGTGCTGGTGCCGCCAGTGATGAATGCACGGAACGCAGTTTGCCCAGCATTGTTCAGCACGGGGCTTTGAAAGCTTGAAAACGTACCAGTGCCCGCACCTGTGGCACTCTGGCCGCTAAGGGCAACAGTGTCAGTGCGCGCTTGTGCAGTGTTAGACATGGCGGCCAACAGCGGTAATGCCAGCAGCAGCGCCACGCGCATGGGTTTAAGGGGAATGATAGGCATTGTATTGTTGTTAGCTGGTTTCATAAAAGCTCCCATGAGTTTTAAATGTTAAACTGTCTTAAAATGCCGATCTTAAAATGCCGACCTTGAAGTTTGTACTTGGTATAGAAGTTTGCATTTGGTATAAAAATTACACTTACACCCTATAAATATGGTCATATAAATAAATATGGTCATATAAATAAATATGGTCATATAAATAAATATGGTCATATAACTGACCATAACTATACCATTTAAATATGTATTTAATATGACAAAAAATAAAATTTAAGACTATAGATTTAAACTAAATGCATGAATACTAACGTTTTTAACAAAAATTAAAAATTGATTACGGCTTATTAATTTGGGCTTATTTACAGCTTATGAAGATGTAGCGGCATCACTTGAAGGCAGTCTTTACTGGTATGTCTAACTACAATGAAATTGAGTATTTTTTTATAATGATTGAGGGTTATTAGATTTGTATTTTGAGTGAATTAAGGTTTATTGTTTTAACCCAAACGCTTCCGCCATTATCTGAAACATAGAGAGAATCTAGTTTTTTCTTTCCACTTCCCAATACCAAGCAAACTTGCGCAATTTGCTAGCTACATTGTTTGGATACCCGCTTGTCTTTGATAATTGCCAAGTTTTTAGCAGCATCTAATATGGTCAAGCTAGGTGTGATCAAACCAGGCTATCCAGGATTTGATTGCTCACTGGCTTACAGCTAAGGGTCTATCAAACCAGACCGCATGGCAATCAGCGCAATTTCAGCTGAGTTGTTAGCGTTTAATTTTTGCTTAATGTTGTAAAGATGCGTGCCTACAGTGCGTGGTGATAGGCATAGTGTTTCGGCAATTTCATTGGTGGTTTTGCCTTTGGCGAGCGACATAAACACTTCAAACTCGCGCTCTGAAAGTACATCGACAGGGTTTGTTTCGCCTGATAGTTGTTGTATCGCCATTTGTTGTGCGACGCTGGCTTCTAAGTAACGCTTTCCACTGGCAACGGTGCGAATCGCTTTCATCAACTCTTCTGCAGCGCTACGTTTGGTTAAATAGCCCATGGCTCCTGCATTAAGTACGCGTTTAGGATGCACTGAATCTTCGTGCGCGGATAGCACCAAAATTTTGGCGTTATCATCTCGCGCTTTAATGCGCTCAATGGCTTCCATACCGCCAATACCGGGCATGGTAATATCCATCACAATGACATCGGGCTTATGCTCTGTGAACAATTTAATGGCTTGCTCGCCATTTTCTGCTTCTGCCACCACTTTGATGTCGGCAGCCATTTCTAGCAGCATTTTAAAGCCCATACGCACGACTGCGTGGTCATCTACAAGCATGACATTGATATTACTCATACATTAGCTTTCTTGGTAGGTTGTATAGGGAATGAGATTTTAATTTCCGTGCCATTTGCAAGTTGCGACTCTACATGAAAATTGCCATTCAGCGCTTGGGCGCGCTCACGCATACCCAATAATCCAAAATGTTGTGTTTGGTCGATATTACAAATCGCCATGCCTACTCCGTTATCTTTAATCATCAGCGTTAAGGTTTCTGCTTGGTTGTTACTTAAAGCAATCTCTAGCTTGCTTGCTTGTGCATGACGCAAGGCGTTTGTCACGCCTTCTTGCACCATACGGTAAATGTTGATGTTAATGGTTTCACCTAAGGCATTTAAATCGCCAGACAAGTTCAAACTAAATTGTACTGTTGGGTTTTGCTTTTGCCAGGTTGCTACAGCATCTCGCAGTGTTTCCGATAAGCCAAGATTATCTAGCGCACCTGGGCGTAGCTGGCGAATGATATTGTGCATGCCATCGTAGATATGATTGGCGGCAGCGACTATCGTTTGCGCGTGGGACTCTACATCAGGTAGATGATCTTTGCTTTTATTGGCAATTGCCACTGCGAAAGTTTTAATAGCGGTGACATATTGCCCAAGTTCATCATGCAACTCACGCGCCAGCGAGCGCCGTTCATCTTCAATATGCCGTTGAATCAATTGCGTAAGCTGTCTATTTTCTTCCAGTTTTTGCTCGGCTAATTCTGCTTGTTTACGTTCGGTAATATCACGCATACTGCATATTTCACCAATCACTTGACCTGTGTTGGGGTCTATTAATGGTGCAGCAGAGAGGGAAATATCTTTTAGCTTGCCATCGCGTGTCACACGCTGCGTATCGTAATGGTCAATACTTTGACGGTGCTTAATCGTTTCTAAATCCGTTGTTAATTCATTTTCTTGGTTGGCAGGCAATAATAACTTGGCTGATTTACCTATAATATCTTCAGGCGCATAACCAAACATGCGTTGCGCGGCAGAATTCCAAAATGAAATATTGCCGTCTAAATCGTGAATCATCACCGCATCTGCAGTCTGCTTGACGATTAAGGCAAGTTTGCGATTATCTTCCGTACTGGCAACCAAAGACTCACCCATCAAGTTAAAGTTTTGCGCGATACGAGAGAACTCAGGCAACGCAAAATCAGGCATGCGTGAAGTCAAATCGCCCTGCTCCATACGATTGATTGCGCCAAGTAAAGACTGCATCGGTTTAATCCAACGACCAAGCATCCAATACACAGCGGCATTGAATAATATAAAAAAGGCTAGCCCAACCCAAATCAAACTGCTCACGCGCCCCCACGCTTCGCGTATTGCCCCAGCAGGGTTAGACTCCACCACCAAAGTGCCGAATCGAATGCGGCGACTCATGATTTCTTTTTTAGGCGTGACCAAACTGACAAACCATTCAGGCGGATTTTTGTTTGCACGATATTTGGAAGGCGGTGATTGATAAAGCACTCTGCCACGAACATCATACAAAGTGATTTCACTACTACGCACATGCCCCAGTTTAAATAAAAAGCGCCGCATCACATCATGCGTGTAACCCCATTCTGGATTTTGATATGAGCTGATAATGACAGTATCAAGCAATTGAACCGTAACGCGATTAGCAGACTCCACCCCTTCTTGGATTGAATCTCGCATGCCTTTTGTTAATACCACACCAACCACTGCAATAAAGCAAAGTAACAGAAAAGTAATCAGTAAATTTAAACGTAATCTTAGGCTCATATCACTTGCTTTTTATAATCTCGATGACTCCAACTTGGATTAGAAGGTTTTTAGCTTGATTAGCATTTATTAGCAAGCGCAAAAACCATGAGAGTGGTGCTCACAACTGAAAAATCCCCGTATTTAGCATAAAAACAATCACATTAGTACAAACGGACTAATGCATTGAGCCCATATTAGCCCATTCAGACTATTGTTACAAAATGTTAACAGGCCAATAATAGACACACGGTTTAGGGAAAATTAATCAACTGAAATCAGCGTTAGCTAAGGAAAAAATCATGAAACTTTTTGCACTACTTTTAATTTTATTTACTTCTCAAACAATGACACAGGAAAACTTGGAGCTAGATAGCGTGTTAAGCATACTCGCAAAACCGAAATTGGCGATGGCGACTGAAGGATATTCAATGGACGCAATAAGAAGCTGATTTGCAAAAATCAGTCTCTTTAAGTTTTACAAATTCACACCGTTAATATGCTGATAAGGGATTTACAAATAGATCTAATTTAAACAATAAATATAAATCAGATTAAGAGAAAATATCATGAAGAAATATGCACTACTCGTTGCTCTTACAATTGCCCCTTCTTTGGCACATGATAATTTAGCGATTGAGGGTTTATCTCATGAGGTTGCCAAGCCTAAATCTATAGCATATAAAAAACATTCACAAGGGTTAGTTAACCAAAACGGATTGAACGAAAAAACTCTTTCTGAAGAAGATATTACCAAAATAGAAAACTTAGAAGTGCTGATTGCGAAAGCAGAAAAAACTATCGAAGATATAGAAAAAAATCACCATAAAAACAATACATTAAAAGATAATACACAAGAATCTGCAGATAACGAACCCAATAAATTTTCATTTAACAAATGGGCTGAATTTAACCCAAGCCCCAATTCAAACTACATATCAGGAGGCAGCGCAGGATCATCGGGTGGTGCAGGTGCCAGTTCAAGTGGCGGTACATCTGGTGGCGCGGCATCTAGCGACAAAAAAAAGAGTGATGGTAATAATCCAGCGACTCATGATGGAGGATTGTCTGCAACAGCAGTACCAGAACCTGAAGTCTATCTCATGTTTTTGGCTGGCTTAGGGTTAGTAGGCTATCGAGCAAAAAAATATCTTTTGAAATAACATACCAACCCGTTAACTCCACATACTACACGGCAAGCTATTCTAAAGCTTGTCGTTTTATTTTGTATAAGATGTATATCAAACCAACTCAATGTCACATAAATAACATAATTCTATTTTAGTCTAGCGATGTATATAAACTGCTATCACGCGAATTGAAGGAAAACCATGCGCCTAGACGACCAAGAAATCATACGACGGATACATAGCGATCTCATCGACAGTTACGATGAGGAGCTAGAGTTGGAGTTGGAAGATCGCACCGTAGATCAAATTGCTGACGACCACCCCACCTTCACCCAAGAAGAAAAAGATGCACGTCGTATCTATTTTCGTGAGCTGTTTCGCTTACAAGGCGAGTTAGTTAAGTTGCAAGACTGGGTTGCCACCACAGGTCACAAAGTAGTCATTTTATTTGAAGGTCGCGATGCCGCAGGTAAAGGCGGCGTAATTAAACGTATTACGCAACGACTAAACCCTCGGGTTTGCCGTGTTGCAGCACTGCCAGCGCCCAATGAACGTGAACGTACTCAATGGTACTTTCAACGCTATATTTCACTCTTACCTGCTGCTGGAGAAATCGTATTGTTTGACCGTAGCTGGTATAACCGCGCAGGGGTTGAGCGTGTGATGGGCTTTTGTACCGATGAACAACATGAAGAGTTTTTCAGATCTGTACCAGAATTTGAAAAAATGCTGGTACGTTCAGGGATTCAGTTGATTAAATACTGGTTTTCAATCTCTGACGAAGAACAAAATTTACGCTTTTTAGGTCGTATTCACGACCCACTCAAGCAATGGAAACTCAGCCCGATGGATTTAGAATCACGTCGCCGCTGGGAGGATTACACCAAAGCCAAAGAAGAGATGCTGGAACGTAGTCATATCCCCGAAGCGCCTTGGTGGGTTGTGCAAGCCGTGGATAAAAAGAAAGCGCGCCTCAATTGCATCCACCACTTACTCAGTCAAATGCCTTACCATGAAATTGAGCGTCCATTAGTTGAATTACCTCCACGCGTACATCACGAGGATTATGTGCGGAACCCAGTACCCGCAGAGATGTTTATTCCTGAAATTTACTAGTAATACTTGATATTCACAGGGCTCAACATAATAAAAAACGGGTATTTTGACCCGTTTTTTATTAATTTTTTGCTTTAATCTAGCGTTTTTTGATCAATCCTTTTTTATATCACTGATTTGTCTGATGCGTCTTTTTGCATCTGGTTTGCGCACTTTTTTGGCAATAGCCTTACGCTCGATAGGTTTTCGCTCAGTGCCCAATAAGGTTTCTGCTAGCGTAGGTGGGCGTTCCAGATTCGGTTTCGCTCTTTGACCGCCAGACTTTCTAATTTCTTTATGCGGTTTGGGTGTAAATGCAGCACCTGCTTTTTCTTTTTCTCGCGTAGTGAGCTGGCGCATCGGGCCTTTAGGCGCTTCTAAACCCGCCCATTCAAGCAAATCCAATACCTCTTTTTGATCTAGCTCTAACATCATGCCACGCTTGACGCGAGGCGGCAAAGTCACAGGACCAAATCGCACACGCATCAAACGGCTCACGGGTAATTGAAACGCTTCAAACAAGCGACGTACCTCACGGTTACGACCTTCGCGCAAAATCACTTGATACCAATGGTTTGAACCTTCACCGCCTTGGGATGAAATATGGTCAAACTTTGCCGGGCCATCATCTAGCTCGATCCCCTGCATCAATTGCAACAACTGGTCTTCTTTCAATTCACCAAAAATACGCACTGCATACTCGCGCTCAACTTCATAGCGTGGATGCATAAAACGATTAGCCAGCTCACCTGAAGTCGTAAACATCAGCAAACCTGATGTGTTAATGTCCAAACGCCCAATATTTATCCACTTAGCGCCCTTTACTGGCGGTAATTTATCAAACACACTGGCACGCTGTTCAGGGTCATCTTGACTCACAATCTCCCCTTCGGGTTTGTGATATACCAAAATTCTCGGCATACTCACTTCAAACGGCAAGCGTACTGGACGGCTATCAATTCGGACAATGTCGCTAGACACCACGCCAGCACCAACAACAGCAACTTGACCATTGATCGTCACGCGACCATCAGCAATCAGCTTTTCCATGTCGCGCCGAGAACCCAACCCAGCTAACGCTAACAACTTATGTAAGCGCTGAGGAATAGCATTTGCATCAGCCTCCACCGCTTGTGGAGTTTGACGTTGTTCAATTTGTTTTTTAAAAGGGCGTGCCATGAGAATATCTGCTTTGATCTAGGTGTAGCGTAATTATGTAATTTTACAGCAAAAATCAGAAAATCAAGGGTTTAGATTCAAAATGCTTAATTCTTGCCCAAAATCACTGACTATAACTTTTAGCGGCCTATGTCTGAACCAAAGCCTCTATCGGTGGTAAGTCTTGCAGCGTACGTAAATTCAAGTCATCTAAAAAGTGTTTTGTGGTTGCGTAAAGCGAGGGCCTGCCAGGCACATCGCGTTGGCCAACCACATCTATCCAATCACGCTCTTGGAGTTGCCTGATGATGTTGGGATTAACAGCTACCCCTCGAATTTGCTCAATATCACCACGAGTTACAGGTTGCCTGTAAGCGATAATCGCCAAGGTTTCCATTGCCGCACGTGAAAAGCGCTGCGGTTTTTCTGGTGTTAATCGTGACAAGAAAGGCAAATATTTTTCCTTGGCTTGAAAGCGATAACCTGTTGCCACTTGCACCAACTCCATGGTGCACTTTTGTGGGTTAGTTTCCCAATCCATTTTTAATTCATCTAACAACATGTTTAGGGTTGCGCGTTCAATACGTTCTGCAAATAAGCGACGCATATCTTCCAGCGAAAGCGGTGTTGAGCTAGTGAGCAACGCCGCTTCTAATATCATTTTCATGTCTGTGGTGTTTTGCGCTTGCATTGCTAATATTTAATCTTGCTGATTTATTTGCAAATAAATAGGTGAAAAGGCCGCTTGCTGAGTGATTTTAATCAAGCCTTCGCGCGCGAGTTCAAGCATCGCCAAAAAATGTACGACTAGCTTAGGCACGCCACCTTCTACCATATCAAACAACGCTGAAAACTCCATCATGCGGTGCTCTTTAAGTTTGCGTAAAATTTGACTCATGTGCTCACGCACGGAAAGCTCTGAACGACCAATTTTGTGGTGTTTAAAATGGCTGGCACGTTGCACCACTGCTTTCCATGCCGTCATTAAATCCTCCAACGACACCATGGGGGACGCAACCTCTATCAAGGGTTGATAATACGCCTGAGCCACCAATATCTGATTGCCGACAGTAGGCATGTCATCTAAACGTTGTGCTGCAAGTTTAATGGTTTCGTATTCTAACAGTCGGCGCACTAACTCGGCTCGCGGGTCATCTTCTGCCTCAACCTCTGATGGTTTAGGGAGTAACATGCGCGATTTAATTTCAATCAACATGGCAGACATCAGCAAATAATCTGCAGCTAACTCTAATTTAATCGCGCGCATTTTTTCTACATACTGCATATATTGGCGGGTTAAATCCGCCATGGGAATATCTAAAATATCAAGATTATGTTTGCGAATTAAATACAATAGTAAATCCAGCGGACCTTCAAAAGTTTCAAAATAAACTTCTAAGGCGTCAGGCGGAATATACAAGTCATACGGCAACTGCGTTAGTGACTCGCCATGAATTTTGGCATCTACATGTAGGTTATGTGCAGCACTAAATAGCTCAGCCATGTGGATAGTTTTTTAGGAGTTTTCTCTCCAAAAAATTAATGGGCGATGGATTTTGAGAATACATTGATCACAACCACTCCAGCGATAATTAAGCCCATACCGATAATAGCTGGTAAATCCAGCGATTGCCGATAGAAAACCCAACCCAAAACAGAAATAAGCACGATGCCTATACCAGACCAAATCGCATACATAATCCCAACGGGCAACACGCGCATACTAATTGTCATAAAATAAAAAGCAGTGAGATACCCCACGACAACCAACACGGTGGGAACCAAGCGGGTGAATTCATTTGAAGATTTTAGAGCAGTTGTCGCCATTACTTCAAAGATAATGGCGATGGTGATTGCTAACCAATGATTCATTAATTGCCTTTATTTAAAAATTTAAGAGTAACTTAAACCCATGACTTCGCGCACCTCACGCATGGTTTCACGCGCTAACTTACGCGCACGCTCACAGCCATCTGAGACAATATTTTTCACTAAAGTTGGGTCTTCCGCATATTGTGCAGCACGCGCTTGAATCGGTTTTAACTCTTCTAGAACGGCTTCAATCACGGGTGTTTTACACTCAATACAGCCGATTCCTGCCGTTTTACAACCATGTTGCACCCATGCTTGCTTGGTTTCATCTGAGTAAACTTCATGCAATTGCCACACAGGACACTTTGCTGGATCACCAGGGTCAGTTCGGCGAACACGCGCAGGGTCAGTGGGCATGGTTTTGATTTTTTTAGCAATTTCATCTGGTGACTCACGTAACGAGATGGTATTGCCATATGACTTAGACATTTTTTGACCATCTAACCCTGGCATTTTTGAAGCGGGAGTGAGTTTATATTCTGGCTCGACCAAAATAATTTTACCGCCACCCTCTAAATAGCCAAGTAAGCGCTCTTTATCACCCAAACTCAGACCTTGTTGTTCGTCTATCATGGCACGTGCAGATTCCAATGCGTCATCTTCACCTGTTTCTTGATAACGTGTACGTAACTCGTCATACAATGATGCGCGTTTACTACCTAATTTTTTAATCGCGGCATGTGCTTTTTCTTCAAAACCTTTTTCGCGCCCATAAATATGGTTAAAGCGGCGCGCAATTTCACGGGTAAATTCAATGTGTGGGATTTGATCTTCACCCACTGGCACTTGCGTTGCCTTGTAAATCAGAATATCAGCACTTTGCAACAATGGATAACCCAAGAAACCATAGGTGGACAAATCTTTTTGCGCCAGTTTTTCCTGCTGATCTTTATAAGTTGGCACGCGCTCAAGCCAACCCAGTGGGGTAATCATGGAAAGCAAAGTATGTAACTCTGCATGCTCAGGCACACGTGATTGAATAAAAATAGTAGCGTTAGCGGGATCCACCCCCGCCGCTAGCCAATCAATGACCATTTCCCAAACGCTTTCCTCGATAATTTCCGGGGTGTCGTAGTGGGTGGTCAATGCATGCCAATCGGCAACAAAAAACAAGCATTCGTGCTCGTGTTGAAGGCGTATCCAGTTTTTTAACACGCCGTGGTAATGCCCTAAGTGTAATTGTCCGGTAGGACGCATGCCCGATAAAACGCGCTCAACTGCCATGGAGTTTAAAAACCTTTATGTTCAAATCAAAAATTACAAAAAATATAACTCAGCTATTATACGAAATGTGGACGATGAAATACTACAGAAATACTAAAGAAATAATATTTAGCGTTGCCATGATAAAGGGATTCATGATGACTGACAGCAGATTGGTCAATAACAACACCATCAAAATAATAAAGCCATAGCGTTCAATTTGTGCAAATTTAATTGCTAAATGATTGGGTAGTAGACTCAAGACAATCCTACCACCATCCAATGGCGGCAGTGGCATTAGATTCAACACCATTAACACTGTGTTAATCATGACCCCCACAGCCCCCATGAGCACTAAAGGTAAGGCGACGCTTTCAGGAAAAACATCGTGTATCTTGATCACCATTGCCCATAAGATCGCCATGATTAAGTTTGAGAACGGCCCGGCGGCTGCCACCCAAAACATATCATGCTTGGGGTGGCGTAATCGCATAAAGTTAACAGGCACAGGCTTCGCCCAGCCAAATAAAATACCACCCAACGCGAGCGTGAGTGCGGGAATCAAAAGCGTGCCCACTGGGTCTATATGACGCGCTGGGTTCAGGCTAATCCGCCCCTGCTCTTGTGCCGTCATATCACCAAAATAACGAGCAACATAGCCATGAGCGGCCTCATGTACAGTGATCGCAAAAATAACGGGGAGCGCTGAAACTGTGATTTTTTGAACGGTACTTAAATCACTTAATGCATTTAATAATTCAAATAACATCTGTTTCTTCTAACCCCATTATTGAACTGTACTACGTTTAAATTGAACATTATTTACCCAGCAACAGGTTACGATTCTAAACCAAAAGGCTCTGTAGACCCTGCACCTAGACGTATTAATCGTGGCACATCCTCAGTCAAATCAATCACTGTAGTAGGCGTAGCGAAACAAGCGCCTGCATCAATCACTAAATCCACTAATTTCTCTAAACGCTCTCTGATTTCCCAAGCCTCATTTAAGGGTTCTGCGTCACCTGTTAATTGCAAGGTCATACTTAGCAGAGGCTGATCTAAGTATTCAAGTAGCATTTGTGTCACCCGATGGTCAGGCACACGTAACCCAACAGTGCTTCGTTTAGGGTGCTGCAATCGCCTCGGCACTTCACGTGAGGCTTTTAGGATATAAGTATACTGACCTGGTGTATTGGCTTTTAATAAACGAAACTGGCTGTTATTGACTTGTGCATACGTCGCCAATTCGGCCAGGTTTCGACACACCAGAGTAAAATGGTGAGCATCATCCACGCCACGAATCGCCCGAATACGCGTTTGCGCGTCTTTATTGCCGATCACACAACCCAAAGCGTAACTAGAGTCAGTTGGATAGGCAACCACACCTCCCGCGTTTAAAATATCAACCGCTTGAAGTATGAGTCGCGTTTGCGGATTTTCCGCATGAATTACAAAGTACTGCGCCACAGGGGTATCCGTATTCTGATTGGGTTTCCGAAAAGATTCTCGGCATTATGTTGTGATGACAGCCATTTACAGCAAGCAAAATTTTATGATTTAGGCGGCTTCGAGCTGCATACCTGCCAGCTCACTCCAATCCTGCCACACTGGCACGCAGCCATCAGGCAATACTGGCAAGCGTCCCATTTCCATATAGCCATGACCTGGGCCATGATAGTCCGAACCTAAAGAAGATTTTAAGCCAAATTGATGCGCAATTCTCGCATATTCAAAGAACTGATCGTAAGTATGACTCCCTGTCACTACCTCGATTGCCGAGCCACCTAATTCTCGAAATTCATTGATAAGCAAATAGCGATTGATTTTACCCAAATCATAACGCCCAGGATGCGCAATTACTGCCTCGCCACCACTGCCTTTAATCCAGCTAACCGCCTCTTCCAAAGTTGCCCATTGATGCTCAAAATAACCAGGCTTGCCTTTGACCAAATACTTTTTAAATACTTTGGTCATGTCTTTGGCATAACCCTTTTCTATCAAGTATCGAGCAAAATGCGTGCGACTAATAATACCTTCAGATGCATATTGATAAGCACCCTCTAAACTACCGTGAATCCCAACAGCTTCCAAGCTAGCAGCCATGCCAACAGCCCGAACATGCCTTCCCTCACGAATTCTCTGTAAACCTTGCACTAAAGGTGGATACTCTGGATTAATCCGTAAGCCCACAATATGAATTGTCCGTCGATGCCATGTCACAGAGATTTCTACGCCATCAATCAGGTGTATGCCATTTAAATCAGCCATTTGGCGCGCAATCTTCAAGCCCGCAACATCATCGTGATCAGTCAATGCCATGACACGCACACCTTTACTTGCAGCATGTAACACCAACTGCTCAGGGGTGTAGGTACCATCAGAAATGGTGGTATGGCTATGTAAATCAATCAACGAAAGCATGGTATGTATTTACCTAATCTGACAGCCAAATAAAAAAGTTGTTCTTGTAACACCGCTTTAATCATAGCAAAATAACCATCCTTGTTATAGATAAACTAGTGAATCCATTTTTAAAACAACACCAATGCTTGGGTTGATATTTATTCAGTTTGTAACAATAATGTCTTATGATGTTCAAACTTAAACTTACAACATTAAAATCACAAGCAAGATACCATCCATGGTAACAAGCACTAAATTGGACCTACCAAGAAAGCTGTTATGAAGTTTTTGTTCGACTTATTCCCCGTCATATTATTTTTTATCACCTTAAAAGTTGCTGAAAAAACGGCTTCCGCAGGACTTATTCTCAGCAAGATATTAACCACCATTGGGTTTTCTGCCAATGTAAAACCCGATCTTGTGCCGATTATGCTGGCCACCATTGCAGTCATTATTGCCAGTATTATCCAAATCGTTTGGGTGAAACTAAAGCATGGCAAAGTGGATAAAACCCTTTGGCTAAGTGCTTTATTAGTAACGGTATTAGGCGGATTAACTTTATACTTTCAAAATGACGCATTTATTAAATGGAAACCCACCATCTTGTATTGGGTATTTGCCGTTTCACTTGTGCTGTCTGAATTGTTTTTTAAGAAAAATTTTATAAAAATCATGATGGGGGCAGACATTGGTCTACCCGAAAAAGTTTGGAAAATGCTTAACCACTCTTGGGCAGTCTTTTTTCTGTGCCTTGGGGTAATCAATTTATATGTAGCGTTTAATTACTCAACGGATACATGGGCAACATTTAAGTTATTTGGCACCATGGGTTTGATGTTCGTATTTATCATTGGGCAAAGCTTATGGCTTAATCAATTCTTGCCAACCAAAGATGATGAAAAGGATAATAAATAATGTGGTACGCCATTATGGCGCAAGACAAGCCTAACAGCTTGGCGCTACGTTTAACACATCGCCCAGCTCACCTAGCACGCTTACAAACATTGCAAGACGCTGGCAAGCTACTCTTAGCAGGACCATTTCCTGCGATAGATAGCATAGATCCTGGTGAAGCAGGTTTTACTGGAAGCCTCATTGTTGCAGAATTTGAATCTATTGCAGAAGCCAACACTTGGGCAGAGGCAGACCCGTTTACGCTGAATGGCGTATATGCCTCTGTTACAGTAAAACCATTTCGTAAAACCTTGCCTGCATAGCAACACAATTACAGTGTGATGAACACATGAACTTATCTGAAGAAATACGCTCAAAGCTTGAAATATTAGAGCCCCAAGTGCTAGAGATAATTGATGATAGTCACAAACATGCGGGGCATGCTGGCAATTCTGGGGGCGGTCACTTTACAATCACCATAGTAAGCTCGCATTTTTGTGAAAAATCGCAGATAATTAGACATCGTTTAATATATCAACAACTTGAAGATTTAATTCCTACAAAAATTCATGCGCTTAGCATTCGTGCGATTGCAACCAGCGAATATCAAACTTGAAAACATTTTTTCTTATTTTTACCAACTTTTTTACCAACACTTTTTATTCATAATATTTTAAACAAGAGGATACCTAAATGAACTTTATTAAACCTTCAATTGCAGCGATGTTTACGCTAGCTTTAATGGGTCAAGCTGTTGCTGCGGATGCTGTGATTGCTACAGTGAATAAAAAACCAATCAAGCAAGCATTAGTTGACTTCATTCTAAAAGATGCGTCTGACCGTGGTCAAAAAGTTGATGACAACACGCGTGACGTTGTGGTTTCTAAATTGATTAGCAGTGAATTAGTTGCGCAAGAAGCGCAACGCATCGGTTTAGATAAACAACAAGACTACCTCATTAAAGAAGAGTTAGCGAACCGTGAATTGTTAGTAAACTCATTTATTCAAGACTACATGAAAAAAAACCCAGTGAGCGAAGCTGAAACAAAAGCAGCTTACGACAAATATAAGGCCGAGCTAGGTGATAAAGAATACAGCGCACGTCATATTTTAGTAAGCAGCGAAGCTGAAGCAAAAGAAGTTATTGCGCAATTAAACAAAGGCGGTGATTTTGCAAAAATCGCAAAAGAAAAGTCTAAAGACCCAGGCTCAAAAGAAAAAGGTGGTGATTTAGGCTGGTTTCCACCAGCGGGCATGGTAAAACCATTTGCTGATGCTGTTGAGAAGCTAAAAAAAGGTGCAATTACAGCTGACCCAGTGCAAACAAACTTTGGCTGGCATGTAATTAAACTAGAAGATACTCGTGCTACTCAACCACCAGCATATGACAAAGTAAAAGAAGGCCTACAAAAACAATTAGGTCAACGCCAACTAGAAAAAATGTTGGCTGACTTACGTGCTAAAGCAACGATTGTTGATAACTCTAAGGCATCTACAAAAAAATAATAGCACCACTAAGAAATAACAATTGATCATCTAAACGGCTTGCTTTGCAAGCCGTTTACATTTCTAACGCTTGCTTTTAAAAGGCGCATGGCGCAATTGAGTGACACCTCAGTCTTTCGCACACTCTTTTTTCCCCAACAAAAGTGTAATGTGTATAATAAGAATTATTATCATTAAGATATTCATTTTGATAGCCATGAAAAACCTAGACACATTACCCACTGGCACTATTGCAACGATTCATAGCATTGACGCAGAAGAAAGTTTATTTCAGCGCTTTGCTGCATTGGGCTTCAGATTAGGCAAAAAAATACAGATCATTCGCCGCGCTAGCTTTAATGGCCCTCTGCATGTGCGCATAGGCACGACTGATATTATCTTACGTGTATCTGAGGCTCGTCGCATTCATATTGCACTCTAATGAAACGCGTTGCACTTTTAGGGATGCCCAACACGGGAAAATCCACGCTCTTCAACCGACTAAGCGGTGCGTCAGCACGCGTGGGCAACTGGCCTGGTATTACCGTAGATTTAATGAGTGCTAAGTTGTTGCTAGGTGGTCACATAGCAGAACTTATTGATCTACCTGGCATTTACGACTTACATGGCTTTTCTGATGACGAAGCCGTTGTGCGTAACTTTCTATCAAAAACCTCTGTAGACCTCGTAATAATCGTTTTAAATAGCTCGCAAATTGATCGACAAATATCGCTTGCAATTCAAATAAGAAAACTAGGGTTGAATGCAATTTTGCTTCTCAATATGCAAGATGAAGCAAGAGCATCTGGTGTCACCATCAATACCGAAAAAATGAGTGAGCTATTACATATGCCTGTGCTACAAATTAGCGCAAAATATGGAGATAGTTGCCCGCAAGCGCTCAACCTTGCTGGGCAACAAACCAATACACCTCAAACACCAGTTTCAATCGACAGCATTCGTCAAGTCCTTGAAAATAATAGCGACATTACGCCAGAGATGGAAGAAATCGTCAGTCAAAGCGTGCAAATGCCAATGCAACTTAATGACAAAATGACAACCCGTATCGACAGCATTTTATTACATCCTTGGTTGGGCATTCCGCTGTTTTTTGTAGCAATGTACGCGCTATTTCAACTTATTTTCACCTTGGGAAAACCCCTGCAAGATGCCGTTGCATGGTTGCTCACGCTGGTTCGCAGTGATTACATTGAACCCTTACTGAGCCATGCCCCATTATGGCTTCACGGCTTATTACTTGATGGCATTTATAACGGTGTGGGGACTGTCGCTGCCTTCATCCCCATTATCGTTTTATTCTTTTTAGTCATGTCGATGGTAGAAGACAGTGGCTATCTCTCACGCGCTGCTTTTTTGATGGATGCGCTCATGGCGAAAATGGGCTTAGATGGTCGTGGTTTTGTGATGATGCTCATGGGCTTTGGTTGCAACGTACCTGCACTCATGGGTACTCGCGTGATGCGCTCACGCAACATGCGCTTACTCACCATGCTGGTGATTCCATTTTCACTCTGTTCTGCACGGCTACAAGTGTTTTTATTTATTACTGCTACGCTATTTAGTGCAAATCAAGCGCCAATTGTTTTATTCGTATTATATTTAATGAGTTTTTTCACAATATTTCTCACCGCTATTCTGTACAAAGGTCAATTTTCCAACCACGAGCCTTTTATCTTAGAATTGCCACCCTACCGCTTCCCTACACCGCAACAAATTTGGCTTCGCGGCTGGTTGGAAGTCAGTCACTTTTTAACCAGAGCCACTCGGTTTATTGTGATTGGGGTCATACTCGTTTGGGCATTAACGACTTTCCCACTTAACGCGACAGATAGCATCCATACATACGCTGGACAAATTGGGCAGTGGTTCTCACCCATACTTAACCCGATTGGCATTGACAGTCAGTTGGCTATCACCCTTATTTTTGGTTTTGTCGCTAAAGAAATTGTGATTGGCTCACTCGCTGTAGTCTATGGTTTGCAAGGCGATGCGTTAATGCAAACGATGGCACACCAATTAGATTGGGTACAAGGCATGAGCTTTATGCTCTTTACGCTGATTTACACCCCATGTTTATCAACCATTATCACACTGAAAAATGAAGCAAAAAGCTGGCGTTATGCAATGTTATCAATTGCTTGGTCGCTTTTGTTAGCCTGGATTGTGAGCTTTATTTTTTATCAAGGCGCAAGATACTTAGGATATTAGCTAAAGGATATTAGCTAAATACTTAAAACCCCAAACATAGCATTACTATAGAAGACTTTATTTCTATCGCTAAAAGCTTGTTCAAACAACATTGCCGAGGCTTAACTTATTTCTTTTCGTCAAACTTACGTTGCGCTTCCATAATTTTTGGCAAGTTACCTTCAATCCAACTAGTCAAACCCTCAACCTCACGACCAACACACTCACCAAGCGTTGTTAACGAGTACTCCACATGTGGCGGGATAACGGGATACGCAACCCGATGAATGAATCCATCATACTCAAGTGTTTGTAAGGTCTGCGTTAGCATTTTTTCGCTAATCTTACCTATTTTACGACGTAACTCGCTAAAGCGATGCGTACCCTGCATTAGAGCCACTAACACCAACACCCCCCACTGACTGGTCACATGCTTAAGAATTTCACGCGAAGGGCATGCTGGCGAAAGCACTTCTCCTTTACGCATTTTTTCGGACATTTTTGCAGTATTTTCCATCATTTAACACTTACCTTTTTGTATGTACTTCCTAAAAGTAATTTTAACAGATATTCTCTCGTCTCCAAATATTAACCTGAAATAGAGAGGAAACATCATGATTTTAGTCACTGGCGCAACTGGTCAACTTGGAAAACTAGTCATCGCTTCACTTATTGAGAAAATACCTGCTAAAAGCATTATTGCAGCCGTACGTAATGTTGAAAAAGCCAAAGACCTAGCCGAACTCGGTGTTCAAGTGCGCCTAGCAGATTACAACGACCCAGATAGCTGGGAAACAGCCATGCAAGGAGCTGAAAAGGTTTTACTGATTTCATCTAGCGAAATTGGCAAGCGTACACAACAACACCGCACAGTGATTGATGCAGCCAAACGTGCCAACGTTAAGTTACTAGCCTACACAAGCATCTTACATGCTGATACCTCTGTACTAGGGCTTGCAGGTGAACACAGAGAAACTGAAGCCGCAATTCGAGACTCAGGCCTGCCTTACACACTACTACGCAATAGTTGGTACACTGAAAACTATGTCATGAGCATTCCCTCTGCGTTAGCACTCGGAGCGCTATACGGTTGCGCTGGAGAAGGCCGAATTTCATCAGCCGCCCGTATCGACTACGCTGAAGCTGCTGCGGTGGTACTCGCTAGCGAAAATCATGAAGGCAAAACATATGAACTAGCAGGAGATGACGCCTACAACCTGAGCGAATTCGCAGCTGAGCTTTCACGCCAAACTCAAAAATCCATTGCTTACGTTAACCTACCCGAAGAAGCTTATAAAAAAGCGCTACTAGATGCAGGGCTACCTGAACCTTTAGCGGAGTTATTGGCCAATTCAGACACAGGTGTTTCTAAAGGCGCACTATTTGAAACAGACAAGCAACTGAGCAAACTCATTGCCAAACCAACCACCACGCTTGAAACAGTCATAAAAGCAGCACTGTAATCACCAAAGCAGGGTAGATAGCAGCTATCCGTTGTTTACTTGAATATTAGCCCAAGCAACGGATAACTCCTCAAAAAATAGCGATGTAAAGATCCCGCCGCTACTACTTAAGAAACTCTTATAATCGAACTTGTAAATTGCTACGCTATCAAGCGGCTTGTTGAAGTTTTGGTACTTCTTGCTGAATTTTTTCACCTAAGGTTTTTTCAGCCATTTTCAAATCATAGGTGCTTTGTAGGTTCATCCAAAATTGAGCGGTGGTGTCAAAGTAACGCGCTAAGCGTAAAGCAGTATCTACTGTAATCGCGCGTTTTTCACGCACTATATCGTTGATACGTGGGGCTGGCACGCGCAAACTCATGGCAAGCGCGTGAGGTGTAATACCTAACGGGGCTAAAAACTCTTCACGCAATATTTCACCTGCGTGTATTGGGCGTAATTGGTTGTTTGTCATATTTAAACCTTTCTTATGTTTGTGCTAGTGATAATCCACTATTTCAACATAGCTTGCGCCTGCGATTATTTGGAATATGACAGAGCAATAAGGCTACCAGCGTTAGTGAATGGGCTTTTCTTTATGGTGGTGCTACGTTTAAGCGCCGTGTGGCATGGCATTCAATTTGATTTTAATCATCAAACCATTGAATTTCCTGGTGGGCAAATATCAGCAAACTCGGTGTTGGATTACATCAATCCTTTCTTTATATTGCAGTTCTTCGGTAGAAAGCGAATCGCTTTAAATCGCATTAGCCAAATTGGTCAGAAAAGTCGTTGGGGGCATCGTCTTTTTGGAATAAAAATCAATCAAAACAAAATTTATTATGGCCTGAATATTATTGGCAACTTTGGTGGTGCAACCATCTGGTTTGTCAGTGAAGATAAGTGTGAAGAAGCCTATAGCGCCATTCGACAAATCAATCATATGGGTACTCCCATTAACCGAGCTTAAGCAAAAGAGATAAACATGAAATTAATACTCACCATAGTAACAGCGCTTTTTTTGATACAAGCCAATCTAATAGAAGCGGCTGGGTTTGATTGTACCAAAGCAGCGAATACCGTTGAAAACCTGATATGCAATAACGAGAATCTTAGCCAGTTAGATGATAAAAACACCGCATTGTTTAGGGAGTACAAATCAAGCTCCAAAGATGAAGGTCAAGCGCTACAAGACCAGCGCGACTGGTTAAAGCACACAAGAAATGCATGCCTAGATGCGGCTTGTTTAGAATCTACCTATCAAAATAGAAATGCATATTTAGCTTCTAGAGTTGAGAGTAATCGGGCGTCAGTGGAAGATGCTATTGAAATACCAGCTTCAACCACCGCTGCGCCTGTTGCAACAAGCCAAGAGGATCTACCTGCTGCGACTGAATCTGCATCAAGCAATACAGAAACGCAAGACTTGCCCGCTAGTGAAATAGCACCGGAACAATCCGCTATAGAACCTCAAAAGCTTGAAACTGTGCAGTCAGCCGATATTGCAACGCCTGAAACTGGTAATCCTGTAGCAGCTGAAAATGCAAAGGACACTAAACTCAATACATTTACGGCCTTACATGCCAAGGAGTTTTCTGGGGGCATTGTTTTCTTGCTGCTGATTGCTGGCTTTATATTTCCGATGATAATGAGAAAGATTTTTTGAGTATTTTGGGTTGAGTTGTTAGGGGCAGTAAGAATAAAAAATCCCACCTACATTGGGTGGGATTTTTAAATGCAGTGAAGCGAATTACTTGTTCATTACGTACATAGTTACTTCAAAGCCGAAACGCATTTCTGTAGCTGCTGGTTTAGTCCACATAGTAATCTCCGATATCTGTTTGAACTGACGATATGTCTTGTTCGTGTGATTGCATTATGCGCTACCCCTTATATTATGCGATCTTGGCAATCATGATTGAAAGCTAGTGATATTCATTAATTAGGATTACGAATGACGGCACAGGGCCGCAAGACCAAATTATTGATGTCTGCTTTTAGGTAGCAAGAAAGCTGACTGTAATTATCGAAGAGTTCGGCCCATTGCAATCACATGAAAATCAAGGCTGATCGACAGCAACGGGTATTCTGCCGAATAAATCACCAAGTTTATTGACAACATCTAAAATAATTTCATTTCTTTTCGATGAAAAATGCTCTTGCCAGTTATCGCAATCAAAAACTTCATTTAAAGCTAGTTTTATTCTTTCTAGCAATTGATACAAAATATTCTCAGCATCTGAAGCACCTAGTAATTAAGTAGGTAATTAATCTTTGCTGTAAAATTGGCGTCAGCCATGATGCGATACTCCTTAACAGTATTGCATTGTGGTTAGGGAATGCTAGTGTCACCTTCCACAGTTACCAGTATTGCCGCTTTACTCATGAACCGCATGAGTGACGTTAGATCTCAGTGGATAGAGCCCCCCCTCTTAAGAGAAAACACTAGGCCGCTTTAATCGGTAGTACTTTAGCCCCTGCCTTTAACTCATCCAAATAATCAGCCCATTTTTGCATCATTACTTTGCGTTGCTCAATAAACTTAGTGCGGTTGTATGCTGCCCCAAGAGCATCAGGTACTTTATGAGCTAATTGATGCTCAATAATATGAGGGTCTATATCTAAGCGCTCATGCAATATTGTTCTGGCCATTGCTCTAAAGCCGTGTGCCGTGATGTCTTGCTGTGTGTCATACCCCATACGTTTTAAAGCTGCATTGATAGCCGCCGCGCTCATTGGTTTTTTAGGGTCGTGACCACCTTGAAAAACAAACTCCCCATGCCCTGATATTGCTTTCATATCTGCAAAGAGTTTAGCTGCTTGGGTAGAAAGCGGGACTAAGTGCAATGTTTTAGTCTTACTAACTAAATAGCGCCACTCATTAGCCTCTAAATCAATATCAGCCCATTTCGCTGTGCGCAACTCGCTTGGGCGGGTAAATACGAGCGGGGATAATCTGAGCGCTGTTTGTACTGTAAACGAACCTGTAAAGCCGTCTATTGCCCTCAGTAGCTCCGCTATTTCTTTAGGTTCAGTAAGTGAGGCCATGTGTTTGACGCTTGGTGTCGGGACAGCACCTCTTAGATCGGGGCATGGGTCACGGGATGCCTTGCCGTTTTGTACTGCATACCTAAACACTTGACTTGTGGCTTGCAAAGTTCGGTGTGCTGTTTCTAATTTGTTTAGGTTTTGAACTCGTTTAACCGCCTCTAGTATTTGAGGGGCTGTAATTTCAGATATTGGCTTATTGCCTAGCCAAGGGTAAATATAAAGTTCTAAGCGCCTCATGGTGCGCTCTTTATGTGAAGCTGATTTATTTGTGAAATAACTATCTGCCCATTCTATAGCTAATGCTTTAAAGCTATTAGCGTGAGCATCGTTTTTGGCGTTCTTTGCCTCTTGCTTTTGAGTGCTTGGGTCTATGCCATTAGCAATCAGTTTTCTAGCATCATCACGTTTTGATCTGGCTTCAGATAATGGGACTTCAGGATATACCCCCAAAGCCAAGAGCCTCTCTGTACCCCCAATACGATACTTAAGCCGCCAGTATTTTGAGCCGTTTGGATGGATTAGTAAAAACAAGCCTTTCTCGTCTGAGAGCTTGCGGGGCTTGGCTTCGGGCTTGGCATTTCGTATAGCAATATCAGTCAAAGGCATCATGTACCCCCACGTAAAATCAATGTACCCCCTAATGTACCCCCTTTTATATTCGGATGCAATAGGACTGCCTAGCACTTGATAATACGAAAAACCAACAAAAAAGCCCGCTGGGAGCGGGCTTTCAGGACTTCCTAGGACTGGGTGAAACTAGATAATGGTGGAGCTGGGGGGAATCGAACCCCCGTCCGCAAGCCCTCTACAGACAGTTCTACATACTTAGCCTTGTTGTTTAATTTAACGTGCAACACACCAACAGACAAGCAGTTTGCACGCGAGCTACCTTAAGGTTAATGAAGTGCTAAGTGGCCCAACACAACACGTATCCCGTGTATATGACACTACGTATGGGTTACCCCAATCCAACCCACGGGAGAGCTGGTGTAGCGTCCAGCAGGATTAAGCTGCTAGAGAGTAAGTTTCGTCGTTTGCGACTATACTTTTTCAGATGGATTTACGAGGAAACCTGAACCCTCGGTATGCCCTGCACTGCTTTGCAACCCACGTCGAAACCTGGTCAGCCCCAAAGCTATGAGTATTATACGCTAAAAACGTTGTCAACGGCTTTCATCAGCCTGTCAGTTTCGCACAGCGCAAAGATGATTTTTTGGTAGTGTTGAATATCTTCCATGTTGAGCGCACGGCCTTTGCGGTCTTTTAGCCATTTTTGTGCGGGTTGGTAGCCACCAATATAAAAATTCCACGCCAGCGCTGGCACGTGGTCAAAGTATTGGGTTTGGTTGATGTAAACCTTGTTATCTTCATAACGCAGTTTGCCAACCACGTTATCGCCCGCCACTGGGTAACTCACGCTAGAAATCGCAGGTACGTTTTCGAGCAGATGCGTGTTGCGCAACTCGCCACCCAGCGCGACTAATTGCCAAAATGTTTGCGCATTGTTTGGGTAAAGCACACGCGGAAAATCAATTTTTAAAAATTCTTTGTAGGTTTCGCGGTAGCTGGGGCTGTGTAGCACAGCGTAGATGTAATCGAGCAAGTCAATCGGCGCAAAGGTGTCGGATTGGTCGGTTTTTTCGGGGGTAAACGTCAGCCCCAAACCTTGTGCAATTTGGTTGACGATTTGCATATTGAGGTTGGGTGTGCGCGTGGTTTCGGTGAGTAAGTCGTTAGAGTTTGGGTAGTTATAGAGTGGAAAAATAAAACTTCTATCGTAGACAGTAACTATTTTATGGGTACAAACAGAGCCGATTATTAAAGTCGCAAAGTCCTCTTTACTTTGCCGCCCTAATACGATTCCATAGTTTTCTCTATTCATACCAGCCATCATTTGACCTCTATCCCTAGATAAAATGATGTTTGAATAAACTATCCACCTTGTATCAAAAGGTCTTGTTAAACATGGGTAAAATGATTGCTTCCAACTGTCCGATAACCTTAAATTTTTTACTGCTTCATCAACAACCCACTCATTATCTCTAAGGTCAAATTTGCTCTTTCTATCTGCTGACGGATAATCATTTACCACAAAATCAGTAATTCTGTTTTTTAAATCCTCTAAATTAAAGTCAATTGCAAAATGGTCTCTTTTTGTTTCAATTCCAGAAACACCATTCATTAAATCATCAACTTTAAATCCTTTTTGATATGTACTAGAACCATCGAAATTTATAGGCACAAAAAATTGATAAGGCATTTCTATTGACAACTCATTCCAAGGCAACGTCTTGAAACCACCCCTATTCAACGCCTCGTACTTTTCTTCTCGCTTACCATGCAACTCAACATGAAACACTTTACCTATTGCATCTTTGGCTTTTTTGCCAGTTTTAATAAACAGGTTAATGCTCACGCCTTGCATGATGTCGAACACGTTTTCGTCTTTGCTACCATCGGGTGCGGTTTCTTTCTTTTTGGCGTTGCCGTGCAAGTCGAGAATGTAAATTTCATCAAAACTTTCAAGCAAATGCTTGCGCATTTGACGGTGCGTAATACCATCAATAAAGCTGTTGTTGCTAATGTAGGCCAACACGCCTTCACCGTTTTTATCAATAAAGTGTTGCCCAAAGCGAATAAATTTTATGTAGTCATCATCAAGGTTAATCTTGCGCTCGTTGAGGTCTTTTTTGTAGTCCTTGAGCAGGTCTTGTATCCAATCGCTTTTGTTGCTACTGCTTACCGAATATGGCGGATTACCAATCACCACCATCACGGGCGCATCGCGTTTAATGTGGTTGGCCTCGTTGGCCTCGTTGGCCTCGCTACTCAGCCAGCTAGCAAACAAAGTGCCTGTGTCTGGATGGTGTTCTTCTAGGCTGTTGGTGAGGTAGATGTTAAAGCGCTCGCTATTGTCGCTGGCTTTGTAGCCTGTTTCGGTGAGTAGCATATCCAACTTTAAATGCGCCATGGCGTAGCTGGTCATCAATAATTCAAAGCCATTGAGCCTTGGGATTAAATGCTCTTTGACATAGGCAGGCCACATGCCTTGCATGCTGGCAAAGTTGTTTTGATAAATGTGCTCGACCGTTTTGGCTAAAAAGGTGCCTGTGCCTGTGGCGGGGTCTAAAATTTGTACGCGATGAAAAGTTTTTTGCTTTTTAACGGTTTTGCCTTTGCTGCCTGGCTCTACGCTCTCAACCTCGCGGGTGATTTTGCTGGTGTCTGCCAAACCTTGGGCAGGTTGAATTTGGTTTTTAAAATGTCATCCACGGCGCGGACGATAAAGTTGACCACGGGTTCTGGCGTGTACCAAACGCCACGCGCTTTGCGCAGTTTGGGGTCGTACTCAGCCAAAAAGGTTTCGTAAAAGTGCACAATCGGGTCTTGCTGGCGCGTGCTTTTGCCAAAGCCTTTCATGATTTTGGCGACATCGGTGGCTAAAAACACTTGCACCAGTTCTTCGACTATCCACAATAGGCGTTCGCCTACGTTGTCGTCCAAACTGTAAGTCGCCACGGTTTGAAACAGTTTGCGCAAAAATGGGTTGCTTTTGGGGATGAGCGTGGCAGCTTCTTCTCGCGAGAAAGTGGGCAAGCTTGGGTCGTGATAACGCGCGGCAAACAAACCGTAGGCTATGGTTTGCGCGTAAATATCGGCAAATTGGGCGTTATCAATATCGTGAATGAGGATGCTTTTAAATGCCTCACGCTGGCTTTGTAACTCGCTATTGGCATCGTTTTTGTCGTCTTGCTCTAGCGCATCAAAAATCACTTGCGCCATGAGTCGCGCTTTGGCGGCCATCATGCCTGCTAGTTTGGTGGGCGATTTAATGCTGGTTGAATGAGTAATTGCGAAGTTTTTAATCAGCGCTTGAAAACGCTCAAAGTGTTGTGGCAAGGCTTGAATACTGCCGTTGCTGATGTACGCAATGCTGACGCTCTCGATTAAGTTGCCTTCTTTGTAAAACTGAAACTGCAAATAATCGGTAATTATCAGGTTGTCTAAAGCCGCACGGTAGCGGTCAAACTGTGCTTTGTGCTTTTTGGCGTTGATGTCCTCCACCACATCTTTGGCCTCAATATAGCCGATGGGAATGTCTTTGCCTTTGCGACTGATGATGTAATCGGGCGCGCCACAGTCAATGCGTTTAGGCTCATTAGTAATATCAACATGGGGCAACAGTGCTTGTAGCAAATTTTGCAAATCGCCACGATAACTGTGCTCGGTGGCGTTACCCAGTTGGTAACGTTGATTGAGTCTATTGATATATTGTTGCGTATCCATTTTTATTTGTTATGCGCACGCATGATGCGGCCTTTTTCGCGTTCCCAATCTTTTTGTTTCTCGGTATCGCGTTTATCGTGTTGTTTTTTGCCTTTAGCGAGGCCGATTTGCACTTTGATGCGCCCTTTTGAGAAGTGTAAATCAAGCGGCACTAATGTGTAGCCCGCGCGCTCCACCTTGCCAATCAATTTTGATATTTCTTCATTATGTAACAATAGCTTACGGGTGCGAATTGCATCTGGGCGAATATGGGTTGAAGCAGCACCTAGTGGGGTAACATGACAACCGATGAGGTATATTTCACCGCGTTGTATAATGACGTAGGCTTCTTTAATATTGGCGCGGTTGTCGCGGATGGCTTTGACCTCCCAGCCTTCTAGGACAACCCCTGCTTCGTATTTTTCTTCAATAAAATAATCAAAAAATGCTTTTTTGTTTTGGGCAATACTCATATCAATTGCTTAAATAGCTTAAAATTAGCATTTTACTCTACTTCGTAAGCGCGGGATGGCACAGGTTAATAAAACAGTCTTAGTGGGTTTTTCAGATGCACAAATGTATGCGCTGGTGGATAGTGTTGAAAAATACCCAGAATTTTTACCTTGGTGTGGTGGCGTGGATTTAATTCAGCGCGATGAGGCTATTACGGTTGCGACTTTGCACATTGCATATCATGGTATTAAGCAACATTTTACGACTGAGAATCATAAAACTTACCCCAGCCAAATGAAGATTAGTTTACGTGATGGCCCATTTAAACATATGGATGGCTTGTGGCAATTTATTCCGCTGAATGAAAACGCATGTAAAATTATGTTTGAATTGAATTATGAGTTTTCAAACACATTTTTAGATAAATTGATTGCGCCAGTGTTTAGCCACATTGCAAACACATTTGTTGATAGCTTTGTGTTACGCGCAGAGCAGATTTACTAAGAGAAAGAATACATCACGATGACACAAGATTTAATGGTTGAAGTTGCCTATGCGTTGCCTAATAAACAAGTCATTATCCCTGTGAAAGTGAACGAGGGCGTGACGGCAGAAGCTGCAATCATCGCTTCTGGTGTGCTTAAACAGTTTCCTGAGATTGATTTGAGCATCAACAAAATTGGGGTTTTTGGCAAACTGACTAAATTAGATACGCCTTTACGCCACTTAGACCGCGTGGAGATTTATCGCCCGCTAATTGCAGACCCTAAAGAAGTAAGACGCCAACGTGCGGCTGAAGGCAAAGTGATGCGTAAAGGTGGCGGGGATGCTGAAGCTGAATAGTGAAGGAAGATCGGCTAGGCAATCACAATTTAAGTGATTGCCCTACCAGCTACAAAAATGTAGGCATTGAGAACGCGTTAATCAGCTCTAGGACGATTTTGCTCATCATTTTTTTCTTCGCGAATCTCTCTGCTAGCGTCACGTTGATCATCCCGTATATCTTTTCGCTCTGCTTGGGTGAATTTTCCATCAGACTTATATTGGCGCTCTTGACGACGAATTTCACGTTGCTCTTGCGTTAGCTCTCTTCTTTCACGCCTAGTCAATTCGCCTGATTTTACCCCTTCAGCAATACGTGCAGCTTGATGACGTTGATGCTTATTGATGTGAGGACTAGCCACTGACTTGTCGCTGGGGGTATCGTCTGCAACTGCCGTAGAAATGAGAGAAACAGCCAATACGCCAGCCAATGTTGCTAATATAAAACTTTTCATGTTCGCTCCTTAAGTAATGAAAACCGCCATCAATCGCTTGAATTAAGTGGTGGTGTTTTCATTAAACGCGTTAGGGCGAACAAAACCGTCGCTTGCTTAGATAATATTTATCTATTTTTTTCTTGAGACCTATCATGCATTTTTCAGCAATCCCTATTTATACAAACTAACCGCTTGCCATAAATACCATGTGGCTACGCTTCTATAAGGTGCCCATGCCTGACCAATTTGGTCTAATACCTTGGGTGTTGGCTGTTCTGATAGTGACTTTAGCACCTTGTAGCCCTCACGAACGCCAAAATCGCCAACAGGCAGAATATCCATACGCCCAAGCGTAAAAATCAAAAACATTTCTACTGTCCAACGCCCTATTCCTCGCAATTGCACCAAGCGCTCAATCAAGGCTAAGTTTTCCATACGATGCGCCTCTGCAAGTGTGGGCACTATGCCTGTTTGGGTGTTCATGGCAATTTCTCGTATGGTGATCACTTTACTTGCTGAAAAACCACAGGCACGCATGGCGACATGGTCGGTTGCTAACACTTGCGCTGGAGTAGGAAATTGATCTTCTGGAAATAAGGCTAAAAATCGCCCAAGTATGGTTTCAGCTGCACGTCTATTGAGTTGCTGATAGGCGATTGCTCTGACTAAAGATTCATAGGGTTCACGATGCAACTCAAGTGCTAATTTACATTCACCAACTTCGGCGATAAGGCGCGCCCAGTCTGCATCTTGCGCATATAGATGCTGGCTGGCAGACTGATATAAAAGTGTATTTGACATGCCTTATTGTGAGTTGAAGTGCTTAAGTGCGCAAGCGCTTTCTCAATACCAATAAGAATTTAGGCTAAATTTTACAATAGTTGATTGAGCAAAAAACCCGCCGCTGCAAAGCCGAATGGGGCTGTCACGCAGACGCTTGAGCCGTAACCTGCGCAATGTAAACCTGTTAGGCCAGCATCTATCTCACAGCTTGTTTTTGGCTTTTTAATGGGTTCATCAGAATACACGCAAAGCACATGCATCTTTGTTTGTTTTTGTTGAAGGCCGTCTTTACCTTTAGCAAAGCCATAGTTTTTACGCAATAGATTACGCACTTTAGCCAACAACTTATCCCCATTTACATTGGCTAAATCCGCTGTTTTTATTTGCGTAGCATCTAATCGCCCACCTGCGCCACCTGTGACCACCAAGGGGATTTTCTTCTCTTTACAGTAAGCCGCCAGCGCCGCTTTTGCATAGGCATCGTCGATACAATCTACAATGCCATCTACAGGAAAATTGAGTAATGCTTGAATATTCTCTACGGTGATAAACTCTTCTATTTCAGAGACTTGGCAAGCAGGGTTAATGCTCAAAATCCGCTCACGCATCGCAGTCACTTTGGCTTTGCCAAACGCGCCATCTACGGCATGCAATTGCCGATTCACGTTCGATTCTGCAATATTATCCAAGTCAATCAACGTAATGTTGCCCACCGCATTGCGCGCCAAGGCTTCAGCCGCCCACGAGCCAACTCCGCCTATGCCTATCACGCATAAATGCATGGTTTGCAATTTCGCCAAGCCTGTTTCGCCATATAACCGACTCACGCCTCCAAAGCGGCGCTGATAATCAGGTGCGTCTATTTGCATTTAAGTTTCGAGCACCACAAAAGCAGCGGCGAGTGATTTTTCATCGCTAATCGAGATATGCGCTGCGCGAATGTTTTTAGCATCTAGCAATGCTTGCAACTCAGGCGCTAAATCCAACACTGGCTTACCTAAGTCATCATGCGCTACGCCAATATTGGCAAATGTCGCTGGCGCACGCAAGCCTGTGCCGAGTGCTTTAGAAAACGCCTCTTTTGCCGCAAAACGCTTGGCTAAAAAACGCGCCTGAATGTGCGATTGCACAAACTCTTGCATTTCATGCTTGCTTAAAATGCGTTCGGCAAACGCATAGCCAAAACGCTCTAGCGATTCCGCAATCCGTGCTACTTCTACAATATCTGTACCTATGCCGTAAATCATGCCGCTGCCTGCACCATCAGCGCTTTCATTTCGCGCACGGCATATTCCCAGCCTACAAACACGGCATGCGCCACAATCGCATGGCCAATATTCAACTCTTCGATATGCGGAATCGCCGCAATTGCATGTACATTATGAATATTCAAACCATGCCCTGCGTTCACCACCAAGCCGATTTCATGCGCATGCGCGACAGCTTTTTGAATACGCGCTAGCTCGTGGCTTTGTACCGAACCTTCAGTATCTGCAAATTTACCTGTGTGAATTTCAATGACAGGCGCACCCACTTGCTGCGCCGCATCAATCTGCGCAATATCAGGCGCAATAAATAAAGAAACACGAATACCCGCATCCGCCAATTGGTCGCAGACTTCGGCAATTCTATCCATATTGCCCAGCACGTCTAAACCGCCTTCAGTGGTGCGCTCTTCGCGGCGTTCTGGCACTAAGCAAACATCTTGCGGACGCACTTTGAGTGCGATGCCGACCATTTCTTCTGTCACCGCCATCTCTAAATTCATTTTGGTTTGCAGCAAAGGGCGCAGTGCGTAAACATCTGCATCCTGAATATGGCGTCTATCTTCACGCAAATGGATGGTAATGCTATCCGCGCCTGCTTCTTCAGCCCGTAAAGCCGCTTGCACGACACTTGGGTAAATCGTGCCGCGTGCTTGGCGCAAAGTGGCAATATGGTCAACATTCACGCCTAATTTTATGCTCGTTTTGTTTGTCATAAATCTTGTAAATCCATCAATAGTTGTCGAGTATGTAAGGGTTTATCACCTAAATAGTGCGATAACAACATGCGCATCAGTTGCTTGCTTTGCAGTTTGGTTTTTGGGTCATCATAGTCATCATTTGCCATATCAACTAGAGTTTTACCATGCAATTGTATGCCACTATACCTACCACTCGGCACACCACGCTGGTTAGCTGGCACTGCGCCAACTTCCACCAAGTACACATAGCTTAACTCAGGCTGAATGGGCTGCCCGTTTGCATCATGCAACAAAGGTACGGCATAGCCTAATTCTTGTAACATTTTCAACTCAAATCTGCGTAATGTGGTGGCGTATTCAGTGCTTTGCGAGAGTGTTTTGAGCGTCAAAGCATAATACGCAAACAATGCTTCATGCGGGTCTTCACGTGGCAATAAACGCAACAATAGCTCGTTGAGATAAAACCCGCACATCAAGGCCTCGCCTTGCAACAATAACAGCCCTGCGTGCCAATCAAGGCTGTGCAAGGTTTTTAGCTCTGCCTTGCCAGACCACGCGCCCATCAATGACTGAAAAGATTGCAACATCCCGCGCATAGCAGAACGTGGTCTACGCGCACCTTTAGCCACCGCCACCACACGCCCAAACTCCGCCGTAAACATTTCCACCAACAAGCTGGTTTCTTTAAACGGATAAGTATGCAGCACGTACACGGGCTGGTTGGATTTGGTCGTGCTTTCAGAGCGTGAAGTGGTTTGTGCAGACATAAAAATTTATATCAAAAGACCCAAGCATTTTAACTGATTAAGCCAAACAATTACATGGATTAAGATTGATACGCGCCACCCTTAGACAAGCGCTACTTTCTAAATACTCGAAATTAAGCGCAATCTTCGCAATTCTCACTCACATTAAGTCACCGACCACCACCAAAAAAATATAGCCTTCTAAACAAATTAGCTTGCCAAATTATTTTATGGATATAATAATAAAGTCCATATTGAATTTTGATGAACCGCTGGCATCTTTTCTGCCAGACTTTGTAAAGGAGATAAATATGACTTGCAGTTGCTTTATTATTCCCAACGATGTTTTAGAAAAACTTTCTAAGGATAAAGAGCTCTCTGACGAGATTCGTCATAACGCTACCAGCAACATCAAAATAACTAAGGAGCTTCGTAAGTTACGTATAAGTACACAAGCCTTTACAAAAACAATGAGTTTGAGTCCATCCCTAAGCTCTGGGTTGTCAGTTGCACCTGCAGTAACGGTATACGATTGTAAAAATCTGCAAGCTTTGCCTGGCACACCTGCCTCAAACCCTCTAAGAACAAGGGACACAACAGTTACACGCACATACAAACTGACAAAATCAGTTGCTGAGTTTTATAAAAAAGTCTTTGGTAGAAATTCCATTAATGATGCAGGAATGACGATGATGTCGTCGGTGCACTTTGGCGTTGATTACAATAACGCGATGTGGAATGGCTCACAAATGATCTATGGTGATGGTGACAATAAAATTTTCACTGACTTTACACTGGGAAATGATGTAGTAGGTCACGAGTTGACCCATGGCGTGACGCAACATACTTTGCAATTAAAATACTCAGGAGATGCTGGCGGCCTCAATGAGAGTCTTTCTGATTGTTTTGGTACTATGTTTCGCCAATGGCAGGCCAAACAAGATGTATTTCAGGCAGATTGGTTAATTGGGCATGAAATTATGGGGGCAGTGTCCATTTCCAAGGGTTATACTTGCTTGAGAAATATGGCAAACCCAGCGGATGTACATGCATTGGCACCTCAACCCGTTCACTACTCAGAACTCACTCCTGGGATGGATCCCCATTATACAAGTGGGCCACCAAATCTAGCTTTCTGCTTAGCATGCAAATCTGTTGGTGGGAAAAGCTGGGAAAAGGTTGGTCAAATATGGTATGGTGCTATGCAAGGTAGACCTAGTCCAAACATGAAAATGAAGGATTTTGCAAATCGCACGCGTAAGTTGGCTCTTAAAATGTATGCGGCTAATCCTAGTGTTGCTGCTGCTGTGGATAATGCTTGGAAACAGGTCGGACTATAACTTTTTTGCTATTGAGGGCGTATCTAAAAATATGTCGAATGATGTTCAATTGAGCGTGGAACGTATTGGCGGATTGGGAGGGTTTGGCCTCCCAGGCTCGCACCTTAAAAGCAAAGGTGAAATCTCAACCAATGCGCTCTCTCAAGAAGAGTTGCGCAAACTTGAGGCTTATTTTGAAGGCACTCTATCGACCAAATCATCATCAAAAACGGCGGATGGCTTTAAGTATCGCATTACCAAAAAAGTTGGCGCAGATTTAAAAACCATAGAACTATCTGAAGAGTTAACTCCAACCTTGATAAGAAACTGCGTTAAAGATACTTTAGATTAACTTTCAGTCCTTTTTTATACTGGGCGCTACCTTAACTGCCTTTTTAATTTTGCCCAGCGCTCTAATTTTTCTGAACCACCCACCAATGCTTCTTTTCCGCTCCATTGATTGATTAACCAAACGCTGTCGCCACTAAAACTATAAACGGGAGTTAAATCGCTACGTTGCGATGCTGACATAATATTTTCTTTAAGATTATCTAAAATTAAAGGCTCGGCATTGGGGTTAGCGTAATAACTGAGCACCATATGCGCTTCGTCACTACTCAAACCAAGGCTGGTATTTGCCGGGGCTTTACCCGTCAGCAATGCTCGCATATTAAGTTGATTGCGACCAGCGGCTTTCACATAGGTAATCCTTAATTTTTCTTCCTTTACGCCCAGCTTAACCAATGACATATATTTTGCAATCGCATAATCTTCGCAATCGCCAGCGTTGCTTGCTAATAGTTGGACTGGCGTTGCCCAGTAATCATCACTGCCCCAATGCTCGGTATCTGTCATATAGGGAATTTGGTTAAAGAATCGGTTCACCTTATTGAGCTTTTCAAGTTCGTCGAGTTGCTTATTTTGATTGAGTAAATCGACCCACTTTTGCAAACGTTGATTAGCAGATTCACCATATTGCTTAATAGCATCTAATAGGTCTTGTGGTTCCAACTCAAAAGCTAAACAAGTAAGAATACAAAAGCTTAACGATGCAATAAGTGTGTGCTGCGTTACTTTGAGTTTTGATTTGGTTGACACAATGGTGATAATTGCAATTTTTAAATACTTATTGAGTAGCGATTTTATTTGCTATTAGTTGCTCTTTTGAAAGTAAAAATACAAACTCATCACCAGACTCCACTTCTAACCACACAAACTGCAGGTGTGGATATGCTTCAATTAAAGCATTACGGTTATGCCCAATTTCAACCACCAACAAACCACCATCATTGAGGTAATTCGCCGCCTCACGCAAAAGTGTGTGCGTGTGGTCTAAACCAGCCTCACCACTACCCAAGGCGATTTGCGGCTCGTTGCGATACTCTTTGGGTAGTGTTGCCATTGAGGGAGCATCAACATAAGGTGGGTTGCTAATAATGACATCATATTGATTACCTTTAAGCGCAGTAAACATGTCCGACTGAATGGCTTGCACTTGGTCTTGCAAGCCATAGTTGGCGATATTGATATTTGCTACATCTATCGCATCTTGCGAAATATCAATCACATCAATCGCTGCATTGGGAAAAGCGTTCGCCAACAATACACCTAAGCATCCACTACCAGTGCATATATCGGCCGCACTTGATACCATTTCTGGATATTCAATCCAAGGGGATAAACCATTTTCAAGCAGTTCGGCAATAAATGAACGTGGCACAATGACGCGCTCATCCACATAAAACTTAAAGCCTTTCAGCCAAGCTTCTTTAACCAAGTAAGCGGTGGGTGTACGATCAACAATACGTCGCTGAATAAGCTGCGCGAGGTGTTTGCGTTCAGATTCAGTAATACGTGCATCCAAGAAATTGTCGAGGGTGTCGAGCGGTAAATGCAGCGCACTCATCAGCAACCATACTGCTTCATCGTAGGCGTTATCGGTGCCGTGACCAAAAAATATGTCAGATTCTTCAAAGCGGCTTACGGTAAAGCGTAACCAATCGCGCAGGGTGAAAATTTCTTCGTGCAAACGTGGATAGTGAATCATGCGAGTAATAGCTTTTCGAGTGTGAGTTTATAGGTGTCTTTGAGTGGCTCAATATCAGCCACGGCAACACATTCGTTGAGTTTGTGTATGGTAGCGTTTAACGGACCAAACTCTATCACTTGCTTGCAAATGTCAGCAATAAAGCGCCCATCCGACGTACCGCCAGTAGTTGATAGTTCAGGGGTAACGCCATAAGCTGCTTCAATAGCGGAGCTAATCGCCTCAACTAAATTACCACGTGGAGTAATGTACGATTGAGAATGCTCCCATTCCAAGTCGTAATCAAGTTTGTGAGCATCTAAAATAGCGTGCACACGTTGCCTAAGATTAGTTTCAGTGCTGCCAGCATTATCCACCACTGGGCAATATCTGAAGTTAAATAGAATTTCCACTTCTCCTGGCACAACGTTAGTGGCGCCAGTACCGCCGTTCATATTGCTGATTTGCCAGCTAGTTGGGGGGAAATATTCGTTGCCTTTATCCCAAACGGTTTCCACCATGTCTTTAATCGCAGGTGCCACCATATGAATAGGGTTTTTGACGAGATGTGGATAAGCAATGTGGCCCTGCACACCCTTGACCGTTAATTTGCCAGAGAGTGAGCCACGGCGGCCATTCTTAATCATATCGCCAACAACCTTGTTTGAGGTTGGCTCTCCGACAATGCAGTAGTCAATCAGCTCACCTCGCGCTTTAAGGGCTTCAACTACTTTAACCGTACCATCAACCGCAACGCCTTCCTCATCTGAGGTAATGAGAAGACCAATAGACCCTGTGTGGTTGGGATGCGCGGCAATAAACTCCTCAATGGAGGTAATAAAGGCGGCACATGAGGTTTTCATATCCGCAGCGCCACGTCCATAGAGCATGCCTTCTTTAATCGTTGGCTCAAAAGGCGGGGTATGCCATTTATCTACTGGCCCTGTCGGCACAACATCGGTATGCCCTGCAAATACCAGTAATGGGCTTGTAGTGCCTCGACGCGCAAAGAAGTTATCCACCTCGCCAAACCGCATACGCTCAACTTTGAAACCGAGTGGCTCAAGCCGAGAAATCATTAACTCTTGGCAACCAGCGTCAAATGGCGTGTTTGACTGCCTTGCAATCAAATCTTTGGCTAATTCTAAGGTTTTAGTCATTTGGCTATTTTCTTTCTAAGAGACTTTTGTAGATAGCTTCATCAAAACCAAGCGCTAGAATTTGATTATTTTTGACTAATACTGGACGCTTGATAACGGAAGTCTTATGTTGCATGAGCGCAATAGCGCTGGCATTATCAACCACAACAGATTTTTCTGCATCACTTAGGTTGCGCCAAGTCATGCCTGATCGATTCACCAGCTTTTCCCATGGCTGTTGTTTTAGCCAATCGCTTAAAATATCAGCATCAATACCCTGCTTTTTAAAGTCGTGAAACGTATAGTCAACACCATTATTTTGTAGCCATTCGCGGGCTTTTTTAACAGTATTGCAGTTGGGAATGCCGTAAAGTTTCATAAATGCGGTGATTCAAGAGTAGGTATACATTCTATCAGTAGCGCAAAAAGGGACAAAATTTAATTGTCGACAGTCCCACACCCTCTAATCTCTTGGGTTTCGGCATCCAACCTAGGCTGACGCGGTGAATTAAATTAGGAACACCTCAGAATTTTTACTTATCGCGCATAGAATGACGGGGATACATCAAACGCCTTCGCCATATATTACTTATTGCCCCATATTTTGGGTAACTCAGAAAACGCACCCTCTACTTGAATGTTATTGCAGCCAATGCACTTATATTTTCTGCAATACAGCAACCGGCCATCGCTAATAAGTTTAAAGTTGATGCCCGTTCTTACCATGGTAATTTTATAACCATCTTCAGATGACGTAAGCTTCTCTGCTTTTACAGGTTCTCGTATGTCAATCACTGTATCGCCATCTAAATAGCTCGCATAGAACAAGCCCTCTAAATTGCCATCTATCTTAATATTCGTGAATCTGAGATTGTCTGCTTTATCAATCCCAAAGAAAATCACCTCATCCTGAATGCATCCCACTAAGTTAAAACTGAGCGCAGTCAATACCAATACTTTGGTCAGTTGTGCTAATCGTTTTAACAAAATCAACTGAGCTATCGCGTAAATTCGTTTCATACCTATCCAATTTAAAATTTACCATTAGGCCTGTTTTTAACGTTAGTCAGTCAGTTTATAAACTAACTGCTTATTTAATTACGGTTAAAGTGATCATAACTGAAGAATATTAACTGAAAGATATTTTGAGTAGTTGATCTAATCTCTCCTTGAAAAATAATTCAATCTTAAAACTCAAGGTGGAAAATGGTGCATCCATCAACCCAACAGCAAAAGTTGAGGCACACTTAACAATCGCTCATTGTTGCTAACTCTAGCATCAGCTTGATAATTAAACGAATATTGATTAAATCATATAGCAAACAGAAGCATGGTATTGAAATTGCTTATTACAAATCAAACATCAACCACACGGACAAATTCAACTTCATCAATCATTAATATTTTGGTAATAATTTGGTATTATTAGTATGCTATGATGAGTGAATCTAGGAAATTTTTTAATTTATTGTCGTGCCATTTAAGCAGAAGTATTTGGTAAGGATACCACTATCATGATAGTCGTTCAGAAAGAAAACTTGATTGCTTGGCAAGGCTACTCAGGCAGAGAGTATGAGTACTCCATTTACCCTGTCACAGAAAAAAACTTTCTAAACTTCCCAGGTGGCTTTATTTTTACACATAAAAACAAAGATGATCTATTCGTCCCACTCTACATTGCACATACATTACATCTTCAACATACAATCAATAGCATTAACAAGCTAGCGATTTTCAAACAGCATGGATTAAGTCATATTCACGTCCATGTAAATTGGTCAGATGGCGATCGCTTGGCCGAGGTGAAAGATTTGATCAATGCATGGAATCCGCCATGCAATCAATTGATAAACTTAGGATAAGTTACAATAGGCAAGCTATTTTTGCCAAAGCCTCGTCCCACTTGTCAAGATTAAACCAATAACAACATAAACCGCCATTGCCCAAGCCAAGCCAGTGGGCGAAAACCACACCAACGGCACGACAATACCTGCTGACACTGTTGAGAACAACATTTGCATAAATGCTTGACCTGATGCGGCTGTACCCCGAATTTTGGGGTGTCTATCTAAAGCCGCGAGTGAGAGTATCGGCATCGACATGGCCATACCAATATTATACAAAGCTATCGGCAGTATATTTGCCACCAAGCCGACTGGCTGCGTGTAACAAACAATAAGGTTGGCGCAAACAATAAGCAACATCCACGCATAAGACACTTTAACCACTTGGCTTGAGGCGTATTTGCCAGCGACATGCTTAGCCACATACGAGCCAAGTATCATACCTGTCACGGTGGGGATAAACAAAAAACCGTATTGTTGTGGCGTTAAGCCCAAGTGTTTACCCAAAAATACAGGGCTGGCTAATACATACAGAAAAAATGCAGAGAAATTGGCGCCGATGGCAATACACAACTTGGCAAATTCAGCATCACTAAAAATGGCTTTATAGCTGGCTAATACATTTTTTGCAGATAACTTGAGGCGTTTTTCAGGCGGCATGGTTTCTGGCAGAAAACGCACCGCCGCCCACAAAGTTAAACTCGCGTAAACGGCGAGAAACACAAAAATCGCCTGCCAATGGATACCTAATAAAAAACCGCCAATCACAGGGGCAATCGCTGGGGCAATGCCGAATAGCATTTGCACCGTTGCCATCACACGTTGCGCTTGCGCACCTTCAAACAAATCGCGCACCATGGCACGTGCCACCGTGTTACCCGCCCCACCACTTGCGCCTTGTAACGCTCTAAAAAACCACAAAGTTTCCACATTGGGCGCAAAAGCACAGCCAATACTCGCCAACACAAACACGCCCAAACCCCATTTAATGGTGGTGATACGACCAATCGCATCGGAAATAGCGCCATGCCATAGCGTCATCACAGCATAAGGTAACAGGTAAAAAGTAAGACTTTGCTGAATATGCACATCTGTCGCGCCTAGATACGCGCCCATCACGTGAAATGCAGGCAAATAGGTATCAATGGCAAAAGGTGCAAGCGCAGCCAGCGCGGCAAGCACATAAACTAAAAAGATGGAATGATTTTTCAAAGTTGACAATCAACACAAGTAAATAAAAAAGGCGCATCAAAATGCGCCTTTGATTATACCGCTTTAGATTTATGGGAGTGCGTGAAAGTTCTCTACACGTTCTTTATCGCCTGCCACATATTTTTTAGAGTTTTTATCCGTTCTAAAAATAATAGGTTGTGATGCGATTGCTGGATTTTTAGAATCTTCAATCGCCTGTTCAATCAAATGGTGGTTCGGCGATTTTGAACAGACTGGGTCTGCACTTTCTGCATCGCCACTCAACAAAAAGGCTTGGCAGCGGCAGCCGCCTAAATCTTTTTCTTTTTCTGAACAACTGCGGCATGGCTCTTTCATCCAATCATCACCGCGATATTTATTAAATGCGGGGCTTTCTTTCCATGCGTATTCCAAGCCATGCTCACGCACATTGGGGAACTCAATATTCGGCAACACACGTGCTGAGTGACAGGGCAATACATCGCCATTCGCGGTGACAATCATAAATACCTCGCCCCAGCCATTCATACATTTTTTGGGTCTATCGCCAAAGTAGTCTGGCACCACAAAAAAGATTTTCATTTTATTGCCGACTTTTTGGCGGAACTCATTGGTGATGCGCTCGGCTTCATCAATTTGCTCTTTAAGTGGCATGAGTTGACTACGATTCACCAACGACCAGCCGTAATATTGGGTATTCGCCAGCTCGATATAATCCGCACCCAACGCCTCGGCCATTTCAAGAATCTCTTTCATATGACCAATGTTGTAGCGATGGATGACCACGTTGAGCACCATGGGGTAACCGTGATTTTTAATCATGGCGGCGACTTTTTTCTTGAGCTCAAACGTTTTGGTGTTGGTGATGAAGTTGTTAATTTCCTCCGTAATATCGTGCATGGAGAGCTGAATATGATCCAAACCGCCCTCTTTAAACGCTTGAATACGTTTTTCAGTGAGCCCAACGCCAGAAGTGATGAGGTTGCTGTAATAGCCTAGTTTTTTGGCCTCGATGACAATATCTTCAATATCATCGCGCAACAAAGGCTCACCACCAGAAATACCGAGTTGAATAGCCCCCATTTTGCGCGCATCACGCAAAGCTTGTAGCCATTGTTCGGTGCTGAGTTCGTTCTGCGTGTGTTTATCATAATCGGTAGGGTTGTAGCAAAATGCGCAATGTAACGGACAGCGATACGTCACCTCAGCCAGCAACCACAAGGGTTGTGTATGGGTGATATTGGCAGCTACGCCGTTGTTTTGTGCTTGCACGGTTTTTTGTACGACTGAATCACCTAACGAATTTTGTGTCATTTGCTGCTCCTTAATTTCTAGGCCGATTAATTCACTTTACGCAGCCAAGCTTTACCCACAGCCAAATCAAACATACCCAAAATATCGGATTCAATATCCTCTACATCAGGGAAGCTATTTTTTAAGTCTGCCACAATCTCCCCCACCGTCACCTTTCCATCCAAACGTTTGAGGATTTCACCTGCGCCACCATGTAGTTTAACCATCCCCTCGGGGAATAAAATCACATAGCTTTGTTGCGCTTCTTCCCACTGAAAACGGTGATGAAGCGCAATGGCGTAGATGTCTGAATGTTGAATATTGTTGTCCATATTTTCTTACTTAATTTGAATGACTGGTTGACGCAAGTAATCTTGCCCTTCTGTCGTAACCTTGGTTGATGCCAGCATAATGCTATCCGCAATCACCCAAAGCACATTGAGTTTAAACTGCAAAATCTCTAACGCTTTCATTTGCATTTCGCGGGAAGTGCTAAAGTAGTCCAGCGTCACACTCAGCCCTTGTTCTACATCGCGACGCGCTTCTGTTAGACGTTTTTTAAAGTAAGTCAAACCCTCTTCTTTAATCCAAGGGTACATGGTTGGCCATGAGCTAATGCGTTGCTGGTGAATATGCGGTGCAAATAACTCGGTGAGACTTGAGCATACACTCTCTTGCCATGGGCGTTGTTTCGCAAAGTTGATATAAGCATCAACGGCAAAGCGCACACCTGGACTGACCATTTCTAAACTGGTGACTTGCTCTCTTGTTAACCCTACCGCTGCGCCTAGTTGAATCCACGCTTCAATCCCGCCCATTACATCACCCACACCATCATGGTCTGTAATGCGTACTATCCACTGTTTACGCACCTCGACATCTGGGCAGTTAGATAGAATTGCGCCGTCTTTCATGGGAATGGCGATTTGATAATAGAAACGATTGGCCACCCAGCACTGCAACTGCTCTTTGGTTAACTTGCCTTCGTACATCATCACATGAAAAGGATGATAAATATGATAGCCCCTGCCCTTTTCGCGAAGTTTCTCTTCAAACTCTTCGCGTGACCAAGGTAAATTGTCGTTTGTGATTGCGTTCATAATTTAAATCTCCAAAAATTTTAATTTCTAAATCAGGCGAGGCGCGCTAAATTTTTTGAACGCTGCATACATTTGAGTATGTAAGTGATAAAAAATTTTGAAGTAACGAAGCATCATGACGAAATTTAAATCTTTATAGAATAATATCCATACCGTCATACGCCACTTCAATGCCATGCTGGGTTAGCGTAGCGCGCTCGGCAGAATCTTCTCTTAGAATAGGGTTGGTGTTATTGATATGTATCAACACCTTGCGCACTGGCTGTCCATTTTTAGGGCCAAATTCATCCAGTTTTTCTATCATGCCACCTTCACCAGATTGTGGATTGTGACCAATACTGCGTGCCGTTTTTGTCATTAAGCCCATATCAATCATTTCGGTATTCGTCCAGAAAGTACCATCCACCATAATGCAATCCGCCTGATTCATAAATGGCGGTAAATGTGGCTCAATTTCGCCCAATCCTGGGGAATACCAACATTTCTTACCGGTGCTAATTTCTTCAATCAACACCCCAATCGTATCGCCTGGATGCGGGTCATTACGGTGTGGGGAATATGGCGGTGCAGCGCTCTTTAGCGCAACTGCGGTGAATCTTAAATTCGGCACATTGGGGATTTCAAAACTCGTATCACCATCTGTCGGCACATCATGATGATTAATGCCGCAGTAATGACCTAGAATATTTAGAATGGGGTTGCCTGTGGTCAGGTCTTCGTACACCATTTTTGTACAGTAAATCTCACGTTTCACTTTGCCCTCACGCAACATAAACAAACCTGTCGTGTGGTCGATTTGCGCATCAATCAATACAATCGCCTGTATACCAGAATCACGAATCGCGCGACCAGGTTGCAATGGCGCAAAATCTTGAATTTGTTGTAACACGTCAGGCGATGCATTAAACAACACCCAATCCACACCATTGCTTGAAACACAGATTGAAGATTGTGTGCGCTTAGTCGCTTTAATTGTGCCTTTGCGCAAACCATCACAATTGAAACAATTGCAGTTCCATTGTGGAAAACCACCGCCTGCGCCAGCACCTAATACGTGTATATGCATGAGAATTCTTTAGTAACTTAGATATTTAAACTAGATTTTACGCGATATTCGCGACAAAAATTGAAAAAGGCTGCCCTATAGACAGCCTTTCATAGAGAACAATTACTTGTTCATTACATACATTGTAACTTCAAAGCCAAAACGCATTTCTGTAGCTGCTGGTTTAGTCCACATGGTAAATCTCCTTATGTTTAAGTTAATTAAAATGCGCTGTTGCAGTACTTCCGATTCACTTGCTAAGTATCGCTACAACGTGAAACGCATTTTGCGCGCTTACAAATTGTTACATAAGGGTTAAATCACCGAAACTTGGCTCATGAAATTCATGAGCCAAGCATCATGCGGATTACGTTAATGCTTGAGTATATGGGTTAACACTTCTAAAAACTTTATATTCTCAGCGAACAAACCAATACTGACACGTAAATAATCTGGCATTTCATAATTGGCAACAGGTCTAACGATGACGCCACCTTTGAGCAGTTGTTGATACACCTTACCCGCATCAGCCACTTTAAAACTCACAAAATTTGCATAAGATGGAATGTAAGTTAAACCAAGCGACTCCAAACCTTGCGTGATTTGTACCATCCCCGCGTTATTTAACGCGCGACTGCGCTCGACAAACTCATCATCAAATAATGAAACCGTTGCCGCCACTTGCGCAATGCTGTTCACGTTAAATGGCTGACGTACGCGGTTCATCATATCTGCGACCGAAGCAGAAGCTAAACCAAAGCCGACACGTAAGCCAGCTAAACCGTACGCCTTAGAAAAAGTGCGTGAGATAATTAAATTCTCAAACTCAGCCAACCATGTAATCGCCTCAGATTTATCAACATCAGATAAATATTCATCATAGGCTTCATCCAACACCACCAGCACGGTCTTTGGCACTTTTTGCAAAAATGCATATAACTCAGTTTTTGGAATCAACGTGCCTGTCGGATTGTTAGGGTTTGCCACAAAAATCATTTTAGTTTTTGCGGTAATTGCAGCCAACATCGCGGTTAAATCGTGACCAAAATCCTTAGCGGGAACAACAACGCCCTTTGCGCCCACCGCCTGCGTGACGAGTGGGTATACCGCAAATGCATGCTGTGAGTAGATTGCCTCAGCCTCTGGCACTAAAAAAGCACGAGCGGCAAGCTCTAAAATATCGTTAGAGCCATTGCCAAACACCAACTGGCTTGGCTGCACATTAAACTTTTTGCAAACCGCATCACGCAACAAAAAGCTATTACCATCTGGGTAACGCGCAATTTCTAAAATCGCTTGTTGAATCGCATCTTCCGCCTTAGGGCTGATACCTAGGGGGTTTTCATTTGAAGCTAGCTTAACAATCTCATGCTCTTGCAAGCCCATTTCACGCGCAAGCTCACTGATAGGCTTGCCACCTTGGTAAGGCGCGATTGAACGGATATAGGAAGGCGCATAATCAATAGGTTGACTCACGATATACCTTTAACTTTTTGAATTGATGGAATATTGACTACAATACTGCGAGTGGATAAGAGCCGAGAACTTTCAATATTGAAGCGCGTTGCTGAATTTTAGCTAACGCTGCGGCAACCTCAGCATTTTGGTGATGCCCTTCAATATCAATAAAAAACACGTACTCCCAAATACCTAATTTAGATGGGCGCGTTTCTAATTTAGTCATACTAACCTGATGTTCTGCAAGCGGCTCTAATAAAGCCAACATCGCTCCTGGAACATTTTTAGTCGTAATCATCAGTGACGTTTTGTCACGCCCAGAAGGCGCAACATCATGGCTAGCAAGCACTAAAAAGCGGGTAGTATTTTTGGGGTCGTCTTCGATATTGGTCGCCAGCGCGTTTAAGCCAAACAACTCTGACGCACGCAAACTAGCAATCGCAGCCGCGCCCTCTTCTACCGAAGCCAATCTCGCTGCTTCCGCATTACTTGCAACCGCTTGACACTCAACGCCTGCTAGATTTTTATTCAACCATTCATGACATTGCGCCAACGATTGCGCGTGCGAATACACTTTACGAATCTGCTTGGTGTCACCTTGTTTACTTATCAAGTTATGATGCACCGCCAATTCAATTTCACCACAGATATTCAGTGGCGTATCCATGAGCAAATCAAGCGTTCTGCCCACTGCACCTTCGGTAGAGTTTTCCACAGGCACCACGCCATAATCGGCTTTGCCTGACTCCACCATACGAAACACTTCATCAATCGAAGCACATTGCATGGGCGCAGATAAGCCACCAAATTGCTTATGCGCAGCTTCTTCACTAAAAGTACCCAATGGCCCCAAAAACGCCACTGACAATTCTTTTTCCAACGCACGGCAATTGGACATTACTGCACGAAAAATTGCAGTGATCGCCTCACCCGATAAAGGCCCAGTGTTTTGCTCCATTAAACTGCGCAACACTTGCGCTTCACGCTCTGGGCGGTAAATTGGCCCACCACCTTTGAGTTCACCAATCGCACGGGCATGTTTCGCACGCTCATTCACCAATTTAAGCAGTTGGGCATCTAGCGCATCAATTTGGTCGCGATGCTGTTTAAGTTGTTCACTCATAATTGAATTTAATATTTGTCGGGTTTTATGCCGAAAATGAGATATTTAGTAATCCAAGATTATAAACTTAAAACGAAGTGTGAAGCGAGAATATGACTTAGCGTGACTCGTCACGCTAAGTCATATTGTGAGCTTTTCCTATAGATCATTACGAACATTATCCATACCATGTATCAGTTACTTACTAGATGATGCGAAGCTCTAACTTATTTGGAATAATCATGAAGTTAAATAGAAAAATAATTTTTAGCATGATAGCTTCGCTATTTGTGCAAACTGCAATTGCAGATACCTCAAGAGAATCAATAAAAACAGATGTTGTTGTGGTAAAAGGTATTCTCCCTGATAGATTATAGGCCGTGCCAGGTTCATTTGCAATTGTAGATGAGAAAGAGTTGCAGGTAAGACGTCCTTTTTCTATTAGAGAGGCACTCAATAATGTACCAGGGGTACATATTGTGACTGGCGAAGACCCAATGAGCTTGGGTCTTAATATTGGCATTCGCGGCTTAGACCCCCGACGTACTTCCAGAACATTATTGATGGAAGATGGCGTGCCATTACAATTGGGTCCTTATGGGGATCCATCAGCACATTTTTCAACGCCATTGCAACGTTTGCAACGAATCGAAGTGGTCAAAGGCTCTGGCCAAATTTTGTATGGCCCACAAACCATTGGTGGCATGATTAACTTTGTAACAAAGCCTGTGCCTAAAGATGGTTTTGCTGGCAGTGTGCAAGCCATGGCGGGTAATAATGATTTCACTGGCTTGCATGCTAACGTAGGCTATGGCGGTGAGCGTGGCGGCATTATGATAGACGCACTACAAAATAAGGGCGACGGCGTTAGAGATAATCATAAGTTCGATATGCGAGAATTTACTATAAAAGGCCAGTTAAACTTAACCGACCGCCAAACATTAATTGGTAAAATAGGTTCTTACGAAGAAGATTCTAATGTGTCTGAGACTGGTTTGGGCGTAGTGGAATACAACGAAAATAGATTCCAAGCCCCAACGGGTAAAAATGATGTGTTTAGGCACGAGCGTAAATCTGCACAGTTACAGCACATCTTTCAAATCGACAATACCACTAAGCTTTCAACACAAGCGTACTATGTGGACATTGAACGCGCTTCTTTCCGCCAAATTAATGACCCTGGCACCTTGGGGGGGCGCTCAGTGATGGATCGCTGTACTGGTTTAGGAGTTGCAACAGAAGCTAATTCACAACTTTGTGGAGGACGTTGGCGGCCTCGTGAGTATACCTATTGGGGTATCGAACCACGCTTAGATTTTCAACATAACTTGTTTGGCATTCAAAGTGATGCGGTGATTGGCTTTAGATACCATAAGGAAGATATTGAACGTAATCAATTTCGTGGCGCAGACCCACGTTTCCAGAATCAAAGTTTTGCAGAATCTTTTTTTGGCGTAAATGGTGGTACTGGTCATCGCGAACAAGTAGCGATTGATGTAGAGGCAAAATCATATTACGCTCAAAATACCTTTTATGTGGGCGAGTTTGCGATTACCCCAGGGGTGCGTGTTGAAGATGTAACCATTAAAACCGATGTAAAAAGAGCCGAAGGTCAACCACAAAATAATGCAGCATCTAATTTAACGAATAGTCGAACAGAAGTATTACCTGGCTTTGGTGTGGCATGGAATGGCATCCAAAATACCACGGTGTTTGCAGGTGTACATAAAGGGTTTGCACCACCAAGGCCTGACCGTGATATTTCGGCGACTACCGCTAATACCGCAGTGGTCAGTAATGTTAAACCCGAAACCAGCACCAATTTGGAATTAGGTGTTAGATCGAAGTATTACAAGGGCATTAGCTTTGAATCCACCTTATTTCATACAGACTTTGATAATATTGTGGTTGAAGCCAATGGTAGTTTCTTTAATGGCGGGGAGTCCGTACAATCTGGTATAGAGTTTGCTGGACGTGTCGATTTTGGTACGATTTATAATACGCCGCACAATTTTTATTTGCTGGGCTCATATACTAATTTATTTACAGCTGAATTTAAGAAAGATGGCCCAAGGCCAGGTTTGAATGGTGATGGCATTACCAATGGTGGTCGTCTACCATATGCGCCACGTCATCTAGCCTCTTTAAATTTTGGTTATCAACACCCCATTGGTATTGATGCTAGAATTGGTGCAGATTATGTCAGTGAGCAAGAGCCAGACGCATTCGCGCGTGCACTTCCTGCGGGCAACTTAACTGGTTTGTCAGGCAATATTCCAGCCTACACTCTTTTGAATGCATCGGTTAATTTCAAGCCAGTAGGCTCAAAAGCAACATTCTTCCTCAGTGCACACAATTTAGCTGATAAAGAGTACTTGGTAAGTAGACGGGATGGTATGTTTGCAGGCCGTGAGCGACAAGTATTTGCTGGGATTCGTTACGATTTCTAAACTTATTCATTAAGCCAACGAAAGCCTAGCAAATATTGCTAGGCTTTTTTATGCCTAGAAACAATACGGAAACAGACCACAATTTATCGCCCCGCCTCAAACGCCTTCATAAAATCCACAAGCGCTTGTACACCTTCAATCGGCATCGCGTTATAAATGGAAGCACGCATGCCACCTACTAATTTATGCCCTTTTAACTGTAGCAAACCCTGCGTTTGCGCTTGTTTTAAAAAGGCTTCATCCAAGCTGCTATCTTTTAAGGTAAACGGCACGTTCATGCGTGAGCGATTTTCTGCGGCGATTGGGCTATGGTAAAAATCTGATTGTGCGAGGTAATCGTATAAAAAGTTGGCTTTGGCGATATTGGTTTGCTCCATGGCAACTAAACCGCCCTGTTTTTTGAGCCATTTAAACACTAAACCTGCCATGTAAATGCCGTAACTAGGGGGGGTGTTGTACATGGATTCATTGTCTGCGTAGATTTTATAATCTAGCAACGCTGGTGTACCTGCTTTCGCATGGCCGATTAAATCATCACGAATAATGACAATCGTTAGCCCTGCTGGCCCGATGTTTTTTTGCGCACCTGCGTAGATTAAGCCGTATTGGCTCACATCAATTGGGCGCGACAATATATGCGATGACATATCGGCGACTAGTGGCACATCGCCTGTTTGTGGTGTCCAAAAAACTTCTACGCCGCCAATGGTTTCATTCGAGGTGTAATGCACATAAGCAGCGTCTTTATTCAGCTTCCACTCGCTTTGTGCGGGCGCATACGTGAAGTTTTTATCCGCACTGGTCGCCACCACATTGACATTGCAAAACTTGCTAGCTTCATCAATAGCTTTTTGTGACCAAATGCCCGTATTGAGATAATCTGCGCTGGTGTTTCCACGCAACAAGTTGATGGGAATCACCGAGAACTGTAGCGTTGCACCGCCTTGCAAAAACAACACTTTGTAGTTGTTTGGTATCGCTAAAAGTTCGCGTAAATCGCTTTCTGCCTCGTGCAGTATTTGCCCAAACTCTTTGCCACGGTGCGACATTTCCATCACGGAAACACCGCATCCATGCCAATCAAGCATTTCATCACGAGCGGTTTCTAGCACCTCTCTTGGCAATACTGCGGGGCCTGCGGCAAAGTTATAAATTTGGGTCATACTTAATTTCTTTAATTGTTAAAGTTTACTCAGTGGCATCAGGCGCTGAGTCGTCACCGCCTTCAACATCAGAATCCAAGCTATCATCAGCGTTTGTGTCTTCAGCACTTACGTCGTCACTCGCTTCTGAATCATCATCGCTCTCAACCACTTTTTCCAAGCCTGAAAGTTTTTCACCTTCACCCAGGTTAATCAGCGTCACGCCTTGTGTTGCACGGCCTAGCTCACGAATCTCACTGACGCGAGTACGAATCAACACGCCGCCTGTGGTGATCAGCATAATTTCATCTTCATCGCTCACTAAACGCGCAGCGACTACTAATCCGTTACGCTCGCTAATCGCAATCGCTTTCACGCCTTGCGTGCCGCGGCCTGAGTGACGGAAATCTGCCAACACGGTACGTTTACCGTAGCCGTTTTCAGTCGCTACTAGCACCGATTGCTGGTCATTTTCGGCAACCAGCAATGATAATACTTGTTGGTTATCCGCCAATTTCATACCGCGCACGCCGCGTGTGTTTCTGCCCATTGGGCGCACATCTTCTTCATCGAACCACACGGCTTTGCCACCATTGGATACCAAGATAATATCCTGCGTACCGTTGGTGACTTCCGCGCCGATAAGGTAATCGCCTTCATCCAAATTGATGGCAATAATGCCTGATTTACGCGGGCTTGAGAAATCAACCAATGAGGTCTTTTTCACCGTACCCATGGCAGTTGCCATAAACACGTAATGATCTTCATCAAATGATTTCACTGGCAGAATGGCGTTAATTTTCTCGCCCTCTTCCAATGGGAACAAGTTCACAATGGGCTTGCCGCGACTAGTGCGGCTGCCTTGCGGCACTTCATACACCTTCAGCCAATAGACTTGACCGAGGCTTGAGAAGCATAAAATGTAATCATGCGTATTCGCCACAAACATTTTGTCGATGAAGTCATCTTCTTTTGTTTGTGCCGCTTGTTTGCCGCGACCACCGCGTTTTTGTGCGCGATACTCTTCAAGCGGTTGCGATTTCACGTAACCTGTGTGAGATAAAGTCACCACCACGTCTTGCGGGGTGATTAAATCTTCTAGGCTTAAATCCTGTGCATTCGCCACGATTTCACTGCGGCGCTTATCACCAAACTGCGCTTTAATGGCGGCTAGTTCTTCCACAATAATCGCCGTCACGCGCTCTGCTTTCGCTAAAATATCGAGCAAATCAGCGATGATATCCATCACCTCTTTGTACTCATTCACAATCTTGTCTTGCTCAAGCCCAGTCAAGCGTTGCAAGCGCATTTGTAGAATTTCTTGGGCTTGTACATCTGATAATTTGTAGCCATTGGGCGTTAAGCCAAAATCAACAGACAAGCCCTCTGGGCGCGCCGCTTCCATCGCCGCACGCTTGAGCATTTCTTCCACAACGGGAGAGCTCCAAGATTTTGCCATCAACGCCACTTTGGCTTCTGGCGGCGTTGGCGCGGCTTTAATCATGGCAATCATTTCATCGACATTTGCCAATGCTACCGCCAAACCTTCTAACACATGACCACGTGCGCGCGCTTTTTTCAGCTCAAACACGGTACGGCGTGTGATGACTTCACGTCTGTGGCGTAAAAACGCCTCTAGCATTTGTTTTAGGTTGAGCAAACGTGGCTGACCATCTAACAAGGCCACCATGTTCATACCGAAAGTATCTTGCAATTGGGTTTGTTTGTAGAGGTTATTCAGCACCACTTCTGGCACTTCACCACGCTTAAGCTCAATCACTACGCGCATGCCAGATTTATCAGACTCGTCACGTAAATCAGAAATACCTTCGATTTTCTTGTCATTCACCAACTCAGCGATTTTCTCGATGAGGGATTTTTTATTCACTTGGTACGGTAATTCATCAATGATGATAGATTGGCGTCCGCCCGCCTTATCCATATCCTCAAAGTGCGTACGACCACGCATTACCACACGCCCACGGCCTGTGCGGTAGCCTTCTTTCACACCCACCGTGCCGTAAATAATGCCCGCCGTTGGGAAATCTGGCGCAGGGATAATATCAATCAACTCATCTATCGTAATATCGCTGTTGTGCAACACCGCCAAACAGGCATCAATCACTTCATTCAGGTTATGTGGCGGAATATTGGTCGCCATCCCCACCGCAATGCCTGAGCTACCGTTAATGAGCAAGTTGGGGATACGCGCTGGCATAATCAGCGGCTCATGCTCGCTACCATCGTAGTTAGGGCCAAAATCAACGGTTTCTTTATCAATATCCGCTAACAACTCATGCGCGATTTTAGACATACGAATTTCGGTATAACGCATCGCCGCCGCGTTGTCGCCATCCACAGAACCAAAGTTACCTTGACCATCCACCAACATATAACGTAGCGAGAAATCCTGCGCCATACGCACGATGGTGTCGTACACTGCGGTATCGCCATGTGGGTGATATTTACCAATCACATCGCCAACGATACGGGCAGATTTTTTGTAAGGGCGATTCCAATCGTTAGAAAGCTCGTGCATCGCAAACAAAACGCGCCTATGTACTGGCTTTAAACCATCACGCACATCGGGCAACGCACGCCCTACAATCACACTCATGGCGTAATCGAGGTAACTACGGCGCATCTCATCTTCGAGACTAATAGGCAGGGTTTCTTTAGCGAATTGATCTGGGGCTTGACTCATAAGTTGACTGACTTTTTTAATTAAAATTTATCATTACATTTTAACATAAATGGTGTTAAATAGCCTGTTATTGGCATTGTCCGCAATGAGATATTTTGAACTTATAGCAGAGGAACTTGTGCACTTGCTTGAAGTCCTACTAAAATAATCAACAATTATTAAAATATGCATTAGAATTTAGCTTTTATAGAATTATCGTTTATCAACCCCGTTAACAACAACCCTCAACAAGGAGATTCAACATGGCTGTATTAGTCGGCAAAGCCGCCCCAGATTTCACTGCTGCTGCAGTAATGGGCGACAACTCAATCAACGAAAGCTTTAACCTTGCTAGCTACATTAAAGGCAAAGCAGCGGTTATTTTCTTTTACCCATTAGACTTCACCTTTGTATGCCCATCAGAACTCATCGCTTTTGACCACCGTTTGGCAGAGTTCAAAAGCCGTGGCGTAGAAGTCATCGGTGTTTCAATCGACTCACACTTCACCCACTTAGCTTGGAAAAACACCCCAATCAACAATGGCGGTATCGGCCAAGTTGGCTACCCATTAGTAGCGGATATTAAACACGATATCTGCAAAGCGTATGATGTTGAAGCTGACGGTGGCGTGGCTTACCGTGGTTCATTCTTAATCAACAAAGCTGGCGTTGTGGTTCACCAAGTTGTGAATGATTTACCATTAGGCCGTGATATTGACGAAATGTTGCGCATGGTAGATGCATTGCAATTCTTTGAAGCGAATGGCGAAGTATGCCCAGCAGGCTGGAAAAAAGGCAAACCAGGCATGGGCGCATCAACTGAAGGCGTAGCTAAATACTTGGCTGAGAATGCTAAAGATTTATAATTTTTAGGGTTTACAAGCTGAAATAAAAAAACGGGGCATTTGCCCCGTTTTTTTATTTAGCCAAACCTGACACTCAGTTATTTAAAATGCCAGATTTAACGTTAGCTAAAGTCAATCGTAAATGACGCGTGCGCCTAAATCGCTCAAATCTTGGCTGGCATTGCAGCCAGCATTGCACGAGACAAGTGAAGTTAAAAGGGAGTCGTCATGTCACATGCTTATGACTTAATTTCCTAACGAGCCAAATACTTTCTTGATTAAGCTACTTGCTTGCCCAACAGGATCTTTGCGTATTGCTTTTTCTTGTTCAGCCATCATGAGATACACACCATCTAAAGCTTTATTGGTGACATATTGCTCTAAGTTTGCCTGATCCTTACTTACTAAACCATACTGACTACCTAGCTCTGAAAATTTATTATATTGTTGTGCTAATTGAACATCTTGCGTAGCTTTCTTAACAATAGGTAAAAATTTTGCACCCATTGCACCTGAAGTAGTCTTTTTAAAATATTGGGTAGCAGCATCATCACCGCCAGTCAAAATTGACTTTGCATCGGCAACACTCATTTTTTTAACCGCGTCGATCAACAGCACTTTTGCCTCTGGCACAGCCTCTTCAGCAGCACGGTTCATTTTAAGCACAAGTTCATCAGCCTGCTTGCCCATACCAAACATACGCATGGCTTTTTCAGCTTTTTGCATGGTTGCAGGGAGTGGAATTTTTACTTGCGGGTTACCAAAAAATCCATCAGCAGCACCAAGTTTGGAAACGGCATTTTGGGCACCGACGATCAACGCCTCTTTTAACCCACCGCTGGCTTCTTTGTTGGTTAAATCGTTTACATCCAAAGCGTATGCAGTCGTGGTGATAAAGCAAAGTACAACAGCAGCTGTTAGGTTGCGCATTGAGTGAAATCTCCTAGAGTTATTATAAAAAAAGTTGCACACCATTAGTCTACTGAAAGACCAATAATATGCAACTCTGTTAAGGCAAACGTTTAGGTTGATTTACTGTATTAGCGTTTTACTGGACTGGCCTTCCAAATATTTTTAGCGTATTCACCTATCGTGCGGTCACTTGAAAACTTACTCATACGCGCCACGTTAACAATGGCTTTGCGTGACCATTCCTCTTGATTTTTATACAACTCACCCACTGCGTCTTGGGTTTCAATATAGCTCGCATAATCTGCCAACAATAAGTAATGATCACCTTTATGCAGTAAGTTATCAAAAATTGCTTGGTAGCGATCAGGCTCTTCAACCGAAAAGAAGCCGCTGGCGATCATATCCAACACCTGTTTGAGTTCTGCATTGCCATGGTAGTAATCCCAAGGGTTGTAGCCATTGGCTTTTACTTCTGCAACCTCAGGGGTGGTAAGCCCAAAAATAAAGATATTGTCATCGCCGACCTCTTCTTTAATTTCAACGTTTGCGCCGTCTAAAGTACCAATCGTCAGGGCACCATTGAGCGCCATTTTCATATTACCCGTGCCTGAGGCTTCTGTACCAGCGGTTGAAATTTGCTCTGATAAATCACTACCTGGGAATAAAAATTCAGCCGCTGAAACTTCATAGTTTGGATAAAACACCAATTTCAGTTTACCCCCGACTGCTGGGTCTTCGTTCACAATCGCGGCCACGTCATTGATTAAACGAATGATTTGTTTTGCCATCCAATACCCTGGTGCGGCTTTACCACCAAAAATCACTACACGCGGCGTAACATCTGGCGCTTTACCAGAACGAATACGGTTATACAAAGTGATGACATGCAACACATTAAGCAGTTGACGTTTATATTCATGAATACGCTTAATCTGCACATCAAATAAACTATCAGGGTTAAGTTTTACGCCTGTAAGTGACTCAATTTTATTTGCCAGACGCTCTTTATTACTCCGTTTAATCGCACGGAATGTTTTACGGAAATCTGCATCATTCGCCAGAGGCTCAATATTTTTGATTAAGGTTAGATCTTTTTGAAAACCACTGCCCACCACTGAAGCAATCAGTTTTGTGAGCGCGGGATTACATTGATTCAGCCAACGACGGGGCGTAATCCCATTGGTTACATTGATAAATTTACCTGGATAAATACGATTAAAATCAAAGAACAATGTATCTTTAAGCAATTGACTATGTAGCTCCGCCACGCCGTTAACCGTATGGCTGCCTACAATCGCCAAATGTGCCATGCGTACGCGACGACCATGTGACTCATCAATAATGGAAACACGTGATAGCAAATCAGTATCTCCTGGGAAATGATGATTTACCATCTGTAAAAACTCATGGTTAATTTTGTAAATAATGTCTAAGTGGCGGGGTAGCAGCTGACTAAATAAATCTACGCTCCATGTTTCAAGGGCTTCTGGCATTAGGGTGTGATTGGTGTATGCAAATATTTTTGTCACCAAGCCCCATGCATGATCCCATTTTAGACAATGAATATCTACTAATTGATACATCATCTCTGCCACTGCAATCGCTGGGTGGGTATCGTTTAACTGAATAGCGATTTTTTCTGGTAGCAAATTCCAATCGGAATGCTTGAAACTAAATCGATGCAAAATATCTTGAATGGAAGCTGACACAAAAAAGTATTGCTGCTTGAGTCTCAACTCACGACCAGAAGCAGAAGAGTCGTTTGGATATAATACTTTACTGATGGTTTCTGAGCCGTGTCTATCCTCTACGGCTCGCTCATAATTTCCATCGTTAAAATGACGTAAATCAAACTCTTTAGTCGCTTTAGCTGACCACAAACGCAAATTGTTAACGGTTGCCGTACCATAACCTGGAATCGGCACATCGTACGCCATTGCGACCACGTTTTCCTTATCCACCCAACGTGAGCGCATGCCGCTCTCCGTATCATACTCAACCACTTTACCGAAAAAGTTTACTGTATAGGTCATTTCTGGTCGTTGAAACTCCCAAATATTACCGTACCTCAGCCAGTTATCAGGGTTTTCGATCTGCTGACCACCAATAATAGATTGTTTAAACATTCCGTACTCATAACGAATACCGTACCCAGTGCCTGGAATATCCATCGTTGCCATAGAGTCTAGAAAACAAGCTGCCAGACGACCCAGTCCACCATTGCCCAAAGCAGCATCCGGTTCCATCTCTACCACTTTTTCAAGCTCAAGCCCAAGCGTATTCAAACCCTGACTTAACTCATCCTCCATGCCCAAATTCAGTGCCGCATTTGAAAGCATACGCCCAATTAAAAACTCTAATGAAAGATAGTAGACACGCTTAGGATCACTTTCCAAATATGCTTCCACCGTATTGATCCATCGCTCGATCACATGATCTCGCACCACATAGGCAGAACTTGAGTACCAATCTCGAGGCGTTGCTACTGCGGCAGTTTTAAATTGGGAGTACATCAGGTGGTTACTTAACGCTTCAGGCACAGGCGTTTTCCCTGTAATGATGGGAGTCGCTTCTATCTTTTTACTTTTCGGGGTGGCCATAAATTTTATTTTCCTAAACAAATTTAAGTAAAAAATAACACTCGTGTTGTAAACCAAGTCATTGCATAAACATGTGTATACCCAACAAACCTAGCAAAAATTAAGCCTAAATCATAACTGAGATATTGAGCCGTTACCATTCATGATTTCTAAAGCAAGTCAGCTTTTGTCATGTGGCGAGAAACGGGGAAATTTAAAGCACTGTGCTTAAACGAGCGAGCTTAGAAAAGCCTAAAGAGTGAGGGTACTTTTAATCAGACACCAATAGGCTAACAAAACAATCCATGTGCAGGTACATTGAAACTTAATCAACTAAAGCTAATTTTACAGGCGCATAGCTTTTTCTATGCACTGCAGATACTCCATACTTTTTTAGCGCTGCCAAATGAACTGCAGTAGGGTAACCTTTGTGTTGTGCAAACCCATACATAGGATATGTTTGGTCTAAAATGTAAAGCTCGGCATCACGTGCGGTCTTTGCCAAAATAGATGCTGCAGAAATCGCTTGCACTTTGCTGTCGCCTTTTACTATCGCTTCGCAGGGTAAGTTAATTGTTGGGCATTTATTACCATCTACTTGAATCAAGTGTGGAGTAATTGCAAACTGAGTCTGCATCATCTCAACTGCACGTTTCATAGCTAGCAAGCTAGCTTGTAATATATTGATACGATCTATTTCTTCAACAGAACTGCTGGCAATCGCCCATGCTAGTGCATGTTGCTTAATCTCTATTGCTAATGCATCTCGCTTTTTTTCGCTCAATTTTTTGGAATCAGCCAACCCATAAATAGGCTGCTGGGGATCTAAAATGACAGCAGCAGCGTAAACAGCGCCAGCAAGTGGCCCTCGCCCCGCCTCATCTACACCACATATAAGCTGTGTTAGCTGACTCATCTTAATAAACTTAAAATGACTTGCGCTGCTTTTTCTTCTGTATTTTGACGTAGCGATTCGTGGATCGTTGTGAACTCTTGCTGAATTTCTTGCACCAAGATTTTATCGCTGAGTAGTTTGAGTGTAGCATCAGCAAGCTTTTCTGGTGTCGCATCCTGTTGCAGCAACTCAGGTACAATAAATTTACCTGCCAGCACATTTGGCAACCCGACGTAAGGAATATAACTCATACGTTTCATGAGTTGATAACTTAACCAAGAAACCTTGTAGGTGATGACCATTGGACGCTTTAGCAGCGCTGCTTCTAACGTCGCAGTGCCCGATGCTACGATCACAACATCCGCAGCCTCCATAGCCATATGGGCATGTCCAAACATAATTTGAATAGGCAGACTTGGGGCTTCAATATCTGTTTGATTATTTAAAATAGCCTGTTCAAAAACTTTGCGTGTATTCCGTGTAATCAAAGGTACTAAAAACTGATAGTTTGGCAATTGTCCATCAAGTTGCGCCTGCATCATACGTTGTGCGGTTTTAACAAATAAATCAGCTAGTTTTTCCACTTCACTGAGGCGACTACCTGGCAACATCGCTATAATAGTTTGATTAGACTTAAGTTTTAGTTTCTCACGTGCAAGTGTTTGGTTTGGGTTCATGGGGATGGCATCCGCCAAGGGATGTCCAACATAACTTACAGGAACACCTGCTTGCTCGTAGAGCTTAGGTTCAAACGGAAATAATGCTAACAAATGAGACACAGACCGACGAATCTTATTGATGCGACCTTTGCGCCAAGCCCACACTGAAGGACTAACATAGTGAATAGTGGTTATCCCTTTATTTTTAAGTTTACGCTCCAGCGTAAAGTTAAAGTCAGGGGCATCTACACCAATAAACAAATCTGGTGGATTTTGAATAAAGTAGCGATAGACTTGCTTGCGTATATTGAGTAGCTCAGGCAAATGACGTATGACTTCGGCATAGCCATTAACGGAAAGCTTTTCCATCGGAAAAAGTGAGGTCGCACCCTCGCTCATCATTTTCGGTCCAGCGATGCCTATAAACTGTAAATCTGGGCGATGTTTTTTTAATGCACGAATTAAGTGACTGCCAAGCAAATCCCCCGAGGCTTCGCCAGCCACAATGCCGATTGTGGGCATGCTACTTGTTCCTAACTAATCTGAAAAATTTATATCAAAAAATGAAGGTTAGCGAACAATACCACGAGTTGATTGATTCAAAAACTCTATTAATATATCAAGCTCTTTACATGTTGCAGCCTGCTGAGCAAGCGCCAGTTTAGCTTCATCTAAAGATAGATTTTGACGATATATTGTTTTATAGGCGCGCTTAATATTCAAAATACTTTCAGAAGAAAAACCTCGACGCTTTAAGCCTTCAGCGTTGATTCCATGTGGCACAGCACCGTACCCAGCAGCCATGACATAAGGTGGAATATCTTTAAAAACCACGGTATTGCCACCCGTCATAATATGTTCGCCAATAATGCAGTATTGATGAATAAGCGTTGCACCACCCAAAATAGCATAATCCTTGACATGCACATGCCCTGCAAGGGTGGTGCTATTAGCAAATATCGTATGGTTATCCACTTGGCAATCATGCGCAATATGTACATAAGCCATAATCCAGTTATCATCCCCAAGACTGGTCACACCACGATCTTGCACTGTACCAATATTCAGAGTACAACTTTCACGAATCGTATTGTTATTGCCAATTTCTAAGCGTGTTGGTTCACCAGCATACTTCTTATCTTGAGGAATCTCACCTAATGATGCGAATTGGAAAATACGATTATTTTTACCGATAGTGGTATGACCATTGATAGCAACATGACTAGCAATAACTGTCCCACTATCAATTTTTACATTCGGGCCAATGACTGAATACGGCCCGACTTGAACGCTTGAATCTAATTCAGCTTTAGGGTCAATAATCGCAGTTGGGTGTATATTAGATTGCATCATTGCTATTCAATCATCCTTAAACTTGCTTCAATATACACATCATTTCGGCTTCTGCCACAACGACATCATCTACACTAGCAACACCTTTGTATTTCCATATACCACGCAAAATACGATCAATGCTTACTTTAAGCACTAATTGATCGCCAGGCAAAACAGGCTTTTTAAAGCGTGCATTGTCAATGCCCGCAAAATAATATACTGATTTATCGTCAGGTTTTGACTCAGTACTTTTAAACGACAGAATGGCCGCAGCTTGGGCTAGCGCTTCAATAATCAACACCCCTGGCATGACTGGATGATAAGGGAAATGCCCAGGAAAATATGGCTCATTCACACTGACATTTTTAATCGCTACAATTTCTTTATTTAATTCCATAGAAAGCACACGATCGACTAACACAAATGGATATCGATGGGGTAAATGCTCCAAGATCTCATGAATATCCATACTGCCGTTTGCTAGTTCGCCCATACTTTTACTTTCCATTTCTTTCTATAATTTTTATATGACTTAATTTTAAATTCATTTAATCTGAGGTGTTGATTTAGCAATCTGATTCTCTAGCGACTTTATCCGACTCACCAGTTCATCCATATGCCTCAAATGTGCCGCCATCCTCAGCCAATCATCATGTGACTGAAATGGCATCAATGCAGTGTAGGTATCCGCCTTCTTGAGCGACCGAGTAATCATGGTGCCTGGCGTGATTGTAACTTGGTCTGCAATATCCAAGTGCCCTAATATCATAGCAGCACCACCAATTTTACAGTGTTTACCGATACGCGCACTACCTGCAATACCAACACACCCGGCAATGACTGTATGTGCGCCAATTCGGCAGTTATGTCCAATTTGGATCAAGTTATCGAGCTTAACGCCGCACTCAATCACTGTATCATCTAAAGCACCTCGGTCTATCGTGGTATTAGCGCCAACTTCAACATCATCGTGAAGAATTACCCTGCCCACTTGAGGAATTTTAACCCAAACACCATTTTGCTCTGCATAACCAAAACCATCGGCGCCTATGACAGTACCAGCGGCAATTCTGCAGCGTTTTCCAATATGGCAATCGTGGTAAACCACAACATTGGCGGCTAGATGTGTACCATCGCCAATCACAGAGTCTCGCATGACAACACAACCTTCGCCGACGACGACTCCCTCACCTAAAACAACTTGCTGACCGATAACAGCACCAGCTAATACAGCGCAGCTTGCTGGGACGATAGCGCTAGGATCTATGAGCGCGCTAGGATGCAAACCTGGCTCATACATAATCGCTGGATTTAGTAACTCAGACACCTTGGCAAAATAAGCGTAAGGATTATCAGTAACGATACAAGGCAAGGTGGTTAGCTGTTGATTTTGAGGCGAGATAATCACTGCACTCGCCTGCGTTTGGGCTAATTGTGTGGCGTACTTAGAATCAGTAAAGAAAGCAATATCACCTTTGCTGGCACTCGCTAAGGAAGACAACCTGCGTATGTTGACATTATCTCCAACTAACTCTCCACCAAGCTTAGCGATAATATCACTTAATACGTATTCATGTTTCATGCGAGGTAGCGCTAGGGAGCTCTTACTTTTTACCAAGGGCTTTTAATACTTTATCAGTAATATCAATTTTTTTACTGCTGTACGCTACCCCACCGTAGACCACCAAATCATAACTTTCAGCTTCAGCTACAGAAGACACCGCTTTATTGATACGATCTTGTAAAGAACCCAACTCTTCATTTTTACGCAAATTCACATCCTCGCGTAACTCACGTTGTTTACGTTGAAAATCAATCTTCAAATTAGAAACATCGCGCTCTTTATTTTTACGCTCTGATTCTGACATAGTTAGACTATCTTTTTCTAAAGAAGAGTCCATGTCTTTGATTTGTTTTGACAACTTATCCAGCTCTTGTGTGCGGGGACTGAACTCTTTTTCAAGCTTTTTACTACTCTCTGCCGTTTGTGGTGCTTCTTGAAGAATTTTATCCACTTGCACGTAACCAATTTTTAAATCAGTAGCTTGTGTATCAAAAACACATAACAACGCACCTAAAATCAAGACTCTTTGAAACATCTTATTCACTTCAATTCTCCTAACCAATTCATACAACCACATGATAAATAAATATTAACGAATTAAAACTGTTGTCCTAGCTGGAATTGTAGTGTCTGGGTGCGATCAGTATCTTTTGCGTTAAGCGCCTTTGCAAACACTAACTTAATTGGACCGAATGGCGAATACCAACTAACACCTAAGCCAGTAGAGTATCTGAGACAATCAAACGCTCCATCACAGGAGACTGACAAAGCAGAAGACTCCCCCCAGACAGCGCCTGCATCCAAAAATGTAGACAATCGCAACTGCTTACTGTCACTCAAGCCTGGAACAGGGAAATAAATCTCAGCATTTGCAAGCGCTATTCTAGTACCCCCAAGTGCGGTATTAGCGCCTGTTACAGCATCTATACTGCGCGGGCCGATTGAGCTTGTTTCGTAACCTCTAACTGAATTTACACCACCAATAAAAAAGTTTTTGAAAAACGGATAATCCCTTTTGCCATAAGAGGCGGCATAACCCAACTCACCGTTTAACATCAGTGTAAAATCGTCACCCAAGGGTTGATACCAAGCGTGCCTATAATCTAGCTTGTAATACTCAAGATCGAATCCTGGCAGACCTACCTCAGCGCTTATACGCTGATTTACCCCTTGATTTGGGAATAATACATTATCACGCGTGTCATGAATCCAGCCCAGATTCAGTGCTAATGATGTATTCTCACATGATGAAATCAGTCTATTAACATCACAATAAAACTTAAACCTGTCTGGGCTTGTTGGCTTTAGTATCACCTGCGTGTAATCGAAGGTTAAACCAGCATTGACAGAGTCTCTCTCATTTAACGGCATACCAAAACTCACACCACCACCATATGATGAAGTTTTATAGTCGCCAGTAGCAAGAAATGATGTATCAACATCACGTTTATAAATTGAGAAGCCTCGACTAATTCCATCGGGTGTAAAATAAGGATCCGTGAACGATAACGCGTAAACTTTATTGACTCTACCATTATTGATTTGAGTTGATACGCGATTACCCGTACCTAAAAAGTTATTTTGACTAACGTTAATGCTGAACACAACGCCTTCCGCACTTGACAATCCCGCACCAAAGCTAATGCTACCTGTTGATCTCTCAGTCACATTAACATTCATATCAACTTGATCTGGCGAACCCGGCACCGCTGGTGTCTCTACGGTAACTTCAGAGAAGTAACCTGTACGGTCTAGCCGTTGTTTTGATCTTGCCACTTTATCACCAGCATACCATGAAGACTCCATTTGACGCATCTCACGCCGAATGACTTCATCGCGCGTTCTAGTATTGCCTGTAATATTGACGCGGCGAACATAAACCTTACGACCAGGATCAACATTAAAGGTAAACGCAACGGTATGATTTTCTTTGTCAACCTCTGGAATTGGGTTGACATTAGCAAATGCATAACCTTCGTTACCCAGACGATCAGTAATCGCTTTGTTGGACTCCGTCATTTTTTGACGGCTGAATTTTTCGCCAGCTTTCAGCGAGATCAGTGCTCTGATGTCACCTTCTGGGATGATGGTGTCACCCGATACTTTGATACCACTTACATTATACTTTTCGCCTTCAGTAATATTAACGGTAATGTAAATATCACGTTTATCTGGGGTGATAGAGACTTGTGTGGAGTCTATATTAAACTCCAAGTAACCTTGATTCATGTAAAAGGAACGCAAAGCTTCTAAATCAGCACTTAATTTCTGTTTGGAATACTGATCATTTTTATTCCACCAAGTCATCCAACCAGGCGTACTCAGTTTAAAATGGTCTGCCAATGCTTCATTCGTAAAGGCTTGATTACCGACAATGTTGATTTTTTTGATTTTTGAAACCGAACCTTCTTCAATATCAAAATTGATTGCGACACGGTTTCTTTCTAGAGGACTTGCAGTAGCTTTAACACTGGCACCATACTTACCCTGTGATAAGTATTGACGCTTAATTTCCTGCTCTGCGCGCTCCAACATGGCTTTATCAAAAGTCATGCCATCAGCAAGTCCTATTTGTTTTAGCCCATCTTTCATTTTATCGCTTGGAAATGACTTATTGCCAGAGAAGTTAATTTGAGCTATGGCGGCACGCTCTTGTACAGTCACTACTAAAACATTTTGCTCCGCTTCAATACGCACGTCTTTAAAAGAACCAGTCGCATAAAGTGACTTAATGGCTTGCGTCGCCTTTTCATCATCCATGGTATCGCCAACTTTAACAGGCAGGTAATTAAACACAGTACCTGCTTCAGTACGTTGTACGCCATCAACTCGGATGTCTTTAATGACAAACGGCTCTAATGCTAGTGCAGGGCTCGCATACGCGGCTAAGGTAAGCACTAAAATTTTCTTTAATGTTGCGTTAACTGGGTTGGAGGTTTTTTTGTTCAATTGTTTTAGACTTATATTAGTTTTTTGATGATTTATCTTAAGAGTCATTAAGCTCAGCCCGTGATTAGTCTATTAATATCATTATACATGGCACATATCATAAGCATCCCCAATATTAACACGCCAAGGCGTTGACCAAGCTCCACCATCCCTTCGGACACTGGACTGCCTTTTATAATCTCAACCATATAATACAACAAATGACCGCCATCTAACACAGGTATAGGCAAGAGATTCAGAACACCCAAACTAATACTGATTGTTGCCAAGAAACCAACAAACGCCATCCAGCCTAGACTTGCACTTTCCCCCGCGTATGTTGCGATAGTGACTGGTCCACTTAGACCGTGCCATGAAATTTTCCCTGTTAGCATATTAGCGAGCATTTTCAAACTAAAGACTGCAGTCTCCCATGTTTTTTGCGTGGCTTTTATTAAAGCTTGGAACGGAGGATATTGAATCTGTACAAAGAGTTTGTCTTTTTCTGCTTGACTTAAACGGCAGGCCGCACCAATTCGCCCAAGGGTTTTACCCTGCTCGTTGACTACATCAGGCGTTACAATTACATCTATTGTTTGCACGCCTCGTAATACTTTAACTTTGAGCGCTTTTGATGGGTTGCGTTGGATAATCTTAACAGCCTCAGCCCACTGATCGACACCAACACCATCAATACTGATAATTTTATCTTCAACCTTCAACCCTGCTTTTTCAGCTGCACCACCTTTCATGATCTCACCTACAATAGATGGCATTGAAGGTTGTTTGGGCATTAAACCGAGCTGTTCTAAAATATCGTGTTGATTATCATCTGGGTTAATTGAATTTAATAGTAAGTTGCTACTGTAGAATTCTTTTGGTGAGCGCATGGTTTCAATTTCTACCGAGGGAGATTTCACCAATTGGTTCAGCAGCTCCCAACGCACATCTTGCCATGTTTTGACTGAATTACCGCCCACTTTCAATATAACATCACCAGTGACCAAGCTAGCCTTTGCCGCTGGGGTGTCTTTAGCAACATCACCGACAATAGGTTTAATGCCCATTACGCCGTTTACAAACAAAAACCAGTATAGCAAAATGGCTAACAATAAATTTGCCATAGGACCTGCCGCAACAATTGCGATACGCTTCCAAACGCTTTGACGATTAAAAGCGCGCGATAAATCACTTGAGTCTATAGATGACTTTTCATCTTCAGCCATCTCCCGCTCATCCAACATTTTGACGTAACCGCCTAAAGGGATAGCAGCGACAACAAACTCGGTGGCATCTTGACCAAATTTCTTGCTAAAAATAGGCCGACCAAAACCTAAAGAAAAACGTAACACTTTTACACCACACCAGCGGGCTACTTGAAAATGACCGTATTCATGAATGGCAATTAGCACACCGAGTGTAACTAAAAAAGAAAGGATAGTTACCATAAATTAAGAAGCCACCACTTATTTATTCATTCTTTGTTGATCAATCCAATGCTGCGCGTCAGCACGTGCCAACATATCGACTTGCACCAATGTTTCGACATCAATGACTTCCGCGATTTGACTATGGCTTAATACATGCTCGATCATTTTTGGAATATGCATAAACCCAATTTTTTGTTTCAGAAAAGCCTCAACTGCAATTTCATTCGCTGCATTTAAAATGGTTGAAGCAGTACCGCCTATCTTGAGCGCATCAAATGCTAAACGCAAACAGGGAAAACGCTCAACATCAGGCCGTTCAAAATCAAGATGTGCAATTTTGAATAAATCCAGTGAACCCACACCGCTTTCTAAACGATCAGGATAGCCCAGCGCATAAGCAATAGGAGTACGCATATCAGGGTTGCCTAATTGCGCCAACACAGAACCATCAATATATTCAACCATGGAATGAATCACGCTTTGCGGATGCACAACCACTTCAATTTGTTCTGGACTAGCATTGAATAGCCAATGTGCCTCAATAACTTCCAACCCTTTATTCATTAAAGTAGCAGAGTCAATGGTAATCTTCGGCCCCATGACCCAATTAGGATGATTCAACGCCTGCGCAGACGTCACCGCATTCAGCTCTGCCACGGTAGATTTTCTAAATGGTCCACCAGAGGCCGTTAACAATATTTTCTTAATTCCTGCAGCACCTAGTGTTGAATGCTTTTGAGACGGCATCACCTGAAAAATCGCATTATGCTCACTATCTATCGGCAACAAGGTTGCTCCGCCTTGTTCTACGGCCTGCATGAATAGCTTGCCCGACATAACCAAGGTTTCTTTGTTCGCGAGCAAAATTCTTTTACCTGAGAGGGCTGCCGCCATAGCAGGTTTTAAACCTGCCGCTCCAACAATAGCCGCCATGACAATATCAACAGCTGGGTCGGAAGAAATTTTCTCTAATGCCTGCATGCCGCATAATACTTGCGTGTCGCTTGCCGCTTCAGTTAGTTTTTTAAGCAAACGCTCGGCAGCGTTTTCTTCTAGCATCACAGCATATTTAGGATGAAATTTCTCGCATAACTCAAATAACTCATTTACGCGTGAGTTAGCACTTAATGCATACACTGAAAACTGATCGGGGTGGCGTTCAATGACATCCAGCGTGTTAAGCCCAATGGTGCCAGTTGCGCCTAAAATAGTAACCTGCAATTTAGCCATGCATTAACCAAACTGAATAAAAAGGAAAATAAACATAAAAAGCGGTTAATGGCAAAGTTGGGATTAAACCATCTATTCTATCTAAAATACCACCATGCCCAGGTAACAAATGACCACTATCTTTTACGCCAGCTTGGCGCTTAATGAGAGACTCTAGCAAATCACCCATGATACTTAACACTACTAAAGCCCACAAACCGATGAGCAAAAAATAGCTTTGATGGTAAATTTTGCATAGTACACAACCATAGATTGTGACGACAAAAATTGCACCAGCAACGCCTTCCCAAGTTTTTCCTGGGCTAATCAAGGGGGCAAGTTTATGTTTGCCAAAACTTTTACCTGCAAAATAGGCTGCACTATCGGCAATCCAGACAACTAGCAACACGCCAAATAAAAACCAAGGGTCATTATCACGTAAATTTACCATTGCAAACCAAGTTGGGATTAACACCACCAAACCAACGGCTAACATAAGCGTTTTACTTTTAATTTTGTAACGTGTGACCAACCAGACTGGTGCTACCACTATCCAAAACAGTGTCGATAATAAGATACCCCCAAACATGAGTGGGTAATAGAGACTAAGCAATGCAGGGAACACTAACACACCTGCTTTTATTAACGCCAAAATTCCAAAAACAACCACTGGCACTGACACATACCATATTTTGTAACTTACACTAAGTTTAGCCATAACAGCCCACTCTGCAAGCCCTAGCGCAAAAAGCAATAGCATCAAAAGTGACCAATACACTTCTGGCAACAAAAATAAAGCAGACAGAAAGGCAGGAATTAGGATTGCTGCGGTTAATAATCGGGTTTTGAGCATGCGTGATTATTATAAGCAGCTAGGAGTTACTTAACTGTTCGCTAGTTCGACCAAAGCGACGCTCTCGTTTTTGATATGACTGAATTGCCAACATAAACTCCTGCTCATCGAAATCAGGCCAAAGCGTATCGGTGAAGTACAGCTCACTATACGCAAGTTGCCACAGCAGAAAGTTACTAATTCTTTTTTCGCCACCCGTGCGAATGAACAAATCAGGTTCTGGCGCATACGCCATAGAAAGATAAGCCGATAAATCTTCCTCTGAAAGATTTCCAACTTTTTGTGGGTTCGTTGATTGCATGGCGCTTGTCGCTCGATTAGCGGCTTGCAACACATCCCATCTCCCACCATAGTTGGCTGCGATAGAAAGTGTCAGACCAGTATTATTTTGAGTCAAGGCTTCCGAAGCTTCAATTTGTGCTTGCAATCCTGCATCAAAACGAGAACGATCACCAATCAAAATTAGACGAATATTATTATGATGTAATTTAGTCACTTCCCGCTTCAAAGCTTCCATAAACAGCGCCATCAAGAAACTAACTTCATCCGCAGGACGCCGCCAGTTCTCACTGCTAAATGCAAATAAAGTGAGATATTCAACGCCCATGTTGGCGCAATATTTAACCATATCACGTACGGTTTCCACACCTTTTTTATGGCCTGCCACACGAGGTAAAAATCGCTTCCGCGCCCATCGACCATTGCCATCCATAATGACAGCAACATGGCGCGGGATCTCATCGACTTTAGGGATGGATTGAGTTGAGCTAGAAAAAAATGCCAATCAATATACCAACTTAGATAAATGTTTGAGGTAACAAGCGTGAAAAGTGACGATGCTATCCACTACACTGCCATCAATTCTGCTTCTTTTGTTTGTAGCATTTTATCGATTTCTGCAATATTTTTATCAGTGAGCTTCTGCACCTCATCTTGCATACGGCGCTCATCATCTTCACTGATTTCTTTGTCTTTAATCAGTTTTTTGAGTGCATCGTTCGCATCTCGACGCACATTACGCACGGCGACTTTAGCACCCTCAGCTTCGGTGCGCACCACTTTGATTAAATCTTTGCGACGCTCCTCAGTGAGCATGGGCATTGGAACTCGAATCAAATCGCCATTCGTTGCAGGATTTAAACCCAAATCGGAGTCTCGAATTGCCTTTTCAACTTTACCAATCATATTTTTCTCATAGGGCTGTACGTTAATGGTTCGCGCATCGCCCAAGGTAACGTTTGCCACTTGGTTTACAGCAACCATAGATCCATAATATTCAACCATCACATGATCTAACAAGCCAGTATGCGCACGACCTGTACGCACCTTTGCCAAATCATTTTTAAGCGCTTCCAGCGACTTTAGCATTTTTTGTTCAGCGTTTTTTTTCACATCATCTAACATTATTATTCTCCTACCATCATTACATCAAACGTCTGCTTAAGGTAACACTTTCGTGCCTTCATCTTCACCCATCACAACACGTTTCAGAGCGCCTTGCTTGAAAATACTAAACACACATATTGGGAGTTGCTGATCTCGACACAAAGTAAAGGCAGTGGCATCCATCACTTTGAGATTTTTGCTAATCGCCTCATCAAAACTCAAGGTCTTATAGCGCATCGCATCTGGTGTGACTTTAGGATCGTCTGTATATACGCCATCAACCTTTGTGGCTTTAAGTACAATATCTGCATTCATTTCCATACCGCGTAATGCAGCTGCAGTATCAGTCGTAAAAAAAGGATTTCCCGTGCCCGCGCCAAAGATAACCACACGCCCTTCTTCTAAATATCGAATGGCCTTACCACGAATATAAGGCTCTGCCACTTGCTCAATATTAAGTGCAGATTGAACACGCGCGTTTAAACCAACATTTTTCATAGCATCTTGCAATGCCATTGCATTCATCACGGTTGCCAACATACCCATGTAATCAGCGGTTGCCCTATCCATACCTTCTGCGGCTGGGGCGACACCTCGAAATATATTACCACCACCAATGACAACTGCCACCTGCACACCCAAATCCACAATCTCTTTTACTTCCAATACCATACGATGAATCGTAGCACGGTTAATTCCGTAACTATCTTCGCCCATCAGAGCTTCACCAGATAACTTCAGTAAAATTCGCTTGTAAGCAGGGGTAGACATGAGTTTCCTTATCGTTGTTTAAAATAATGGCACGTTGTATACGTGCCATCCTTAGCGCTAAAAATTGGTCAATTAAATCAACAAAGCAGCTTTTGAGTAACCAAAAGCAAATTTGCCTATCAATTACACTTTTGCTGCTGCAGCCACTTCAGCTGCAAAATCAGTGACCACTTTTTCAATACCTTCACCCACTACAAACATAGTGAATGAAGCAACAGATGCACCTTTTGATTTTAACAATTGCTCAATCGTTTGCTTGTCATCTTTAACGAAAGGTTGGCTTAGCAAAGTCACATCTTTCAAGAACTTTTGCACCGTACCTTCTGCAATTTTCTCAAGCATTGCTTCTGGCTTACCTGCTTCTTTGGCTTTCTCAATCGCCACACGACGTTCCGCCTCAATCAACGCAGCGTCAACACCAGAAGCGTCAAGTGATTTAGGTTTTGCAGCTGCAATATGCATTGCAATATCCTTCGCCAAAACATCATCACCACCAACCAAATCAACCAACACGCCGATTTTACTACCATGTACGTAACTTGCCAATTTACCTTGTGCAGCAACAGCAACAAAACGACGAGGAGTAATATTTTCACCAATTTTACCAACCAATTGTGCACGTGCTTCCTCAGCAGTACCTTCACCCATTGGTAAAGCACCAAGCGCGGTGATGTCGGCTGGGTTGCCGTTTGCAACTACCAAGGCCAATTCATTTACATATTTCAAAAAGTCATCATTTTTTGCACAAAAATCGGTCTCAGAGTTAACCTCAATCATTGCACCTGTTTTGCCATCAGCAGAAATGCTAATACCAACTGTACCTTCAGCCGCTACACGACCAGCCGCCTTGCTTGCCTTATTACCAAAACGCACACGCAAAATCTCTTCTGCACGGGTCATATCACCTTCAGCTTCAGTTAACGCTTTTTTGCAATCCATCATCGGCGCATCAGTACGCTCACGTAGCTCTTTCACCATTCCTGCTGTAATTTCAGCCATTTTTCGCTCCTGTAGTTTGTTTCCAACAATTTAACCAAGTAAAATTTACTTGGCACTTAACCTTATACTTATCATTCATACACAACGGACATAAAAAAAGGGGCTCTCGCCCCCTTTTATTAAGGGAATTACTGTTCCGCAGCGACCTCAGCCACTTCAACAAATTCCGTTTCGGTAGCCATTTTAACGATTTCAGTTAATGCATTCGCACGACCTTCTAACACAGCATCCGCGATACCACGGGCATACAAACGGATTGCACGGCTTGAGTCATCATTCCCTGGAATGATGTAAGCAACGCCATCTGGGGCATTATTCGTATCCACCACACCAATGACGGGGATGCCCAATTTAGCCGCCTCAGTAACAGCACCACTCTCATGACCTACGTCAATGATGAAAATAGCGTCTGGTAAGCCACCCATCTCTTTAATACCACCGATTGAGCGTTCTAATTTCTCAACTTCACGCTTGTAACCCAAGGCTTCTTTTTTACCAAATTTTTCCAAGCTGCCGTCTTGCAACATTGTTTCGTAATCGTTTAAACGCTTGATAGACTGTTTAACTGTTTTAAAGTTGGTTAACATACCACCTAACCAACGGTGATTAACGTAAGCACAATTTGCACGCATCGCTTCTTCTTTAACGATGTCACGAGCTTGACGTTTTGTACCGACAAACATGATACGACCTTTGTTTGAGGCCAATTGACGCACATATTTCAATGCATCTTCGAACATCGGCAAGGTTTTTTCTAAGTTTACGATATGAATTTTGTTGCGGTCACCGAAGATATACGGTGCCATTTTTGGATTCCAGTATCTGGTTTGATGGCCGAAGTGAACTCCAGCCTCTAGCATTTCACGCATTGTTACAGACATTATTGTCTCCTTGTAAGGGTTATCGCTCACATGCACCCAAAAACATCCTAACGAATTAAGGACACCCTAAACGGGGCACATGCGTAATTTAGCAAATATTAAAATAAACTTTAGCTGAAAAACATCTCTCAACTAAAGGGTGCATTATGCTACCATAAACGGCTATTTTAATTCAAGGAAAACCTAAGCACCGAGCGCAAAGCTTGGGCTTTATGATGAAAGTATGGCAGTAACAATTAAAACTGAACAAGAAATTGAAAAAATGCGTGTTGCGGGTAGGTTGGGCTCTGAAGTATTAGACTATATCACGCCATTTGTTAAAGCGGGCATCACCACTGGCGAACTTGATAAGCTTTGTCATGACTATATCGTAGATGTGCAACAAGCAATACCGGCGCCACTTAACTATGCACCACCAGGCCATGTGCCCTACCCTAAATCCATTTGCACCTCCGTCAACCACCAAATTTGTCATGGCGTACCAGGTGACAAAGTGCTCAAAAATGGAGACATTGTCAATTTAGATATTACGGTCATTAAAGATGGTTACCATGGCGATACAAGTCGAATGTTTTGTGTTGGCGAAACTTCCATTCAAGCCAAACGACTTTGTGAAATAACCTATGAGTGCATGTGGCTGGGAATCGCCAAAGTTAAACCTGGAGCCACATTGGGCGATATTGGTTATGCCATTCAAACCTATGCTGAAAAATGTGGGTTTAGTGTTGTACGTGAGTTTTGTGGTCACGGTATTGGCAAAAAATTTCACGAAGATCCACAGGTTTTACATTATGGAAAACCAGGCACAGGTCTAAAGTTACAAGCGGGTATGATATTTACGATTGAGCCAATGATTAACGCGGGAAAACGTGACATCAAACAACTAGGCGATGGTTGGACTATCGTCACAAAAGATCATAGTTTATCTGCACAATGGGAGCATACTGTCTTGGTGACTGAAACTGGTTACGAAGTATTAACTGTTTCAGCTAATAGCCCGTCCACGCCTTTGCATATCATTAATAAGTAGCTGTGCAATGGATTTAAATTCGGATACAGCACGCCCTGTCGCAACAACTCAAGCTTGGCATAGTCGATTAAAAGAAATTCAAGCCTCGTTGCGAAATTACTTCAAAGCATCAGGTAAGACTTCTCGACTGCTGAGTCTGCACTCACAATTAATAGATCAGCTGTTAAGGGAAATTTGGCTGCACGCGGACTTATCTAGACATGCCTGTCTAATCGCAACAGGTGGATATGGCCGCCATGAGCTTTCCCCACACTCCGATATTGACTTATTGATTCTGTTACCTAACGATGCATCAGAAGAACTTATGAGTCGCATAGAGGCGATCATCGGTACATTATGGGATACTGGTTTAGCCATCGGACATAGCGTTCGCACAATAGATGAGTGTGTTGAAGAAGCTCAAAAAGATGTCACCATCCAAACAAACCTGCTTGAATCGCGCCGACTCATCGGTAGCAAATCAATGTTTAAGGCATTCAAAGCTGCCGTGTCTTCGGTCATGGATAAACAAGCATTCTTTGAAGCTAAATTATTTGAGCAAGAGCAACGACACAAACGCTTTAATGACACCTCTTATAATTTAGAACCAAATATTAAAGAATCTCCTGGCGGTCTTCGTGACTTACAAAATATTTTATGGATAAGCAAAAGTTTAGGTTTAGGTAGCAATTGGTCGTCATTGGTAAAACACGAAATTATTAGCGTTTCAGAGTGGCGTCAAATTCTTCGTCACAAAAGCAATTTACAGACGCTTAGGGTACACCTACATTACCTAGCAAATCGCCGAGAAGATAGACTGTTATTTGATTTTCAAAATGAGCTAGCCAATGAGCTCGGCTTTCGCAATTCGGCTCGCCGCCGCGCAAGCGAACAGTTGATGCAGAGCTTTTATCGAAGTGCAAAATTCGTAAGCTTGATTAATGAGATTTTATTAAACCTGCTAAAAGAGCGCGTTTACCCACAAAATCATACAGTAACGCCCATCAACGATCACTTTGAAGCTAAAAACGGCTTACTGCAGGCGAAGTCTCCATTACTTTTACAACAGGAACCATCGGCAATCTTGGAAAGTTTTGTGGTATTAGCCACAAATCCAGAACTTAGCGGCATGAGCCCCAATCTGCTTCGCACTTTACACCGTGTCAAAAACTTAGTGAATCGGGAATTTAGAAACAACCCCATCAACAAAAAATTGTTTATGGATATTTTGAAACATCCTGCGGGTATTACAAAACTAAATCGTTATGAAATATTAGGTAACTACATTCCCGCATTTGGACATATTGTTGGGCAGATGCAGCATGATTTATTTCATGTATACACGGTTGATGAACATATTCTAAATGTACTCAGAAATTTGCGTCGCTTTGCACTTCCCCAGCACGCGAATGAGTTCCCACTGTGTACGGAGTTGTTTTTAGCTTTTGATAAGCCTTACATTCTATTTTTGGGCGCTTTATTTCATGACATTGCAAAAGGTCGAGGTGGAGACCACTCCCAGCTGGGTGAGCAAGATGCGAAACGCTTTTGTAAATCACATGGACTCAATAAAGATGAAACCGAATTGGTCGCATGGTTGGTTCGCAATCATCTCATTATGTCTAGCGTCGCTCAAAAAACAGACCTATCCGACCCCAAAGTAATCGAAGACTTTGCGCGGCTGATGGAAAACGAGTACCGTCTAATCGCATTGTACCTACTAACAGTTGCAGATATTCGTGGCACCAGCCCTAAAGTATGGAACGCATGGAAAGGCAAGCTGTTAGAAAGCTTGTTTTTCAGCACACGTCGCCTACTGAGGGGCGCTCACCATCAAGCAGATGCGGAGGTCATTGCACGACAAAATGAAGCCAAAAAGACATTATCTCACTACGGCTTAATGGAAAAGTCTTACCATTTAATATGGGAAAATCTTGGCAAGCAATACTTCGTCAAGCATGAAAGCTCTGAAATTGCGTGGCAAACGCGCTTGCTTCTCCCTCACTTAAAAACCAAAACACCGATTGTAAGATCGCGACTCAGTCCGACTGGCGCTGGCATTCAGGTGATGATTTACACACCATCATGCAACAATATATTTGCCACAATTTGTAGCTTTTTTGAGCGTATTAACTACACCATTTTAGAAGCAAAAGTTCACACCACGCCTGACGACTATGCTTTAGACAGCTTCTTAGTGTTGGATCAAAGTGATAAATCAATACACTATCGTGATTTGTTAAATTACATTGAATTTGAGCTCACACAAAAACTATCCTCCAACAAAGGACCAGATCAACCGTTAAAAGGTCGCTTAAGTCGGCAGGTAAAACACATGCCGATTCAGACCACAGTCAATATCAAATTAGAGAGCAATAACAATCACTCGCTTGAAATTATTACGAGTGACCGCCCTGGCTTGCTTTCTACTATTGCGCATATACTGCTCAAAAACAATATTGACTTACAAACAGCGAAGATCAACACTTTAGGCAAGCGCGCTGAAGATAGTTTTTTAATTTCAAAACCCAAGGGTGTAGCGCTCACTGAAGCTGAAGTGGCGGTGCTTAAACAATCTATTATTGATAATCTAACCAAATAGCGATGATCGTAATGCTGGTCTGATCTCAACAACTGAAATGAGAAGACTGAACAGTCTACTCAAATCTCTTTTGCAGATTAGCTGCTTCAGTCTTTGGCAATTCAGCTACCAGAATTACCTGCTCACCAAATGATTTGTCAACGACGTACCCATTGACCTTTGATAACTCACGAATAAACTGATCGAGCACTTTATAATCTAGTGTAAATTGTAATCGAATCATTTCAACAAAAGGTTCAATTTTTGCAGCCTCTATCGCCATTTTACCAGTGCCACCATAGGCTCTAGCCAAGCCGCCTGTACCTAAGTTGATACCTCCATAATACCGAATCACACCAACACAGATATTGATTAAATCTCGACCTTCAATAAATTGCAGAATAGGTTTACCCGCAGTGCCAGAAGGTTCTCCGGCATCACTAAAGCGCTGAACAATGCCTTGGTCAGTTTTAATGCGAAAGGCATAGGCTAGATGATGCGCAGTTTGATGCGCGGAAGCTAATCGACGCAAACACATGGCAACCGCACGCTCATCGACGCAATGTTCTGCAATCGCGATAAAGCGAGATTTGTTGATGGTTTGCTCTGCTTCACCAGATTTTGTAATACTTAACAATATGAATCACTCAAAAAACGGTTACTTCTTTTTGCCACCCAACAACGAGCCCAACACCCCACGGATAATTTGCCGACCTAACTCTGTGCCTATGGTACGTACTGCACTTTTTGCGGCAACTTCCAATATAGAGTCTGACTGGCGACCTTTTGACTTGGTTGTGTCACTGCCAAAAATGCCACCCCAATTAAAGCCTTTATCCGCCTCTGCTTCTGTCGCTGATTGATCAGCGCGCCCTTTTAAGATTTCATACGCTGACTCTCGGTCTATCGCATTTTCATAATGTCCATAAATGATGGAGTTTTTAATAATGGCATTTCGCTCAGCCTCATTTAGCGCACCAATTCGACTACTGGGTGGAATAATAAACGAACGCTCTACTGGTGTTGGTGCGCCCTTCTCATCTAGAAGTGAAACTAGCGCCTCGCCAACCCCTAACTCGGTAATCACGGTTGCCACATCTAATTCGGGATTCACCCTAAAAGTCTCAGCGGCGGATTGCACCGCTTTTTGATCGCGTGGGGTAAATGCTCGAAGTGCATGCTGAACACGGTTACCCAACTGACCCAATACCACATCAGGAATATCTAATGGGTTTTGACTCACAAAATATACACCTACGCCCTTTGAGCGAATTAAACGAACGACTTGTTCAACCTTGTCCATCAAAGGTTTGGGAGCATCATTAAACAGCAAATGCGCTTCATCAAAGAAAAATACCAGCTTAGGTTTTTCTAAATCGCCGACTTCAGGCAATTTTTCAAACAATTCTGAAAGCAACCACAGTAAAAACGTAGCGTAAATTTGAGGCGAATTAAACAAAGTGTCCGAAGCAAGAATATTGACCATGCCGCGACCTTGACTATCGGTTTGCATCAAATCGTCGAGGTTTAACGCTGGTTCACCAAAGAGTTGACCTGCACCTTGCGTTTCTAAAGCCAATAATGCCCGTTGTACCGCACCAACGCTGGCAGAGGAAATATTGCCATATTGAGTCATATATTCCGCAGCATGTTCCGCCGCATGCTGCATCATGGCACGTAAATCTTTTAGATCAAGCAACAACCAGCCTTGGTCATCGGCAATTTTAAATACCGCATTTAATACCCCTGCCTGCACGTCATTCAAATTCAACATGCGTGCCAGCAAAAGTGGCCCCATCTCCGCAATGGTAGTGCGCACTGGGTGACCTTTTACACCAAACACATCCCAAAAAGTGACGGGGCTAGCCGCAAATGTAAAACCCTCTAGGTTTAAGTCTTTAACACGTGCATCCACTTTGGGGTTGCCACCACCAACTTGGCTCATCCCAGCGAGGTCGCCTTTAACGTCCGCCATAAAAACAGGCACACCCATATTGGAAAACTGTTGTGCCATGCTTTGCAGAGTCACAGTTTTACCTGTACCTGTTGCGCCTGCAATTAAACCGTGACGATTCGCCATCTTGGGCAAAATAACGCTTTCAGTTTGATTGTTTTTCGCTATTAAAATTGGAGTCGCCATGATTTTTCAATTCTTTTTAAGTTGGATTTTTATTTTACAAAACAAATCATATCAAAACTCACCCTTACGCGCCTTTTCTATAATACTAATTAAGGCATCTTCCAGCGCTTGAGCCGCTTCTTGAGCTCTTGGTGTTGGATTTTTAATACTTTTTAAGTCGTATGTAGGCCGATCAAGTGCAAGATATAACTTTCCTTTTTTTTGATAGATGGCAATACTACATGGTGCGAACACAACAAACTCGGGGTGGTCTATCATGATTTCAGCACCCAAGCCGAGGTTGCAAAAAGCACGTACCTCTAGCGGCCCCTCTGGCGTTAAACCACGCTTTTTCATATGTTCAGCAATGGGAAAGTTGGCAGGATTAACAAAATTTTGACCTTCAGAGATCGATTTAAGGCTATCAATCACGGCTTCATACGTCACTCCGGGTTCTACAGGCACCTCATAAATTGCAGTTGTAGGGTCAATCGCTGGCATTGGAGTAGCCGCATTCGCTACTGATGTGCTGATTGCAAAAGTAGTCATATAAACAGCTACTGCAAGTAGTATCTCTATGAATTTAAACATGTCGCGTCACCCTTTAATTGTAGCTTTACGAAGCGGCACTTAACCTTGCTTCAAGTGCTGATTGACTGCTTTCCGATCAAAATGTGGGGCAAGTAGTTGAATAAAAGCATACATGTACTTGCGCAAATAACTATCTCGCCTGATGCCCACATAGGTAGTGCTTGGCGGAAATAAATGACTCACATCTCGCATCGCCAAGTTTGCGTCTCTTTGCGCATCATATGCCATATTTGCAAGCAAACCGACCCCCAAACCCAAACTCACATAAGTTTTAATGACGTCTGCATCAATCGCAGTCAATACAACATTGGGTTGCAAACCAGCCTCATTAAAGACTCGACTCACCAATGAGCCTCCAGTAAAAGCAAAGTCGTAGGTAATCAGTGGGTAACGCGTAATTTTTTCCAAGGTGAGCGGCTCAGTCTTAAGTAACTCGTGGTCGTGAGGAATAACCACGCAACGATTCCACTGATATGCAGGCAAACAGAGAATTTTTTCATAATTGCTAATCGCCTCAGTCGCAATCCCAATATCAGCCTCACCGCTTGCCACCTGTTCTGCCACTTGCGTTGGATTACCTTGATGTATCGCTAACTTTACTTTGGGATACTGGTCCATAAACGCCTTTACCGCAGCAGGTAAGCGATAGCGCGCTTGTGTGTGCGTAGTCGCAATCGTCAGTGTACCCGTGTCCTCTTGGGCAAAGTCATCGCCCACGCGTTTAATATTTTCCATTTGGCGCATCACGCGTTCGGCCAACTCTAAAACCACCTTACCAGGTTCGGTAACGCCAACCAATCGCTTGCCATTACGCTGAAACACTTGAAGATTCAGCTCTTCCTCAAGCAGCTGAATCTGTTTACTTACCCCTGGCTGAGAAGTATGCAAAGCCTCCGCCGCTAAAGATACATTTAAACCCTGCTTCGCAACTTCGTGTAAATAGCGCAACTGATTGAACTTCATATTCAGTAAACCTTTCTATCAAGCCAGCTTTTCTATATAACTAAATCATTAGGCAATAGAATAACATATTATAAAAACTTAGATAGTTTACTGGTAACATGCCCTCCTTTATATTCATCGGATACTCCACGTGGAATTCGGATACATTATTGCAGGCTTTGTCGTTGGTTTTTTAGTTGGATTAACAGGTGTGGGTGGCGGTTCCTTAATGACACCTATACTGCTGTTATTTTTTCACATTAAACCAGCCGTAGCAGTAGGTACAGATTTACTCTTTGCCTCTGTAACCAAGTCCGTAGGGATTTTCGCCCATGGCAAGCTAGGTAATATTGATTGGAAAATGGTCACGTTATTAGCAATGGGCAGTGTGCCTGCCTCAATCGCCACGATTTTAGTGCTGAGAACCATAAATGTTGAATCTAGCGGAGCGATTGCCACCATTAAATTTTGGCTTGGCATCGCCTTGATTATTACGTCTATCGCTGTTTTATTACGTAGCAAACTCATGGCGTTGGTGGCTAAAGACCGATGGATTCCAGTGCAATATGTTCCAACACTCACGGTATTATTAGGCATCGTTTTAGGTGCCTTGGTTACCTTAACCTCTGTTGGTGCTGGTGCTTTAGGGGTAACAGCATTGATTATGCTCTATCCAAAAGAAAAAATTACCACGATTGTTGGCAGTGATATTGCTCACGCCGTACCACTTACGTTAGTCGCTGGTATTGGCCATGCAACACTAGGTACAATCAACTACAGCTTATTAGGCACTTTATTAATCGGTTCGATCCCTGGGATTTATTTAGGCAGTCACATGAGTTCAAAAATTGCTGAGCATTGGGTAAGAATCGCGCTTGCTTGCATATTGATTTATGTGGGCTTAAAACTGGTTTTGCATTAAAATAACGCCTCTTTACAAAAAGCTATACTAAACCATGTATAAATATGATGCTATTGATCAACAAATCGTTGATGAACGTGTCGCTCAATACCGCGACCAAACGCGCCGCTACTTAGCAGGCGAGCTTACCGATGAAGAGTTTCGTCCATTGCGCTTGCAAAATGGCTTGTATATTCAACGCCATGCACCCATGTTGCGTATCGCCGTGCCTTACGGCATGCTCTCAAGCAAGCAAATGCGCAAACTGGCTGACATCACAAAAAAATACGACCGAGGTTACGGTCACTTTTCTACGCGCCAAAACTTGCAACTCAACTGGCCTAAGTTAGAAGATGTGCCTGAGATTTTGGCCGAATTGGCCACGGTAGAAATGCACGCCATTCAAACCTCAGGCAACTGTATTCGTAACATTACCACAGACCAATTTGTCGGCATTGCGCCTGATGAAGTGGTTGATCCACGCGCGATTGCAGAAATCATGCGTCAATGGAGCACCTTCCATCAAGAATTTGCTTTGTTACCACGCAAATTTAAAATTGCCGTGTCTGGCACTAAAGAAGACCGTGCTGTGGTGCAAATGCATGACATCGGTTTGGAGTTTTTTAAAGACAGCGCCAACGAACTCCGTATTAAAGTGTGGGTGGGCGGTGGTTTAGGTCGCACGCCTATTTTGGGCACCGTGATTGAAGAAAGTCTGCCTTGGCAACATGTGTTGTCTTATTGTGAGGCGATTATTCGCGTGTACAACATCCACGGTCGTCGCGACAACTCTTACAAAGCGCGTATCAAAATCTTGGTCAAAGCTTTGGGTATTGAAGCCTTTAAAGCGCAAGTGGAAGCAGAATGGGCGCACTTAAAAGACGGCCCTCTCACCATCACGCAAGCGGAGCTTGACCGTGTTGCGCAATACTTTGAGCCTATGCCTTACGAAACCTTGCCTGCGCATGACGCTAGCTTCGATGCGGCTGTGGCAAGCAACCCAGCGTTTGCTGCATGGGTTAAACGTTGCGTACACCCTCACAAACAAGCGGGTTATCGCGCAGTGACTTTATCTCTCAAACCACACGGTAAACCACCCGGCGACATCACCACTGAGCAAATGCATTTGGTGGCGGATTTAGCCGATGCTTATAGTTTTGGTGAATTGCGTTCTTCACACGAGCAAAACTTGATTTTGGCCGATGTGAAACTCAGTGATTTATATGCGGTGTGGGAAAAAGCACGCGCCGCTGGTTTGGCCACCCCTAACATTGGTTTGTTGACGGATATTATTTGTTGCCCAGGCGGTGACTTCTGTAGCTTGGCGAATGCAAAATCGATTCCGATTGCCGAAGCGATTCAGATGCAATTTGATAATTTAGATTATCTGCATGACATCGGTGATATTGAGTTGAATATCTCAGGTTGCATGAATGCATGCGGTCATCACCACGTTGGTCATATCGGCATTTTGGGCGTGGATAAAGACAGCGAAGAATGGTACCAAGTCTCGATTGGTGGCAAGCAAGGCAACGATGCCAGTTTGGGTAGCGTGATTGGGCGCTCGTTTGCGGCTGAAGAAATGCCTAGCGTGATTCAAAAACTGATTGAAGTCTATATCAAAGAACGCACACCAGAAGAACGTTTTATTGATACGGTGCGTCGCTTAGGTTTAGACCCATTTAAAGCACACGTTTATGCAGAAAAGAGTGTTGCATGAGTCAATTAATCAAAAATAACATCATTGCCGCTGACGAATGGACACGGGTGATTCCGCCAACTTTAGGCGATGAAGTGGTGCGTAAACAGGCAGGTAAAGTCGTCTTATTTAAACTGCATGGTGAAGAAACCTTTAGCCAAGCACAAATTGACGCGACTGAAATCCCTGCAACAGGCAAAATCATTTTGCCATTGCCTGTTTGGATAGCTAAAAAGGCGACATTAGGCGCACGGTTGGCCGCTGGTGAAATCGGTATTTTAGTCGCGACACATGAGCCGATTGAGCAATTGGTGGCTGAGTTCCCCGACCTTAATGTATTGCCTTTAATCGCGGTGTTTGTCGAACGCTTTGCCGATGGTCGTAACTTTACCTTGGGCAACTGGATACGCACACGCTACCACTTTAAAAATGAACTACGCGCCGTGGGTGACGTGTTACGCGACCAACTATTTTTCTTAAAACGCTCAGGTTACGACAGCTATTTAATTCGCGCTGACCGCAACGCGCAAGAAGCCATTACTAGCTTGAATGACTTTAGTCAGCCTTATCAAGGCGCAACAGACGATGTACCAGTCTGGAGAAGGATTAACCGCGCATGAGTTTCGGCGTCAGCATGTTAAAGCCCTCCATGAAAAACCCTGCGACCTCGCCAGAGCTCACAGACGATTTGGTTGCACGCGTCAAAGAAAAACGCGAGCAAGTGTTAGCACTGTTGCAAGCTGCGAGCAAAGAGTTTAACGCAATCACGTTTGCTAACAGCTACGGTGCTGAGGACATGGTACTCACCGATATCATCGTTAAAGAGAAATTGGCGATAGAGATTTTTTCGCTAGACACAGGTCGATTGCCTGCTGAAACCTACACGCTAATGGGTGAAGTAGAAAGCACCTACAATACCAAGCCTGTGGTGTTTTTCCCTAAACATGAGGCTGTTGAAAACTACGTGCGCAACAAAGGCATCAATGCGTTTTACGAAAGCATAGAGCTACGCAAAGCGTGTTGCCATATGCGTAAAGTCGAACCATTACAACGCGCACTCGCTGGCAAACAAGCTTGGGTGACGGGCATGCGTGCTGAACAAGCCACTACCCGCGCCAGCTTGCCTACCCGTGAATATGACGCAGGCAACAAACTCGAAAAATTTAACCCTTTAAGCGATTGGACAGAGCAAGAAGTCTGGGCTTACATTCGCTTATATGATGTGCCTTATAACGCATTACACGACCAATTTTATCCCAGCATTGGCTGTGCACCATGCACGCGCGCCGTTGCGATGGGTGAAGATATACGCGCTGGTCGTTGGTGGTGGGAAGACCCCACTAGCAAAGAGTGCGGCTTGCATGTTAAGAAATAATTTTCATTAGAAACACTGATTATGACCATTCCTAAACAACCTCTTTCACATCTCGATTGGCTAGAAGCCGAAGCGATTCACATTTTGCGTGAAGTCGCAGGCCAATGTAGCAACCCTGTGTTGCTATTCTCAGGCGGTAAAGACTCGCTTTGTATCTTGCGCTTAGCTGAAAAAGCCTTCCGCCCAGGTCGATTCCCCTTCCCTTTAATGCACATTGACACAGGTCATAACTACCAAGAAGTGATTAACTTCCGTGACCAACGCGCCAATGAACTTGGTGAGCGCTTGATTGTGCGTTCGGTTGAAGATTCGATGAAGCGAGGCACAGTGGTATTAAAATCGCCCGACGAACCTCGTAACAAACACCAATCAGTGACATTGCTTGAAGCGATTGAAGAATTTGGTTTTGATTGCTGTATTGGAGGCGCACGCCGTGACGAAGAAAAAGCGCGTGCCAAAGAACGTATCATGAGCTTCCGTGATGAGTTTGGTCAATGGGACCCAAAAAACCAACGCCCTGAGTTGTGGAACCTCTACAACGCACGCAGTCACAAAGGCGAAAACATTCGTGCTTTCCCGATTTCCAATTGGACAGAAATGGACGTTTGGCAATATATCGAGCGCGAGAATTTAGGTTTGCCTAGCATCTACTTTGCGCACAACCGCGACATCATCATGCGCGGTGGTGCCATGATGCCAGCCAACGTGCCGTTGGCCTCTGGCGAAGTGATTAACGTACCTAAAGCAGGCGAAGAAGTCATCAATATGCAAGTGCGCTTTAGAACAGTAGGCGACATTACCTGCACTGCACCAGTATTATCTGATGCTGACAATGTGAGCAAAATTGTACTAGAAACGGCGACCACGACCATTACCGAGCGCGGTGCAACGCGCTTGGATGACCAAACTAGCGATGCTTCGATGGAGCAGCGCAAAAAAGAAGGTTACTTCTAAAAAATGCAGTTAAATTGTTTTCTTGAATCGATTACTGCGTTACGCGGTGCTCAAAATACGCATGTACTTAGTGTACATTCCGTTTTTTGCGCGCCGTGCGCCTTGTACTCATATTCAATAAAACAATTTTTCAAGCATTTTGAATGATAGAGAATGAATATGACAACACAACACAACGATTCACTTTTACGTTTTATGACCTGCGGCTCTGTCGATGACGGCAAAAGCACGCTCATTGGCCGTTTATTGTTTGATACCAAAACCATCTTGGCTGATACGCTTACGCAAATATCTAACACGTCTAAAAAACGTGGCATGGAAACGGTTGACTTGTCATTACTGACCGATGGTTTACAAGCTGAACGCGAGCAAGGCATTACCATTGACGTTGCTTACCGCTATTTCAGCACGGGCACGCGAAAATACATCATTGCCGATGCGCCAGGCCATGAGCAATACACACGCAATATGGTGACTGCCGCTTCAACGGCTAACTTGGCGATTATTTTGATTGATGCGCGTAAAGGCGTACTCACGCAAACCCGTCGTCACAGCTATTTAGCGCATTTGGTCGGCATTCCACATATTGTGGTGGCCGTGAATAAAATGGATTTGGTCAATTATGATCAAGCTATTTACGACAAAATTTGTGCAGATTACATGGCATTTGCTAAAGAACTTGGCTTGGCGGGTGCACGCGACATTAAATTTATTCCAATGTCAGCCCTCAATGGCGACATGTTGGTAGACCGCTTAGAAAGCATGCCTTGGTACCAAGGCGAGACTTTGTTGGAAATGCTAGAAAAAGCACCCGCAGCGGATGCAGAACAAGCTGAACAATTCCGCTTCCCTGTCCAATTTGTATGCCGTCCTCACGCCAGTGCCGATGCTGAACTGCACGATTTTAGAGGCTTTATGGGTCGCGTAGAATCTGGCGACATCAGCGTGGGTGATGCCGTGACGGTGTTGCCTAACGGCTACCAATCCAAAGTCAAAGCCATTCAATTGGGCGAAATGCCATTACAAAGCGCACAAACTGAGCAAAGCGTGACCTTGCTGTTAGATGATGAAATCGACACGTCACGTGGTGACATGATCGTCAAAACAGGCGAAGCGCCTGAGCCAGTCAAACAAATCGAGGCATTTGTATGCTGGCTTTCTGAAACACCATTATCACCAGCACGCACCTATATTGTTCGCCATACAACCCGAGAATCCAAAGCCAAAATCGGCGCGATTCAGTATAAAGTGGATGTAAATACTTTAGAACAACAAACCACCACCGATTTAAAAATGAACGACATCGCCCGCTTGAGCTTTAAACTGGCGCAACCGTTGATGGTGGATAGTTACAAAACCAATCGCGCGACTGGTGCATTCATCGTGATTGATGAATCGACAAACAATACCGTCGGTGCAGGAATGATTGTATGATTTATCGCAAAAAATCCACACTGACTTCGTTGCACTCACTTGCCGTACAGGCATGTACTGTCTGCGTTCGCGCGCCTCGTCATTGCGGTTTTTTGCGATAAATTAACCATCAAAACAAATTTTCTAATAAAATAACGTATTAGCTTTTATAGCTGTAAAGGAAACCAAAATGACTTATGTAGTAACCGAAAACTGCATTCAATGTAAATACACTGATTGCGTTGATGTTTGCCCAGTGGATTGCTTTGTTGAAGGCCCTAACTTCTTAGCTATCAACCCAGATGAATGTATCGACTGTACTTTATGTGTGGCTGAGTGCCCTGCCGAAGCGATTTTTGCGGAAGATGATGTACCCGCAGATCAACAAGAGTATATTGAATTAAATGCGCGTCTTGCAAAAATATGGCCAGTGATTACTGCTAGACAAGACCCACTACCCGATGCTGATGCCATGAATGGTGCATCTGGCAAACGTGAATTGCTGGTTGAATAATCACTAGTTAAGTAATTATTAAACTTTAAGGCGCTTCAACCAAAGAAATATTGGTTAAAGCGCCTTAATTTTTTAACGCCACCAAACCCTGCACTCAAGCGGTGAGATAAAGCGAGAACGTAATATGCCGAAAGAGGGTTTTACATATGACTTACCGCAATCGGATAAGCCCTACGCGAGTTGAAAGAGCGTAGTGTGGGTGGAGGCAAAGCCGATACCCACAAAGCGATATCGCAGTTATATGGAAATACCATGGGTATGAGTGAGACTAAAAGTCTCACTAAATTGATTCATATATTGGGATTTAGCAATTGTTGGGTATCGCGTGGCTCCACCCAACCTACGCCCGCTTTCGCAATAACCTAATGATTTTTAAAACCAGCAAAAATATCAACACCAGACATAGAAAACCATACCACTTCATCGTCCAGCCATAGTGGTGTTCAGGAGAAATGATAGAACCGTTAACATAAAATGCGATTTGAGGTAGGTAGTACATTATTGGATAGCTTATTACGAGCCAAATCACATCAAACGCTACAGAGTTCCAACTATCTTCCTCTATTTTCTCGGAAATCCACTTGTCAAACTTGCCGCAGTATATCCGTTTTCTCATTTGTTCTTAATCTTGAGGTTTGACTTTATCCAGACCCTGTAGGGGGGTACTGATATGCGGTACGCCGTATTTTTGCGCGAAACTGATTAACTTAAAACTCAGGTGGCGCAGCCCACAAATCATGACCGTCTGATTTAGTGATTTGCACTTCTACAAAATCTCCAGGTACTAACTCTGCACCATCTTCTAGATACACCACCCCATCAATTTCAGGGGCATCGCCACTGGTGCGGCCAATGGCAATATCGCCATCCACTTCATCGACCAACACCATCTCGATACGCCCGACTTTGCTTTGCAGTTTATCCGCACTAATTTGTTCTTGTAGCGCCATAAAGCGAGATAAACGCTCTTGCTTTAGCGCTTCTGGCACTTGGTTTGGTAAGGCATTTGCCGCGGCACCATCGACATCTGAATAGGCAAAGCAGCCCACACGGTCTAGTTGTGCTTCTTGCATAAAATCCAACAGCATTTCAAAATCATCGTCCGTTTCACCTGGGAAGCCGACAATAAAGGTACTGCGTATCGTAATATCAGGACAAATCTCACGCCAAGCGTTGATACGCGCCAAATTGTTTTCGCTGCTGGCTGGGCGTTTCATGGATTTTAAAATGCGTGGGCTAGCATGCTGAAATGGCACGTCTAAATAAGGCAAAATAATGCCGTCCGCCATCATGGGGATAATTTCATCCACATGTGGATAGGGGTAAACATAATGCATACGCACCCAAACGCCCAATTCACCAAGCGCGGAAGCCAACTCTGTCATACGCGTTTTGACTGGGCGGCCATTCCAAAAGCCTGTTCTGTATTTAACATCTACACCATAGGCGCTGGTGTCTTGTGAGATCACCAAGATTTCTGAAACCCCAGCTTTTACTAGGTTTTCCGACTCATTCATCACATCACCAATCGGGCGACTCACTAAATCGCCACGCATAGATGGAATAATGCAGAAACTACAACGGTGGTTACAACCTTCTGAGATTTTTAAATACGCATAGTGCTTAGGCGTTAAGCGTATGCCTTGGGGCGGCACTAAATCAGTGTAGGGGTCATGAGGTTTGGGTAGGTTATGATGCACTGCGGTCATCACCTCTTCCAACGCGTGTGGACCTGTCACAGCCAGCACGCTTGGATGTGCGTTTTTAACCACATCGCCTTTTGCGCCCAAACAGCCCGTCACAATGACTTTGCCATTTTTATTGAGCGCTTCACCAATTGCATCGAGCGATTCTTCCACCGCGCTATCAATAAAACCACAGGTATTGACGACTACGATGTCTGAACCTTCATAACTATTCGAAATCTCATAGCCTTCTGCGCGTAATTGCGTGAGAATAAGCTCTGCATCCGAAGATGCCTTTGGGCAGCCGAGAGAAACGAAACCAACTTTTGGATTTGATGTGCTCATGTTAAATTCTATTCTTTAAAGATTGTTACCAATGTATATTGTGTTAATTGCGTGGCTTTATGTCACAGTGCTGATGGCTGCCACAGAGCCTAGTATCACTGCTGGGGTACTTACTTTTACTTTCTTCGGCTTGATACCATGCGCGCTATTTTTATGGTTATTTGGCACGCCACAACGTCGGCGTAACCAAGCCAAACTACATGCGGCTGAATTACTCGCCAATAAAGAACTTAGTGAGTCCAATCGAACTCACCCCGAGCAAGATTAAACTCACTTGTTGCACTGTTTCTTTAAACCCTGTGCGTTTATGCAACCCCGGGATTAAATCAGCCACTGCTACGTAGAGCATACTCGCTGCGGCTAACCCTAAAATAGTGGGTATCCAACTTTGTACCGATTGCAATGAATAATACGCGATTAAAGCACCCAAAACCGTCGCCAAACTAGACACTAGGTTAAAAATTAAGGCTTGTTTTTTAGTGTAGCCAGAATGCAATAAGATTAAAAAATCCCCCACTTCTTGCGGGACTTCATGCGCGATAATGGCTAAAGCCGTGACCAAACCCAACTTAATATCCACCATAAAAGCAGCGCTGATTAAAATACCATCAACAAAATTATGAAAGGTATCCCCAATCATAATCATCATGCCACTGCGCCCACTATCGTGCGCATGATGATGCTCGGGCTTTAAAATGACCGATGGCTTGTTTTCATTAACTAGCCTGTATTTTGATTGGGTATGATTGATTTTGGGTCGATGAATGTCGGGACAATCTTGCTCGCTGTGCATCGCATGCGCCTCGCAATGATCGCCATGACAGTGACGCCATAACACTAATTTTTCCAACACAAAAAACAACAAGATGCCCGCTAAAATAGTGGCCGCCATCGCCTCGGGACTACTCGCCACATGAAAAGCATGTGGCAGAATCTCAAGAAAAACAGCACCTAACAATGCACCAATCGCGTAACTGACCATCATCGGCACTTTTGAGGTTTGAGTGTTCAAGGCAAAAAATGCCGCACCTAGCACACTTAACACGCCACCGATTAGGCTAGTGAGTAAAATATAACTTAATGTATTCATTATTTGTAATTATACGGGATATGGGCAACCGACCATAATTTGATTGCGATCGTATTGATTATTTGAGAGTTACTCTAGCCAAATTAGGCTTGCCATGCGGCCTGTTGCACCGTCACGTCTAAACGAGAAAAAACGGCTTTTATCTGAGTAAGTGCATAAGCCTCCACCATAAATTTGATGAACGCCTTGGCTGTTTAAACGTTGCGTTGCTAGTTGATAGATGTCACCCAGCCATTTATGCTCATCGGCCACCGCTGGCAGCTTTACAAACGCTTGCGCTGCCTTTGCATGGCGTTGAATAAACGCATCACGCACATCATCGCCCACCTCAAATGCGGTTGGGCCAATCGCAGGGCCAAACCATGCCATGATTTCATTGGCTGGTGATTTCATTTTAGCCACGCCTGCTTCTAGCACGCCATCTAACAACCCTTTCCACCCCGCATGTATTGCAGCGACTTCTGTACCAGCTGTATTACATAGCAGCACAGGCAGACAGTCTGCCGTCATGACGGCACAGACTACACCCTTTTTATCGGTGCATGAGGCATCGGCACATGGTAAACAACTCGCTTCATGCGCATTGACTACTTCCAAGCCATGTACTTGGTTTAACCATAAGGGCTCGCTCGGTACGTATTGGTTAAGTAGCTGACGATTAGCAGCAACCGTTAAGGTGTCGTCACCTACGTGACCACCTAAATTCAAGCTGTCATAAGGCGCGATGCTTTTGCCGCCTAGACGGGTCGTTTGTATTGATTTTACATTTGAAGGGGCAGGCCAATTGGGAACAATGAAGTCTGAATTATTCAACATCGTCTTCATCCTCTAAAAAGTCCTCATCATCGTAGTCTTCATCGTCGTAATCTTCCATGTCTTCATCCGACAAATAAGGCTCTTCAGAAAACTCATACTCTTCTTCAGGTGGCAAATCGCCTAAGCGCATTGCTTCTAACAGCTGTTTCATATCTTGCGCCAACTCGACTTGCCATTCCATAGGCTCGTTGGTGTGGGGGTGAATCAAACCGAGCTTCACTGCGTGCAAAGCTTGGCGCTTGAAGTCATCCAGCGTGGCACGCAGTTCTGGCGTCATCATCCGAATAGGAATAATACCGCGCATGCCATAAACGGGGTCACCCACCATAGGGGCTTTTAAAAACTGCATATGCACGCGGATTTGGTGTGTGCGACCCGTTTCCAGATTACAGCGCAAATAGGTGTGTACCGCAAAACGCTCAAGCACTTCGTAACGCGTAGTGGCAGGCTTGCCCATGCGATTTATCGCCATTTTAGTCCGTGAGCGTGGGTCACGTCCGATGGGTTGATCTATCGTACCGTTGCGCCAAATCTGCCCCCAAACAATGGCGCGGTACTCTCGCTTAACCGTGCGCGCTTGAAGTTGGCGCACTAAACTCGTCTGCGCTTCTAAGGTTTTAGCCACCACAAGCAAACCGCTGGTGTCTTTATCTAAACGATGCACAATGCCTGCGCGTGGCAAATCTTTGGCTTGCGGTACATGATGCAGCAATCCATTCAGTAAAGTACCATCCCAGTTGCCCGCGGCAGGGTGAACCACCATGCCAGCTGGCTTATTGATGACTAAAATATGGTCGTCTTCATACACAATATCCAGCGCAATATCCTGTGCTTTAAATGCATTTTGCTCAGGAATAACCCGCGGGATCATATTGACGCGCTCACCGCCCCATACCTTGGTCTTGGCGGTCACTTTCTCTGCACCCATTGTCACCAAACCTTCTTTAATCCAGCTTTGCAAGCGGGAGCGCGAGTGTTCAGGCATGAGTTTTTGCAAGGCTTGGTCTAGACGCAAACCTCCCAAATCTTGAGAAATAATAAGAGTAATAGGAGTGGTTTCTGTCATCGGTTATAATCTAGCTATATTTTTATTGGAATTAGGTTAAATGAAACATCGTGTATCGTTTATTGTAGCAATCATTCTCTCGAGCTGGCTGGCTGGTTGCAGTATTTTTGGCGCACCAACAGAAGTAGATGAAACCAAAGGTTGGACAGCGGCTCACATTTACGAGGAAGCGCAACAAAAAATTCGTGACCATGACTATGAAAAAGCATTGAAATATCTAAAAACACTGGGATCACGCTTCCCTCATGGAAATTATGCAGCACAAGCAGAATTAGAAACAGCCTACGTCTATTACAAAAAAGATGACCCTGTTTCTAGTACTGCGGCAGCGGATCGCTTTATCAAACTCCACCCTAACCATCCCAATGTTGACTACGCTTATTATATGCGCGGACTAGCCAGTTTTAATGAGCGTGGCGTTATCGAAAGACTTACACATCAAAACATTGATGACCGTGATCCAAAAACACAACGTGTTTCATTTAATGCGTTTAAAGAACTGGTTACGCGCTATCCTCAAAGCCGCTATGCTAAAGATGCCGCATTACGCATGACCTATTTAGTCAATGTTTTAGCAAGTAGCGAACTACACGTTGCACGTTACTATATGAAGCGCCAAGCTTATGTTGCGGCCGTTAACCGTTGCAAATATGTGCTAGATAACTACCCTGAGTCCACATCAATCGAAGAGTCTTTAGTCATTTTAATCAGCGCTTATGATTTGATGAATCTGCAAGACTTAAAACAAGACACGCTGCGTGTGCTTCAAACGAATTACCCAGATAGCAAAATGTTAAACAAAGATTTTGCCGAAGATAAAAAGGTTTGGTGGAAGTTCTGGGAAGCTCTTTAAATCTATTTCAAATAAAACTGGTTGAATCAGCTTTGTTGATTCAACCAGTTTTATTGCTAGTTATTTTTAACATTGCTTTTTAAAGCTTGACTAGGTTTTTAGTTTTTAGGATTTAGTTTTTTTAGCAATTCTTTTTCTTACCGTAGCCAATATGTTTGAGTTAACTGGCTTCCCTTTTGACTTTGCAGTTTCTTCATTTTTGCGTGCATTTAATTCTGCGCGTTGCGCTGTTTTTCTACGACGCATACTTACAATCCCTTCACCCGCCTTGCGCTTATCTGGCTCTGCAAATGGATTTTCACCTTGGTTAAATTGTACACGCAGTGGTGTGCCAGTTAATTGAAAGGTTTTACGAAATACCCCTTCTAAAAATCGTTTATAGCTATCTTTCACGCCATCTACATGATTACCATGAATGACGACAATCGGTGGATTACTGCCGCCTTGATGCGCATAGCGCAGCTTGGGGCGTATGCCTTTGCTGATTGGAGGTTGATGCTGCATGGTGGCATCGTTTAAAACACGTGTGAGTTGCGGCGTAGGTAGTTTGGCAAATGCGGCCTTGTATGCACCATCAATTGAGGTAAATAGCTCAGGCAGACCTTTCTTTTTAAGCGCCGAAATATAATGAAACTTGGCAAAGTCTAAAAATTGCAGTTTGCGATCAATTTCACGTTTAATCCAATCCCTGCGGTCTTCTTCCAGTCCATCCCACTTATTGATTGCGACCACTAGGGCGCGACCTGCATCTAGAATGTACGCCGCTACGTGGGCATCTTGCTCAGTAATGCCTTCTTGCGCATCTACCACTAAAATTGCCACGTTGGCTTCTTCAATCGCTTGTATGGTTTTAATGACCGAGAATTTTTCAATCGCTTCCAGCACTTTACCGCGCTTACGCACACCTGCGGTGTCAATAATGGTATAGGTCTTACCATTACGCTCTAAATCAATAAATATCGAGTCACGCGTGGTACCTGGCTCATCAAACGCAATCACACGCTCTTCACCTAGCAGTGCGTTTACCAAGGTTGACTTACCTACATTGGGACGACCAACAATCGCCACTTTGGGTACGCGATTTTTGTCATTCGCCTCATCTTCTTCAGGCTCATCAAACGGGGCTAATGCTAGCTCGACAAGATCACGAACGCCTTCACCGTGCGCAGATGAAATAGAAAGCGGATCGCCAAGACCAAGTTCATGAAACTCTGCGCTGACGACTGCGCGGTTCATGCCTTCAGTTTTATTGACGGCTAACAATACTGGGCGCTGGCTTTTGCGTAATTTATCGGCAATATCTTTATCTTGCGGGCTTAAGCCATGACGACCATCCACCACAAAAATGATGACATCTGCTTCGTCAATCGCCATCAGGGTTTGACGTGCCATTTCTTTTAAAATGCCACTTTCCGCAGTTGGCTCAAAACCACCCGTATCAACCACTAAAAATGGTTTATCCCCACCTCCGCCACGTCCGTAATGACGGTCGCGGGTTAAGCCAGGCAAATCCGCGACTAGGGCGTCGCGGCTCTTGGTTAATCGATTATATAAAGTAGATTTGCCGACGTTTGGTCGGCCAACTAGAACAATGGTAGGTAACATGTATTATTTAATTGAGAGGGCGTAAACCTCACCCTTGCGTGTTTGCAAAAGCAAACCTGAACTGCCTAGCGCCGTCATTTGAGGCATCACGGCACCGTTATCGGTTTCAATGCGCCCAGCCACAGCACCATCACCGCGATTTAAAAAGTGCACATACCCCTCCAAATCGCCAAATGCAATCAAATCACCCATGGGTAATGGCGCTGTTAACCCGCGAAATTTTAAATCAGCTTGACGCCAGTACGTTTTACCCGTTGAAAAATCTAAAGAATAAATAGAACCACCAGCGTGTGTCACATAAACACGAGCAGTTTCAGCATTCAAACCTGTATAACTGGAAATATCCCGATTCCATAGCACTTTACCAGTGGCTCTGTCTACGGCAGCAACCTTACCTTGATATGCCACAGCATATACCAAAGCGCCATCAACAACAGGATAACTAGTAATATCAGCAATTCGCTCTATCTCAGTTGCTCCTTTAGGTTGCGCTACAGAAACTTCCCAAATGACTTTCCCATCATCCGCTCTTACAGCAACCATTTTACCCCCTGCAAAACCAGAGTAAACAGCACCACCATCCACTGCAATTCCAGCGCTGCTTCGTAAAGTTAAGGTTGGATTTGCCCTTTCGTACACCCACTTCCTAGCGCCATCAACGGCGTTTAAACCATAAATCCGACTATCTCCACAACGCACAACCACGACACTACCATCAACTTTAGGTGCACTTAATACCTCACTACTAACCTTTGATTTCCAGAGTTTTCTCCCTGATAGATCAAACGCAACCACGTAGCCATCATTACTACCAACGAGCACTAACTTGTCATCAACACTTACACCGCCAGAGATTTTCTCACCAGATTTTACACGCCACAATTGCTTACCATCTGCTGCACTCAATTTGACAATATCACCAGATGCGCTAGCGGCATATACAGCACCATTATCCGTCACTGGTACAAAATCAAAATCCTCTGTGCCTCCTACGCTTGCTTTCCATAACACTTTAGGCTGAATCGTGGGCTTTATCTCTGACAACTCAGACGGGGCATCAACCGCATCACGTCCAAATAATGATTCAGAAATATCGGTTTTGAGGTCCGAAATAGATGAGCAACCCGCCAACAGCAGCAATAAGCTTGATATGACTATTTTTTGATAATTTAAATGCACTCTTAGCTCCCAAGCGCTTCTAACTTATGCTCCGTATAAACACGATAACGGGCATGCTCATCTAACTTAACTAATGCTTCTTTATAGGCTTTTTTAGCCTCTTCTGGTTTCCCTTGAGCAACAAATATATCACCTCTAAGGTCGGCGAATAAGCCATCAAAACCATCCGCATGCTTTTCAGACAATAAAGCTAGTGCTGCATCGTAAGACTTTTCTTCGTAACGTATTCCCGCTAGCTGCAATAGTGCCATTGTTTTGATCACATCTTCCTTAGCGTTTTTAGTCGCCCAAGTCAGTTGCGCCGCAGCACTTTTAATATCTTTATTCTCATAATTGGCTTTAGCTACAGTCAATGCTGCTCTGCCAGCGTATGGTGTTGAAGCGTATTTATCCATCAACTCAGCCGAGACTGATTGAATGGCTTTTAAATTTTTACTATCAAGTTGCAACATTGCCTCGTATTTAGCTGAGGCTTCTTGCGCTTGTTTGTTTTGATAAAACTGCCAACCTTGATACCCAAGAAAACAGACGATTAACAGCGTTAATGCTGTCACCGCTTTATTTCCATTGGCTTTCCACCAAGCCTTAAATGCATCTAACTGTTCTTGTTCTTCTAAATCGTACGCCATACTTATCCTTACATCACAAACAAATTAATGATTCTGTGTTCTTTGACCTGGAATTGCACTTAATAAATTACGTGTATACTCCGCTTTAGGTGATTGATATATATCATCAATCCGCCCACTTTCAACTACTTTACCTTGATGCATCACGACTATTTCATTCGCAATATGACGCACTACTCGCAAATCATGGCTAATGAAAATATAACTTAATTTCATCTCTGCCTGTAACTCTTTAAGCAACAATAAAATTTGTGCTTGTATCGACACATCCAACGCCGACACTGGTTCATCACACACCACAACTTTAGGTTCAAGCACCAGCGCTCTTGCAATGCCAATACGCTGACGTTGACCACCTGAAAACTGGTGTGGATATTTATCCATATCGGCTTCAGTCAAGCCAACACGCTTAAGCATCTGCACCACTTTTTCGCGCTGCGCTAATTTATTGCCCAACTGATGAATCAACAAGCCTTCACCCACAATCTCTCCCACTCTCATGCGAGGGTTAAGCGAAGCAAACGGATCTTGAAACACCATTTGGATATTTCGGCGCTCTGTCCGCAAAGCTGAAGCTGACATTGCGGCTAGGTTTTTGCCTTGAAATATCACTTCACCGCTATCCAAGGGTTGCAATTGTAACAGACAACGCGCCAAGGTGGATTTTCCGCTACCAGATTCTCCTACCACTGCCAGCGTTGAGCCTGCTTTTAGATTAATGCTAACATCATCTAACGCTTTGACTTGAGTCGCCGCAACACCAAAACGCCCACTACGCTGACTATAGGTTTTAACGAGATTATTGGCGGCAAGAATGACCTCACTCATGCTAATGCCCCAGTTTTGAGCCATGCATAATCAATTGGCTTGAGTGCTTTTTTACCTGCGGCATCTGGCACACAATCCAATAGAGCCTTGGTGTATGGGTGTTTTGGGCGAGTAAGCACTTCATCCACCGTGCCAGATTCTACAATTTCGCCTCTAAACATCACCACTACATTGTCTGCAATATCTGCCACTACGCCAAAATCATGGGTAATCAATAACATCCCCATATTCATGCGCGTTTTAAGTTCATCTAACAATTTCAAAATTTGCGCTTGCACCGTGACATCAAGCGCTGTTGTGGGCTCATCCGCAATTAACATAGCGGGTTCGCAGGCAATGCTCATGGCAATCATGACGCGCTGGCGTTGACCGCCCGACAATTCATCTGGGTAACTATTGGCACGACTTGCAGGGATACCAACTTGCTCAAGCAAAGCTGCAACACGGGCTTGAAGCTCTGTTCCACGTAAACCCAAATGCAGACTCAGCGGCTCAGAAATTTGATAGCCAATGGTTAACACAGGGTTCAGTGAGGTCATCGGCTCCTGAAAAATCATACCAATTTTGCGCCCACGAACTTGGCGCATTTGATCATTGCTTAACCCAGTTAATTGCTGACCTTGAAAAGTAATTGTCCCTGCAGTTTGCTTGAGTTGCCTAGATAACAACCCCATCACTGACAAAGCCGTCAGACTTTTGCCACTACCTGATTCACCTACGACACATGTAGTTTTACCTGCTTCAATGACCAACGATACACGGTTCACCAAATGACGACTGCTGTCGTTTGCAGGTGTAATAGTTAAATCTTGTATCCGTAGCAGTTCAGTCATGAATATTTTATTTTTTCATCAATTCAATAGCTTGTTGAATTTTTACTCGAACTTGCTCACCTGCAACTTGCATGGGTTTTAATGTAAGTTCATTCGCAGCGACTTCATCATCGCCTATGATAATTGCGTAAAGCGCCCCGCTACGATCTGCCTTTTTCATTTGAGATTTAAAGCTACCACCACCTGCATGCAATACAATATTCAAACCAGCATCTCGTAGGGTTTCTGCAAGTTGTGGCGCTTGTCTTTCTGCCTGCTCACCCACATTCACCAAATAAGCATTAGGGTTTTGCTGGGCTTGTACTCCGTATTCTTGCATCAACAGAAACACGCGCTCTAAACCAATGCCAAAGCCACATGCTGGCGTAGCCTCACCACCCATACGTTCGACCAATTTATCATAGCGACCACCACCAGCAATCGTACCTTGAGCACCCAATTTAGTCGTCACCCATTCAAATACGGTACGGTTATAGTAGTCTAAACCGCGAACCAATCGCGTGTTTAATGTATAGCGAATACCTGCATCTGTGAGGATTTGGCAAACTCGCTCAAAATGGGCACGACTCGACTCGCCCAAGCTATCCAGCATACGCGGCGCCGCTTCACAAATAGATTGCATGCGAGGATTCTTACTATCCAAGATACGTAGCGGATTGGTATGCAAGCGGCGCTTTGCATCTTCGTCCAAAATTTCTGCATGTTGTTCAAAATAGCTGATTAAAGTTTGACGATACGCCAAGCGCTCTTCCGCATCGCCAATCGAGTTTATTTGCAACTCAACCTCTTGCAAACCCAGTTCACGCCATAAACGCGCAAGTAGAATAATTTGCTCAGCATCTGTTTCTGGACCATCAAAACCAAATGCCTCGACACCAATTTGATGAAATTGACGCTGACGCCCTTTTTGCACGTTTTCATGCCTAAACATCGGCCCCATATACCATAAGCGCTGCGGACCATTGTAGGTGAGGCTATGCTCAACCACTGCACGCACACAACCCGCAGTACCTTCAGGACGCAGGGTTAATTTGTCCCCATTTAAACTATCCGTCCAAGCATACATTTCTTTTTCAACAATATCGGTATGCTCACCGACTGAGCGCACAAATAAATCAGTTGACTCAACAATCGGCATGCGAATATTGCGATAACCATACTGCGCTAATACGCGACGCGCGGTATCTTCTAGCTTAAACCAGAGAGGGGTATTTTCGGGCAATATATCGTAAAAGCCCTTGATTGATTGAAACTTTTCAGCCATTTATTATGATTCTAAAATTAAATTGATAAAACTAGTATTCGGGTTTAGACAATTGCTTGGACAGGGATAATTTTACGCTCTGCACGTAATTTACCACCCTCAGCATAATTGGTTTTCACGTACTCATCGACAATCGCTTGAAACTCTTGTGCAATATGGTCGCCTTTGAGTGTCACGGTTTTTTCACCATCCACAAATACTGGCGCCACAGGCACTTCACCTGTACCAGGCAAGCTAATACCGATATTAGCAAGTTTAGATTCTCCAGGACCATTCACCACACAGCCCATCACAGCGACATTTAAAGTCTCAACCCCAGGATAAGTTTTGCGCCAAACTGGCATTTGCTCACGTAGGTAACGCTGTATATCTTGTGCGAGTTCTTGGAAATAGGTTGACGTTGTTCTTCCGCAACCTGGGCAAGCCGTCACCAATGGCGTAAACGAACGAATACCCATGGTCTGTAAAATTTCTTGCGCAACAATGACTTCCGTAGTGCGTGATTCATTCGGCTGAGGCGTTAAACTCACTCGAATGGTGTCGCCAATACCTGCTTGCAACAAGATTGATAGCGCCGCCGTGCTCGCGACGATGCCTTTCGAACCCATGCCAGCTTCGGTTAAACCCAAGTGCAATGGATAGCTACAACGCTGTGCTAACTCACTGTAAACTTTAATTAAATCTTGAACATTGCTGACTTTGCAGGAAATAATAATTTTATCACTCGCCAAACCCCACGCTTCTGCTTGTTCAGCGCTCTCCAAAGCGGATTGAATCAGTGCCTCACGCATCAAAGCATCCGCAGAAAGCGGTTCTGCCAGTTTGGAATTTTCATCCATCATGCGTGCCATTTTGGCTTGATCTAAACTACCCCAGTTCACCCCGATACGAACGGGTTTATCGTATTGAATAGCGGCTTCAATCATGGCAGAAAACTGCTCATCACGTTTACTACCTTTACCCACATTACCAGGGTTAATGCGGTATTTAGCAAGTGCCTGCGCACAATCTGGGTAAGCGGCTAATAATTTATGTCCATTAAAGTGAAAGTCGCCAACTAATGGCACATTACACCCTAACGCATCCAATCCCTTACGAATGTTAGCTACTTGCGCAGCTGCTTCTGGCGAATTTACGGTAATCCGTACAACTTCGGAACCAGCCTGCCATAACTCAAATACTTGTTGAATAGTCGCTGCGGCATCAGCGGTATCAGTGTTTGTCATGGATTGCACAACCACAGGATGACTGCCACCTACCGCCACATGCCCAACCATTACAGTGTTGGTTGCATGACGCTTAGCTTGTAAATACGAACTCAATTCTTCTCCAATGATAAAGTGATGCGGGCAATGTTGTTCCTTGTGTATGGAGTAAGATCTACTGATTTACCCTTGTAATTCACTTGTGTTCCACCAGCATTGCCTATGTGTAAATTGAAAGGTGGCTTGCCAACAATCTTCTCGCTAGCACCTGCTGGACTTAACTTCTTATAAATTTCCTTGTTATCGCCATCTAGCACACTCACCCAAGATTCTTCAGTAAAGATTAACTCCAGTGCTATTTGTGTGCTTGCAGATACCACACCATTTGCTTGCGTTGCTCCAACATTTACAGCATCAGCACTTTCAAGCTTAGGATTTTCAAACTTAGCACCTTCATTAATTTTCGCACTGTTGACATTAAGCACCTCATTTTGCGCAAGCGATTGCTCAAACTTAGCATCGGTCGTTGAATCAACTGTTTGCGATTGAGTGGAAGCTGCGGCCAACTCACTCTCCGTCATTCTTTCTGCAATTGGTAGCGCTGGTTCTGGAAGTTTTTCCATAACGGGAGCTTGCATAGCTTCAGGTGAAGGTTCTGCATTCGCACCTTTTGTTGAAATTGCGTTGTTAGTACCAAGTTGATCAAATGATGCCACATGAGTAAAAGGATGTTGCACATAATAGCTTAAGCCAAATACAAGAAGTAATATCAACAACAGTACTGTTAAAATTTTAAACCAAGGTGTCACATGATGATTCGTAATAGAAATATTCTCAGAGCTAATATTGAGCGACTGTGGTTGGTCTGCGCCAGATAATGCACGATGTGCAAGTATAAGTGGCTCAGCATCAACGCCTAACAAGCGGGCGTAATTCCGAATAAACCCACGCGTAATCATCGACTCTGGCAATTTTGCGAAATCATTCGCTTCTAGCGCTTCTACTTGACGAACACCCAAGCGCAGTTGGTTAGCAACCTCCCCCACTGTCATGTTTTTCAACTCACGCTGTGCAGTCAGCACTTCACCCAATTGTGGCGGGGCTTTCGAGCTTACTTCTGTGATTGAGGCGGAATCTTGTTCACTCATTATTGATATTACCCCTATTTTACTTGCAATAATGCTTTAGCTTGGTCAGAGTTCGGGTATTTTCTTCTTAACTGTAACGTATAACTAGCTTCAGCATCTTTATCCCCAAGCTGTTGCTCGACCAATATTCCAAGCCCCAAAATTTCGGCAGTTGGATTAGTTACTATCGCATTTTGTAGGGCGTCACGTGCAAGCTGATACCTCTTATCATTGTAATAAATCTTAGCCAACTGGTAAGCTGCCTGATCTAACTGAGGGTCGAGCTGCAAAGCCTGGCGCAAATATCCTTCAGCCGCTTTAGCGTCTGGCTTGCGTAAGGAGCATAAACCAGCATTCATATAAGCAACACTAGGTGTGATGTATAAAGGATTTTTAATCGCGGCTAAAAACTGAGCAACAGACTCATCTATGCGATTTTTTGCACATAAAAACGAGCCATAGTTATTATGCGCATCTGAATCTTTAGGATCTAAAGCAATGGCCTTTTTAAAACTTGCATCCGCTTTATCATCTTCACGTAGCGCTGCATAAGCCAAGCCTAAGCCATTGTAGGCCATAGAATAAGTAGGATCAAAATTAACGGCAGCAGTAAACTCTTCTAAGGCTATTGCAATTTGATTCTGTTGATAATAGCCAGCGCCTAACTCTGTATGAATACGCGCACGCTCACGCTGCGCTGCCTCACTACTAAGGCCAACAGCCTGCTGTGAAGCGCAAGCTTGCAATATCAATGCCATTAAAGCCAGAAAGAGTAATTTCAACGTTCAATCTCCACGTGGATATTTTTGAATGTACGTTTAGTTTTATCTTGCACTTTACCAGCCAACTGGCCACAGGCTGCATCAATGTCGTCACCACGCGTTTTTCGAGTAGTGACGACATAACCAGCCTGCATCAACACATCTCTAAATCGCTTAATCGCATCTGGTTTTGAAGTATCGTAACCGCTATTGGGGAATGGATTAAACGGGATTAAATTAAATTTACAAGGCACATCTTGTACAACATCCAGCAACTGGTGCGCATGCGCGACGCTGTCGTTCACGCCATCCAACATGACGTACTCAAAGGTTACAAAATCCCGTGGCGCTTTCACCAAATAGCGCTGGCAAGCAGCCATTAACTCTTTAATTGGGTATTTTTTATTGATAGGCACAATCTCGTCACGCAAATCATCATTGGGTGCATGCAAGGAAACCGCCAACGCAACAGGGCAATCTTCTTTCAATCTATCCATGGCTGGCACTAAACCACTAGTGGACAATGTAACTCGACGACGGCTCAAGCCATAAGCTGAATCATCCAGCATAATACGCATTGCAGTCACAACATTATCGTAGTTAGCAAGCGGCTCACCCATCCCCATCATCACTACATTGCTGATAATACGGTCATTTTTATCTAACAAACCGTAATCTGCATCTTGCCTGAGCGAGTGATTAGCCAACCACAATTGACCGATGATTTCAGCAACACTTAAATTGCGGTTAAACCCTTGGCGACCAGTGGAGCAAAACGTACACTCCAGCGCACAGCCAACCTGCGATGAAACACACAGCGTACCGCGATCATCTTCAGGAATAAACACAGTTTCAACCCCATTACCAACCCCTGTATCGACTAGCCACTTGCGCGTGCCGTCATTAGAAATTTGCTCCAAACTCACAGTTGGAGGCGTAATTTCAGCAACACCCGCTAATTTTTCGCGTAACACCTTTGCGATGTCAGTCATCTGCTCAAAATCATGCACACCAGATTGATGCATCCAACGCATCAACTGTTTGGCACGAAAAGATTTCTCGCCCATTTCAGCGAAAAAACCCGCCAAGGCGGGTTGATCGTAATTCAGTAAATTTACTGCCATATATAAACGCTCACTTGTTTCAAAACAAGTGTTAGTTTAATGGTCAATTAAATTTTCCCAAAGAAGTATTCAATTTCAATCGCTGCATTTTCTGCTGAATCACTACCGTGTACAGCGTTTGCATCAATGCTTTCAGCGAAATCGGCACGAATTGTACCTGGCGCTGCATCTTTAGGGTTTGTAGCACCCATCAAATCACGGTTTTTAAGCACTGCGCCTTCGCCTTCAAGCGCTTGAATCATTACTGGACCTGAAATCATAAATTGCACTAAAGCACCAAAGAATGGACGCTCTTTATGCACAGCGTAGAAGCCTTCAGCCTCAGCTTGTGTTAATTGCGCCATTTTAGCCGCAACAATTTTCAAGCCATTTGACTCAAAACGTGTGTAGATTTTACCGATAACATTTTTTGCAACTGCATCAGGTTTAATGATTGATAAGGTACGTTCAACTGCCATATTCACTCCAAAGATTTATAAATTATAAAACATCAAAAAAACTGGTTAAAAAAACCAATAAAAAACTACATAATAGGAAGGTTGTTAAAATACCATTTTAAGGCACTTTAATAAAGCGCCATGTCATAATAATTCAGCAAAATTCATACAATCATCACATTAAGCAACGACTGAGATCATGATTTCACAAGCAACTTCAAGCTGGCATATCGGGATAGGTGACCCTACTATAGCAGGCTGGGGCACTGTTGTAGCGTATGCGATTGCTTCCGCCCTATGTTTTATGTGCAAAAAATATAGTACTGGTGATTACTACTCTAAACGTGAAGCAAAATTTTGGTTATTGCTCACCATTGTCTTAGCGTTTTTATGCATCAACAAACAACTTGATTTACAGAGCCTGTTGACGCAAATAGCTAGAGAACTTGCGACCTCAGAAGGCTGGTATGAAAACAGACGTATTGTTCAGGCTAGGTTTATTGCATCACTCATCACCATCGCAACTATCACATTAGTTTGGCTGTTTATCAGCGTGCGAGAGCTATGCTTAGAAATAAAGTGGACAACATTAGGTATCGTTGCACTTTCCGCATTCGTAGTCATCAGGGCTGCCTCATTCCACAATATGGATACTTGGATACATACCAAATGGCTAGGCGCACAAATGAACTGGATGATTGAGTTAGGCGGAATCGCATTGATTGCAATACCTGCCTATATTAGAGCCAAACGCAAGTAATTAACTCGCTAGCCGTCACTTTAGGTTTCTTTGTCTTCTTGCCTCATAAAGACAAATTCCGCTGGCTACTGAAACATTCAGACTTTCAACTGAACCAAACATGGGGATACTCACCAGTGCATCACAGTTTTCTTCAGTGAGTCGGCGCAATCCTGTGCCTTCAGCCCCCAGCACTAGCGCAATTGGTCCATCAAATTTAACCGTAAAAAGATTGTGTTCCGCTTCTGCTGCTGCGCCCACAACAAAAACACCAGCGTCTTTTAACTCTCTGATGGTGCGTGCCAAGTTAGTAACAGCGATAAAAGGGACTGTTTCTGCCGCGCCACACGCCACTTTACGCACAGTTGCGTTTAAGCCAACAGCTCTATCTTTAGGCGCAATCACCGCGTGTACGCCCATCGCATCTGCCACGCGCAAGCACGCGCCTAGATTATGCGGATCTTCGACGCCATCCAGTATCAAGAAAAAAGGTGGTTCTTTAAGGTCAGATTCTAAAATATCATGAATATCTTTGTAGGGGATTGGTGTATCAATCACACGTGCAATCACGCCTTGATGGCGACCATTCACGCCCGCCATTCCATCCAAGCGAGAACGCTCGACCTCCATCGTACGCACGCCTGATGATTCAGCCAGACTCAACAAGTCCTTCATCCGCGCATCTACACGATCACGGTCAATCAATATCTCCTGAACGCTCGCAGCGTGCTGACGCATACGACTTAATACTGCGTGGAAACCAAACAAAATACGACTTTCACTCATTACTTTTTCTCTTTACTTTTCTGAACTTAAAATTGTCTAAACTTGAATTGGAATACCTGAAATTTGCCAAAACTAGCTTGCCCTGCGCTTTGCGTTACTTGGTCTCTTAGATTTACTTGCTGGCGCCTTGGTCTTACTTTTACTTGGTGCTGTAGCAGTTGTTGCAGGCTTTTTGCTTGTATGCCGTTTAGCATTGGCAGTTTTCGCACGGGTAGATGCACTCGTCGCACCTTTGGTTGCATTTGGCTTAGTTACTTTTAACGTTTGCCCCGCTAGCGGTTTTTTTGCAGATGATTTTAATGGCTCATCAACAACCGCATCTGCTTTCACATTAGGTTTTCCAACTGCTTTTGCAGTCTCGATATCAGTGACAGAGGATTTAAATTCACCTGTCGCTAACACAAAATCAATTTTGCTGGTTTCTAAATCAACCCGAGCAACTTTCACACGCAAACGGTCGCCTAGGCGATATTTCACGCCAGTACGCTCACCCACCATTTCATGGCGGGCTTTATCGTGCGTAAAGTAATCATTCCCTAACTCAGTCACGTGTAACAAGCCTTCCACATACACCCCATCCAGCGCCACGAATAGACCGAATGTGGTAACGCCAGCCACCGTACCTTCAAACTCCTCACCAATTTTGTCTTGCATGTAATAGCACTTGAGCCATGCATTAACATCGCGCGTTGCATCATCGGCGCGGCGCTCGGTCATAGAACAATGCTGACCTAGTTGATGCCAGTCTCCAGACTTGTATTGCGTGCCATTTAAAACTGCTTTAATGGCGCGATGAATCAATAAATCTGGGTAACGACGAATCGGTGAAGTAAAGTGGGTATAAGACTCATACGCCAAACCGAAATGCCCAACGTTATCTGGGCTATACACCGCCTGTTGCATTGAGCGCAACAATACGGTCTGTAATAATTGCTCATCAGGGCGACCTTTAAAGCGTGTTATCAACTTGCCATAGTCTTTTGCGTGCGGCGTATCACCACCGCCTACGCCAAAGCCAAACTCACCCATGAATGTGCGTAATGCTTCTAATTTTTCGGGTGTTGGGCCTTCATGTATGCGGTATAACGCGGGCTGCTCGTGTTCTTTCAAAAAGTCAGAGGCACACACATTGGCGGCCAGCATGCACTCTTCAATTAAACGATGCGCCTCGTTGCGTACCACTGGTTCAATACGATCAATTTTGCCGTTATCATTAAAAATCATGATAGTTTCAGCACTATCAAACTCAATCGCACCGCGTTTCTCACGCGCTTTAAGCATAATTTTAAACAGCTGATACAAATGGTCGATATGTGGGACTAACCACGCATATTCTTTCGCCAAATCCCCTTCAGGTTGGCTGATAATCTCAAACACCTTAGTGTAAGTCATACGCGCTTTTGATCGCATGACTGAAGGATAAAACTGATAGCGCTTAACATTGCCAAGTGCATCAATTTGCATATCGCAAACCATACACATACGCTCAACATCAGGGTTTAATGAACACAAGCCATTAGACAACGCCTCTGGCAACATGGGGATTACTCGGCGTGGAAAATATACTGAGTTGCCACGGTCGTATGCGTCTTTATCTAGCGCATCCCCTGGTTTAACGTAAAAACTCACATCGGCAATCGCCACGACCAAACGCCAGCCCTTGCCTTGTGGCTCTGCATAAACGGCATCATCAAAATCACGTGCAGTTTCACCATCAATGGTAATCAGCGCCAAGTCCCGCAAATCAATACGGTCTTTATAATCAGCAAGTTGAACTAGCTTTGGATATTTTTCCGCTTGTGCAATGGCCGCTTTGGAAAACTCATATGGCAACTGGTGTTTACGCAAAGCAATTTCGATTTCCATGCCTGAATCAGCATAGTTACCTAAAATCTCCACCACTTTACCCATCGGTTTCGCGTGTCCATTCGGTTGCATGGTGAGTTCAACCATCACCACTTGCCCCTCTTTGGCATCCATGTCCAAATGATAAGGAATCAACACATCTTGATTGATACGCTTATCTTCAGGTACCAAAATGCTCAAGCCTTGCTCGCGAATGATACGACCGACAATCCGCACATTGCTGCGCTCAAGCACTTCCACAATCTTACCCTCTGGCCGCCCCTTTCGATCAAAACCAGCTGGACGCACCATAACGCGGTCACCATGCAACACTTGAGACATTTCCTTGGGGGATAAAAACAAATCATCGCCGCCGCCATCTGGCACTAAGAATCCAAAGCCATCGGGATGACCCTGCACCTTACCTGCAATTAAATTGATTTTTTCCGCAATACACAACGCGCCTTTGCGGTTACGTATAATTTGCCCCTCACGCTCCATTGCGTTGAGGCGACGGGTGAAAATATCTTGCTCTTCTTCACCAATCCCAAGCAAATCATAAAGCACCTCATCGCTCACAGGTACGCCCTGCTCCGCCATCACCTGCAATATCAACTCACGACTAGGCAATGGGTTAGCATAATTAGCTGCTTCGCGATCCGCATGCGGGTCAACCAAGCGTGCATCAGATTGGCTTTTCACCCCTGCTTTAAATGGCACTGGTTTAACACGCGTAGGCGGGTTCTTTTTTCTCGTTGACAAGGGATGTCTTTCCTATAGAATTTGTGGGCTTAAGTAATAGTATACCTGATGTTGGTATAGCCCAAATGGCGGAATTGGTAGACGCGCACGGTTCAGGTCCGTGTGCCTTCGGGTGTGGAGGTTCGAGTCCTCTTTTGGGCACCAGTTTTATATTAGCCTCACCGCATTTATCTCCACTACAAGACACTTGAAGAGTAAGATTTTAGACGTTTCTAATATCGCGCCCATTATATGGGGTAAAAAATGCAATTCGAGTTGCTTCTTAAGGAAGTCATGTATAATCAGTTAGTCTCTAAAACGAACTATGATCTGAGTCGATTACATTATCATGCCCCCATTAAAAATTTTGATTGTATGCGAACATGCCTCGAATAAATATGGTGGTGAGGCAATGCTACCCTATAAATATTTTTACTACTTAAAAAAACTCAACCAAGAAGTTTATCTACTTACGCACGAGAGAACTAGGGATAGCTTTGAAGACACAACCAATGTTTTCTTTATGCCCGATACCAAAGCACATATTTTTTTGTATAAGCTCGGTAAACTACTGCCGCATCGCATTGACATTCTAACTACTGGGGCGTTAAGCCACCATATCACCCAATTATTTCAATGGTTTTATGCAAAACGTATCATCAAAGAAAAAAACATTAACGTCATTCACGAACCCGCACCTGTTTCCCCTAAACAGCCTTCAATAATGTTTGGCTTAGGTGTGCCAGTTATCATTGGACCTATGAATGGTGGCATGGACTTTCCGCGCTCATTTAAGTTTATGTCTGGTAAATTTGAAAATGTTGTGCAATTTGTAGCACGATTATTGAGTCATGCACTCAATGTTTTAATGCCGGGCAAATTATTTGCGGCAAGATTAGTCGTGGCAAACAAACGGACGGAAAACTCACTACCTATTTTCCGCTTAGGTAAAGTCACGCGCATTGTTGAAAATGCAGCTGACCAAGTAAAACCAAAATCATTTGTAGCAGAAAAAGAGCCAAACAAAATCATTCATGTTTTGTTCGTTGGCAGATTGGTTGATTGGAAAGCCACAGACATCTTAATTGATGTTTTCTCTCGCATTAGCAACCCTTCTATCAAGCTTGATATTGTGGGTGATGGGCCTGAAATGGACACCCTAAAACAACAAGCGAAAGCACTAAGCAATGTCACCTTTCATGGCTGGGTTGAGCATTCCGAAGTCGTCAAATTTTACGACAATGCTGATATTTTTGTACTGCCAAGCGTTAGGGAATGTGGCGGTGCGGTAATACTGGAAGCAATGGCAAGAGGAGTTCCTGCAATTGCTACCAAATGGGGCGGACCCGAGGACTACATAGAAGAAGGTACGGGCGTGTTAATCGAACCGATTTCAAGGGAACACATGGTCAACGAATTTAAAAAGCATATAGAAGACCTAGCAACAGATACACAAAAACGCATATCACTCGGCAACAAAGCAGTTGAACATATAGCCAATCAATTTTTGTGGGAATCCAAAGTCAAAAAAATGATGGCGGTTTATCAAAGTGTAATTTGAGCACAAAATTATCTTTAGCTGATAACGAGATTAAATAATTTTTGAAAACCTAGCGCGATTGCGATCGTTTTGCAAATAACGGTCAAACTGCATCGCTATGCCGCGCACAAAGAACCAGCCTAGCTCGGTTACTTGAATCGCAGTATCATCAATTTCCACTAAATCTGTGTTTTGTAGCTCGCGCAGATTGGCTAATTCATCTTTAAAGTATGATTTAAAATCAATTAGATAAGAAATTTCAATGGATTCAAATTGCAACCTACCTTGACACATTAGCGCCATAATGACGGAGCGCCTAATTAAATCATCACGCGTTAAGGCAAGGCCTCGCACGACAGGGAAACGCCCTTGATTTAAAAAATCGTAATACTCCGCTAATGTTTTTGCATTTTGACTATAGCTGGTGCCTATTTTGCCAATGGCGGAAACCCCAAGCGCGATCAAATCGCAATCGGGTTGCGTGCTGTAGCCTTGAAAATTACGGTGCAAACGCCCTTGGCGTTTAGCGATGGCGAGCGCATCGGTTGGTAAGGCAAAATGATCCATCCCCACATATACATAACCCGCGCTTAAAAATGTAGAAATTGCATTAGCGAGCATAGACACTTTTTCTGGCGCAGCAGGTAATTCTGCAGCAAGGATTCTGCGTTGCGGTTTAAATCTCTCAGGCAAATGCGCGTAAGCATAAAGCGCAATTCGGTCTGGTTTTAACGCAACCACTTTGGCCAAGGTTTGGGTAAATGACTCAGGCGTTTGTTTGGGTAAACCATAAATTAAATCAACATTGACTGAATCAAACTTGAGTTCACGTGCGGCTTGCATCAACTCAGCCACTTGCTCAAGCGGTTGTATGCGGTGGACTGCTTTTTGCACATCAGCATCAAAATCCTGAACCCCAAAACTTAAACGATTAAACCCTAGCCAGGATAAATGCTTTAAACGTTGGACATTGACGGTGCGCGGGTCGATTTCAATCGAGTATTCACCATCTGAGGCCAATTGAAAATTTTCACGTAATAGCGTCATCAGTTCTGATAATTCTTCATCGCTAAAAAATGTGGGCGAGCCGCCACCTAAATGTAATTGTGAAACCGTTTGACCTTTACCCAGCTTATGAACATATAAGTCAACTTCTTTTTTGAGATAATTGAGATATTCAGCGCCGCGCTCATGCCGTTTGGTGACAATTTTATTGCACGCACAGTAAAAACATAACGATTCACAAAATGGGATATGCACATACAAAGACAGTGGCAGCAAACGCCCAGTCATATTTCTTTGCTCAAGGGTCTGCCCAAACTCAATGCCAGCAAAGGCTTCAACAAAGCGGTCGGCTGTTGGATATGAGGTATAGCGTGGCCCCGCAATATCAAATTTTTCGAGAATTTGTGGGGTGAGTTCAGGTGCTTTAGGTGGATTTTTTAGCATGGTAATTCTCAAGCTTTTAGATTGATGCTACTTTGTCATTTTTTAATAAATCGCATATTGATTTACGTCAAAACTACCTGTAAAAAATTAAGCGACAATAGACACAGTTGAATAATTGTATTGTTTTAGGAAAATAATGAATGGACGAGTTACTATATAGCCCTGAGGAAAGTGTTTCGTTATCCGTTGATAATGAAGCAATCAATGGGCGAAAAATGAATATAGAAACATTAAAGGTTGCGTGTTCCAACTGTAATTTGCGTGAACTCTGTATGCCGCTTGGCTTAGATAATAGTGAGCTGCAAAAATTAGATGAAGTGGTTGCCACAAGACGTAAGGTCAAACAGGGAAGCGTGTTATTCAGCGCTGGTGATACCTTTACCTCATTGTTTGCTATCCGTACGGGTTTTTTTAAAACCTGCCTTTCAACTGAAGATGGTCGAGAGCAAGTCACTGGCTTTCAAATGGCTGGCGAGATTATTGGCTTAGACGGTATTGTGAATGACCGTCATAGTTGCAATGCTGTGGCGCTTGAAGATGCTGAAGTTTGTGTCATGCCTTTTGCCAATATTGAAGATTTGTCGCGTGAATTTCCAGTGTTACAACGCCATGTGCATAAAATCATGAGCAGCGAAATTGTGCGTGAAAATGGCGTGATGATGATGCTAGGCAATATGCGTGCAGAAGAACGCCTCGCGGGCTTTTTGCTTAATCTGGTACAGCGCTTACATGCACGTGGCTTCTCATCGTCCGAATTGGTGCTAAGAATGACCCGTGAAGAAATCGGCAGTTATCTAGGCCTAAAACTTGAAACCATTAGCCGTACTTTCTCAAGGTTCAGCGATGAAGGAATTATTGAAGTTAAGCAACGCTATGTCAAAATCCTCAACCCCGATGCCTTGAAAAAAATATTTAATCCACAGACTTGTTATTGATTTGTACTAGCGCAGACCTGATCTGACAGTTACCGAATTTTTAGAGGGTGTCTGTTAGATTAGATTTGGTTTAGATTTTCCCCATCCCCAATCGGTTTTCCACTAAGCTTAGCTTCGTGTAAAAATACGGCGTACCGTAAGCGAGCACGCCTTACGCGAGTTGCCGCCTAATGAAAGTTAGCACGAGGTAATGATGCAACATATGGCGCTTCGTTAGGCATTTAAACCAAGTTGCGCTAGAATTTAGCCTATGGATTTTGAAATTATTGGCAATATTAGACAAGCAGAAACTTTTGCTCGTGGCGCTGGTATTCGAGAACTACCTAGGCTTCGTAAAGTTTATGGTATTGGTCATTGGCGCAAACGAAAAGGCACGGCTTCAATTCGTCTAGCAGATGGCTCCGTGCGCGAAGCTGAGCTTCATTGGTATGAAGCTACTGGTATTGGTAAATTAGAATTTAAAATTAAACGTTATTTGGACACATAAATCATGATTAAACACGAATTTGCTATATGTATAGATAACCACGGATACGAAGCCTCATTAGAAATGCGTAAACTATACGAAATTATTGAGGATGCCGACGCTGATAAGCATGGTCAAATGCGAGTGATTGATGAGTCTGGCGAAGACTATTTATATTCAGCAACTCTATTTAACCGAGTAATATTACCTGAGAGTGTAATTGAGCGTATTTATCACGCACATACCTAACCAATCTCTGAAAGTTACCTATCAACAACTGAATCCAATACATCAATTTAAATCCAATATATGAAATGTGTGCTTCACATCTATAGTGTCAGTTTTTCATATAACGACCCCATTTCTGAAAAATGGAACCCAACATATGTTGTGATATAAGCTGAACGTTGGGCTTCCTAATGTATGCCCAACCGTGTGCTAAGTTAATCAGTTTCGTGTAAAAATACGTCGTACCGTAAACGGGTACGCCTTACGCGAGTTATGCAAATTAAGGAGAAGCTGATGGGCTACGATGCAAGCAATAAATCAATCGAGTTCCCCATATATTTTCTGTTCATTGGCATAGTTTTATTACTTCAATCGAATGTATATGCTGAATTAACAGGCATTGATAGGTCGCTCCCAGTACATCAATCAAAGAAAATACATCCAGAGCTGGGAGATCCAGTGCTAGGCGATAACACTCAAATTGTGGAGTGGGCATGGAGTCCTCAGTATGCCAAAAGATTTGGGTTAGAAGTTCAGCCTGATGGGTTACCTGACGGTGGTCTTTGGTTAATTGGCATCAAAATACAGCGTCAACAACATGAGAAATGGCAAAGATATACCTGCAATATTGTAGGTTTGATAGATAACAAGTTACCTATTTTGACGCCTCCAGTTCAATATTCAGTTAATCCTGGTAATAGATGGCTTGATAATCTTCCTGGAAAAATTCCTATCTTGCCAGTAAAAAATGGTTTAAGGGAGTACACACCGACACAAAGCGCGTGGTATAGGAAGCCTAAAAATAAAAACGAGGAAAAATTTTCTGAGCGTGGCATTACCGTCGATTACATAAGTTTTTATAAGTATTTCACTCATGATCTTGCATATTTTGAAATAGATGGTGCCTGCAGTTATTTTAATGATCCAGCACTTTTTCGTAATCAAATCCGTTTCCCTGTTGAAAAACCAACTGACCCTAATGGTACAACCTCTGGTAAACCCAGTGCAATGGCATTTGATTTTCCTGAAGGGTTAATGAGTCGCATCTATCCTTATACAGTAGACGCTGATGACTGGACATCATGTTTTATGAAAAGAATTAATGGGCGACAGTCACCTTTAAGCTGGCATGCTCATGAAACAAACAGATTTGAAAATAAATGCCAACAAGCACGGTAGGGCGGATGAGCGAGCGTAGGGCAATATTCGCGCAACGCGCAGTACGCCGAATGCAGTCTGGTTCTACTTATTTGTGTAGCAATAGGTGAGTTAATTAGCCTTACAGAATTAAGGGTCGATGAGGCAACTATCTAAGGTTTAGTTGGGCTGATGCCCGTCGCTGCATGGTTGCGTGCTACCAAGGCGGGTGCCATTCCGTCTCGCTGGGCATCTATCGTTTTGTTGATTTCCATGCCCTTGCGATAGTAGTCATCAATCACGGGGTCTGGCGTGCTCATCGCTAAATACAGCGTGATAAATGATGCCATCACAACTACCAGAGGCCCCGCTACAATTAACCAAACATGCCCGAATTTCCACCATGGCTGTGCCTGAGGTAGCTGAATGTGGGGTGCTAACTGAATGTGGGGTGTTTGCGTCAATGGTGTGTTCATTTTGTTTCCTTTGCGTGATATTTAGCGCGGCACTATAAATACGGATTTCTCAGTCACTGTTTCATCATTATCGATTGAGCGAATAACGAAATTTACTTTGTGTGAGCCAGGTTCAACCGAACCATCGGGGATTTCCAAACGCACTGAAACCCAGCGTGCTTCTGTTGGTTTTACCATAATGCTATTGTTAACTTCAGATTCATCTTGCTCAATACTAAGCCCATCCAAACCCGTGGCGGAAATCTGATAGTGTTGCGCACTTTCAGTCGCGTTCATAATTTGTAGGCGATATACGTTTTCAAGTAAGCCGCCATCCACCAATCTCGCCATTACGCCGCGGTCGCGAACTACATCGACTCTAAATGAGCTGCGCATACTCAGACTGACAATCATGCTCAAACAGAGTATGAGCAATATGGTGCTATAGATAATGACTCTAGGTCTAAATACGCGTTGAATGATTGCAGATTTTGACCAGCCTTGGGTGATTGCGTTTTGTGTGGAATATTTCACCAAGCCTTTGGCATAGCCCATTTTATCCATCACATCATCACAAACATCTGCACAGGCACCGCAGCCGATACATTCGTACTGCAAGCCTTTACGTATATCGATGCCAGTCGGGCAGACTTGTACGCACAAGCTACAATCCACACATGAGCCAAGGTTGAGTTTGCTTACATCTGCACTGCGGGAGCGACCACCACGAGGTTCTCCACGTGCCTCATCGTAGGTGACGATTAAGGTATCGGCATCAAACATGGCGCTTTGAAAACGTGCATAGGGACACATATATTTACACACTTGTTCGCGCATAAAGCCTGCATTGCCGTAGGTGGCAAAGCCATAAAATAGCACCCAAAATACCTCCCATGTGCCCATCATTTGTGAGGTAAATTCATTCGTTAAAACGCGAATAGGTGTGAAGTAGCCCACAAAGGTGAAGCCAGTCCACAGCGATAGCGCAATCCATGCGCCATGTTTGCTGACTTTTTTGATGATTTTGTTTGAATTTAGTGGACCATTGTCCAGCCGCATACGCGCGGCTCTATCCCCTTCGATTTTCGATTCTATCCAAACAAACATTTCGGTATAGACCGTTTGTGGGCAGGCATAGCCGCACCATAAACGCCCAGCGACCGCTGTAAATAAAAATAGCGATAATGCGGAGATAATGAGTAGTGCAGTGAGATAAATTAAATCTTGCGGATAAAGCACTAAGCCAAAGATATAAAAACGCTTGGCTTCTAAATCAAATAGTAAAGCTTGGCGTTGCCCCCACTGTATCCAAGGCATGCCGTAGAAAAAAATTTGCGTTAGCCATACTAGTAGCCAACGCCATTGCCTGAACACCCCCGAAACGCTTCGAGGGTAGATTTTAGATTGTGCTTCATATAACGAGACTACTACCTCATTAACTGGTACCTCATTAACTGGCTTTTTGGCAGATTGATGGATACTAGTCTCGGTCATATGTATTTTTAAATCAAGCCATGATTAGTGGTTTGATAGCCCCCAGATATAAGCAGTTAACACATGAATTTGCTCAGGTGTGAACTTGCTTGCCCAAGCTGGCATTTGGTTCGTTTTGCCTTCATTGATACGTTTAATGATAGCGGCTTCACCAGCGCCATGTAGCCAGATATTGTCGGTCAGGTTAGCAGAACCAATGGCTTGAACACCTTTGCCATCAGCCCCGTGGCAGGCAGCACAGGCAGCAAACTTCTCTTTGCCTTGTTCAGCGCGGCTAGCATCATGCGCACTGCCAGATAAACTCAACACATAGTTGGCGACATTTTTAACGTCTTCCTCCGTGCCTACTGCTGCGGCCATCGGTGGCATCATGCCGATACGACCACCTGTGATGGTTTCCTTGATTTTTTCAGGGCTACCGCCATGCAACCAATCGTTATCTGCTAGATTAGGGAAGCCACGGCTACCGCGCGCATCTGAGCCATGACATTGTGAACAGTTATTCATAAAAATACGCTCGCCAATGGCTTTTGCTTCAGGGTTTTTTGCCAAATCTTCTACGCTCATGGCTGCGAATTTTGCGTACATCGGTGCTAATGCTTGATTCGCGACTTCTACTTCTTGATCATATTGTTTGGTTTCACTCCATTCTAAGCCGCCTGCAAATGTTCCCAACCCAGGGTAAGCTGCCAAGTAGCCCAAACCAAAGATAATGGTGATGATAAATAACCCGATCCACCATCTCGGTAAGGGGTTGTTCATTTCACGAAGATCTTCATCCCACACGTGACCACTGGTGTTCTCACCACCATTGTCAATCACTTTGACCTTGCTGGTTAACCATAGCAACAAGGCGCAACCGAATATCCCCCCTAAGGCAATCACGGTAATAAAGAGAGGCCAAAAACTACTTGTAAAGTCACTCATTTTGTTTTTCCTTTAATCTTCTTTAAATGGCAAATTGGCCGCGTCATTAAAATCTGATGTATGACGATTCTTCCAAGCCCAAATCACAATGCCGACAAATACAATAAAGCTGGTCACTGTGGCTAAAACTCTTAATGTGTTGATGTCCATCACGAAGCCTTTTTCAATTAAGTCAACTATTTGAGATTTGTGCCTAGCACTTGCAAGTAAGCAATCAGTGCTTCTAACTCAGTCTTACCCTCAACTTCTTTGCTTGCATTCGCAATTTGCTCATCGGTATAAGGTACGCCAACTGTTCGTAAGGCGCTTAGATGCGCTGGCATGGAAGCCGCATCCACAGGTGTTTTTTCCAACCATGGGTACATAGGCATGATGGATTCAGGCACAACATCACGCGGGTTATTTAAGTGAATACGATGCCATTCATCACTATAACGCCCACCAACACGTGCTAAATCGGGCCCTGTGCGTTTACTACCCCATTGGAAAGGGTGGTCATACACAGATTCACCAGCAACAGAGTAATGTCCGTAACGTAAGGTTTCTGCTCGGAAAGGACGGATCATTTGTGAGTGACAGTTGTAGCAACCTTCACGTGTGTAAACATCGCGTCCAGCTTGTTGTAGTGCGGTGTAGGGCACCATGCCTCTAATCGGCTCGGTAGTGGATTTTTGGAAAAACAGTGGCACGATTTCCACTAATCCCCCAAATGCAACCACTACTAAAATAAGCACAATCATTAAAAAATTGCTGGTTTCAATTTTCTCGTGGCTAAAGCCACTTTTTGTATTTGCTGACATATTGAGTTTCCTTATGCGTGTGCTGTAACAGCGGGAATAGTCGCAGTTGCAGGCTGTCCATTGGTAGCGGTTTTAATCACATTCCATAACATAATCACCATGCCGCTGAGGTAGAGTGTTCCACCAAGCAGGCGAATTATGTAGTACGGATGTTTAGCTTTTACGCTCTCTACAAAGGTATAGGTTAATGTGCCATCGGTGTTAATTGCACGCCACATCAAGCCTTCCATCACGCCTGAAATCCACAAAGCAGCGATATACAACACGATACCGATAGTAGCCAACCAGAAGTGAAGCTCAATCGCCTTGATGCTATGCATTTGTTTTTGTCCAAACAGTTTTGGAATCATGAAATAAAGCGCACCCATAGACACCAAACCTACCCAGCCCAATGCGCCAGAGTGCACGTGACCAACAGTCCAATCGGTGTAGTGTGAAAGTGAGTTAACTGTTTTAATCGCCATCATTGGGCCTTCAAACGTACTCATACCGTAGAAAGAGAGTGATACGATTAAGAAGCGTAAGATTGGGTCAGTACGCAATTTATGCCATGCGCCAGATAACGTCATAATCCCGTTAATCATGCCGCCCCAGCTAGGTGCGAGCAGAATCAAAGAGAACACCATGCCTAATGATTGTGTCCAATCTGGTAAAGCGGTGTAGTGTAAGTGGTGAGGACCTGCCCACATGTAAGTGAAAATCAACGCCCAAAAGTGAACGATAGATAAACTATATGAGTAGACAGGGCGCTCAGCTTGTTTAGGCACAAAGTAGTACATAATGCCCAAGAAGCCAGCGGTTAAGAAGAAACCTACCGCATTATGACCATACCACCATTGCACCATCGCATCTTGTACGCCAGCGTACGCTGAATATGATTTCATTAAACCAGCAGGTACTGCGGCACTATTCACAATGTGCAACAAAGCAACCGCAATAATAAAGGCACCAAAGAACCAATTAGCCACGTAGATATGTTTAACTTTGCGTGTACCTACCGTGCCGAAAAACACGATGGCATAAGAAACCCAAACCACGGCGATTAAAATATCAATTGGCCACTCTAGTTCAGCATATTCTTTACCTGACGTATAGCCGAGTGGTAATGAAATCGCCGCAGCTAAAATAACGAGCTGCCAACCCCAAAAGGTAAATGAGGCAAGTTTTGGGCAGAACAGCTTAGTTTGACAGGTACGTTGCACCACGTAGTAAGAAGTGGCAAACAAAGTACAACCACCAAATGCAAAAATCACCGCATTGGTGTGCAATGGTCGTAATCGACCAAAACTTGTCCACGGCAACCCAAAATTTAATTCTGGCCAAACTAATTGGGATGCAATAATCACCCCCATCAGCATGCCGACTACGCCCCATACTACCGCCATGATCGAAAACTGTCTGATGACACCATCGTCATAAGTAGCTATTGATGAATTGGTTAAACTCATTGACTTCCCCCTATCTTTTATTGCTTGCGTCTTAAAATGGTTTACATCGCTCGCTTCTAATAAGTTTTATTTGTTAAAACCGTTCAAAGATAGCTAAGTGTGCCTAATCTCAGATGTAACTTCTTTGATGCATGTCAATCATCATGCAGAATCCGTTCACCTTCTATTTCAATATTCTCAAACTGACCTGTATAAATTGCCCACCAAAGACCGCCCAATATGGCAAGCACCAAGATGACAGAGAGTGGAATCAGTAGAAACAAAATATCCATTAGGATTTTTCCTGTGAAATACTGCGAGATAAGCGCGATGCGTTAACAATGACCAGCAATGAGCTGCATGCCATGCCCAAGCCAGCCAACCATGCAGGTAAATAGCCCATGACAGCCAAAGGCACGCAGATGGCGTTGTATAAAGCTGCCCAAATCAAATTTTGCTTCACAATTTGCATGGTTTTACGGGCTTGCAACATGAGTTGCGGCAGCATTGCGAGTTGCGCGCTTTGAATCACAAAATCGCTTTGTGCTTGTGCAAGTGGCACAGCTTGCCCCATGGCAATAGAAACTTGTGCGCCAGCCAACACAGGGCCGTCATTTAGGCCATCCCCCACCATCAGCACTTTTCTGCCGTTGCTTTGAAGTTTTTGCAGGTGAGCAAGTTTTTGTTGTGGCGTGCAATCTGCCAATATGTTGGCGATGCCTAATGAATCCGCAACTATTGCTGCAGCACTTTCACGGTCTCCTGAGAGCATCCAGATTCTTAATCCAAGTGCTTGCAACGATGCGATAGCTGGCGCTGCATCTTCGCGAATCTCTTCAGTCAAGATAAAGGTGGCTAATACGCCATGCGCATTTCGCATATAAACTTGCATCATGTTGGATGAGTCGTCTTCAATTTCGCAATATTTAGCAGAGCCGAGCTTCACTTGACCTAGTGCGGGCGAGTTAGCTATTAAGCCAAACCCAGCGAGCTCCTCTACAGCACTCACTTGTAATTCTGCTGTCGACGCTTGAGCCAAGTCTTTTAGATGCGCAGCCACTAGCGCTTTAGAAACTGGATGCAGAGAATGTTTTGCAATGGCTGCCGCCAATGATAAGCATTGCTGCTGGTTTAGCTTTTGGAAGGTTTTAATTGCGGTGACTTGAATCGAGTCTTTGGTTAAAGTGCCAGTCTTGTCAAAAATCACAGTATCAACCGTAGTTAAAGCTTCCAAGGCTTGCAAGCGCCTAACTAAAATGCCTTTGCGAGCCAGTGCGCCAGCAGTGGTTAATATGGCAGCGGGCGTTGCGAGTGATAATGCACAAGGACAGGTTACAATCAGAACAGAAACAGCAGCCATCAGTGCCTGTGCGTGACTTGCAGGCCATAAAATTAAAGCTGACAGTCCTGCTGCAACTAGCACCAGCAAAAGAAAGGGCTTGGCAACACGGTCAGCTAATATAGCCAATCTTGGTTTATCTAGAGACACCCTCTCCATTAACGCTACAATTTGTGCATACTGTGTTGATGTGCCTAGTTTTTCGACCAGAACTTCGACAGTCGAAGTCAAGTTATGACTACCCGCAAAGACATTCGCATGCAATACTTTGCTTACAGGTCGAGATTCCCCAGTTAACAGGGCTTCGTCAGCACTTGTCCTTCCCGCAATAATTTGACCATCCGCAGGAAAAGCCTCCCCAGGCAATACGCGCACAACATCATTTACCTTGAGATTACGCACTGGAACTCGGATAAAGGATCCATCCGCATTTAAACGCTCAATGCTTGCTGGTAAACGACGCATTAAATCATCTAAGGCGCCAGCTGTTTTATTACTTAAACGCGACTCAATCCAGCGCCCTGTGAGCAAAAAGAACACGAACATAGTAAGTGAGTCAAAATAGACTTCCCTGCCCCACCAGCCGCTAGGTTCAAAGGTGGCAAGTGTGCTTACGAAAAAGGTAATCAAAATGCCTAAGGCGACTGGCAAATCCATGCTGATACGACGATGCTTTAGGTCTTTTAGCGCGCTATCAAAGAAAGGGCCGCAAGAGAAAAACATTACAGGCAGTGTCAGCACCCAAGAAGCCCAGCGCATCAATCTTAGTAAATCAGGCGTAATGTCGCCTTGATTCGAGATATAGACAGGATAGGCATACATCATCACTTGCATCATGCAGAATCCAGCCACCAACCAGCGCCACATGAGTAGTCGGCTTTGTTTTCTGCGATTGAACTCGGTATTAGATTGTGGAAAAACCTGATACCCAGCTTGTTGAATCGAATACATCCATGCTGAAGGTTTGGTTTGATCTTTCGACCATATAACTCTAGCCCGACCTGCGCTGGCATTCACATCACAGCTTAATACACCGCGTGTAGATTTGAGCGCTCGTTCAACTGAGAAAGCACAGGCGGCACAATGCATCCCTTCAATGGAGATGCGTGATTCCCATATATTGTGTTCAATATCATTGGTGGGTTCACTAAACCCGAGCCACTCTGCTGGCTCGTCTAACGCCAGTAAAGAAGCGTCTAAAGTTTTTGCTTCAGGCTGAGAAAAATTTAACGATTGCGATTGCATATTGCAATGCTATGAAATGATGGCTCTTCCTGCGTTGATGTAGATCAACTAAGTGTTTACTAAAATTTCACGCTCAACTTTCCAACAGCGTATCTTACAAAGTGCAAACTTAAAATTAGTAGTTTTTATATGCATTTGTTGATGCATGTCAAAGTCTCTTTAAAGCAAATAAATAAAATGCACTCATGCTAATTGCATTTATTTTTTTACAACCATTAAGAGGCTCAATATGAAAAAAACGATATTATTTGCTGCATTAAGCAGTCTTTTTGGCGGTCTAACTGCTTCAGGCTATGCCATGGCAGAGGCGGGAGATTGGGTAGTTCGTGCGCGCGCAGTGAGCGTTTCACCCAACGAAAGCAGTGAGCTCGGTAAGACAGTGAATCAAAATGTTGGCGCTGGTGCAACAGTCATGACACCGAGTGCTGAGTTGTCAGTAGACAGTAATATCATTCCTGAGTTGGATATTTCTTACTACTTTACTAAAAATATTGCTGCTGAATTAATTTTGGCAACAGGTACTCGTCATGACGTCAGTGTTAAAGGCGATGCTTTAGCAACGGTTGGCAACCAAAACCTCGGATCAGTTAATTTATTGCCACCCACCTTGACTGTGCAATGGCACTTTAACCCAGACCAAACATTTGACCCATATTTGGGGGCTGGTCTTACTTACTCACACAGCTTTGATCGTGGCTTACAGTTTCAAAGTGGCCCTTTAACAGGAACAGCTATCAGAATTGATCGCAACATGTTTGCACCCGCTATACAGGCAGGTTTTGATGTTAATTTAAAAGATGGCTGGTTAATTAATGCTGACATTAAATACGTATGGCTCAACACTGACGTGGAAATGATGAGTGCTGGCAAATGGACAAAAATTGACTCGCTTGATATTAACCCTGTTGTCATCGGTATCGGTATCGGTAAAAAGTTCTAATCTGCTCAGTTAGAACTTAGTTCAATCCATTTTGTGTGAACTCCACTTCAAGTGATAGATTATCTTGCTTAATCTATCACTTGTTTTTTGTAATCACTGCAATATCCAAACTCATCCTGAACCTGCTGCGTTTTTATACGGTAATATACATAGCAGCTAACAGTGATAGCCAATATGTAATGGTGTCTGTATATCCTGAATTAATGTGTTGATTATTGCTGTAGTCGTGACTTCGTTTTAAGATTTTTAATCTGGAATTTTCAAATGAATGTTAAAGCTAATGGTATGATTATTATCAATAGCGAAACAGAATCCAAACGGGTTATCACTCGAATTGGCATTTAACTTGGCATTTATTGGAAGAATCCACATGGCACAAACAATAATTATTGGCTTAGTCTCAATCAGCGACAGAGCCTCGGCTGGAGTGTACGAAGACCAAGGCATCCCCAAGCTAAAGCAATGGTTAGATCAGGCTATTATCACGCCTTGGCAAGCGAATGCTCGCCTCATCCCAGATGAGCAAAGTGAAATAGAAAATACGCTCATCGATTTAGTCGATCAAGAGGGATGTCACTTGATTTTAACCACGGGCGGGACAGGCCCCGCATTACGTGATGTGACACCAGAAGCAACCCTTGCGATAGCAGATAAAGAAATGCCAGGTTTTGGCGAGCAAATGCGGCAAATTAGCCTAAGTTTTGTACCAACCGCCATTTTGTCACGCCAAGTCGCCGTCATACGCAAACAGTGTTTGATTATAAACCTACCAGGCCAGCCCAAAGCAATACAAGAAACGCTAGAAGGCTTAAAAGATGAGCATGGTCAACAAAAAGTACATGGTATTTTTGCGGCTGTCCCATACTGCTTAGATTTATTAGCGACAGAGGATAAACCGATGCCATATCTCGAAACCAATGAGGCAATAGTGAAAGCATTTAGGCCAAAATCCGCAATTCGTCCATCTACGGCAAAAGAGTAAATAACTTTGCAACTTCTATACCGTAGCTTGTTAAAAGTCATGCCTTATTTGTTCTTGGCTTTGCTTATTTTAGTCACCTATTTATTGCTTATAGAAATGCCACCAGCGCCCCCAAGCTGGCCATACAAAGACAAAGTGCAGCACATTGTCGTGTTTTTAACCTTAAGCATCAGCGGTGGCTTGGCTTTTCAAAAAAGGAGCGTTTTTGTTTATTTGATGCTAGCTTGCTACGGCGCTTTGATGGAAGTATTACAAAGCCTTCTGACAGCTACTCGTGTTGCTAGTGTGTATGATTGGATGGCCGATGTGACAGGTGTTTTGCTTGCAATTTTGCTACTGAGGATGTTGAAAAGTGCTCGCATATTTACAAATAACTAGTTCAATCCCCAAAGCTTTCTGACTAATGACGCCAGAGTTTAATTTAATACAACGTTTTTTTACCAAGCCCACCTCGAAAACCGACTTAGGCGTAGGTGATGATGCCGCGCTATTGCGTGTACAAGAAGGTCACCAACTCGTTGTTTCCACCGATATGTCGGTTGCAGAGACCCATTTTTTTTCAGACACTGCCCCATATTTTATTGGCTGGAAATCACTAGCCGTCAATGTTTCCGACATTGCTGCGATGGGGGCAACCCCAAAATGGGCGACATTGGCATTAGCATTACCAGCTGTGGATGAAGCTTGGTTGGCCGAATTTAGCCGTGGTTTTTTCGCCTGTGCAGATACTTTTGGCGTAGATTTAATTGGTGGAGATACTACCCGTGGCCCACTCAATATCAGTGTCACAATTATGGGTGAAGTGCCGTTTAACAAAGCATTGCGTAGGGATGGCGCAAAAGTGGGAGATGAAATTTGGGTTTCTGGACAATTAGGTGAAGCGGCGCTGGCGTTAGCAAAGTTGTTGGATAATCATGGTGCGTTTGATGAGATTGATGCAGATGATTTAGCCGATTTGTTACCAGCGCTACACACACCCCAGCCTCGCGTTGCATTGGGGTTGGCTTTACGCGACATCGCGCATAGTGCCATTGATATTTCCGATGGCTTGCTGGCAGACTTAAGTCACATTTTAGAGCGCTCAAATGTGGGCGCAGAGCTTTTGTTGGCGGAGATTCCTTATCCGAAACGCAAGCATGCAAATGGCTTTGATTTGAAAACACCATCGCGCATTAAAATGGCACTCGCAGGTGGTGACGATTATGAACTATGCTTTACTGCGCCAGCCAGTACCCATGAAAAAATACTCCAGATTAGTCAACAACTGGGAGTAACGCTGCGTTGTATTGGAAATATCGTTGCAGAGCCGCGATTGGTGATGCGTGATGCTTCTGGTCAAGCGCTAACCCTAGAACAACTTGGCTTAGAAAACCAAGGCTTCGATCATTTTTCAGCATAGCATCAACTTTTTGAAGGGTGTCAATATGAATAAAAGTAAATCTTGGGTATCACTACTCAATGCTCGTTTAAGTGTTAGATGGTTTGCCACAGCGATACTGTCATTTGTCCTAATCGGTTGCGGGGGGTTGCCGATGGGTTCAAACTTCATTAAACCCAAAGTAAGTATTGCCGACATTCGCATGTTAGATAGCACCATGTTTGAGCAACGCTTTGCCATTAAACTACGCGTACAAAACCCCAACAACTTCAACATTCCAGTGAGCGGTCTCAATTATCAAATCACTTTAAACGGCAATGCTTTTGGCAGTGGCGTAAATAATCGCGCCTTTAACATTCCTAAAAACGCAGAGTCCTTAGTCGATGTAGAGGCGACGACATCATTGCCTAGCGTGATAAAAGCGCTGTCTGGCTGGATGAAAAATAAAGACACTTTAACCTATGCCATTCTTGGCAATATAAATGTGGGTAACAGAAGTTCGGCGATTCCGTTTGATTATTCAGGCGAGTTGAATTTAAACGACTTTGCCCAATAATTAACGACACATTAAATCTAATGCACCCAAATTTAGCCTTTCTGTTCAAGCATCCTGCCCATTTTTTTGCGCTCGGTTTTGGTAGTGGATTAAGTCCCAAAGCACCTGGGACGGCAGGCACATTAGTGGCGTTACCAATCTTTGCGTTACTGACTATGTTGGTTGTTTCGCCAACGGCTCAGCTCATCGTTATCGCAATTTTATTCGTAGTGGGCGTGCCTATTTGTACGCAAGCTGGCTATGCATTAGGTGTGTCAGATCACGGTAGCATCGTGTGGGATGAAATTGTCGCCATGATGCTAGTGCTAGTGTTTACCCCTGCAACTTGGCCGTGGTGGGGGCTAGGATTTGCCTTATTTCGCTTATTTGATATTTGGAAACCATTTCCCATACGGCAATGCGATGCAAAGCTCAAAGGTGGGTTTGGCGTGATGTTTGATGATTTACTAGCGGCAGTGTATGCGATTGCAGTGATAAAAGGTCTGTTATGTTTGATTTAGCGTTGTTGCAACAGGCGCAGGATTTAGCAGAAATTCTAAGCAAAAAAAAGCTTAAACTGGTATTGGCAGAATCCTGCACAGGCGGATTGGTTACTGCTTTACTTACTGAAATAGCGGGTAGTTCCGCATGGCTTGAAGGCGGTTTTGTCACCTATAGCAATCAAATGAAAGTGAATCAGCTACGCGTAAGCCCATCTACATTAGAAGTTTTTGGCGCGGTGAGTGAGTACACGGCGATTGAAATGGCACATGGCGCTTTAGATGAAGTCAGCGCCGATATTGCTGCAGCAATCACTGGTATTGCTGGCCCCGCAGGTGGAAGTGAAGAAAAGCCCGTAGGTACAGTGTGTTTTGCATGGGTAGGACAAGCATCTGAACCAATCACTACCACATTACATTTTGCTGGAGACCGCCAGCAAATTAGATTGCAGGCGGTCTTGGCGTGTGTTGATGGATTGGCTAAGCTAGCCCTAGCCTATTAACAACGTTCTTAGTCGTGGTGATCATGACCCCAGCCGCCACGTCCATTTCTATCATAATCACGATGATGGTCATGACCCCAACCGCGACCACGGTCTGGAAAAGTACGTGATTGTTGGATATAGACAGGGGGCGCACCATAAATAATGGGGGCTGGTTTGTAATAACCTTGTGGCGGAGCTTGATAATAGCTACGAGGCGGTGGTGTTACGATGACAGCTGGTGGGCCATAATATGTCACTGGCGGAGCACCATAATAACCAACGGGTGGCGCACCGTAGTTGGAAACAGGTTGCGCTGGATAGTAGCTAGGCGTACCTACATTAAATCCAATGCTAAATGAGTCGTGTGCTTGCGCGTTCGCGTTAATACCCACACCGATTGCTAATGCTATTAAAACTTGGTAACTCTTCTTCATGATTTTATCCTTTTCGCTCTCAATCAAAGTAGGCGTACCCAAATAACGCAAACAACATCAGATTGGTTTACTGTATCACAAAGCATTAGGGATAAAAACACAGATATAAACATATAGGTCGACTTACGCTAAACGCTGATTTATGGAATAATTGTCGCCTTTATTGGCATCGCCAAATAACCATATTCATAAGGGTCATATTTCATGGACGATAACAAAAGCAAAGCACTTGCCGCTGCGCTCTCACAAATTGAAAAACAGTTTGGTAAAGGCTCTATCATGCGCATGGGTGATGCTGAAGTCGCCAATGACATTCAGGCCGTTTCTACAGGCTCGCTTGGCTTAGACATCGCACTAGGTATAGGCGGTTTGCCACGCGGTCGTATCATTGAAATTTACGGGCCTGAATCTTCAGGTAAGACCACGCTTACATTATCTGTCATTGCTGAGATGCAAAAACTAGGTGGCACAGCAGCGTTTATCGATGCCGAGCACGCATTAGACCCACAATACGCCGCAAAACTAGGCGTTAATATTCCTGATTTGCTGATTTCACAACCTGATACAGGTGAGCAGGCGCTTGAAATTGCAGATATGCTAGTGCGTTCAGGTTCTGTAGATATTGTGGTGGTTGACTCTGTGGCGGCTCTTGTACCAAAAGCTGAAATCGAAGGCGAAATGGGCGATAGCCACATGGGCTTGCAAGCACGTTTAATGAGCCAAGCGTTGCGTAAATTGACGGGCAATATCAAACGTACCAACACCATGGTCATCTTCATTAACCAAATCCGTATGAAGATAGGCGTGATGTTTGGTAACCCAGAAACGACTACTGGCGGTAATGCGCTTAAATTCTACGCATCTGTGCGTTTAGATATTCGTCGCACTGGTGCCATTAAAAAAGGTGATGAAGTCATCGGCTCAGAAACCCGCGTCAAAATCGTTAAAAACAAAGTCGCACCGCCATTTAAGCAAGCTGAGTTTGATATTCTGTATGGCGAAGGCATTTCACGTGAAGGCGAAATTATCGAGCTTGGCGCAAACTTAAAAATTGTCGAAAAAGCAGGTGCTTGGTACAGCTACAAAGGTGAGAAAATCGGCCAAGGTAAAGATAACTCACGCGAATTTTTACGTGAAAACCCTGAAATTGCCAATGAAATTGATGCAAAAATTCGCGCAAACGCCAAAGGTAATATTGATGCTTTAGTCAAAACTATTGGCCCGGATGACGCAGCCGACTAAGCAACAAAAAACTATCCAGCGCTTGCGAAATAAAGCGTTGGCATATTTAGCGCGGCGTGAGCATTCGCAGCAAGAGTTACAGCAAAAACTGCGTACCTATTTGCCCCTTTTAGAAGACGATGTTGAGGTGGATTTAGAAGCCCATTACCAAATGGTGGATGAGGTGCTGGCAGATTTTAAACAGCGTGGCTGGCTTTCCGAACAACGTTTTACTGAGCAAGTGGTACACGCCAGAAAACAAAAGTTTGGTAGTCTGCGTATCGCGCATGAATTGCGCGAAAAAGGCATTGCTGAAGAAGTAGTAGAGTCGGCAATGCTTGAGTTGAAAGCAGATGAATTCACAAACGCGACCAATATTTGGCGTAAAAAATATAAAGCCGCACCGCAAAACCGTGATGAATGGGCGAAGCAAGCTAGATTTTTACAAAGCCGAGGGTTTGGCTTTGAGGTAATAAAAAAAGTATTAAACCAACATTTTGAAGAATGAAACTGAGTTGTAATGAATAGCAAACCAAGTATCAGCGTCAAACAAATTCGCCAGCAATTTTTAGACTTTTTCGCCTCAAAAGGCCATCAAGTCGTGGCTTCTAGCTCGCTTGTGCCACATGGCGACCCAACCTTGTTGTTTACCAACGCAGGGATGAACCAGTTTAAAGACGTATTCTTAGGCTTTGATAAACGCCCCTACACCCGCGCTACCACTAGCCAAAAATGTGTACGCGCTGGCGGCAAGCATAACGACTTAGAAAATGTTGGCTACACCGCGCGTCACCACACCTTTTTTGAAATGCTAGGCAACTTTAGCTTTGGGGATTACTTTAAGCGCGATGCGATTAAATTTGCTTGGGAATTACTGACCGAAGTTTACAAACTCCCTAAAGAAAAATTACTCGTCACGGTATATGCCGAAGATGACGAAGCCTACGATATTTGGACAAAAGAAGTCGGTGTGCCAGCGGAAATGGTGATTCGGATTGGTGATAACAAAGGTGCGCGTTACGCCTCTGATAACTTTTGGATGATGGGCGATACAGGTCCCTGTGGCCCATGTACTGAAATTTTCTACGACCACGGTGAAAAACACTGGGGCGGCCCTCCAGGTAGTCCAGAAGAAGATGGCGACCGCTTTATCGAAATTTGGAACAACGTGTTTATGCAGTTTAACCGCGACGAAGCGGGCGTAATGCATCCGCTACCGAAGCCATCAGTCGATACAGGTATGGGCTTAGAGCGTATCTCTGCTGTGTTGCAAGGCGTACACGCCAATTACGAAATAGATTTATTTGTCGCACTAATCGCCGCTGCTGCGCGTGAAACCAAAACCACGGATTTAGACAGCCCAAGCCTTAAAGTGCTGGCCGACCATATCCGCGCCTGTTCATTTTTAATTGCAGATGGTGTGATTCCAGGTAACGAAGGTCGTGGCTACGTGCTTCGTCGTATTATTCGTCGCGCCATTCGACACGGCTATAAACTAGGTTGCCGTAGCGCATTCTTCCATAAGTTATTACCTGATTTAGTCGCTGAAATGGGTGAAGCTTATCCTGAGTTAGTGAGTGAGCAAAAACGTATTAGCGATATTTTGAAGCAAGAAGAAGATAGATTCTTTGCCACGATTGAAAGTGGCATGGAAATTCTGGAAGCTGAACTCGCGAATATGCTAACTGTTAATCAAGATACGTTTAACGGTGATTTAGCATTTAAGCTGCACGATACTTTTGGCTTCCCGCTAGATTTAACTGCCGACATCTGCCGTGAACGTAATGTAACCGTCGATACCGCTGGCTTCGATGCTGCTATGGCACGTCAAAAAGAGCAAGCCCGTGCGGCTGGCAAGTTCAAAATGGCGACCAATTTGGAATACGATGGTGCAGCAACCAACTTCCAAGGTTACGAAAAACTAGACACTACTGCCAAAGTGTTGGCACTCTATAAAGACGGTACTGCAGTCAACACGCTAAACGAAGGTGATATGGGCGTAGTGGTGTTGGGTGAAACGCCTTTCTATGCTGAATCTGGCGGTCAAATTGGTGATAGTGGTGAGTTGCGTGCTTCCAACGGCATTTTTACTGTAGAAGATACGCAAAAAATTCAAGCGGCAGTATTTGGGCATCATGGTGTGTTGACGACAGGCACCTTGTCAGTGGGTGATACTTTATCCGCCCGCGTAAACACACAAGCACGTACCGCCACCATGCGCAACCATTCAGCCACGCATTTAATGCACAAAGCATTGCGCGAAGTATTGGGTGAGCATGTACAACAAAAAGGGTCTTTAGTTGATACGGATAAAACACGTTTTGACTTTGTACACACCGCACCGATGACCGATGAGGAAATTGCTAAAGTAGAGTCAATTGTGAATGCCGAGATTCTCGCCAATGCCACATGCCAAGCGCGTGTAATGGATATTGAATCCGCCCAAAAAACGGGTGCGATGATGCTGTTTGGCGAGAAATACGGTGATGAAGTGCGTGTGCTGGATATTGGCTCAAGCCGCGAGTTGTGTGGTGGTACGCATGTGAGCCGCACGGGCGATATTGGGCTATTTAAAATCACTTCTGAAAGTGGCGTAGCCGCTGGTGTGCGCCGTGTGGAAGCCACCACAGGTGAAGGTGCGCTTAAACTCATTAACGCTCAACAAGCCTTAATCTCCCAATTGGCAGCAGATTTTAAAGCGCCTGTGAGCGAGATTGCGAATAAAGTTGCGCAGTTAACCGAGCATGCAAAATCACTTGAAAAAGAATTGGCACGCTTAAAATCTAAACTGGCTTCATCCCAAGGCGATGATTTAGCCACACAAGCAACTGACATCAATGGTGTGAAGGTTTTAGCAGCGACGCTAGAAGGTGCAGATGCCAATACTTTGCGCGAAACCATGGATAAACTTAAAGATAAACTAAAATCTGCCGCTATTGTGTTAGCAAGTGTGGTGGATGGCAAAGTGAGCCTTGCTGCGGGCGTGACGCCAGATTTAATCACGAAACTTAAAGCGGGTGAGTTGGTCAATCATGTTGCTGGTCAAGTCGGCGGTAAGGGTGGTGGTAAACCCGACATGGCAATGGCTGGCGGCACCGATGCAAGTAAATTACCAGAAGCTTTGGCCAGTGTTGAAGCTTGGGTAAAAGCAAAAATTTCTTAATTATTTCATATTCAATCTGTTGGATACTAAAAACTAAATCATGGCACTTATCGTACAAAAATACGGCGGAACCTCTGTTGGCAGCCCCGAAAGAATCAAAAATCTCGCACGTCGCGTCGCGCGCTTCAAAGCCTTGGGGCATCAAATTGTGGTGGTGGTTTCTGCGATGTCTGGCGAAACCAATCGTTTAATTGCACTGGCAAAAGAAGTCATGCCAGAGCCTGATCCACGCGAGCTCGATGTGATGGTTTCTACAGGTGAGCAGGTCACCATCGGGCTTACTTCTATGGCGCTAATGGACCTAGGCCTCAAGGCCAAAAGTTACACTGGCGCACAAGTGCGAATTGTGACGGACAGCGCATTTACCAAAGCCCGCATTCTGAGCATTGATGAAGCCAATATGCGTAAAGATTTGGAAGATGGCAATGTTGTAGTGGTTGCTGGCTTTCAAGGCGTTGATGAGCAAGGCAACATCACCACACTAGGTCGTGGTGGTTCAGATACGACAGGCGTAGCGCTTGCAGCCGCACTTAAAGCAGATGAGTGTCAAATTTACACTGACGTAGATGGCGTTTACACCACAGACCCACGCGTAGTGCCAGAAGCGAGCCGCTTAAAATCTATCACTTTTGAAGAAATGCTAGAGCTAGCCTCGCAAGGTTCAAAAGTGTTGCAAATTCGCTCGGTTGAGTTTGCAGGCAAATATAAAGTCAAACTACGCGTGCTTTCTAGCTTTGAAGAAGACGGCGAAGGTACGCTCATTACATTTGAAGAGTCAGACAATAAGGATAGTGACAACATGGAACAACCCATCATCTCAGGCATCGCCTTTAATCGCGACGAAGCCAAAGTTACCGTATTAGGTGTGCCAGATAAACCCGGTATCGCCTATCAAATTTTAGGCCCAGTGGCAGATGCCAATATTGACGTTGATATGATTATTCAAAACGTTGGCGCTGATGGCACGACAGACTTTACCTTTACCGTGCATAAAAATGAAATGGCCAAAGCGCTCGGCATCTTAAAAGGCGTGCAAGATCATATCGGCGCACGTGAAATTAAAGGCGATGACAAAATCGCTAAAGTATCTGTGGTTGGCGTTGGCATGCGTTCTCACGTAGGTATTGCCAGCCAAATGTTCCGCACGTTAGCGGAAGAAGGCATCAACATCGGCATGATTTCAACCAGCGAAATTAAGATCGCAGTCGTCATTGATGAAAAGTACATGGAACTTGCCGTACGCGTACTTCATAAAGCATTTGAATTAGACGGTATTTAAAAAGACAGTATAAACGCAAGTTTTACATTGATTTTTGAGGGTAAATCGCGTACTATCACGCCCTCAAAAGAAGTAAACGGAGAGCTGGCCGAGTGGTCGAAGGCACTTCCCTGCTAAGGAAGCATACGGGCTTAAATCTGTATCGAGGGTTCGAATCCCTCGCTCTCCGCCAATATCATGTTTCAAGCTGTTCCATGCTGTGTTAAAAGTCAATTAAAAGCAATAAGTTAAGTAAATTTACTGTTCCATTTTGCGTCATTCTGTTGCTTGCAATATCACAATATTTTGGGGTAGTATTGGGGGTATCTTTTACCATCTTGGTTTTAGTTACCCCAAATGTCTCTAACCGACCTCAAAATACGTACCCTAAAGCCCAAAGAAAAAGCTTTTAAAGTTTACGATGAGCATGGGTTGTACCTCCAAGTTACCCCATCTGGAGGTAAATGGTGGCGTTTCAAATATCGATTTGGCGGAAAAGAAAAGCTACTCTCGTTCGGTACCTACCCCGATGTCACATTACTTTCAGCTAGAGACAAAAGAGACGCTGCCAGAAAACTCTTAGCCAGTGAACCTCCCATCGATCCGAGTGAAAAACGTAAGACTGGCAAGCTAGAGAGCCAAGCCAAACTAAAGAACAACTTTGAGCTCTGGGCTGAGAAATGGTGGCAACACTGGCATCAAGATAAAAGCCCAAGACATGCAGGTTATGTCAAACGCAGACTAGAAAGCGATGTGTATCCCATTCTAGGTAAAATGCCTATTACATCCATCAATGCACATGATATTGTAGACACCATACAAGCCATTGCAGAAAGAGGCGCACTCGATATCGCTAAACGTGCACATCAAACCATCAGCCAAATCTTCCGCTACGCCATTGCCCATGGTAAAGAAAGTAAAGCCGAACGCAATCCAGCTGCTGATATTAAGCCTAGTGATATCGTCCAAAGCAGAAAAAAACAAAACTATGCACGCGTCGATATTAAAGAACTACCTAGTTTACTCAAAGCGATGGAATATTCCACTTGTCATCCTGTCACTCGGTTGGCAGTCAAACTGATGGCTCTCACCTTTGTCAGAACCAGTGAGCTCATTGGTGCTGAGTGGGAAGAATTCGACTTTGATGACAAGCAATGGAGAATACCTCCCGCGCGAATGAAGATGAACTCACAGCATATTGTGCCACTCTCCAAACAAGCCATCGAAGCACTCAACATGCTGAAGCCCCATACAGGTAACTCAAAATACCTATTCCCCAATCAGAATGATGACACCAAGGTGATGAGTAATAACACGATTCTCAAGGCGCTCGAAATTATAGGCTATAAGCACCGCATGACTGGGCACGGTTTTCGAGGTGTTGCTTCCACCGCACTGCATGAGCAAGGGTTTGAGCATCAGCACATTGAACTACAACTCGCCCACCAAGAGAGAAACGCAGTCAGCGCGGCTTATAACCACGCCTTGTACTTAAAGCAACGCGCTGAAATGATGCAACATTGGGCGGATTATCTAGATCAATTAAAGAATCAATAGATGCACCCAGCACGCAAATAAAACCGCTTGACACGCGAAAAAAACCATGAAAGAATCTGCTTAAGCTTTAAGGAAAGCGCGTTACCCCAAGCGCAAAACTTAACCGCCCGAGTCAATTTAGTCCCTGCAAATTGTGGTTCTCTTAATTAAAAGAGGATGGGACACATACCGGAGCACTTTTCGTGCATACGGCACTTTGCGCCATATTGACGCCTTTTAGAAGGCGTATTCAGTTAAGTTTTTTTCTTGAATCGAAGATTCTGTTGGCTAAGCTTTGCCCAAAATCCGCTTTCCTAAGTCTTCCTCTATTGTTCCACCTCGAGAATAATTCGCCCGACCAGCGGATATTTTTTTGCATTTTTTAAATTTGGCTGATTTTTATCAAGCCGCAAGAATGGTCACGTTTGGATTTTGGGTTCTTTGGGGGTTAAAAGGACTTAAGCATGAAAAGTAAGATGGCAATATCCCAGATAGAGATTTTTGACAGCCTTCCTGGGGGCGCATTGGTTGGTGTGGCAGTGATTTTGGCCGTTGCGGGTATGTCTCGTAGCACCCTATCTCGTTGGAGGGGGAGCGGATTATTTCCTGAGCCTGAGGAGCTCGAGGGTGTTGCAACTTTGCGATGGCGGGTTAGCAAAGTGCGTAAAGCGATCGGTTTGGAACAGCTTGAATCAATTTCTGGCTGTAGTTGTAGTAGTTTTAATAATTTAAAACTACTACAACAACCCCTCTCTAAGGATGATGTTGCAAATGAAGGTGCAAAAATCGATGAGGCATTGGTTTTTCCGCCATCTTTCATTGACGAGGAAGTTGTTGTTGCTAATAGAGCTTTGTTTGGCTTTGTTCATTTGCAGAAGCAACAATTGCTTGATGAAGTCGAAGGTAATATCCGCGCAAAATCAATCCGAAAAAGTGGTTTGACGTTGCTGTTGCACTTGGTGAAGTTGGCGAAAAAGGATGCTTTCGTTCCAAGTGTTGGGCTATCAGTTCAGAAAGATCGCGATGCAAAAAACCTTCTCTTTAAAGCGGCTGAGCCAGCGCCCAAACCACTACGAGACCCGTCCAAGCTCGAGCAGCGTCGCAATGAAATGAGACAAGCTCTCGCACGCAAACCAAGAAAACCACGCAAGTAATCATCTTTGGACCCCCTTGGGGGTCCTTTTTTATTTTTTTAAAAAGGAATTGGAAAATGATTCAACCTGAATTAAAAACAATGAAATTTGACCAAAAAATTTACATTAACGCCGTGATGCGGAGGGAAATATTACTTTTTCTGTGTATCCATACATTTTCAACGTTGCGCCTAGTCGCCCTGCTCATTGGTCGCGATTACGCTCAGGCACACCGATTAATCACAAAACTCGAAGCGGAAGGCTTGTTAACTATTTTTGAGAATAAGCAAGGGGCAATGGATGCCAAAAGGTTGGTTGGAATATCAGCCAAAGGAGTGAGTTACAGCATGCAAAATGCAATCGTTGAAGAAAAGTGCCCGCACTTTATTCCTTCAAAATCGGGTAGTTTGTACAATTTAGTTCACAAGTTCACAATACAAAAGTATTTGATTGATCACCAGAATGAATTTATGCAACAGGGGCTTATATGGCCAGCGTTCTACAGTATGCCTAAAGACCATCACAAACAACCGATTCCAGATATAATTTTGCATATGAGAGAGGACGGTCGCGCGGACTTCCACACAGAGGTGGAGTTAACCCAAAAAAGTGAAGAACGCTATCAACAACTACTGAAGTCATTTTTAACTCACAACTTGCATGTTATTTACCTGTTTGAGAATGCAGCCATGCTTAAAAATGTTTCAGCGATTTTGGCTCGCAACTTGCCCAAAAACTGGCCTCGAAATAAGCTGATCTTGGCAGGATTGCTCGATCCAAGCTTGGATATAAACCAGCGAGTGTGGATCAAGGATAATGAGATTTTTGAAACGTTTTATGGCGTATGTCAAGTTTACGCCATGGATATTCAATTATTGAAGTCCAATAATGATAACTGTACCTATGTGTTCGACTTTGCAGAATACCCTGAGTATGGTGCAAATCCTGATGAATTATATCCTCAAGAGTTAATCGGTGAGGTTGATGAGAAGGGACGGGTTATTCCATCAGTCAACCGATTTCGTCCTCTGATTTAGAATCTAGCGTATTTATCATGCCAATCGCCAGAAATTTGGGGAGATTGGCATGATATTCACCCAAATTATTTTTGATAGTCGCTCTCTAGCTTGGTCGTGTAACTTTGAGTTGCCTGTTTTGCAAAAGCTGTTAAGCATTAGTTAAGATGCTATTTGGTCATTACTCTCTAATCTTTCAACGCACCATAAGTTGACTTTCCCCGAGACCGCTTACCAGCCAAAAACATCGGGTCGGTTTGTGCCTCTGCCCGAGCAATTGTTATTGTTTAAGGTATTGTCTATCAATGTATCGCCTGTGAATTGGACACAAAGATTACATTTTAAAATGTTGTTGCTAACCTGATTACTTATTCCGCCAACACGAATGCAAACAGGCGCTTCAATAACCGAGTTAATCACCTTTACATTGTCGCCAAATACACCTACTGAGTTCGAGATGATATGCACATTAAAGTAAGTACCTGGGCCAACTGGCCCTTGTATCAATCTGCGACCTTGACTGTCTTTGGGGTACTCAACTCCCTGATCGGCGAACACTAAAGCAGAAATTAAAGATAAAACGACACCAAGCAATAAATGCTTACCCAAGATTGCCTCCATCCACCAAAAAATAAATTTGAAATTTGTAGTGAAAAGTTCATCACTGATATTTCTGTTGCGTGCTCTCATTTGCTAATGGAGTTATTAGCTGTGCGCTGGATTATTCTCACCAATGCTCGCAGAACAACGACCACCTGATGATCTGTTAATTTTTGTGATGTAGTAAAGCTTACCCTCCTCCAAATCAAACTCCATTTTACAAGTACCTTTGATGGGATCAGCGTTAGAGTTAGGATCGCTCTCTATGGTGAAAGCAATATCAAGTGTATGTTTACCTGGGCTGGTCTGAATAATCGAGGCATTATTGGGAATGGGTTTGTAATCCAAAGTCATCAATCGCGTTTTCCACCAGACAAATAGCACATTGCTGGGGAAGTGCTTGAACGAGACTACATATATTCTTGAAACATGTTCAGGTGAACTGATGGGTAATCCATCTATACGTGCGTCCGCTGTCGAGTCCTTTTTTACATTAGGCCCACAGGCTGTTAAAACCAATAGTAGAACAACTACTCCCAAACGACAAAACATAAACACCCCTCTTAGGTAATCATATTATTAATATTTAATGCGTAATCATTAATTAATTCTTAGCGCCACCAATAATCCTATTTTGGGATTATCCTGAAAGGGGATTATTTAATCAAGCCTGATCGTTTTTAAAAGTGATGGCTATGACTAAGTCAACTTACACCGAGAACTATGCACGCTTAATTAAACAGTTAGTGGATTGCCGAAAGGAAAAGGGAATGACACAAGCTCAACTTTCAGCCTGTATGGGTAAGCCACAGTCTTTTATCGCAAAGATTGAAAATAAAGAAAGACGGGTGGATATCGTCGAGTTTCTCGAACTCTGTAAGCATATGCATATCAACCCAATGCCAATTATCGAATCCTTAATTGATAAATAATGTAATGGTGAGATGCAACTATGACGAATGAACATCCCATCGCTAACCTATTTTTATTCACAATATCTCGTCAAATCATTCGTCAATCCACTATGACGAATTATTTTTAATGCTTCGTCGGATTGTTCCATGATTTACTCGTTATATTGCGCTCACAACTTCAACACCATCAAGGGTGGCTGTAAGCCAGCAGCTAGGGCTGCAACCCTTGATTTGACTGGCTGAACGCCACTCATGTTGAATTGATGATGCGCCTTCACGTTTGACGAATGCTCGTCAAACTACAGCGGTCGTATTGACGACCTTGTGGGCCTCGTCTTCGCGCACGTGCGCTTGACTACCCTCTCTTTCGAGCGTGTAACGCTTCGTTGCACTCATCGTCACACGGTCTGCGACTGCCCTGAACGGGCCCTCTAAACAGAGGGTAGTCAAGCGCCCTTTGGGGCGTTGACGAGGCGGGACGCTGTCCCCCACACGCCGTCAGGTTTCGGTGCGCTACGCTTACTCAACGCTGGCGGACATGCCTGCGCTTGGGCGCATGCATTCGGCGGCTCCCCCTATGCACTCAGCCAGTGGCTGAGTGGGCTTTTGCTGAACGCAACGCCCCGCATTCGCGGCACCTATTATTGTTTGTTGTTCAGGCGTACTTAACGCACAAGTTGCTTGAGAGAGATGCTCCGCAACTTATGGATAAGTCAATGTGAATGATAACATACTGATTTGTTGAATTAATAGCATGGCATATGAATTCAAATTATAAGCAGAATCAAGGGAATGAGGTCAGTAGGATATAAATCGTTATTATAAAAATATGCATATTTATGAGCCATAACTTAACTCTTTTTACATTTTTGACTATACTGTACGTTCGTTCAATTCTTAACATATTTTATAGCAAGCATGCAGCAAGACCTCATCCCAGTTGTCATTTCAAGCTACATCCCTATTCCGATCTATAGCGGTAAGGTTTCGGCTGGGCAATCACGCTTTCCATCGCCAGCACAGGATTATGAACAGAAGTTCTTAGATTTGAATGAGCGCTTTATTACGAATCCACCTGCGACCTTCTTTTTTACTGTTTCAGGAGACTCGATGATGGGTGCAGGCATCTTTGAGGGTGACACGCTAATTGTGAATCGTGCGCTTAAGCCGAAGTCTTCCAGCATTGTGATTGCTGAGGTTGACGGTGAATGGATGGTGAAACGTCTATACAAGCGAGGCAACACTGTGAAGTTGCTCTCAGAGAATCCCTTATACGCCCCCATTGAATTTAGCGAAGGTCAGGAGCTAGTGGTATTTGGGGTGGTGACCTATGTTATCCACCAACCCAAGTAATAGTCATCTTATGAAACCGATATTTGCATTATGTGATGCCAATAGCTTTTATGCTTCCTGTGAGCAGGTGTTTAGACCCGAACTTAGAGGTAAACCCGTGGTGGTGCTATCCAACAATGATGGCTGTGTCATTGCGCAGAGTAAAGAAGCCAAAGCCATGCTAGACATCTATATGTGCCGTCCATGGTTTGAATTAGAGAAGCAAGCCAAGAAACTTGGGGTCACCCACTTCTCTAGTAATTATGAGCTATACGCCAATATGTCGAATCGGTTTGTTGCTACGCTCAGACAGTTCGCACCACGTATTGAGGTTTACTCCATAGATGAATCATTCCTAGACCTGACAGGCTTTACACAAGACTTAACAGTCTATGGGCAAGAAATTAAAAACACTGTCTTTCAGTGGACGGGTTTGCCGATTTGCGTAGGGATTGCGCATACCAAGACCTTAGCAAAGCTAGCGAACCACTGTGCCAAGAAGAAAGAAGGCTTTAATGGCGTATGTGACTTTACGAGCATGGCAACTAGTCAGCTAGATAGCATAATGGAGTCTTTACCTGTGTCTAAGGTATGGGGGGTAGGCAGTAAGCTAGAAGCCAAGCTGAATAGTGTGGGTGTACATAATGTACTCAGACTTAAAAATGCTAATCCTAAACGCATTCGAGATAAGTTTGGCGTATTGCTAGAACGCACGGTTAAAGAACTCAACGGGGAATCATGGCTAGCACTCGATGAAATGGTCGGTGAATCAAAGCAAGTGATGTCTTCACGCTCATTTGGCACGCGTGTTAATACCCTCGCTGATTTGCAAGAAGCTGTTAGCTTTCATGCCAGCAATGCGAGTGAACGACTCAGAAAGCAAGGCTTATATACCAGTGCTGTATACGTGTTTATTCAGAACAGTCCATTTGACCAAGCTGAGTATTACGGGAACAGTATGACGATTGCACTCCCCTCACCTACTGATTGCACCTTACAGATTAACAAAGCCGCACAATGGCTACTGAAGCGCATTTATAAACCTGATATTTACTATCAAAAAGCTGGGGTGATGCTGATGGAGTTAGTGGCTGATGGTGGGCAACAGCAAGACTTGTTTGGTTACTCCACCGATAATCCTAAAGCCAGCAAATTGATGGTGACACTGGATAGGATTAACCAGAAATATAGCAAAGGAACGGTCAAGCTCGCCTCTGAAGGTGTTGATAAAACATGGGTGATGCGCCGTGGGGCGAAGAGTCCTAACTACACGGGGAGTTGGGGGGAGTTGCCGAGGGTGCGCTAATATTTGGCACCTAAACTACTCAGTCACAGGATCAATGAAGTAAGTTGGAATTCGATTCTGAAGTGGAGTATTCGCAGTTAGCTTGAAATCAAAATGAATTTCACCAAAAGGCAATTCAAAAGTATCACTTGTTATCGATGGAATTAGCACACCTGCTGTCACGAGCGAGCGCAAAGATTGCGCAATTGCGGTAGCGTCTTTATTTAGCGTTTCGCCAATTTCCGCGATTGTCTTGGGGTTTTTTTGCTCCAGCAAGCACTTCAAAATTTCGAAGGCTAGCGGTGAGAAGGTACAATGAAAATTATCTAGCGTGTGCAGATAAATCACCTTTAAATCATCGATAGCAGTTCGCTGCTGATATTCAATGGTCACTAGTAAACTTGGTTTCTTCATATCTTTTATTTAATGGGTTTGATTGTGTAATTACTATGATTGGTGTAACAATAGCTCTAAGTGATCATGCGGAAAAATGCCATGTTAAAACTCGTTGAAAATTGCGGCAGTGATAGAAAAGCTACCGAGCGCGCTTTAATCAAAGAACTGTTTTCACCTGCTACCTGCAATCGCGCATTAGTTGATGAGTTGGCTAAGAAATTAGAACCAAAAAATCCAGACTTTACTTTAATGAACTCAGAAACTTGATAAAAATTAATCTTATACAGTGGATCCCAGACTATGTTTAAAGCCATTCAAGGTTCAAGAGCAAAATCAGAGGCGGATTTATTGCAAGCAATCTGGACAGACGCTACACCAAGATACAAAGTCTTGATGAAGAAACTCTATCCAGCAAAGCCTGAATTACAACTGATCAAGAATACCTCCAAGAAATTCTCTCCTGCTCCAAAAGTTTGATAAAACTTTTTTACATATCTCACATTGGGATATTAAATGCCTTTATTAAGGTAAGGAAATCTTTGATTGAGTGTTCTTGTCCAAAGGAGCCAGCAATTATTGTAGGTAATATGCCACCGATTCCAATGCAAACTAGCCATCTAAAATTATCATTCACAGCCAGTTTTAAATGTTAAATCTTTGCCAACGTCAGTAATCCATTCATTACGGTCATTAAGCAAAAGCATGCTATCTGCACTAACGGCCCTTAAGCGACCTTTAGCTTGCAGTTCCAATTATTTAACGGCAAGATGAGCATATGAAAATACTTTTTCTATAGCCTAGTTAGCCACGCCAGGAACGCATTGTTATGAACCCTCCAAAAATTCCCTCCCCGCCTTCGGCGGATACTTTGGATCTACTCATTCGAGCAAAGTCGCTTCTAGAGCACGCAGTAAGCCACTCGTCTTCACCCACTGGCGTCGACCCCATCATTGTCGTTCACGGACTTGACAATTCCATTGAGTATCTGGTGAGAATAATTGCGCGCCATATTGAATACGAGCTACTTACAGGAGACTCGCTTGAGAAAAGTGGGCTGCTGGATATAATCGCTAAGCTCAATAAGCATACGAAGGCGACGTATTCTGTCACACTTCCAAATTTCGAAGATATCCGAGTTCTCCGCCAAGCGAGAAATCTCGTTCAACACGCAGCGATTGATGTGGCTAAGGATTTAGCTCACTTTGTTCGCATCACTCAGCACTTCTTCGAAGTTGCATTGCCAGCAATTTTCGGCCTGCAAGTAAACCGACTATCAATTTCACAACTAATTCAGAATGTTCAAATACGACTGTATCTGGAGGAATCTGAGACCAAATTAAAACTGGCACAATATCTCGAGTCCGTAGAATATGCTCGCGACGCTTACGAAAATGCATACCTACTTCACTTGAAAGAATCAAGGCTTCGCATTTCGGCTCCAGCAGCTGTGTCCCTAAACCGAAGTACAAGTCCAGAGGAAAGTTATCTGATGGAAGCCCTCGTGGATGAAATGCAAGCGCTGAGGCTGGGTGTCAACCCCACACGGTTAGACCGGTTTCGGCGAATACTTGATCATATACCGCATGATCGAAGAATTGACGAGCGCGGGAATATGTCCATGATGCGCCCATGGCTAGAAAGCGATGCCCAATTTTGTCTTAGCTTCGCAAGCGAATATGCACTCAAGTGGCAACTAGATACTCTTGAGCCTTTGAACTCCCAAACTAAACCCACCGACGAATATCGAATCGATGAATTTGTAAATGATCAGCCTATCATAAATGAGCCAGAACTGGGATGTACATTTGGTGGATTGGGAGATCGCGATGGGCAACTATGGTATGTGGGCGAAAAAGCCATTTCCGCACTCCGAGGCTTAAAGGTCGGTGAGAGTTACCGATGGAGCTCTGTGCATTATAGGAATGGCGTCATTTCAACTAAAATATATTACGACGCAAAGTTGACTCAGTTTCATTGTCGGGTGGCCACGACGCGCCCCAAGCGGTGGGAAGTTTTCCTCTGGCGCTCGAGGGTCGCTTTCACTTGGCATCGTGAAGACTTTGTTGGAGGTCAATCGAACACCCTTAGTGTTGATCTGAATAGAGCTGATGTATCGGCATTGTGCACGCTTTACACTATAGATGAGGATATGGCCAGAAAAGTGATCGCATTGCGTACCGCACTAGGAGCGATTACCTCCCGCGAGCAGCTTGAGAGCATTTCTGGTATTACGAAACAACAATTGGACTGGCTTACGATGTTCACCCATCGATAATTGTTTGCTACAAACTCTCAGCTGGCATAATTTAAAACAGAAATCTAACTTAGCGGACGGTCGCAAACTTAACTTTCTGCCAAAAGCGGATATCCTTTGATATTGAATTTAGTTGCTGTGAACGACTGCTCTAAAGCAATGTAATTATTGAGTCATCAGGCAGAAACGGGGCGGTAGGTCTAGTTGAAGCAGTTTGCTTGAGAGGCTGCTTGTCTAAGAGCAGACATTAAAAAATGAGGCATTAGGCCAAAAGCAGTCATATGCAAAACAAGGCTGGTCGTCAGCAACTTTGGACAGAGTCGCCATGCATATTTCAATTTTCAACCATAACATAACCTGTCCTAGCTTAGACCTGAGTTTACAGTTACAGAATTTGCAGGGAGTCTGTCAGATTTGATTTAATTCAAGTTTAATTACCGACGTTTACACAAAATTCGGGACACCCTCCGCTTACACAACTCCCTGTCCTATTGATGCAATTGCTCTGTGGCTACTTTATCCCAGAGACATATAGATTTAAACAACAACGCTCCTGCATTTTGCAGCAACTTAGCTTTGTTGCCCTTGATCAGCGACAAAGTCATGTTTGCTTTCTCTTTAATCCTAGGATTTCAGCATCAACAGGTGGCATAGAGTCTCTCGCAAAATCCAGCGCTCTTAACTCTCTCACATCAACATTGACATACTCTAGGTCATCGAAATTTGGATCACCAAACACCACTAGGCGAAATTGACCATTTGCTGAAATCACTTCCACTAAACCATACTCCCGATGTAAAGCATGTTGACCCACAGGGCATTTGTTTGTGATCAATGGAATGACATTATTCATCGCGCACTCCTGTTAACTTATTATTAAATATAGATAGGTGAAAAACGAATTAGCAAATGTGAAATTGCTAATTCGTTGAAATACATAAGCCAATCAACTCTTTAATCGCTTAGCAGCGCTGGGATAGGCATACTTCAAACTACTTTCAAAGCCGTCCCAACCATTTCTTGCTAGACTAAAAAAGTCACTCATGGCCATACAACTTGCCTCAACGCTGGGTAATGTTTGCCTAGATTCTTATCATGCACCCTACATCGATGTAAAAAAATGAACTGAAGTCGAATGCATCATCTGGTGTAATATCATCCAAACGTCAACATTTTGAGCGCTCCTCCATCCAAGCACTAATTTCATCGTCAACAGTTTCTGCTTTATCATGCAAGGCTAATTTTGCATCAAATGTAGAGTCTCCTGCGTCGCTATCGAAGATACACATTCCAATGTCTGGCCTCGTCCTTGATGGGTAAGTAAAGAAGTGTTGTCCATCATAATAAACATCTAACTCCGACCTGCCAATCTTTTGCAACTCATATTCAGTCAATGAGTTCACGAAATCTAAAAACTGCCCACTGTATATACACATAAAATCTCCTTTTGTTGAAAAAGTTGCATTCCTATTACAAATTTATCCCTGATTACAAAGGTGGCAATCATTTGCCCACTATTCGCTAGTCTATAAAATATGGCTAATTGCCAAAACAACAACTACTAAGAGCACCATCGCAATTAAATAAGCAGTTGGGTGTGCTGATAACAATGGTGAAGCTGCTATGTTCGCTATTACTATTGATGCAAAAACCTTACACCAGCGCTTCAATGTTATGAAGGCTGTCGCAATTATTAGCCTTAGATTTAATAACGCATGTCTTTTGCCTATCATAAATCTGCTCATGATTCCCATGACGTACCCCCAGAATGCCAGTCGTTATTAATAGTAGAACTGAAGCAGCCTTCGTGATAGCTTGTATGGCCATGCTCAAAAAATGATTGCTCATGAATGTCGGTGCCATAAGCACTTCCACCAACATCAATACCTGAGTCAGCAGACATTGGTAGCCCAGTCGCTGGGTTGAAATCAATTCCATGGCAACTGGTATCAGTCTCAAAAAAACTTTCCATCCAAGTAATAAAACTCATGATTATTCCTTTCTTCCATTAAAGAAGCCGCCCGCAGGCGGCAAACGATTTTATTCAGCGATGCCAGCCTTAATCACATCTTCAGATTCACGCATGGTGTACTTAGATACGATGTTGTTTTTATCAAACATGATCACAACTTCTTTGGTTTTACGATCAGCTCCACGGGAGAACCAATTCACCACGGGGATGAAGTTTCTAGCGTGTGGTGTTTGCTTGGTAAATTTATATGTCCAGATTTCATTACCACTATCGGTAAATGAGACTGCATCCGCATTACCTAAAGCAGTCTTCACTTCATCTTTAGTGGTCTTGCCTTCTGTGAGGGTTTGACTGATCGAGGCTTGGGTTTGATCTTTGATTTTTTGGTTACCGTAACTAGCACAGCCCGTTAGTTGCACTGCACCAAATAAGCAAAGTGCCAAGCCGCATACTCTTAATCGCTGGTGCTTTTTTGTTAGGGTTTGTTGTCTATTTGAAGCTATTTTTTCATATTGACTCATGATGTTCTCCTGTTGAAAATATTAACTATAGCTGGCTAGACCTTATCAGTCAAATAAAAAGACACTTTATTTTTTAATTTTTTTAGATTTTTTTCTGTCCACTTTGAGCGCTTTTAATAAAAGTGCATTCATGAGTTCATGATTGGTTTTTGCATACCAATCATTTTTATTTGCTGGCCTTGTAGGTATGAGTCGATCAGAAAGCATGGTCAATATGCCAACATTCTTATCGATACGGTCCGCGAATTCTGGAGGAAAATGACCGCTAAATGCAAACCATAGGTAGTTGCAATATTTAGAATATATTTCAGTTTGACTGGTTAAGTGATCGTCATAGCGCTCGGTGATCAGGATGATGCCGTGTGTACCAATTTTTGAAGTGTTAACTTCTTGGGCTACAACGATCATGTCAAAAATGACATGATCGTGCTCGCTAGATTGGTGAAGTGGCACGACTTCCATAAACGTTTCGTAAACTCTGCCATCTCCTGAACCAGCCCATTCACCCTTAGATTGATGAATGGCATCAATTAACTTAGCTTTTTCTAGCATTTTCACCTGGGTGGTACTTTTGGGATCAAATTCTGGGTCTGCGTCTTTGTTTATTCCACGTGCAGTCCTACCTTGCAATATTGGGCGATAGTTTTGCCAAGTCTGGCGAAGTTCCTCACGTCCAAGGGTCTTGTGTTGAATTAAGTTTTTAGCAGTGGCAATGAAGTCTTTATCTGATAATACTCTTTCAAGCTTTCTAAGAATTTCCAAGCTTTCTGGGCTAATGCTTGGATCAAGGTCGAGAATGTCAGCAAACTCCATATGTCGCGCTAACTTTTTGCTCAACTCATTGTAATAGCGAGCAGCCGCTAGATAACGCCATGCTGTGCTTTCCTTAACTTTAAGCTTTACCTCTCTGTCTTTAATCCAGCTAACCATAGCTGGCGCGGTATTCCTCCAATACTCCGAGGCTGAAACTATATGAAGTAGTTGCCCAACTTTAGGCCAAGGTAGTAATTTTCCTGCTTCAATTTCAGCTAGTGGTTTTGTGATCCAAAGTGATTCTTCGTCTCTAGTTAACTTCAGTGTAGTAGGCATAATTTTTGAAATTTCGGTTGTTTTATTGAAAATTTATATTATATAGCTGGCTAGAGTATTTTAAGTCATGATAATATCTTAAACAATATCCATTGTAAGAGGATTTTAGTGCGTTCCATAGCATTTAATCAGAAAAATTAATATGTAAAAATTTGACGGAATGATTATTTACCGACTGAAAGAATAATTAAAAACTTATATACGACCAGTTATTAATAATCGCATCCAATGCACCACCTAGTCGCATTGAACTGCCCCACCTATTTTCAGTAGATGTCACACACCAGTCTATTACATAAAACTTTCACAAATAATTCTTAATTATCTATAGTCTTCTTGGTTGCTAAGAGCAGATTAAAAAATCATTTAAATACCTGAACTTAACTCCTTTAAGATCAATACAAGTCCAATAAAATGCCAATGGTGCAAAACTAACGCTTGTAATATTTTGTAAATAGCATACCGATAAATCTTTGAGTAGAGAATATTCGTATGCATTCATTGAATTACGACTATATAGGCTTCAATCAAATGCTCCTGCAAAAATGGAGGCTAATTGTGATTGCAAGTATGAGCGCATTTACTTTCTCAAATGCCGTAAATGCAGGGGTGTATGCCGCGCCGATTCAGAATGCAGCCGCATGGCTTGAATCTTCTCAAGATGCTAGTGACGGGAGCTGGTTAGACGCTTCTGAGGTTCGTACATTCCTCCAAACCGCTGAAGCAGTGCTGGCGTTAAATCAAGCTAATCGTCGTTTGCCCGCTTATTATGCAGGCCAAACATGGATTGAAAACCATGACCCCAAAAACATTGATGCCCGTGCACGTCGATTATTGGTATTGCGTGCCAATCAATCCAGTGCGCAAAAAGATATAGATGCTTTATTGGCTGCGGTATCCACGCCAGTTGCTGGGCAAGTAGGTTGGGCACTTAGCAAAGACTACCATGCGTCCCCTCTTGATACAGCGCTGGCTTTAGATGCATTACACACGGTGGGCGCATCCTTTAATAGCAGTCAGGCCATTGCTTATTTAAAAGCTACTCAATTCAGTGCTAGTGGTAACCAAGGCTGGCCTTCAGGAGCTAACACTGATGGCTCCTATAGTGCAGATGCTTACACGACAGCACGCGTGGTTCAGGCACTGGCAGGTTATAAAACAACAGATTCAACATTGGCTGCGCCAATAGCGAACGCCATTGCAACATTAAAAACCAAAGTGACAACCTCATCACCACCCCATGTTCGCGCAGCTACGGCTTTAGCCTACCTGCGAGTAGACCCTAACTCGGCTGATGCAAAAGCCTTGCTCAACTCATTGGTATCTATGCAAAGAGCCGATGGTGGTTTCGATGCAGGCATCTTCACGGCAGGGATTATTGTGCAAGCGTTTGCGGAGGCTGAAGGCAAAGATACGGTTGCAAATCTGACCCGCGTAGATATTCCCGATGCTGCATTACGCCGAGCGATCAATCAAGCTTTAGGGCGTTCGTCAATGGCGCAGCTCAATCAGGGTGAACTAGCTAATCTAACCTATCTGGACATAAGTGGTCTCGGTGTCACCAGTCTGTCGGGGCTGCAATATGCTACAAATTTAACCACGCTGTTGGCAAGTAATAATGCAATTGCCGATGCTAGTCCAATTGCTGGGTTGACTGGACTGACACAAAAAGATCTAAGCGGTAACCCTTGTCCTGGATGCTCTGGTGGCACAGCGGTAGCTAGCAGCGGCGATGTGCCGTTGCCATTTTGGGCGTTAGCTGCCTTGGGCGCTAGTTTGATGGGAATTGCTGGGCGTACCCAGCGTAGACGTAGCAACGATTAGAGGGGTTAATATGGAGTTCATTTCTTTTCACAATTCGAAACGACTCAGCAGGGTCGTGATACTTTTAATAATTCCTCTACTGGCATCGAATGCCTATGCTGAGGAACGTAACTTATCTCAAGATGCCAATCCCAACCTAACTACGTCGAGAGCTTTATCGCCTGTTCAGATCAATGCCATACGCACTATCGGTCGTCATATCTTAGTTGCAAAAAAGAGTAGGAGTGACGACAACACCGATCAAGCAGAGCTAGACAATTTAAGAGCAACTTTAGACCAGCAGATGACTGCCGATCTAAATACAGCTTCGCAGTTCACACCTCAAGCGCAAGAGAATACTGATGGGCGCAAATTAAGAACTCAAGATTTGGGACAGCGCAACACGATGATTATCCAAACGAAATCTCTAGCTCAACGTTTACATACGTTTAGCGCCTCAAGAATGTCAGAAGACAATCAATCAGAAACCACCAGTATTAAGTCAGCGGGATTACCAATCGGCAAGCAACGCGCTGAAATGTTTCAAAAATGGGCTAGACAATTGGATGAAGCACTTACTGAAGTAGGTGCAAATCGCCTTGCCAAATTACAAGCCTTACGTGCGCAACTTGAAAGTAGTGATAAACAAATTACTGAGGCTCACTCTCATAACTACCCCCCCACTATTCAAGCAATGCCATTTGATTATGTGCCAATGACTACGCCAGATATAGTGGATAAGGAATAAACATGATGTTTTATACGCTAGAAATAGTGGGAATGCCTGTATTGCGAAGCATATTGATGTTGTCTGCTATGTGTTTGTGTACTCTAAGCTCTGTGCATGCTGCCACTATTGGAGAGACTCCTGAGATTGTATACACAGGAGCTGATGCGCAAGCTTTACGAGATAAGGCTACCCAGCTTGGTAATGCGGTAGCAATTTATGAGTACGTTCATAACACGATTGAGTTTTCTCCTTATCATGGTTCACGCTCTGGCTCCGTGAATACCTTTTTAGGCCGACGTGGCAGCGATGTCGATATTGCTTCCACACTTATTGCCATGTTGCGCTCACAAAATATCCCCGCACGATATGCAGTAGCTACAGTACGTATCCCCTCAGCAGAGGTCACCAATTGGCTTGGCATTCCTAATATAGATGTCGCCATACAGGTACTTAAAGACCAAGGGTTACAAGGGGTGACACTTTCAAGTGATCGCACTATGGTTGATTTTGAGCATAGTTGGGCGGAAGCGTTTATGCCTTTTGATCAATATCGCGGCATCAATACAGTGAATCCAGCGATTGATTGCAGTTTGAGTGCCAATGCCTCTCGTTGCACTTGGATCGCCTTGGATGCCAGCTTTAAACAAAAAATCTATAATGGGCTGAATTTAGACCCCTACAATGCGGTCAGCTTTGATTACACAGCCTATTACAATGCCATTAAAAATAACGATCCTGCACTGCGCGACAAAAATCCACTCACTATTCTTGAAGACCAAATTGGTACATGGTTACGCGCAAACCATCCTGGCAAAACATTAGAAGATGTTGAAGATGCTGGAAAAATCATTGAATTACGCGAGGGCTTATTACCTGCTTCTTTACCCTATAAGGTAATCGGCAATATCCGTCGTTATGATACGGTTGCTGATCATGATACGGCTGTTGTAGCCAGTATTGAGCCGAAAAAATGGGGTAAGACATTACGTTTGATTTTTAATTGGCAATATATTTTATCTAATGGCTCAGGTCTTTCCATCGTAGGTGGCTCAGAACCTATACTGCTTGCTGCACTTGCAACCAAGAGACTTACAATATCCCTTGAAAACCCAGGAAGTCGTTTTGCTATTCGTCTTGGTGGTACTGAGGTTCCTAGCCCGCTCGGTAGTTCAGTTTTATTGAATAACCCCCCGCCAATAGGTACGCCGTTTTCATTTACAGTTGCAATGGACGGAGCCCCCAGTATTAGTTCTGGAGTTGCTGATAGATCTATATCAGCGACTTATAGCGGGATTGTCGGTGGCTATTATTTAATCGCTACAGGTGGCGAGTCATCTAACTGGTCACAGGTGCATCGTGCAGCAGATCAGTTGTTGGCAGCAAATGACCAATACAAAATTGTATTTAAGCCAAATGAAGCAGGTTGTTTAGCCGATGGCATAAATTGCACCCCTTACGTGGATTTAACAGGGAACGGCTGGGATGCTGCCGACACTAAGCTATTAGAAACCAAGCCAGCACTGGATGCATTGACGGGCGGAATGCTCTATGTTGCCGCCGCTGAATATTACGCTAAGCTGCGTGAGCAGATAGAGCGTAGCGACAGACTCATGAAAATCAAAACACCGATTCTAGGCTTTCTTGGTGTGGTCAGTTCAGTGTATGAAGCTGAATATGTGGATGGCACTGCGTTTTCGATTCTACCAGGTGGGCTTTTGATTGATATGAAGGGCATTACCTTTGGAGGTGCGTACCGTGCCAATGAACCAGCAGTTAATTACTCCAGCAGACAGTTTGAGTTTATTTCTCATATTGGCTCTTCTTTAGAACATGAAATTTGGCAAGAACTCACGGGCTATGATGCTGTTTCTACGGTGCGAGGTATTCAAATGGCGCTAGCCAACGGTGGTAGCTTGATTAACCCTAAAAAAAACCAAAGTACAGATACAGTAGCAACCTTGTATAGTGACACAGGATTTACCAACGTTGTACCCTCTGGATTTAGCGCAACTACACCCCCTTTGGTGATCGGCACAACTGCACCTGCTACATGGACAAATGCAATCTCAGGGGCGTCTTTTGAGACTCTTGATAGTGTTATCGGCATCAATGCGACATCACTCCAGAGGATATATGGTAGGTACACCTATTCCACTAACAGTGGACTTTATATCTGGTCCAAATGTACTTTTGATCTCATAGAAGTTTTGAAGAAACTCCCCAGCACGTACTTCGTCCCTGAAGAGGAATGGGAGGTCACATGTTCAGGCGCTCCCATTTATGGTAATCCATCGCAAATGCTTACACAGACTCTAAATGATTGGTATAACAAAATCATTCCCTTGAGAATTTCTCAACCTCAATTTGATTATTTTGATCGCAACAAAGGCTTCTTGACTACCAATCGTATGTTCAGAGCTTACCCGCCAGCAAGTGATGCTATTGACACCTACACAGTGATGACAATGCGAAACGATATGTACGTACGGGACACTACGAAATCATGGGTAGAGTTTGTCACGCCAACAACCCTTGTGAAAGGATCAACTTATCGATTTGGTGTGTTCATTCGTAAAGCGTATGGTGTAAATCCAACAGGAGATAAACTTGGGGAGATTACCATGGCTATTTCTAATAATGGCGCAGTTTCGGGCGGTGGCTATATAGATCTCAATCATTTAGATCAATTTATTGACCCACTCACCGCCAAAAAACCACTCAAGAACACCCCTTTTTAGGAATGTAGCCATGTTAAATCTAAATCAGCATGTGCGTAGAAACGTCAACAAACATCTCACACATGCAACTTTTCAACCTATCAAGTATGGCTTGTTTGTGATTGCCTTAAGTTTCTTCGGTAACGCATGGGCACTTGACTCAACTATTCAGCATCGCGATATAGCTGGTGGTGGCTATGTTGACGGATCTACCGTACTGACCCCTGCCAAGTCCATCAATGTCGGTGGTGTTTCAGTGACGCCTACCTTTAATAATGACCAGTTTAATGACAAGGTGCTAGTAGGCTCAGTCAATAATGACAATATTCGCACGCCAAGTACCGCTGACCCTGTTTCTACGGTTTCTGGTAATAATTACCATGATGAAACTGATGTGGTGATACGTGGGCGTAGCGGGTTGAATATGGTATTTACGCGCACTTATAATTCTGCGCCGAGTGCGACCAAAGTCGATAGAGGCTTAGGTTTTGGCTGGACACACAGCTATTTAATGCGCTTGAAATCGAATGATTTTGGGGATTGTCCAAATTGTAGCAATACACAAAAACCAGAGAATGCCAACAGCAAAACCAGCTCTATTACCTATACTGACGAGCGCGGTGGCGAGCAGAATTATTTGATTAATGAAACGAGTTTTGCTGTTACATCGCCTAAAGGTATCTACGACAGCCTAGTGCTGGATAGCCCAGTGGCAGGTCAGCACACCCTGAACTTTAGAAATGGGGTGAAATATATCTTTGAAACACCGACAGGCAACCTTAAAACCACCCCCAATATTGTTTCTCGGCTTAAATATATCGACGACGCTTGGGGCAACCGACTTACCCTAAGTTACGATGCCAACGGCCGTCTATCCACCATTGCTGACAATCTTGGCATTGCTGGGCGTACAGGCCTAGTATTGACCTACGATGCCAATGGCCGTTTAAAAGACATGAGTGACTGGACAGCACGTAAGTGGGCTTACACGTATGATGCGACTGGCAATTTACGCACCATGACCAACCCGTTGGCGCAGTCATTGACTTACAGTTACGATGCCCCCAAACACTTGCTGACTTCTATCACCAAGCCATTGCAACGTGATGGGCTGAACGTAGAAACTCGCTTTCGTTATTACGAGAATGGTCGAACTTTCCAGCAAACTAACAGCTTCGGATTTGGTGATACGTTAGATTATGATTTGTATCGTAAGTCCACACGGGTGACAGACCCCCGTGGCGGCATACGCGAATATTTTTACGATGAAAACGGACGCATGACCAAACTTAAAGAACCTGACGGTGCGGTCTTGTTGTTCGAGAATCAGAATGATGCCATTCGTAGTAAAAAATACGACGGCTTAGGCTACGCCACGACTTACAGTTATCGAGCGGATAAAGCCTTTACAGGCGCATCAGACAGCGCTGGCAATGTCACGCGTGAGCAAGATGCGCTAAACCGCACTATAGACACCACCTATGCAGCACTCGATCAAGTAGCCACCGTTAAAGATAAACGCGGGACGATTTCTACCACTACTTACGCTAGCACGACCTCTAGCTGTGACTTCACCAATCGACCGAGGCTGTGTCAAAACGCCCATTAATTGAATCTAAAATAAGCACATTAATCTA